>NZ_JCAPFI010000022.1:0-450 GCF_059611725.1 Tateyamaria sp. LSS28 | reverse complement strand
CCGGGATGGTCAGGGTAAAGGTGTCTTCGGCCGAGGTGCCGCTCACATCGCCGCGCCCCACCAGGGCCGTGCCGTCCTGCACCGCCCGGTACTGCACCGTGATGTCCGACAGCGACGCCTCCGACAGGTTGACGCGGAACACGATGGTGCCGGTCCCTTCGAAGACGGCAGACGGTAAAATAAGTATCTCTGGCAGCATATTTTTTCCAAATATCAATATGTGATTGTTATAGTATTCTTCAAAATTCGGTGGCTTGCAGGATAAGGCAAAACCATCTCTTCAGTTTTTGAAATAAAATGAGAGTTGTAAAGTGTTTTAACTTTACCGGTTTTCTATCTTAGGGTCAGGACCCATTGATTTTCGCCTAGTGGCGTGATTCACGGTTCGAAAACGAGCGGTGAATATGTCTGACCTTTTCTGGCTCACGGATGCGCAGATGACGCGTCTTG
>NZ_JCAPFI010000021.1:0-721 GCF_059611725.1 Tateyamaria sp. LSS28 | reverse complement strand
TGGATAAGCCAAGCCACCAGTTAATTTGGCAATGTGGGCGATACATATGAACACCAATCGATGGATATTGAGTGCCATCCAGGACTTGCGAGATATGGCCAGGGGGAACTCCTTGGAAGGCATTGCGGAGGCTCTGGACGGTGTTTACGACGTTGCAGAATTTGAGTTGGCCGCTTCTTTTGAAGGAACACCATCTGTCAGCGACGAACCTCTGCCAAGTCACGCGGACAACGTGGTTCGCTTTCCTGCGGGGCGAGTTCAACGGAATAGGTCACACTAAGCTCCGGTGATCGAGACAGGGACCGTAGGGGCAATCCATGCTACCAATAGGCGAACTCTCGCCTGCGTGATTTATGTTTACCTTTGCGTTAAGGTGTCGTTAAGAAATGCATGGCGGAGTTTACCCACCGTTTATGGAGGTAAACAGAATGTCTGCACAAGAATGGTTTGAGTTCAAAGTGATGGTTGCAGCAGAAGATGCCCGTAAGGCCGGCTACATCCAGACACACCTTGCACTATTAGATGTTCTGCGAGCCTCTAGGTACAGCGAGCAGCGAATGATTGGCAGCTTGAGCAACACCTCTCTCAACGTGGCGGTGACCCCGCTTGTTGAGCAACAGGACCCTCAACCCCACCCCGGGTTAAACATCCAGTAACCAATACATCGTCTGGTTGTAGCACCACTCAACCCGGGGATTCGAAAATGCAAAAACATGACTGG
>NZ_JCAPFI010000020.1:0-732 GCF_059611725.1 Tateyamaria sp. LSS28 | reverse complement strand
TAGGGTCAGGACCCATTGATTTTCGCCTAGTGGCGTGATTCACGGTTCGAAAACGAGCGGTGAATATGTCTGACCTTTTCTGGCTCACGGATGCGCAGATGACGCGTCTTGAGCCCTTCTTCCCAAAGTCCCACGGCAAACCTCGCGTTGACGATCGGCGCGTGCTGAGCGGGATAATCTTCATAAACCGCAATGGCCTAAGGTGGCGCGACGCCCCGGCAGCTTATGGTCCACACAAGACGCTCTACAATCGTTGGAAGCGATGGAGCGATAAAGGCATCTTCGCGAAGATGATGGCGGGCTTGGCTGCCGAACATGGCGAAGAGACGACCGTAATGATCGACGCCACCTACCTGAAAGCCCACCGGACAGCGACCAGTTTGGGTGTCAAAAAGGGGGGCGTGGACGCCTGATCGGTCGGACCAAGGGAGGAATGAATACCAAGCTGCATGCCGTTTGTGACAGCCAGGGCCGCCCGCTCGATCTGTTCGTGACGGCCGGGCAGGTCAGTGATTACATCGGCGCACGTGCATTATTGAGCGGCCTGCCGAAGGTTGATTGGCTTTTGGGCGACCGCGGATATGACGCGGACTGGTTCAGAGAAGCATTGAAAGACAAAGGGATACGCGCTTGCATCCCTGGGCGGAAGCAGCGGAAGAAAACCGTCAAATACGACAAGCGCCGATACAAACGGCGCAACCGGATCGAGATCATGTTCGGCAGATTGAAGGA
>NZ_JCAPFI010000019.1:0-1059 GCF_059611725.1 Tateyamaria sp. LSS28 | reverse complement strand
TCAGGCCGTGACCGCTTTCATAAACCGGTCCTTGATCACGACGGGATCCATGGTGATCACCGGCATTTTGGCGTTGCCGCTGTCGCATTTGACAACCATCACGGTCATCTTGCGCTCCGCAATCGCCTTCTCAAGCGCAGGGCCGGTGTCGACATCCATCACCTCGACCACATTCTCGCATCCCGCAGCGCGGGCCATTCCCGCAAGTGATGTTTTCTTGCCAGTGTAGGTTGGCTGGTCACCAGTGGAGCCATAGGACCCGTTGTCGATGATCATCAGGATGTAGTTGTCGGCCACATTGTTGGCGATCGTCGGCAGCGTGCACAGGTTGGTCAGAACTGAACCGTCCCCGTCGATCGAGATCACCGTCTTGTCCTGCGCCAGCGCAAGACCCAGCCCGATGGACGACGAAAGGCCCATCGTGCCCAGCATGTAGAAATTGGTGGGCTGATCGTCGATGGCGTGCAGCTCTTGACTGGGGATGCCGATGTTGCAAACCACCAGTTGGTCGCGCAGGATGGGTGCAATTTCCTTCAGAATTTCAGAACGGATCATTGGTCGCCATAGCCTCCCCAAAAGTTGGCATCCGTCAGGATCGCCACGGGTTTGTTGCACATGAAAGTGTATTTCAGGATCATATCCAGCTCTTCCACGTCTTTCTGGTGATGGAAGTGGTAGGTCGGGATGTTCATCTGCGCGAGCAGCGCCTTGGTGTGCACGGCCATCTCGACCTGGCAAGCCACAGGCTCGCGCAGCTCACCCCGGTAGCTGATCAGCATCGGCAGCGGCATCCGGTAGTATTGGATCAACGTGGCCAGCGTGTTGATGGTGACCCCGATGGCCGTGTTCTGCATAATGATGGCCGGGCGCTTGCCGCCCATCCATGCGCCGGCACACAAGCCCATCCCCTCGTCTTCCTTGTTCGACGGGATGTGGAAGATGTCGGGGTGCTGGTCGATCTCGTCGATGACACCCGCAAGCTGTTTGCAGGGCACCGTCGTCACAAACGAAATGTCGTTCGCAACCAGATCATCGGTAATCTTCTTGTCTATGGTCATG
>NZ_JCAPFI010000018.1:0-1191 GCF_059611725.1 Tateyamaria sp. LSS28 | reverse complement strand
ATGGCAAAGGAAAAGTTTGAACGTACGAAGCCGCACGTTAACATTGGCACGATTGGCCACGTTGACCACGGCAAGACGACGCTGACGGCGGCGATCACGAAGTATTTTGGTGACTTCCAGGCGTACGACCAGATTGACGGCGCGCCGGAAGAGAAAGCGCGCGGGATCACGATCTCGACCGCGCACGTGGAATACGAGACCGACGCGCGCCACTACGCCCACGTCGACTGCCCTGGCCACGCCGACTACGTCAAGAACATGATCACCGGTGCGGCGCAAATGGACGGCGCGATCCTGGTTGTGAACGCGGCTGACGGCCCGATGCCCCAGACCCGCGAGCACATCCTGCTGGGCCGCCAGGTTGGCATCCCGAAGATCGTCGTGTTCATGAACAAAGTGGACCAGGTCGACGACGAAGAGCTGCTGGAACTGGTTGAAATGGAAGTCCGCGAACTGCTGGACACCTATGAATACCCCGGCGACGACACGCCGATCATCGCAGGCTCTGCCCTGGCGGCGATGGAAGGCCGTGACGCCAACATCGGCGAAGACAAGATCCGCGAACTGATGGCGGCTGTGGACGAATACATCCCGACGCCCGAGCGCGCGATTGACCAGCCGTTCCTGATGCCTGTGGAGGACGTGTTCTCGATCTCCGGCCGCGGCACGGTTGTGACCGGTCGTGTGGAGCGTGGTGTGATCAATGTTGGCGACGAGATCGAAATCGTCGGCATCAAGGACACCCAGAAAACCACCTGCACAGGCGTAGAAATGTTCCGCAAGCTTCTGGATCGTGGTGAAGCGGGCGACAACATTGGTGCGCTGCTGCGCGGGATCGACCGTGAAGCGGTTGAGCGCGGCCAGGTGCTGTGTAAGCCCGGTTCGGTGAACCCGCACACGAAGTTCGAGGCCGAAGCCTACATCCTGACCAAGGAAGAGGGTGGCCGTCACACGCCGTTCTTCGCCAACTACCGTCCGCAGTTCTACTTCCGTACAACGGACGTGACGGGCACGGTTCAGCTGGCCGAGGGCACCGAGATGGTGATGCCTGGCGACAACGTATCGTTTGGTGTTGAGCTGATCGCGCCAATCGCGATGGAGCAGGGCCTGCGCTTCGCGATCCGCGAAGGCGGCCGCACCGTCGGCGCCGGCGTCGTGTCCAAAATCACTGACTAATCGTGCGGTAGGGCG
>NZ_JCAPFI010000017.1:0-4172 GCF_059611725.1 Tateyamaria sp. LSS28 | reverse complement strand
GAGTTCCCCCTGGCCATATCTCGCAAGTCCTGGATGGCACTCAATATCCATCGATTGGTGTTCATATGTATCGCCCACATTGCCAAATTAACTGGTGGCTTGGCTTATCCAACCAACCCCACCCGCCTAAGGGGAATTTTTCTTGCCTAGCGCCATTCCTGACTGTGCAGGCTGTCCGAAGATTGCTCATCAAGATGAACCGTTTGTCGAAGCAGTCGCTTGAGCGCGTCGTTATGGCTAACTTGAGCAATTCTCTCGTGCCAGACATCTTACTTCCGGCCCCCAATTGCTGATTATCAGGGCCACGACATAACTTAACAACTCCTGGCTGCGTGTGAAGCATTTGGCGTGGTGGTCCAAGACCATGTCGTGATCGGGAAAAAGGCTGAGTTTTTCCTGCGGCCCGCTAAAGTCCATGTGCTGAACCAAAATCATAGGCATTTAGGGGCTGAGTTGGTCGTGGTTTTCATCACTCAGAAAAATTAGGAACAGGTTTTCCTCTCCTCAAATGTACAATTTCCCATCTGTCGTGGTGCGATTGATAAGAGCGCAGAGACGATCGACAAATCCGTCGTCGAGCTATTTGCCAAAGGTGCGAATGACCCAATCATAGGCATCGCCGCTTGAAGCAAACTGTATACGAATGTCAGGAGTGTTGGCGCCCGGCACAGGAGCTTCTGCCACGATCATATTTTCCAGTGCCAAGGCGCCATCGCTGATCTTATCTGCTTCCAATAGGATCCTCTGATAGAGCATGGCCTCTTCCTGGACGTCCAGTTGCCAAGATAGAGATGAGGCAGCGGGCCAAGTTCCAGAGCATTTTACTTCTCCAAGTCAAAGACCTTGAAAAAAATCGCCAAGTACACGCAAGAAATCCAAGAGGGAGAGTTCTTCGTCCGAATACCGGCTCCGCGCCATAAATCCTGCCTCCAAAACTAAACCAACTTTGGCACTGCTCTACGGGGGTAAGGCACTCGGCCTTTTTGGGGGCGCAGTGCAGTTGCTGAACTGTGCCGCACACACTTTGTTAGATACCTGAATTGGAAACACAACTGCGCCCGTTCGGATGTCCCACGATCGGCCTGATTTTTTGTTGCCGTTTTTTGATTTCTCCACCTTTAGAAAGTTGGCTGTATTTCACGCGTTATCAAGTTAACAACCATTGGTTGATATCCGGGTGCCGTAAAAGCACGATACAATCCGGGACCAACCTCATGCCGCTGACAGTTACAACGCAAACGACCGCTGAAATCTCTGGCGGCCGCACTACAACATTGCAACCAGAGAACTTCGACACAGCACAGTCGATTTCAATCATTGATAGTCCCGACCACGGTCGGCTGACGGTCAATCCAGACAATTCTCTGGCGCTGGTGATGACCGAAACGGATTACACCGGTTCCCTCGATTTTACTATCGAGGTGACCGATGCAAGTGGCGCAACCTCGCAGCAGACGATCTCGATGAATGTTGTGCAGGGCAGTCAAGCCGCCGGTTGGGCAACCGGCGCCAACCACTACATGCTGGAAACTGATGATGACAGTGAATTGGTCATCGAAACAGGCGACAACCACCGCGAAGTTTATGTCACCGGGTCATCCGACGCTCTGAGTATTGCCGACATTGCGTCGGCAGAAGGGCTGCAGACATGGCAGATCAACGCACAATGGCTGGCAGACAACCCCCAATACGGGTCGAGCCCGGACACGGCGTTGGACATGGATACTGCGATGATGCTTTGGGGCGAGCTGGTCGGTACAGGGTCCGAACCATCATCCAACTGGCTGCGTTTCGAAGCAGGGTATACCTATCAATCGCGCGGTGAAGACATCTCTACCCGCGGCATGCAGGGCGAAAGCCCGCTGCACCCTATCGTTATCACTTCCTATGGCGAAGGCGCGCAGCCGGTCATAGAGGGCGACATTTACTTTATCGCCAATGATTTCAGCAACATAGTCGTCCACGATCTGCACTTCGTGGATACTGTTCTGGTGGCTGGTCCTGGCGATCAAAGCAACAACGTGATCTTCGATTCCGTCACCGGCACCGAGGAAGGCGCGCTTGTTGTACAGAATGTTGACAGCTTCACTCTGCGCGACTCCAACTTCTATAACCTGAACCCTGACGAACCGGTGCACGGTGGTACCTGGCACGCATTCGATGACCGGGTTCAAGGCATCTATGCCCAAGGTGGCGTCGGCCTTTTGATCGAAGGCACACGCTTTACCGAGATCGGCTGGGAAGACGGTTACGCATACGACCGCAACGCGAACTCTTCGCAAGCGCCCGGCATGTTCAGCCACGCCGTATATGTTCAAAATGACAACCTTGATGTGACATTCCGTGACAACATCATGGGCCAGGCCGCATCTTTTGGCGCTCAAATTCGAACCGGTGGTTTCGTCGAAGACAACCTGTTTTTCGACAACAATGCCATGCTCAACGTTCTGGGCGGCGGCGACTCTGGACCCGTTGGGCACTACTCTCTCGTCCAAGGCAACGTGGTAACGGATGCTGGGTATCGCGACGCTGTAACGGCCGGAGCCCTGTCATTGGGGATCGACAACCAAGGTTATCAAACGGCCCTGATCGGAAACATCGTGGCCCATTTGACTGACCCGGAAGCCCCTTGGGAACTCGACAGCCACTTTTACAACAATGGCGGATTGAACAACCAGCAAGCGGCGTTTTTCGACGACACCGTCGTCTACAACTGGTTCAGCGGCGAAGACGTTCTCTATGACCGAGAAGGATCGCATGAACGCAATGTAGACGGGCTTGACCGCAGCGTGCTGGATCAAACGACCATGAACAACTTGGCGCGTTTGATCCTGAACGATCCCAATGCGGTCACGGATGATTTGGTGCAATGGATCCAAGTCAACGAAGTCACGGCGGATGAACTCAACGCCTATTTCCAAACCGCGTTCGGAATTCTTCCAGAGGTACGTACGGATGCCCGCGAAGTGCGTTTTATCCCTGATGAGCGGGGCGACGGCGTGCGTTGGGACAATCGCCTGAATTGGGACAGTGGCGACATCGCAGGCAGTGTTGAAGGCGACAGCGTAGATCTTGGCGGTAACCTTGTGATCTATGGTGGCACTCAAACCATTTCCGCACTGGATATGGGCGACAACGGCCGCCTCGAGGTTTCAAGCGGTCGGCTGACTGTCACTGGACAGGCCACGTCGGGTGCATCGGGGGGCGAGATCGATATTACTTCTGCCGGTCAGGTTTGGCTCGGAGGCTATTCAAGCCAAGGTGTCCTGAACGTAACTCAGGATGGCGGGCGGTTTGCCAACACTGGTTTGGTGAGCAGCAATGTTGACCTGGTCATCGAAAGTGGTCAGGCAATCCTGAGCGCTGACGGCGGAATTTATACTGTTGGCCGGAACGCTGAACTCGTCATCAATGGTGCGGACGCCTTGGTCGGCTTTGACGACGACGATGGTGATCTGGGTGTTATTCGCTTTGATGCCGGTGCTGATCTGACGATTGCGAGCGACGCATCGGGTCTGGGACGTATCGCCGAATTCCGCTCTGGGGCATTTGGAGACAATCCAAATGTGACTTCCCGCATCGAATTGGGTGACTTGGATCTGACGGTAGACCTGACACAAGCCTACATTAGCAATGGTACCTACATGCTCATGAGTGCGGATGAGATTATCGGCAGCTTGGGCAGCTTCGATGTTATGGGTCTGGGTGGACGCGGCGCCACGATTACAGTCAACTACGACACAGATGAAGTCTGGCTCGAGCTTGGTGCCGGGTCTGGCACGTCCATCACAACAATCGGGCAGGGTGATGTTCTTGATACAAACACAGTTCCTGAGGACATCATTCTTTCTTCCACTGTTGTGTCTGAGTGGGTTGCAGGTGCAGTGATTGGAGAGATCCGGGTTCTCGACAGAGACAGTGACGACAGCCACGCATTCTCAGTTTCTGATGATCGTTTCGAAATTGTTAACGGGCATTTGCAACTGCGCTCTGGAGCATCTTTGAGCTTCGAGGAAGCCAGCATGATCAATATCGAAATCACGGCGACCGATACAGCTGGGGCGTCCATTTCTGAAAGCTTCGCCATCGAAGTTCTTGACGTGCAAGACCCTGTTGTTTCGAACGGCTTTCTTGCTCGATACCTTGGGTTGGATGACACGCAAAGAAGCTTA
>NZ_JCAPFI010000016.1:0-9946 GCF_059611725.1 Tateyamaria sp. LSS28 | reverse complement strand
TGCTGGTCGATCTCGTCGATGACACCCGCAAGCTGTTTGCAGGGCACCGTCGTCACAAACGAAATGTCGTTCGCAACCAGATCATCGGTAATCTTCTTGTCTATGGTCATGTTTCGGAGGTGCCTTTCTTGAAGGGGAAGGAGCGCGCCGTCATGAGGGCGCGCGATGCACATGGACAGCGCAACTGGCGTGCCGCACAACGCGGGCGGCCGTTGAGCCAAGGAAATAATCGCTGAGACCGGGTTTGTGAGATCCCATCACAATGCAATCGACGCCATTCGCCTCCGCATAGTCGATGATTGTGCGCGCGGAATGGCCCTTGACGATCACGGGTGTGACACCCGGCTGTCCAGACAGTTTGTCTTCCAAACCGGCCCGCGCTTTTTCAAACCCGGCGGCAACAGTTTCTTCGTCCAGATACGCACTGACAGAGCCTTGGGGGGCCTCATGAACGTGAAGGGCGAAAATCTGAGCATCCTTTGCACGCAGCGCGTTGGCAATCTCAAGCGTGTGGGTCGACACGCCATGGTCCAGCGCCATCGGCACGAGGATTTTATGATACATGCAGTGGCTCCATTTGGTTGGTGATCATGGATGTCAGGCCCACGGATTGAGGATGATCTTGGGCGCCGCAACCGCTCCTGACCGCAGATCGGCAAATGCCTGCGGTCCATCATCCAGGCTGCGGTGTTCTGCCCAGTCCAACAGGCCGAGCGATCCATCGAAAATCGCGGCGCACGTATCACGGAAGTCCTGCGGCGTGTAGGTGTAGGTTCCGATGAACGTCACCTCCTGCAAGGTCATCCGCCGGATGTCGAGGCCACCTGTATCTTCTCCCAACCCAACGTGAACGATCACACCACCCGGCTCAGCCAAAGCAGAGGCTGCCGCGCGTGTCGCAGCGTACCCGACGGCGTCGATCACGATGCCATACTGACCTGTCCCCGCGGGGACACTTACCTCATCACATTGATTTTCAAGGAAAAGGCGTCGCGCGTCATTGGGCTCCGCAATTGTGACGTCGTTTAGCCCCTTGGCTTTCAAGGCCAGCGAAGCGGCCAGTCCGATGGTGCCGCCACCAAGAACCAACGCCGTTCTGGATGCGCCCGGATCAAGGGCCACCAGGCCCAAACGGACGGAATGCCAGCTGACGGCCAAAGGCTCAGCCAAGGCCGCCTTCTGCAATGGGACGTGATCCGGAACAACGATGAGATTATCGTCTTGCATCGCCACGTATTGTGCAAAGGCCCCTTCACGCGGCGGCATGGAAATGATCATACGGTCCGGACACAGATTATCGCGGCCCGTTCGGCATGCAGTACAGGTGCCACAGCTGACCAGCGGGTTGATCGTAACCCTTTCACCGTCACGCGCACCGCCTTCAATCACACCTGCAGCCTCATGGCCCAGGATCAGGGGCGCGGGACGCCTGTCGTCATGTCCGAGATAAGCATGCATGTCGGACCCGCAGATGCCGGAGGCCTCGATACGAACCAGCGAATGGCCTTGGCCGACCTCCGGGCGCAGGACGTCGCGCACGCCAAGCGTTTCGACACCTTCATAAACCAACGCTTTCATTTTGCTGTGAACCCTCCATCGACCATCAGCGTTTGCCCGGTCACGTAGCCGGAGGCGTCAGAACAGAGAAACAACATCGGGCCATCAATATCTTCCAGAAGCCCATTTCGGTTGATGCAGGTCTGGGCAGCATTGCGCTTGGCCCGGTCCCGGTCGGAAAACACGGCCTTGGTCAGTTCCGTTGGGAAAAACCCGGGCCCGATTGCGTTGGCCGTTATTCCATCTGCAGACCACGCTTCGGCCATGGCGCGGGTCAACTGGGCAATGCCTGCCTTGGTCGTGCCGTAAGCGATGCCGCCGGGAAAGGCGCGCGTGGCCTGGAGTGACGCGAAGTTCACAATCCGCCCCCACCCTTTGGCCTTCATCGCGGGAACCAGCGCCTGGCTCAGGAAGAACGGGGCCGAGATGTTCAGTGCCACGGTCTGATCCCAACCTTCGGGAGTCACGTCGTCCGCCGCCTGCCGGGTGTTGATACCGGCGGCGTGCACGATAATATCAGGCGCGCCGAATGGTGCACTGATCGCTTCGACAATGCGCGGGACTGCGTCCCGGTCTGCGACATCCGCTGTAACGTAGTCGCAGCTTGCGCAGACCTCGTCCTGCAAATCCCGTAGTGCCTCTGAACGACGGGCCACGCCCACCACACGTGCACCGGCGCCGGCCAGTACAATGGCCGCGCGCCGACCAAGGCCAGAACTGGCCCCGGTCACACAGGCCACACGCCCGGTCAGGTCAAAAAGGGATCGTGGATCAGCCATTGGCGGTCAGGTCGAACGCTTCATCGGGGAAGTACTTGGCCAGACGGACATCAGCCGCACGGGCGTGCCCTTCCATCCCTTCAAGTCGGGAAATACGCGCTGTGGCTTCGGCCACCTGCTTCGCACCTTCGCGTGTGGCACGCTGCCATGTGACGATCTTCATGTACTTGTGGACCGACAAGCCGCCGGTGTAATTTGCGGCCCCCGACGTGGGCAGCACGTGATTGGTGCCCGTTGCCTTGTCGCCGTAGGACACGGTGGTCTCTTCCCCAAGGAAGAGTGAGCCATAGCAGGTCAGCCGGTCGAGCCACCAATCCAGGTCCTCGGCCTGCACGGTCAGGTGCTCGGGTGCGTAATCATCAGAACAGGCCGCCATTTCCTCGCGATCTGAACAGACGATCACTTCGGCATAGTCGCGCCAGGCGGCGAAAGCATTGTCGCGGTTGATCTCTGGCAGATCGTCGATCAGGCCCGGTACAAGCTCCATCACTTTTTCGGCCAAGGCCCGGTCATCCGTGACCAACCAGACGGGCGAATTGTAGCCGTGTTCGGCTTGGCTGACCAAGTCGGTCGCCACGATATGCGCGTCGGCGGTTGTATCCGCCAGGATCAGGCTGTCGGTTGGGCCTGCGATCATATCGATGCCCACGCGGCCAAACAGGATACGCTTGGCTTCGGCCACAAATTGGTTGCCGGGGCCGACAAGGATGTTCGCTTTGGGCAGACCAAAGAGGCCAAAGGTCATCGCGGCTACGCCCTGCACGCCACCCAAGGCCATGATCTTGTCCGCGCCACATAGGTGCGCGGCATAGACAATGGCCGGCGCAACACCGACGCCCGGACGCGGTGGTGAACACGCGGTGATATGGCCACAGCCCGCAACCTTGGCCGTTGTCACTGTCATTATGGCTGACGCAATGTGACTGTAGCGGCCGCCGGGCACGTAGCAGCCTGCGGCATCGACAGGGATCGCCTTTTGGCCCGCGATCATGCCCGGTACGATTTCAACCTCGACATCGGATACGGTTGCCTTTTGCGCTTTGGCAAACCGTTTGACGTTATCGTGCGCGAACTGAATGTCTGCCTTCAGCTTGTCAGGCACAAGCGCCGCCGCCGCATCGATCTCTTCCGCGGTCAAAAGGATATTGCCCTCGTACCGGTCGAATTTTGCGGCGTACTCCATAGCTTTTGCGTCTCCGCCCTCCTCTATATCGGCCAGGATCGTCTTGACCGTTTCGTGGACTTCAGACGCATCGGACTTGGCGGTCAGGGTCGCTTTTTTCAGATATTCTCGTTTCATTATAACGGGGTCCTACTTGTAGATTTCAGGCAGGAACGTGGTCGAGATCGCCGGTACGTAGGCAATCAGCAACACGACCAAGAACATGCAAAGAACGAAGGGAACGGCCCGGGCAGCGATCTTGAGGATGGATTCCCCGGTGATGCCCGACACCACGAAAAGGTTGAGGCCCAAGGGAGGCGTGATGAAGCCGACGCCAAGGGCGGTAATCATCATGATACAGAACTGGATTTCGTTCATGCCGATGTTGTCCGCGAGCGGTTTGAGGATCGGTGCGAGGATCACGATGTTCGGCGTTGTTTCCATCACGCAGCCGGCGGCGATCAGGATCCCGATCATTAGCAGGATCAGCAGCCATGGTTCGTCCGTCAAACCCGTCACCGATGTCACGAAACCTTGCGGCACGCCCATGATCGCAAGGGCTTCGGCCAATGGCGCTGAAAAGGCGATGATGGGTAGGATCACACCGTTCACTTTTGCCGAGCTGACCAGCATGGCCGGGAAATCGGCCAGTGTGAGCGTGCGGAGGATGAAACCCATGATGATCGTTACAACGACCGCCGTGGCACCCGCCTCGGTTGGTGTCAGGCGGCCTGAGAAGATGCCGTAGAAGATTATGCCGGGCACGATGAACGCGTACCAGCCGGATTTCAGGGCGCGGCCCAAGTTGCCCAGCCATTCTGCCATGGTCATCTGGCCGCCACCTTCATAGGCGTAGATACGGTTCACGATCAGGTTCGTGATCAGGATCGACAACAGGATTGCGATGCCCGGGATCAAGGCCGCGAGGAACAGGGTTGACGCGGATATCCCCAGCACGAGGCCGATGATAATATAGGCAATGGACGGTGGGATCAGGATGCCGGTACACGCACCTGCCGCCACCAGTGCGCAGGCGTATGGGCGCGGATACCCGCTTTCCACCAAGCGCGCGATGGTCATGCGCCCAACCGCCGCCGCTCCAGCTGCGTCAGAGCCGGAAATGGCCGCGAACATACCGCAGACGAGGACCGTGGCAGACCCGAACCCGCCCTTGGTAAAGCAGGTCAGTGCCTCGGCCACATCAAGGAATTTTCGACTGAGCCCGGTTCGGACCAGTACGTCACCCGTCAGAATGAACAGAGGCACGGCTGTGAGGGCAAAGGCGTCAATACCGGTGAACAGTTTTTCGCCGACAAGGCTCAGGGGCAGATCACCGGACATCACCAGCATCAGGATGGCTGACGTTCCAATCGCCGCCCACACAGGCACCGCCAGAGCAATCAGCGAGACGAATATGATGACGGGCAGGTAGAAGTCCCAGCCCAACTCAACAGTTTGATCAAAGGTTTGCCAAAGCATTCAAGTCATCCCTCAATCAAAGAGCGTGTCACCCTCGAAAACGGGTTTGCCCGTTCTGAGGGAATGGATGTCGCGCAGCAGGGATTGGATCAGCCGCCATATGATCAGGGCGAACCCCAGCGGAACCGCCATCAGAAACCACACTTTGGAGATGCGCAGGCCGTCCGTGACCGAACCGAATTTGGCGGACACATGCACGGCCTCGTAGGACCAGTAGAGGGCAATCACGGCGACACCGAACATCACCAGATCGCCAAAGATGTACAGCAGGGCCTTGGGCCGCGGCCCAAGATAGTGCATCAGCACGTCGATGCGGATGTGCGCGCGTTCTTTTACGGCTGCGGCGGCACCAATCCATGCAAGATAGATGAAGGAGTACCGCACGATCTCTTCCCCCCAGATCGAAGAGAACGAGAAGATTTCGCGGCGCAGCACTTCGATCGCCATGGTGATGACGAGCATCACGTAGAAGACCAGAAGCAACCAGCGCTCGGCATCGCGATCAATTCGGCGCAAAAAATCCATGTGAGAACCTGCTGACTTGCCGAGCAAAACGCACCGCGCTGACGCGTTTGGGCTTTGCTAAGGCGGGAAAGAAAGTATCACCGGGCGCGCAGAGCGGCACGCCCGGCGCGGCAGTTACGCGTCGTGGACGTAGTATTTGCCTTGGGTGCCTGCGGCTTCTTCCATCTTGGCAAAGTTGTCCATGGAACCGGCCAGATCGACCTTGAACTCGTCCCATTCGGACCGCTGGTAGCCACCTGCGGCTTTCCACTCGGCCAGTTGATCTTCGTTCAGCGAATGGAACTCAACCCCTGCCTTGACCAATTCGGCCATGGCATAGGCGCGGGCCGATGGCACTTTGGCCAGGTTCTGGTGCGCGGTCATCTCGGAACCCCACATAATGCCTTCCTGCACGTCGGCTGGCATCGAGTTGAACCATTCGAGGTTGCAAGAGTAGACTTGGCTGTCCGGCACGGCCTGCGTGAAGGTGACGTGGCTGAGGATGTCCTTGAAGCCAAACACCTCCAGAGCGCCAACCGACGGATCCAGCGCGTCTGCAACGCCTTGCTTGATGGCCGAAGGTGTTTCGCCCCATGCCACTGGCGTTGGGTTGGCACCGACCATGCGGTAATACTGTTGCAGCATTTTGGAACCGGGCACGCGGAACTTGACGCCTTCCAGATCGGATGGCGTGATCACCGCACCAGCGCCGCCTTTGCGGACCGCAACAACGCGCGGGTCGATGTTGACGTAAAACAGCGCCTTGAAGCCGTTTTCCTCGACCTTTGGCTCGACCGTGTCCTTCCAGAATTGCGAGTTGACCAGGTTCGTGAAGCGCTGGTTGGACCCGCACAGATACGGCATGTTGATCAGGTCAACGGTCGATGCAAACGGCGCAAAGTTGGACAATGAATGCTGTGCTGCCTGGATCGTGCCGCCTTGCACGGCCTGCACCAGCGCACCGCCTGCTCCCAACTGACCGCCCGGCGCGAGTTTGACATAGACCTTGCCATTGGTGGCGTTCTGAATGTTTTCTTTCAGGTCCAGCTGCATGATCGGGTAACCGCGCGATGCGCCCACGGGATAGGCTGTTGCCAGAACCATCACATGATCGGCTGCCGCTTCGCGTGCGCGCTCTTCGCTGGCACTTTGCGCTGCGGCTTCAGTCGACCACAGCGTCCCCGCGGCCCCTGCGACCATGGCCGCCGTAAAGCCGCCCGTTGCCGTCAATTTCAGAAAATTCCGGCGTGCCGCCGACGCAAGGTCCTTGCAATCTTTGTCCATGATGTGTCCTCCCAGAAGGTCGTTAGCTGCCGTTCTTGTTGTTTCGGTCAGCCTCTTTTTGAAGAATGGCGACGACAAATAATATCGACGCAGCAAACAGAACCAGCATTTCGCCCACGTCCCCCAGGAATGCGCTTGCCGCAAAGGCCCCCAGTGCGACATTGACGAAGTAGACGACAAAGACGATCAGCGAGGCGGCAAGGAACATAAAACAGTATCCGATAAAGTTGCGGTTCTGAGTGGCACTGTAAGCGCTTACATTTGATTCTTGCAAGCGCTTACATTTGAAATGAACTTTTTGACTTTCTGGAAGTTTGCGTTCAAGAAATTCGAAACAAGACACAGGCTGGCGATGTCCCGAATTCGAACGGTTCCAACACTTGAAGACGTTGCAAGACAGGCAGGGGTTTCAACGGCGACGGTATCGCGCTGCCTGAACTCTCCTGAGCGGGTTGTGGAACAGAAACGGGTCAAGGTCATGCAAGCCGTCGAAGAGCTAGGCTATACGCCGAATTTCGGCGCACGTGCCATGGCGGCGAAAAACACGTTCACAATCGGCGCTATCATTCCGACCATGGACAATGCGATCTTTGCCCGAGGGCTTCAGGCCTTTCAGGAAGAGTTGCACACGCAAGGATACACGCTGCTTGTCGCGAGCAGCTCGTACCGCCCCGAGATCGAGGCAGAGCAGATCCGCTCCCTTGTTGCACGTGGGGCGGATGGATTGCTTTTGATCGGTTACACCCGCGATCCCGAAATCTATAGCTATCTACGGCAACGTGAGATACCCACCCTGATTGCGTGGGCCTACCGGAATGATGCAGAACAAGCCTGCATCGGGTTTGACAACCGAAAATCCATGCGAATGCTGGCAAACAAGGTCATCTCGATGGGTCACCGGGAAATTGCTGTCATTTCCGGTGTAGTCGAGGGGAACGATAGGGCTGAAGGACGCCTGCAAGGCATCTTGGACGGGTTGCGGGAGAATGGGCTCGACCCGAAGAAAACACCGATTATCGAAACACCCTACGAGATCGAAAATGGCGCCATGGCTTTTGAACAGTTTATGCAGAACAACACGCGTCCAACGGTTGTCATGTGTGGCAACGACGTTTTGGCTGCGGGTGCCTTGCGTCGCGCTCAAGAGATGAACTTATCAGTGCCGGAGGACATTTCGATAACCGGCTTCGACGACATCGAACTCGCGCGAATTCTTACGCCTTCCCTGACGACGGTGCATGTCCCGCACCGCGAAATGGGACGACGCGCAGCTGTTGAATTGGTAAAAATGGTGAAGATGGACAGCCCAGGCGTGTCCGAACAATTGGAAAGCTCGCTGAAAGTGCGCGGGTCTCTCAAAGCCCTTGGTTGACGCTGCGGGGCCAGCGAAAAGTTCAGCTCTGATTTCACTAGGCAACCCGTTCGAAATCTCTTTGCTTCACCCAGAGCGGCAGTATTCAAACAGTACTTTTGGTTTGCAAATTGCCCGGCAATGGTCACATCAGACAAATATCTGTGACTTAAGGTACGACTAAGCCTTCGCTCCGACCTACCCTCACCGGGAGCAGATTGCATAGACGAGCGCCTTGACACCAGGTGCACATAATAGATGTGATTGAGGGGCGCTCTGTCGCTTCTGCGGAAACAAACCTGGAGGCGTTGGCAGATCTCAGTCTGCTCACGATTGAGACAGTTGTGAAACACTGCCACAAGAAGAAACTCAAAAAGTGGTTTGCACGGCCCGCACCAATCGTGATCGACGAGGATCCGATCCCGCTTCAACGAACGAGCACGCTGAACTGCGGTCGGCGGCACAAGTGTTCCCGGACCCGCCGAAACGCCGCCCTGCAAAGCTGCATTCAACGCAGCGAGCTGACTGCGTGCAGCGGACGTTAAATTCACATCGCGACATCGGCATCGAAACGCAGCCGCCACTCGGTCACTTTGCCCCGGCTGTGACCAACTCATCCGCGACCAGCGACACGAAACCATGGACCCCGTGTCTCGCTGCCTTGGAGTCGCCGCTGACGGCCAGGATGTCGCTGGCCATCGCCTGCACGACCTGATGCTTCGAGCCTTTCTTGTAAATCGCCATACCGAGTTTCTTGAGATCTTTCTTCGCGCCGTTCTTCAGCTTGAAGCCCTTGATGATCGAATTCCAATTCGCCTTGCCTATGGCTTGCTCATTGAAGTTGTAGTATCTGATGGCGTGAACGTCGTAATACTCCATTGCGGCTTCGAAATCGGCCATGCTCGCTCCCGCCGGGATCTCTCCGGCATCGACCATGACCTTGTAGAGTCTTTCGCCTTCCTTTTTGGCGGCAAGGACACCTTTGCTGTGAAACATCGTCGTGATGCCCCTCAGTTTACTGGCGTTCTTTGCCAGGACCTTGCCAAAATCGAAATGCCCGTACTTGGAGATGAACTTTGCAAGTGCCTTGGCGAAATCGGCAACACGTTCTTCCTTGAGCACATGAACGACCCTGAGACTGCTGACGATGCTTCGGATCTGATGACGGACGGCGGTTTTATTACCCATTCGGTTGTCATCAAGCGCCTGTTTCATCGCCTCGTAGAATTTAGGCTTGTATGCCCCCAGTTTGCGTTCGTTTATCTTCTGTGAATCTAGAAACGCATCAATACGTGCTTGGTCTTTCTTGCTCATGCGAAAATCCTCTAACGTAGGGTGATTGTTTCTGTAGGTGCCGGCGAAAGCCCAAACGGTTCATTGAAGGTCTTGTTCAGGCCTTTTCTTGCCCCGATAAAACGGTTCTCGAGCGAAAGGGCGGCCTACACCAATGTTCGCAATTACTCATTTGGGTATCGTCGGGGCGGGCCTAGATCGCGAAAACGTTCATTGGTCGGCAGCGCACCATCTCGCACTACGGACTCGAAGCACGAATTCGCTGCGATCCGCATGACGGTCAGCTTTCCGGCATTTTAAGAATTTGGGTCAGTTTATGACGCAAAGGTCAAAGTCATCTGACGTTCGACAAGAGATGTGGAGCGACACATGGTTTTGCCATTTTCGGGAAGGTGAGCGACTGATTTTAAACAGGAATTTTGAGAACCTAGGGTCAGGACTCATAGCCAGTAAATCACGAGTGCTGCGAGGGCGATAGCTGACAGGAAGACCTTTGGGCACCTGTCGTATCGCGTTGCGACACGCCGCCAATCCTTC
>NZ_JCAPFI010000015.1:0-15479 GCF_059611725.1 Tateyamaria sp. LSS28 | reverse complement strand
AGATACAAATGGCCGACAACTAGTGACTGCTTACGAAGGTGATGTTCTCGATTCAAATACAGCTCCTGAGGACATCATTCTTTCTTCCACTGTTGTGTCTGAGCGGGTTGCAGGTGCAGTGATTGGAGAGATCCGGGTTCTCGACAGAGACAGTGACGACAGCCACACATTTACAGTTTCTGACGATCGCTTCGAGGTTGTAAACGGGCATTTGCAACTGCGCTCTGGAACGTCTTTGAGCTTCGACGACGCTAACATGATCAATGTCGAAGTCACTGCAACCGATACAAGCGGCGCGTCCATTTCTGAAAGCTTCGCCATCGAAGTTCTTGACGTGCAAGACCCTGTTGTTTCGAACGGCTTTCTTGCTCGATACCTTGGGTTGGATGACACGCAAAGAAGCTTAAATGACGTCAACTGGACTGATGTGGCATTGTATGAAGAAAGTATTGAACACATAGATTACGTCAACGGCGGCGGCTCGTTCTGGGAAGGGGGCTTACGAGATACTTTTGCGGCTCAAATTTCCGGGTACATTGAGGTCTCTCAAGGTGGCACATACAATTTCCATCTTGGTGCCGATGATGGGGCCGAGCTGTACGTAAATGGGCAACTCGTCATCGATCACGGCGGGCTACACGCTTTCTCGACCCGGTCGTTCGGGATTGAACTCTCGCCTGGTACTCATGAAATCGAAGTGCGCTATTTCGAGCATTACGGGAATGCAGGTTTGCGCCTGGAGTGGGATGGGCCAGATACAAATGGCCGACAACTAGTGACTGCTTACGAAGGTGATGTTCTCGATTCAAATACAGCTCCTGAGGACATCATTCTTTCTTCCACTGTTGTGTCTGAGCGGGTTGCGGGTGCAGTGATTGGAGAGATCGGTGTTTTCGATAGAGATAGCGGTGACAGCCACGCATTCTCAGTTTCTGATGATCGTTTCGAAATTGTTAACGGGCAAAATCGATCGGGAACAGACAGCGGCAGTACCAAAGAGGAAAGAGACGGCATTGAAAACGCTCAAACATGGTCTTCAACCTGCGATACATTCGAGTTTCTTGTTGACCTTGATGAATGCAGCTTACCCGACCAGAAATTTTGGGCGCAAGAAACGACCAAAAATAGCGATAGCGACTGTTCGGTTCGGTTCGAGGAAATCCATTCAACCGGGGAGTGGACCTCCAACGGCGGCATTGGAAGTTGTTCGTTAGATCAAATCTTTACCTGTGGTTGGGACGGTTTGGCCCTCTTGTGAATTCGGGAATTTTGTGTGTCTAGAATGCTTTGAACACGCCTTCTGCGCCCAACTGGAACCGTCAGTATCTAATAGCTCCGACCGCTGCTAAGTTTGTCATGTACAAAGTCGATGGCCTAGGGTCAGGATGCATTGATTTCGGTCACGCTGCCTGACTCATGGCTTGGAAAACGGAGCCGTGACATGAGCGATCTTTTCTGGCTAACCAACGCGCAGATGGAACGTCTGGCCCCTTTCTTTCCGAAGTCACATGGCAAGCCTTGGGTCGATGACAAACGTGTTTCGAGCGGGAATATCTTCATCAATCGCAATGGCTTGCGCTGGCGGGATGCTCCTGCCGCCTATGGTCCGCACAAGACGCTTTACAGTCGGTGGAAGCGTTGGAGCAAAAAGGGATCTTCGCGCGGATGATGGCGGGGCTGGCGGCGGAACACGGTGAGAGGACGACCGTGATGATCCCCTCTCGAGCCGTCACGTCGTGATGCCCTGCCGGGCAAGGGACGCGACATACCTCAAGGCCCACCGCACCGCGACCAGGATGGCCGCCAAAAAAAGGGCGCGCGGTCGCCTGATTCACTGCCCGGCAGGGTATTTCCGAAGGAAATGTCCCGAGAGGGGTCGAACCAAAGGCGGGATGAACACGAAGCTGCATGCCATCTACGACAGCCAGGGACGACCGATCGACCTATTCGTCACCGCTGGACAGGTCAGCGATTATATCGGCGCACGGGCTCTGCTCAGAGGTCTGCCAAAGGTCGACTGGCTGCTCGGGGATCGCGGCTATGACGCGGATTGGTTCAGAGAAGCTTTGAAAGACAAAGGGATACGCGCCTGCATCCCCGGTCGAAAGCAGCGCAAGACGCCAGTGAAATATTTCAAACGCTGTTACAAACGGCGCAACCGCATCGAGATCATGTTCAGCACGGTCAAGGACTGGAGACGTGTCGCGACCGGCTATGACCGATGCCCCAAGGTGTTCCTCGCGGCCATCGCTCTCGCTGCTCTCGTCATCTATTGGTTATGAATCCCGACCATAGGAAATTGGGTGGACTTAACTGTTTACGGTATTGACTGACGGAAATTGCTGCTTGAGAGTTCTTGATGCACAGCTTCCAAAAAGTTGTCCGGTAATTTATAGTATGCACTCAAAGCATCTATGCAAGCAAAATCGTTTCTAAGAAAGCGGACCAGATTCTGGTGCGCACGATAAGATATCTGTCTATCTTTATTATTCTTCTTTCGCTGATTAAATTTCTTTTTCTGACGCAAAGATGTTCCAAGTATCTCCAGAATGTCCTGGTCAAAATTCTCTTGAGTAATCACTCCAATTAGATGCTTTTCACTAATTTTATATACTAGAGGATCAAGGTAAAACTCAATTCCCTCTCCCAAGTGAAAAATTGAGTTGAAGTGCCCGTGGACACGAGGGTTCGGCGCGCCGCAATCGCGATATAGCTTTTCCGCCAACCGAGAAACACTCCTATAGTGCTTCAGGACTTCGAATTCACCAGGAAATCGACCCATCTGCTCACCTGTTTCAACCACCAACTTGTATCTCCAGTTGAAAGCAGACACAGCTCTGGATATTGGTGATCTTAGCGTCAATAGATAACGATTATCGTGTGACACAGGTGGCTTTCTTATGTGAACATACTTGTCGATCTTGTATTTTGAACGTCGCAGAGCAGCCAGCGTGCTGGATCCTGCACTCTTTCCAATGTGAACAAAGATAGAATCACCTAGTTTACTGCCAACTATGGATAAGTCATTCGCCATGTTACACCTCGCAAAGTTGAACCCCAGCTTGAGGGCGGAGCAGTTTGATTGAAGTCCTTCAAATGCGTAGCATTCTCAATTATTGTTTAAAGTGTGCAAGCAGCTCAAACGGAGACGCTGCGATCTTGTTGAACAACTTACCCAAAAGCTTTGCTTCGATTCTTTCGCGCCTAGGACCATGATGGTTCATCTCGTGTCTGCAAAGTGTCTCTCAGCCGCCGAAAGCCAGTGTCCGGCCTTTTTTTGAGGTGCAAGCCTTCGAGAAGTCTCTGTTTTAACCAACGTACAACACAAGTAGCGGAATGATCCATAGCCATCGATCACCAAAAATAGCCTTAACGGTTTAATGCCCACGGCTTTTGGGAGGTGCTTGGAGCTAACTCCGTCCGATCCGCGACATCGGGCTGGCGATGAACAAGAGCTATTGCGCAATGTGACTGTCGAAGGCAGCCAAAGTCATTTCTACTGTGTAATTGTCTAAAATTCGGGATTCAAGACACATTATTGTACATTTAGCTCCTTGGAAAACCTGAAGGGGCCTTCGATCTTCGGCTTTGGTAACTGCGGAGTTCAAGCTGTGTCTACGATCAAAACAGCATCACTGACGATTGAAAATTTAGGTTCCACTAGTGACACGATCAATGAAGGTCACTTTGGTACGAACATGTTATTTCATACAGATCGTACGGCAGAAGGCTCAGACTTTGAGCAGCTTGTCGAGTCTTCGGGAATTAATTCGATTCGCTATCCAGGCGGTACTATTTCGGAGCAGTTTTTCGATCCTGCGAACCCCAATGAGACAGTAGGGCAAAACTACTTTCACATAAGATCTGGTCGACAGGACATCGGCTCGCGTGAAATCCTTCCACTGGCGGACTATTTAGAGTTTGTGCATGGTATCAACGGAACGGCAACAATTGTATTTCCGACCTTCAGATACTTTGACCACAATACGCGAAGTCTATCCACAGGCGCAGAAGCAGAAATCACTGAGTTCATCACAGCGCTATTGAGTGAAGAATTTGGACCTATAGATCATATCAACATTGAACTCGGGAACGAATGGTATCAAAGCAACTTTGATTGGACAGCCGCAGAGTTTGGCCACCTTCAAGCTGAAATAGCGCGCATTATCAGTGAGGTTGCGGAGACGCTTGAGCTGCGAGGTCAGGTGAATATTTTTGCACAGGGTGATGCAGATGCTGACGACAATGCGACGCTCGCAAGCTTTTTTGATGGGGCCTACAGTACGCACTTGGACGGAGTGCTAGCACATATCTACGGTGCGAATTCGCAAGGTAACACGCTGGGAATTGGGGGAGCAATACAGCCGCGACTAAATGGTATGATGCAAGCTTGGGACGCTGCAGTAAACGCGGAGCTCATGCTTGCCATTACAGAATGGAACGTTGGTGAAAGTGGAGAAGACAGCACACTCATCAATGGGCTAATGCGCTCTGCACCATTACTACGAATGTTTGCTGAAATGATGCAGGCCGAAGTTGATGTTGCCCATATTTGGTCAATGCAAACCGCTGGCCCGGCAGGTTTAAGTGGACGGGAAGGAACCGGGTCCGAGTGGTCTCCTACCGGATATCTCTACAATATGCTTATGGACGGGGCATCAGGATCTCAGCTTGTAGACACTGGCACATCGTTCCGACTTCGTGATGATACGAATGCGGTTGTGGGATACACCTATACGTTTTCGCAAAGTGACCGGACAGATGTGTTTCTGTCGTCAGGGGTAGACTATGACTTGTCTTTCAATGTGGATCTTGTTGGCATGGTTAATGATGCCAGCCACATATATGTGAGCGTTCTAACTGCAGAGCCCGGAACGACTGGTTTAGAGTACAATGCGACTGCTGCATTGGAATTCATAACGGGGCTGGAGCCAAACGGTGGCGTGGGTGCCTCAGAAGAGCTGTCGCTGCTGATTGGTGCTTACGAGACCATCCAGATCACACTTACATACGGTACTGGTGTGAATCTTACAGCTGATCTCCAAATCGCGATATCCGATGAATTGTTCGGTTCGGAATTTGGTGATACCATTGATGGTGGCTTGGGTTCCGATAGTTTGTTTGGTTTTGGCGGTCGCGATGTTCTTTCCGGCGGGGGTGGAGATGATAGCATATACGGAGGTTCTCATCACGACACGGTTTTTGGAGACGACGGAAACGACGTAGTTGAGGGCGGGCAAGGTCGCGACAGTCTCTACGGTGGAAGCGGTGACGACGTTATCAGCGGCGGCGATTGGCATGATAGCATTTGGGGCGGCGGCGGCTCGGATTCACTGTACGGCGATACCGGAAACGATCATATTTTGGGGGGCGCCGCTGACGATTTCATTTTTGGCGGAGATGGAAACGACTCAATTGATGGCGGTGAAGGTCGCGACTTTATTCTTGGCGAAGGTGGCAACGATCGGATAACTGGGGACGGATCTGCAGATACGATCGACGGTGGAGAAGGCGTCGATACACTATCATTAACGTCTGTTGAAATGGGTGTTACAGTCTGGACGGGTTATGGAACCGTTGAGATTGGCCTCGAGCAAATACAATTCAATAACATTGAGATAATCGAGACAACCGATTTTGCGGATAGGATTTCGTTAATAGGACATGTACAACAAGTATTTTCCTTCGGCGGTGATGATAGCTTGCAAATTTGGGAGGCGGAGAATGCGTCTGCGTATTTGGGAAGTGGTGACGACCAAGTCTATGCCTTTGGCGGTTACGGAAACCACGTTCACGCGGGCGACGGGGAAGACTATTTTTTCATCTCATACGGCTCAAGCACATTCTTTGGAGGCTCTGGAAACGATGTATTTCTGCTGTTTAGTTCTCTCGGGACCACCATTGGGTATCAAAGGGGAAACGGGGATGATGTTGTATCCAATTTTGAGCCGGGACGCGATACACTGCTCATCGAACAAGAATTGCAGTCAAGTTTGACAATCGAAAGGGTACAGGATGGAACGTCGGTTCGCTTTGACGATGATAGTTCCATATTACTTCTGGGTGTGTACGAAACAGATCTCGGTGGGTCTTTTGACTTTTTTTGAACGCAATACTCTTTCTTAGCATACCGAATAGAGCTTTGGAACTTACCATTTGTCCAAGTATGAGAGCGGTAGTATTCAGGAGCGCGTGTTCATCGCCGAAAGGGGCATGTCAAGCGCAACAGGATTTCCAAAAACGACCACTCTGTTGGCGACACCTCGCTTTGCCGCGTATTTATACCGATGCTGAATTCGACACCTTAACAATCTTGGTTGAACGCTTAAACCCGTTCCGAATGGAGGGCAGGTCCTGTGCAAATCATTCAGCTCGAACGCGCGGGATAAGTCTTCACAATAATGTCGAACGTATCGATCCCGGCCGACTCGCCAGTCAAGATATCAAAATACTGATCACCTGTTTCAATGTCGGAATCGTCGAGGCCAACCAAGGGTATGCCCACGCGCAACTCCGTAACACCATCAATGGTTGCGACCACGGTATCGTCAACCAGGATTTCTGTTCCGTTGGCCAAATCAGATAATGCTACCCTATCAGCCAGATCAAAACTTGCGTCGTCAGGTTGATCTGGTTCACTGCCCGCAACATAGATCACGAGCGCGTCTTCAGACGGTGAGAAGTCAAGTATATTGGCCGCAACTTGAGAACGATTGACACTATGGTAGACTTCAAAGGAGTCGGCTCCTTCACCGCCAGTGCCTACATCTCCGTTGGACAGCAGCAGATGGTCATCGCCATCGCCGCCATTCAGCGTGTCAAACGAGGCGTTTGTGACCGAGTTGATGTCCGAGACGCGGCTATTTTGGTCAAAGTGATCGCTGGTTGCGTTTCCAATTAACCAGTCGTCTCCAGCACCACCATGCAACTGAGCGTGACCCTCAAAAGCGGCCAATTGATCATTCCCACTACCGCCATCAAGGAAAGCATCGTTGCCAGTTGCTACGGCGACTTCGTTTGCGTCACCTCCATAGAACTCTGCGCTATGAGCATTCACAGCCAATGTGCCTGTGGTATTCGTTCCATAGATTTCGGAAACAACGTCGGATCCGTGCACGACATCACCTGGTCCGGCGTGAATTTCGCCCGCAGCGAGGCCGTACGCATCGACTGTATCTGCACCATCGCCCGTGACAATGATTGCAGTTCCATTCCTCACTACTAAAAGGTCGTCACCCGCTCCGAGGTCAATGTGGATCAGTTCATCTTCATCGGCGACATAAATCGCATCGGAACCTATGATGTTCGTGTATCCCAAGGAACTGTCGCGACTTGGCAGTGTATCTAGTACAACTTGGCTATCAGCGTCATCCCCAATAAAAGTGTGGGAGGACATTTCTCCTGTTAGTGTCGTGATCTCCTGCAGAGCTTCGTCATCCAAAAGGTTGACATCCACCAGATTGGCTTCGCTGTCCTGCGCTACCTCCGCATCTTCCTGCGCGGTGTCTGACCCGTCGCCTTCATCCTCTTGCAGGAAGAAGCTCCCAGCCAACACACCGCCCATTGCCAAAGCAAGAAGTCCCAACATATCCACTCACCACACAGTAACCCAAGGATATGATAACGAAACCAGAAAACACGGCAATCGCAGGTTTTGTTGATGGTAAACAATTTCAAAATTACGCTCTCACATAATAAGGTCATTTGCGAGAAGGCAGAGGGAGCCGTATTTCCAACCTAGGTACCAAAGTGGAGAATCCAGCCCGTGCAGAAGTGTTTCAAAGTGTTCCAACGCCCCTGCGTGGTCAGGCTATGTCAACTGGGACAAGCAAAAAATGAGTAAGGTCCTAGGGATGAATTTTCACTGCAGTGGTGCGCTTGTGCCGACTAAATTCGGCGCTGATCGCATGCAGTTACAGGGTGGTGTTTGGACTGACAATTCCACCGCAAATGAAGGGCTTCTTTGTACTGGGCGGCTTAGAAACCTGGCCACTACTAGTGACCTTGATGCAACAGTTTCCAAAATACCCTCTGCGGTATTCGCTGGTTACGCGATCGACCACTTTGGGCACTTCCTTACAGAGAGCATCGGACACCTACCGAATGCTTCGTCGTCCAGTGCCTCGGGTCCACTTTTGTTTTTAGCGGGAAATCGGAAGTCTCAGCAACTGAAGCCATGGCAGATGGACCTACTGCATGTGCTTGGTTGGTCTCGTTCAGCTATGATCATCGATCAACCAACATTTGTACAAGACTTAATTGTGCCCGAGCTCTCATTTCATCAGAAAAGATCGGGGTACGGTGACAAAGCTGCGTTGCGATGGCGAGACGCGTTGTTCCCTGACAATCCGAAAACAACGGGCGCAAAAATCTACGTCAGTAGAAGTGAGTTAGATAGCAGTTTGGGTCGCTTCAAAAATGAAAAACTTCTGGAAGACTTGCTGCGTGGACAGGGCTATACTATCTTGCACCCGCAGAAAATGACCATAGAAGCTCAAGTAAGAGCATACAAAGATGCGTCACATGTGGTTTTGGCGGAAAGTTCGGCGATACATCTGCTCAACCTAGTATGCAGCTCATCTCAGAAAATCGCGTTACTGCAAAGGCGACCTAAAATACACGGTTCAATTAGGCGGGCAACGCGGTACTTCGCGCGCGCCCAGGTGGTGGGAATCGACGCGATCTCAAGTTTTGAAGGGGAAAAAGGCGTAGCTTGGCCCGAGTATAAGGGCAAAAGCACGATCGACTTCGATATAGTTCTGTCTGTGTTGGACGAATTGTCCTTCACAAGGAAAACCAGCCTCAAGAGGTTACAGTTTTCTAAAGAGCGCCACCGGACGAACGACTTCATACCCAACAATGTCGTCAAGCTGTTGTCGCTCACTTGAGAACTTTGCCCTGGATAACGCGGAACCTGCTTTCAAGATAGGCGATGTTTAACTCTCATGACCGCTCGGGCCCTGCTTTCGAGTTGGCAGGTTTTCATGCTCTCTAAGACACGATGACAAAACGAAATAGGGTTGACCCATGTCAATACGTGCTATCGAGGATATACAAAGCGGCTCGAAACCCGTTGACATCAGCGTTCATTTCGGCGCTTTCGCCACTTCCGCATCATTTATTCAATCTGTTCTAAAGTCACAAACAGACCACCTTCGGAAACATGGTGTTTGCTATTTGGGTCCGAATCAACTCCGGGGTGCTACTGGTCTAGTAAGTCCAAGAAGCCGAGAAAACCGTCTGCCTTCAGCTTGCGCATATCTGAATGCGGGAGTGCTCAAAAGGCATGTGGAAAAACATTTGGAGTGTTACCCGCTCAAGCACTTAATTATATCTGACGGTGCATTGCTTGGATCTGCAAGACGCATGACCATCGATGGGCGCCTGTATCCCAATGCAAAAGTTTTTCTGTCAGCGCTTCCGAGATGGATCGATAACGAAAACACCACTGTATTTCTGTCGGTCCGACACTTAGGAGATCTGCTGTCTGAAGAGATTTGTCGTGTCGCAATGCAACGCCGGATTCCCGATATTGCGCTTCTTGAGAAAACCCTCTGGAACAACTTAGGTTCGTGGAGCCAGGTGATCGCGAGGCTTCGATCGCACTACAAGAAGTCCAAAATGATGATCTGGAGGCACGAAGACTTCCAACAGGTCTCAGATACGGTTTTGCGCTCATTGACCGGGGGAGCGCAGGGGCATTTTAAAGGAGTAGAGCCAACTACTTTGTTGTCTTCACTCGCTTTAGACTACATGAGAAAGCATGCAGATGCTTCCGGGAAAGTAGATATTCCATCTCTGAGACTGAGGTATGCGATGAAACATTTTCCCATATCAGTTGAAAACCCCGGGTTTTCAATCGGCGATACATTTCTTCGAAGTCACCTTGACTCCCGGTACCGAAACGATTGGGCGGAAATAGTGGGTATGTGGCCTGAGTCGGTTCTCCCACATCAGAAATACCAGAGAGGCGGTGTCCGTGGCTCGGGCTGAGGAGGTTTCTGCTGGCTTCTTGCTTTGTCGGCGCAGTGACTAGGCTTACGCCTCCTAAGTTTTCTTTTTCGGCCTTTCAAAGAAACTCCAGCAATTTTCAAAGCCTTTTACGTTTGCTTCATGGTGCATGCGGCTTTGATCCATGCGTGAGAAAAGCGTGTGTGCAGTTCGGGTTCTAAGCAAGAATTCTTGCAGTACGCGTCCCGATATGTCATCGCGCGCTGACACTGCCAAGAGATGCGCAAGGAGGTTCAGCATCAAGTCCGTATTCCCAAGCGCAAACCGATCCAGCCCCTGAAATCCATTTTTTGTGGCAGGTTCGACATGCGCGTAGATGTTGTCAGGGGCATTACCCTCGAGTGCGCGTTCCGCTTCGTAAGCCTTCAAAGTGTTTGAGAAAAAATACCCGGCGGTCCCAACTTGACGTTGGGCTTCGGATTTCCCATGGTCCATAAAGGTTTGTAACACCGAGATGAGCCATCGCGTTGGCAACGTCGCCAGCATCATGTAGTATTGATGTTCCCATAAATGAAAAAACAGACGCTTTGCATGTTCGGTATGTGGTGTCGACCTGCGCAGATAGCTGATCGCAAATGCGTTATAGAAGCACACCAGCGGCAAGCCCCTAAAGCGATGACGGAGAATTTTCTGTTGTTCTCTCATGTCTTGACGACCCCCACCCGGGAAAGCTTCCTCACCTTCCGTCAAATCTATGCATGCCTGCTTAAAGTCTATGGTTAACTTTGGAAGAAGATTGGGCTGATCTTGATGATGGATGCGACTATTGGCGCGATCCCATAAAGGAGATAGCTCATTTGGTAACTTGATGGGACGAATACTCTCCGGCGGCCAATCTGTCATACTGTGACAATCAAATTGCAAGCCAACCGTCCCTACATCGGCAATGGATGTACCTTCGCTCGACCCAATTTCAGCTGTGACGGTGATTGATCTCCGAGCGTTTCTTTTTGCGTAGGCGGATGAATGAGACCGATTAATGACCTCGAGCGCCTGTAATGTCTGTGAATCCGGAGCTTTGTTGGACCAATACATGTCATAGGCATCGTCTTTGAAAAGAGCATTCGGCAGCGCTGTTTCGACGAAACGCTGAACGACTGAACCCTCACTGCGAGATGTGTAGGGCAAAACGACAAAGCGATCACCAAATCGTTTTCTGACCTTTCTCAGAACAGATGGCCACGTTCGGTCTCCTCTAATTCTTTCAGCAAAACTGTTAAAGTCCCTTGCAGATCCTCTGTGTTTCAAGTTTTGGTTATAAACGCTTCGAAGCCAGTCGTCTTCGTTGCGTACAAAGAAGTAGTATGTGCAGGAAAAGACGTCGTTTAACGCTTCATCTAGCAGCCTTATGTTTTCAAATAGCCGAGGATAAACCCGCCAGGTTCCTCCTCGTCCAACCAAGCCTCCTGACAAGTCTTCGCTGGAAACGACTATCGTTTTTGCTTGCGTTAGCAACAGTAGATTTTTCAACTCTGACACAGTTTTGAAAGATGCTGCCCAGTCTTTGTTCTGCAGCGCGTTGCCAAGTTCTTGTATAATAGGATCCTTTAGATAGAGGATGTCCTTGGCAGTAAGGCTGTCGACCGACAGGTTGTCCTTCAGGAAGTCCTGAATTGAAGTTGAACCTGTCTTATGCGGGCCCAAGTGGACATGAAGGTTTCGCAAACTCTGTATACCTCGCGGCAAGGTGCGTTAGAGTTTAGTCTAACACGCATCGCGTCGCTGACTTCAAGGCCATTATACAACGCCGTGCCATGGTTCATCCTTCATTGGAAAGGGTTGATTCCTTGGTTGTCAGAAGAGTTCGAGTAAGACCGGTCATTGAAAACCGCTCTCCACAGACGTCGCGAGCTTCTGGCGTTTCTGAGTGACGGCTTGACGGAACTCATCTTAGGTCAGGCCCTGGGCTTTAGGTGGTTCAGGCTTTCCTTGAGAATGAGCTTGTCTAGTTCGAGTTCCTCGACGATCTTCTTCATCCGCGCGTTCTCCTTCTCTAGGCTTTTCATCTCCGACTACTGCGCGCGTCCAATCCCGCGGAACCGTTTACTCAAGTGTAGTATGTCGCATCGCTGATTCCAACCGCGCGGCAAGTTGATGCAACGTCGTCGCCAGCAGCTTCAACATGTCTTCGTCTCAATGTCGTCTCCTCGCCATGCCCAATCCCACTCTCACGGCCAATTTAAGAACCCAGTTCTGCGGGGAAGGACACCAAGCCCACTTCAATGCATCAAATTTTCCTGATGCAACAGCGTGGTTAATCAGATTTTATCCTCACTCTGTCACGCCTTTGCAGCGGATCAGAGCCTCAAGGTACACAATGCACTTTCCTATGTCGCGATCAGAAATTGGCCTATTTCTTGGAATCCATTCATCGCAAGTGGAGGCTTTGTGGGCGTCGGGCCAGCTGAAAAAAACCCTGTCTTGTCCGTACCGACTGGTAGAGGCGCTCAACTACAGCACAGTTTACGATGTACTTGAGTTTGCACTCACCATGCATGGATCTGCACCATCCTTGCCGAAAGACGTTGCGGTCTGCTGGGTCGAGCTTTTGGCCGAGGTGGAAGAATGGGATGACTTCATAACAAGTTCGTTCGCAAAGCGTATCAAAATTCTCTTGGTCGCAGCGGCTGATGCCGGACTAACAGATTTGACCTCTGAGTCTCGGGCAATGGCAGAAGCGCTGATCTTTCTGCAAGACGCTCTGATGCATGCGTGTGGTGGTGTGACTGACGTTGCCTGAGTTCAAGCTTTTCTTGAGGATGATCTTGTGGAGTTCAAGCTCCGCCACGATCTTTTTCAGCCGAGAGTTTTCTTTCTCCAGGCTTCTCATCTCAGACAGTTGCGATCATGCCACTCCGCCGAATCTCTTACGCCAGTTGTGGTAAGTCGCATCGCTGATGCCGATACTAATTAAAACTTGGGTCTCGAACCGTTCTTATTTCGGCATTTGGTTTGCCTTCATAAACGGTGCGTAAACCAAAAATCTTGATGTTTGGCGAGATGACAATCTGTACATCACGTGTATTTGCGCGAGCAGTATTCCTCTGAAATGGGCATTCACAAACGAGGCGTGTACGTGAAGTAGCGTTTTCATGAGGTTATTTTGCATTCTCAATTCAATCGGCAGGATCAGGAAAGAGAGGCGCCAAGAGTTGTGAGCTCTCAACGCCTTCCAAACGAATTTCAATTTTTTGAGTGATTTGATAATTTTAGTGACTGCTCGCATTGTGGATAAACAAACTGTCTTTCTGTAACCTTAACACGCAGCAAATTATCGATCCTGCGTATCGTTCGCATACATGTTTACCAATCGCTTCGCGTCGTGAGAACTCGCTTTCCCGCACCCAGGTTACTCGCGATTTGGACCGGATTGCCGAGCCGCAGAGCATACGGATGCGTGGTGTTCCGAAGCTTCAGGGCAGATCGAACGTCCAGCGCGATCCTAAAGTAGTAAAATAATGGAAGCAAAGCCACCTTTCATTGCAGGGGCACCCCGCTCCGAAAGGCATGATCGAGCGTTACAATGATCGTTTGAGACACCGGTGCGTGAGCCATCACAGCAACATCGGCCCGTGTCAAGCCCGGCATGTGATTGACGCCAATCGCCGGGATTACATGCATGGATCCCCCATTTCCGCATGAAAGAGCTGAAATCAGGCGCGTATCAGCATAAACCAGGAGCGGATGAATCCTAAACGCAACTTGGTTGAACATGCGGGCCTTAATAGGATTGAGCCTCTTGCCGGGAGCGGATACGTTATTGCACAACCCAGGATAGCTTTGGATGTAACTAACCGCTAAACAAGAACGTTCAAACCCAGTGCGTATTAACAATGCTTAAGGTGAGACATACCTTGGTTTGCTCAAAGCATTTTCGGGCAAGCAAACTGTCTGAAACATCTGCAGTGAGCGATTCAAGAAATCCGATGCAGGTTGATATTCGAATGAGGAAAAGAAAATTTCAACGGTTTTACCGGAGAACTCGACATCTTTGTACTGTGTGACAATTTCTTCGTAGTGATCGGCTAGGACGGTATTGGACGAGGATATGTTCGAAACTACAACCAAACCTGTGGGTCTGCACCCAATAATATCAAGTGTCAATTCTGGTCGATATCTTTGTAAGATTGGAATAAGCTTCCAAACGTCACCAGTCCATCCTCCTTTCTTGACCGCTCTGTGATTGCGTGTTGTCATCTCTGAATTCAGCGGACAGCAATCATGTATGGCGATTGCACCTCCATCGGCAGTGTTTCGTTCAGTATTGATGAAGTCTCTCAACAGGTATTCAAAAAGGTGCATGCCGTCCAAAAAGCTGAACGAGATTCTGATATGGTTCTTTTCCAAAAATTGCGAAGCAAAAAACTCATCACTAGTTATCTGAAAGAAGAGCGCACTGCGTTTGGTTCCCAAAACGTTCGAACTGATCCTAAAAAAAGGATCCACGGCAACTGCGTTGCCCCGAACAGGAGCAATCGACGTTCCAGTACGGCTCCCGATTTCAAGGTACCAATCAAAGAGATTCCTTGCATGTAGGTCGCGCAAGAATTTTTGGTAGCGAATGTCCTTGGAATGTTTGAACATGTTGGATCAGTTTTTTGGTTAGACTCATGCCGCGGTATCTTCCATCGACGACAATGGTGCGGCACATAATGATGCGCTATCATAGTTTACCGGCTGAATGCGTCTAGTGTTCAACTATTCATCACCAATGAGGTCAGAAGCAGGTGATTTACTAATCTGAGCGGCGAGGTACTAGGCAGCATGCCCGTCCAGCACTAGCACACCAAAACCAACCAGACAGGCCGCCATAACTTCGAACCGCGAAATACAAGAAGGGCGGGCGGCGATCATTCGTCAGAGTATCGCGAGCTATCTTGGATCCTGTCCTTGCCCCTACAACATAGACCGTGCTGATAAGCGATGTGGAGGCCGAAGTGCTTGGTCTCGACCAGGTGGCTATAGTCCCATTTGCTACAAAAACGACGTTAGCGAAGCCAGGCTAAATTCTTACTTCGCAAGGCAACGCTAGAAAGCCGCCATCGGCACCTTAAAACCAAGCGGCCAGTGTCGCAACTTCCGCTGTCCCTGCTGACGCCCTAGGCGCGTTGTCGATACGAAATCGATTTTGCGTCCTACACTAGGTACAACTGTTTATGCTTTGTTCGGGCCACGACAGCCGTGTTGGTTGATCCGAGCACCGCATAGTCTCTGTGGTTATTGTCATGAACTGCATCCACGGCGGCGAGCAGCACATCGTGTTGAGCAGAAACCAAAGCACGCCTTAGGTCTTTCTCCAAATGTTGCATCCGATGGTTCTTTGCGTAGTTTAAGAGGTCAGCACACACCTCCACAATCCAGTCATGTTTTTGCATTTTCGAATCCCCGGGTTGAGTGGTGCTACAACCAGACGATGTATTGGTTACTGGATGTTTAACCCGGGGTGGGGTTGAGGGTCCTGTTGCTCA
>NZ_JCAPFI010000014.1:0-45232 GCF_059611725.1 Tateyamaria sp. LSS28 | reverse complement strand
TGAAGGATTGGCGGCGTGTCGCAACGCGATACGACAGGTGCCCAAAGGTCTTCCTGTCAGCTATCGCCCTCGCAGCACTCGTGATTTACTGGCTATGAGTCCTGACCCTAGGCGGGTTTGACCTATTGGCGGCCTTTTATGCAGCCTCATCCTGCATTGCCAACGTTCAATGTAACAGAAATCTCTGCGGTCATCGAACAAGCAAATCAGCGGACAAAACATTGTCCCAGCCGGGTTGCCGCCGCCGTTAATCAATTGGAGGCGACTTCGAAATAGCGCCACAGGCGCGAGGTTTGAGACCTACACTCGACTTAGATCGGGCCATCTGGCAAAGTTGTCTCTCGCAAAACGAACCTTAGTAGACCGCATCAGGCAGCTCGAGCTCAGCAGCGATAGATGGCATCAGCACGCTACGATCAGATCGACCCTAGCTCGACCATCAGCAAAATCGACTGTGGGCTTGGAACCAACCAGCAGCTCGCTAAGTAACGAACGATATATAGTCTCATCCAGCACTCCCAATTCAAACATTACTCTTTTCGCCCAGCAGTCTGCCGAGGCTTCAGTTCCAGGCCCATTCTCACGATTCAAGACATGGCCCAGAACATGATGAGCGCATTCATGATAGTAAAAGAAGTCAACGACCACAGGACGGGCTGCGGCCACAACGTTTGGATTCCACCTGACGCCGGGCCACCCATTCGCAAACGTTCCCGCTATTGCAATATCATCAACACTGTAGTCGGCGACGTATAGGACCGCTCGGCCGAGGGGGTCTATGCAGGTTGGGTGGGATTGCGCTCTGACCTGAGCTGGGTAGGAAAAAATGAGAACCAAACTCAACAACCCAAAATGTGCAGATAGCTTCCTAACGAGCGAAGTGTTCGGGAATATGGCTTTCAGCATTCTGTGTCGCTATCTTTAAAACCTGCCTCAAGAAACTCACGTGCGGCGCGATTTAGATCTAGTTGCATCAACGCTTCCGGATTGTGAGTAATTTCACTGGTCTGTAGATCCAGAGATCTGATGTATTCTAAGACAGCATATTGTCGGCATACCGTTGGTGGGTGCGTCACTGTTGGGATGGCCATCTCATTGAAGTCGGCACTATGGAACATCATCGTAGCGCGGAAGTAGGCGCCGGAGAAAGCAACAAAAACAGCATCATTTGCCAACGCACGCAAGGCTCTCAAGGCAAAACGATCAGCTTCGTACTCTTGTTTCCAAGATAGATCTGTGTCTGTTGTCGGTTTGTGTCCCAAGGCCTTATGCCCAATTTCATGTAGAAACCAAAACCTCATGAAGCTCGAGAGGGTTACCGGGTATACATTGTCCAGTGGAAAGGTCTGGTCGTTCCAGATTTCAATACACTGATCTAAGGTTAGTCCAATGTATCTTGTAAAAACCGGTGTATTGACCCCGTTCTTAGCATTGGAGTGCAAAAGGTTGAGATAGTTTATCATATTCTCAGGTGTAGCAAGTTCTGGATTTTTTCGGGTGACTGCGTATGCAAAGGCGTGGTGTGCAGTTAGTTGTAGGAACGCCTCCGACACAAAAACTGTGTTTCCAGAAATCCAAATGTTGTTTTCGTTCTGAGACGTAAAACTGATGCGAAGAGAGTCTTTGGACGCGGATGTTAGCAGACCCTCTTGCCAAGCTAGCTGCTTAGATATGATGAATTGGGTTTCGGCCATTCTTCGATGATTACCCTCACCTCCGAAAATTGCTCTTTGTGTGCACGCCAATACCGCACTGGGAGCAAGAATTGCATAAATGCAAGCGACAAGTATCACTTTCGCGCGCCGCATGGGCTTACCTTCCGAGGAAATCGTTCAACTTTGTCAAATCGGATGGGCTGCTTTCCAAAAATTGCTCTTCAAGACGTAAAAACTCGCTAGGAGGAGCTAATTGCAGCCGGTACCAAATCAGCGCGGGGCCTTCTCCAAGCCGCGTCTCGAGTAGAGATCGAACAAACACGGCAACACTCTTTGCATTGAGCTGGATGTTTACAAGATCAGGGTTCTGAGCCTGGTCTGGAGTCGAGGAAATGTAGGTCGCAATACTGTGAATAGTATTGTAGTTAGCCTGCATCAACGGTGCAAGGTCAGCACCATCCGGAGGTAAGTTAGACGGCATAGCGTTGAGGCCAGTAGTCTCGCCCGTGCCCTCGGTCCCTATGTACTTTGCGGTAATCGCAGATCGAGCCGAAGCGGGATCAACACCGATTGCTTGCATTTGAAGAAAGTCTATCTCCATCGGAGATGGCAGAAACAGATGATGCGTTCGAGCATAGGCGCCTAGGCCAAGCGCAAGGACCAACGGCAAAACAAAATACGGGATGGCGCGGACCCTTCTGTGCTCCAACGACACCTTGCTTGAATCTGGTGCGATACTAAGAACCACAAAGGCGGCCGCAACTATGCTGGATATGACGCCCCCTACAACGGGGCTTACCGAAAAACCAGCTAGCAAACCGGAAGCAACTCCCATAACCGCAGCTATTACCTTGAAATTCAAATTACTTTCTTCCAATTCTCATCTTTCCTTTTATTCAACAGGTTTGGTGTGAACTAACTAACGTCCAAAAGATTGACCCGCAGTATATCCAATTTTCTCTCTGCTACGACTTCTTTTGTTTACAAGTTGGTTTCAGACACCCCTTCCGCCAATTCCGCCCGCTACACAGCTTTCCGACTATCGGCCCAAAGCTGCCGTCCGTCCCAGGTCCCGCATGCTGCAACGCGGCCCGTCAGACCGGACTTTCGCCGCGCTGCAAAAATCCTGACCTGTTCGAACTCACAGATCGCGGACAAACCCGCCAATTGAAGTGTTTTCCCGGATGTCTGCTTGGGTGTTGAACTTATTTTCAGAACGGGGCGGCCGCCGCCATATTGTCCATTGTGTTTTCCATGAACGGTGCGATCCGGTTCGAAAGAAAATTTGCAGCGACGGGAGCGGTGATTAGCGACGTAGGAGCGATGGCATAGCTCCACGTGATGCGTGTCTGTCCAGCGGACACCGCCTCGTATTCAAGACGACCCACAATGTGGTTCACGACATATCTTGATGGGGCCGTGAAACCGAAAATCTGATAATGGAATAGATCAGGGTCTCGGTTCTGAATGATGCGGTCGATGGCCGTATGTCCGTTGTCCAGGTTTGCATATCTGAGCGCTCCGTCCTCACCCCATGTCCCGGATATCGGTGTCGTCGACACAACGCCCGGAATTCCCTGCGTAGACTCCATAAAGGTCACAAGGCGCGTCTCCTCCAACCACGATTTCACGGCCTGCTGTGGGCCGTCCACGATCCGCTCGGTTGTATGGATCGAATAGCTGGTGGCTGCTCTCAAGGCGGGGGGACGATCGGGATTTGGTGCACTCACACCCAAGGCAGCGGAACATCCAGCAATCAGAGCACAGCCCAAAAGACCGACAATAAGGATATAGATTTTGTGCATTTTATGTTTCTGCGCCTACAGTATTGACATTGAGGGTCGGCATGAATCTTTCCACGCATTCCTCCGGCGTAGCACAGTCCCCGCGTTGCCAAGATCGCATAGTGTTGCCCATGCGCGGATCATGGAATAATTCAAATGCCCGCCCACATTTAGGGTATGTGGCTTGTTTGAAGATCACGTTCTTGACGTTCGTCATAGCTATCATCAACTGCCTGCTACTTCCGCATTTCCATCTATGGACAAAGCTGTTCTCCGTTCCTTGTCGGTGAACACCAGTCCTGATATTCTACTTTTCATAGACCTGCGCGAATTGGCTTGTCTTTAGATGAACCTTCGGATCATACGTTGGGATATCAAGCGGGTCCGCAGGGCTCGCAATCCATTCCAAATCCTCATTTGCCATTCGTAGGCCCGCTTGATTGGCAAGGTTTTGCAGCACGCTTGGCACACTTCGGTGCAGCAAGCCCGCCTCTGGTTGGGGGACTCCAATCGGGGACAAATTGTCGATCAAGAAGAATCTTCCTGTGGGCTTTAGAACCCGCGCAATTTCTGCAAAGACCTTCTCTGGTCGTCCAAAGCTGATCCCCGGTTGCGGCTCAAACCACAACTCGTGTGGCCCTTGCAGCCAGACCACCCGATCAACAGATGCGTCTTGTGCGCCTAGCGACTCCCAGGTTGCGTCGCTGTAACAGGCGTTATTCCTACCCGCACGCTCAACCCGTTTGCGCGCATCTTTGCCGAAGAATGCATCCAACGTTGCGGGTTGTTGCACGATCAGAGTGCCCGTGTCGTCCAGAAGCTCCAGTAAAAGCCCTGTGAACCAACCTTTACCGGGTTCGATCTCCAGGATCGTGTGGGACGGATCGAGTTGTGCCAGTTCTATCGTATCCTGAGCGCGGCGCGGCCCGTCTTGGGTGCGGTCCGCTTTGGACCGCACATCGGACGTCATAAGGCGCGAAAGCCAATTCATTGGCCTGCTACCACACCGATTGTGTTCAGACCAAGAATGACACCAACGGCAAAGACGGGGGCAGCCACAAGGAACAACGCCCAACTAAGGCTGCGGAAGGGCGTGATGCCAAATGCATAGAGCGGCAGATAGAACACGCGCGAAACGATCATCGCAAAGGAAGCCCAATAGGTCAGCGCGCCAGATGTGCCGAGCAGCTGTTGCACGACAACAAGCGCGATCCATACGGCCGCGACATCGCTTTGATTGCGGACCGCGCGCAGCAAACGAGATTGTGCGGGGGACTCTGGAGGTGGGTCTGCGCGATTAGACAGCGCGTAGGCCGTCCCGCCGACTTTATCGAGGTGGAGTTGCTGTATGACAATTGAGAGCCACAACATGCCGCCAGTCACAAAGACCGACCAGAGTTCGAGTGTCATTATATTTTCCTTAAGTATTAGACGGCCAGTGCCTTGGCCTTGTCAGGGTGGATTTTGCCGGTTTCGGCGAACAGTTTGAGATCTTCGAGCGTCTCATCGATCGCGGTGCTGAACTGACGCCGCATAGCCCACCCCATCAACGCGCCGAACGGCGGCATGAGGTCGGCAACAAACGACAGATCGACTTCGGTGCCGCCGCCAATCCCATGCAGTTTCCATCGACCGCTCAAATTGCGAACGAAGAAGGGCATGGATTTCGCTTTGGCATCGTAGGCAAGGATGTGATTGTCCGCATCGTATGTGCGGATAGTCTCGGTCACGGCGCCAATCGACGCGGTGCAGATCCGCCCCCCGACTGATGCCCCCGGAAGGGGGGCAACAGCGGCATTGGGCTCAGACGACTGCACCGCACGCGCCCATTGCCCGACGTCCGCGTAATCAGTGGCAAGTATCTTCCACAGATCTTCGACAGATGCGGCAATATGAAGGTTGCGTGCGATTTGCATTATTCGGCGACCAGACCGACGGAGGACGCGATGTCGAGCTGTTGCATCTGCAAAGTCTCAAGGTCTGCAACACCCGGCAATGCGCCAAACTCCGGCCACGTTAGAGCTTCTTCGTTGATCCGGTTCATCGCATCGCGGTCGGTCCAGTAGTTGATCATGGTCCACTTTCCGTCCGGGCCTTCGGCAACGGACCGAGCGACAAGGGTATTGTACTGACCCATCTGTTCGGCGATTGGAGCGAGTGCCGCGCTGACAGCTGCGGCATCAGCGCCGGGCTGTGCGTCAAACGTGACAATTTCAACCACTGTTGCGCCATCGGCGAAGACAGCAGTAGGAAGGGCCACAGTGGCTGCCAAAGCGAGCGTGCGTAGTTTGGATGTAAATGACATTCGGAGGTCTCCTGAGTTGGTTGGGGATCAGAGGCACTGCGCCTCAGGGTTTCTCGTCGCCGAGATAAGTGCCGCCGAACACATCGACAGCGGTTTGAAAGGTCCGGCGCAGCGTGCCCGTCAGAACGGGCTCAATCACAGGGCCGGTTCCGGGAATGCGCGGGTCATAGAAAGCCCGGACCGACAGGGAAGTCCCGCCACCGGCGGTCTCTGTGAAGTCGTAGAGAAGAACGATTTCGCGTACTGGCAGCGACATGGTCGAAGCTTCAGCATCGACTGTGTATCCGTAAGCGTGCGGTGGATCGTACACGAGCAGCGGCTCGACCAATTCTCGCCCGTCTTCAAATATGCAGATGCGGCGTGACCCGACGCCGAACTGGCCGGGCGTCACACTTTGACTATGATCAAAACGCACTTCTGTGATTGTCGGGTCGAACAGATCGACACGGGTCAATAGCAGCGGAATGATTTCGGTAGGAGGTGCACCGAACTCCATGGTGACGACCCTGCGTAGCGTCGCTTCAGTGTATTGTGCGGCTTCGATTGCCGGCCGGGCGGTATCGGCAAACACTGCGGCAGGCAAAGAGAGAGCGATCGCCGCCGAGATGGCGACGTGACGTAGGTGACATAACATTGCATCATTCCAGATTTGAGAATCGTTCTATAACGTAAGTTATATAATATCTAACGTTTGCCAAATTGACTGTCCAGAGTTATATACTCTAGATTATAAATTAGGTGTGATATGGCCCGCCCAAGAAGTTTTGATGAAGATACAGTTGTCGATGCTGCAATGGTCGCGTTCTGGCGGACCGGCTATGACGACACCCCGGTAGGTGCGCTTGAGGCCGCCACCGGCATTAAACGGATCAGCCTTTATAATACGTTTGGTGACAAGGAGGGGCTGTTTCTGGCTGCGCTTGATCGCTACCATCTTGGCGCGGTCGAGGTTTACGAAGGCATGGTTGCACAAGGCGGGCTCGCGGAAATCCAGCATCTGTTTACCGCGATGAGCGCGCCTGCGGATACTGGCGCTCCGGCGCATTCTGGATGTCTCATGGTGAACACGGTCCTGGATGTCAGGCGCGCTTCGGATGAAGTGAAAGCCCGCATCGATGGCTATCGGGCAATGTTGCGTGGCGCATTTGTCTCGGCGCTGCGAAACGCCAGTACACATGGAGAAATGGTTGCCGATGCCGGTCTGATTGAAAAACGGGCGGCTTATCTGTTGGGGTTGCTTTGGGGCGCTCTTGCCATGATCCGCGTCGAAGGCAAGACAACGGCAGCGGCAGATGTTGCGTTGATTGGCAATGCCGTAATCGATGGCTGGCGCAACAAAACATTGTAAATCCGCCATCTACCCGCCTCAGGCGATCAGAATGGACAAGGCCACGCTTGGCAGGAGTTTTATTGGCGCCTTTTCATGAATTTCTTAGGTGCGGTAGGCAGTTCGTCGAAACCCGAGATCGAACTGATTAGCCGAATCTTCCTTCAGGCCATGACAGTAGTCAAGCATTGAACCGCCAGAAAAGAGCCACAAGCAGTAGCGAAATCGACAGATCGAGTGCTTCCGCAAGCTTGCCCAGAACGGATGTCGTTGGCTGTGCTTCACCACGTTCAACTTTTGAGATCATCGAGCGACTGACGCCTGATTCAGTTGCCAGCGCATCAATGGTTCGGCCTTGGTTCTGACGCTCCAATTTCAATCGATTTCCAAGTGGATGCGATATATATGCATTATGATGGAAGGAGTGGCGTAGCACCATAGCGGACGTTCGGGCATAGCGCAGCATCGGTCGTTTTGGACTCATTGCTGACCTCGAATGCAGCGCAGCTTCCTGTGATATGATGGCGTGGTCAACGTCGGGTTGTCGTTTTGGGAGGGAATGGCGGATCGGAGGATCAGTCATGGAAACACCAAACTTACCTGCCATTCGCGCGCGTCGCCCTGCCTGGAACAAGGGCCGCATAGTTGGTCAGAAACGCCCGCTCAAACCAAAGCATGTCTGGGCGATCCGTGTACGACTGGAGCTTGCTGAGAACCATCGCGATCTGGCGCTATTCAATATGGCAATCGACAGCAAGCTCCGAGGTTGCGACCTGGTCAAGATGAAGGTGGTGGACGTGATGGCTTCGGGTCAAATCAAAGAGCGCGCGTCCGTCCTGCAAAGCAAAACCCAGAAGCCTGTGCGTTTTGAGATTTCGGAAGGCACCCGCGCTTCCGTTGAGAAATGGATGGAAGACGAACTGATGGTTGGATCAGAGTATCTTTGGCCAGGCCGGTTTCATGAGCGCCTTCACATATCCACACGCCAATATGCGCGGATAGTCCGCGATTGGGTGACATCGATTGGTCTCGAAGCGAGTGCATACGGCACTCATTCGATGCGCAGAACCAAGGTAACTCAGATCTACAAGAAGACCGGAAACCTTCGCGCCGTGCAGCTATTGCTTGGTCACACGAAGATGGACAGTACAGTCAGATATCTTGGGGTCGAACTTGAAGATGCTTTGGCCATCGCCGAAGCGATTGAAATCTAGAAAGATGGGCCGTCTTCGCGGGCGGCCCAAACCGGACTTTGAACCGACTTTTGAGTTTCTGCGGTGCGGCCCGTCAGAGCTGCCATTCGCTGCACCTGCATGTCTGTTCGATCTCATAGGCTGGCCCTGCGACACGACCGGCCCACTTGTTCGGTTCATCCCCGAAGATCAGGAGATGCTGGGCGGCACGATGATCGCTCATGGCGCGGACGATCGTGAAATTGGCATGCAGGTCTGCAACACACTGCGGTCGTTTTATGATTGACTGACAGACGGCGCTCTCGGCTCTGGAGCACTCCTTTCGCTAGTCCTCATCAGCAGACTACATGCTAAGTAGCACAACACAGACCACGACATCCCAGTCCACAGGGCTAGTTGCGTCGTGATCGTAAACTTCGTAAACTTGACTTAGCTCATATGGGGCTGGCGCGCTGCTCAGGCAGGTCGGCGCGGTAGGTGGAAACAAACCCAGCGAACCTGATCCGGGCCCATTGGATCCTGGTTTGCCGAGCGTCTAGATGACTTCAGTTTGCTCAATCAGCCACGTGCTTTTTGACTCCTGCTATAGGGCCCACGGCTTAAACTGGATTCAAGAGCGCGTGAGAGGGATGAGCAAAATGAACATGCCCGAAAGACCTGGACCAGCCGGAACAATACCAGTCAATCTTGATCACCTGTCGAAAGGTGTTGATCGCATCTTGCAACGGTGGATCGGTGACGATCGCCCCACCAAACTGACGCTTCTGAACGATCTCGCGGCCGCGTTAAGCCCAGGATCGAATTGGGGCGCGTTGCGAGCAAGAGCGTCCGGACAACAACCCGTGGCCTCCGAAGACAATACGAGAGTGATCCCGCCGATGGATCGAGCCGCACCTGACCATCCTGCGCGGCTTGCTGAGATTAAACGTGACGAGAACAGGATGGAGCTGATCGACCTGACAACGGAAGTCCGCCCCTTGTTTGGCATGCGCTATGCTGGCGATCCGATCATCGGGCTGCAGCTGAATGTCACGGAGGGCAATGGGTATAGCGAGGCGTCGATCTATGCCAAACTCATCGTGAGCAGGAACGGAGAACTTATTGTTCAAAGGGTCTATGCACCCGATCTCGACCCACATGCGGCGAAACTTGTCTACAACACCGTACAAAATCTCGATTCTATTGATCTCTATCCCACACTGGCACAGGGGGCTTGTGCGTCCCTTTGCATCCTTCTTGGGCCTTTCGACTGCGTGGTATCGATCCCCGAACATTACAGCCGCGATCTTGATGACAGTTTCACGTCGCAAGGCGCACGTGTGCTGTTGGATGAAGGAGAAACCCCGTCGATCACGGATGTCGATTTGGCGCTACGGCTGGCGTCTGCCACAGTCCCTCATCTGGGTCTGAAACAGTTCGAAGATGCTGGGGTCGTCCGGTTCAAATTGTCTCAACCGCTCATGCAGATCTGGGAAGCTGAAGATTTTGCAGCTCCGGATCATCTTGATCACCGGCCCATGTTCTGGATCCCGACGGGCCAGTATTGGGCGCATCAGGACAAGTACCTGATCGATCATAGCATCTGGACGATGAGTAAACTGGGCGAGCCCCTAGATTTGGCTTTAGCTTTGGTCGACATTGATGACCCGGATGTATATTTGCATGCGTCACTCACACCGATGCCGAAGAACTCCCGAAAGTCAGACGCTCTGGAAGAGAATTGGCGCGGCGGCTTCCACAGGGAGTTTCAAGTTCTGCGCATCCGCGAGGGGGAACCGGTGCGAAAGCTGTCGCTGCAAGGCGATATCAAAGAGCGCTTTGAAACGGGTTTTATGGGATGGGCCATTCACGAAGGCCATAAGGTTGTTGAGGATCGGTCGCGTACCAAAATCCGCGCACTCATTCCACGCGATATGAGACGGGCTTCTCAACATCTTCGGCAGGTGGAGGCCATCATGAATGGCGTCGACCCGACAGATCGGGATCTTCTGAAGCGCATTCGGGACGGCAAATAGGCCGTCTCTTTTCGGGAAGTCTGTCTGCGACCGGCTCGTGCTGGGTGCCGGCTATTGAAGGACGATGCTTTCGCCGAGGGCAAAGGCCGCCAGGGCGGGGTATCGGGAGAACACGCCCTGCTCCGAGCCGGCAAGTGTAGCAAGTTTCGATCTGGCCTGAATGACCGAGGCCGGATCATCCGGGTTCAATGTTCGAAATACAGCCAGCACGGGCATGGCCACCTCAACTGTGGTGGCGAGTGTCCCACGCTCGCTAAATTCGGTGTTGAACGACCCGTTGCCGATGTCATCGACCAAAGCGAAGGCGTCTCTGCATATGTCGGCATAGTTCATGATCGAATGGGTCCTTTTCTGACAGAGCCATGGATCGGCACATCCACTATGCCGATCCAAATTTTGCTGGGGGCTTACCCGTCTTTGACGGGGTCAGCTCCAAAAGAAACGAAAGCATCCAGGATGCAGGAACCATCAAAGCACTGATTAACGCGCACCTTCAAGGCGCGACACTGACATCCTGATCCGCTGGAGTTGTTGCCGGAGTGGCGCGCAATCTGTGTAAGCACGCTTCAACTTTCGTTCCAGGCCTCGAAGGCCCTTGATCACCTGATCCTTGGTTTCGAACGATTTCAATGTGGTCTCATCCTCCTCGGTCCAACCGTAATAGACCTGAAAAAACTCGCGGGTTTCATAAAACTCGCGTCCCGCTTCTAGTGCTAACCAGTTCTCGAGTTCGCATCAAAGTGAGCTCATGCGTGTGTAGACGGCCTCGCTTGAATGGTGCGATCGCATCGCGGTTTTTATGATCCGTCCCGCGTCGATGTGGCCCTCTATACCAAGCTCACCGACCGGGCGACGGTTGCGACAGCCCGGGTTGAAGTTATAGGGCACGGTGCTTTTGCTCGGCGACGGATAGATCATGCCTTTGCATCTTGCGCGGCGCTTGTCCTGGCGCGTCTTCGCCATCGGGCTCAAGAAGGTCTCCCATGAGAACACGGACTCTCCAGGCCAAGCCTCGCTTACAATGGGGGCATGCATCGCGTTGATCTTTGCCATCAAGGCGTCGAAATCATAGCCAGACCTGCCGTCGACGCCGACGTAGAGATCACAATCGTAGGGGCTGTACATGCCGGGCCACGTGCTCTTCTCAATGCGCCAACCGGTGTGTTCGGACCATTCAGCACGCGCGTCGGCGTCAGGCACATTGCCATAGGGCTCATCAATCAAGATGAACTGGCCGTGCTCATGGTCGATCCAGGATGTTGCATGATCGGTGTTTGGCAGCTTGGTATCGCGAAGGACCTTTGGATAAGTGGTCCGATTCCGATAGGGCTGTAAGCCCGTGTGCTCCATGAACCGCAAAGACCGTTCTGCAGTACACAGCCTGCGCCTTGCATAGTCCTGGTTTGGTGCGATGTCGTCACAGACGAAATGGTCGCTAGCGACCATCCGGAGATCGCTGAAACCTCGGACATATTTCAGGCCGCTCTTGTCGCAAAGCGCGAGGATGGGTTTGGTGAGGTCGATGCGCAAGGTTTCCCGGCCAACGCGATGACCGCGATCCTTGTCACTCCAATAAATCGTGAGAAGGACGTAAGGTGCGGCGTACTCTGAACCACGCATCGGGAGTATCTTTTGAGCGTGGTGAAAGTTTTCGCAATTGGCAGATTGCGCAGCCATGTCCAAAGCATCAGCGTGTTTGATGCCCTTGGTCTTTTTTAGGTCTTTGGCAAGCCTTTTGACCCCAGTCAGGGTCGTAGGTTGGATATCTTCGATCAACATTGCTATCTCCGGGCCTGAGATAAAACGCCACTCGCCAGACGTCCCTCAAGCCGGAAAGTGAGCTGTTGAGGAAAAAAAATGATGAGCAGTGCTGCCTGCAGCTTCGAAACGGCGAGTGCCATGCTCCTGCGGAGAGCATTTTTAGAATAGGATACCGTTCTCAGATCTGCAAGCTGCCGGTTGAGCAGAGGCTGACAGTCCGGAATTAAGAGTTGGAGGAAGGTGGATAGGAACTTCAAAAAGCGTTCATGGCGGAGTTGCGAGAAGCCCACCTTAGAATGGCAAACTCCACGTCCGACCCCAGCGTCGCTAGAAGATGGGAGGACGCATTCCAACGCGCCAAGCTCTAAAGCGGCCCATACCGGACGCTGAGTGTACGGTTCAATGCTGCATCGCAGCTTCCCGGAAGCAGACATTGACAGAAGGTTGAAAATGCCCTTCCTCAACTGAGACAAAAACCTGCCAAAATCGCAAGAGTTATGCCGGGGTTTTTTTGTGCTAGCTAAGAGCTTTATCCTGGGTAAGGCGTGGCGCTCGGTCAAAAACGACCGATACTGTTGAAAAACTCCGGGCCTCCTGAGGCGAGAAAAGATCCGAACCTCCTACGCGGGTATCGTCTTCGCAGGGATATGTTACGGTGCGGTTATGGATTTTTCGGGGAACTTACGATCAGAAAGGCTGGCGCTTGATCCCATCGCATTTGGGGACTTCATCTTCTTTGTTCGTCTGGTCGGTGATGTCCGTGTTCGCCAGTTCCTAGGTGGCCCCGTTCCATGGCGTCAGAGGCTGAAGCAATTCAGAGCGTATCGCAGGGGGCACCCAAAAGTCGGGATTTGGGTTGTCAGGACGCTCAACCTGGAACATTCAATCGGCCTTCTCGTCCTGAGTCCACACAAAGATGACGAGGACTACGAAGTCTCCTATCAGTTCCGCCCGAAAGTCTGGGGAAAGGGTTTTGCGCGTGAGGCAACGGCTCGCGTTGTCGATCACGCTCTGAACGATCTGGGCTTGCATCGGGTGATCGCGGAAACTCAGACTGAGAATGCGGCGTCATGCAGGATGCTTGAGGGTCTGGGTTTCACAGAGGAAACGAGACTCAACCGATTTGTGGCTATTCAAGCAATTTACGCGCGATCTGGGCCGACAGTACTCACTTAGTCATTAGTCCTTGATCGAGGCTCAAGTCGCTGATTCAATTTCTATATTGATAGGGAGGATTGAGCGATGATGGGACGGCTGGAGACACAAGAGAACCTGTTCTATCGGTTCCGGATCGAAGACCACGTTCCGCAGGATCATCTTCTCCGCCGGATCGACTGGCTGTTGGACTTCGACGCGATCCGCGCAGAGTTGACCGTGCTCTACAGCCACACAGGCCGCCCATCCGTCGATCCAGAGCTGATGCTCAGGATGCTGCTGATCGGTTATCTCTATGGCATCCGGTCGGAGCGTCGGCTGGTCGAAGAAGTGCATCTCAACTTGGCCTACCGGTGGTTCTGCAAGCTCGGGCTGGAAGGCCGGGTGCCGGATCGTTCGACCTTTTCCAAGAACCGCCACGGGCGCTTCGCCGCAGGTGACGTGTTGCGCCGACTGTTCGAAAGCGTCGTGGAAAAGTGCATCGGCTTCGGCATTGTTGGCGGCACAGACGCGGCCATTGACGGGAGCACCATCGAGGCAGATGCGAACTGGGATCGTAAGGATGCGCCGGACGCGGTTCAGAAAGTCTGGTCGCACAAGGATCAGGTGCAGCGCCCTGTTGCTGACTATCTGGAAAAACTGGCTGACGCCGATGGGGCAGCACAATCCGGCCCGAAAAAGAAGCCACCCAAGTATATCTCGGAGACTGATCCGGAAGCGGCCTGGTCGCTGAAGGATGGCCCTGGCCGGTTCAGCTACGAGACCAACTATCTGGTCGATACTGATCACGGCATCATCGTGGATGTCGAGGCCACGCCCGCCCGGCTCAGCCAGGAGATCGTTGCAGCCAAGAAGATGCTCGACCGCAGCCGAGACCGTCACTACTTTTATCCCGACAGGGTGGCGGCAGATGGATCATACGGCACCGGCCCGTTCCTGGCCTGGCTTCTGAAGCGCGAAGTCACACCGCATGTACCTGTGCTGGATCGCCAGCATCAAACCAAGGGCAAATACGACCTCAGCCATTTCCAGTATGACCCGGAGCGCGACAGCTTCACCTGCCTTGAAGGCCATGAAATGCCGCTGCGCCGGATCAAGCAGGCAGACCGGATCAAAAGCTACTTCGTCGGGAAAGACACTTGCGGCACCTGTCCGATCAAGAAGGCTTGCACCGACGCGCCGTTTCGAACCGTCACGCGCCACATGGATGAAGAGGCCCGCCAAGCCGTGCGTGATCTGCGTGACACGGCGGCCTATGACGAAAGCCGACGACGACGAAAGAAGGTCGAGATGTTGTTCGCCCATCTGAAACGACATCTCGGCTTCAAACGCCTCCGGCTCCGAGGTCTCAAGGGAGCCAACAAAGAATTCCTCCTCGCTGCCACCGCCCAGAACCTAAAACGTCTTGCCAAAATGGTTCCATGCTGAGCACCGCACCCCCAGCAATCAACACTCGCCAAAAACACTGTCTTTGAGCGCGATAACAGAGACTTGAGGGACCGCGCGTTAGCCAAACACAAGATGTAGTAGAGCGAGTTTTTCACCTAAATCGACCGTTTTTGGCCGACTAATTCTAGCGGGGGATTACATCCGGTCCGCAGGATGTAACAAACCTTCACTATGGTTACGCCAATAACGGCTTGGGCGAGGGCACAGTTTAGCGCAATGTAGGCAAAGCAGTCCCTCCACTAGAGCGTTAAAGTTGCATCACAGAAGGAATGGACGAAATCTGACCCCTAGCAAAGCTTGGTCTGTTTGTTCTTAGAACTCCGGAAGATAAACAACCCTAGCTTTTTTAAGCCTGATCCGTTGCAGTTTGCTGGATAAAGAAGCAAAATGATCGGATATTTTTCACATAAACGTCGGAGCAATATATGTTACGCCCTGAGAACTTTTTTAGCCTGACCGCTGCTTTACTAGTTTTATCTGCGTGCAGTAGGCCGATGACGGTCGGAGAGATTTCTTACAGCGAGGGAATTTTCTCTACGGGAGTAACTTTTGAAGACGCTAGATTTTCCGGCCAGGAAACAAGGGGCATGAGGCTGGCAGAGCGCCAACTTGCTTTGGAAGCGAGCCAGGAATTGAACGCTAGAGAAGATGTTGACAAACTAATTTCTAGTCTACCGTCGCTTTTTGGAGCAGCAGCGTTTGTGATCGGTAATACAGTGTATTTTGATCGTGAGTACTACCGATCTGACTTCTCAACTAGCCCTTTTGCCCCCGACAGATGGCTTATGGCTCATGAATTAACACATGTTTGGCAGTGGCAAAACAGAGATGCGACTGGGTATACCTTTTCCAAAGTGATTTCTGAGCATCGAGATTATGGCGATGACGTCTACGACTATACTCTTGTGGATGGTAAGAGATTCACTGAATACCGCTTCGAACAACAAGGGCGAATAGTTCAGTGTTACGCGCAGTTGCGCCAGGTTCAACCAAACGCAGCTACAACGGCTAGGCATGAGAAGTTGATCCGTGCCGAATTTCCATTGAGTGCCCTTATGGAACTGATTGGGCCTGATAATGATGGTGTGGTGAGGGTTCGACAGGAGCAGGATCGCATTGCATGTGACGGTGCGTAGCTGCAATGACTTGCGCTAAGCACTAGTGATGTTTCACATCAGTACGTTTTTCAATAGTTTTTGTCAGTGGCGATAACGACCGTTTTTAGCATACGGCAAAGCCAAAGGATGAAGGTTGTCCAGACGCACAACTACACCAAAAAGTTGACTTTAGCGCGGATTCCGGCGACACTTTCTTCACAGTTTATGGAGGGGAAGATGCGATTTCTTAAGATTCAACTTATTTCTAATCACACCAAATTGCAATGTCGCTGGCGGCGCAATTGGGTTGGACTAGGCAACTTTTAAATCGGAGCCTCCACACCAAAGCCTAGTGAATTAAATCTCATAGAGGAGGGCACCAGGCATGGCGTCTATTTCTTCAGTTACAGCGACTAAAGAAACCATCTCGCAAACTCTTCTGGAGCAGGAAAACGTTGTCGGCGTTGGCGTTGGCCTAGAGAACATAGACTCAGACTCCGATGAAGCAGCTCTAGTCATTTATGTTCGAACCGACCTTTCTGCATCCGATAGCAACGATATCCGCTCGTTAGTCTCTCGGGCATCACCTGATGAAGAAATTCCGATCCGTATCGAAGTAGTTGGCGAGTTCACCGCAAACATGGTGGGTGCGACGCCGAGTGGAACGAGCGCTACAGCTCACCCAATCTATTCCAAGAAGATTCGACCAGCGCAACCAGGATACTCTTTTGGCCCTACGACAAGCTCTGGCACAGGCGGGCTGATAGTAATTTTCAGTGACCGGACCCAACTCTACGTCGCTAGCAACTGTCATGTTCTCAATGGGAACAACGACAGTCGCTATTACGCCACATTACAACCAGGCGCGGCGGATGGTGGTACTGTCGGGAGTGACAAAATCGGCCGCGCTTACTCATACGTACCGCTGAAGAAAACGGACAACTACCTTGATGCAGCTATGTCGACACCAGATAGAAATAGCTTGCTGAACCCGGACTACCCTACGATTGGTCGGTTACCCGGCCACTATAAGACCTATAGGGTTGGTTGGACGTTGTTCAAAGTCGGTCGCACTACAGGACCGCAAACCGGCCGTGTAGATTCCGTGAATACCGACTTGTCGGTCAACTATGGTAGCTACGGTGGATTAGGTACGATCGGCTTTAAACGCCAGACCGTTATACTTTCCCCAAACCCTATAAGCCTACCAGGCGACTCCGGTTCTATATGGCTTCGAAAAAGTAACAACTATGCATGCGCAGTAAATTATGCTGGTTCAAGCGATGGAAAGCGATCAATTTCGTTCCCCTTTAACTGGTTCTCGAACGTCTTCGATGTGAAGGTAGCGGCGTCAGCGTCAGCGGCCGGTGACGTCTTGAACGAGCGCGGCGACGAGATAGAAGCTTTGTTCTCTATGGCCAGCCCGTCCGTTTCGCTTGGAGGCCCGATCATACTTCCTGAAAATGAATAATTACGGTGAGAGCGCCTAGAAAACTCGTTCGATTCCGGCGCACATAGAAAGGCAATTTGATGGATTTTGAAGTTACCGTAAGACCGCCTTTTGATGTGGGTGAGCTTGCTGAAAAAACCTTCATTTCTGAGGCAGTTACAATCACTTTCGTCGATGGCCGACGAATGGAAATGTCTGTTTTCAGTGATCTTATTGACGCCCAGTATTTCGCGAAAGATACATGTGCAGACTACCTGGTTGAGTTCACGGGACAAACCAATTCTGGCGTTCCGGCTTCCGGTAAGCTTCTTATTGGATATGCAAACATCAAAAGTGGAGGTACCTTCGCGATATCTCTGACGTTTGATCAACTTCCAGACTTGCCTATAACTTGTCCCTACGATCTCGCATGAATTCTCGCGGCTTCCCTTTTTGCATAGTACTCGCTTTTTTGCTTAGCGGCTGCGCCACTCTTAACGCCATAAGCCTGCCCGAAGCTAGAGGCGACACCTCTCGTAACCTCCAAATTTCCTATGGCTCATGCAACGTACTATCAGCTTCAGCATCAAGCACTTCGCTTGATGCTGCGCTGCCAATTGTATTTGATGCATTGACCTCTAGCTTTAAGTCATACCTTGAAAAAAAGGCCTCAAGATTTACTCAAACCTTTGCTGCCAAAGCCACGTTCTCTTCCTTTTCGCATGGACAGTGCTTGCGCCTTCAACGGCTGACAGCGGACGGCAGTACGTCCTTGTTCGATGTCGTCGTAGCAATCCGTTCCCGTGGCCCTCATTCTGTCGAGCTCACACCAATCTTCCTCGAAGTTGAAAGGTTTGCAGTATCCACCAGCCCCGTGGACGGGCGAAACAGTGCAACAATCGCAATCTCTGCGGCACTATCGTTTGTAAATGGTCCACCCGAAACTTCACCAACACTGATATCAAGCTTTAATATTCCAATCGCGTCAACTTCATATACTATTGGGTCAAGCCCGACAGACATTGCCGCATCGCAGACCTCTAAACTCATTCCCAAGACTGGCAATCGGGCAGTAAACGTTGCAATCAGCGTAACCGAAGTCGGGCGTGGAGCTGGCATCCTTGGGGATGCGTTGTCAGGCTTCGACGAAAATGCCGAAGCGCTAAAATCTATTCTAGGTATCGAGGATTAATGACACCATCCACGGCTTCTTTCACCCTTTCCATAGACGGGCTCCGTACCGCGCAGCCATTCCAACTCCGTCGAGATCAGTAAGATATCTACGGTTGCCCATGCAAGGCTCCTCGCCCTCATATCCTGGCTGAGCTTCAATAGTAGGTAAATTATTCTTCGAGAACGCATACTGCCCATAGTGCATTATGGAACAAAAATCATAATCCGAGTAATTTACCGTGTTACGTCTAGTGAAATTGCGCTCTGCTCCACTAACGATATTTTGCGTATTTATCTGCACAAATGTATCTCTGTCGATACGGCAATGCTCATGACTTAGGCCTAGGGCGTGCCCTATCTCATGTGCAATTATATACTTCCATCCCCAGTTATAAATACCCATCTCCTGTCTTCCACCAATCATTCCGACATATGACCAGTTTCCAGGGTCGTCCTTGACATGAATATAGTTTGTTGCGGTTGATTCTCTGAAAGTGACGTTCGCAACTCGACTCCAGACACGGGTTGCGGCTCGAAACTTATCTTTGTTGCGAGCTGAAACATTGCCGTCAAAAACATAATAAACTTCGCCGTTCGTCCAGCGAGGGCCTGTAAAGCCCCGGACTCGAATGTCGTCCAGCAAGAAGCGCATGCAGTCTATCTGAACGACCTGCCGTCCCTCTTCGTCTTCAAAAACTGTTGCGTTTTCTAGCAACTCTTTAATCAGACTTTCTGTCGGAGGATCAGGAACAAGCGCCATTTCTTCAGGTTGATCGGGGTCCACATAGAAGTTAGCCATTTCCGTCTCCTTATCTAATCATATGAATTGGTTGGAAGAATACACCTGACAATGCTCAAGGGGCTTCACAGCCTGCTGTCAGCATTGTCGGTCCAGAAAAGTGATTGTAGTCAACTGAAAGACCAAAAAGCGTCGCTGTCTCTGTGTCCGGAGCATCAATGACTGTTCCCACCGAGTAGATGTCACTTGTTGGTGTTAACGCGCGAATGGACTCGACTGAGCTTTCGTTCGCCAATCGCTCATCATCGAAGAAAGCACCTGGCACAGCCCAACCACAAACCAATATTTCAGAACCGATAAGAACGAGGCCTACGCATGTTGCTTCCACGTCCTTTGAGTATGTGAACGAACAAGTCTCTTTGCCTGCCACCTCCGACTCAATGAGGCAAGGAATTGTTAGCTGCGGAACATCGTCTACAGAGAATTGACACTCATACTGATTTGAAAAACTCGGTGTCGCAAACAGACAAAAAAATGCAATGGCGCAACTTCTCATAGCGGTTTTCTCACTTATCATACCTGTGATGTTTATGAATCAAGTATATGAGAAAACTGTGCGATGTCATAGTTCGGAATCGTGCGCCTCTGCGCATCCCGATCAGCCTCCGGCAAACCCGGCGCGGTTCATCTCGCGTCCGGCCTCGTCGCCAAGCTCCGGATCGCTGCGAGCGTCCGGCTTGTGCTGACCTCTCCACTTGGTACTCTGAAGCAATATTTTCGATCATTGGACGAGGAAGCGAATGACCAAGCACTTCTATATCTACAACGAGTGCAATGTAGCAATTGCGTCTAAAGCCAACTTCTTGGATTCCAATGGAAAGATGATATCACATTCACAGCGAATTGCGCCGGGCGAGCAGAGAATGTTGGCCTATACGGACCAGAACCCTGTGGAACACGAGGCAGTTTCCGTTGACGGAAAGTTGCATTGGGGCTTTCAAAACTTTGATTTGAGTACACGTGAATACACTCACGTGGTTGCGTGCGGATGCGCGTCTGGAAAGAATGGCTGCCCCGCGATCTGGCCTTTTGAAACCAGTCGGCAACTCCCGGAGAAAATAGAGGCAGCATTTGACGTTTCCTCTATGGACACACCGGCTCTACTGAGCGTTCGACCAGAGATCGACGAACTGAACCCGCAAACCGTCGAACAAAACTGGGAAGGTACTCTCACTTTGAATGGGGCAAATTTCACAGAGGGTGGCTGGGCAATTGTCGATGGAAAATTTTTCGAGGCCGAGTATGTCGATGAATCCACGGTAAAGACCGTGATCAATGCAACTGTGACTTCAGACCCTGGTGATAAGCCAGTCAAAATTCATACGGCACTCGGCAAACTCAGCAACACAAAGACCCTCACCGTCGCATGATTTGTTAGACTTCTGACTCGGTTTGCCGACCACCCTCAGCTTGTGTCACAGACTATGCCGAGCCTAACGATCTGTGTCCCACCGAGCGTTTTTTCGGCATCTCACATCCCATGCCTCGGACCTCGGTCGATGTCACGATCCTTTTCGACCTCCTGATCCTTCTCCTGATCGCACTCATCCTCGATCTCCAGCTTTTCACGCGGCTTGTTCAGCACGTCCTTCAGGCGCTCTTTCACGGACGCCTTGCGCGCCTCAAGTCCAGCCTCCTCGCCAAGCTCCGGGTCATTGTGCCCGTCCAGCTTTTGGACCGCCGCCTGGCCATCGCCTTTGCCCGCCGTTCCATGGAATTGGCCGCTGGCCCCAATTTCAACTCGGGGCCACGGTCCAGCTCCTCGGCTGAGAGCCGATCACCACGCTCCACCGCCGCCTCGCGCTGCGCTTCGAGCGACCGGTGATCCGCGCGCTCAACCTCTCCTGCCCGTTCAAGCGCGCGGTTCTGTAGATCGGCCCAGACCCCGCGCATCTGCTCGATCTCGACGCCTCCGGTCTTCGCGGAATCGAGCACACGCGTCTTCGCGGTGAAGCCCTCCGATTCCAACTTGCGGGTCGAAGTCAGGACGTGGGCATGGTGGTTCCGCTGATCGCCCTCGCGGTGCAGGGCATGGATCGCCACATCGACGGCAACGCCGTAACGGCTGACCAGCTCTTCGGCAAACTGGCGGGTGATCTGCGAACGATCTTTATCGCTGATCTCGGACGGCAGGGCCAGCTCCCATTCGCGGGCAGTGACGGAGTTGCAGCGGGTCTCACTGGCCTCAACCTCATTCCAGAGTTTCGAGCGATCCTGCGCCCAGGCCGGGGCATTTTCCGGGGTGACGATGAAGGTTTCCTTGATGCCCTGCTTGCGGGTGAAATCGTGGACACGGCCCTCGCGCTGACACTCAATGCGCTCACCGACACGGTAGGCGGCGGCCGCCGTGGCGGAGCGCCCGGCACTGCGTTTGATCGTCTTCACGGAGAGGTGGTAGCTGGCCAGTGGACAATACTCTGCCGAGTTGAGATTGCTGCAAATCTTGGAACCGCAGGTGAAGGGTTTGCATAAATGCGCTCTCAGCGATTTTTCGCACCACAATGCCACTGGATGGCATCTGAGAGGCTCAGAAAGGGCTGTTAGGTAGCTTCACTAGTAGTCTATGACCCCCGCTGCGGCCCTTTCCAGCCATTCGCCGTCACTGGCTGCGCTGCAGTGCGGCCGGTCGAAGGAGACATTCGTACTGAGTGCAGCAGGTTCCGCCTCAGTTGACTGTTCTTGGATTGGATTTAGGCGCTATAAGACCAAAAATGATGAGCAGGGAATTGAATCGCTATGAGCAAATATGAAGACCTTGTGGCGAAGCTGCGTGAAATCTTCCAGATCGACCGTCTAGACCTGGATTTTGGGGTCTATCGCGTGCTCAACGCGCGTGCGGATGAGATCAACGAGTATCTTTCAAAACGGTTGAAAGAGCGGGTTTCCGAAGCCCTGACAGCCGGAGCGACAGACAACGCTAAAGCAATCAAGGCGGCTTTGGCGAAGGCCGAAAAAGGGGCTGAAGATGCAGGCATTGATCCCGCGGACTCGCCTAAGGTCAAACAACTCAAGGCAGACCTTGCCGCCACTTCCACCGGCGCGGCAGAGCATGAAAACCAAGTATTCTCGCACTTGCTGACCTTCTTCTCGCGCTACTATGACAAGGGTGATTTCATTAGCCAACGCCGGTACAAGGGCGACACCTACGCGATCCCATATTCCGGCGAAGAGGTTGTGCTGCATTGGGCCAACCGTGACCAGTACTACATCAAAAGCGGCGAGAGCTTTTCGAATTACAGCTTCAAGCTCGATGATGGGCGTAGCGTACACTTCCGCTTGGTTGCGGCTGATACCGCCAAGGACAACCGCAAGGACAACGACAAAGAACGCCGCTTTATGCTGGCCGAGGCGCGCAAGGTCACGCGGTTGGATGATGACGGTGAGCCTTACGAGGAGACCATTGATCCCGTCAGCGAGGAAGACGGGGAACTGATTATTCGGTTCGACTATGCCACGGCCCCGAAGGGCACAAAGCAGGACAAGCTAGTTGAAGAGGCCGTCGCGGCTGTGCTGGCTGACGATGCCGCCAAGACCAAGTGGGTCGATCTGGCCAAACGTGCGCCGACCGAAAAGAAGCCACAGCGCACGCTGTTGGAAAAGCATCTGACGACCTACACGCAAAAGAACACGGCAGACTACTTCATTCATAAGGATCTGGGGCCGTTCCTGCGGCGGGAACTGGATTTCTACATCAAGAATGAGGTGATGCACCTTGATGATGTGCAGAACGCCGAAGCCTTTGCCGCGATTGAGAAAAACCTGCGGATGATCCAGTGCCTGCGGGCGATTGCGCAGGATTTGATCACCTTCTTGGCCAGCATTGAGGACTTCCAGAAAAAGCTCTGGCTCAAGCGGAAGTTTGTCGTGGCGGCAGAGTATTGCGTGACGCTGGACCGGGTACCAGAGGCGATTTACCCCGCTATCGCCGACAATGGGAGGCAGTGGGCGCAGTGGCATGAACTGGGGATGCGGGAGAGCGCCGACGCGGGGGCCGTTGATGACCTGAAGGCGCAGCCGTTCATGATGGTGGATACCAATCTATTTGATGCGGCATTCAGAGCAGACCTTCTACGGGCGCTGCCCGACCTGGACGAGACCACAGATGGACTGTTGGTGAACGGGGACAACTTTCAAGCATTAACGCTGCTGCAAGATACCTTTGGTGCAGGAGTTGATTGTGCCTATATCGATCCCCCTTACAACACTGGGCAGGATGGTTTCGTCTACAAAGACAACTATCAATCTTCAAGTTGGTGTTCGATGATGGCTGATCGACTCGCTCAGAGTAGAAAGTTGTTGAGTGATCGGGGTGTAATCTTTGCAAGTATCGACAAGCGCGAAAGAAGCAATCTCTTTTCGATGATGTCGAACGCTTTCGGAAAGGATAACGCTGTCGAGGAGCTAATTTGGGTTCAAGACACGGTGAGTAATAACGCTCCGAATTATTCGACAAATCACGAATATGTCCAAGCGTTTGCAAAGAATCTTGAGGTTGCAGAGGCAAAAAAGGGGATGTTCCGCGAAAAGCGTCCCGGTCTGGTTGAGGTGCAGGAAATTGCGCTTGAGATGGGCCAAAGGTTTGCGTCAATTTTGGAGGTCAAACAAGCCCTGTCTGACCTATATAGGGAACAAAAATCAGCGCACGCCGAATACTGTAAAGAAACCGGTGTTACAGGCGCGGAAGTCAAAAAAACCGATCCTTGGAAAGGAATATATCCTTACAAACACGCCGAGTATCGCGATGCGAATGGTCGCTACATTGAAGAAGCCGTAGCAAAGTCAAAAGCCGCCAAGCTATGGGTCTGGCGGGAAGTTGAACCTTCGATGCCATCTGCTAAGCAATCCGATACCACCAAAGACCCTAACGATCCAAATTACAGGTTTTACCGTCCGATCCATCCATTTACTTGCTTTCCCTGTAAGCCTCCTAAGCGTGGCTGGGCTTTTCCGCAGAAACCGGTTGACGGGCGTCAATCGTACGAGGATTTGGTTGCCGATAAGCGCATTTCGTTCAAGGATTCTCACGAAACAATCCCGCAACAAAAGTACTTTCTACACGAAGTTGAGACTGTAGTCGCTACGTCGGTATTCCGGCAATATGCCGATGGTGAGCCTCGGCTTGAAGCGCTGTTCGGCTACAAAGGTTCGGTGCAAAACCCAAAACCTCCCGCGCTTGTCTCAAAACTGGTCAGGCAGACTACCGATGCAAACTCGAAGGTCATTGATTTTTTTGCTGGCTCTGGAACGACAGGGGAAGCAGTGATTTCGGAGAACCGTCTAGATGGCTCCACGCGCTCGTATATTCTCGTCGAGCAGGGAGCATATTTTAACGAAGCGCTCAAGCCAAGAATACAAAAAGCTGTTTTCTCTTCCAACTGGAAGGATGCCAAGCCTACGGCTCCCGAAACTGGTGTGAGCCATGCTTTCAAAGTCTTGAAGATTGAAAATTACGAAGACGCAGTGAACAATCTGACACTTGCTCGGACTGGAGGTCACAAAAGCTTACTTGATAGCTTCGAACCAGAAGCTAAGGACGACTACCTGATGCGATACATGCTGGATGTGGAGTCCAAGGCTTCGCTTCTTACAGTTGATGATTTCCAGAAGCCATTTGATTACACGCTCAAGATCGCAGTGGACAGCGCCGGGGCGTTTGAGACCCGCAAGGTCGATCTGGTCGAAACTTTCAGCTATCTCATCGGGTTGCGTGTGAGCACCGTCGACCTGCAACTAGACAAGGGCTATGCGTTGGTCACTGGAACGCTCCCCTCCGGCGAGCGCACGAAAGTTGTGTGGCGCGACTGCGAAGTGATTGGCTATGAGGCCCTGACGGCCTTGTTTGACGAGCTGGGGCTTGTCCCCGGTCAGGAAGACTATGACCTGATCTATGTAAACGGCGACCACAACGTGCCGGACGTTCTGGTGTCCAAAGTGGAAGGTGTGGACGTGACCGAAAAGATGGCGTTGCGCCGGATCGAACCTGTCTTTCTGGACGCGATGTTCAACGTGGACGACGTGTAATGGCGAGGGCTCCAAAACGGTCGTTTCACAAAGAGCTGGTCCTGAACCGATGGATGTTGGGCCACTTTGAGGGTGGATCACTGCCGGCGCTTAAAGAGCGGCTGGGTGATGATTATCACGAAGGCATCCGACCTGATGGGCAAACCGGTTTCTTCCATCAGCTTGAGCATATGTTGGTGGATCCCGATCAAGTCAGCGTCGCGGACCTGCGCCGCTATGACCTGAACATCGTCGCGCATTGGCAAGAGATCACCAAAAAGCGCAACCGCACCACGGGCTCTGTGCTGACGATGAAGTATTTCCAGTATTTATCGCTGTTGTTCAGCGAAATTTATCTGGATTGGTACTTCAATCGGCGCCAGGCACTTCTAGACGGGCTGAATGGCGCGATGGAAGCGTATCGGGACGAAAAGGGCGCAGAACCGTTTCGCGACTATACTGCCGACGATCTGAACAAGTTGGCATTCTGGAATGCAACGGGCAGCGGTAAGACGCTGTTGCTGCACGTGAACATCAAACAGTATTTGCATTATTTTCAAACGGATGCTGCCAAATCCTACCCGGATCGTATCATCCTGCTAACGCCGAACGAGGGGCTGTCAGAGCAGCATTTGGAAGAGTTTCGCGAGTCAGGAATCAACGCCCAGCTTTTCGACAAGAACGAAACGAGTGGGATGTATCGCGGCTGGGTTGATGTGATCGACGTCAACAAGCTGGCTGACGATATGGGTGACAAGACCGTGGCCGTAAGTGCGTTTGCCGGGAACAATCTGGTGCTTGTAGACGAGGGCCATCGCGGGACTGGCAGTGCAGGTGGCGCATGGATGGCCCGGCGAGCCGCCCTTGTCGAGGGCGGCTTTGCCTTTGAGTACAGCGCGACGTTCAGTCAATCTGTTGCGAAGGGCAAAGCCATTGAAAAGGCCGAGCTTGATGTCCTCAATGCCAAAGCCAAGCTGCAATTTGAAAAGACCTATCGTCAACTGACTGAAGCCGAACAGGCCGAGGTCATCCTGACATCTGATGACCGGGCAAAGGCTAAGATTGCTGCAGTGAGGGAAGCTTACGCCAAGGCCGTGTTGATAGACTACAGCTACAAGTATTTTTACGCTGATGGCTACGGTAAGGACTCGTTGATCCTGAACCTGCGCGAGGGCGCCTACAATCAAAACGGCGACCTGTATTTCACAGCCTGCCTTCTCAGCTATTATCAGCAGCTTTGGTTATGGGAGACGAAGAAAAAAGAGATTTCCGGCTTTAATATAGACAAGCCGCTTTGGGTTTTCGTTGGTAACACAGTCAATGGTGAAGATAGCGACGTGCTCGAAGTGCTCCGGTTTTTGGCCCGTTTCTTGAACGATGAATCTGCATCGATTGGACGGATCAAAAGCCTAGTAGAGGAGGATGCCCAGCTCTTGGATCCTAACGGCCAAGACATTTTTGAAAAACGCTTTGTGCCTCTGATGCAAAGAAGTTCTGAGGATATCTACAAGGATATCCTAAGGCGGCTGTTCAACGCTGAAGCCCGTCAGCGGTTGAAACTGGTAAACCTCAAAACCACAGATGGTGAGATAGCTGTCCGCGTTGGAACGTCAGAGCCATTTGCGCTTATCAACATCGGTGACGCTGCTGGGTTAATAAAAACTGCGACCGATGAAACGACTTTTGATTCTGAGAGCGACGACTTCGGGGGCGGGCTCTTCGGTGCTATAAACTCGAACAAGAGTCCTTTGAACATCTTGATAGGATCGCGGAAATTTACTGAAGGCTGGTCCAGTTGGCGAGTGTCTACAATGGGGCTCCTAAATATGGGCGCTGGTGAGGGCTCGCAGATCATTCAGTTGTTCGGTCGTGGAGTCAGGCTGAAAGGCCAAGGGATGTCCCTAAAGCGGTCCGTGCCGAACGAGAGACCGAAAGGTGCCTTTCTCGAAAAGCTGGAAACGCTGAATATCTTCGGAGTTCGCGCGAATTATATGGCGAGCTTCAAGGACTACATGAGGGAAGAAGGGGTAACCCCCAGCGATGAAATCCTGCATTTGGATTTTCCAACCCAAAAGAATTTGCCAAAGGGGCTAAAGCTCAAAAGTTTAAAGCTGCGCGACGGTTTCGATGAAAATGAGGCCGATGGGTTCAAGCGAAAGCACTTTCCCTGTCTCTACGAGATTCCCGGAGCACTTGCCGGAAAGATCAAACAGCCACACGTCACTTTAGATCTATACCCCCGCCTTGAGGCATTGGACACGAGTGCTCAAGATGGCACTGCCGCTCCAAGTGCGCGTAAATCAGGTAAACTAAGCAAAGACGCGGTCTCTGGTTTCGACTGGTCTGCCATTCTTGAGGCTCTTACACGACACAAGGACCAGCGCGGCTACAGCAACCTCCGGGTATCGAAAGACCAAATCAAGTCCTTCTGCGAAGGGGATAACGAATGGTACACATTGTTTGCACCTGACGTTGTTTTTTTGCTCAATTCATTTGAAAATGTCACGGCGCAGCAGGCGGTTCTGGTTCGACTTTTGTGCGACTTCACAGACCGGTTTTATGCCGCGATTAAGGCGGGGTTTGAGGGGCAATTCTATGACGCGATTGTCGTGGAAGAAGACCACCCTGCAATGTTAGAAAGATACGCCTTAGAATTTGAAGTGAGTGACGAAGCACAGAGCTATTACGACAAGATTGCCGCCTTGAGCAACTTTGTAGCTTCCAAAGACATAGCTGCGGCTGCCGGTTGGACGGCCAAAGGTGTTGTAGCCATCAGTTTCGAAAAGCATTTATATTACCCTCTTTTGAGTAAGGAAAGAGGCTCAAACATCCCGCTTGAGCTCCGACCGATGGCTTTTGACGCGCCGAGCGAAATTCGCTTTGTTCGAGATCTGGAGGAGTTCTGTAAAACGCCAAAGGGCGAAAAATTGTTGGCTGGGAAAAGCCTGTTTTTACTTCGGAACCCCTCTGTTCAGAGTAAGGGACTTGGATTTGCGACCGCAGGAAATTTCTATCCAGATTTTTTGCTTTGGGTTGTTGACGACAGTACTGGTCAGCAGTGGTTGACGCTTGTCGATCCTAAGGGCATTCGTCAGCTTTCAATCAGTGACGCAAAACTCAACTTGTTTAGGGAAATTAGGCTTTTAGAGGCTGAACTCAAGGACGCTTTTCTTACACTGAACGCATTCATCCTGTCTGATACGCCCTATTCAAACCTTTTGAACATTCAGACCCAAGCCTCCAAGTCGGATTTGGAAGACAGACATGTGCTCTTTATGGATGATGGACAGCAGAGCTATCTAAGCAGCTTAATCAGCAGAGTTCTGTCATCAATTTCAACGAAAACATGCTAGAAAATCGCGGCACGAACGTCAGCTTCTAGCGATTGGACAAGGTGCTTTCGCACCTGCAGCGAATGTCAGGATTCCGCCGCCCCGTCAAAACTCAACCAACCGTTTGGCCCCCACAACCACCTCCCACCGTGGAAACCCCGGCGCGCACACAGCTGTTCTAAACCGCCGACAATCTTTCGATAGCAACTCCCGGAACTGCCGTTCCCGCGCTGCACTCATAAACACCCACAGCACAATCAGATTGCTGTTCAGCCCATAGTGCTGCTGGTGAAGCTTGCGCTCCAACACCTCAGCATATTGCGATACAGACCGCTGGAGGGATTTGCGCGCTGCCGGGGAGCGCACCGGTTCCGTACCCCGGTCCACCTCCAGCGCAAATGCGCGGTACCCATCGGGATACTTGATGGCAAAGAATTGGTCTGGAATGAGCGTACCACGCTTGAGCGGCACGGCCATTGATGCGCCTTTAATCCCCAAGATGCGCGCGGCTGGGATGTAGTCCAGGCCCGCTCTCGTTGCGCCGATCTCCATCGCACTCGACACCGCCGACACCCAGACCCCGTGCCACCAGTGACCAGTTGGCCGCGTGTGCCGTTCAAGAGGCTGGCGATACGACAGATACTCAAACCCCTGTGCTGTCAGATCGTAGATGTTAGGGTTGCAGTGTGCTTTGGCGATCTGATCCTGCTGCTTGGGGTAGCGCAGATATCCTGCTTCCCGCAGCGCCTGCATGCGCCGCAAAGACGTGTCTCTGCAGCGATGCGTGTCCCGGGTCAGCTCATAGAGGAATGCACTCGATTGCGGTCCATGCCGGTCAATATGCGCCAGCCAACGCAGTTCACGGGCGGTTGGACGCAGGTCAGCAGAGACGGTGGCTTTGGAGCGGGTCATGACCCACAGAATGCGCCAAGCTACAACTCCGGCGAAGGTTTTGTTGGATCATTGTCGTCGTTTTCCGGAGGCAGGATTTCGGGCTCATCCGCATCCGGTTCGCTATGTTCCGCCTTGGTCTGCAGCGGTTCGGCGTAGTGGTCGCGGCTGTGTTGCACAATGGCGGCACGCTCCTCTTTTGTGCTGCGCGGTCGCTTCTCCAATTCAAAGAAGGGGAAGGCAATGGGCACCGCCCGATCTGTCACACCCCGCAGATACGCGGCAAAGGATCCTTTGGGTTGCTGCTGGATCAACTCTGCCTGGGCATGCATTTGGCTGGAGAGGGCGCGGGCATCCCGCGCCGACACACCACCCGCCAGTTTGATCGACGTATTGGCTTCAACAGCTTCCTGCAGACCGCTGGCCAGTTGCCCGAGATACTGGTGTGCCATCACCATCCCCACCTTGTACTTGCGGGCCTGGGACAGGATGGTGCTGATATTGGCGTCAAAATAGTCCTGGGCCTCATCAATATAGACAATGGCGGGGAGACGGTCTTGAGGCGGCAGCACGGCCCGTTCCTGCGCGGCCTGCGCAATCAGGGCAATGAAGAACCGTCCAAAGATCTCGGTGCCCTGATCCTTCAGCAGCGACTTGCTGGTATTGATGAGGATCAGCTTGCCCGCATTAAGCTCGGTGAACATGTCAAACTTGGACTGCGGATTGGCAAACATCCGTTCGAAGGTCTGGTTCTCGAGCACGCCATAAAGACGGCGTAGCACCTGCACCTTGGTGGCGGCAAACTCCTTGCTGTCAAACTCGGTTTCAAAGAACCGGCGCGGCGTGCCTTCGAGCTGTGCGATGTATCCCTGGTACTTTTCTGCGCCGCCCGGTTCCAACAGGTCCTGCAGGGTGTGGATGGTGGCGTCGGGAATGTGGAACATGAGCCGCGTCACATAGCGGAAGACAACACTCTGCTTGGCGGTCATGCCCGCGGACAACAATGAGCCCAGGACGAAGTCATAGAGCTCGATGATGGAGTTGGTCAGGCGTTCCCGTTCGAGATCAGAATAGCCCTCAAGCCGATCTGCACCCACCGAGAAGAGATTGAGACAGACGGGATAGGCAATGTCCTCCGGGTTGATGAGCACAATGTCTTCTGGTTCGAGCGCCTTGGCTTTGAGAATGGTGCGGATGAGGTCGCCCTGGCTGTCGATGACCACCACGGATTTGTCGCCCGCAGCCACGTCTACAAGATCATGCGCAATCAGATATTGCAGGGTTTGGGTTTTGCCGTGCCCGCTGCCCGCCACGATATGGGTGTGCTCAAATCGGAGCGCTTCGGGGATGGAAAAGGGGGTGCGCAGATCAAAGAGCTGGGCGAGCAGGGTACCGGAGAGATAGGTCGCGACGGCATCGTCGCCTTTGTAGTCGGCTGGGTAGATTGGGTTGGTGCGGTGGGTTTGGCGCAGGTTATGATCCAGCTGTTCCCGCAGGGCCTTGAAGTGGTTGTATCCGGTGTCTTGGAAGAAGGGGGAGATAATCGCTTCAATGGTGGGGCCAGGTGGCGTGAGGAATTGCGACACCGGTACGAGAACATCCCCCTCCACGGGCGGAGCAGCTTTGGCAATGGGGGAGAGAGCTTCGGAGATTGTTCCGAGGGCCGCCAACAGCATCTGGCGATCATTCCGGGCCTGCCCCAGCCGGGCCAGCAGATCGCGGTACCGGCCACCTTCAACTGTGTTGCACAGTGCGGGCACGGGCGGGATCTCTGGGTTGAGGCCTTCTGCGTCAAACAGCGCGCGCCCCATCTCCAGCAGTTGCATGGAAAGCGCCTCTGGCATGGTGGGTGGCCACGCGGCGGACAGGCAGGCGTCCAGTTCATCATCGGTCAGAACAACCTGTCCCGCCTGCGCATGCCGATAGAGCTGCAGCGTCTCTTCGTATGCCAGACGCTCCAGCCGGGCGGGGCTTTCATACCACAAGCGGACCGCGACATAGACGGCGATGCCAATAAGAAAGAGGGGCGTGATGATGGCAGCTGCAATCAGCAAGCCAAGCACAATCACAGCCGTCCCGACCAGGCCAAACGCCAGCTCTGTTGCGTCACGGCCCATCAGAGCTCAACCACAAAATCGTCACCCAATTCCGCATTGTCACTGATCCAGAGTTTCAGCTGGGCCAGGGTCTCCAGCAGGGCATCCTGATATCGTTTGGCGGCAGACGGATCAGCCAGCAGAAACCGGTCAGTTTTGCCATTGAGGATATCCTGGACTTTAAGTTCAAACGGCTCGTCGTGATCATCGACTTTCGCGGTGGCAGGTCGGCGCGTCATCAGTTTGGTTTTGGTGAGATTGCGCTGCCGAATGATTTGGGTTTCTTCATGAGAGAAGAGCACCGTTACGGCCACTTCAACGAACGTCTTCTTGAAGAGCAAGCCAACCTGTTTGGTGGTGTGGTTTATCTTGATACGCATCGAGATTGGTTCGGAGACACTGCTGTGTCCGGATGTGGTGGGGTGGGCGGTATCTGGGCGCTTGAGGGAGCGCTGTTTGTGCGCGCAAACTTCACCTGCGAAAAGCAGGTGAAGTCAGGTTTGAGAAAGCGCGCATCCAAGACGCTATGCGCACCTATGTTTAGCCCTGATCCACATACCTCACCCCCATACGGGTTGGGGGTCTGTATGGGGGTCATCAGGACGTCTCTTTGGCTTGGAGATCACGCTTGTATGCGAGCGCCGCGTCTTTGGTTTTGAACGGTTTGCCGCCCACGAGGAATTGGCCGTCGTGGTAGACGATGGCTGTATCGCCACTTGGTTCGGCAACATCGGTTGAAACTGCTGATGATACTGAAATGGGTTCAACATCGGCCGCGTCGCCATTGTCCAAACCCGCCAAGGGCACAACCATCTTGTGTTCCAACTGCGGAGTGGTTTGGGCGGCTTCCACTACCGGGTTGTCCCGTTCGATCTTTGCGGCAACTGGTACGTCCCCGGCAACATCTGTCTCCGACCGATTGAAAGAGCGATCTGCGTAGGACGGTTGCTCGGAACCGTCCGGTGACGCGTTAGGATTGGCAACCAGGACGGCGGCCTCTGCGGCTGCTTTGGCCAGTTTAGACGCATAGTACGGGTGCGATTGACCTTTACTGAGTGCCAAAGCCTCCTGCGCCAATTCCAGTTGTTGTCGCGAGACACTCAAGGACAGCTGCGCATATTCTGCGCAATCCACTGAGGCTCGTCCCATCTGAGCGTTGACCAAGGCCGATGAGCCATACATGGCGATAAAGCTGCCCGGCAATGCGCAGAGAACCAGTGCCAATATTCCTGGAATTGTGGGATGGAGCATTGAGGCTCCGGCCAGCCCGCCTATTACTGCACTGATAACGCCAATGGCGGTCACAATATTGGCGAAGGTCTCCATTCTATCAAACATGCCGCGCGCGGCTTCATAAGAACGCATCTAAAATACTCCAAACTCGTACATCAACAATGGCGGGAAATCTGCGGGCTGACGCTGTTTGGAGTCAACTTATTTTTGCCGGGGTATGAGAACTCCACATTGGATCTGCCAAACGCAGTTGCTCCGGCCCGAGGGCTATGGCGTATATCGTGGCGGGTTGCCATGGAGGCGCGGTCAATCCAGTGCTGCAGGATGTGCAAAGGTGTGCCCGAAATTGTCGCCTGAGCACCGACCGCTTGCTCGAGACCCTTTGGATTAGTTTTGAGGCCATTAATCCCGGCTTGGTTCAACGGCTAATTCATCCAACCACTGGCGGTAATGAAGGAAGAGGCGCCTCTTTATTTCTTCGGATCAATTGATTAGATGCAAGGGGCATTGCGCTAAACGTTTCCGCCAATGTTAGGGGCATTGACAGAAGCGTACTTCAGGGCATCGGTGCTTCTTGCGATTTTTTTAAAAGTTTGTATATTAATCTTAACCATATCTATGCGCAAGAAAACGGCTCGCCAATTTTCCAAAATAGAAGCTATTGAAAAAATGAAGGTGAATTGGGAGTGTCTTGCGGAAAAATTATCTCGTAAAATTTTTTTGAATCACAGTAAAAAACATATGAGCTAAGAAAAGAAGGAAGGTGGCAGCCGCGGCAATTGCAATTCCATGTGGCTCCCAAAGGTCCATTGCAGCACCGTTGACCAAGGGACCGATAAGGGAACATACAGCATAGAGTGTGCCAAAAGCTGAGTTGGCCACTACTAGTTTGGCCCCCGAGTATCTATCTCCCACAATAGCCAGCGCAGTCGCGTAGAGGCCAACAACGAAACCTCCCCATACTAGGAGTAAGGTGAGAAACATGATGGAGTTTGAGGTGGAAAACGGCAACGCTGCTGCCCCAAAGAAGCTAAAAATACCGCATAGTGCGAGAATGGGATAGCGACCAAGTCTATCTGACGCAAATCCAATCGGGATTGCGAACACTAACCCGCCAAAGGCGAAAAACCCGAGCGACAACGCGGCGAAAGTCGAATCGAGGCCAACCTTAAGAGCATAGATAGGTAACAGATAGGCTGGTATGTCCTCAAAAAAACCGTACGCAGCGACTGCAGCAAAAGGCACCGGGAGGGTTCGAGCGAATAAAGCGAAGTTCCCTTTTGATGGCTTCGCACGCGGTGAGTGGCCTTCCGGAGGAATTGAAAAAAGAAGAAGGGAAATACCCAGGTAAATAAAAAGAGCCGAGTATGCAAGATCAAAAAAATTATGCTGCTCCAGTACTGGCTGTAAAATACTACCTGTTGCAATGCCCAGGGCGAAGAATATCGCATATGCCCCGATGGTTCGTCCACGCTTCGTGTTCTCGGTTGTTGCATTCAGCCAATACTCAAATACCCTAAAAAATAGTCCCATCGAGCCACCGAAAACAAACCTGAAAACTGTTAACAAAGTGTAGTCGGACGCTTTCGAAAGGCCAAACAATCCCGCAAGTGCAAGTCCAATAAAGAGGGCCATCAGGACTTTTGACGGTATGGCACGCTGTATTGTAGGAAGCGCTGGCGTGATCAAAATCCAGCAGAGAGCGGGCATGGCTGCATTCAATCCGATCAAAGTGGAAGATGCGCCTGTCGCTTCCAATTGTAGTGCAAGGGATGGAAAAGATACCCCGTATCCGGATGTGATTAGGAAAATAGGTAGGATGTGGAATATGTTATGTTGGTTGGTCAAGTGCTCGCCTCAGTTCATACACAGAGCTTACACCGTCACACGGGATTGTGGTTGCAGCGCAAGTTTTTGATACTATGGTACACAAATGTACTTAGTATCAATTGCTTAAGGAGCAACAGTGGGAAAAAACGTACAACAGTTGCGTGTCTTGGATTTCATATCAACCTGCGCGTCGGCGGTCCATCTTGAAGTATGCTGGATTGCGTTGAAAAGCCATTTGCTCGATTTTGGCTTTGATCGGATTCTCTTCGCAAGTAAAGCTGGAGCGAATAAATCTAATCTCCACAACTTGTTTGGGACGTACATCTTATCGAGCTACGGTAGCGAGATAGAAAACTTGTTCATAAAGAACCGTGGGTTTGTGGATGATTTCACCGTAAACTGGCTCCTCGAGAACAATGGCGCAATCAGTTGGCAAGTCAACCGTGATCGATACCTAGAGGGAAGGATGTCTGGGGCCGAAGAACGGCTCCATCTTGCGACTAGGCAGCTTGGGCTCGTAAACGGATACAGTTATACGAGTTGTTCACAGGGTGCTGACTATGCCGCCGGCTTTGGTTTGTGCGCCGTCGAGTGCATTGAACAAGAGTGTGTAGACGCTGTTTGGGCCGCTGAAGGGCGTACGATTGAAGCGTTGCTAGATGTTTTCCTGTTAACCTTCCGCCGAATTCCAATAGCCTTTAAGCATGAGACTTTGGCCCCGGATGCGTTGGAGATATTGCGTTACGTGTACTTTGGAAAAACGAACGCCGAAATCGCGCAGCTTATGGGTTGCCACCGGCGCACAGTGGAGCAAAAGCTGCTCGAGGCGCGTCGTGTTATGGATGCTGCGAACTCAGCCCAACTTGTTGCGAAACTGGTAGCGCAAGCTCAGTTGTTATGATGTGGAATTCCACACTGGACCAACCTCGCACCCTTCTGCGAAGTTTGATATGGAGATTAAAGATGGTGATCAAGAGAGCTTCCAAATATATTGCTTTGCTGTGCTTGCTTGTGCTTGCTTATGCATTCTTTCCTAAACTAACCTATCAAAATTTTGACCGATCGCTTCAAGAAGAATTTGATAGAGAGAGCTTAGTAGAAAAACTGCAAAATAGTGGCTTTGATATTTATGAGCGGAAGGGTGGAGTTTGGTCATCTAAGGTATTCGTAGACTCGGCCGGATCGGAAGGTGAATCTTACAAGAATCTCTATCAAGACAATAATATCGATATTCCTCCAGCTATATACTTCACGCGCAAAAATGAAATTGAGCAGCTTTGTTCTGTTGATGGGTGTGATCTTGTGTATGGGCGCAAAATACAGAAATTGCCTATTGGGTTACTCGCGCACACATACACCTACATTTGGTCTATTGAGAAAATTGGCTCTGAAACCAGAGCTGATCTGATAAAGGAAGTGCTGCTCTTCAGGGGTAATCTATAGGGAGAAGTCGAAAGTGACTGAAAATTGTTGGTCCATAGCAATCGGAGAAAACAGAATTTCTGGAACGAGTTTTACGCATACTACCGGTGCGTTAGTCGATCCCGATGGAAATGTTAGAGTAACGATTGAAGCACAGCCTGGCGCTGGTGGTACAATTACAATAGGACCGAGAGACGGTCAGATTGATGAGCTGCATACGATCGTGGACGGTCTTACGGTACAGGATGCCGTGTCAATCTACAATGAAGGTGCGGTTGCAGCGACCAATTCACTCGACGGTTCTAGATACGAGCTTCCTGGCAGTGTTCGCCCTGGAAATATTGCTCAGGCGGCTTCGGGCATACCGGTTACAGATCGGTCTGAACTTGGAATGGATCTCTCCGGAGCAAATGATGGCGTTGCCCAAAACAGCAATGCGTTCGGCCGAGTATTCCATGACCAAGCGATCAGTAGTGCAAGTGCAGCAGGAGTCGGTTCAACAAATGCCGTGGGTCAAGATGACTTTAACCATCCTGCTCCAGGTTGGGAGTATTCCGACGAATATGGTTACATTGATGCAGACGGCTTTATTTCTGCGCCATCTCCACAGTCATCCGATCCAAGCGGAGACTCCCCAATAGGTCCAGGTGGAAACCCAGACGGTTCTGGTTCACCGATCAGCGACCCAGGCGAGCCACGTACTGGAGAAGACTCTTCCGGATACGACAATGGCGGTGGAGGCACGCCTAGTGAACCAAGCTCACCAAGTACCCCAGGAGGTGGCTTCGACGGGCGCGGCGGAACAACTACCGGAGGCGAATTTGAGGGATTTGGTTCGGGTGGCTATCCCACAACAGGTGGTCCCCCTACCTATGATCCAGATATTGGCGGACCACAGCCTGTCATACTTGATCTGGATGGCGATGGGGTTGAGATCAGTTACGGACAGGAGACCTACTTCGATTTCGACGGTGACGGGTTTCTGGAACAAGGTTCTTGGGCCTCCTCAGATGATGGGTTCCTGGTGCTTGACCTCAACACTGATGGCAGCCGCGGTGAAGGCGATGGTGTCATTGATCAAGCACGCGAGTTAGTATGGTCGCTGTGGGGTGAAGAAGGCGATACTGATTTGCAAGCCTTGCGCCGTGCATTCGACGAAAATGATGACGGCCTTCTCAATGCCCTGGACGATAATATCTGGTCCCAACTGCGTATCTGGCAAGACCTGGATCAGGACGGAGTAACCGATGCGGGCGAGTTGCGCACGTTGGATGACTGGGGAATCACCCAGATCAATCTCGGTTACGACGACGGCTCCGAATACACTGATACATCCGATGACATAACGATATTTGGCAACACGCTGCATGGGTCGGCATCATTCCTTCACGATGGCTCAGGAATCGCTGTTTCTGACGACACCGTCGCAGTCGATGGAGTATACACTCTTGAGGGTGGAGTTGGTGATGTATCGCTATCGTACAACGCACTTGGCTACCGCGTAACCGCGACGGCCTTGGGATACGCGATTGAATTCGAAAGCGGCGAGAGTTTTGAATACGCCGTTTTGAACGGTGAAGGCGAACAGCATGTCGATCTTGATGATCTCGTGTTGGACGGTGCAACAGGCGATTTACGCGACAACAACCTTGATGCTTCGGGTCATACGCGGTCCGTTCAAATCTCTGGCGGTGACGGCAATGACACGGTGCGCGGCAGCGAAAACGACGACCTGATTTCTGGCGATGCAGGCGCAGACATCGTTGAGGGACGCGACGGCAATGATGTTCTTTTTGTCGACGCCGATGATTTTGCTGGTGGCAGTGTCTCGGGTGGTGATGGCATCGACACGATGATTGTCACGGGCACTGACGCGGTGAATGTCACTCTGTTGGATCACGGCTTGGAAGGCGCCGTCGGGGCCGCTGGCGATGACACCCTATCGGGCGAAGGTCTGTCAGATAATCTGTCGATCTCCGGGGGTGGCGGTGACGACCAAATCACCGGTGGCCATGGCGGCGATATCCTCCGGGGAGGCACCGGAAGTGACGCGATTGTCGGCGGGCTAGGGACGGATTTTCTCTTTGGTGACATTGGCGCAGATACACTCAGCGGCGGAACCGGCGATGATCAGCTTTTTGGTGGCGACGGCCATGACAGCCTAAGCGGTGAAGGCAACGACGACAGGCTGTTCGGCGGAGACGGAAACGACACACTTATCGGTGGCTACGGCGATGATGTCCTTGATGGCGATACCGGCGCGGATCTACTGCTGACCGGCTTTGGCGATGACACTGCGCGCGGGGGCAACGGGAACGATACTTTATACTTCTGGCGCGGTGACAATAATCTCAGCGGTGGTGCTGGCGACGATGTCTTCCGCATGGACGCTCAGGGCCTTTACGGGAATGAAGCGGCGGTTGGCTGGTCAATTGTTCAAGGTGGAGCCGGGTTTGACACGCTTTACTTAGACTTCAGTACTGTTGATCACATCCGTTATCTCGGACACAACCAATGGCAGCTACACCATGACCTGGACGACCGTGGTTCAGGCTTTGTTGTAGACATGCAGGATATTGAGCGGATTGAGTTCGCCGATGGTCGCCGACTAAGCCTCAGTACGGATATAACACTGGACACGAGCGACGATTACATCCGCGCGGGTGTGAATCGGTTTGGTGGAGGCGACGGTTCTCAATACGAGGGGAGTAACAACCATTACTATTTCACAAACAGCCCGGGCAATTATTGGGACGGATCCGCGTTGTATGGTTGGGCCGGCAACGACAGGCTTTGGGGCAACAACAACTCGGGGCATACCCATGGCGGTTCCGGCCACGACACTGTCGTTGGCGGTGGCGGCAATGACGCCCTGAATGGAGCAGGCGGCTCAGATCAGCTTTTCGGCGGCACTGGTGCTGACACACTAAGAGGGGGCTCCAGCGCCGATGTTCTCTCTGGAGGCGCGGGCACTGATGAAATTTACGGCGAAAGTGGTGCCGACCAGATTTGGGGTGGCAGCGGTAACGACAGCTTGTTTGGCCAAAGTGGGAGCGACCTGCTCGTCGGAGACGACGGGAATGACGCGCTGAACGGCCACGAAGGGGATGACAGCCTGTACGGGGGTGATGGCAACGACACGCTGTTGGGCGGCCGCGGACGTGATGTTCTTTCTGGCAGCGACGGCCATGACAGCTTGAACGGGCAGCAAGGAGCGGATGAGCTCTATGGCGGCAATGGCAACGATACGCTCATCGGCCATGATGGATTTGACGCCCTCTACGGCGGAGACGGTAATGACTCCCTCTCCGGTGGGCAGGATGATGACTGGCTTTACGGTGGCGATGGTGCCGATACACTTCATGGCGGAAACAGTCGCGACTTTTTGCAAGGCGGCGCCGGTGCGGATGTCATTAATGGCGGTGCAGGTGTTCTTGACACCGCCAGCTATGTTGGCTCCAGGGAGGGGGTTTCCATTGATCTGGCCGCAGGCACCGCTTCCGGCGGGGACGCCGAAGGCGACACAATCTCACTCATAGAAAACCTCGTTGGCTCAAGTTACCATGATCAACTGACCGGTGATGCCCAGGACAACGTGCTGGATGGCGGCAATGGCCATGACACGCTGTCGGGCGGGGACGGTCATGATTCACTTGTTGGTGGACTTGGGGCCGACGTCATCAATGCTGGCGCAGGCCACGACCGGATCACCGGAGATTTGGTCGGATTGCCACGCGGGCTTTTACAATACGAGTTTTTTGATCGGTCAGGAACTGCCATTTCCAATCTGTCCGAGCTGGAAGGGTTAGTAGCGGATGGGATGGGACTGGTGTCTCGTATCGATGTCACGGCTTTAGCCGACATCGAAGGCAGCAACGGCGAAGAGTTCGGTGTCGTGTTTCGGGGTGTAATCGAAATAGAGACTGCAGGAAGCTACTCGTTCCTGCTGAACTCTGATGATGGATCCGACTTTTGGGTTGGAGATCAACAAGTCATTGATCACAACGGGACACATGCGGCTTCCGAAGCAACGGGGTTGATTGTTCTAGAAGCTGGAACACACGAGTTCACGATCCGCTACTTTGAACGATTTAATGACGAAGTGCTTGAACTCTCAGTGAGCGGGCCCGACACAGACGACGAGTTTGTGGATCTGTTGACCAGCGGATTGGTTGGACCCGTGACTGACAACGTGACGGTTGCTGAATACTTCTCCGACGTGATCGACGGTGGGGATGGCGATGACTTGATCGAAGCCGGTTTTGGCACTGACCATGTGCAGGGTGGATCTGGCGCAGACACAGTGTTTGGTGGCGAAGGTGCTGACGACCTGCACGGCCAGGAGGGTGAAGATGCTCTCTATGGCGGCGCTGGAGATGATCGCCTCTATGGTAGCACCGGTCATGATGTCTTGTCTGGCGGGGCCGGGGCCGATGAACTGTCGGGCGGCGCTGGTTCAGACACGGCAGACTATGGTGAAGCAACGGAAGGTGTAACGGTCAGCCTGGCGGTTCCAGGCAATAACACCGGCGATGCGGCGGGCGACAGCTTTGTCAGCATCGAGAATCTGACAGGTTCCAGCTACGACGATGTATTGATTGGCGATTATGCAGCAAACGTCCTGTCGGGCGGGCGTGGTGCAGACGCACTGCATGGCGGTCAAGGTATCGACACGGCGGGCTACAGCAATGCCGTTTCCGGTGTTCGGGTCGATTTGCAATTCGACAGCCTGAACACTGGGGACGCCATGGGCGATACATTCTTCGACATCGAGAATGTCAGCGGTTCCGACTTCGCAGATAACTTGCGAGGCGACGCGCAAGCCAATGAAGTGTCCGGAGGGTTAGGAAACGACATCCTCTTTGGCCGGGAGGGCGATGACACTCTTTTGGGTGGCGATGGCAATGACATCCTTCTGGGTGGGCATGGCGCTGACGTTTTGAATGGCGGCGACGGTCTCGACCGGGCGCAGTACAACGGCAGCGAAGCTGTCCTGGCTGACCTGCAGTTTTCTCATGCCAACACAGGAACCGCTGCGGGCGATGTCTACATCAGCATCGAAAACCTGACTGGCAGCAATGGCAACGACACGTTGCGGGGAGACTCCGGTGACAACAGGATCTCCGGTGGGATCGGTGATGATCTCCTCTATGGTCGGACAGGCGATGACGCTCTGTCTGGGGGAACGGGTGCTGATACGTTCTATTTCCGGATCAACTATGATCACGACGAAGTCCTCGATTTTGAAGATGACGTCGACACCATTCGCCTTGAAGCCTTTGGGTTAATCGACGCAGCAGACGCGATGTCCCACGCGTCTCAAGTCGGTGACGACGTTGTGTTCGACTTTGGCAATGGCGATGCTCTGACCGTCCGGGATGCAACGCTTGCAGCACTCAGCGATGATATTCTCGTGGGGTAGGCTCCATGCAGCGTGACACGCTGGACTGTCTCGGCGGCAAAGCTCAGGCAATGCGGTCACGGGAGTGTCTGAGGCAACGATCGCATCGTTTATCGCCTTTGAATTGCTATGAAACCAACAAGGAAAACCGCCCCTTGGGGCGGTTTTTTGTAAGGAACATGTGCCGTCTCGCGAGGCTCAACGTGCTTATCGCGCTTCTGGTTCACTAGTTACTTCACTGGCCAGAACCAGCGCTTCAAAGAGGATCATGCCGCGTGGCTCATAATCGAAGATCCGCCGCTTGCGGGCTGGCAGATACCCCGTGAGTTCGGGATGTGTTCCTGCTAGCGCTTCAGCTTCTTCATGCTTGGACGGGTATGTCCTTGGACGCGCCACGGACACATCCAGCACTTCGTTATGGCTGGCCAGGGTGGCGAGATCGGTGATCATCGTCTTGGCGCGTCTGCCTTTGCGGCAACTGCCTGCCGAGACATCTTCGGTCACAAACACATCGGGTTGCAGGTCATTGATGAGCTTTTGCGCAAAACCAACCAGATCATTGTTGGACCGGACAGACTTCACTGTCATGCCCCAGTCCTGCAGCTGACCATCGTTCAAGAAGACATAGCCTGCGCGTCCCGTCGCCACAGCGACGGATAGAACACTAAGCGCCGCCATGCTCAATCTGGCTCGCCACGCGCCGTCTCAGCTGCTTCAGGGCGTGTGCACGATTAAAGGTATGTGCCGTAGGCTTCTCGAGCTCTGGCAGGGTCTCCAGCCGCTCTTGCAGCCGGTGCTGACGTGCTGTCAGCAGCTCTCCAAAGAAACTCTCGAACGAGCGGCTGTATATCAGCGACAGATCGATAATCTGCTCAAGGTCCGGGCGTTTGACGCCGGTCTCAAGCTCGGAAACCAAGGATTGGTTTACGGATATGAGATGGGCCACATCTCCCTGGGTATAGCCCGCCTTCCTGCGCGCAAGGCGCAGGTCGAGGGCGAATTGGGTACTCATAGACTTTGGGTTATTGGATAATCGTCTAGAGCGTCAGTCTATGGTGAGAGACAAGGATACCCTAGCAGGCAGGGTATCGCGGAGGACAATACGGTGAGTGGTTACAGAGGAAGGGACGAACATTTTGATGCCATGCGCGCGTATGGGGACCAGCATGCAGGAAGCATGCTGGCGACCAACGCCCGCACAGCGCCAACACGTCATCCACGTTATACAAGCGGTTCAGCAGCGCGACTGGAAACGACTGATGCATAGAGCCAAGAGCGGTGGCGACTGACCACCTCTCTGGCTGTCTAAGCCTTGACGAAATTTGAGCAAAAAACTTTCAAGCCAGAACCACCCGAGTACAAAAACGCTGCGTGGGCTAGAAGCAGCACGTTGTTCGATGTTGTTGTGCCCTAGGTCTTGGCATGGAGCTTTGCCAAAGCTCATCACCACAGCGCGTGTTGCATGCTGCTGGTCTGTACGGGCGCAGGGTACAAAACCCGCCTCAACAGACAGGTTGCATCAGCTCAATACTTAGAAAAACAGGGCGAGAATACCAATCACAGCCGCGATGATAGTGCCGGTCTGGACCAGCATAGCCTTGTATACATCGGTCTTTAGGTCAGCCAAGTCTGCTTTTGTCGCTGGTTCACCTTTGATCTCAGCAGTCTGGACCAGGGCCACTATTTCTTCCGCCAGTTCTTTGGAAGCCCCCTTGGCGATCAGGTTTTTGACCGCTGCATGTGTGTCATTGATTGTTAGGGATGTCATAAGTATCTAAATTATAACATAAATCGCGCGCTGCGCGAGCGATACATACCTCTCCCCATGGTGAGCAGCGAAACCGTTGAGTTCCCGGCATCGGTTTTGAGAGCAGCAACGGTATTGCTTTCTGCGTCTGAAAGACTTTGCTCAAAATTACGCAGCGGTTTTTGGGGCTGCTCGGCGAATACCAACTAGAGTCTAGTCGACCAATACAGCACTGGTAGTGAATGCCGCATTGCGCAGTAAGCGGACACTGCAAAGTTGCAGAGCTATGCCGCTTCTTGAGCTAGATGCGGCCCGGAACCAACGTTGACACCGTCTGACGAATGTAGCGAGCCGGTCTCACTATTAGACTTGTCACAGAGCTTGCGCTTTGCTTCTCTTACACTTCTTCGGTTTTCGCGAATTAGTGTCCTCAGAGTATGTCCAACGCTAAGCCAACTAAAACAACCAACCCACTCCATTTCGAAGACCTTGATCCTCGAAGATTCGAAGACCTTGTTCGAGAACTGATCTACGATTTCCGCGATTGGCAGACCATTGAGGCGACCGGTAAAGGCGGTGACGACGACGGTTTTGATATAAGAGCGTACGAGCGTGAGAGCCGAACAACTGTTGACGATGATGGAAATGAGGTCATCCGGCCTGTTGAGGGCAGTCTATGGATGATCCAGTGCAAGCGCGAAAAATCCCTGCCTCCGAACAAGATCAAAAAAATCCTCGAAGATATCGATCCCGACAACCCACCGCATGGTTACATTCTCGCAGCGGCGACCGATTTTTCTAAGAAGGCGTATGACGCGTTCCGCGACGGGTTGATCGTACGTGGTGTGCAGGAGTTCCAGCTTTGGGGTAAGGCCACACTGGAAACCGAGCTATATCAACCTAAAAACGACCGCATTTTGTTCACCTTCTTCGGTATCTCGAACGTGCGTCGCCGAAGATCCCGCGCCACGGAAATTCGTTCTGAGGTCATCAACAAAAACAAGATCATGCGGGTGCTTGGTGATAACCCCGCCAATAAGTGGATTTTGGCGCGAGATTCCAAGGATCGAGAGTATCCCTATGAGAAAAAATACAAAGACTTCGAAGACATGCCGCGCTGGAAAGAATTCGAAGTCACCGAACTGCATCCGCGTGGCGTAATCGTTCGCCTCAAGCACTGCTATGCGTTTTTGGACGAAGCTGCCGGGACTTTTGATATTGCCGAACCGGAGATTATTCACAGAAATCCATACAACAGAGTGAATGACTTTGAGCTAGAACGCTCGGAGCGAGAGCGCGTTGAGTTGGTGCGAGATTATTGGGAGCGCCTGCCGCTCAAGAACCAAAGCATGTTCTATCTGCATGGCATTATCCGCTACGAAGACATATTGGTGATCGACGACAAAGGCGACACTTGGAACGCGCTGCCACATGTCTTTGTGGACTTCGTCGATGGATCGCCGGTTCGTCGAACAGTGGCTTACCTCGAACAGAACGGTGCGGAATATGCCATCGAAAGTCTCAAGCACACAGGTGTTTTCCCAGACAATTTTCCGCCGCCAGCTTTTGGGACGATCTACGACGATGACGCCATAGCATTGCCTAACATGGTAGCGCAGGCACACGTGAACCATCGGAGCGGGCTAAAGAGACTATTCGATCCGGATGGCAGGTTTGACTATCTAAAGCTAACCGATGTTGCTGTGGTCAGATTTGGCCAGGAGCGTGACCGATTCATTCAAATCACCCATAGGTACGAGCAGGCAAAAATGGACCTCGAACGAGATCATCCCGATTGGATGTGGGAGGTACAGCAGCAGATCGAACGGGAGCCAAGCGACGATGACGTTTATACGATTATCGAGGTTCGAGACTGTTACCGGCGTCAGTGGGAACACAAATAGCAAGGTGATTGACGATATCTCTGCTTGCTCGTGCGCTGGTAGAATTCCTTGTGCTTTGTTTTATTTAGTTCCGGTGAACCACGTCGGTTTTGGGCTGCGCGCTGTCCTTGTGGCGTTACGCGGCTTAGGGTCAGGACCCATTGATTTTCGCCTAGTGGCGTGATTCACGGTTCGAAAACGAGCGGTGAATATGTCTGACCTTTTCTGGCTCACGGATGCGCAGATGACGCGTCT
>NZ_JCAPFI010000013.1:0-52969 GCF_059611725.1 Tateyamaria sp. LSS28 | reverse complement strand
CCGCCGTCCAGCGTGTCGTTGCCGAAGCCGGAGTTCAGGCTGTCATCGCCGTCTTCGCCGTTCAGGTTGTCGAAGCCGTTGAGGCCAAGCAGCGTGTCGTTGCCCGATCCGCCGTTCAGCTCATCTGCGCCGATCCCGCCATTCAGGCTGTCTGCGCCCGCACCGGCGTTCACGGTGTCGTTGCCTGCGCCGCCCGAAATCGTGTCAGCGGCGAGGCTTCCGTCGATGTTCGAAGACGCGCCGGAGCCGGCAACCGTGTCCCCGCTGATCCCCAGCTGGGCGGCCAGGTCAGCGAGGCTGAGCGTGGTATCCTCGAAAAAGAATGTTTCGACACCACTGATCGTGTCGATGCCTGCGGCCGACGTGATCTGAATGGTTTCGTTGTCCAGTGCGAGCAGCGTCACATTGGTGCTATCGTCGCCAACTTCCAGGCTGTCCTGCCCATCGCCGCCATCGATCGAGTCATTGCCCGCATCGCCAGCGAGGAAGTCGTCGCCCGCGCCGCCGCGCAGCGTGTCGTTGCCGTCGTCCCCGAACAGGTCGTCGTTGCCATCGCGCCCTTCGATGAGGTCGTTGCCGCCGCGCCCTTCGAATATGTCATCCCCGAGCGAGCCGCGCAGGGTGTCGTCGCCGTCGCGTGAGCCACGAACATATTCAATCGAGATCAGTGTGTCGGTGAATGCGAAGCCGTCCCACGTGCCCGTTGCGGTTTCCGCCTCAAGATCGACATTGACTGCGTCGACGCCCGAACGGTCGTAGCGCACTCGGTCGGTGCCGCCGCCGCCGTTGACCGTGTCGTTGCCCTGTTCGGTGATGAAGCTTTCATTCCGATCCGAGCCCATGATGCTGTCATTGTTGTCCGTCGCGCGGATTTCCAGCCGTCCGTTGCCCGTCACCGAGATCGTATCTTGTCCGCCGAACCCGTCATTGCTGACGATGCCGGTGGACAGGTCCATGACAAGACCAGCCAACGGGTCGCTGACCGAACCGCCATTGAAGCTGATCCGTCCGTTACCGTCTCCGAGGTTGACGTTGTAGGTGTCGTTGCCTTCGTTGCCCCGCAGGTTGAACCACGTGTCGTTGGCACCGGTGATGTTAAATGTATCGTTGCCTTCGCCGCCCTCAAGGCCGAGCCCGAAAGCGCTCATTATGGCGTTGACGTCAAGCAACGTGTCGCTGAACCCAGTCCCGGTGATCGATCCGGTGTTGGTTGCGGCGTTGATGTTGAACGTGACGGCACCGTCCACGAAGTCCTCGTAGTCCAGCCACTGGAACGTGGTGGGCGTGCTGTTGGAGAAGTTGATCGTGTCGTTGCCCAGGGTGCCTTCGATGTCGCCGCCGTTGTCATTGCCGTTGTCACCGCCGACGACGATGGTGTCGTTGCCCCGGCCGCCAAACAGTTGATCATAAAAGCCTGAGCCGTTGATTGTGACTGGCTGGGTGATCAGGTCGGCGAAAGCCGGGTCCAGCAGGTCGAACATGTTCAGGCCGGTTCCGGCCGAACTTGCGTCGAAGGTGATTGGCCCGTCGCCGTTCAAGAGGGCGGCGATGGGTTGGAGGTTATCCGAGCTTGTGGCGTCCAGGGCGGCAGACAGCTCGACAAAATCCCAGCTCACGCCTGTCAGGGACCCTTCGAGAACGGTGTTGTCCGCGCTTCTCATCGTCATGCTGTTGACGGTGCCCGCAGTTGGCTGTTCTTCGCCGGGAGGGCCGCCAAAGGCAAAGCCGGTGCCTACAATCGTTGTGGTGATACCGGTTTGGGGATTGAACAGAACAACGGTTGTGCTTTCGGCCGATACGATATCAACTTCTACTTCGCCAGTGTCCGAAAAGAACGCGTCGCCGAAGAAGCTTGAATTGGTCCCATTGAGTGTGAAGGTGGTCATCTCGTATTCCCTCAGTGTATGTACGGGCCCGTGCGTTCTGCTGCGCTTTGCCCGTTTTCGTTGAATTGAGTTATATTAATTCGTGTGGTGACACTAGGTCACGGAAATGCATTGGCGCAAGTTCGCGGATTCAATCTAAACGCAAAAAAAGCGGTTAATTTTCGGGCATTTATGAGGCAGTTTTGTGAAATTCAACCGCCGATTGTCGTCGAAAAGCAGACGGTACCGGCGGGTTTCGGCCAACGCGCCCTACCGCTCCATACTGTCTCGGTAGTACCGGCGCAGGAATAGCAGGCCAATTGTGCCGCAGATCAATGCCACGGCATACACGTAGATTTCGCTCACGTATTCGCCCCGATACGAATAGTAGAGCCCCGTTCGGCTTCGTCCGGTCACGTGCACCAGGGGGTTCCACCAGAGCCAGTCGCGATAGGGCTGCGGAATGCGGTCGTGCAAAAAGATGACGCCCGAGATCAGGATCAGAGGTCGGGTCATAACCGCCCAAGCCATTTGCCAGACGGGGTAGTACGCAACCAGCACGGCGTTCAGAATGCCGATGCCCAGCCCCAATGCCCCTGCCATGGCGAAGGCCGACAGGAGTGCAGGCAACACCAGCACGGTGCGGGTTTCCATCGTGCCAAGGATCGCGGCGATCAAAAGATAGGACACCAGGTACTGCGTCAGAACCGTCAGGATGAACCGCGCAAGCACAGCGTCCAAGATGGTGACACGCGGATAGGCGAGAAGCTGTCTGGAGAAGTTAACGGACTGCCCCACCTTGTTGGTCACATACAAAAACGTGAAAAAGGGCATAAGGCCGGACGCATAGAAGATCGCGAAATTTGTTCCCAATGGCGGGGTGCGCAGCCCGGTCGAGAACAGCGCAACAAGCAATGCGAGGCCCAGGGCGGGTTCAAGCACGGCCCAAATGTACCCCCCGGGTGACCTGCCGTAGGTTGTCGACATCTCGCGCAGGACAAGGGCCGTGATCGTGCGCAAGCTGGCAAAGCGCGGCAACGTCTTGTGCACGTTTTGCAATACGGGAGGCTGCTGCGGAGCGTCAGTCATCATCTTCTCCACTGGTCTGCATGTTGTATTGATGGTGCTCTATCGCATCATTGATGTTGTCGTAGTAGGTCAGGTGCCCGTCTTCCAGGACCGCGCCTGCCTGGCAGATGCGGCGCATCGACCCCATCGCATGGCTGACAAAGATCGCGCCGGAGGTGCGCAACCGGTCCTGAAACACTGCCTCGCTTTTTGCGCGGAATGCGGCATCGCCAACCGCCGTCACCTCGTCGATCAGGTACGTGTCGAATTTGAGGCCCATGTTGATGCCGAAAGACAGCCGCGCCTTCATCCCCGAGGAATAGGACCGCACCGGCAGGTGAAAATGCTGGCCCAGTTCTGCGAAGCCCCGCACAAAGTCGGTCAAGGCGTCTGTCTCCACCCCATAGATCCGCGCGACGAACCGCGTGTTCTGTGCGCCACTCATGTCAGGGTGCATTGATGTCGCCAGCCCAACCGGGAACGAGATGCTGCCGTTGCTCAGCACCTCACCCCATGTCGGCGTCGCTGTGCCCGCGATAATTTTGAGCAGGGTTGATTTGCCCGCGCCGTTGCGGCCCAACAACCCCACGGCGACACCGCTGGGAAAGGTTACGTTCACGTTGTCGGCCACCGTCTTGCGGGTGCCGTTCATGTAGAACGTCTTGGTCAGGTTGCGTAGAACGATCATCGCATCGCGGCCCGTCAGCGCCGATCCCGAAGCGCATAAGCCGACAGCGCCAGGATGGCCCAGAGCAAGAATGAAAACAGTCCCACCAGGCCGAGCGCCTGATAGACTTGCGGGTATTTCGCAGATTCCGCCAGCGTCGGCTGAACATGGGCGGCCAGGTAGCGGGTCTGACGGCGGGCTTCCGCGACAGCCGCGTCATAGGCTGTCCGGGACGCGGCAAAGGATTGTTCGGCAAATTCCCGATCCACCAGAAGCCGCTCATACTCTCCGACGAGGTTGGCGAACGCGTCTTCGTCTGTGGCGCCACCTGAATCACCAAGCCCCAGTTTCTGCTGTTCTTCGTTAATGCGCACTTCGATGACTTCGATCCGGCGTCGAGTCTGGATGATGCGCGGGTCGTCCTGCCGCGATGAGGTTTGCAGCAGAATATCCAGATCAATCAGCGTTTCGGCAAGTTGGGCCTGCAGGGACGACAGGATACCCATCTGGCTTTGAATGCTGGCTTCGGGATCGACGATCTGTGTCTCGTTGCGGAAGCGCGTCAATGCCTGGCGCGCGACCTTGACCTGTTCGACCGTTGTCTCAAGTTCGTCTCTTGCGTAGCGGGTGGCGTCTTCGCGTGCGATGGCGGACAGCCGGTTAATCATCTCCGAGCTTTCGTCATAGATGAACTGGTTGATCCGCCGGGCGTCTTCCGGGCTAAAGGCCTGCACCTCGACATCGATCAGGCCCGTGCCGCTGTCGGAATAGACCCCGACCATCCTTTCCCAATAGGTCACGAGATCTTCGATCGTGCCGGGTGGGTGATAGGCAAACACGGGGTCATGATCCGGGTCGCCCTTGGCCCAGAGTGCACGCAGGTCCAGCGCGGCATCCGCGCGTGCGACGAGTTCCTGGCTTTGGATGAACTGATACAGGATGTCGGGATCGGATGAGGACGATCCCGAGATTTGGGTGACCGCGCCAAGCAGGTCGACGGCAGAGCCCACCTCTTCGTTGCGCACGGAAAACCCTGACATCGACGCGTAGCGGGGTGCGGCGCGTTCGGTGAGGTACCAAAAGGACACAATCACCGGCACCACGACCATCACAAGGAAGCTGATCAGGGCCACCCAGTGGCGGCTGCGCGTGCGGGCGGGCGGCGCGCTGGGTATCTGAGGGGCGACGACGGGCGGGGTCATGGCGGCAGGTTGTTCCTGCGCAACCTGTTCGGCGGGGTTTTCTACAAGCGCTTCGAGCTGTTCGAGATCCCGGCGCATCTTGATCGCCTTCAGCTCTTCTTTGCGGCGGGCCATGTCGAGGCGTTCGCGCTTGATTTCGTCCAGGCGGGCCGCGGCCTCGTCACTGTCGGAGCTGTTTGCGTCTGAATATTGATCGACGGATTCGGTTTGCTGAGAGATGGTCATGTCGTCCGCTTCGTGTCCGGCTGGTTCTGCCGTTTCGGCAACCGCTGCATTTGGTCCGGTCCGCAGCACGCGCGGCCGTGCGCTGGAAAATGCCGGCGCATCGCTGTCTGTGGAATCTTGGGGCGTGGATGCCGGGTATTTGGAGGAGTCTGCCACCAATTTCGCCTGCCAATTAGTTGAATATACAGCATGAAACTGCATAAACATGACGCTACATGAAATCATGTACAATGACCAGCCGGTTGCCTTGGTGCGCCGGTCCCAGGACCAGCTATTGAGAAGGCGCGGATGTCACAGAGTTCTGCAGTTTCGGCCAGAAAAACGGCCCCACGGACACCGGAACATGTCAGGATCGTCATGGCGACACGGAACGGTGCAGCCTATCTGTCGCAGCAGCTGCAATCGATCGTGGATCAGACGCACAAGAACTGGTCCCTGTTTGTGGGGGACGACGGGTCAGACGATGATACGTGTGCGCAAATCCGCGCATTTGCGGCCGCGCATCCGGATCGAGATGTCACGCTTGTGTCTGGGCCCTGTCAGGGGAGTGCTGCAAATTTCCTGACCCAGGCGGCGGCGGCCTGGCGCGATGCAGATTGGTTGGCGTTTGCCGATCAGGACGATGTGTGGATGCCGACCAAGCTGGAACGTGCATTGTCCCAGATCGGGCCCGGGGACACGGCAACAGGCTATTCAAGCCGGTCGATCCATACGGCGCCCGATTTGACTCCGTTGAGGACCTCATCCCTGCACCGACGGGCACCCGGATTTGCCAATGCGTTGGTGCAGAATGTGCTGAGCGGTCATGCGCTTGTTCTGAACCCCGCGGCTGCTGCTTTGGTCGTGGATCACACGCAGGCGGCGTTGGCGTCCAAAGTGCCGTTTCACGACTGGTGGATTTACAACCTGATTGCCGGGGCAGGGGGGCGCGTTGTGCTCGATCCGGAGCCGGGTCTGTACTACCGCCTGCACGAACAAAATGTGCTGGGTCACAACCGCAGCTGGAGCGAGCGCATGGTGCGGTTGCGCATTTTGGCCGGGCGGGAGTTCGCCGGGTGGATCGATTGCAACCTTGCGGCCCTGGCACAGTGCGAACCCGCCCTGACACCTGACGCGCGCACGCTGGTCAAGGGCATGGTCGAGATGCGCGCCGAGCCGCGCGGTCGGGTGCGCTTGCGCGCGCTGCGCGAATTGGGATTGTACCGCCAATCGGCGGGTGGGGACCGGGTTCTGCGGATGCTGGCGTTGACCGGACGGCTTTAGACCGGCGCGTCGCTGGCCAGTCCCAGTTCAATCATCAACTGCTGGTCGAGCCGCGCGAAATCCAGCAGTTTTTGCAGGCTCTGATCCTGTTCCAACCGGGCGGCGAGTTTGGGCCAGCGCAGGTCAGGTTGCGCGTCGGGCCCGGCGTCAGGACCGGCATTCACGTAGCGACCGGCGACCGTGATCTCCTGCCCCGTTCTTTCAAGAATGTCCTGTTCCAGAGCGCCAAGGTTGTCGACACCGTACAGGCCATCAAGCCCGCGCGCCGCTGCCGCCGCCTCGCGCACGAGGTCGGTATCTTTCTTGTCCGCCACGAACCGTCTGCCGCGCATCTTTTGCGTCACGAGGTAGCTACAATAGAGGTTGTTGTAGTGATCCTGAATGAACCGTTGCCACGCAGGATCGCCCCCGAAAAAGTAGTCATCTGCCGACTGGCCCGTGATCATGCGCATTCCTTTGCGCTCGGGCAGGGCGCGTTCTTCGGGGCTGGCGGCTTCTGCCTTGCGCAGCAGGTAGAAGTAAAAGGACGCAATCCGTTCCAGCGGATCGCGCAGCACGGTAAAAACAAAGCGATCCGGGGGCAGGGTGTCGATGGCGTCCCAGTCGATATGCCCGGAATAGAGGCTGTATCCGGGCGGCATTTGCGCCGCGCCCTTTTCTGCCTGCGTGTGCACACGGATGGGCGACACTGCCTCTTCGCCGACGATGCGGGCCAGTTCGAAGTGGATGGTCTGTCCCGCGGTTTTTGGGATGTGCAGAAAAACGATTGGAGTCGTAGCTGTGCCCGCCTTGGTCATTTCACCGCAACCTCGTCTTCTTTGCGCAGGTCGATCACCTCGGGTTGGAAATCGGGCGTGTTGCCCATCCTGTGAAGACCTTGAACAAAGTCCTGCATGTTCGAGGGGTCGAGATGCGTCATCTGCCAAGGTGCATAGCGCCACCACTTCAACCGCAGAAGTGGAGAGATGAATTGCGGCGGGACCCGCAGTTTCTTGATGACGGCCGGGTTGCCCGCCACCATGGTGTAAGGGGGAACGTCCTTGGTCACGACCGAGTGGGCAGCGACGATTGCGCCGTCGCCAATGGTCACCCCGGCTGCGATATAAGCACCGTGGCCGATCCAAACGTCGTTGCCGATGGTTGTGATCTGCGCGCGGGTTGCGGCCGTTTTCGTCTCAAACTCGTAATCGTGATAGTCTTCGGCATCTGCAAAATCGTGCCCAAGATCAAAGAGCCTATCCCCAAGGTAAAAGGCCGGCGACGTCGAAATCCAACTCAAGGGGTGGTTCTGGCGCCCGATCTGTACGTTTTCGCCAAAGGAACAATAGCGCCCGATGCGTGCGGCAAAGCAGTAGCCCGACACCTGATAGGAGAAGGCCCCCAGCTCGATCGAATGCTCGTATTGCGTCCATTTCAGGCTGCCCGGTGCTTCGAGTACCGTGTGGCGGGGCAGGGTGACGCTTGGTCCGTTTCCCCTTGGCAATACTTCGATCCCGCGCGCCCGAAGCGTTTCGATCTGTACATTCACCGGTGTCATTTTCGTCCTCGTGGCGGGGCCTGGTTTAGTCGGACATAAGGTCCGAGCGCTCCGCGGTCTGGGCGCGGTGGGCATCCAGCGTTTCAATCACGTTCTGCGCCGCAAAGCCAGCTGGATTGCGCGTCCGGGAGGATATGTTCGTCTTGGTCCGGGGCAGGGGAGGGAGCGGCACTGTTACACCGTTTTGCGCACGGCGCACCGCTTCGCCCTGGGCGCCAATGTCGAATGCAAGCACGGGCAAACCGGTCGCAAGTGTCTCGTGGGTTGTGTACGAGAATGTCTCGGGCCAGATCGACGGGATCAACCAGTGTGTGACGCCGTATTGCCGGACAAGGTCGGGAATATCCGAAGGCAGGTAGCTGCCGTGCACCCGCACATGTGCTGGCAAGGCGTATGCCGGATCGATATTGCCAATCAGAACCAGGCGGGGTGTTTTTGCCTGCGCCGTTGATGCATTAGTGTCGAGCATGGCTGCCAATTCCTGCAGGACGGCAGCCCCCTTTTGCAGGCCGATGTTTCCGAGCACGGCCACGACCGGTGGCGCGTTTGCCTTTGGTTTGGGCAGCTGTGGTGGCGTGTAGGGCAGGGGGTGCGGCGACACCACGATCCGGTCGGACAGGTCGGGCCAGACGGCGCGTACCTGATTGCCGCTGTCTTCGGAAAAGACATGCAGGGCGGCGGCCCGATCCGCCAGCCTTTTCCAGGCTGATTGCCAGTCGGCGAGCGGGACACGGTGGCCGTCAATACCCCAGGCCTGGTGCGCGGTATCGGTGCGCGCGTCGTCCGGTGGCCCGCGATAGACACCGTCGGCATCAAGCAACGTGTAAGACGGTGATAGCGGGAAGAAATCGTGAAACAGGATCTCGACGCTGTCGTCGTCGTTTTGGGCCAACGCCACCAGCTCGGTCGGCAAACCGGCGGGGTCAGGGGTGCCGACCCCACAGGAATAGATCACAGTGCGGCGCGGCAGGCGCGCAAGCAGGTCATGCATCAGATCGGTGTCGTCCGTGCTGCCGCGCGTGATGCCGCCCGGTGCGTGTAATTCAATCTGCCAGTGCCGTGTACCGCCGACGCGGAGCAAAACCACAGGCACGCCATTCGCCACCGTTTCAGCCACACGCGCTTCTAGCCAGACCTGTGCGCCGCCCCCAAGGGTGTGTGCCAGGTAGATCGGGACCGCCTGATCCAGTTCAAGACTGCCGGCCCATGCCAATCCCAGCGCAAGCCGTGCCGTACCCAGCGGGTCGGCCCCTATATAGCGCTGCACTTCGCCGTCATAATTCGGGTAGCGTTTGGAAACGATGTCGTTGTTGCGTGCAATCAGGGCCAGCTTGGTGTCTGAGCCGAAGCTTTCGCCGCCGCGGTGTTCAACATACAGGTTCGGCACAGCCACATGTCGCCCGCCGCGCGCGCGGACCTTTTGGCACCAGTCAACTTCTTCCCCGTAGCCGCGCCCGAACACCGTATCGAATTGGGGTTCCCGTTCCAGCCAGTCACGGCCTATGCCCATACAGAAACCCACGCCGGTTGGCACGTCGAGTTGCAAGCAGTCCGGGTTGAATTCGCCGGCCCGTTCGTCGATGCGGTCCGCGAGGCCGGGCGCGAGGTCGGTTTTTGCGCAGATCACAGGGGCCGAGAAAATCTCGGCATCATTGGACATGGGTGTTGTGCTGGCGATGCTGGTGTCTGCCAGCAGAGGCCGGACCAGGCGGCCGGCCCAGTTTTTCGGCAGAAATGCATCGGAATTGAGCAGAACCACCGGTCCTTCATCGGGGCCAGTGTGTCCCATGGCTCGTGCGAGCCCATCGTTGACGGACCGGATAAACCCACGGTTTTCGGGGTTTTCGACGAGGGTGATGTCGTGACCGTCCGCGTGCTGTGCCACCCAATTGCGCAGGAAGGGAAGGACACGATCGTCTGTCGAACCATCCTCGATCATGATCAGGCGCCACGGCAGGTCGGTGTGGCCCGTGATCCGGGCAAGTACATCCGACAACAAATCAAAAGCGTTATAGACCGGCAGCACGATGGTGATGCGACAGTCCGGCACCTCGGTTTGGGCGGATGGCGGGCCGTCGAACAGCTCTGGCACCAGTTCTTCGGCGGCGGCGATCATGTTCAGCCCGAGCCGGTCCTTGACGCGTGCGCGGTAGATTGGATTGCGGCTTGCATACCATCCCAAGATGGCTGGTGACGCAATTGCCATGTCCCGCCCGAAGCGGAGCATCATGCCCAAACGCCTTGAGCCGTTCCAAGGCACTTTTAGGGACAGGGCCGGGATGTCGTCATGTCCCACCAAAGGCTCGCAAATCAGTCCTGGTGCATCGCTGGTGAGCAACATTTCCGGGGTGCAGGGCATGGATAGATCAAAGCCCGTTTCTGCCGGAAAATCGCGGGCTTGTGCCACATCCTCGCGGCGCAAACGCGGAACCATATTTGTCTCTGCTTCGGCCAGAACGAGTGTGACCTTGGCTGCCCGTACCCATCCGGCAACCCGTAGCCTGCCTTCGATGACTTCGATTTCATCGATGTATCCGACTTCGTTACCTTCGGCGTCCACAATGGGACCGGATGGCCCCTTCAAGACCAGCCGAGCAGCGGCATAGCGATTGTGTAAAGCCGACAATCTACGGAGCATTCAAGCGCTCCGCTTGCATGTCGGGGCACCAATGAGGTGAGAGGATGCCGACAAACGGCTGAGGAAAAAAGTCTTGAACACGGAATACCATCCGGGACGAAATACAAATTACACTCAGCACGCCCTTTTCCAAGTTGCAAGGTTTAAGGCGTAGCCGACGTCAGCCCCGCACGAGTTGCAGGGACAAGGGCGGTATAGAGTGTGCGCCGTCTAATGGAACAAAGGTTAGGCCGGGCGGCTCGCAATCGGCAAGGATTTGCGAAGAGGCACGGACGCGGACATCAAAACCGACCCGTGAATCGATGCCTTTGATAGCGGCGACGTCTGGCCGCGGCATGTTTGGAATGAATGCGGCTCTCTGATCGGCCAGGACCAATTCGACCTGAGCAGCTTGAACCCAACCCGCAACGATCAATCGACCCTTTTCTGCTGCGATCAGGTCCACAAAGCCACGCTCGGAACCAGTTACGTCGAAAATCGACATTTGCGATCCGGACCACCGGTCGGCGGAGTCCGGTCGTGACAGGATTTGCGTTAGCCAGTTTGCCATGTCGAGCCTTAGTTGTCTTCGCTGCGCTGTTAACCGCAAACCATTGCGGTCCCATAACGAAATCTGCGCACTTTTTGCTTTTTCCCGATGGTGTGCTGCAAAAACAGACGACGAATCCGACGCCATTGCTTTTCCCCCGCTGATTGGAATGATAGGGCCGGATGCGGAGCCGTAGCTGTGCTCCAGGATGCGGGGCAAAGATCAGTATGACAGATCCAGTAACGCAGAAGATCGGGCAGGCAGGCGAGGTCACCATGTTGGCCTCGACGCCAAACGATCCGGTCCACATCCTTGCCTTCCACGGCGGTGGCGGTGTTGCGGGGACGCCTGACATGATGGTGCCGTTTGCGCAGCGGGTCACTGCGGGACCTGGTGTGACAATGGCGTTGGCACGCTACCGGACGCTGAACGCGGATCAGGCGAGTTTCGAAGATATGCGCGCAGATGCCGCGCAGGCGTTGGATTGGGCACAGGCGCAAATTCCCGCCGGGGGGCGACTTTATCTGCTGGGGGCCTCTTTTGGCGGACTTTTGGCTTTGGACGCGCTGTTGGAAGCTTCGGCTGAAGTGCAAGAGCATGTGACCGGGCTGATCCTGCTGAATGCCGTGACGGACACCGGACCGGACGGGTTTGCCAACCGCGTGATCAAGCCGGAGGATCATGGCCATCTGTCGCCCATTGCAAGGTTGAAAGGGCATCCAATGCTGTCGCGATTGCGTTGTTTCATGGCGCATGGTGGACAGGACGATGTTGTGCCTATTGATGTATCGCACCGGTTTGCCGCGCTGTGGCCAAACGACCGGTGCGAGATGATGCCCTTTCCCAATTCCAGTCATGGGTTTTTCAACCGTGCGCCGCACGACAAAACCGTCGCTGCGGCAGTGCGCAAATTTGTGGGCGCTGCTCCGGTCGAGGCCAAGCGGACTGGGTCCACAGGGTTGCTGCCGAAGGGCGCGACCATGGTCTATGGCATCGGGGCGCAGAAAGCCGGGACCAGTTGGCTGTTCGATTATCTCAAGCAAAGCGAAGAGAGTCACACCGTCCACATCAAGGAACTGCACTATTTCGATGCGCTCTATGTCAAAAGCGAACAGAGTCACCTGAATAACCGATTGGCACAGTTGCGACGTGCCGTGGACAACCTGACGCCTGGAATGGACCCGGCAAATCGCAAGCGCCTGCGCGACACGCAACTGTTGGCCGAGCGATTGTCAATTCACGCGGCCGCCCCCGGCGACCACCGTCCCTATGTCGAGTACATGACCAAGGGCTATGCCGGGCAAAAGATCATCTGTGACTTCACCCCATCCTACTGCACGCTGGATGCCGAAGGATTTCGTGAAATGGACAGTCTTGGTCCCGCGAAGTTCATTTTCATTCTGCGCGATCCCGTTGATCGGTTGTGGTCGCAGATTCGCATGGCGATCGGCGCGCAGAACCCGACATTGTCCGACGCTGCCTATGAAGCCAAATGTGTGGCCCATGCGCAGGATCTGAGAGACAAGCGTGATATTGCCCGCATTCCCCGCGCAGACTATGCGCGCACGATGGAAGCCCTTGAGGCGGCGGTGCCATCAGACCATATCCACTATGCCTTTTACGAAGACTTGTTCAGCCAGGACAGTGTTGATGAAATCTGTGCCTTCCTTGATATCAGGCCGCATAAGGTTGCGGGTGACAAGCGGGTCAATCTTGGGCGGTCGACTGTGCTGCCGGATGCGGTGGAACAGATGCTGAGCGAGGCCCTTGCGCCGCAATATCAGGCGGTGCGCGCGCGCTTTGGTGACTCCGTGCCGGCCGCTTGGCGCGAAAGCGTGGTGCCGCCTTCGAAGAAAGCGCCTCAAGCGTTTTCTGAAAAGGCAGTGCGTTTGCTCACGGGCTTCGGAGATAACTGATTTGGGTTCTTTATCGCGGTGGTACAAGCGGACCAAAACAGGCGGAACGGTGCCGCCCGTTGTGGTGTTTCCCCACATTCCCAAGACGGCAGGGCAGACCGTGCTGGAAGCTTTGAAACAGCTGGTGCCGGAAGAGGCGTTCAGCCCGGTGCGTACGCATGCCAATGCGGCCCCGGATGCGCAAATGCCGTCTGGATACCGCCTTTATGCCGGGCATATCGACTGGGTTGATCTGGATACCCTGCCGGACGACCGCTTTGCCTTTACCGTGTTGCGCGACCCGCGTGAGCGCATCGCATCCTTCTATTTCTACCTGATCCGTGAGGCCGCCAAGCTGAGTGCCGAGGAATTGGCATCCAAGGCACGTACAAACATGCGGACCGTCACGTCCGTATCGGCGGATGACTACTTTTTTGGTGGGGACAGAGCATGGCAGCGCTTTGTCCATGACCACTACAACAATTTCTACTGTAATTACCTGACTACCCGGAAGATTCGCGGTTGGACAGAGGTTGCGGATCTTGATCAGCCTGAACTGGTGCGCCGGGCGTTGGACGGTGCCGGCGCTTTGCAGCGCATTTACACGGTAGACGGGCTTGACGCGTTGGAAGCCGAGTTGGCGGAGATGTTTGGGACGTGTCCTGAAATTCAGGGGACGTATGTCAATGCCGGACCCAACGCAGGCAGGACTGCGCGTTGGCCTGCTTTGCTGGAACGATTTGAACGTGATGACAGTGCCGGCAGGCTTGAGCGCTTTGTTGAAGCCGACGTGAAGCTGATCCGGGGATTGGGGTTGGAAACATGACCGTAGGGCCAAGTATCGTTCCATTGCGCGATGTGGCGGTGACGCCCTTTGTCTATAAGCGCCCACTGTTTCGAGGGGGGATCGACGCCGCGGTCGCGCCGCCGGAATCGCGTATGAAACGAGGCGCAACGTTACGGGATGAGCCGCAGGATATCCCGCGCAAGTCCGAACTGTTTCAGGGTAGCAAAGACCTGCCGCGGTTGAAGGGACGTTATGTGTTCGGCGGTCCGATGTGGAATCATTTCGGCCACTTCTTTGTGGATTGCATTCACCGTCTTTGGGCATTGAAGGCTGGGGGCCGGACGTATGACGGGATTGTCTTTCTGGCGGTGCAGGGTCTGCAGGAGGTCCGCACGAAGGCTGATCTGGCCGAGGCAAAGCTGCCCAGGTTCCTGACGGACCTGATGCAGCTTCTGGACATGGGTGACGTGCCGGTCACGTTGATCCGGGAGGCCACCGTGATTGACCGCCTCGATGTGCCTGAACCGGGGACGGCGCCGCGCAATCCCATCGAGCCGTTTTATCGGGAATACCTGCAGGGGTATCAGGACGTGCTTGCCGACAAGCTGGCTTTGCATATCGCCCGAGCACCGGCCCGCATCTACATGGGGCGGCGCCACCTTCTGAACAAAGGTGGTGTGTTGGGGTGCAGCTATTTCGAGGCGAAAATGAAAGATGCGGGCGTTTTTTGCTCCACGCCCGAAGCAATGTCGCTTGCCGTGCAACTGGGTCATCTCATGGGGGCGGAAAAGATTGTGTTCGACGAAGGCAGTGCGGCCCATCCGACGCAGGTTTTATCGCAAGTTGATACCGAGTTTCTGATGCTGCCGCGCCGGGCGAACAACGCGATCTATGGTCAGGCGATCTCGCAGCGGGCACCGTTCCAGTTGCTGTGCCCAGGCGACAATATCGAGGTCTTGCCGGACCGGTTTGGATCAACGTCTACCCCGGGTGGTATGGGCGTCTATGTCAATCCGGTGCTAGTTCACCTACGTCTGAAGCGGCACGGTTTTGTAACGGGCCCCTTCGATATGGATGCATTCCGAGCGGCCGAGGAAGCGGATCTTGCCGCGTCCGGTGCAAAAACCCCGGAGATTGCCGAATCTCGCTTGGCGGCACTTCAAAGTATTCGCACTCAACATAATACATATTATATGACCTTGTGCGCCGCGGTTGGGCGCGTGTTTCCGATGGTTAGGCCGGTTTGTGATGCTCTTGCCACCATGCGACGGTTTGGATGAGCCCATCCGCGAGTGCCACCCGCGGCGACCAGTCCAGGGTGCTGCGCGCCCGCGAGATATCAAGGACATTGCGTTCGATATCGATCCGACGTCCGGGATAATAACGGGTGTCGATAGAGGTTCCGCATGCGGCTTCCACCATTTCCACGATTGATTTCAGCGAGGTCGCCTGACCCGTTCCGATGTTGACGACATCTGGCGGATTGTCGGATCGCAATGTCGCAAGGATCGCTGCAGCGACATCGGACACGTGGATGAAATCCCGCTCCACCAGGCCATCGCCCCAAATCTCGAGCTCGGACCCGTCCATGGCGCGCTGTATTGCTGCAGCGATAAAGCCCTGGCCCCGCACGGCGCGCTGCCCTTCCCCGTAGGGATTGGAGATGCGAAGCGACGTGGTTCGCATGTCTGCTTTGCCGGACAGAAGGCGCAAGTAGTGTTCGATAGCCAGCTTTGACACGCCATAGGCGTTTTGTGGTTGAGTCAGCGCGGTTTCGACAAGCCCGGTTCCGGGTGCCGGGCAATGCCCGTAAACCGTGCCGCCTGAGGAGGCAAAAACAAAGTGTTTTACGCCCAGTTCCGCACAGACCTCTGCCACGCGCAGCGTGTCACGCACGTGAGACTGGATTTCCATGGACAAGCTGGCAATTGAGGATCCGGGCAGGCTGGCATTCGCCAGAAAAACCACCGCATCCCGGTCGGCAACGACCGATGCCATCAGGCTGAGATCCGTGATCGACCCGCTGTGCCACTCTATGTCGATGGAGGATGGCTGGGCATGAAGGTCATATACGGCCAGGTTCAGACCGGCATCGATGAGGCTTTTGACAACATGTCCTCCGATGAACCCAGCACCACCAATGACGAGAATTCTGTGAGGTGTCGCGTGCGACGTCTGTGAGGTCATAATATGGGCCTTCTGCATTCCCGGGTCTGCTTCATCTTGCCCGTTTAACGGTTTCGATGATCCACGCGCACCTGTTAGCAAACCAAATGAAAGTGAGCCATCGGTGTTGCAACTGGGCGGCGAAAATCCTCTTGCAACCGATTGTCGCAAGTGAAATCTGACACACTTCAACCCAGGACCCAAACATCCAGGGGATCGTACAGTTTTTTGCACCACTCTCGTTCCGAATTGCGGCAAGATGACGCCAAGCCAAATGTCGCTAATTGACACCCCGTCGCTGCCCGGATCAGTACGTACCGAGCGCTCGGAGTATATTGCTTCCGACGACAAGAATATCTTAGATCATAAATTGCAGAGAGGCTCGTTGTGACAGAAGTGGACACCGCCGTACCCGATGACCTATCGGACGTCATTCAGGCCGTTCGCCGTTCGCCCTTGTTTGACGAGGAATGGTACAGGACCAAGTATCCCGACGTGTCCTTGCATGATTGTGGGGCGGCAGAGCATTATGTTTCGTTTGGCGCGGCGCAAGGATACGATCCTGGCCCTGACTTCAGTACGCAGTTCTATTTCGGAGCGCATCCCGACGTTTCTGAAATACACCTAAACCCTTTATACCACTACGAATTATACGGTCGTGGCGAAGATCGCCAAATACATGCCGCCAAAGAAGTATCGGAAATCGAGGAGGTTCTGAAAGTACTGGGCGCAGGACCCGATAGCGGGAATGGTAGCGAAGACCAAGCAGCCGAGCCGGGGGAGCCGGTATCCGAAGCCAAAGTTGTGATGAATGCCGAGCTGTTTGACGCGGCTTGGTACAACGAGATGTTTCTGGAAACGCCGCTGCGCCCTTTGGAGGCTGCAGAGCATTACCTGAATTTTGGGGCCGCAAGCGGTTACGATCCCGGACCCGAGTTTAGCAGCACCGAGTATCTGAACAGCAACCCAGATGTGCGCAGTTCCGGTGTCAATCCGCTGTATCACTACCAGATGTTCGGACAGGCCGAGGCGCGTATCACGCACGACTCGAAATACCTGGAGCCGATCAAGAAGATAGCGCCCTCTCAGAGCAAAGACGACCGGCTCGCTGGTTCCGAGGCAAAAAGAATCCGGCAAGACACACGCAAGATCATCCGCACTACCCCCCTGTTGGATGCGGAGTGGTACACGGCGAAGTATCTCAAAGGGGACAAATCGGGTGATCCGGCATGGCTGCATTTTGTCAAGTATGGGGCCACGCGCGGTTACGATCCCAACCCGCTTTTCTCCACCTCTTGGTACTTTCAAGAATATCCGGAAATTCAGCGTGCAGGCCTGAACCCACTGGCACATTACGTCGCCAAGGGTGCGTACGAAGGTTACAATCCGCACCCGTTGTTCAACACGGACTGGTATCTCCGCAATCTGGACGTGCCGCTTGATGCGGATGTCAACGCCCTGGCACACTACCTATCCAAACCGGACCGCCGTGATGGAGAGATTTCGCCGTCCTTTGATGCGTCTTGGGTCGCGCGGAGTGTCGTGGGACTTGGAGATCGATTTGCGACGACTATCGAGGCGTTCACTGATCCGACACCCCGGCGCATCGATCCTGAAACACGGGATCGCATCCTGAAACGCGGCATACGGACGCCGGACACCGTTGAGGCCTTCCAGGATGACGGTCTGGTTTTTGAATTTGAAAACCTGACCGAAAACCTTCAGCAGCAGTTGACGCAAGATGCCCAAGGGCCTGACCTGCCGATGCTGTCCGTGGTCATGCCCACCTGGAACCGTAAAAGTGAAGTGGTTGCAGCGATCACGTCTGTTTTGGGGCAAACATATCCCAACATCGAACTTGTCGTCGTGGATGATGGAAGCACGGATGGCAGTCACAAGCTGATCGCGAAGAAATTCAAAAAACACATCGCGTCTGGTCACATCAAGCTGATCAGTCAGGAAAACGCCGGTGTTTGCCGCGCCCGCAACACTGGATTGGCCAACACGACCGGTGATTTCATCGCCTATCTGGACAGTGATAACATCTGGCGCCCACAAACCGCCGAGCTTCTCATGTCCGCCTTGTTGCGCAACGGCGAGGCGATGTCAGTTTATGGCGCAGTCGAAATCTTTGCCGATGACCTTGAAGAGCGTCCTATCATGGGGCGCAGCTTTGACCGCCATGCTTTGCTGAGGTCCAATTTCATTGACCTGAACGCTTTTGCGCACCGTCGTGAGCTGCTCGAAGAGCTGGGCGGTTTTGATGAAAATCTCAAACGCCTCGTCGATTGGGAGTTGATCGTCCGCTACACCGCTGACCATGACGTGACCTTCCTGCCCATCCTTCTGGTCAACTATGCGCTTGCAGATACGCTGGGCAATATCACGCGCACCGTGCCGATGAAGGAGAACATCGATCGTGTGATTTCTGCGCATCGCGTTGAGTTCTACCGTTCGGGCGTTCTGACCGCAGATCAGATGGCGCGCCGGTATCTCAAGGAACTGACCGTTCCGGTAGTGCGCACTGAACCGGTGGATCAACCCTATCCGGGCCTTGCCCCGCGGGTTCTGACACCCCCGGTGCTTCCAATGCGGATCGCCATCGTTCTGGACGAAGATGTCTGTGCTGCCTTTGTTGGTCATATCACCAATGAACAACACTGGTTCGTTGATGACGTGCTGGTCAAATGCGCAGATGGATACAAGGTTTGGGATCCGGTGAGTGGCGATGCGACGGGCGAAGCTGTCGCTCTGAGCCAGTTGGGGCACACGGTCTTTTACTGGCCCACGCAACCAGCGCGGATGCTGACCGCTCGCACATTGCAAACTGCAGCTCTCGCGATTGCTCTGAGCCAACTGGACGTTGCACTGGTTTCAAGTGGGCGTTCGACACCTGCAACGCGAAAAGAGGTCGCGGTCCAGACGGTGCGCGATCACCTGATCGTTGCAAAGCCACAGGCACGTCACTGGTTGGGCAGAATGGAGCTGTCTGGCTGCGTCCGCGGACAAGTGATCGAAGCGGAAATCGAGCGCCTTGGAGCGCGCGCGCAGGTCACGGACATCAGCGCCCTGCTGCGCCAGCCGTTCGAGATCAAGAACGACAACCGCTTCTGGAGCCGTGGGACACGGGCTGTGGGCGTTCCGAACATCGAATTTGATACTTCTACCCTGCCCTTGGTCAAAGATGACCGGCCGGCCGTTTTGCTTATCGGAATGAAAACGGCAATGGGCGGGGTCGAGCGTCTGACCATCAGCCTTGGGGCTGCATTAAAGAGCAATTACCACTGCATTTATCTTGCGCTGGAGCCTATCTCGACCGAACAGGGCGACATTACGGATCAAATCCATGAGGCGGGGCTGACCCTTCTGGATGGGTCAAAAATCGTGACGCCGAGTGATCGGATTGCGTTGTTGTCGATGATCTCGGATGTGTATGCGCCCCAAGCGGTTTATGTCATGAACGGATCATCGTGGTTCGTGAACAACGCCGCCGCAGTGCGCGAGGCGTTCGCTGACAGCGTTATCGTGGACCAGCAGGTCTATGATCATCAGTTTGGCTGGATCGAGCACTACAACAAACCCGCCATCCGCCGCTTTGACAGCTTCGTGGCCGTGAACTATGCCATCAAGGACACGTTCCTTGGACCTCTTGGCCTTGCGTCGGACAAGGTGTTTCACATCCCGCACGGCATTGATGTCAGCCGCGGCGCGACAGCGCTTGAAACGGTTTCCAAGGCAGAGGCCCGAGCGGAGTTTTCGTTGCCAGCCGGTGGCAAGATCATCATGTTTGCGGGTCGGTTGACCGACCAAAAACGCCCCTTGGATTTTCTGAAACTGGCCGCGATGCGCCGTGACAACAGTGACGAGACATTTGTCCTGCTTGGTGACGGTGCCATGAGCAAGGCGTGTGAAAAGGCCATCAAGGACGAAAACCTGACGAACGTGATCCGCATACCGTTTGTCAAAGACATCAACCGAATCTATCGGGCGATTGATGCCCTGACGGTTGTGTCCGAATACGAGGGCCTCCCGCTGGTTCTGGTCGAAGCCGTGTGCATGGGCATATCTGTCGTATCGACGGATGTGGGCGAAAACAAGCGCGTCATCGAAGAATTCGACGCGGGGTTTTGTACGGCAAAGGCGGGTGATCTGAAAACGATCTCTGCTCAACTGGACACGGTTCTAGCCGAAGGTACCGATGCACCGCGGCTCGGTGCCGCGCGGGCCAGAGATGATTTCTCAATTGATCGTATGGCCGAACGCTACGCGCGCGCCGGGCGTCTGACACATATCAAGGGCACAGCATGACACAGGATCTAAACACCGCGCTCGCTACGCCGCCCGTCATGGCATCCACCTTGCCTGACCCGATCGCATCGGTGGTGATCCCCAGTTATTATCACGAGGCCTATCTTGAAGCGGCCATCGACAGTGTCCTGAACCAAACGCGATCAGACATTGAGTTGATCGTAGTCGATGACGGGTCCAAGGACCGGTCCAGACGCATTCTGGCTGGGCTGCGCGACTGCCGTGTCAAAGTCGTTTTGCAGGAGAATGCGGGCGCTCATAACGCGATCAATCGTGGCATGGCCATGACGCGCGCGCCCTACATCTCGATTCTCAACTCAGACGATGTTTTCACACCTGATCGGTTGGAAATCATGGTCGCCGAGATGCAGGAACAGGACGCAGATCTTGCGTGTTCCTGGATTCAGCAGATGGATCACGTCGGCAAGCCTGGCCCCATCAAGAAAGGTTGGACATCACAGCTGCCCAGCTGGGCAAGGACCCTGCCCAAGGTGAAAGTCCGCAAAAGTGATGCGTTCGCCTACGAGCTTCTGCGATCCAACTTCATCTCGACGACCAGCAACATGGTAATATCCAGGCGGATCTATGAAAAAGTCGGCGGCATGAGGAACCTGCGTTTTGCGCATGACTGGGATTTCGCATTCCGTGCCGCGTCGCACGGGCGATGCCTTATGGTGCCGCTGAACCTGATGCGCTACCGCACGCATGGCACCAACACGATCTCGTCCAATCGAAGCTGGATGATGTTCGAAATCTGCTGGATGCTTGCAGTGCACTTCGATGCCATGGCGGATCAGTTGTCACATCTGAATCGGAGCGATCTGGCGCGCAGTCACTACGGAGCCCTGGATCCCACATATGAGGCATTGAAAGAAGCGCTTGAGCGCGCGGGCACACAAGAGGAACGCAACGCGCTTGCCGAAAAGCTGCTGAACGACGAAAACGCAAGAGCACCGTATATTGACATGATCACGGTCAGACTCAATCATGCCCGCCACGCATCATGAAAGTATCGGCATTCTCGCCGTACATACCAATACGGACGAAGAAAGAACGCCTAAATGCAGGACAACACTCCCTGGCTATTCATCCACGTTATGAAAACAGCCGGAACGAGTTTCCGCGCCTACGTAGAAGAAATCGCTCCATCGCAGGTCTTTCCCAGCAAGAGTGATCGTGAACGCACGGGCGGCAACTACATGGGCGCGCTCCAGTTTTTGACAAGTCTCAGCAGCGGTACGATCAAACCCGACAGCACACCGTACATGTTTGGCCACTTTCCGGCGTGGATGAGTGACAAGGTTGACCCAAGCTGGCGAGTCGCAACTGTTCTGCGAGAGCCGGTGGCCAGAACCGTTTCAATGTTGGGTCATCACAACGCACGGCTTGGTGCCAAGTATTCGGACTTGCGAGACCTTCTTCTGGATGAAAACTTTCGCAAGAACAATCTGGAGAACTATCAGACCAAAGTCTTTGGGGCGGAGCCTGATCATATTACCAGCGCAAATGATCAACATATCTGTACTGAAGAGACCTATGAAGCAGCGCTGGAGCGAATTGGCCGCTTTGACATGGTCGGTCTGACCGAAGAGATATCGCAGACTGTTGATCGCTGGCATGAAGTTACGGATTTGCCGCGCGGCGAGTTTCCGCATTTCAACAAAGCGAAACCACGCGAGATCGATACCGAACTAAGGGATGCGATCCTGCCTTATGTTCAGCTCGATTTGCGGTTTTACGACACGGTCAAATCAACGATCGCGGTCAACCATCTGAGCACCTAGGGCGTTTTGCCAAGAGCGGGACATTGAACCGGCTTGGTCAGCACCGCCAGGTCAACAAGCGCGACATTGCAACTGATCGGACACCACCGGGATCCGTCGGTCTGTTGTGCGGAGCCTTTTCTGCATCTGGGCCGGGTTCCAACACTTCGATGCAGTTGGTGAGATGCCCGTTCGGAACAGGCACGAACTTGGCCAAAAATCCGTTCTCGGCCATGTTATAGCGCAGTCCGATGCGGCGCTGTCCGTCCGGTCCGACGAAACGAATGTCACAATAGCTCATCGTGGCATCGATATTGAACCCGATGACGTTGGCTGGCTCCTGCAGCATGACTTTGGTTCCGGCATGCAACCGTGAGAACGTGTCGGACAACAGGCTGTTCTTTTTGGTGACTTGCTCGCCAAGCGCAAACTCTGACAACGCGATTTCTGCGAAGTTGGTAGTGCCGAATGCGCCGTTGACGGACACGTCCTGTCCAAAATTCGCCAGTTTGGATACCAAGTCTGCGCCAAAGCTTCGGGCGATTTCGGGCAGGATATGTGGGCCGTCAAGAAAGACCGGCTCTGGATAGTTGGCAAGCGCATAGTCAATGACACTGACAAATACCCCATTCAAACGGTGCGCAGCCACTTCGTATTTCTCGTAGACTGCGCTGCGGTTTTGCGCGTGGGCGCGGTTGCAGAACCCGAGTATTACCAAGTTGGACTGCGCCGCGAGCGTCGTCAGAATCTCGTCCAACAATGCGTCGTAAAACGGTTCCGCCCCGACAAAGGACAACAAGTTTTCGTCGTTCGGGATCGCATCGACAAGGATATGGTCATAGGCGGACAGATCTTGCGACAGTCTGGCACCGAACTGGGAAACAGGTGAGGCACCAACAGACATGTTGTCGATCTGCCAATCGGCAGGCGCCGCGTCCCGAAACCCCGCCATCCAACCCCCTTTGAGAATTGAATTGGATGTGCCTAGAACAAGTATCTTCATTCAGGAAGCTTTCAGGCCGATTTGCTGATCTAATACACAACGCCGCGTGTTTCGCCGTTTTCGCGCGTTTTGTTTGAGTGACCCCACCATTCCAGCGGTTGGCCTATGAACTCTCCGATCCGGATGTTCGCATCCTTGTCTTCAATGTCGTAGGATAAGAAGTTGTCCTTGCCTTCAAAGAGTTCCATCGTGTTTGCGTAATGCCCTTCGATCCACCGAATGACCCGTTTCTTGGTCGTGGCGCATCTGGGCGGCATACCGGGCGCACCGACTTTGTGCAGGCGCTCCATGAAGTTGCCCCACTTTTCCATGCTGTTGGCAATCGCAACAGGGTCACGCAGGTTGAGAATGAATTTGACGTCCGGGTTCTGCCGGGCGACTTCCCTTAGCATTGCGGGATCCATCTGAGGCCAGAAGGACGTCGTTGTGGTGATGAGGTCAGGCTGTGTCACAGCTTCGAAACCGGGAAAATCCGCCATGATGTTTTCGCCCCGGTACCATCGGTGATACATTGAGTTGCCCGCGAATTTTTCGACAGTCTTCGTGTACCAGTGCAAAGATTTCATGCCCGACCGCAGGAAAGCATCCTGCAACGTCGATGTGCCGGACTTTGGCAGCCCCAAACCAAAAACACGTAGCGCCATTAGGTTCCTCTTCTCCCGTCTTGCGATAACTCTATCAGCCTGAGCGCCAACCAAAAAGTATGATTAGCAACAGCGTCGGACGACTTTAGTCATGTGGCGCTGTGCAAATCACGTCAGTACCTCAGCTTGACTACATCCACTTCTGGTTGATGCAAACACGTTTTAAGTCGCATGACCAAAAATATGTCCGGCAGGTATGACCGCCTCAACACTTGATGAACAACGGCCAGATGTCACGTCAAAAGGCTGGACAAGTAGGCCCCGTAATCATTCTTGGCGAACCTTTTGCCGCGCTCCGTCAGCCCTGTTTCATCGATCCAGCCTTGCGTGTAAGCAATCTCGTCCGGACTGCCGGTCTGCAGCCCTTGCCGCGACTGCAGCGTCCGTACGAAGTTACCGGCATCCAGCAGGCTGGCATGTGTACCGGTATCAAGCCAGGCGTACCCGCGCCCCATCTGTTTCACTGTCAGGCTGCCCTCGTGCAGATAGGTTTCAAGCAGCGTGGTGATCTCCAGCTCGCCCCGCGCGGACGGTTTTACCTGGCGCGCGCGTGCAGGCGCATCGGCGTCCAAAAAGTAGAGCCCTGTCACAGCGTAGTTGGATGGTGGAACGTCCGGTTTTTCAATGATTTGCTTCGCATGACCATTTTCATCGAAAGCGACGACACCATAACGTTCAGGATCGGCCACGCGATAGCCAAAGACCGTGCCACCGGCCCCTTGAGTATCTGCTTCGGCCAAGAGCTTGGGCAGACCGTGCCCGAAAAAGATATTGTCGCCCAGCACCATCGCCGACGGTGCTCCGTCAAGAAAGTCCTCAGCCAGAATATAGGCCTGCGCCAGACCATCAGGGCTGGGTTGTACGATGTATGTCAGGCTGATGCCCCATTGGCTGCCGTCGCCGAGAGCGCGTTTGAACTGGTCCTGGTCCTGAGGCGTCGTGATCACCGCAATCTCGCGGATTCCAGCCAGCATCAGAACAGACAGGGGGTAATAGACCATGGGCTTGTCGTAGATCGGCAAAAGCTGCTTCGATACACTGACCGTGATCGGGTACAACCGAGTACCAGAGCCACCGGCCAGAATAATACCTTTGCGCGCTGTTGATTGAGTCATCGAGATGCTCCGTGTTCCGTAAAGGGAGTGTTGAAATTGGGAAAAGGCCGAGGCCTCAGTCGACCTGTTTCAGTTGATCGAGAATGTGAGACAGGCTGTTGCGCCATTCGGGTCTGGCGATGCCGAACGCAGATGTTGTGCTGGTACAGTCCATGCGCGAGTTGAGCGGCCGCTTTGCCGGTGTCGGATAGTCGCTTGACGGGATGTCAGTCACCTCGCATTCCAGATCGGACATATCGAAAATCGCGCGGGCGAAATCCGCCCAACTCGTGTTTGGTGCACCGGCAAAATGGTACACTCCTGCTGTGTCAGGGTCGGTTTTCAGCGTTTTTGCAATGGTCACACAGGCCGCGGCAATCTCGGCTGCACCCGTGGGTCCACCAATCTGATCCGCCACGATGGTCAGGGCATCGCGCTCTTTACCCAGTCGGAGCATTGTCTTGACGAAGTTGTTGCCGTGCGCAGACACAACCCACGAGGTTCGCAAAATCACCGAACGCCCGCCCGCTTCCTGCACGGCAAGCTCGCCCGCATTTTTGGTCAGGCCATAAGCCCCTTGCGGATCGGTCGGATCGGTCGGGAGCCATTCCGCTTCACCCTCACCCGAAAAGACATAGTCGGTTGATATGGTGACAAACGGGATGTCACGGGCGGCACAGGCCCGCGCCATCGCGCCGGGTGCATCAGCATTGATGGCGTGGGCGCGTGCAGTGTCTGTTTCGGCGGCATCCACCGCCGTGTAAGCGGCAGCGTTGATAACTGCGTCAGGCGCGTGGCTGGCAATGGCGGCAGCACAGGCTGCGGCGTCCGTCAGATCGGCAGCCTTGCGATCCAAAGTCTTGATGCGCGTGTCAGGGCCATTCAAGGCCCGCAATTCCGTGGCCACCTGACCGGTGTGTCCAAATACCAGGATATCCATGCCCACTCCTCTGCTCGCCTCACGCCCTTCTGCATGTGAAGGGTCGAAAATGCCTAGGTCTGCTATCCTGTGCCCAAGCGTTTGCCTACACCGTCGCGGTCCTGCAGAGCCCGCCACCACACATCGTTTTCCAGGTACCAGTCCACCGTTTTGGCCAAACCTTCTTCGACCGTGACGGACGGGCGCCAGCCCAGTTCATCACGGATGCGGGTGGGATCAATGGCATAGCGTGCATCGTGGCCAGGTCGATCCGTGACAAAGGTGATCTGATCGGAATAAGACTTTCCATCCGCCCGCGGCCGTTTTTCATCGAGGATGGAACACAAGGTTTCCACAAGCTGCAGGTTCGTGCGCTCGTTCTCGCCCCCGATATTGTAGCTGCGCCCCAGCTCGCCCTTCTGCAGCACCAGCAGCAGCGCATCGGCATGATCCTCGACATAGAGCCAGTCGCGCACATTCGATCCATCGCCGTAGATCGGCAGGGATTTGCCTGCCAGCGCGTTCAGAATGATGACTGGAACCAGCTTTTCCGGGAAGTGGAATGGACCGTAGTTGTTCGAACAGTTGGTCAGCACGACAGGCAGGCCATAGGTTTCAGCCCAGGCGCGCACCAAATGGTCACTCGCCGCCTTGGATGCTGAATACGGGCTGCGCGGGTCATAGGGCGTGGTTTCGGTGAATTGCCCATCCGCCCCAAGCGAGCCAAAGACCTCGTCGGTCGAGATATGGTGGAAGCGGAAGCCATCGAACTGATCGCGCCCCTGCCAATAGCGGCGCGCGGCTTCGAGCAGCGTGTAGGTCCCGGTTACATTGGTCTGCACAAACGCGCCGGGTCCGTCGATGGACCGATCTACGTGGCTTTCGGCGGCCAGGTGCATAACTGCGTCCGGTTTGTGGGTATCAAAGATACGCACCATCGCATCCCAGTCGCAAATATCGGCTTCTTCGAAACTATAGAGATTGCTGGATGCCACGCTTGCCACGTTATCAAGGCAAGCGGCATAGGTGAGCGCATCAACATTGATCACCTCATGCCCGCGTTCCACTGCCTGCCGAACCACGGCGGAGCCGATGAAGCCCGCGCCGCCGGTGACCAGTAATTTCATGCTCTTAGTCCTTGTATGTGAAAGGCGTGTCCAAATCGGCAAGCAAAGGCGCCACCGCGTCTTTTTCAGACAGGATTGGGTCACTGACCCCACCCCAATCAATGCCAATCTGCGGATCATCCCAGCGCAGCGCCCCTTCGCTGTCGCGGTTGTAGTAGTCGGAGCACTTGTAGATGATCTCGGTCTCTGGCTTCAGGGTGACAAACCCGTGGGCAAATCCTGCAGGGACCAGCAATTGTTTGCCGTTTTCAAAACTCAATTCGGTGCCGAACCACTGCCCGTAAGTGGGTGACCCTGAACGAATGTCCACGGCCACATCAAATAGGGCGCCCTTGCCGCACCTTACCAACTTGTCCTGCGCGTGCGGTGGTGCCTGAAAGTGCAATCCGCGGATCGTACCCACTTTTTCGGACAAGGAGTGGTTGTCCTGGATAAACAGGACGTCAATGCCTTCAGCAGCAAGCGCACGGGCATTGTAACTTTCAGAAAAAAAACCGCGCTCATCACCGTGCCGCGCGGGTGTGATGACGACAACACCAGCAAGTGGGGTTGTTTCGATCTGCATTAATGGGCCTCTAGTTCAAACATTGCACCTAACATGACTCGGTGCTTAACAAGCGCCCTGTGCCCTGTCCATCCTTCGGGCGGCAGACCGGGTGGACTGCGGCATTCGGCGCTCGATCATCCTATTTTTATGGCCGTCACTGAGGCGTATTGTTGCGCATGGGCCAACTCACCGCACGGTCAGCTAAGGGCGTCGTAACCTCCTGCTCCTAGCTATTGCCATCGTCTGACGCGTTGCCACGGAGCCCTGACCATGACCGACACTTCCCTGATCCTTGGATTGCCCTACATCCAACCATCCCAAGCCCAGAAACACGTCACCCATAATGAAGCCCTGTGTGTGTTGGACGCGCTGGTGCAATTGTCAGTTCTCGCCCGGGACCTGACATTGCCCCCTGCAGGGGCTGCAGCGGGCGATCGTTACCTTGTGGCATCCCCGGGGCAAGCGGAATGGGTCGGACAAAGCGATGCAATCGCCATCTACGATGGACTGAATTGGACGTTTCTGGCCCCGCAGGCGGGTTGGCAAGCTTATGTCGTGGGCGAAGGAACCACTGTTGTCTTTGACGGCACCGACTGGCAGGGCCGCGATCTGGACACCGTGGACAGCCTGGGGGTCAACGCCAACGCCGATGTTTTCAACCGCCTGTCTGTATCTTCGGACGCTGTTTTGCTGAACCACGCAGGCAGCGATCATCAGTTGAAGATCAACAAGGCCGACACCGCCGACACGGCGAGCCTGATGTTCCAGAACGGGTTCTCAGGCCGAGCGGAAATGGGGCTGGCGGGCAATGACGACTTTTCCATCAAAGTCAGTGACGACGGCGCGACCTGGAACGAAGCAATGCGTGTCGATGCTGCCTCTGGCGTCGTCAGCACATTGCGCCAACCCTACTTTGTCGCGCGGGGGAGTGGCCCATGGCTGACGATTGACACGCCACATACCGATCTCGTCCTTGGTGTGATGATCGCGCAGAATGGGGGCGTATACGATCCCACCACGGGGACGTTCACGGCGCCAACGGATGGGTTGTACTGCTTCTTGATCAACGGCTTCCTCAACGCATCAACCGATGGCCGCATCGCCTTTTCCCTTAACGGCACTACGCAAAGCGCGCAAATGCAGGTCCTTTTGGGCGAGATGCCCTTGTCCTTCACAGCGGTGATGGAACTGTCGACAGGCGACACGGTGACCTGCCGTACCGGCAACGCCAACGACAACCTGACGTTTTTCCAAAGTCACACCACGTTTAGCGGGTGGAAGATATTCTAAGCATACCCGGCGCTGCGCTCTACTCGGCGTAAGGCGCAGCGCCGGTTTTTAGATGATGCTTAGTGTCGTATCATCCTCGATGCTGGAGATATTGGTGTAGCCGATGATCTCCAAGCTGGTGAATGCATCGAATGTCAGCACCAGATTGCCCCCCACAACGGAAGCGAAATCGCTCAGGTTGGCTCCACCAACAAGCGTCTGATCAATGATCAGCGCATCGATGTTGTTCTGGAAGTCTTGGATCGTGTCGTTGCCACCTGAGAAGATGAACGTGTCGTTGGCCAGGCCACCGTTCAGGAAATCGTCGCCATCACCGCCATGCAGGGTGTCGGCACCTGCATTTCCACGCAATACGTCGTCGTCTGCACCACCGAACAGGTCGTCCCGCCCGTTGCCACCATTGAGCCGGTCATTGCCCGCCCCACCATCCAGTGTGTCGTGGTTGTTGCCGCCGTTCAGGGTGTCATTGTTGCCACCCCCGTTCAGGACATCAAAACCGGCGTTGCCGTTCAGCAAATCATTGCCGGTGCCACCGTTCAATTCGTCCGCGCCAGAGTTGCCATTCAACGTATCGGCCCCGGACCCGCCGTTCAGCGTGTCATTAGCCAAACCACCGTTCAACACATCGTCGTTTTCGTTGCCATTCAGCAAGTCGAACCCGTTGTTGCCGTTCAACACGTCGTTGCCAGCGCCGCCATTCAGCTCATCCGCACCGGACAAGCCCGTGAGGGTATCGTCGCCAGCGTCTCCGTTCAGGGTATCGGCGCCAAGCCCGCCATTGAGGTCGTCGTTATCATCGCCCCCGCTCAACAGGTCATTGCCGTTGTTGCCGCTGATCACGTCGTCGCCTTCTCCGCCGCTCAGGTCGTCGAAGCCGTCGCCACCAGCGATGGTGTCATTGTCTGCACCGCCATCGACAGTATCGAAGCCTGTACCAGCATTGATGCTGTCGTTGCCGGCACCACTGTCGATGCTGTCATTGCCGGCAAATCCAGAAATCGTATCATTGCCCAACGTACCGCTAAGCGCCGGATCATCTTCCGTGGTGCCGTCAATCATGTCACCGGGCGTTCCGGGATCACTCGGCAGGTTGGCATCCAACTGCGCCAGCGAATAGGTGACGTCCGAGAACTGGAATGTTTCGAATGCGGTTGCAAGAACGCTGCCGAAACCGCCGAAAAGGGTGGCCAAACTGGCCGTGACGGACCCGCTGGTGATGCTGGAAAAGGCGAAGCCAAAGATCAATGTGTCCGTGCCGGACCCACCGTTCAGTGTATCATCGCCATCGGAGGCAAAGACCGTGTCATTGCCGCCCGCCGTCTGCACATCATTGTCGGCGTCGTTGGTCGTGATCTCATCGTTGCCGTTGCCGGTGATCACGTTCTCGATCACCGTGCCGCGCGCAATGCCGATGTTTCCAATGCCCCCGGCCACATCCGAGAAGGTCGCGTCGTTCAGATCGATGCGGTCCCCAAGATCAGTGAAAGAGAAATCGAGCGTATCGATCCCGTCTTCGTCAAAGATGGTCGCAGCAATCAGGCTGCCGCTGTAGATGCTGTTTGTGGTGCCGGAAGCCAATGCGCTGAACAAGTCGTCGACATAGTTCCCAAGATTGCTGTTCAGCCCATAGGTGGTGTTACCTGCGGTGACCCCACCTTCTGCAGCCCCATAAAGGTTCTGGATCGCGATGATGTCGGCAATCATCGTTGTGGCTGTGGTTGCATAGCTCGCGTCGGTGGTCGTGTTTTCGGATTGGCTGAAATACGACATCACCGACATCTGCCAGCTGTCATTGGCAAAGGTTGCGCTGAACGGGTAGGTCGCGCTGCCATTGTAGCCACCCTGGTGACCCAGGCCGATGGCGTGGCCGATTTCGTGCACATAGGTCTGGAAAGAATAGCTGTCGACGCTGGTGCCATAGCTGTTCAGCCAACCCGTCCCAACATTCAGTTCGACACCAGAGCTTGATCCGCCATTTGGCGAATAGGCAAAGGCACCGGATTCATTGTCATCAAAGGTGATCATCTCGCTGCCAAGCGAGACTTCCTGGAAGTCGAGGTCCGCGACCATTTCCCATGCTTCCATCGCCCAACGGGCCAGTTGTTGGCCGTCTGCGGTCAGGCCCGAAAGGTTGACGGTGATCACATTGGACTGACTGGTATTGAAGACGCGCTCCTGGCCACCCCAGTATCCTTCGGTCAGGTACAGGGCCAGCTCGTCCAGTGTCCCGACAGGCGGCGCGGTAAATGCATTGGCTTCCAGCGTATACGTTCCAGTACGGCTCTGCCCGTAATCGCCGGAGTAGGAGTCCGCCTCTATATAATAGGTGCCAGACGACGACGCCGTGAAGGTGATCGCCGAATCCGTGCCACTCGAATCGTCGTTCTCTTCCAATACGTTGCCGCTGCTGTCGCGCAACCTCATGAAAGGATCGTCCAATGTACCACCGGTCATGGTGATCGTGACTGTCTCACCTGCGGTCAGGCTGATGGCAACCCAATCCTCGTCCGTGAGGCTATCCAGCGAACCAGAAAACGTGTCCCCAACACCCATCGAGTAGCTGGTCGAGATATTTTCAGCTGCATCTGCAGTCTCGAAAAAGGCCGCGGACAAGGGGTCATTCGCCCCGTCAACATGACGCATCGGGTCGAAAGTTTGGGTGGCAAAGCAAATCGTACACATAAGAGTAAAGCGTTCCTAATGAACTGGGACTATTCGGTTAATGCCAGAATAAAGTGCAACTTGGGCGATTTTGAGACAAGTACATCAGTAAATTGACGTGCCGCGACAGGTGATTTTGTCACATCTTGGCCACCGTGACGATGAACGGGGCCACGGGCTGATACACCATTCGGAGCCTGCCATGACAGATAGGCCGACAACTTGTCTTGGTCGGGATCAATATGGAGCGTCACGCGCTTGACGTCCTGCCCTGCGGGTGCCGAATCCAAACGGATGATATGACCCGTTGCATGGGTCGCTAGCGATTGAACAAGGGCCTGACACAGAACGCGCGGCGCGGACGGGCAGTCAACGAACAAGACCTCGCGAACTGGTTGGCGGGCGTGCGAACCTGATGCTCCTTGCATGGTCACGCTCCCAATCAGCGCCAAGCCAAACGCGAGGCGCCAGAATGGGGCGGCTTTCCACCAATAAATACCACTGACATCACGCACGCGCTCCCCCGAATTGCGCCGCGGCAACCCTATTCTGATGCGCCTAAGCAAGACAAGTGATGCAGGCGCGCAATACACTAAAAACCACAAAGCCGCCCAGTGGCAGATGTGGCTTTTTGGTGCATCCATTCAGGCGTGCCAGCTTAGAAAGCTCTTTATGCTGGGCCCAACCAGCACTTATGACATGAAAATTCCTCCTTTATTATCAAACTATTAATTTCCGGCAACGGCTCGATTTTTTGGGAAAGTCCACACTATCGACACAAAGCCAACCACACCCCAGCAACTGCCTCTGCCATCACATTGCCAGTGTAGTTGGTGGGTTAGAGTAATGACGCTTGTTGCGTTTGAGCATGTGGCAACGATTGCGGATCAGGAAAATTTGTTCCTGACCGGGATCACGGACATGATCGTGGCCGAAACTGATCAAGGGTCCGTCCTGTATACTGTGTCACGCCTTGGCGGCGGCGACGTGGTTGCCTATCGGATCAACGGGAACGGCACGCTCAGCCAGTTCGACACCCAGACCTTGCCCGGCGGAGCCCGGTCAGGCACCACCAACACCCTGTCGTTGGTCGATAACGGCGCTGGGGGACACGATCTGCTTGTGACCGGGGTCAACAACACGGGCCTTTACCGCATCGACATGAATGCGCAGGGCGCGCTGTCCCAACCCGCTGCGGTCACCGGGGCCTACATGCCGGCTACACTTCTGGACAGCACCAACGCCGTCGTCAACGGCCAGACCTACCTTTACTCGATAGACCGGGGCAGTGATGACATTGGGGTTTGGCGCGTTGCCGACAATGGGACCGTAACGACCGTTCGCGACGGCGGGACAGGCGACATGGGGCGCGTGGGTCTGACCGGCATCACCCAAGTCCAATCAGGCGGGAACACATTTGTACTGGCAGCCTCCGGCAGCGAAAATGCCCTGATCAGCTACCGCCTTAGCGGCTCGGGCGTCCCGCAGGAAGTGGACCGGATCAGCGCTGCGGAAGGGGTCGGTATCGGTGGGGCAACAACGGTCGAGGTCATCGAGATTGGCGGGCAGGCCTTTGCCATTCTGGCCGCCTCCGTCACCGGCACGCTGACCGTCGCATTGGTGACGGAAGACGGCAGCTTGCAACTGACCGATCACGTCATGGACACGCGCGATACCCGCTTTGGCGGCGTGCACGAGATTGCAACAGTGACGCATAACGATCGCGGTTATGTCGCTGTCGCAGGCGATGATGACGGCGTCAGCCTGTTCGAAATGATGTCGGACGGCCGATTGCGTCTGATGGGCAGCCTCGCAGATGCAGTGACGACCACGCTCGATGCCGTATCAGCGCTGAACCTGACGGTGGTGAACGGTGTCCTGCATCTGACGGTTGGTTCCGCAACAGAGGCCGGGCTGTCGGTGTTCACCATAGACATCAGCACCATGAACAGCCCCCTGCAAGGCAACGACTCGGCGAACAACCTGACCGGAAATGGGGGCGCCGATCTGATCATGGGCGGCGGCGGCAATGACAGCTTGCACGGCGCGGCAGGCAATGACGTGCTGCTGGACGGACACGGGTCAGATGCGCTGTGGGGCGGTGCAGGCGCAGACGTGTTTGTCATGTCGGGTGATGACGCGCTCGATACGATCCATGATTTCGACATAACCGAGGACCGGTTGGATCTGTCAGACTGGGCTTTCCTGCGCGGCACGGGCCAATTGTCGTTTCAGACCCTGAACAACGGAATCATCATTCTTTTTGGTACCGAAGAGCTGGTGATCCTGTCCGCAAGCGGCACACGGATCGAGGCGGAAGACATTCTTGCACTGGATATCCTGGGCCAATCCCGGTTTCTGCCCGACTGGTTCCCACCGGCAGTGGAACCCGACCCGGACCCCGATCCCAGCGCCCCGCTTGACCTGAGAGGCACCAATGGGCGGGACACGCTGAGCGGCAGTGCAGGCAACGACACCATCCGCGGCCTCAGCGATGCCGATAACCTGTCCGGGATGGGCGGGGCAGATACCCTTTCGGGGGATTCCGGCAATGACACCATTGCGGGCAACGCGGGCAATGACAGCTTGCAGGGCGGAGACGGCGACGACATCCTGACCGGTGGCACGGGTTTTGACACTCTGCTGGGAGATGACGGTGACGACAGCATCTCCGGCGCGGGCGGCGACGACATGATCGAAGGCGGTGCCGGGCGGGACACTTTGTCAGGCAATGCGGGCAACGATGTGATTTCGGGCTTTGGAGATGCCGATCTGATCACGGGCGGGATCGGCTTTGACACCCTGAACGGTCAGGATGGCGATGACAGCATCTGGGGCAATGACGGGTTTGACGTGATCGGCGGCGGTGGGGGCAATGACCTGCTGGTCGGCAACAACGGCGCTGACACCCTTTATGGCAATAACGGAGACGACACGCTGTCGGGTGGGCTGGCCAACGACTTTTTGATTGGTGGCAATGGCAACGACGTCATCTCGGGCGCTGCGGGTCCGGATGAATTGCGGGGGGATGCTGGCAATGACGTGCTGGACGGCAACGCAGGGTTCGACCTGCTTTTTGGTGGACAGGACGATGACACCCTGAACGGGGGCATCAACCATGACACCCTGTATGGTGGCACAGGCAACGACCGCCTGAACGGCAACAACGGCCAGGACCAGTTGTTTGGCGAGGACGGCAACGACACACTTCTGGGCAATTCAGGTCCCGACACGCTGGATGGTGGACTGGGTGATGATCTGCTGCTGGGTGGCATCGGTGCGGACACGTTCGTCTTTTCCAGCGGATCGGATACGGTCGGCGACTTTCAGGACAATATCGATACTCTGGTGCTGGATTCCGCCCTCTGGGGTGGCGGTGCGCGCAGCCTGTCGCAATTATCCGCCTATGCCGAAACGACGGAAAACGGCATCCGGTTGGACTTTGGAAATGGTCATATATTGACCCTTACAGGCGTGACAGACCTGAATAATCTGAACAATGATCTCGATTTCATGTGACCTGAAACTCTGGGGTTGCGTTGCGCCGGTTCTTCATCAAGACAGTGGCCCAAAGGTGAAGCTGCGTATGCGGCAGAGTTGGGCTAAGGAGCAGAAGTATGAAAATCGCCGTGATCGGGACAGGCTATGTTGGCCTGGTTTCCGGGGTGTGTTTTTCCGATTTCGGCCATGATGTGGTCTGTGTCGACAAGGACCCGTCGAAGATCGAAAAACTGAATTCAGGGATCGTTCCGATCTATGAACCCGGCCTTGATGCCCTGATGATCAAGAACGTCGAAGCGGGCCGCCTGTCCTTTACCGAAGACTTGGCCGGTGCCATCGACGGGGCAAAGGCGGTGTTTATCGCCGTTGGCACGCCGACGCGGCGCGGTGACGGTCACGCGGACCTCAGCTATGTCATGGCTGCAGCAGAAGAGATCGCGGGCATTGCCAAAGACTACGTGGTGATCGTGACCAAATCGACCGTGCCGGTCGGCACCAACCGGATGATCAAACAGACCGTGCGCAAGGCCAATCCAGACCTTGAATTTGACGTGGCCTCCAACCCCGAATTTCTGCGCGAAGGCGCGGCCATTGACGATTTCATGAAACCCGACCGTGTGGTGGTGGGCGTGCAATCCGAACGCGCCGCCGACGTCATGGCTGACATCTACCGCCCGCTGTTCCTGCGTGATTTCCCCATCGTGACCACCGATCTGGAAAGCGCAGAGATGATCAAATACGCCGCCAACGCGTTTCTGGCGACCAAGATCACCTTCATCAACGAAATCGCGGCTCTTTGCGAACGGACGGGTGCGGATATCAAACAGGTCAGCAAGGGCATGGGCCTCGATGGCCGCATCGGCAACAAGTTCCTGCATGCCGGGCCGGGCTATGGCGGATCGTGCTTTCCCAAGGACACCAAGGCGCTTGCACGGATCGGGCAGGACAACGCGGTGCCCATGCAGATCACCGAAACGGTCATCAAGGTCAACGAAGAGACCAAGCGCCGCATGCTCGACAAGATCTTTGACCTGTGTGACGACAAGCTGGCGGGCAAGACCGTCGCCGTGCTGGGCGTGACCTTCAAACCCAACACCGACGACATGCGCGACGCACCCTCGCTCACCATCGTGCCTGCGCTGATCGGGGCCGGGGCCAAGGTGCGTGTGACCGACCCGCAAGGGCGTCACGAGGGCGAAGCGCTGTTGCCCGGCGTGCACTGGGCCGAGGACGCCTACAAGGCGGCACAAAATGCGGACCTGCTGGTGATTCTGACAGAATGGAACGAATTCCGAGCGCTGGACCTCAAAAAGCTGGCCCGCCGCATGACCACGCCACACATGGCCGACCTGCGCAACGTCTACTCGGCCGCCGACGCCAAACGCGCTGGCTTTACCGCCTATGACAGCGTGGGCCGGTCCGCTTGGCAGGCTGACTGATGCCAAAGGCGCTGATCACCGGATCGGCCGGGTTCATCGGGTACTTTCTGGCCCGTCGTCTGCTTGAGGACGGGTTCGAGGTCATCGGCTTTGACGCCTTGACCGATTACTACGATGTGACGCTGAAACAGCGCAGACAGCAGATGCTGCTGCAACACCAGGGCTTTCGCGCGGTCAATGAACGGCTCGAAACAGACGGGGTCCTGATGGACCTCGTGGCACAGGACACGCCCGACGTGATCGTACACCTGGCCGCGCAAGCGGGCGTTCGGTACTCCATCGACCATCCGCGGTCTTACGTGGATGCAAACCTGGTCGGCACCTTCAACCTGCTGGAAGCGGTGCGCGCGACGCCGTGCTCGCACCTCCTGCTGGCCTCAACCTCGTCCGTTTACGGCGCCAATGCCGACATGCCCTATGCAGAGACGCACAAGGCCGACCTGCCCATGTCGTTCTACGCCGCCACCAAGAAGGCGACCGAGGCGATGGCCCATTCCTATGCCCATCTCTACGATCTGCCGATCACGATGTTCCGGTTCTTCACGGTGTACGGGCCTTGGGGCCGACCCGACATGGCGCATTTCAAATTCACGCGCGCGATCCTGCAGGGTGAGCCGATCGACATCTACAACCACGGCAACATGCAGCGGGATTTCACCTACATTGATGACCTTGTGGCGGCCATCGTCGGCCTGATCGGCGCGGCACCTCAACGCCCCGCCACCCCGGAAGACATCGCGCCGGGTGACAGTCTCAGCCCGGTGGCACCCTACAGGATAGTCAACATCGGCAATTCCGAACCCGTGGCCCTGATGGACTTCATCGCCGCAATCGAAACGGCGCTTGGGCAAGAAGCACAAAAGAATTTCATGGACATGCAGCCCGGCGACGTGCCCGCCACATGGGCCGATGCGACGCTGATCAAGACGCTGACGGGCTACACGCCGCAAACGCCCGTCGCCGAGGGCATCGCGCGCTTCGTGGCGTGGTACAGGGATTATTACAACGTTTAGGCACCGGGACAGCGGCGATCACACTTTGTCATTCGCCAGCCTGCTCAACCCGGCCAACACCTTCTGACTGACGTCCTTTACCTGCGCATTCCAGTACCTCACGGTCTTCTTGTAGGGCAAAGGAATGTGCGGTTCGATGAATGTGCGCAGAGTGTCACCCCGCAACACTGTCAGTGTTTCGCGCGCCTCCTCGGGTGGTGCGTCCCGCAGGTATTGGGCCGCAGCGCAGGTCAGCATGCCCGGCCCGGTCTTGAACCAAGCGGCATCGGCATCCCGGGCCAGCAATGCCCTGATCGTCATGTTCAGGGCGATTTGCACAATCGGGTTGCCCGGCGGCGTGATCATCGTGTTGTTCGCAATGGCCCCGATCGGCTCACGCGTGACCACAAGGCCCGACCCAAGAGATGCCAAGGCGCCGATGTCCCCCACAGCCCGGTCATCAGCATCGCTGTAGATGCCGCCGAACTTGTAAAGCACACACAACCGGATCAGGTCACTTTCCTCGGCCACATGGCGCGCCCGGTTGAAGGCGGCGACAACACGGGCGCCAAACTGACGGCGCAAAAAGTTGACGGCGCGCTGCCGGTTCAACAGGACATGTTCGAAGTCCGGCACCGCCGCCCAGTCCGCAATCAGCGCCGCGACATCATCCGGGACCGCTTCGGTGTCCCAATACTGAAAGATGCGCTTGGGGATCGGAGTTTGGCGCAGCGGAACGTTTTGATCAGTCTCCGCGTCCCAACGGTCCACAATGCATTTTGCGGGATAATAGTACTGCGCAGCAAGGCGCCCCTCGATCTCTTCCTGCGGGGTCCCCTGCCCCTTTGCCTTAGCCTCCAACGTGCGAAAGACCTGCAAATCGGCCAGCATGCGGCCGTGCAATCCAGTGGCGAAATGGGCCGCGACCCGGTTGGTGCTTTGCGGGTCGGTGCGAATGTGCTGGCGGGTGGCCAAGGCGCGCTCCAGATCACCGCAGGCCAGGCACACATCCAGAAAATGCCGCGGATGCAGACCCGGCAATCCAGCGTCTTGCCTGCGGATCGCACGATCAAGCAAGGGTTGATTGCACCGTTCGCTGTGCATCAACAGCAACCGTTCACGCTCCACATCAATCCGTGGGTTCGCAGCCACCATTGCATCCAGATGCGCGTGCCCCGCAGTAAAATCGCGGGCCATGCCACAGACATGCACAAAAAAGCCGTTCAAGGCGCGGTGTTCCGGCCATCGGCGCGCGGCACGGCGCAGGTAGCGCATGGCAAGCTGGGTGCTGCCCGTGTCCGCAAGGTGCCGCCCAACAAGCATCGCAAGGCGGGGCGACCGGCTGTCGGCGCTGACCTTGCGGGCCAGGGCAAGTGCCGCGTCGGGTCCATCGGCGAAGGATGCTACATCAACCCGGAACTCCGCCTGATGGACCGACGGAAGCTTGGCGCACAGGGCGTCGGCGACCTCTCTCAACATCTTCGTGTCGGCGGTGATGTGGGCAAGCCTCAGCAACCGCCGCGCAAACACCAGTGACAGACGCTCGCGGTTCATCATCGCATCGATCAGCGTGCTTGAGATGTCCGGCAGGGTCTGCCGCTCCGCCAATGTCAGGACATGTTCCATCTGACCGTCGCTCAGCGCATCAGGCTGGTCAGCCAATTGCTGAAGCAGGTCCCTGATCTCTGCCGCACGGCCCGCCCGGATCAAGGCCTCGCACAGTGCGAGGGTCAGGGTGGGGTCAGACACATCCTGCGCAGCCATCTCGGACTGCAGCAGCGCGACCGCGCCCTCGGAATCATCCCGTTGCTGCGCAATCTTCGCCCTGCCCAATACCGCTCGCAACCGCGTGGCAGGATGCGCGGCACTGCGGGCAAACGCGGCATCCGCGTCTTGCAATGCGCCCGCCTGCGCCTGCGCCTTTGCCAACTCCAGCAGCAATGCGCCCGACGGGTCGCCATCGGCACAGGCCGCGCTCAGACCATGGGCCGCGTCCACAGCACGACCCGCGGCCAACAGAGTTTGCGCGCGACGGATGTGAAACATCTCAGGCACCGGGTCGGCATGTGCAATGGCGCGATCACACACAGACAGCGCATCTTCATACGCCCCCATCTGTTGCAGCAGAGCTACCTGCTCTTGAACCGCGGCGGCATGGTCGGGCGTGTCGGCCAGCATCACGCCAAACACTTCGCTGGCCGCCACGAGGTCCCCGACTTTGCGGTGCAGACGCGCAAGGGTCAGATGGTTCTGGGCCGTTGCATCCTTCCTGCCGACAAGGTCGGACAGGACGGAAATCGCGGCCCCGGTCTCGCCCATCAGATCAAGGCATTGGGCGCGACGCGTCTCGATCGACGCATGGGCAAGGCAGTTCAGCTCAGCCGCCTCATCGCACAAGTCCAGCCCATCCGCCCCCCTGCCCTGTTTGATCGCGATGTCGATCAGGCCACGCACGGCGATGGTGTGATCGGGAATGTCGGCGCGGATGCCTTCGAACAAAGTGGCGGCGCGTTCAAGCGCGCCAGTGCGCAGCAGCAGATTGGCAAACAGGATGGACGCGGGGCGATCTTGCTGACCGTCTTCATGCAACCTATCCAAAAGCGCCAGCGCATCCTCAACCCGGCCCAATCGGACCAGCCCCGTAGCCTCTTTGGTTGTGGCCATGGTGCGCAGCTGGGGGAACTGGCGGGACACATCGCGTGCAAGATCCACGGCCCGATCCGTCTCGCCTGTGTTCAACAATTGATCGATTCGCCACCGATGCGCCGGCATCAGCGCGGGATGCAGCGTCAGGATGCGTTCCAGCACCTCAGCAGCCGCAATATGATCACCGGCCTCGTGCTGCTGTCGCAACTGCGCCATCAAAGTGCTGGGAGATGTGGGTGTTGTCATCTACGCAGTACCCGCATGGCTAGAACGTAATAAAACAAGGGAGATCAATCCTGACCATTCCGTTTTGCAACCCAGGGTGTTGCATTCAATTGTAAGTTCATTGGCGCATACGTCCCCGTTCTTCCACCGGGATAATCCTTTACATATGATCGTTCAGATCGCTAGCGTTCCGATATCAGACAGAAATTTTTACGGGGAACGTTTTCATGTCAGAACCATTTATTGCAGAAATCAAGATCTTCGCTGGCAGCTTTGCGCCGCGAGGCTGGGCATTTTGCGACGGGCAGCTTTTGCCGATCAGTCAAAACACCGCGCTGTTTTCGCTCATTGGCACCACCTATGGTGGGGACGGGCGCACAACCTTTGGTTTACCCGATTTGCGCAGCCGTGTGCCTGTGCATGTCGGGACCGGCGCGGGTCTCTCAACATACAATTGGGGTCAGCGCGGTGGCATCGAAAATGTCACTCTGACAGAGGCACAAATGCCGTCCCACACGCACGTCATGCAATCAACCGGCAAGATGATCGCAGAGAGCCGCAACGGAAGCGCGGATGACCCTACCGGCAATATGCTGGCCGCGGGATCAAACATCTTCCGTCCGAACACACCAGTTGACGATGTGGAAATGGACCCTGCCATGCTCGAAGTGACGACAACGGCGGGCTTTGCGGGGGGCAACCAGTCCCACACCAACGTGCAGCCATTCCTTGCCATGTACTTCATCATCGCTCTGGTAGGCATTTACCCGTCGCGCAGCTGATTGAAGCCCGCAAAAAGGAGAGTGACATGACACACTCATTCGGATGGACACGACGGACTTTTCTGGCGGCAAAGGCCATGTTGGCGGGCAGCTTTGCCTTGCCTGCGGGGGCCATCGCCGCAACAAGCGGGGCGTCCGAAACGGCTGTTGGCACGCAAGGTGCGGTGGCACCTGCGCGGTGGTCCACAGCCACGGCAGATGAGCTTCAACCCTTTGTCGGGCAGCGGTTCCGCGTCAAAACAAAAGAGCACGGGCATGTGGTTCTGAAACTGGTGGATGTCCAATCTCCCAGCGCAGATCCCGACCGTCCGGCGCACTTGCCCCGCCGCGTCAGCGTTTCAGCATTGTTTGAAGGCCCGGAGGCGCACCTGCTGGCAGAGTCCGGAGACGGCGTGCATACCGTTTCGCATCCGCGCATCGGCACGTCGGTGGCGTTTCTGAAACCTCTGCCACGCCAAGCAGGCGGCTACGATATTGAAATGGTCCTGAACTAAAGGACCGGCGGGCACCCGGATCAACCCGGGTGCCCGTGACCTTCCCAAACATGGTGCCCCCATGTGGGACATGACGATAAACGACCTCTCAGTGCGACCCGCAGCACCGCAAGACGCTGACTTCTTGCGGACGCTTTTCATGGCGGTTCAGCGCCCGTCATTCGCTGCCGTCCCCCTGTCCGACGCGCAACTGACGCAAATGCTCGACATGCAATACAGCGCGCAGACCCAAAGCCATGCGGCAGCACATCCCGACGCGGTGGATCATCTTCTGTTGAAAGGAAAAATGTCCGTGGGCCGTCTGTCCGCCAAGCGAACGGCGGCAGGCATACACCTCATCGACTTCGCGATTGTCCCCGATCACCAGGCAAAAGGCATCGGCACATCGGTGTTGAAGGCTGTTTGCACACAAGCACATGAGCAAGGTCATGACATCACCCTGCAAGTCTTCAAGGGCAACAGTGCGCAACGGCTTTATCAAAGGCTGGGGTTCAAACCGTTTGCTGACGCGGACCCCTACCTCAAGATGATCTTGCCCGCGCCCTAGCTGAACCCGATGTTGTAATAGGTTCCGGCCTCATCCTGGTCATGGGCGCTGATGAACAAAGGCATGGCGTCTTGTCCCGGCAACGTGATCGGATAGGTCAACGCCTCGATCACCGGGTCTGGCGGGCCGGTCAGGTCCAATGTAAAAGCGGTGTGCATCACACCGCCACTGCCGTCATCCGCCCCCTGCCCCATCGGATCGACCTTGGTGAGGGTCATCGCGATCTGCTGTCCAGCGTCAAGCTGTACGTGAACGGTTTCCCCGACATGAGGTTCAAGCAATTCAGCGGTCAATTTCACCATGGCACCCGACGTGTGTTGTTACAGTTTACGAGGCCAAAGACGTGGCACAGCGCGGACAATTTGGCAATTTTTGGCGAACCTTACAGCTCAAACGGGTTTTTGCCGTTTTTTCGTTGGCAGACCAACCCGCTTACCGTACAAGTTTTTTAAATAAATTTTAATCGCAGGGAACAAACGATGCCCACATTCGAGTTTGACGACAATGGCGACACCAACAGCGGTTCAACCGTCGCAATCAATTTCACAGACGACGGCATTCCATTCACGCTCAGCACAGTTGGCAATGCCGGCGGGGCACAAATTATCGCAAATGACGGTATAGCTGGAGGTCAGATTTCGATCTCTGACTTCACCACCGGCGGGACTTATGCACTGGATGTTGGTGCCGGAAACGCGCCTGACACAAACTTTGGGGCCTCCGGTGGGAATATTACGCTGCAACTGGGTAGTACTGTCTCGGGCACCTGGAACGTTGTCTTTGTGCACGAAACCAATACGGCATTGAACCAGACATTCACTGTGACATCGGGCAGTGCCAGCGCGCCACTCAGCTTCGCCACAACAGAAAACTTCAGTGAAATCCAGTTTTCAATGACATCCGGCTTCGGGCTCATCACCGTTGGCAGCCTGACCGCCACGATCACCTGCTATCTCGCAGGCACAGGCATCGCGACACCGACAGGCCGCGTGGCCGTCGAAACGCTGCGGCCGGGCGACGAGATTCTGACCGCAGACGGCGGCACCACCACCGTCCGCTGGCTCGGCATCCAGCCCATCGACACGAAAACCGCGACACCGGCCAAGGCCAACCCGATCTGTTTCACCGCCGGCTCCATCGCCCCGAATGTGCCGTCGCGCGATCTGTTTGTATCGCCCGATCACGCCATGGACATCGACGGCATCCTCTACAACGCCACGGCGCTTGTGAACGGTCGCTCGATCTACCAGGTCGCACAGATGCCAATGGACGGGTTCACTTATTACCACATCGACACCGGGTCGCATGAGCTGGTGCTGGCCGAAGGCGCCGCGTCCGAGACCTATCTTGATGCCGTGGGCCGCGATGCGTTCATCAACGGCCACGAACAGGCGGATGCGCCGATCATCAGCGAAATGTCGGTGCCGCGCATCGTGGCGCGCCGCATGGTGCCGCAGCATGTGGTCGACGCGCTGGCAGAACGGGCCGATGCGCTGGGATACACGGCAGCCGCGAAAGTCGCCTGATCGCTTCTGGCGCTAAGACAAAAACACGAATGAAAGGATCGGCTCTGCCGGTCCTTTTTCTTTGGATCAGAGCGCTTAACATGACCTAACTGCCACTTTTTGCAGGAATTTAGCAACCCAAGCGCGATTTTGGTGTTTAATCATTGGCAGGTTAACCCCGGCACCCTAGAGGTTCTGTCAACGAGACTACAAATTCGGGGAACAATCGATGCCCACATTCCAGTTTGACGAAGGCAACGCGTTTGACATCGGCTCAAACGCGTCAATCAACTTCACGGATGACACCGTACCGTTCACGCTCAGCACAAGCAGCAACTTCGGCGGTGGACAGTTGTTCGCAGATGGCGGAGGAGCACAGCAGATCCTTATCGGCGATTCCAACACCATTGGCGGGGACTACGTACTGGATATCGGCACCGGAAACGCACCGAACACGAATTTCGGGGCCTCGGGCGGAAACATTTCCCTGCAGCTGGGCACGTCAATCAACGGGGGCTGGGACATCGTCTTTGTGCACGAGACCAACACGGCCCTGAACCAGACATTCAACGTGACGTCTGGCAATATCAGCTCGACCCTGAGTTTCGCCACAACAGAAAACTTCAGTGAAATCCGGTTCTCCTACTCGACACCCGGCGGCGGCGGCTTCGGGGCGCTGACAATCGACAGCCTGACCGCCTCGATCACCTGCTATCTCGCAGGCACCGGCATCGCGACACCGACAGGCCGCGTGGCCGTCGAAACGCTGCAGCCGGGCGACGAAATCCTGACCGCAGACGGCGGCACCACCACCGTGCGCTGGCTCGGCATCCAGCCGATCGACACGAAAACCGCGACACCGGCCAAGGCAAACCCGATCTGCTTCACCGCAGGCTCCATCGCCCCGAATGTGCCGTCGCGCGATCTGTTTGTATCGCCCGACCACGCCATGGACATCGACGGCATCCTCTACAACGCCACGGCGCTGGTGAACGGTCGCTCGATCTACCAGGTCGCACAGATGCCGATGGACGGGTTCACTTATTACCACATCGACACCGGATCGCATGAGCTGGTGCTGGCCGAGGGCGCCGCGTCCGAGACCTATCTCGATGCCGTGGGCCGCGATGCGTTCATCAACGGCCACGAACAGGCGGATGCGCCGATCATCAGCGAAATGTCGGTGCCGCGCATCGTCGCGCGCCGCATGGTGCCGCAGCATGTGGTCGACGCGCTGGCAGAACGGGCCGATGCGCTGGGATACACAGCAGCCGCGAAAGTCGCCTGATCGCCATCTTCAATTCAATGATAGGGGCCTGCATCTGCGGGCCCTTTTCTTTATCCGGGTTGCTGGTGGCGTTGCCATGACGCAGTATGCGCACAACCCAGTTTTCCAGTGCACATGAGCCAAAAATGAATTCGTCAACACGCGCCTCCGACCAGGAGAAACTCAAGCAGGTCAACGAAGAGGTCGCGCGCATCCAGCGACACCAGAACGCTGGTCGTATTGAAGACGCCGGGCAAGCCATCGACGGCTTGCTGGCCGAGCTTCCCGATCATCCGCAGATCCTGCACCTGAAGGGTCTGAACCTGCTGTTGGAAGGGCACAAGGACCGCGGCCTCGCGATCCTGGAAATGGTGGTCGAGAACGACAAGGACAACGTCTGGGCCCTGATCGATTACGCCAGTTTCCTGGCCAAGAACGGTGACGTGGACAAGGCGATCCCAAAGTTCCAGGCCGCCGTCGAAATGTCACCGAACCTTGCACTTGGACATGCAAACCTGGGCGCAGCCCTGGTTGTCAAGAAACGCTATGACGAGGCGATCAAGGCGCTGACGCGCGCCGCCGCTCTGAATGGGGACATGCTGGATGTGCAGCTTAATCTCGCACAGGCCTTTATCCGCACCCGCCGCTTCCCACGCGCCATCGAACCCCTGTTCCGGGCACTGGCCATCGACCCGCAATCGGTGGCTGCACATGTAAACCTCGCACTTGCCTTGTTCCGGGCGGAACGGCACGAGGCGTCTGAACACCACGCCCGCCGCGCCATTGAATTGGCGCCGGACGCCGCAGAACCATGGTTCCACCTGGGCAACACGCTGGCGGCCCTCGGTCGCATGGATGACGCCGCGGATGCCTTTTTGAAGGTTGCGAACCGCCCCGGCACCGGCGTGCCCGCATTGGCCCGGTTGATCAACCTGCGGACGACCACGGCTGACAGCCCCGAATACAAGCTCCTGATGCGGTTTGCCGACAAGCTCGACGACATGCCGGATCAGCTGCGCGCCGATCTGCACTTTGCGATGGGCAAGGCAGCCGACGACATGGGCGACGAAAAAACGGCCATGGACAACTACCGCAAAGGCAACGCGATCACGGCCGAGCAGCACCCCTTCAATCAGGAAAATCATACAAAACGCGAAGAACGGATGAGATCACTGGTCACGCCCGCCTTTGTGGAACAGCATCGGGGCGCGGGCCTGCACGACGTCGCACCCATCATCATTTGCGGCATGCCACGGTCGGGCACCACGCTCATGGACCAGATGTTCTCGCGCCACAGCAAGGTACAGGCGGGGGGTGAATTGCGGGCGGCAGGCTACGCCTTTCAGCAAAGCCCCGATCTGCTCAAGGTGCTTGAGGAGGAAGCGCCCGACAGCTCAGTGACCGATGACATGCTCACCACCTTTGCCGAGCACTACCAGACCTTCCTGCACAACGAAGGGCTGCGGTCGGAATACGTGTCCGACAAGATGCCAAACAACTACCTTTACGCCGGGGTTCTGGCCCTCGCCTTCCCCCGCGCCAAGGTGCTGATCATGCGCAGGCACCCCATGGACAACCTGCTGTCAAACTTCATGCAGAACTTCGGCCCGAACCAGCCAGCCTCGACCAGCATCGAAACTTTGGTGAATGTTTACAAAGAGTTCGACAAAACAGCACTGCACCAGGTCGCCACCCTGCCAAACCAGATCCGCTTCGTGAACTACGAACAGGTTGTGGCCGATCCCGAAGGGCAAATGCGCGACATCATGGAATTTGTCGACCTGCCCTTCGAAGACGACATGCTTGATCACACCAAATCCACACGTGCGGTCAACACCGCGTCGGTCAGCCAGGTGCGCGAGCCGATCTATTCAACCTCCGTCGCCAAATGGAAGCGCTACGGGCCGCTGCTGCAGGATATGGCCGAGCAGTTGGGAGATCACCTGTCGGCCGACGATCGACGCGTGTGCGGACTGGACGGCTAAGGCGCGTTCTCACCCATAGGCTTACTTAGGTGCCCAGATCCTCAAAAGCTCCGGGCACCAAATCCTCCCAAAACTCCACCATCCGTGGGGCACACAAGGCCGACGCCCAGCCAAGGCGCGCAAATTCACTGCGCATCAAATCGTCATCCAGCGAACTCAGGAACAGGCGTCGGTCCGCATCCCGCTGCGTCGGCGTCCGCGCCGCCACCAGCTCTTGCACGCGGGCCATCGTTGCTGCACGCGCGCGCCGCTCCCTTGCCACCTCGGCCTCTCTGCGGGTCTCGGCTTGGGCCTTTTCGGACAAGGCGACATCGCGCGCCTCTGCTGCCGCCACAGCCTCTGCACTAGGCTCCGGAGGCTTTGGCGCGGAATAGTCATCGCGCAAGGCCGCACTCAGATAGCGCACAGGGCTCTCAACAGCCCCCCTGCCCTTCAGATACGCGATCTTCTCCGACACATAATCTTCGCCGTGCTCCGAAATCCACTGGCGGGCCAACCGGTCACTCACGCCCAGGTCAATCAACGCGGCATAGACCGGCCCCTGCCGCACCCCTGCCCCATCGTCGATGTCCAACATGGCAAGCTGCGGGTTCTCCTTGATCAGGAACCGTATCTCAGACACCTGCCGCCCCATCTTGTGCAGTTCCGGCGTGATCATGATGTTTGACGTCTTGTTGACCTCGGCCACCGCCGGTTTGATGACCTTGGCGTTCAGATGCTTGAAACTCTCGTAGTAGGCACTGCCATCCACGCCCATCAGGCGGCGAAACAAATCCAGCGGCCACCAGCCTGTCGAACCGGTGCGCACGAAACGATAACAGTTCTCGTACAGCGCCAGGGCATGGCCCGAGGTAAAGCGGCGCTGGATGTTCAGGTTGATCAGGGCAAAGACCTTTGGATCATGCAGCTTCTCGGCCAGCGCAGGCGAATAGGCATATTCACACACGCCCCCCGACAGCTTGGCATAGGACAACAGCGCCGAAACCCCCCATTCCTGCCGCCCGTTCGCATCCAGCATATCCCACTCTGCAGTTGTCTCTGCGAGGCTGCGCAGAGACTGTTTCAGCGTCTCCATGTCATTCGAATTATACCCGACCATCATGCACAGGGTCCGCGCATCAATCTGGTGTTTGGTCTTGGTGACAAGCCCATCATACGCATTCAGCAGCAAAACGTTGCTCAGCTTGCGCTGCAACAGGGTCAGCTTGCCAGACACGTGAATCGCAGCCACGTTCTTTTTGACGGATTGCCGCCGCAGCGCACCGGTTAAGGTGTCATGGGGTATGGGCGCTTGCATGGATCACTGCTCTCATTGCCTCGAATCCCGCTCTTGCGGCGGTATTGCTCTGCATTATGACATAGAAAGGTGCCCGCGCCCAATCTTTCTTCGGGGACCCAAATACGGGATGGCGCGGTCCTGCAAACGGGTACCCAGGGGTAGGACAGTGGGTAAGTCTGGGGATAACTTGACCATCTGAGTCGCAAACACCCCAGAAAAAGCGTCTCTAATCAAGGGGCACCGCATTCAGGCGCCCCTGCCCCTGCGAATCGGCACCCCTTGTCCTGCACATGGGTCCCTATCATCCTGTATTTGGGTTCCCTTTGTCCCGCATAGTGGCACCGAAGTGCATTTAAATATTTGTTTTGGATGCAATTTTCTGAGCCAAAGATTCGAAACTAGATCAAAGATCAACAAGTTTATATTGTCTCTTTTTCAGTATGATACAGTGATGGAAACTCGGGTTTCGCACGCGAAACCTCCCGACAGCCGAAAATATGTCCCTCTTCTTTGCGATTCACTTGTTGCGCAAGATGTGCGATGATTTGCCTGATAACATCGAAAAAAGATGATCTAGGCAAGGCAGCAGTACATGGACCGAAAGTCTGACACACCCCTCCCCCCGTATTTCAATCTCGACCCACAAGCCGCCGCTGGCAAGTTGAGCGATCCTGTCGACACCGCCCGATTCGCCAAGGCCGCCGCCTTTGCTGGCCGTGGCCGGGATGATCTGGCCAAACGTGGATATGCCCCTGATGGGCGCAAGAAGCTGCGCAAGTTCTCGACCTGGGAGGTCTGCCGCTATCTGATCCCCGTGGCTCCGGCCCATCTGCGGCGGGTGCTGAACAAGAATCCCGATCTGCCGCAGGGCGAGGGTCAGGGCAGCGCGAAATGGTTCAGCCTCGAAGAGATACTGACGCTGCGCGACCATTTCGCGTCCGAAGGGGTCAGCACCAAAGAATACCGCCCCTATCGCCCCGAAGGCCTGCCGGCCAAGGTCGTCGCCGTCGCCAACTTCAAGGGTGGTGTGGGCAAGACAAGCACCGCCGCGCATCTGGCCATGTCAGCGGCCCTGGATGGGTACAAAGTGCTTGTGGTGGACCTTGACAGTCAGGGGTCCATGACCTCGATCATGGGCGGCACGGTCGAGGATGAATGGCAGACTGTCTTCCCCCTCCTCGCCCGCGACTACGCCACCCAACTGCAAGCCGAAAACCGGGTGCGCGCAGCCGCTGGTGATCCCGAGTTTCCGCTGGACGAAACCCTGACCGAAGCGCTGGAGGTTTCGCTGCGAAACGTGGTTCAGAAAACCCACTGGCCCAACATCGATCTGATCGGCGCGCAGCTGAACCTGTACTGGGCGGAATTCCAGATCCCCGTCTGGCGGATGAACCTGCGCAACTGGCAGCTTTGGGATGCCCTTAATAACGCGCTCGAAGACGGGGGCGCGCTCGATGAATACGACGTCATCCTGCTCGATACGCCGCCCGCACTCGGCTACCTGACGATCAATGCTCTTGCCGCCGCCGACATCATTCTGGTGCCCCTTGGCGCCTCGTTCCTTGAGTTCGATTCCACGGGCCGTTTCTTTGATATGCTGTACTCCACATTCGCCTCGATCGAGGATGGAGAGAACGCCGCAAGACGGCGGGCCGGACTGCCGGAAATGAAGTTTGAATGGGATGTGGTGCGGGCGATCATCACCCGGTTTGACGCCAGCCAACAGACCGATCTGGCCAACGTCATTCAGGCGTATTTCGGCGACATGACCAACGCTTACCGGCAGGAATATACATCCATGGTCGGCCAGGCGGGTGAGAGTGTGAGCGGGATTTACGAGGCGGATTACCGCGATTTCAACCGCACCACATATGTCCGCGGGCGCGAGACGTTTGACCGGACGTATGCCGAGTTCAAGGAGATCCTGCTGGGGTCCTGGTGGCGCGATGACCAAGAGCGGAAGGCGGCTGAACAGGAGGTGGCCAATGGCTAAGCGCAGACAGTTGGAAGTTCCCTCGGCCGAGGCGCTGAAAGAAATCGAGGAAGGTTTCGCGCGCGAAACCCCGGGCCCGACGCGCCGCGCACCGATTGCGGATGTCGCCGCGGATGCGGCCCTGCACGCCGATCCACGGCCCCTTGCGGATCGCGAGGATCAGGCCCGCACAGCAGCAGAAATTGAGGCGTTCACGGATGCCAAGGCGCGGGGGCTGGTGGCGGTTGAATTGCCCGTCGAAGAGATACGGGCCGATGCGCTGAGCAGGGATCGGGTGGGGCTGAACGAAGAGGACATGGCGGAGCTGCGCCGGTCCATTGCGGACCATGGCTTGCGTTTGCCCATCGAAGTGTTTGAGCCGTCGAACCCGGAAGGGGCGGGCAAGTATGCCCTGATTTCCGGCTTCCGCAGATTGGCGGCGGTGCGCGAGTTGAACGAACTTTCGGGCGGTCAGAGACACCAGACGATCCCGGCCTTTGTTCGGTCGCCCGACAGTCTGGCCGCGGCTGTTGTCGCCATGATCGAGGAGAATGAAATCCGATCAGGGCTGAGCCAATACGAGCGGGGCAGGGCGGCTGCCGTGGCTGTTCATGAGGGTGTCTTTGCTTCGGTGGACGAAGCCGTCGGAACGCTGTTTTCTTCGGCCTCGAAAGCGAAGCGATCCAAGATACGATCCTTTGCCCTTGTCCACGAGGAGCTGGGTGACATGCTGCGCTTTGGTCCCGATCTGAGCGAGCGGCAGTGCCTGCGCGTGGCAGCCGGTCTGAGGGCGGGGCAAAGCGAAAATATGCGGCAGGCGCTTGAGAGCCATGCCATTGGCAATGCCGACGATGAGTGGGCCGTTCTGGAGCCGCTGATCGAGGCCATTGAGGGCATGGCCCCGGACCCCAGCCGGGGAGGGCGGCCGCGCAAGGTTGTGGAGCGGTCTGCGCCAGTGCGGCTGGCCAACAAAGTCACGATGGAGCGGGTCCAGACAGAAGACGGCTTTGCCATTCGGCTGCGCGGCCCGCATGTGAACGAAGAGCTGATCGAACAGGTCATGGATCGGATCAAATATCTGCTTGAAGAGATTTGAAGCCGGGGCAGGGGGTTTCGCGTGCGAAACCCCCTTTGCCTTGTGACGACTCGAACTCGTTTGCACGTGCGAGCAGAGCAAAAAGCCCCTGTTAGAGACTGTTTTGCCAGGATATCAGGTGTTCGCAGACGTTAAATGTTCTCTATGTGTTCTTCATTCTCTTGTCCGAGATGTAGATGCCGAAGTCTGCTTTTAGGGGTGCTGACCGCCTGTCATCATCAGAGAGGCCGATTTTAAGCCTTTAGAGAGCCAACTTGGTCATTCTGGTGAAGAGGGGGGCAATAGCGGCAAAAGGCGCGTCTGAGGGCCGTTTTCTGGGCCTCAGACGCTGCGTTGGCATTGTCCACACCAAAGGTCGCTGCGCGGTGGGCGACGCAAAGAGGGCAGGGGACCCGCGACTTAGCCGGTCCGCGCGTCGATCCAGGTCACTGCATCGCCCCATTCGCACAGCGGTAGACGGTCGACATTCTCGTAGAGCCAGCCGAAGCGTTGGGGCAGCAATTCGGCTTCCATATCAACCAGCGGATCGGCATCCGCGTCTGCTTGCAGCAGCCCAACGCCGTGGTCGATCAGGATCAGTTTGAAGTGCAAACCGCGCGTGGCTGCGATCTCCACGGCAACTTTCCAGACATCGCCCGTCCAGCCGAGGTTCATGCGTGGCATGTGTTCCTGTTTCCAGTTCACGGGCATAAGGTCATGCAAGGCGATCCAGCCGCCCGGCTTGAGGCAGGCCAGCGCATTCGCCACGTCGCGGTGGACCTGGGTGTATTCGTGCAGCCCGTCGATCCAGACGAAATCAAACTGCTTGGTGTTCGTTGCGAAAAAGTCGTCCGAGGTCATGCGGACGGTGCCGCCCTTGACCGGGTCCACGCCGGTCTTGTCACTGACGGGCAGGGCGTCAAACAGGTCGTTCGATCCGCAGCCCACCTCGAGATAAGCACAGTCCATCGGCAGTTTGCGCAATACGTAGTTCACCAGTGCGATGCGGTTGTGGTGCGTGCCTTTCCAGTGCCATTTGAAACCGCGCGGGTAGGCGGCGTGCTGGAAGTGTTCTGCGATCTGGCGGCGGCCTTCCCCGTCCAACTCTTCAAAAGGTACTTGTAGAAAATCGGGGGTCGTCATGTTCGTTCCTTTGCACAATGCACTGTTGCCTGTCGGCTTGTCGCGCAGATGTTAAGGTGGCGCAGCGGTGCACGCCAGAGGGGTTTTTTGACTGGTGGGCCCCGACCGCGGTTTGATGCCAATGCGGATGCAAAAAGGGCGCCGTCGCTTTGTGCAACCGCGCCCGGATTTTTATTTGTTACAATGGCTTAGCCCATTGGAAAGCCGTCGTTAGACAAAGGTCACATCGTCGAACAGGAAGGTGACGTTGGTGACGTTGTTCAAAGTCAGGCTGTTGCCGCCGCCGAAGTCGAGCACCAGGTTTCCGTCCACGACGCTGGAGTAGTTGGCCAGATCGCTGCCCACCGGCATGCCTTCGTCCAGAAGCGAGGCTTCGATCTCGAGCGCATCGACGATCAGCGAGTAGTCGCGGATTACGTCGTCGCCGCCGTTGAAGACAAACAGGTCAGCGCCCTGGCCACCGCGGAGCAAATCATCGCCCGCACCGCCGTCCAGCGTGTCGTTGCCGGAGTTGCCTTCGAGGTTGTCGTTGCCGCTTCCGCCCTGCAGGCTGTCAAAGCCATTGAGCCCGCGCAGCAGGTCATCGCCGTCGCCGCCTGTCAGGGTGTCAAAGCCCAGACCGCCGCTGAGCGTGTCGTTGCCTGTCCCGCCATCGAGGACATCGTTGCCATTGCCGCCGTTGAGCGAGTCGTCGCCTTCGCCGCCTTCGAGCGTGTCACGGCCATTCAGACCCAGCAGGGTGTCATTGCCAGCCCCGCCTTGCAGGCTGTCAAAGCCCAGGCCGCCATTGAGCGTGTCGTTGCCCGCGCCGCCGTCCAGCGTGTCGTTGCCGAAGCCGGAGTTCAGGCTGTCATCGCCGTCTTCGCCGTTCAGGTTGTCGAAGCCGTTGAGGCCAAGCAGCGTGTCGTTGCCCGATCCG
>NZ_JCAPFI010000012.1:0-73238 GCF_059611725.1 Tateyamaria sp. LSS28 | reverse complement strand
ATCGCGCCAATCGCGATGGAGCAGGGCCTGCGCTTCGCGATCCGCGAAGGCGGCCGCACCGTCGGCGCCGGCGTCGTGTCCAAAATCACTGACTAATCGTGCGGTAGGGCGGGGTTTGATCCCGCCATGCCACCCGTGAGGCGGGGTCAGACCCCCGCCCACACAGAAAAACAAGACGCGACGAGGGGTGTCGGTGGTCGATGCTCCTCCTCTCCGTTGGAAGCCCGAGTAAGGGAACACGAAAATGGCCATTCAAAGCCAAAACATTCGCATTCGGCTGAAGGCGTTTGACTATCGTGTGCTGGATGCGTCCACACAGGAAATCGTCAACACCGCCAAACGCACCGGTGCGTCCGTGCGCGGCCCAATCCCGTTGCCGAACAAGATCGAAAAGTTCACTGTTCTGCGCGGTCCGCACGTTGACAAGAAATCCCGTGACCAGTTCGAGATCCGCACGCACAAGCGTCTCCTCGACATCGTTGATCCGACCCCCCAGACCGTGGACGCGCTGATGAAGCTCGACCTTGCCGCTGGTGTGGATGTCGAGATCAAGCTGCAATCGTAAGGAGGGTATGAATATGCGCTCTGGAATTCTCGCAAAGAAAGTCGGCATGACCCGGCTGTTCATGGAAGACGGCAAGCAGATCCCTGTGACCGTTCTTCAACTGGACGGTCTGCAGGTTGTGGGCAACCGGACCTCGGACAAGGACGGCTACACGGCCGTGACCCTTGGTGCCGGCAGCCCCAAAGTAAAGCGCGTCTCGAAGGCGATGCGCGGTCACTTTGCAGCCCAGAAGGTCGAACCCAAGCGAAAGCTCGTTGAGTTTCGCGTCACTGAAGACAACCTGATTGGTGTGGGCGAGGAAATCTCGGCCGAGCATTTCCTGGAAGGTCAGAAGGTCGACGTATCCGGCACATCCATCGGTAAAGGCTTTGCCGGTGCCATGAAACGCCACAACTTCGGTGGTCTGCGCGCCTCGCACGGTGTGTCGATCAGCCACCGTTCGCACGGCTCGACCGGCCAATGTCAGGACCCCGGCAAGGTGTTCAAAGGCAAGAAGATGGCTGGCCACATGGGTGCGGCCCGCGTGACTACTCAGAACCTGGAAGTCGTGAAGACGGACGCAGATCGCGGCCTGATCATGATCAAGGGCGCTGTACCTGGCTCCAAAGGCGGCTGGGTGACGGTCAAGGATGCCGTAAAGAAGAAACTGCCCGATGGCGTGCCGTTTCCGGCTGCGCTGAAATCGGCGGCTGTAACCGAAGCACCGGCGGAAGAAGCACCCGCGGAAGGTGGTGAAGCATGAAACTTGACGTGATCAAACTGGACGGCGGCAAAGCCGGATCTGTCGAGCTGAGCGAGGACCTGTTCGGTCTTGAGCCCCGCGCCGATATTCTGCACCGCATGGTCCGCTGGCAGCGCAACAACGCGCAAGCTGGCACCCACAAGGTCAAGACGCGCTCGGAAACCAGCTACTCGACCAAGAAGATCTATCGCCAGAAGGGCACCGGCGGCGCACGCCATGGTGACCGCAATGCGCCGATCTTCCGCAAGGGTGGTATCTACAAGGGTCCGACGCCGCGTTCGCACGGCCACGACCTGCCCAAGAAGTTCCGCAAGCTTGGTCTCAAGCACGCTCTGTCGGCGAAGGCCAAGGCAGGCGAGCTGGTGATCATCGAGGATGCAGCATCGGCTGGCAAAACCGCCGCTCTGGCCAAGCAGGTCAAGGACCTGGGCTGGAAGCGTGCGCTGGTGATTGACGGGGCTTCGGTAAACGAAGACTTCCTGAAAGCATCGCGCAACATCGAAGGTCTGGATATCCTGCCGACGATGGGTGCAAACGTATATGACATCCTGAAGCGTGACATCCTGGTGATCACGAAAGCGGGTGTCGAAGCACTGGAGGCTCGTTTGAAATGAGTGCCAAGGCAGAACATTACGACGTGATCCGCAAGCCGATCATCACGGAAAAGGCAACCATGACGTCTGAGAACGGCGCGGTGGTCTTTGAAGTGGCGATCGACAGCAACAAGCCCCAGATCAAGGAAGCCGTTGAGGCGCTCTTTGGTGTGAAGGTGAAGGCCGTGAACACGACCATCACCAAGGGTAAGGTCAAGCGTTTCCGTGGCCAGTTGGGCAAGCGGAAGGACGTGAAAAAGGCCTATGTGACGCTGGAAGAAGGCAACACGATCGACGTGTCGACCGGTCTTTAATCGGGGTGGCGGGGAAACCCCCGCCCTACGGAAAAAAATGGGAACCCCGGCTGCGTGAGCGGTCGGGGTTTTTTCGTGTCCCATGGTGAGACAGGACGTGGGTCTCGCGAAATCAATGGGTTACAGGGACGGATTAGGGGAGTGTTAACGGTTTGGGGCTGGACGCAGGCGGCCGAGGACATCTCAGTGATTGACGTCAGGTTGCGCATTGGCCCGGGCGAGACGGGGTGAACCCCGCCCTACGGCGCAGGGGCGCGCGTGGGCCTTGGGCAGGCGGGGGCCTGATCTCAGAGCGGGATGTCGTCATATTTGCGGGAGGTGGGGGAGGCGATGCCTTCGGTCACTTGTGCGGTGGCCTTGGTCATCATTTCGACCATTCGGGTGGCCTGATCCGCGTATTCCTGTGCCGCGTCCCGGCAATAGCTGGATTGCAGTGTCATCAGCTCGGTGGGAGAGGTGCAGGCCATCATGGCGCGTTGCGCGGCAAAGTCCTTTTGCACCCGGTCCATGGCAAAGCGGGTGCATTCGGTTGTGATCTCCATCCACGCTTGGGCCGTGGCCGGGTTGAAGGCCGTCAGGGCGGCGGCCATGGGGGCGGGGCTGATCTTGGGCGGTGTGGATTTGGGCATGGGGTGTCCTTTGCTGCAAGGTATGGGCGCAGTGTAGCGGGTTTGTGGGGGGGCGCATTGATCTGGATCGTTTTGGCGCGACTTGTTGGCCGTGCGAAGAGCTGAGATCACGGCCTCGGGCTTGGTTCGCAAGCCGCCAACCAGGCCCAAGTTAAAGCGGATCACCGGTGGGCGCAGCTGTCCGACTGTGCGCGGCTGGCGTTGGGACGGCGCAAGCACAGCACGCCGATGTGGCTTTTGTTTGCCTGACAGAAGTATATATCGCTCCGGTACAGTTTGGAGATGGTAACACTATGCGGAATGCAGCGCTTGTGCTTGGGATCATTGGTGGATTGATCGCGATGGTCGTCGGCTTTTTCGGCTATGGCTATAGCGAGGTCGTGCGTGCCCACGGTGAGGTCGGTGAGGTGTTTGGCACGTTTGACAATGAACAACTTGTGCGCATCAGCAGCTTTGTCGCGCCATTGCTGGCCATTGCCGGAGGTGCCATGGCGAAGATCAGGGCATTGTGGGGAGGACTGTTTCTGCTGGCTGCAGCCGGATTGATGTATCACGCCTTTGGCTTTGGTGTTTTTACGATGTTCCCGATCGGGTTTTGTGCCGTGGGTGGTTTGCTGGCCATTGCAGCCGGTAAACCGGACGAGGCCAAGGCCCACTTTTGAAGGGCTGCAAAGCTGCGTCCTTTGTTGAAATGTATTGGCGCAGTGTAGCGTGTCTGGGTCCGGTGCAAATTAATCTGGATCGTGTGGGTGGAGGGATTCGGCTTTCGGATAGTTTGGTGCAACGAAGTGACGAGGTGCTAGATCGCGTCAGACAAAGGATACACGTTAACTACACTACAGGCTTGTGACCGATAGCTGGCGAGCTATTACTGCACGGACATATCAAGGGTTTCGACACAGGCAACGCCTAGCGATCTCTAGTTGCTCTCTCTCTGATCAATGAAATTGTGCCGCAAATACGCATCCCTATCGGCCTGAGTTTCTGTGTGCATTCCACCCGTAATAAATAGAAAAAACAGACCTTTGAGTGCAGCGTTGAGATGAATTTGATCGTCTAAGCTAAATGCCGGTATCGCTTCTACACCGTACCTGTTGTCAGTATGGAAGTTTCGAACTCTATCCCGGTAGTAGTCTTCGAAGAACTTCCTACCCGTTCGAGGTACATTCCATAAGTCGTCGATGTAATCTTGAGCATCGGCTGCGCTAGGATTGTTGACCCCTTCGTACTTGAGGCATTGAACTGTAATACAGAATGCAGCGTCCAGAGCTATGTGCGACGCACTTAGGGCAGCATCCTTAAACTGGAAATGCTCGAAAAGCATATCTGACTTAATAAGAGCATGAAGCCCCCGAAGTACGAGGTCATCGTCCGTATCAAGGTCGCTCCAAAGGCATGCGCAATGTTCAATCTGTTTGCTAGTCCATTCGAATAGCCGATACTGTTCAAAGCTCTGAGCAACTAGCCCTGAGTTGCCTCTCATGAAATAGTCGTCAGTGGCTAGCTTGTCTAAGAGTGGTTTTATTAAGTGGGCATCTGAAATGACAGCGTCAGTATCATCAACGTCGATGTCCAAATAAACCGGCAATGGGTATGGGCGAACCGCGCCGTTTTCACCGTTTCCGAGATATAGGGAAGAGAAGAACCGGAGCTCTTGAACAGTCCAATTGTCCAATTCAAATGCAGGTTGATTAGGTTTCAGTCTGCCAAACTCTTCGACCAACTCGTTTCGGGTGCATGAAAACAACATATGTCCTGACCGCAAGAATAGGTCGTCTCCAACCTTAAGGTCGGGAGTCGGATAAGACCCAAGAGCCGCAAATGGTCGGACCCGAATTGACAAGTCAAATACCTTTCTGTGACTTAAGTTCGTCACGTGCTTTGTCGTTGCTTAATTGCCCGGAATCAAGCGCGACGCGCGCCGGGCGCGCGCCTGACCGTCCCGGCGGGCTGGCGCTTTGCTATCCGTGCGCTGCCCGGTAAGATTTGGGGATGTGCTTGGCTGCCATAAAGTGCTTCGTTTGAAGGTTGCTGCGCCAGCCCACGGTCAGGCGCGCGACCGGCTTGGGTTTGGAACGCGTTGTGGACTTGGGAATGGTGGGCAGAATGCCCACCCTACGGGTTGACCCCACACCCTGCCTACCGTAACAGACCCCATCGACACGGCCCCGGATTCGTCCGGGGCTTTGTCATTGCTCGTTTGAGCGTACTACCGGGCACCTTCGGGGGCCTTTAACCATAGGGCGGGGTCAGCCTCGCTCGTTTAGCAAAACGGAAGACAGTAACATGGCACTCAAGTCGTACAAGCCGACGACGCCGGGCCAGCGTGGGCTGGTTCTGATCGACCGTTCGGAGCTGTGGAAGGGGCGCCCCGTCAAGGCGCTGACCGAAGGTCTCACCAAGAATGGTGGCCGCAACAACACCGGACGGATCACGATGCGCCGCAAAGGCGGGGGCGCAAAGCGTCTGTATCGGATCGTCGATTTTCGTCGGAACAAGATGGATGTGGCGGCCACGGTCGAACGCATCGAATATGACCCCAACCGGACCGCGTTCATCGCGCTGGTGAAATACGAAGACGGCGAGCAGGCATATGTCCTTGCTCCGCAGCGTCTGGCCGTCGGGGACAAAATCATCTCGAGCATGAAGGCAGACATCAAGCCCGGCAACACCATGCCGTTCTCGGGTATGCCTATCGGGACAATCGTACACAACATCGAACTGAAGCCCGGCAAGGGTGGTCAGATCGCGCGTGCCGCTGGTACCTATGCCCAGTTCGTGGGCCGCGATGGTGGCTACGCTCAGATCCGCCTGTCCTCGGGCGAGCTGCGTCTGGTCCGCCAGGAGTGTAAGGCCACCGTTGGTGCCGTGTCGAACCCCGACAACAGCAACCAGAACTACGGTAAAGCGGGCCGCATGCGTCACAAGGGCATCCGCCCATCCGTGCGTGGTGTCGTGATGAACCCGATCGATCACCCCCATGGTGGTGGTGAAGGCCGGACCTCGGGTGGTCGTCACCCTGTGTCCCCATGGGGCAAACCGACCAAGGGTGCCCGCACTCGCAACAAGAACAAAGCGTCGCAAAAGCTGATCATCCGCTCGCGTCACGCCAAGAAGAAGGGGCGTTAAGATATGTCTCGTTCAGTCTGGAAAGGCCCGTTTGTCGACAGCTATGTGCTGAAGAAAGCGGAAGCGTCGCGCGAGAGCGGTCGCAACGAAGTCATCAAGATCTGGTCCCGTCGGTCCACCATTCTGCCCCAGTTCGTGGGTCTGACCTTTGGTGTGTACAACGGCCACAAGCATATTCCCGTGAACGTGTCCGAAGAGATGATCGGTCAGAAGTTCGGTGAATATTCGCCCACGCGGACCTATTACGGTCACGCGGCTGACAAGAAGGCGAAACGCAAATGAGCAAGGATAAGAATCCACGCCGCGTTGCGGACAATGAAGCGATGGCGAAGACCCGCATGTTGCGCACGTCTCCGCAGAAGCTGAACCTGGTTGCCCAGATGATCCGTGGCAAGAAAGTCGACAAAGCGTTGACCGATCTGACGTTTTCCAAAAAGCGCATCGCGCAGGACGTCAAGAAGTGCCTGCAATCGGCCATCGCCAATGCTGAAAACAACCACAACCTGGACGTCGACGAGCTGATCGTCGCGGAAGCCTGGGTTGGCAAGAACCTGACCATGAAGCGTGGGCGCCCCCGGGCGCGCGGCCGTTTCGGCAAGATCATGAAGCCGTTCGCTGAAATCACGATCAAAGTGCGTCAAGTCGAGGAGCAAGCCTGATGGGTAACAAAGTCAATCCGATTGGCATGCGCCTGCAGGTGAACCGCACCTGGGACAGCCGCTGGTATGCCGACACCAAGGATTACGGTGATCTTCTGCTGGAAGATCTGAAAATCCGTGAGTTCATCAAGACCGAGTGCAAGCAGGCCGGTGTGGCCCGCGTGATCATCGAGCGTCCACACAAGAAGTGCCGCGTGACGATCCACACAGCACGTCCTGGTGTCATCATCGGCAAGAAAGGTGCGGACATCGAAGGTCTGCGCAAGAAGCTGGCTAAGCTGACCGACAGCGAGCTGCACCTCAACATCGTTGAAGTGCGCAAGCCCGAGCTGGACGCAGCCCTCGTGGGCGAGTCCATCGCGCAGCAGCTGGAACGTCGTGTGTCCTTCCGTCGTGCCATGAAGCGCGCCGTGCAGAACGCCATGCGTATGGGTGCCCTGGGCATCCGCGTGAACGTTGCCGGTCGTCTGGGTGGGGCAGAGATTGCCCGCACCGAGTGGTACCGTGAGGGGCGTGTGCCCCTTCACACCCTGCGTGCCGACATCGATTACGCACATGTCGAGGCCGAAACCGCCTATGGCATCATCGGGATCAAGACCTGGATCTTCAAAGGCGAGATCATGGAACACGACCCCGCTGCGCGTGACCGCAAGGCACAAGAACTCCAGGACGGTCCGGCCCCACGTGGTGCCGGTGGCCGTCGCTAAAGGAGAGTAGAGATGCTTCAACCAAAGCGTACGAAGTTCCGTAAGCAGTTCAAAGGCTCGATCAAGGGCAAGGCAAAGGGCGGGTCCGACCTGAACTTTGGCACCTACGGCCTGAAGGCGCTCCAGCCCGAGCGGGTCACCGCCCGTCAGATCGAAGCTGCACGTCGTGCGATGACGCGTCACATGAAACGTCAGGGCCGGGTCTGGATCCGGATCTTCCCCGACGTGCCAGTGACCGCCAAGCCGATCGAAGTGCGGATGGGTAAAGGTAAGGGCTCGGTCGACCGTTGGGCGGCCAAGGTCAAACCCGGCCGCGTGATGTTCGAGATCGACGGTGTGAATGATGACGTGGCCCGCGAAGCGCTGCGTCTGGCGGCGATGAAGCTGCCAATCAAGACACGCGTTATCGTTCGCGAAGACTGGTAAACCGATTGCGCCCCATCGGGGCGCAATCCGTGCGCGGTGATTGTGCCAATGGCACAATCGTAGCGGCACCCGGTAGAAATCTGAGAGCCCCCGGCACGAGAGTGTCGGGGGTTTTCTTTTTGTGTTCAACGATGTTTTGTCTGGATATGGAACTTCGCCACTGGCATGAGTATTCGCAAAATCTGGAAGCCGGTTTTAAGGATCGTGCAAAGACCAGCATTGGCCTGTTCATCGATAGCTTTCAGTCATCGGACGAAATTGGCCGTTGGGTTCATGCGTATTTGACGCGGCTTCCGTTGGATTGCGACAGGATCCGACACGAGATTTTTGCTGAGCTCGTTTATCCGACACTTGTTCGTTGGCGCAGTGCTGGCAATCCCAGGGGAGCGTTTTGGCTGGGGCGACTGTACCAGAACCTGTTGCACGTGGGCGATCCAGGGACCCATAGAACAGACTTTCTGAAGGAGAGTTTCAGGCTTGCGCCAAAGGACGAAGACATTCGTCGATTTTTGCTGAAGTTCATGTTGGAGGATTTTGACCTGTTGGATCATGAATGGCCCTCAGGGTTGATAGCCACGATTGACAAAAAGAGTGAGCTTCTGGAGGACGTTTGTTTTGCGCGGCGAATTGATTTGGAGGGCGAGTACACCGCGCGTTGGGACGAGCTGGAGAAGCGGATAAGGTCCAACGAAAACTGGTTGTGGCTGGATTGACCTGAGCTTGGGTTGTTCGTTTGAAGCTGCCGATCAAGGCGCTCGTAATTGCTCCGGACGTTTTGTGACGTGGTGGCGGGATGAAGCCCGCTCTACGGTGAGAATTCAGAGCCCAGCGTGAGAGCGTTGGGGTTTTCTTCTTTGGGAGATTTAGCGCCATCTTCCATAGTTGCGTAGTTTTTTGCGGATGCCGTCCGGCTCTAAGTGGCGGTACTTACCTTTAGAAAAATGACCACCGTCCAAAGCCAAACCGGCCTTGATGATTTCCGCACCGATATCTCGGCCATCTGGCAAGTAACATGTGCCAATCAGCCGGTCATAAGACGTGTCTCCGGTCAACTCGACGCGGATATTTTGACCTTTGCAAATCTTGACCATTTCCCACTTTGATTTTTGCCCCCAAGGCTGATCAAGCTCGGGTGCGTCAATACCTGCTAAACGCACCTTGATTTTTTGAACGACAATTGTGTCACCGTCGATGACGTAAGCTTTGCCATTAAGCTGACGAGATGCAGGGATTTCTGGAGGAGGATTATGTTCAACGCCCGATGTTACGCGTATTGGATGAGAAGGTTTCTGTTTGCTTGGTTTCGCTGAAATGTGGGTACGTTTCGTCGGCGCCGGCGTTGAAGGTGTATCATCGACCTGCCCTTGACGATATAATCTAAGTGTAACCCAAAAGAGCACACCTAAAACAGGAATGATCAATAAAACTTCCAAAAAATATTTCCTTCATTAATTAGATGCTGACGCATTTACTGACTGAAACGCAAAATACAAATACATTCAAATCTAAATACGATGTCTACGCCTAACGTGAGCAGAAAGAGAAAAGAGTGCAACAGCGATTGATCCTTATCGTAATCGCTACTGCCTTAATGCCACGTTTGCGCCTTCATCCCAGCGCGGAATCAAGGCCGCCGCGCCATCCATTGCCTGACAGGTGATTTGGCAGCGCCAAATCTGCCGAGAAGGGACAGGCCACCCCCGGGCCTGTCGATTGGGTGATGTCAGCGCTTCGCTTGGATCGAAGATGTTCTTGGCTGCCATAAAGCGTTGCAGAACAGAGGTTGGGTCGACAGACCGTGGCCTGCCGATGGCGGGGCTTGGTGCTGCGACGAATAGAGTTTTTCGCATACATGTCCGAAAACGTGGAAACGACAGCGCATCACTGGGATCGACAGACCGTGGCCGGTCGGTGGCGCAGCTTGGCACAGTGTGGCGGATCATTCCCCCGGCTTCCGCACATGCGCGGCTGAAACTGTCATTTGGTCGGCTCTTAAATCCACCTTCCCCTTGGCGTTCGTCGCATCGCTATGTGAACAGAAAATGTTTCCTCAGTCTGGCGGTAGCTATCCGCCGCGATGCCGTTAAGGTGTTCTCAACCGCATCGAGAGGCTCAGACCATGAAACACGTCCCCAAGCCGACCACCGACGAAGACCTGATCAAAGCGTTCCTCGACAAGGGCGGTGAGGTCAAAAAGGGCAAGACCAAGCCGATGCCGGACGGGCTGGGCCTGTCCAACAATCAGTGGGGCAACAAACTGACGAAAGAGGAAAAGGCGGCCAAGAAGGCAGCCGAGACGCCGAAATAGGGCGCTTACCGGATTCAGCCTTGCCCACGGGCGCATTCCGGTTCGCCGATTACTTCCATCCAAGGTTCGCCGGTACGGATCGTTTTTCTCAGCAACGTGCGGCCGTGCTGCCAGCATGGACCGCACGCACATTGCAGGACAGGTTATCCCAAAACCGCGCTACAGAAAGTAAGGCGGACCTGTGGTCCGCCATCCCAACCTTAACTGTCGATGTTCGAGATCAGGTCCGGGTTGATCACCAGATTGCGCACGCCGTGCCCTTTGCGCTCATCAAAGATATTGTCCGCAAACCATGCCGCGATGCTGCCGATATGAACCTTTTGCACTCGGGGTCGGACGCTCCAGGACACCTGGATGGGCGAGCCTTTCTCGTTGTAGCTGGGGCCGGTGGTTGACCCGGCATAGGTGATGGGCGTGCCGGTATCGGAGGGGATGTTCAGCGCCTGATGGTAGCCGTCCACCATCCCAACTGCGGTCAGTTCCACGAAATCGGCAGCGTTTTCGTCATTCACCAGCACGAAGACCTGCGTTTCCACGCGCAGCTGCGGGTTGATGATGGCCTCGCTCAGGCAGGAGGCGAGAGTGGGGCCGGGCTCAACCAGTGCTGTGGTGTGAACGTAGTGGACTTCGATCGTGTCGCCGGGTTCGAGCGCGCCGTTCTTGCCCGCTGGGCCGACGAGATAATCGACTGGGGCCAGTTCAGCCTCGGTCAGTTTGCCGTCATAGGCAAAGCCGGTGTTGTAGCCCTTGCCATCGCCGTTGCCGATATAGGTGGTGAATTCACCGCCCGAATGCTCGGCCCCTTCGTGGAAGTGGATGTTGCACAGGTTCATTTCGGTATAGGTGGGCGCGGTCTCGAATGTGCGGGCATTGTCGCCGGTCAGCGTATTGAGATCGCGCGGTGCCTGTGGGCCGTATCCCTTGCCCGCAGTCTCGGCTGCCAAGGCCTCGCGTTGGGCGGCGATCACGTCATCGCTGACGGGGCCGCCCTCTGCGAGAAGCAGCGAGGGTGAAACGAGCAGGGCGGTCGTTGACAGGGCAAAGCGCGATAGGGGCATAAAGGTCGTCCTCCGAAATCAAAGTACTGTTTTCAGAGAATATGTTCGACCTTGGGTTGTGGCCAGTCTGGTTCGCGGACTTGGGCTGACAGTTTCGTGATCCTATTCCCAGCCGTAGTTGAAGCTGACCGACACGCGTTCGTCCTCGGCCATATTCATGGGCACTTCATGGCGCAGCCAGCTTTCCCAGAGCAGCACATCGCCTACGGACGGTTTGGCGTAGTGGAATTGGGCCAGATCCTCTGGCGCTTCTTTTGTGCGTCCTGGCGATGCCATCATCATTGGCAGGCGCGGGTCTTCGAGTTTCAGCGCGCTCGTGCCGTCGGGCATCACCACGTAGGTGGTGCCGGAGATGACCGAGTGGGGGTGGATGTGGCCGGTGTGGATGCCGCCCTCGGGCAGGATGTTGATCCAGATGCTGTCGAGCTTCAGCGCCTTGTCGCCCAGATCGAAGGCCAGTTCCTTGGCGAACGCCGCGACGTGTGCGTCGAGCGCCTTGACCAGATCGGCGAAGATCGGGAAGCGCCAGGGCAGGTCGTCCAGCGAGGCATAGGAGGTGTAGCCGGGATAGCCTTCGGCCTCACACCAGTCGTGGCCTGCCTCGTCATCCTCGGCGATGGCGTAGCAGTGTTGTTCCAGCTCGTCCGGGTCGACCTTGGGGTCAAATTCGGAGAGGGGCGCGTGATAGAGGCGGGTGGCGAAGAGGGATGTGATTTTCATGTCGGCTCAATATCGCGGAACGCACCATTGAGCCAGTGCGAGATCGCGTGGCATCGACTACGCAATCGGTGTCAAGGCTGGCACTTGATCCCCCACAAACTCCACATCATTCCACGTGACATCGGTCGCACCGGAAAGCGTCACAGTGATTTCTTCGGTTTGCTGATCCGCGGTTCCATAGACAAGGATCAATTGCGTGTCCGTTGTGCCGGAACGGTTCACTACTTCCTCCAGGCGTGCCTCGGCCAACGTGCTGCTATCGGTAACCGCATCTGCATCAATTGAAAGGGTGTCCACACCGTTCTCAAAGTCTTCGATCCTGAACAATCCCAAACGAGAGTTGCTACCTTGTGGAAACCCATTTTGATCGACATTTTCGACGACCATACTGCTACCTGTGGCTATCGTTTCATGTGTGCGGATCACAAACGTATCTTCGCCTTCGCCGCCTGAAGCGACGATATCGCCGGCTAAGCCTGGGTCTTCGCTCGAAACTGCGCGAACGCTTGTCATCACGATTGTATCGTTACCGGCGCCTCCATGACCCACTTCGATAAAGCCCGTGGTACTGCTGCTCGGTCCGTTCACATAAATCAGGTCGTCTCCATCGCCTCCGTAAAGATTCAAGTTGTCACTGGCGCTTGAATTGTATGGTGCGGTTCCGGGCGGTCCCGATTGAAGCGTGTCATTGCCTTCGCCGCCATAGGCATTCATCACGTCACCGTCAGATGTGATGTCGATCAGATCATCGCCTGCATCACCAAAAACGTTAGAACCTGCACCGCGCACAGTGATCGTGTCGTTACCATCACCTCCATGAACTGATGAACTGTCGAGGTTCAAGTCGATCAAGTCGTCTCCAGCACCAGTAGAAACCGAGGCTTAGAATGCATCAAACGCGAGGGTTCCAGATCCTAGGATCATGTCGTCACCTGCGCCGGTTTCGAGTGATACGTCATTCGCGCCACCCGTAATGGACACTGTATCGTTGCCGTCTGTACCGGTGAACGAACCGCTTGTGGAGATATCGAGTTCCGTCCCTTCAACCTCGTCATCCGCTGGCTCGGTCGTGTCATCGCCTTCATCATTGCTGAAGACCACGAGCGCGCCTGCCATTCCGAACAGGGCCAACAGCGCCAGAGCACCCATACCATTTCCCTTCTAGTTTTTAGTGTACGGTATGAGGTGACGCCAAATAGTGTCAATTAGGTGCAGAGCCGTGTGGCTATGCAGTGTTGCGAAAGTGTCAAAACCCCCTTGCCATAAGCGCATTGCCCCCATATACGGCCCCTCTATTCACCCACTCCACGGGAATCGGTGTCACGTCTTTGGCGGCACCCTCGTGATGTTGAAAAGGAAAATGGCGATGAACGCCCAGGAACTTCGGGATAAAACCCCGGACCAGCTGCGTGATGAGCTGGCAAATCTGAAGAAAGAAGCCTTTAACCTGCGTTTCCAGCAGGCCACAGGTCAGCTTGAGAACCCGGCGCGTCTGCGCTCGGTCCGTCGCGATGCTGCACGCGTCAAGACGATCCTCAACGAACAAGCCGCCAAAGCGGCCGAATAAGGAGAGCACGAAATGCCTAAGCGTATCCTGTCTGGCGTCGTGACCTCCGACGCAAACGCACAAACAGTCACCGTGTCCGTCGAGCGCCGCTTTACGCACCCGGTTTTGAAAAAGACCATTCGTAAGTCCAAGAAGTACCGGGCGCACGATGAACAGAATGCCTTCAAGGTCGGTGACACCGTTCGCATCATTGAATGCGCGCCGAAATCGAAGACAAAACGCTGGGAAGTGCTGGAGGCGTAAGCCCCCGGCATTTTGCCGCATTAATCGAAACCCTGGGGATCAGGCGAACGCATCAGCCCCCCAAAGGTCGGGAGACACCAAATGATCCAGATGCAGACAAACCTGGATGTTGCTGACAACAGCGGCGCGCGCCGCGTTCAGTGCATCAAGGTTCTGGGTGGTTCCAAGCGTAAATACGCATCCGTCGGCGACGTCATTGTCGTGTCGGTCAAGGAAGCCATCCCACGTGGTCGCGTAAAGAAAGGTGACGTCCGCAAGGCCGTCGTCGTACGCACCGCCAAAGAAGTGCGTCGTGAAGATGGCACCGCCATCCGCTTCGACCGCAACGCAGCTGTTATTCTGAATAACAACAACGAGCCCGTCGGCACCCGTATCTTTGGGCCCGTCGTTCGTGAGCTGCGCGGCAAGAACTTCATGAAAATCATCTCGCTGGCTCCGGAGGTGCTCTGATGGCTGCGAAACTGAAAAAAGGCGACAAGGTCGTCGTGCTTGCGGGCAAGGACAAGGGCAAGGAAGGCACAATTTCTTCCGTGAACCCATCTGCCAACAAAGCAGTCGTTGACGGTGTGAACATCGCGATCCGCGCCACACGTCAAAGCCAGGAAAGCCAAGGCGGCCGCATCCCCAAAGCGATGCCCATCGACCTGAGCAATCTGGCCCTGCTGGACGCGAACGGCAAAGCCACCCGCGTTGGTTTCAAAATGGACGGCGACAAGAAAGTGCGCTTTGCCAAGACAACAGGGGACGTGATCTGATGCTTGACACAGCAAACTACACCCCGCGCCTGAAGGCCCAGTTCAAGGACAGCATCCGCGCTGCCATGAAAGAGGAATTCGGCTACAAGAACGACATGCAGATCCCGCGTCTGGACAAGATCGTTCTGAACATCGGTTGCGGTGCTGAAGCTGTCCGTGACAGCAAGAAAGCCAAATCGGCACAGGAAGACCTGACCGCCATCGCCGGTCAAAAGGCATTGACCACGAAAGCCAAGAAATCCATCGCGGGTTTCCGGGTGCGTGAGGACATGCCCTTGGGTGCCAAAGTCACCCTGCGCGGCGACCGCATGTATGAATTCCTGGACCGTCTGGTCACCATCGCGCTGCCCCGCGTCCGCGACTTCCGCGGCGTCTCCGGTAGCTCCTTTGATGGCCGTGGCAACTATGCCATGGGCATGAAAGAGCACATCGTCTTCCCCGAGATCGACTTCGACAAGGTCGACGAGACCTGGGGGATGGACATCGTGATCACCACGACTGCCGAAACCGATGCCGAGGCAAAATCCTTGCTGAAGCATTTCAACATGCCCTTCAACTCGTAAGCGCAGAGGAAAAAGATATGGCTAAAAAATCCATGATCGCGCGCGAAGTGAAGCGCGAGAAGCTGGTGAAAAAGTACGCCGCAAAGCGTGCCGAGCTCAAAGCAATCATCAGCGACGAAACCAAACCGATGGAAGAGCGTTTCCGCGCCTCGCTGAAGCTGGCAAAACTGCCCCGCAACAGCTCGGCCACGCGTCTTCACAACCGCTGCCAGCTGACCGGTCGTCCGCATGCGTATTATCGCAAGCTGAAGATCAGCCGGATCGCGCTGCGGGACCTTGGCTCGCAAGGCCAGATCCCCGGCATGGTGAAATCGAGCTGGTAAGGGAGAGATAAGTTATGAACGATCCTATCGGCGATATGCTCACCCGCATCCGTAACAGCCAAATGCGTGGCAAATCCGTGGTTGAGACGCCTGCGTCCAAACTGCGTGTGCGCGTTCTGGAAGTGCTGGCGGACGAGGGTTACATCCGTGGCTTCGAAGAAACCACCGGTGCCAACGGCCACCCGGCCATCGAAATCAGCCTCAAGTACTATGAAGGCGAGCCTGTGATCCGCGAGCTTAAGCGCGTGTCCAAGCCCGGCCGTCGTGTGTACATGGGTGTGGGCGACATCCCGCAGGTCCGTCAGGGTCTGGGTGTGTCGATTGTCTCCACCTCCAAGGGCGTGATGTCGGATGCAAACGCACGTAGCCAGAATGTTGGCGGCGAAGTGCTTTGCACGATCTTCTAAGGAGAACAGCAGATGTCTCGTATTGGTAAAAAACCGGTCGATCTGCCCTCGGGTGTATCCGCATCCGTCTCCGGTCAGACGATCGAAGTGAAAGGCCCCAAGGGGACCCGCAGCTTCACCGCCACCGACGACGTGACCCTCAATGTTGAGGACAACGTTGTTACCATCGTGCCCCGCGGCAAGTCCAAGCGCGCGCGCCAGCAGTGGGGCATGTCCCGCACGCAGGTGCAGAACTGCGTGACCGGCGTGACCGAAGGGTTCAAGAAAGAGCTGGAGATCCAAGGTGTGGGTTACCGGGCGCAGATGCAGGGCAACACCCTGAAACTGAACCTTGGCCTGTCCCACGATGTGGATTTCGTAGCACCCGAGGGTGTCACAGTGACCGCGCCCAAGCAGACCGAGATTGTTGTCGAAGGTATCGACCAGCAGCAGGTCGGCGAAGTGGCCGCGAAAATCCGCGAGTGGCGCAAGCCCGAGCCCTACAAGGGCAAAGGCATCCGCTACAAGGGCGAGTTCATCTTCCGCAAGGAAGGCAAGAAGAAGTAAGGACCAGACAGATGGCAAACAGCAAACGGACCCTGTTCCTCAAGCGCCGCCTGCGCGTCCGGAACAAACTTCGCAAGGTCAACGCCGGGCGTCCCCGCCTGAGCGTGCACCGTTCCAACAAGAACATCAGCGTGCAGCTGATCGACGATGTGAACGGCGTGACCCTGGCCTCGGCTTCGACCCTGGAAAAGGATCTGGGCGTCGTCGGCAAGAACAACGTGGAAGCCGCCACCAAGGTGGGCACCGCGATTGCCGAGCGCGCGAAGAAAGCTGGCGTGGACGAAGCATATTTCGACCGCGGTGGTTTCCTCTTTCATGGCAAGGTGAAGGCTCTGGCCGACGCTGCGCGTGAAGGCGGTCTGAAGATCTAAGACCCTGAGAGGGGCGGCGACGCCCCTCCGATGATCCGGGGGCCATTCCGGCCCACCAGGATTGAGTAAACTGGCGCAAGCCACCAATTCAAAGGATGTTCTGATGGCAGAACGTGATAACCGCCGGGGCAACCGTCGCGACCGCGACGAGGCACCGGAATTTGCAGATCGCCTGGTTGCGATCAACCGTGTGTCGAAAACCGTGAAGGGTGGTAAGCGCTTTGGTTTCGCCGCACTCGTCGTTGTTGGCGACCAGAAGGGCCGCGTCGGCTTCGGCAAAGGTAAAGCGAAAGAGGTCCCCGAGGCCATTCGCAAAGCCACCGAGCAAGCCAAGCGTCAGATGATCCGCGTGCAACTGCGCGAAGGTCGGACGCTGCACCACGACATGGAAGGTCGCCACGGCGCCGGCAAGGTCGTCATGCGCACCGCCCCTGAGGGTACTGGTATCATCGCCGGTGGTCCGATGCGTGCCGTGTTTGAAATGCTGGGTGTGAAGGACGTTGTGTCCAAATCCATCGGCTCGCAGAACCCTTACAACATGATCCGCGCCACGATGGACGGCCTGCGCAAAGAGCAGTCGCCCCGTGGTGTTGCGCAGCGTCGTGGCAAGAAAGTCTCGGACATCCTGCCCAAGCGCGATGAAGCACCCGCTGCCGAAGCGGCAACCGAGGAGGCCTGAGATCCATGGCTAAGACAATCGTCGTCAAGCAGATCGGCTCCCCCATCCGTCGTCCCGCGAAACAACGCGCGACCCTGATCGGCTTGGGCTTGAACAAGATGCACAAAACCCGCGAGCTGGAAGACACACCTTCCGTGCGCGGTATGATCAACTCGATCCCTCACATGGTCGAGATCATCGAAGAGAAGGGCTAAACGCCCCGGACGGATCGCAAGATCCTACTGAACTTAGACGCCGCGCAGGACCTGCGCGGCGTTTTTCGTATGGCGTGGGACAAAGATTGGTGCACGCGCCTGATGGGCACGCCCCAGCAGGATGGCGGCGACAATGGCCCCGTTCAGGACCCAAAGGTACAGCGGATAGGCTAGCAGCACCCAGTCCAGACCACCCACGGCGACGATGGCGAGTGTGGCCGCAACAAAGGACGCCGACCACGTGGTTAGTGTTTCGGTCTCGGGGGTGCGAAAGGCCTTGGTCACCGTGATGGCCCCGCCCATCATCGAAATCGTGATCGTGATGGCCAGCGCGTAGACGGCTGTTTCGGTCAGCGCCCAGGCCAGCACGCCCACGGCGGCTGCGGCCAGCACGCAAGCATCTGAGCGGTTCAGGAAGCCGCCGGTTCCGTGCTTGAGCGACAGAAGGAAGATCAGGACCGTGCCGCCTACCTGTATGGCTGCGAACCAAAGCGATGCGCTGGCCCCCTCGTAGATCTGGGACGCCAGCGCGATGCTGCCCAAAACAGACCAAATCATCCACGACGCGCGTTGCGGCCGTGTCCGACCCGACAGTGTGTCGAAGACATAGGGCAGATAGGCATAGGTGCTGAGCAATGCGGATGCGATCCCGATCAGCCATAGCAGGTTGGGATCCTGAAAGATGACGTCAAACAATACCGTAGGTGTCCTGAAATGCGCGCCCGGTTTGACCGGGCGCGGCTCCTTAAAAAATAAATTGCGGATGCCGATAATGTGGTTCGGCTGAAGTGTTATGGGGGGAGTAGGCCCGACCCGCGCGTTTCACGCCAGTCCGGTTTTCCATACCTTCCCGTTTGGGTGGAGTAGGCGCAGGGACGTGCGATTTACTGGAAAGGCATCACCCCTTTTGGGTCCGTCCTCGAAGGGCAGGCCGACAGTCAGTGTTGGTTCATGTCTGACGGCGTGGGGCGGTTGATGTTTCGAAGGCACTGAACGGAGGGATCGGTGCCGGAGGGACGGACCCGATCAACGCACAGCCCAATGTTGCGCGCAGTGCGTCCGCCAACTCGTCCACTGTATCTGTTGAGACATAGAGCCCGCCCGTCCGATCGGCGAGGCATTTGGCGACCGTGTTGCCTGCGCCCACGTCCACCTGCTCGGGGTTGTCCCAGCTGAAGAAATCCACAACGACCTGAAACCCGATGACATGCACGGTCAGGTCCGTTGCCTCTTGGGCGAGCGCGGTGCCCAGGGCGCAGGGGCGCCCGCCGCAGGTTTCGTTGCCATCCGTGACCAACACGACGATACCCGACCGGTTGCGGTGATCGAGCGCATCGGCGGCGGCCCGAACGGACGCGGCCAGAGCTGTCAGCCCTTTGGGTTGCAGGGTGTCGATCTGATCCACAATGGCGGCTGCCGCATCGGCCCGTGGACCAAAGCGCAGGTCGATATTGGCGCAACTGTCGGCACTTGCACCGGGCCCGTAGGTCAGCAGACCAACCCGGCGAAACGGTGTGATGTCGGGCAGGGTATCCCGCAGCGCCGTGCGGGCATCCACGATCCGCGTCTTGCGTGAGACATCGAAGCTGAGTTCGTCCATCGACGCCGAGCCGTCAAACACCAGCATCGCGTCCCGTGCGCATCCCGTCGCGGACAGCATCGTGGGCAGGGTGGCCGCAAGTGCAGTGGCCACCATCAGGGGACGGAGGGCAATCATCGACGGCAGGATGGCACCACCCGCAAACCAAAAGCAATGTCGCAAGCGTTGTGGAACATGGATTTGACGCCTAGCCTGCGTCGCATGACAGACCTCACCTACTACTACTCCGCCCATTCCGCCTTTGCCTATCTTGGCTCCGCCAAGGTCATGCAGATCTGTGCCACCCATGGTCTGACCCTTGTGCACCGACCCATTGCCTTGTCCCCTGTGGTCGAGGCGCAGGGCAGTCTGCCCTTCCGGGCGCGCACGCAGGCGCATGTGGATTACTTCTTTGGCCGCGAGATCGAGCGGTGGGCCGAATTGCGCGATGTGCCGGTGGTGTCATTTCGCCCGACCCATCACGACGCGGACTACACGCTAGCCAGCGGCATGATCCTCGCCCTTGGTGATCGTGGGGATCAGGTGGACGCCATGGCCCATGCGATCCTCGAAGCGCATTGGCGCGACGATGCGGACCTGTCAGATGTGCCGACGCTGCGTGCGCTTGCCAAGGGTCTGGGGCATGACGCCGATGAGTTGCTTGCGCGGGCACGATCCGAAGAGGTTGCGGCCCAATATGCAGCCAACAGCCAGGCGGCCCTTGCGACCAGTGTTTTCGGATCGCCAACATATGTTCTGGAGGGCGAGGTGTTCTATGGGCAGGACCGGCTTGAGCTTCTGGAGGGCGCTATTGCGCGGCCGTTTACTCCGACACGCTGGGTGAACCCGCCCGTTGAAACGACATGACAGACAGGGTCAGCTGCTGGTGAGGGGTGTCGGGCAGGGTGGGGGCACGCCGCGCCGCCCTTACGTGACCTGCGCCCATGCACAGCATGATGCCACCTGACAGGACCATGACATAAAGCGGATACGCCAAGAGCAGCCAGTCCGCCCCGCCAATCGCCACAACGGCCAGCGCCGCCGACACGAAGAAGGCGGCCCAGGTTGCCCATGTTTCAGACTTGGGATCAAGGAAGGCCTTTTGCATGGTCAGAAGCCCGCCCATCATCGACATGGTTATCGTGACGAACAGCGAATAGGCGGCACTTTCCATTTCCGCCCACAGCCAGATGCCCACGGCGGTGGCGGTCAGCACCTGGCTGTCGTCGGTCTTGAACCGCAGGCCGGTGGTTTTCCAGAAGGTTAGGCCGCAGATGATGACCGTGCCCGCCGTTTGCGCGATGGCAAAACCCAGTGATCCGTCAGCCCCTTCATAGATCTGGCTTAGCAGGGACACGGCACTTAGCACGGCCCAGATCAGCCAGGACGCGCGTTCGGGCCGGGTCCGGTTTGTCAGTATGTCACGGATGTAAGGCCAGAACGCATAGACGCTCAGAACCGCCGCGGCGATGCCCGCGCGGTGCACAACACCGGGATGCTGAAGAAAGTCTTGGAGCACTTTGTGCGTCTCCGATGGCCTGTTGACTGCGCGCCCCCATTGCGAGGGCTGTTTTTTGTTATGTGATTTTCACCTCTATCGGCCAAATTCTGGTCTGTGAATCAAAATCTTGCGACACAGTGTGCAAAACGGGCTGTCGCGGCGAGGTGTAGAGGCTTTGCGCCACAGATATACGGCCCATGGATGAGGTGGACGGGGCTTGATCCGTCCGGGTGCTGGGTCTATACGCCCCCGGTGGCGTCTTGCGCCACGAGAATCAAAACCAAGAAACGCCGTGGTTGTCCCGTTCACGCTTCGTGGGGCACATCCGGCAAGGAGAAGCGATATGAAACTGCATGAACTGCGCGACAATCCTGGCGCAACAAAGCCCCGCAAGCGCGTGGGCCGTGGTCCTGGCTCCGGCACCGGTAAGATGGGTGGCCGTGGTATCAAAGGTCAGAAATCTCGTTCGGGTGTGGCCATCAACGGCTACGAAGGCGGGCAAATGCCCCTCTACCAACGTCTGCCCAAGCGCGGCTTCAACAAGCCGAACCGCAAGGCATTTGCCGTTGTGAACCTGGGCCTGATCCAGAAATTCATCGACGCCGGCAAGATCGACGCGAAAAAAGCCATCGATGAAGATGCGCTGATCGCTTCGGGCCTGGTGCGCCGCAAGCTGGACGGTATCCGCGTTCTGGCCAAAGGTGAGATCACCTCGAAAGTTGAACTTGCTGTGACTGGCGCGTCCAAATCGGCCGTCGAAGCCGTTGAAAAAGCGGGTGGGTCGTTGACCACAGCCGCGGCGGCCGCCGAGTAAGCCAGTTTGACGCCTTGTGAGCCGCGAATATGCGGCTTACATAGTCTCTAGTTTTTCCTACGCCGCCCGCCGGAAAACGGTTTGGGCGGCGTTTCGCCATAAAGGAACACACCCGCATGGTATCTGCCGTCGAGAATATGGCCGCCAACACGAGCTGGAGCGCTCTTGGTAAAGCCACCGACCTGCGCAACCGCATCCTGTTCACCCTCGGTCTGCTGATCGTCTACCGCCTTGGCACCTTTATCCCGGTGCCCGGCATCGACGGGGCTGCCCTGCGGGAGTTCATGGAAAGTGCAGGCCAAGGCATTGGCGGCATGGTCAGCATGTTCACCGGTGGTGCGCTGGGCCGGATGGGCATCTTTGCCCTTGGCATCATGCCTTACATCTCGGCCTCGATCATCGTGCAGCTACTGACCTCGATGGTACCCAAGCTCGAACAGCTCAAGAAAGAGGGCGAGCAGGGGCGCAAGAAGATCAACCAATACACCCGCTACGGCACGGTGGCACTGGCGACCTTGCAGGCCTATGGCCTTGCTGTATCGCTGGAATCCGGCGATCTGGTGACCGATCCGGGCATGTTCTTCCGTATGTCGTGCCTGATCACGCTGGTGGGCGGCACCATGTTCCTGATGTGGCTGGGTGAGCAGATCACCGCACGCGGCATCGGCAACGGTATTTCACTGATCATCTTTGTCGGCATCATTGCCGAGGTGCCTGCGGCGCTGGCGCAGTTCTTTGCGAGTGGTCGCTCGGGCGCGTTGAGCCCTGCGATCATCGTGGGTGTGATATTGATGGTCGTGGTGACCATCACCTTCGTGGTGTTCATGGAGCGCGCGCTGCGCAAGATCCACATCCAGTATCCGCGCCGTCAGGTGGGGATGAAGGTTTATGACGGTGGGTCCTCGCACCTGCCGGTCAAGGTGAACCCTGCGGGCGTGATCCCTGCGATCTTTGCCTCGTCGCTGCTGCTGCTGCCCGTGACGATCTCGACCTTCTCTGGCAACTCGACCAGCCCGATCATGTCGTGGCTCTTGGCCAACTTTGGCCCCGGTCAGCCGCTGTACCTGCTGTTCTTTGCAGCGATGATCGTCTTCTTTGCCTATTTCTATACGTTCAACGTCAGCTTCAAACCCGATGACGTGGCCGACAACCTCAAGAACCAGAACGGCTTTGTCCCTGGTATTCGCCCCGGCAAGAAAACTGCCGAATACCTCGAATACGTGGTCAACCGCGTGCTGGTTCTGGGTTCAGCCTACCTGGCGCTGGTCTGTCTGCTGCCCGAAATTCTGCGCGGTGAGTTCGCCATTCCGTTCTACTTTGGCGGGACATCCGTGCTGATTGTGGTATCTGTGACCATGGACACGATCCAGCAAGTACAAAGCCACCTGTTGGCCCACCAGTACGAAGGCTTGATCGAGAAATCGCAACTGCGCGGTAAGGGCAACAAGACCCGCCGCAAAAGGAGCCCTGTCCGTCGCTAAGGCGGTCCAGGGAGGGGACAGCTGATGAACATTATTCTCTTGGGCCCGCCGGGCGCGGGCAAGGGAACGCAGGCGCGTTTTCTGGTTGAAGAACGGGGCATGGTGCAATTGTCGACAGGCGACATGCTCCGCGCTGCCAAGGATAGCGGGACTGAGATGGGCCAGATCGTGGCCGATGTCATGGCCCGCGGTGCGCTTGTCACGGACGAGATCGTGATTGGCCTGATCCGCGAACAGCTTGAAACAGTCAAAGCCAACGGTTTCATCTTTGACGGCTTTCCCCGCACTTTGGCGCAGGCCGATGCCTTGGCCGATCTGCTGGCGGAGAAGGGCGAGACCCTGGACGCTGTGATCGAGATGGAAGTGGATGACGAGGCGCTTGTCGCCCGCATCGTTGCCCGCTCGACATGTGGCGCATGCGGTGAGGTCTATAACGACAATACCAAGCCGATCCCGTCGGACGGCAAGTGCACCAACTGCGGCGCCGAAAACCAGTTCAAGCGCCGGGCGGACGATAACGAGGAAAGCCTCAAGACCCGCCTGATGGAGTACTACAAGAAGACCTCTCCGCTGATCGGCTACTACTATGCCAAGGGCCAGCTGACGAAGGTTGATGGGCTGGGCGAGATTGACGATGTGAAAGCGGCGATAGCCGCGCACCTCAATTAAGTCTGGCTGTGCGTATTCTGCTAAAGGGCATTGAGCGCCGAGTGAGGAAAGCGCTTAGGCCGCGGTTGTCGCCACTTGCAAAACGCATGCAGAGTGAGGGCTTGACCTATTTGACAGATGAAAAGCTGCTGCGGATCGAGTCGGTACTTCACCGCCTTGGTCGCGCAGGTTTGCCCGGGCACTATCTTGAGTTTGGGGTTGCATTGGGTGGTTCGGCCGTGGTCATCGCAAAACACGCGCGAAACGTTGGCCAGTCGTTTGAAGGATTCGATGTCTTTGGCATGATCCCGGCACCTGCCTCTGTCAAAGACGATGAGAAATCGAAGTCTCGGTATCAGACCATCAAATCGGGCGGATCCGTTGGGCTGGGCGGTAAGACATACTATGGATATCAGGAGGAGTTGTACGGCAGTGTTTGCGCAACCTTCCGTTCCAACAATCTTGATCTGACAGACGGTATGACAAAACTGACCAAAGGATTGTTTGAAGACACGCTGCCACAAACCAATATTGAAACGATCTGTTTCGCACATGTTGATTGCGATTGGTATGATCCCGTTAAGCTTTGCTTGGACTACATCGCGCCGCGCATGTGTACAGGCGGAGTAATTGTCATAGACGACTACCACGCCTATGGCGGTTGCCGCACCGCTACGGACGAATTTCTGGCTGCAAACCCCGGCTTTGAATTGAAGAGAGGCGACAATCCCTTCCTCGAAAAAACTGCTTAGCGGTCTGTTTCCCCGTTGATGTCTCATTCGTTTAGATTTCACCCAGCGCTTCAGGGGTTTCGCTACACCGCAGGGGTTGACGCCCTTTGAATCAACGCCTATTTCACGCCATCTCTAACGAGAATCAAAGACCGGAACGCGTCCGGTCGGATCACCTGATCAGCTGCAGGCCCGGGGGCAAAATCCTTGGGCCTTATGTTGTGAAAAAAGGGCCTGGAATGACGGGCTCGCAACGAAAGGAAAGCCCAAGTGGCACGTATTGCAGGGGTCAACATCCCCACAGCCAAACGCGTTCCGATCGCCCTGACCTATATCACGGGTATCGGCAACACCTCAGCTCAGAAAATCTGCGAAGCAGTTGGTATCGATGCCAGCCGCCGTGTGAACGAACTCAGCGATGCTGAAGTTCTGAAAATCCGCGAGCACATCGACGAGAACTTTACCGTCGAGGGTGACCTGCGTCGTGAGACACAGATGAACATCAAGCGCCTGATGGACCTGGGCTGCTACCGTGGCCTGCGCCACCGTCGCAACCTGCCCGTCCGTGGTCAGCGCACACACACCAACGCTCGCACCCGCAAAGGCCCCGCAAAGGCCATTGCTGGCAAGAAGAAATAAGGAGACGCACCAATGGCACGTGATACCCGCCGTGGAGCCAAGAAAAAGGTCTCCAAGAACATCGCCGCAGGCGTGGCGCATGTGAACTCTTCGTTCAACAACACCAAGATCCTGATCTCGGACGTGCAAGGCAACGCGATCGCATGGTCGTCTGCTGGCACCATGGGTTTCAAAGGCTCGCGCAAGTCGACACCCTATGCGGCCCAGATGGCAGCAGAGGATGCTGGCAAGAAAGCTCAGGATCACGGCGTCAAAACGCTGGAAGTCGAAGTGCAGGGCCCAGGTTCGGGTCGTGAATCGGCTTTGCGCGCGTTGGCTGCTGTTGGCTTCAACATCACGTCGATCCGCGACGTGACGCCGATTGCCCACAATGGCTGCCGCCCACCCAAGCGTCGCCGCGTCTAAGCGACATCCAACACCTTTTGGGGCCGCGTGTTTTGCACGGCCCCAATCTGCTTTTTGAAACCTCGGGAGTCGCGCGTTGGGACATGGCGCGTCGACAGGAATGGAGGGACGCATGATCCATAAGAACTGGGCCGAACTGATCAAGCCGCAGCAGCTTGACGTCAAGCCGGGCAATGAACCCGCACGACAGGCCACCGTTGTTGCTGAACCGCTGGAACGCGGTTTTGGCCTGACCATGGGCAACGCGCTGCGCCGCGTGCTGATGTCGTCGCTGCAAGGCGCGGCCATCACGTCTGTGCAGATCGACAACGTATTGCACGAGTTTTCGTCTGTCGCCGGTGTGCGTGAAGACGTCACCGACATCATCCTGAACCTCAAGCAGGTCAGCCTGCGCATGGAAGTCGAAGGGCCCAAGCGCCTGTCGATTTCTGCCAAGGGTCCGGGCGTTGTGACGGCTGGTGACATCTCGGAAAGCGCCGGGATCGAGATCCTGAACCGCGATCTGGTCATCTGTCACCTCGACGATGGTGCGGATGTCTACATGGAACTGACCGTGAATACCGGTAAGGGCTATGTGTCGGCGGACAAGAACAAGCCGGAAGACGCGCCTATCGGTCTGATCCCGATCGATGCGATCTATTCGCCGGTCAAGAAGGTCAGCTATGACGTGCAGCCCACCCGCGAGGGCCAGGTGCTGGACTATGACAAGCTGACCATGAAGGTCGAAACCGATGGCTCCATCAGCCCTGACGATGCCGTGGCCTTTGCTGCGCGCATCCTGCAGGATCAGTTGGGCATCTTCGTCAACTTCGACGAACCGGAATCGGCAAGCCGTCAAGACGATGACGATGGCCTCGAGTTCAACCCGCTTCTGCTGAAGAAAGTGGACGAGCTGGAACTGTCCGTTCGTTCGGCAAACTGCCTGAAGAACGACAACATCGTCTATATCGGCGATCTCATCCAGAAGACCGAAGCAGAGATGTTGCGCACGCCGAACTTTGGCCGCAAGTCCTTGAACGAGATCAAGGAAGTGCTGTCGGGCATGGGGCTGCACCTTGGCATGGATGTCGAGGACTGGCCGCCGGACAACATCGAAGATCTGGCCAAGAAGTTCGAAGACAACTTCTAATAGCCATTAGGGTGGGCGGTCACGCCCACCCGACGACCGGGCATAACGCCCCAAGGAGAGCCCAAGACACGCATCGCGGGCCAGACAAAGCAAAACAGCCCGTAGAGGGCACGATTTGGAGAAGAAAAATGCGTCACGCACGTGGTTACCGCCGCCTGAACCGGACACATGAGCACCGCAAGGCTCTGTTCGCAAACATGGCAGGCTCGCTCATCGAACATGAGCAAATCAAGACAACCTTGCCCAAGGCCAAGGAACTGAAGCCTATCGTTGAAAAGCTGATCACGCTCGCCAAGCGCGGTGATCTGCACGCCCGTCGTCAGGCCGCGTCCAAGTTGAAAGAAGAGCAATACGTTGCCAAGCTGTTTGACGTCCTTGGCCCACGCTATGCCGAGCGCCAAGGCGGCTACATTCGTGTTCTGAAGGCTGGCTTCCGCTATGGCGACATGGCGCCCATGGCGATCATCGAATTCGTGGACCGCGACCGCGACGCCAAGGGCGCCGCTGACAAGGCCCGCGTCGCAGCAGAAGACGCTGCCGAAGAATAAGGCTTTGCGCACAGCGAAGCGGAAACGCCGCCCCCTGATCCGGGGCGGCGTTTTGCGTTTCAAAAGAGACCAAGTTCGGCCTTCACGATCTTCTCGATCTCGTGCACCGGGTGATTGGTCAGCGTCTTGGGGATATCGGCAACGATCTTGGCCGTGACCTCGATGTGCATGTCGGCGCGGAGCACGCCCAGCACCTGCGGTGATGCCACCAGAACCAGCTTGTCGAATGCGCCCTTGTGCGCTTCAGCATACAACATGCTGGACAATTCCTTGGCGAACCGATCCTTGGCCAAGGTGTGCCAATCCGTATCCTCCAGGGCGGACGATTGACCCGGTCCACCATCCTTCATGCGCCCGGGCCGGTCGGTCGATTGCGCGCGGGACGGAGGGTTCTCTTGCGCTTCCACGTCCGTCACTTCGAATTTGGGGTTTCGCCGATCTGTCAGATTGCGCAGGAACAGCGCCTTTTCACCGTCAGCCACGACGACCAAGGTGCCCCGATCTAGTTTTGCCATTTCTTTGGTTCTCCTTTGCTCTGTCTCCGAGCAATATATGCATGCCCTCATTGTATCTCTCAGCTGGGGGCCGGAATTGCGTTCGGTCAGTTCTGTTGCATTTGTCCGGGGCAGGGCGCATATCCAGACGCAGACGAGGACGGCCATGAAACACCTGTTTTTGATCATTTTACTTGGCCTGTTTGCCCAAGGTACGCAGGCAGAAACGCGCGTGCCGCAAAACCAGTCGGAAATCACCCTCAGTTTTGCACCGCTGGTGCGCGAAACGGCCCCGGCGGTCGTGAATATCTATGTGCGCTTTGTCACCCAGGCGCGTGCGCGCACGCCCTTCATGGACGATCCGTTCTTCGAACGTTTGTTCGAAGGGTTCGGGCAACCTCAACTGCGTGTGCAGAACTCGCTCGGGTCCGGCGTCATCCTTGGTGAGGATGGGATTGTCGTGTCGAACTACCACGTGGTGGGGCAAGCGACCGATATCCGGGTCGTGCTGAATGACGGGCGTGAATATGATGCCCGCGTGCTGCTCGGGGATCAGGAAAGTGATCTGGCGATCCTCAAGATCGACGATGCAAAGGACCTTCCGTTTCTATCCTTACGCGACAGTGAAACGGTTGAGGTGGGCGAATTGACCCTCGCCATCGGCAACCCTTTTGGCGTGGGGCAGACCGTGTCGTCGGGCATTGTGTCGGGCCTTGCGCGCTCGGGCGGCAGCAATGGGCGCGGGGCAGGATATTTCATTCAGACCGACGCACCGATCAACCCGGGCAACTCTGGCGGTGCGCTGATCGACATGCGCGGCCAACTTCTGGGCATCAACACCCGCATTCTCAGCCGTTCGGGCGGGTCGAACGGGATCGGCTTTGCCATTCCGGCTGATCTGGTGGCGGCGTTTGTCAAACAGGCACGGGACGGCAATGACCGTTTCATTCGGCCTTGGGCCGGGGCTACAGGGCAGGCGGTTGACGTCGATCTGGCCGAGACGCTCGGCCGTGACCGACCCGGTGGCATCATGCTTGCCGGTCTGCACCCGGCCAGCCCGCTGGCCGACGCCGGGTTTGAGGTGGGCGACGTGGTGCTGGCCGTTGATGGCGCGACCGTGGGCAGCCCTGGCGAAATGCTGTTCCGTATGAGCGTTGCCAGCGATCAGGACAGTGCCACAATGACCCGCCTGCGTGATGGTGAGGAAGACGTGTTGACCGTCGCCCTCATCCCACCGCCAGACAGCCCGCCGCGTGAAGAGACGACACTCTCCGAAGATGCAAGCCTGCCGGGCCTCACCTTGGCGCGCATCAATCCGGCTATTCTGGCCGAACTGAACCTGCCCATCGCGGCGGACGGCGTGGTGGTTCTGGACGAAGGCCCGATAGGCCGCCGTGTCGGATTGCGTCGTGGCGATGTGCTGCAACGGATCGACCGGCAGGACATTGAGACCCCTGCGCAGGCTGCGGCCATCCTGTCCGAAGCGCGCCGTGGCACCACCGTACGCGCGGTGCGCGGCAACAGCCGCATCGTGTTGCGGTTCTAGCAATGGGTGATCTGTTCGCCTCTTCCCCATCGGAGCAAGACAGGGGACCACGGCCTCTGGCCGATAGGTTGCGCCCCCAAAAACTCTCCGACGTCATCGGACAGTCACAGGTGCTGGGACCAGAGGCGCCGCTGACTGTCATGCTGTCCTCGGGCGCGCTGAGTTCGCTGGTGTTCTGGGGCCCACCCGGCGTCGGCAAAACGACCATCGCCCGGCTGCTTGCGCATGAGACGGACCTGCATTTCGTCCAAATTTCGGCGATTTTCACAGGTGTCCCGGACCTCAAGAAAGTGTTCGAGGCGGCCAAGATCCGCCGCCAGAACGGGCAGGGGACGCTGCTCTTCGTGGATGAGATTCACCGCTTCAACAAGGCGCAGCAGGATGGGTTCCTGCCGCATATGGAGGATGGGACGATCCTGCTGGTTGGGGCCACCACAGAGAATCCCAGTTTCGAGCTGAACGCTGCTGTTATGTCCCGCGCGCAAGTGCTGGTGCTGGAACGGCTTGATCTCAAGGACCTCGAACTGCTGGCCCAGCGGGCCGAACAAGAGTTGGACAAACCGCTCCCGCTCGATGGTCCTGCGCGTGAGGCGCTTCTTGAAATGGCCGACGGGGACGGGCGCGCGCTTTTGAACCTGATCGAACAGGTTACGGCCTGGACGGTGGACAGCAAGCTCGACAAGACCGCCCTTGCTGCCCGCCTGATGCGCCGTGCCGCCCAATACGACAAGTCGGGCGATGCGCATTACAACCTCATCTCGGCCCTGCATAAATCGGTGCGCGGCTCAGACCCCGATGCATCACTGTACTGGTTCGCCCGGATGCTGGAGGGCGGAGAAGATCCACGCTACCTCGCCCGCCGTATCACGCGTATGGCGGTCGAAGATATTGGCCTTGCTGACCCGCAAGCGCAGGCGGTCTGCCTGCAAAGCTGGGAAACCTATGAACGCCTCGGCAGTCCCGAGGGCGAGCTGGCACTGGCACAGGCGCTTGTTTACCTCGCCCTCGCGCCCAAATCGAACGCGGCCTACGTCGCCTACAAGGGCGCACGACGGGCGGCGAAGCAGACCGGATCGCACCCGCCGCCCAAACACATCCTGAATGCGCCGACATCGCTGATGAAGGATCAGGGCTATGGCAAGGACTATGCCTATGACCACGACGCCGAAGACGGGTTTTCCGGGGCGAACTACTTTCCTGACGGTATGGAACGCCCAGACCTCTACCAACCGGTGGAACGTGGGTTCGAACGCGATCTGAAAAAACGGCTCGACTACTTCGCACGGCTCAGAACCAAGCGGAACAGCTAGGCCGCCGACCTTGACTCTTTGCGGCGAACCGACGACAGACCGCGCATGTTTTCAGCCCTTTCCCTTGTGGCCCTTGGCGGGGCGATCGGCGCGTCCCTGCGTTGGCTGACGGGCGTGGCCGTGCTGCGCGCACTGGGTCCGTCCGACTTCCCGCTGGCCATCATCACGGTCAACGTCATCGGCTCCTTCCTGATGGGGGTCTTTGTCGTGGCCGCCGCCCATCGGGGGCTGACCCATCTCAGCCCCTTCGTGATGACCGGTGTGCTGGGCGGGTTCACCACGTTCAGCGCCTTTTCTCTTGAAACCATGACGCTGATCGAACGCGGACAGGTGGCGTCGGCCAGCCTCTATATCCTGCTGTCGGTCGGCCTGTCGGTCGGCGCATTGGCCCTTGGCCTCATCCTGGCCCGAGGAGTTTTCGCATGAGCGGCGTACAGACTGTCACCGTGGAAGAGGGCGAGGGCGACCAGCGCCTTGACCGTTGGATGAAGCGCCGCTTTCCGCAGGTGAGCCAGGGCATGATCGAAAAGATGTGCCGCAAGGGCGAATGCCGTGTGGATGGGGGCAGGGTCAAATCCTCGACCCGTGTGGAAGAGGGGCAAAAGGTGCGCATCCCGCCGCTGCCTGACCGTCCCGCGCCGCCCGTGCAGAAAACGCGCATCTCGGACAAGGACGCGCAGATGATGCGCGACAGCGTGATCTACAAGGATGACCAGATCATAGCGATCAACAAACCGTCCGGCCTGCCCACCCAAGGGGGGTCCGGGCAGACCAAGCACGTGGACGGGCTGGCCGAGGCGCTGATGTTTGACCTCGACGAAAAACCGCGCCTCGTGCACCGGCTGGACAAGGACACATCGGGTGTCCTGCTGCTGGCGCGCACCCGGGCTGCGGCCAAGTCCCTGACAGCCGCCATGCGCCATCACGAAACGCGCAAGATCTACTGGGCGCTCGTCGCCGGTGTGCCCACGCCTTACTTGGGTGAAATCAAGTACGGGTTGGTCAAGGCGCCGGGCCATGGCCGCAGCGGTGAGGGCGAAAAAATGATCGCCGTGCACCCGCGTGATATCGACGATACGCGCGGCGCCAAGCGGGCACATACGATGTACGCCACGCTCTACCGCGTTGCATCCCGTGCGGCGTGGGTCGCGATGGAGCCGATCACCGGGCGCACCCACCAGCTGCGCGCGCATATGGCCGAGATTGGGCACCCCATTGTCGGTGACGGTAAATATGGTGGGTCGAGCCAGGAAAACATGGGCGACGGCTGGGGTGCCAAGGTTGGTGGCATCATCTCGCAAAAACTGCACCTGCACGCGCGCATGATGCGCTTTGAACAGCCCGAAACGCGCAAGGTCATCACGGTGACCGCCCCCCTGCCGGACCACATGGCGCAAAGCTGGGACACCTTCGGTTGGACCGAGGACCTGGCAGCAGAAGACCCGTTCGAGGCGCTGTAGATGCGTCTGGTAGTCTTTGACGTGGACGGCACGCTGGTCGACAGCCAGGCCGACATCTTGGCCAGCATGGCTGAAGCCTTTGATTCCGTGGGGCTGGACGCACCGGCCCGACAAGACATCCTGGGCATTGTTGGCCTTTCTTTGCCCGTGGCGATGGAGGCGCTGGTCGCGGATGCCGATCATGCGCGGATGGTCGAGGCCTACAAGGACAGCTATGCCAAGCTGCGGCTGTCAAAGGGGGCTTCATCCTCTCCGCTCTATCCGGGTGCACGGGCGGCACTTGATCGGTTGCAGGCGCAGGACGACATCCTGCTGGGTGTGGCGACCGGGAAATCCAAGCGCGGTCTCGATGGGCTGATCGAAGCCCACGGGCTTAACGGCATGTTTGTGACCCGGCAGGTCGCGGATTTCCATCCGTCCAAGCCGCATCCATCGATGCTGCGCGCCGCGCTGGAGGAATCCGGGGTGGAAACGGCAGACGCCGTGATGATCGGCGACACCAGCTTTGATGCGCGGATGGCGCATGCGGCAGGCATGCCGTTCCTGGGCGTCGGCTGGGGCTACCATGCCCCCAGCCAGCTTGATGGTGCCCGCGCCATTTTGAACGACTTTTCTGAACTCGATGATGCGCTGAACGCGCTATGGACCGACTGACATGAGCGAATGGAAGCAAAAACGGTTCTGGAAAACGGCGACAGCTGAACAGACGGATACGGGTTGGACCGTTACGCTGGATGGACGGGCCGTGAAAACACCGGCCAAGGCGGGGCTGATCCTGCCGACGCAAAAGATGGCCGATGCCGTCGCGGCCGAATGGAACGCGCAGGATGAAGCGGTGAACCCGCTGTCGATGCCGTTCACCCGCAGCGCCAATGCGGCCATCGACAAGGTGGCCGTGCAGCGCAGCGAAGTGGCCGATATGCTTGCAGCCTATGGCGATGCGGACCTGCTGTGTTACCGGGCGGATGGGCCACAGGAGCTGATCGACAGGCAGGTGGCAGAATGGGATCCCTATCTGGATTGGGCCGCTGATACCTTGGGTGCGCGGCTTCAGCCACGGACGGGTTTGATGCACGAATCACAGGATGCGCAAGCGCTCGCATCGTTGTCTCAACGGGTCCACGTTCTATCTGAGTTTGAACTTGCGGCCTTTCATGACCTTGTCAGCCTCTCTGGATCGCTGATCCTGGGTTTTGCCGCCGCCCAAGACCTGCACCCGGCGCCCACAATTTGGGCGGCGTCGCGGCTTGATGAAATCTGGCAGGAAGAGCAATGGGGTGAGGATGAAGAGGCCCGAGAGGTCGCGCAGATCAAGCAAGCGTCGTTTTTGCACGCGAAAGCCTTTTTTGATGTGGCAAAATATGGTTGACGCTAGGGCATGTTGCGGCCTGTCAAACCGCACAATAATGCATCGTTTTTGGTGACGCAGCCCTTGACGTTCTGCGATGAATCCTTCCAAACTATGGCCCACTGGTTGGGGACAACTCCGGCTGGATAGCCTTCGGCGGAGCATGGACACTCAGGCTGCGCTGATCGAACCGCCAAAATACGGCGGAAAATCAGGAAGAGGTAAAAATGAAAAAAACCGTAATCTTTGGCGCGCTGACCGCCGCTGGCATGGCTGCCGGCGCTGCGGCTGCTGGCACGCTCGATGACGTGAAAGCACGTGGCACGCTGAACTGCGGCGTGACAACCGGTCTGGTCGGCTTCGCCGCACCTGACGCAAACGGCGAATGGGACGGCTTCGACGTGGCTGTGTGCCGCGCTGTGGCTGCTGCTGTGCTGGGTGATCCCACCGCAGTTGAATTCGTGCCCACAACCGGCAAGACGCGCTTCACCGCGCTGGCTTCAGGCGAAATCGACATGCTGGCCCGCAACACCACGTGGACGTTCAGCCGCGATGTGGACCTCAAGTTCACCTTTGTTGGCGTGAACTACTACGACGGCCAAGGCTTCATGGTTCCCAAGGATCTGGGCGTGTCCTCGGCCAAGGATCTGGACGGCGCAACCGTCTGCATCCAGACCGGCACCACGACCGAGCTGAACCTGGCGGACTTCTTCCGCTCGAACAACATCAGCTATGAGCCGGTTCCGATCGAAACCAATGCCGAAGCGCAACAGCAGTACCTTGCAGGTGCCTGTGACGTGTACACCACCGACGCATCGGGCCTGGCCGCAACACGCGCCACGTTCGAAGCCCCCGGTGATCACGTTCTGCTGCCCGAAATCATCTCGAAAGAGCCGCTGGGCCCGCTGGTCCGTCACGGCGACAACGAGTGGGGCGATGTGGTTCGCTGGACCCTGAACGCGCTGATCTCGGCAGAAGAGCTGGGTATCACGTCGACCAATATCTCTGAAATGTCCGGTGGCACCGACAACCCGGAAATCAACCGTATCCTGGGCACCGAAGGTACCCTGGGCGAGATGCTGGGTCTGGACGCTGACTGGGCGATGAAAGCCATCAACGCCGGCGGCAACTATGGCGAAATCTTCGAGAAGAACATCGGTGAAGCCACTCCGATCGGTCTGGCCCGTGGCCTGAACGCTCAGTGGACCGATGGCGGCCTGCTTTACAGCCCGCCCTTCCGCTAAGATACCAAGCCGAGGGGCGCAGGTTAAACCCTGCGCCCCTTGCGCATCTGGGGCACAAGATCGCTGAAAACAGCGGCGCAGCTGCCTGAAAATGCAGACAGTTATGAAAACCCGGCCCCGCGTCACTGACGCGCAAAAACCAAGGCCGGAACCACGGGGAAAACCTCATGACAACGATGACCGACCCTCCACAGGAGTCGTTCCGCCTGTCGATGCTTTTGAACGACACGCGGTACAGATCATACACATTCCAATTCATTGCCCTGATCGTACTGATCGCGTCTGCCGCCTTTTTGATGAGCAACCTGTTCAGCAATCTGGCTGCCGCGGGTTTGAACATCTCCTATCAATTCCTGGGCACCCCAGCGGGCTATGACATAAACCAAACTCTGATTGACTACAGCAGCCAGTCGACCAATGCGCGCGCCGCACTGGTGGGCATCCTGAACACGCTGCTTGTTGCCTTTCTGGCCTGTGTGACGGCGACCATCTTTGGCGTGATCGCCGGGGTTCTGCGCCTGTCCAACAACTGGCTGGTCAGCAAGCTGATGTCCTTCTACGTGGAGATCTTCCGGAACATCCCTGTGCTGATCTGGATCATCATCATCTTCACCATCATGATCGCGGTCCTGCCAGGGCCAAGGGCGTTCCGCGGGGACGAACCGGCGGCAAGCATGGTGTTCGATGCCATCGCCTTTACCAACCGCGGCGTTTACATTCCCGCACCCGTGTGGGGCGCAGGATCACTGTTGGTTGTGGCCACGTTCCTGCTGTCAATCGTTGGCGTGATTGCCTATCGCCGCTATGCCACCAAACTGCTCTACGATACGGGCCGTTTGCTGCCCATGGGTTGGCCCAGCCTGGCCATTCTGTTTGTGCCAACGCTGCTGGTCTATTTCATCATGGGCATGCCGATCGGGCTCGATTATCCGGTGCTCAAGGGCTTCAACTTTTCCGGTGGGATCAAGGTCGGTGGACCGCTGATCGCCCTGTGGTTCGCTTTGTCGATCTATACAGGCGCCTTCATCGCGGAAAACGTCCGAGCGGGTATTCAGGCCATTTCCAAAGGGCAGTCTGAAGCCGCAGGCGCGCTGGGTCTGCGCCAGGGCCGGATCATGAACCTTGTGGTGCTGCCACAGGCGCTGCGGGTCATCATCCCGCCGCTCATCTCGCAATACCTCAACATCACCAAGAACTCATCGTTGGCCATCGCCGTAGGCTACGCCGATGTCACGGCCACACTGGGTGGGATCACCCTGAACCAGACCGGGCGTGCCATCGAATGCGTTCTGCTGCTGATGCTGTTCTATCTCACGATCTCGCTGTGCATCTCGGCGGTCATGAACGTCTACAACAATTCCGTTAAGTTGAAGGAGCGCTGAGCCATGTCAGATACATCTGCTGCCTTTGTGCGCACCGAACAAGTGCCACCTTCACCACCGCCGGCCTCGGCAACGGGACCTGTCAAATGGGCCAAGGACAACCTGTTCTCGACACCGCTCTATAGTCTGCTGACGATTGCCGCATTCTATTTCATCTACCTGATCCTCGCAAACACACTGCCGTGGATCGCCAACGGCGTCTGGGGCACGTCCAGCCTGGCAGAATGCCGCGAAGCGCTGAACGGAGTGTCGGGGGGCTGCTTCTCGGTGCTGACCGAGCGGTGGAACCAGCTGCTGTTCGGGTTCAAATACCCGGCGGATCAGTACTGGCGCCCCGCGTTGACCTTCCTGCTGTTCTTTGCAGCCGCCGCACCGGTGCTGTTCTTCAAATTGCCGCGCCAATTGTTATTGTTTACGGCGCTCTTTCCGTTCATCGCCTTCTACCTGATCTGGGGGGGCACGATCCTCACTCCGATCCTGGCGCTGGTCGGGTTCGTGGCGGGCTACTTTGTCTACCAACACTTTGTGGCGGGCAGCTTTGCCGCCGGTTTCTTTGGCGGGATCGCGACGGCCTTTGTCGTCTGGATCATCGGCGGGATGCTGATCCCTGCAAACGCGAACGAAGGCGCGTTGCTCAGCACCGTGCCCAGCCGCGATCTGGGGGGCTTCATGCTCAACATGATGCTGGGCGTGACCTGTGTGTCGCTATCGGTGCCTCTGGGCATCGCACTGGCGCTGGGCCGGCAATCGGACATGCCGCTGATCAAATGGATCTGCGTGGTCTTTATCGAGTTCATTCGCGGCGTGCCGCTGATCACCCTGCTGTTCGTGGCAAGCGTGATGCTGGCGTATTTCTTCCCGCCGGGCACAACGACCGACCTATTCCTGCGGGTTGTGATCATGATCACGATGTTCTCGGCGGCCTACATCGCCGAAGTGATCCGGGGTGGCCTCGCCGCCCTGCCACGCGGCCAGTACGAAGCGGCGGACAGCCTCGGCCTCGACTACCCCCAGGCCATGCGGCTGATCATCCTGCCACAGGCGCTCAAGATCTCGATTCCGGGCATCGTGAACGTGGCGGTGGGTCTGTTCAAGGACACCGTGCTGGTCTCGGTCATCTCGATGTTTGACCTGTTGGGCATGATCCGCGGTCCCATCCTCGCCTCCACCGAATGGAACGGGGTCTATTGGGAACTTCTGGGCTTTGCCTCGCTTCTCTTCTTTGTCGTCTGCTACGGCATCTCTCAATACTCGCAGTGGCTGGAACGCCAGCTTGCGACCGATCACCGCTAAGGAGTGGCTGATATGACTGAACAAGTTGCAATGAACGTCTCAAACGAAGTCGCGATTTCAATCGACAAGATGAACAAGTGGTACGGGACATTCCACGTGCTGCGCGACATCGACCTGACGGTGTATCAAGGCGAACGGATCGTGATCGCCGGGCCTTCGGGCTCTGGCAAATCGACCCTGATCCGCTGCATCAACGCGCTCGAGGAACACCAGCAGGGTACGATCACCGTGGACGGCACCGTGCTGTCCTCGGACGTCAAGAATATCGACAAGATCCGGTCCGAGGTTGGCATGTGCTTCCAGCACTTCAACCTGTTCCCGCACCTGTCGATCCTTGAAAACTGCACGTTGGCCCCGATCTGGGTGCGCAAGACGCCCAAGAAGGAAGCCGAAGAGATCGCGATGCACTTCCTGGAAAAGGTGAAGATCCCCGATCAGGCCGACAAGTATCCCGGTCAGTTGTCTGGTGGTCAGCAACAGCGCGTGGCGATTGCCCGCTCGCTCTGCATGCGTCCCCGGATCATGCTGTTTGATGAACCCACATCGGCGCTTGACCCGGAGATGATCAAGGAAGTGCTCGACACCATGGTCGAACTTGCCGAAGAGGGCATGACCATGCTCTGCGTGACGCACGAGATGGGCTTTGCCCGTCAGGTGGCGAACCGGGTGATCTTCATGGACGAAGGGCAGATCGTGGAACAGAACGAACCCGAAGAGTTCTTCAACAACCCGCAAAGCCCCCGGACCCAGCTGTTCCTCAGCCAGATCCTCGGTCACTGATCAAGCGGGGCGGGGGACACCCCCGCCTTACAAGGCCGCCCGAGCAAACCCGGAGCGGCCTGACCTCAGCCTCGACGATGGTTATGAGGCATAACCAACTTCCTTCTTCTGGCTAAAAATACCTTGGGGTTTGGGGCAAAGCCCCATCAAAAACTGCATCGCGTCGCCGTCAGGCGGCCATTGGATGTTTCCGAAAGTCTGGAACCGAAAATACCCTGCCGCGCTTAAGCGCTCTCGGGACATTTTCGATCAGAGGTTTTAAGGTGATTTCGGAAACATCCGAGATCACCGCGCGTTGCGTTAACCGCCCAACATCCGCCCGGTGGGGGTGTACAGGGGGTGTACGGATGCTGCACGGGGGGTGCACCCTGTCTCAAGCCGTCAATCTCTATGAAAACGCGGTGAATGCGTGGGGCGAATCACCCCACCATCACCTCACGTGGCACAGCAAAGTCGACCACTTGCCCGACACGCCAATCAATCTCGGCCCAGCTGTCCACGTCAAAGCGGATGATGGCGGTTGCACAGGTCGGGTAGTCCAGAAAGCGCGGGTGTTCCGGCGGTTGCTCCACGACCCGTTCCGCGAAATCGGCAATGCCAGGGTTGTGGCCCAGCACTAGAACGGCCTGTTCCGTTTGCTCTTTCAGCACCGTCATCATTGTCTCGGCCCCGGCGTGATACAGGGCGCGCGAAAACTTCACCGGTATATCAAACGCCAACCCCAGAAAGGTCTGTCCGGTCCGCTCACTGGTCGAGCTGACAGCCGCTTGGGGGACATGGCCCTTCCGCCGCAACCAATCGCCCATGGCCTGTGCAGAGGCCTTGCCCCGCGCGTTCAATGGCCGGTCGTGATCCATCAATGCAGGATGATCCCAGCTTGATTTGGCATGGCGCATCAAGATCAGAGTGCGGGTCATCGGTGAAAGGCTTTCATGTGAAACGCGGTTTGGGCATCGGGCCGGTCAAAGCTCTGACTGACCGGGCAAGCCCGCCGCACATGGCAGCCCCGGGTCATGCATTGAACACCGGCAGGCGTATCAAGATACGCCTTACAGGCAGGCACATCATAGGGCGTTTCGGCAGATAATGCACCCACCGGGCAGGCCGTAACACAGGGGCGATCTGTGCACGCATCGCAAGGACGCGACCCTTCGGATGCATCTTTGAATTCATGCGTGAATTCCAGTGCCCCCCGGATCGAAATCATCAGACCGGCGCGGTCATGGATCATCATGCCTGTTGGGCTTTGCCAGAAGCGCCCCGTGTCCAATGCCCACGCTATGAAGGGGGCATAGGGTGGCCCGTCGGATGGAAAATGCGCTGTTGCCGCAAGACAGTCTGCTATCCCGTTCAGAACGCGTTTGGACCAGGTGTCGACGGGGTTTTCGGCCGCGTCGATATACTCGGTGCTTTGGGTGAAGACAGACCACCAATGCGCGTCTGTGCCGACGAGAACCTTGTTCGACGTGTGCCCCATGACCATCAAGCCATGTGGGTCAACTGCGGCTGAAACAGCCTTGAGGATCATTTCCGGGCAAAGGGCAAGGACAGGGACCAACCAAGCCTCGAGGGGCGGTCATCTTGCCATTCCAGGCCCACTTGCATGTCGTCATGCCCGGCTTCGGGTTGGGCAATATAGGTGCCGAACATGCGATCCCAGATCGACAGCGAAAAACCATAATTGCTGTCATGTTCATGCCGGTGCACGGAATGGTGCACACGATGCATGTCTGGCGTCACAAGCAAGCGCCGGACGATGGCGTCGAGCCACAGGGGCAGGCGGATGTTGGCATGATTGAACATGGCAGTGCCGTTCAGGATGATCTCGAACAGGATCACCGCGGCGGCAGCGGGGCCAAGCAGATATACAGCGCCAATCTTGATCAGCATGGACAGGCCGATCTCAATGGGATGAAAGCGGATGGCCGTGGTCACGTCCATGTCCACATCGGCGTGGTGCACCCGGTGCAGGCGCCACAAAAGCGGAACCTTGTGTGTGATGAGATGCTGGGCCCAGATGATGAAGTCGAGGATCAGGATAGCCGCGACAACCTCGATCCAAGTGGGCAGGGACAGGGCATTGAACAATCCCCACCCCTGGTTGGCCGCATCAACCGCCGCGCCAACAGCCAGCACGGGCAGTACGAACGCCATGACGCGGATGAACAGCGTATTCGCGATAGTGATGCCCCAGTTGGTGACCCAGCGCCGCGACCGGCTTTGAGTGCGTGCCCGGCGCGGCAGCACGGCTTCGGTCAATGCAAAGAGCGCAAACAGACCGAGGAAGACACCAAAGCGAATGAGCGTTTCGTTTTCCATGCCCCATATCTACCGCCGGGTTGCCGTTGCGCAATGCGGCGTGCAGACACGTTTGCGTCAGCGGGGGCGGATGATGGACCCGGCACCGTGGTCCGTAAAAAGCTCAAGCAGGCAGGCATTCGGGGCGCGTCCATCGAGGATAACGACGGCGCGTACGCCGCTGGCAATGGCGTCGAGCGCGGTTTCCGTCTTTGGGATCATGCCCCCCGCGATGGTGCCATCCGCTGTCAGGTCACGGATCTGGTCGGCGGTAAGTTCGGTGACAACCTCGCCCTCCGCGTTTTTAACTCCGGATACATCGGTCAGCAGCAAGAGGCGGTCCGCCTTGAGCGCACCCGCGATAGCGCCTGCGGCCGTGTCACCGTTTATATTGAAGGTCTCTCCGCCTTGGCCGGAGCCAAGAGGCGCGATCACCGGTATCATTGACTGTTCGAACAGCGTCGACAGGATCGTCGGGTCCATCTGCGCGGGCGTGCCAACAAGGCCGAGAGCCGCATCCGTCTGGTCGCAGCTGATCAGGTTCGCATCCTTGCCCGACAGACCCACGGCCTTGCCGCCCGCGCGGTTGATGGCTTGTACGATGCGCTTGTTGACGACCCCGGACAGCACCATCTCGACCACTTCCATGGTCGCGGCGTCTGTCACACGCTTGCCGTTCACGAACTCCGATTGAATATCGAGACGCTTGAGCATGTCGTTGATCATCGGCCCGCCGCCATGCACGATGACCGGGTTTACACCGACCTGTCGCATCAGAACCACATCGTTGGCAAAGCTTGCCATTGCTTCGTCCGAGCCCATGGCGTGACCGCCGAGCTTGATGACGACGGTGGCCCCAGTGTAGCGCTGCATGTAAGGCAACGCTTGGCTGAGGGTGCGGGCAGTGGCGATCCAGTCGCGGTTCATATCTTGGGTCTTCATCTCGGGTCTGTGATGATTGCGCTGTTCACTGTCTTGCCCCAGCCTTGGAGCAGGGCCAAGATTTTTCGTACGAAAAATCGTCTGCGTCAGACGAGCGTTGCGATGATGGCGCGCAGAGTTGCGATACCGTCGCCCTTTTCGCTGCTGGTCAGCACGATTTCGGGGAAGGCGGCGGGATGTTTTGACAGGGCGGACCGGACCTGCGCCAGAACGGCGTCGCGGTCCTTGGCCTTCACCTTGTCCGTTTTGGTCAGCACGCATTGGAACGTGACGGCAGACGTATCCAGCAGTTTCAGAATTTCTTCGTCCACCTTTTTGATCCCATGCCGCGCATCGATCAGGACAAAGGCACGGCGCAAAGTCTGGCGACCTGACAGGTACTGTTTCAGCAGGCGTTGCCATTTCTCGACCACCGGTAGGGGGGCGTTCGCATAGCCATAGCCGGGAAGGTCGACCAAATAGTGGTCATCCCCCGCCGTGAAGTAGTTGATTTCCTGCGTGCGACCGGGTGTGTTTGACGCACGTGCCAACCCTTTACGACCCGTCAAGGCGTTGATCAACGAGGATTTTCCGACATTTGACCGCCCGGCAAAGCACACTTCCATCCGATCTGCCGGCGGCAAGCCGGACATGGCTACGACGCCTTTAACAAACTCTGTTTCGCCTGCGAACAGAAGCCGGCCACGCTCGGCAGTTTGCGGATCCGGTTCTTCGGCGACGGGAAAGGGCAGGGTTGTCATGAGAGTTGATCGCCGATTGCTACGGTTCCGCCCGATTTGACCTTGAAATAGACACCGAAGTTTCGCGTGTCCCAGCCATCTTCAAGCGCGCGCAGCATGCCGATATCCCGCGTGCCGGTTTGCGGATTGGCGTCCGGTGCCCTGCACCGTTCAATTGGCTCAACCGGAGAAAGTGTTGCACCCCCGAGGGTGATATCGCCAGCAAGCAGGTCAATCTCTTCCCATGGCGCCAGGTCGTCCAGCCATAGATTGATCCGGAACCGCCTCATATCAACATGCATGCCAGCCTTCTGACTGAGGGCGCGCAGCGAAGACAGGTTTCCGATCGAGACTGAGGCAAAGGGCACGTCTGTCATACCCTGCTGTGGAGCCTTGACCAGCCTTGCGGGACCGGGCCGGTTGTCGGGCCACAAATCCCCGATCCAAGCACCAAGCGCAACGGGCTCGGTGGATGGATTAAAATCAAGTGGGTCGCGAGAGGGGTGAGTCAGGACCACGCCCGTCTGTGTGCTGACAGCACCCACCGCGGCCAAGGCAGGACCGGACGCAACCTGCAAGAAGTTGCGTCGTGGTTGCCAATCATCCGTGTCCTCGGCCTCGGCATTCAGAAGTGCCCAGGCCCGATCACCAACAACTGCCTCTTCCCGGGTCAGGTCGATCTGCTCACAGGCTTCGCAACCGATCCCCTTGATCGGATGCCGCCAAATATGGGCGAGCGTGCCTGTCACTTCTTGGGTTCCTCGGCTGCTTTCTTCTTGAAGCTGCCGGTGATGTTGCTCAGCAGATCGGGTTTGTACCCCTGACTGCGCATGATCAGGTATTGCTGCGTGAAGGTGATCACGTTGTTGGCGATCCAGTACACGACCAGCCCGCTGGCAAAGCTGCCCAGCATGAACATGAAGACCCACGGCATCCACGCAAAGATCATCTGTTGAGTGGGGTCGGTGGGCGCCGGATTCAGCTTCTGTTGTAGCCACATCGAAATACCCAGTAGAAGCGGCAGGATGCCGATAAAGACCAGGGCCATCAGGCTGTTGGGATCGGGCGCTGCGTTGGGCAGCAGGCCGAAGAGATTGATGATCGACGTCGGGTCAGGCGCGCTGAGGTCCTGGAATGGTCCAAAGAAGGGCGCATGCCGCAATTCGATCGTGACGAAGATCACTTTGTAGAGCGAGAAGAAGATCGGGATTTGTAAAAGGATCGGCAGGCAACCAGCGGCCGGGTTTACCTTTTCCTTCTTATATAGCTCCATCATACCTTGCTGAAGCTTCTGCTTGTCGTCGCCGGCCTGTTCTTTCAGTTTCTCCATTTGCGGCTGAAGTTCTTTCATCTTCGCCATCGAAACGTACGATTTATATGCAAGCGGAACCAAAACGGCCTTGATGATCAGGGTGAGGCCGATGATTGCCCAGCCCATGTTGCCGATCAGTTTGTTCAACTCGTGCAGCAGCCAGAAGATCGGCTTGGTCAGGAAAAAGAACCAACCCCAGTCGATGCTGTCGATGAACCCCTGGACACCACCGGACTGGTATTCGCGAATGGTTTCCCACTCTTTCGCGCCTGCAAAAAGCTGTGTTTGAACTGCCACAGTTGCACCGTCTGCCACATCCTGCGTCGGCAGTCGGGTAACAGCCCGGTAGACATCACTGCGGGGGGCGTAGGTCAGTGCTTGGTCAAAGCTTTGAACGCCTGTCGGGATCAGGATCGACTGCCAGTAGTGGTCGGTAAAGCCAACCCAGCCATCCGTCACGCCTTCGGTCACGATTGCCGGACGACCCCAGGACGGGTCCACGTCAGCGTCGGGGATTTCATCCCAATCGGTTTCCGCAAGTTCTCCGTCCGCCATGGCCACTGCACCTTCGTGCAGGATGAAGAAGTTCTTGAGATCGGATGGCTCTCCATGCCGGGTCAACATGCCATAAGGTGCGACCCGAACCGCTGCCCCGCTGGTATTTGCTACCGATTGGGTGATGTCGAACATGTACTGGTCATCAATGCTGATGATCCGTTCAAAAACCAGGCCATCCCCGTTATTCCACGTCAGAGTAACGGGTTCACCAACAGACAACGTGTCACCTGCGGCCAGGGACCAGGTTGTGTTGGGACCCGGTACTGCGTCAGCGTCGAGCCCACCGCCGGGTGCCCAGCCATAGACGGCATAATATGCGTCCGCCGTGCCAACAGGCGACAGCATCCGAACGATGTCGGCATCTGGCTGAAGGCTTGTCCGGTAGTCTTTCAGACGCAGATCGTCGATACGGCCACCCAGCAGGGAGATAGAGCCCGAGACACGTGGTGTTTCGATGTCGATGCGCGGGGCGTCAGCCGTCTTTGTCGCGACCTCCGTTGCCGGTTCGGCCGCGTCGCCTATTGCCGGTGCCGTTGGCACTGTCCCGGGATCTTCCGCCTGTGCCGTGGTTGGTGCAGCTGTATCAAGCGGAACCTCCGGTTCTGGCGGGGGAAACAGCACAAACCATACGAGAATTACAAGGAAACTGAGCGCCGTTGCAAGAATGAGGTTCTTGTTCTGATCGTCCATCGGGGACTGCCACCTGCTGTCTGAAACGTTGCACGGGTTCAACAGAGTGCAGGGCCAAAGGTCAAGCGGATTCGGGCGCTAGGTACGGCGCGGCGCAGCAAGCGTGGCGCGGGCCCGACGTCTTCAAGACCCCAGCACCCTCTATGCGTGCATTGCTCGATGCGTCCGGTTTGCGCCTCAGTTCGTCCTGCGAACGGGCAAGGACGGCGCATCCTGCACCTTGCTTTCATGGGCGCGCACCCAATCCAGTGTTTTTTCAAACGGCATTGGGCGTGCAATGCCAAAGCCCTGCACATAGTCGCAGCCCAGCTGTGCCAGAAGGGCGTGTTCGCCAACCGTTTCAACACCTTCAGCCAGCGTTTCGATGTTCAGGCGTTCTGCCATGGTCAGAACGGCACTGATCATCCTTTGTTGTTCCGGATCGCGATCAGCCTTCATGACGAAGGAGCGGTCAATCTTGATCCGTCCCACGCCAAAACGGCGAATGGATGAAATGGACGCGTGACCTGTACCAAAGTCGTCCAGATCGACCCGGCACCCGAGTTTCGTTAATGCGTTGATGTTGCGCGTTATCGTGTCGTTCGTATTGTCTGTGACCACGGTTTCGAGAATCTCGACCGTAAGCCGGTCCGGTGTCAGGTCGAAGCGGTCGAGTTCCCAACGCACTTTGTCCACCAGCTTTGGATTGTTGAGTTCCGAGCCGCTGAAGTTAACCCCAACGTGAGGGACATTCAGACCTGCAGAGTCCCATGCCTTAAGCGCCGTGAAGCTATGATAAATCATGATCTCAGCCAAACGTTCCAATAACCCTGCATCTTCGATTGCGGGCAGGAATTCAGCCGGAGAAATTGCGCCCTTGTCTGGGTGTATCCAGCGGGCCAGCGCTTCGAACCCGGCGACCTTCCCGGTATCCGTGGAGATTTGTGGCTGAAACCAGGGCTGGATGTGCCCTTGTTCCAATGCTGCGGCCACTTCGTCGCGCAAATGTGCCCGGCTTTTGAGGCGCGAGTGCAATTCGGTCGAGTAGGCGCGCACGGAAGATGGGCCGCGGCGCTGTGCTTCGGTCAGGGCCGCGAGCGCACCATTGCTCCAGTCATGTCCTGTAGCACCTGGCGCACGGTTCAGCAGGCAGAAGCCGATACTGACGGACACATAGATCGTGGTGCCATCGATGGCGATCGGCTCTTCAATGGCCTGCTGGTAGCGGCTGCACATCTGGATACAGCTTTCCAGATCGAGATGCTGCACCGCGCCAAGGCGGAGAGAAAACCGAAAATCGCCGGTGCGACAGACTATGTCTGTATCTCTCATAGTGGCGACCAGGCGGTCTGCCACCGCTTTCAGGATACGGTCCGTTGCAGCAGGTTCGAACCGTTCGCTGAGGGCGGTGTGGTCGTCCAGCTCAATCGAGAAGATGGCGCTGTTCCGGTCGGCGCGTGGCGCGTCTGCAAGCATCACATCGACCTTGTCGGCAAAGTCATCCTGCGAGACGAGACCCGGCTGCAGGTTTCGGGCAATGCGTTTGCGCAACAGATCCTCGACCCCGCCGAAGACAAACCACGCAACCGGCAATGCGATGGCGACGGCAATCAATGCGACTTCACCCCAAATCCAGAATGCCGCCAGCATCATTGCAGGAAGGAATGCAAGCATCTGGGGACCAGTCAGCATCGTCGTTGCGTGTTCGCGCAATAATTTCAGCTTGTCTGGCGTGCGGAACTGCATGTTTGACCCCTTGTTCATACCCACGGCGTCGGCCGCACGTTGGTCAAGCAATAGGAGAACGGGGTAAGTCAGCGCTTAACGCAGGTCGGGAATGTTCACGTTTTTTTCTTCAAATTTTTCGGAACTGCGCAAGAGGCCTGCGAAGTCAAAAAGCTTGGGATCCAGCAGATGGGACGGCCGCGCATTCATCAACGCCCGGAACATGACCTGACGGCGCCCCGGGCTATTGGCTTCCCAGCCGTCGAGGATCTGTTTGACTTGCTGTCTTTGCAGCCCGTCCTGGCTACCGCACAGATCGCAGGGGATGATGGGATAGTTCATTGCCTTCGCGAACTTCTCGCAATCTGCCTCGGCAACGTGGGCGAGGGGGCGGTAAACGAACAAATCCCCCTCTTCATTCACAAGTTTCGGCGGCATCGTGGCAAGGCGCCCGCCGTGAAACAAGTTCATGAAAAAGGTTTCCAGAATGTCGTCGCGGTGATGGCCCAGCACAACTGCGGTGCAGCCTTCCTCGCGCGCGATGCGATATAGGTTGCCACGCCGCAGCCGTGAACACAGGGCGCAGAAGGTTCGGCCTTGAGGCACTTTGTCGACAACAATTGAATATGTGTCTTGATACTCGATCCGATTGGGCACCTGCATGCGCTCCAGAAACTCCGGAAGGACAGTTGCAGGAAAGCCGGGCTGACCCTGATCCAGATTGCAGGCCAGCAATTCGACAGGCAAAAGCCCGCGCCATTTCAGTTCGTGGAGAACGGCCAGCAATGTGTAGCTGTCTTTGCCACCGGACAGGCAGACCAGCCATTTGCCACCCGGTTCGATCATGCCATATTGGTCGATCGCCTCGCGCGCGTACCGCACGAGCCGTTTGCGCAGTTTCTTGAATTCGGTTGTTGCGGGCGCCCCGGCGAAAAGAGGGTGAATGTCGTCGCTGTCGTCAAGCATAGGGCCACCTTTGGGCTGCGATTGCGCCCTCATATACCAAGCAGACCGTGAACCAAAAGAGCCTGTGCAGCGTATCCATATCAAAATGTAAAAGGGGTGTGGTCATGCGCTGGGCAATCTTGGCCTTGGGATTGGTGGTTCTTGGGGCCTGTACTGGCAAGCCGTCGATAGATGATGCGGCTTTGTCTGAGCGGAAGCTGAACCTCGAAGAGTTCTTTGATGGGCGCGTCACGGCATACGGCCAGTTTCAAGATGTTTTTGGCACTGTTCGCCGTCGATTTACAGTAGACATCAACGGTACTTGGGATGGGCAGACGCTCACTCTGGTCGAGGATTTTGTCTATGAAGACAACAGCACCGAACAGCGTGTTTGGACGCTGCGAAAAACAGGACCGGACAGTTGGGAAGGCACCGCACCGGGTGTGATCGGAATTGCGACGGGGCAAGAGAAGGACGACACCTTCAACTGGCAGTACACGATTGATCTGCCCGTTCCCGATGGGACGCTGCGTGTGACATTCGATGACTGGATGTGGCTACTGAGTGAAGATCGCCTGTTGAACCGCGCCTACATGAAACGCGCAGGCATCGACATCGGCGATGTCATCATCACTTTCGAAAAGCAGTGACAGTATTGGAACTCATTCTGAGCGTTACTATCTAACTGATGCGCTCAAGATCAAAACTTGTGGCGTGCATACCCCGCTGCGAATTGCGCGGCGGAAAATAGGCCGCTCCCGCCTCGCCCCCCAGGACAGCGGAGCGGCCACTTTCCTACGGATCGTCCCGTTCTGGCACCGGATCGTAACCGTCGCCGCCCCAGGGATGGCACCGCCCGATGCGTCGTGCTGCCATCCAGGTTCCTTTGATCGCGCCATGCTTTTCCAACGCTTCCATTGCATAGGCGCTGCACGTGGGCTGGTAGCGGCAATTGAAGCCAACCCACGGGGAAAAGAGCAGGCGATAGGCACGGACGGGTAGGGAGACGCAAAAGGCAAGTGGGCTCATTGCAGCTTGTCCAATGCTGCATTGCAGTCGTCGATAAGCGCAGCAAAAGGTCGTGTGGCTGTTTCTGTGGCACGTCCCACAAACACATAGTCTGTTGCAGGTGAACCCCGGTGGCTGAGCACGTGCCGCGCCACTTCGCGCAAGCGGCGCTTGGCCCTGTTCCGCGCGATGGCGTTGCCAACCTTCTTTGAGCACGTGAAGCCAATTTGGATTGGGCCATCGTCATGCCGCAGGCGCACCTGAAGGATAAAGCCGGGCATCACGACGCGCTTGGCTCGGGCAGCGCGCAGAAAATTTGCCCGCTTTTTCATTGTCTCCAAACGCAATGGCCCCGCCGGCGGCATATCTTCGCCAGCGTCAAAGCTGGGCGAAAAGGCCTCCGGCGGGGTCATGATCATCCCTTTCGGGTGCGTGCTTTATGCGCTCAGCGACTTCCGACCGCGGGCGCGGCGGGCGTTGAGGATTTTGCGGCCAGCTTTGGTTGCCATGCGGGCACGGAAACCGTGGCGCCGCTTGCGCACGAGATTCGAAGGTTGGTAGGTGCGTTTCATCGCATTGGCTCCGGGTCTGTTGGCCCTCGGGTCCCGCGGATTCGGGAGGGGCTGTATTCGAAGCCCGTCCTCTAAAGCGGCGAGGGGGGCAAGTAAACCCTTTGGACACCTAATTTCGTCATCATTGCAACAAAAGGGTCCGGGCAGGCCGATCTATGTTTCAATGACGCACAAGAGCGGCAAAAAACCTCACGGAATTGGACATATCCGTTCAACGGGCCGTGAACACCCTGTTTTGACAGGTGCGACGGGCGCATTTTCAGGTCACAACCACCGCAACGCATGGCGCAAGGCAAAGAGCGCCTCAGAGGAATTGGTATGACCGACACGAGCCAACCACGCAAATCCAGCCTGATGCGGAACCTCCCGCTGATCGGCATTCTGATCGTTGCTGCGATTGGCGCTTTTACCTTGCGCGACTACCTTAGCTTCCAGACCCTAGCAGACAATCGTGAGGCGCTGATTGCCTTTCGCGACGGCAACTACCTGATGACGGCGTTGGTGTATGTTGCGATCTATATCCTGATTGTGGGGTTTTCACTGCCCGGTGCAAGTATCGCCACACTGACGGGCGGTTTTCTTTTTGGGACGGTCTTTGGATCGATATTCACTGTGACGGCGGCCACAATTGGAGCGTCGATCATCTTTCTGGCGGCGCGCCACGGCTTCGGAGAAACCTTGGGTCAACGCATGGAAGCGTCCAAAGGGACCATCAAAAAGATCAAGGACGGCATTGATGAAAACCAGTGGTCCATGCTGTTTGTGATCCGTTTGGTGCCGGTCGTTCCGTTCTTTGTTGCCAACCTCATCCCGGCTTTCATGCAGGTACCGCTGCACCGCTATGTCATCTCGACCTTTCTAGGCATCATCCCGGGATCAGTCGTATACACATCGGTCGGCGCCGGTTTGGGCGAAGTGTTCGCTCGTGGAGAGTCGCCGAACCTTGGCATCATTTTTGAACCGCATGTCCTGTTGCCTATCCTTGGGCTCGCGGCGCTATCGCTGCTGCCGGTCGTGGTCAAGGCCGTTACAGGCAAGAAAGGTCTTTGAACCGATGAAACGTATCAAGACTGATCTCCTGGTGATCGGGGCCGGGTCAGGCGGGTTGTCCGTTGCGGTCGGTGCGGTCCAGATGGGGGCCAAGGTTGTCCTGCTCGAAGGACATAAGATGGGCGGTGATTGCCTGAACTATGGCTGCGTCCCATCGAAGGCGCTGATTGCAAGCGGCAAGATGGCATATGGGCAGGAGCACAGCGCTGACTACGGCGTCGCCAATGCCGTCCCGCAGATCGACTATGCTGCCGCCAAGGACCATGTGAACCAGGTGATAGCGCAGATCGAACCGGTCGATAGCCAGGAACGCTTCGAAGGCCTTGGTGTGCATGTTATCCGTGAGTTTGGTCACTTCATCTCGGACAAAGAGGTGCAGGCGGGCAACACGGTCATCACGGCGCGTCGTATCGTCATTGCCACGGGTTCGAGCCCCTTCGTGCCGCCGATTGATGGCATTGATACAGTGCCATATCTGACAAATGAAACCTTGTGGGAACTGCGCGAACGCCCTGAACATCTGCTGATTATCGGCGGTGGCCCCATCGGGATGGAAATGGCGCAGGCGCACTGCCGTCTCGGGTCCAAGGTGACCGTGATCGAAGGGGACATCGCGCTGGGCAAGGATGACCCTGAGATGGCCGAAGTAGTTCTCAACAACCTGCGCGGTGAGGGAATAGAGATTGCGGAAGGTGCCTTGGCCGATAGGATCGAAGGTGGAGATGGCACTGTAACAGTTTACACCAAGGACGGTCGCAGGTTTACCGGGTCGCATCTGTTGATGGCTGTCGGCCGCAAGTCGAACACGGACAAGCTGAACCTTGAGGCCGCCGGGATCGAAACCACCCACGCAGGGATCAAGGTTGACGATAGCTTGCGCACGACCAACCGCCGCGTCTATGCCGTTGGGGACGTCGCTGGTGGACTACAGTTCACACACATGGCGGGCTACCATGCCGGGGTCATCATCCGGTCATTGCTGTTTGCGTTGCCGTCCAAAGCCAAGACCGCACATATCCCGTGGGCGACATATACCGACCCCGAACTGGCACAGGTCGGGCCAACCGAGGCGCAGGCGCGCGAGACACACGGCAACAAGCTGGAAGTTGTCCGGTTTCACTACAATCACAACGACCGGGCGATCGCGGAACGCAAAACCGAAGGCTTGATCAAGGTTATGGTGGTTAAGGGACGACCTGTTGGTGCCTCCATTGCCGGTCATCAGGCAGGTGAGTTGATCAACCTGTGGTCACTGGTGATTGCAAACAATATGAAGATGAGCCAAGTCGCCGCGATGGTGTCGCCGTATCCGACCATCGGCGAGGTCAACAAACGCGTTGCCGGTGCCTATTTCAGTCCGCGCCTTTTTGAAAGCAACACGGTTAAGCGGGTGGTAGGTCTTGTACAACGCCTTATTCCCTGAGCACATAGCACGATGATGAACTCTCTCTCTGGCCGCTTCCTTATCCTGACCACGATCTTCGTGATGCTGGCCGAGGTTTTGATCTTTGTGCCGTCTATTGCGCGGTTCCGGGAGGAATATCTGCAGAACCGCCTCGAACGCGCCCAGATTGCATCGCTTGCCTTGCTGGCTGACGACATGATCGACAGCGATCTCGAAGAAGAATTGCTGGTGAACGCGGGTGTTTTCAACGTCGTTCTGCGGCGGGATGAAGTGCGGCAATTGATGTTGTCATCACCGATGCCCCAACCCATCGATGACACCTTCGACCTGCGGGATGGCACCGCCCCGGTTCTGATACGCGATGCATTGATGCGCATCCTTGAACCCGACAACGAAGTCATCCGTGTGATAGGGGCGCCAACTCGCGAAGCCGGGCTTCTGATCGAAGTTACAATGGAAACGGCGCCGCTGCGCGCTTCCATGATTGATTATGGTATCCGCATCCTTGTTCTTTCCGCTGTCATCTCGATTGTCACCGCGGGGCTTTTGTTCGTTGCAGTCCGTGCGATCCTTGTGAAGCCGATCCGCGGTGTCGTCGGTCACATGCAGCGCTATGCGGCGGCACCTGAGGATGCGAGGCGTATCATAACGCCAAATGCTGGCGTGACTGAACTGCGCGAGGCCGAGGAAGCCCTGCGCAGTCTACAGACGGAACTCATATCGGCCCTGCGCCAAAAAGATCGCCTCGCGCAACTTGGCAGTGCCGTGTCCAAGATCAGCCATGATTTGCGTAACATCCTGACCTCGGCTCAGCTATTTACGGACCGTATCGAGGCGTCTGAAGATCCGCTTGTGCGGCGCATGGCGCCAAAGCTGGTGAACTCCATGACAAGAGCTGTGCACCTGTGCGAAAGTACGCTGGCGTTTGGGAAGGCCGAGGAACCCAGCCCCACGCTTATGATCTTCACTCTCGATGATCTGGTGGCGGACGTATTGGACAGCGAACGCCTTGCGGTCGGTGATCACGACCTGTCGCTGAGTGAAAACATCCCTCCGCTGTTCTCGCTTCGTGCAGATCCGGAACAGTTGTTCCGCGTAGTATCAAATCTTGTGCGCAACGCGCGACAAGCCATCATTGCCACAGGAAAACCGGGCGAGATTAATGTGTCCGCCTACGAGGATGCTGACAATTGGTGGATCGAGATCTCTGACACGGGCCCCGGCCTACCTCCCAAAGCCCAAGAGCATCTGTTTCAGCCATTTCAGGGCGGTGTTGCAAAGGGTGGTACAGGGCTTGGTCTAGCCATTGCCCAAGAGTTGGTGCGCGGGCATGGCGGTGCACTTGAGTTGGACCGAACGGGGCCCAAGGGGACAGTTTTTTCTATCCGATTGCCGAAAGGTGATGACATCTGACCTGCGGTGCACTTTTGCCGAGATAAGCTCTTGCAAACCCCGAACCACGGGACTAAACCGCCCGACAGTGGACCGATAGCTCAGCTGGATAGAGTACTTGACTACGAATCAAGGGGTCGGGGGTTCGAATCCTCCTCGGTCCGCCACTACAATATTGTCGAACGTCATACGAAATTGGCTTTTGCGTCATAAACTGACCTGACCACCGCGAACCAGATGTTTGTCGCTCGGGCGCAAGCGTCCGGTTCGTTTCTTCCGCACCTATTGCTTGAGCGAAACGAGAGATATCGCGCTGCCAGAGCCTTCTTAAGTTCGAGGCCCTGATTGTCGAGCCAGACGGCCCAAACCTGCCATTCATCTCCCAATACCGACGCTGCGGTGCGGCTCGCCAAACCTGACATTCGCCGCAAGTGCACAGTATCGTTTCCATCGGACGACCAAATCGCGGGACTTAGCTGCCATTCGCCGCATTTGCGCCAACGTCTGCTTGATGACGCTTCCCTATCGAGCGCTACCATCGAAGAACACTTTGGAATCAGCGCGGTGCATCGTCGCATCACTATCGAAAGCACCCTATTGGTTTGCGCTGCGGACGACTGGATCAAGAAAATTGCCGCTGGGCCACTGATGCGTTAAGATGAAGTGCCTCGGGAGGAGCGATTAAATGCCGATCGCGGACGGCTTTTTTGCACGTACTGTGCTTAAGTTCAGGTTCAGTCGGGCGGCCCACTTCATCGCGCTTACAAAGCCAAGAGTCATGTCGCTTGCGATCTTCACGGCACTTGTCGGCATGGCTTTGGCCTCGGGGGATTTGTCTTTTGGCAGAGCTGTCATTTCGATTTCGGCGATCGCAATAGGTGCCGGCGCCGCCGGGGCGCTGAACATGTGGTATGACGCACCCATTGACGCAAAGATGGCACGGACTTCGAACCGGCCTTTGCCAGCTGGGGTGGTTTCGTCCACCGAAGCGCTCGTTTTCGGTATGGGACTCGCCACGATCTCCGTCATCGTGCTCGCATTCTCTGCCAACCCGCTTTCTGCATGTCTGCTCGCGGCAACAATCATCTTTTACAGCGTCTTTTATACGATGTGGCTCAAGTTCGTTACTCCGCAAAACATCGTGATTGGTGGTGCTGCGGGCGCTTTGCCGCCGGTGATCGGATGGACCGCAATTTCGGGTTCGCTGGACTGGGAACCATGGCTGCTGTTTCTGATCACTTTCCTTTGGACGCCGCCACACTTTTGGGCTCTCGCCCTGCTCAAGTCGACCGATTATGCGGCCGCCCGGATACCGATGCTACCTGTCGTGGCGGGTGAGGCTGCGACCAAAAGACAGATTTTTGCCTACGCTATCGTGCTTTCCCCCATTGGTGCTGCACCGTCGTTCGTGGGCATGGCGGGACCATTGTACGGCATACTTGCAACAGCGTTGGGCATTGAATTTCTGCGCCGCGCGTGGCTGCTCCTTCGAACACCGATTGATGTATCGCGCGCGCCGGCAAAGTCACTTTTTGTCTTCTCGATCATTTACCTTTACGCCGTCTTCACCGCACTTCTTGTCGACGCAGCCGTCCGGTGGCTGTTGCGGTCCGGAGGCATTTGAAGAGGAGACTGACGCCTCTGAACTGTTGATCCGATCTGTCCGCCTCAGGGGCCGGAGAAAACGGATATCCGGGTTGCAAGGGTGTAGTCGGACTCGAAAGTCATGATCGCAAGGAAGGCCAACACGGCCAACGGCGGCAGCAGGATAGCATAGGCAAGGGCCAGACGTTCCCACGCTATGTGCATGAAAACGGCGACGATCAGGCCCGCCTTCAAGAGCATGAAGACAATAATCAAGGACCAGCGCAGCAGCCCCTGCAAGCCAACGTAGTCGACAAAGTAGGAGAAAGCGCTGAGAACGAAGAGCAACCCCCAAACAAGGAAGTAGAGTTTGAGAGGATGTTGCTGCCCCTCGACGTGAGCTGTTGCTGGCTTAAGCGTTGTCGTGTCTGTCATGACCGTTCCTTACCAAAGATAGAAAAACGCAAAGATGAAGACCCAAACCAGATCAACGAAGTGCCAATAGAGCCCCATGATTTCGACCGCCTCATAGTCGCCGGCGTCCGATTTTAGCCAGGTTCGGCCGGGCCGGTCGAACTCACCTCGCCAGATCTTGGTCGCGATGATGATCAGGAACAGGACGCCAATCGAAACGTGTGTACCGTGGAAACCGGTGATCATGAAAAAACTGGCGCCGAACTGTTCTGCGCCGAAGGGGTTGCCCCAGGGGCGTACACCTTCTTGGATCAGCTTGGTCCATTCGAAAACCTGCATGCCGACAAAGGTCGCACCCAGAAACGCAGTAAGATACATGAGCCCGGCTGTCGCCTTGCGTGCGCGGGCATAACCGCACCTCACGGCCATCGCCATTGTCCCGCTTGATGAAATCAGGACGAAAGTCATTATCGCAATCAGAAGAAGTGGCAGGTCTGCGCCGCCCACATGCAATGAAAACACTTCGCTGGTATTGGGCCAGTCAGATTTAGTGGACATGCGGGCCGACATGTACCCGATCAGAAAGATGCTGAAGACGAACGTATCGCTTAGCAGAAAAATCCACATCATCGCCTTGCCCCAAGACACCCGCTTGAACGTGCGCTGGTCAGAGCTCCAGTCCCGTACAAACCCGTCGAGGCCTTCTGGGCGGTCCGTTTGCAAAGTGCTCTCAGCCATAGTGTTCCCTCACGTTAGAATGGTGCGACAGATGTCGAGCAACTGGTTGGCCAGTCCCATGAATAGAAGCAGCAGCCCAATCCACACGACCAGAAGGAAGTCCCAATATGTGGCACAAAGACCCACGTTGAGTTTGGTCCGGTCCGGGTCGCCTCCACTGCGCGCTATCAAAACACCAAGTGCGAGGATGCCGCCGAGGATATGCAGTCCATGCAGACCGCTCAGCATGTAGAAGAAGCTTGCTGCGGGGCCGGACGTGAGGCCATCTCCCACCACCTGCAACTCTCGCCACGCGAGGAGTTGTCCAACCAAAAAACCGCCGGTCGCCAATCCGGCAATGGTCGTGTCCCGCGTTAGCCGACGCGTATCGCTGCGACGCGTGGCCAGCCGCAGAAAAATGCTCGCCACCACCAACAGGGCGGTATTGATCCAGACAACCGGTGGCAGGGTCAATGAGGGCCATATTTCCAGATCCATCCGCATGATAAATGCGCTGCCGAAAAGTGCGAAAAGCGATCCGATCACAACAAGGAACACGCCAAGCCCGAGACGCTCGACTGGAAAGCCGGACCTGCCTGCCGCTTCCTCCATGGGTCCTGTTTCAAGCCAGGGCTTGGACATCACACCTTGTTGGAGCAGCCACCAGAATGCCAGCGCAATGATCGTTACCAAAAAGGCGAGTATGACGGTCATGTTGGTGCCGTTTGCTGCACCCACGGATCGTCCTGCGCAATGAAATCTTCTGGTGCGCCGGGCACGCTGTAGTCGTAGGCCCAACGATACACGACGGGAAGTTCATCAGCCCAGTTGCCGTGGCGCGGAGGTGTTTGCGGTGTCTGCCATTCAAGTGATGCTGCACGCCAGGGATTGCCGCCAGCGTCCCGACCTCTTCGTGCGCTCCATGCAATATTGAACAGAAACAGGATTTGCGCTGCGCCGACGATGAAGGCGGCAATGCTGATGAATGCGTTCAGCCCGTCCACTGGCGTCGTGATGAATGCTGGATCACCAATCTCGGGGTAGCGCCGTGGCACACCGACCAGACCAACGTAATGCATCGGGAAAAAGATCGCGTAGGTTCCGATGAATGTGACCCAGAAATGTATTTGCCCCATGGCCTCGTTCAACATGCGACCGGTCATCAGGGGGTACCAGTGGTAAATTGCGCCAAAAATGACCATCAGCGGCGCAACCCCCATCACCATATGAAAGTGCGCGACGACAAACATGGTGTCGGACAGCGGCACATCAACCACCACATTTCCGAGGAAGAGACCAGTAAGACCGCCGTTGACAAAAGTGACCACGAAACTGAGGGCAAAGAGCATGGGCAATGTCAGATGAATGTCACCGCGCCAAAGCGTTAACAGCCAATTGTAGACCTTGATCGCAGTTGGCACCGCGATGATCAGCGTCGTCGTGGCGAAGAAGAAACCGAAATACGGATGCATCCCCGAGACATACATGTGATGCGCCCAGACGATGAAGGACAGTGCACCGATGATAACGATGGCCCAGACCATCATCCGGTATCCGAACACATTCTTACGAGCATGTACACTGATCAAGTCCGACACGATACCAAAGGCCGGGAGTGCCACGATGTAGACTTCGGGGTGGCCGAAGAACCAGAACAGATGCTGGAACACGATCGGGCTACCGCCTCCGTATGACAGCTGCTCACCCATTTCGACAAGCGTTGGCATAAAGAAACTTGTGCCAAGCAGGCGGTCGAATAACATCATCACACAAGCAACAAACAAGGCTGGGAATGCGAGCAATGCCATGACCGTCGCGGTGAAGATGCCCCAAACTGTCAGGGGCATCCGCATCAAGGTCATGCCACGGGTCCGTGCCTGAAGAACAGTCACGACGTAGTTCAGACCGCCCATCGTGAAGCCGATAATAAAGAGGATCAGTGAAAGCAGCATCAGAATGATGCCTGCATCCTGTCCACCCGGTGTCCCGCTCAGGATCGCCTGTGGTGGGTAAAGCGTCCAGCCCGCCCCCGTGGGCCCGCCGGGCACAAAGAAGCTCGCGACCAGCACCAGAACGGCCAAAAGGTAAACCCAGTAGCTCAGCATGTTCACGAAAGGGAACACCATGTCACGGGCCCCGACCATCAGCGGGATCAGGTAGTTGCCAAAGCCGCCAAGAAAGATCGCGGTCAGCAGGTAGATCACCATGATCATCCCGTGCATAGTGATGAACTGATAATAGGCCTCGGCCGAGAATGAAAAAACGTCCGGAAACCCCAGTTGCAGGCGCACCAGCCAGGACAGGACCAAGGCCACCAACCCTATCGCGATCGCAGTGGCTGAGTACTGGATTGCGATGTATTTCGCATCTTGCGAGAACACCCACCGCCTGATCCACGTGTGCGGATGCGGTGGATGGACGTCCGGCACTTCTGCCGGCGGGACCTGTTCATCGGGCCGATAGGGGATATTGGCCATTTATGCTCCTCCTAGCCGAAACGGCTTGGCTTGTCGGGCGGCGGAGCAACTTTGAAAGTTTCTATTGTTCAGGGTCGCTGCTCGCGGTCCTAACCCTTCTTTCCTCCCAAAGCTCTGCAAAGGTTCGCTGCTCCTGCAGCCAGGCTTGATAATCTGTCTCCTCTTGGATTTGCACGTAGCCGCGCATGTGGCCGTGACCGACACCGCACAGTTCTGCACATAAAACCTCGAACTCACCGATCCGCGTCGGCGTGAACCAGAAGTAGGTGACCATCCCGGGCACCATATCCATCTTGGCGCGAAACTCGGGCACGTAGAAATTGTGAAGAACATCGACCGACCGAAGAACCATCTTCACCGGTTTCCCAATCGGAAGGTACAAATCGTCTGATTCAATGATGATATCGTCCTGCCCAAAGCGGTCGAATGGACTGATCCCAAGAGGATTATCCGGACCGACCAAAGCTGCATCCGACGTCCCCAGACGGCCATCCTCACCAGGCAAGCGAAAACTCCACGACCATTGCTGCGCAAAAACTTCAACTTCAGTGGCATCATCCGGAACGGTCACAAACTGCTTCCAGACGACAAGGCCCGGGGCCAGCATCGCGGCCACTCCCAACCCTGTGACCACGGTCAGCCAAATTTCCAGTCGCCTGTTTTCCGGCTCGAACGCGGCGACCCGCCCCGGTTCGTGACGAAACCGCCAAACACAATACGCCATGAATAGGATGACGGCCGTAAATACAAACCCGGTGATCCAGAAGGTGATAACGAGGGTCGCGTCGATATATCCCCAGTTTGACGCAATAGGGGTCCACCACCATGGGCTAAGCAGGTGGAACAGGATTGACCCTACAACTACGACAACCAGAGCGATTACGACGACCATGACGCGCCTTTCCTCGGCTCAACCGCGCACAGGCACAGAAGCCATTTGTCGCGACTGTTGCGCCAAATTGTATCACAAATCGTGAATTCGGGGTACCTCAGATGTAAGGCACTGAAATAAATGAGAAAAGGTGCGTCGTGTTGAGGCGTTCGCGGCCATATTGACGATGCGTGCCAACCTTCCTAGATGAACTTCCCAAGTTCACCATTGGGCGGTTTTCCTGAGCGTTCAGCCTATTGGGCTACCGCCCGCCGATATAGGTGCCATGTCGCATGTCCGAGGATCGGGAAAGCGAAGATAAGCCCAAGGAACAATGGTATCGTCCCTATGGCAAGGAATGTCGCGACAATAAGCCCCCATACCGCCACGGTCACCGGGTTCTTTCGCGTCAGTTCCAACGACGTCGCGATTGCGACGGGGACACCAACATGGCGGTGCAATGCCAGCGGTATCGAGACAACGGTCATTGCAAGCGTAGCTGCCGCAAAGACAAACCCCACTGCGCAACCGACGATCAGCATCGTCCACCCAGGACCGGTCGTGAAGACATCCACAAAGAACGTCCTTGCGGAAGCAGGTGCCTCTGGCCCCAAGGTCAAGGTAAAGATCAGATAAGCTGTCAACATCCAGGCTATGAACATTAACACCAGACCAAGACCTATCGTGAGCACGGCTGCTATGGCCGGTGATCCCATGACACCAAGAGCGGCGCGAAAGCCTGCCGGCTCTCCTTTTTCTCGGCAGCGGCTCATCTCGTATAGACCGACGGCGGCAATCGGTCCCAGCAACGCAAAACCTGACATCAGCGGGAACAGTAAAGGCAGTAGTTCGCGCTGGAAGGCGAAGGCTGCAAGGCAGAGCCCGACAATGGGATAGAGAATAACGATGAAAAGCACATCCGTGCGAAGCGCCCCAAAGTCTTCCGCTCCTTTCCTGAGCGCAATCCGTAGATCTTCGATGCTGATCTGATTCACTGTTGGGTGTGCTTGCGGATCACCACCAATTTCATGAGCCGCATCCTGAGTATAGTGTGAAGCATCGCCGAGAACGTGCAGCACCCAAGAAAGGGGATTTCCGATTGTTTTGATTGGCTTCACCATTTGCAGACCCCCCTCTCGAGAGTAGGTAGGCGCCGACCGATCAAATCGTACGCCGGTCGAACACCGGTTACTTACATGATACCATGATGCGACCGATCGGCACACCCAAATTTCCACGATGTCGTTGGATACGCTCAAACCGAACCTCATTCGGTCGCCAAAACCGCTACTCTCCCGGACAAAATTTCAGTAGATCTGACAGCACACTGTATAATCAAACACATGCTAATGATGTCCTCAGTTGATGCAAATTCTTGGCAAAGGTTTTGAGGTACCTCGCTGCTCCGCCCACATCGACACTGTTCGACTGAGGAGGCTTGGCGTGGCAGCTTCCTGAATGGCGAACCCGATATTCCGGCCCTGGTCTGATACGCCGATGTTGGGTTTCTGATCCTTTTATCGCAGTAGCAAGACGACTTATCGGCAAGCCAGGCTGATCAATCTCGCAATTTCGGCGTTCGAAACGACCTTCGCTAACCAGTCCGCAAAGTGCTGCAAAGCTGCCGTTCGCCACTTTCCAGAAATCGGTAAATTTGGGCTCACTGCCGCCATCGGAGCAGGCGCAGCATCCGCTCATCAAGCGCCTGTTGCTCGGAAAAAGACGGCCCATTGCGGACATTCGCCGGCGATCGCGACGCTGCGGTGCAGCTTCCCTGAAGCGGTCATTGGCAACTGAGCGCATCAAGTTGGCCGAGCCGAAGACTGCAAAGCGGACGAGGTTGACTTTAGTGAATTCAATTCGAATGACCGCTACAGGTTAAAAAATTGTGACACCAGTTTAATCGAAGGAGTACTGCTGCTGAGCCAATGTGTTCATTGTTGGGAAACACGCGCCTCGGAATTCAACTATTCCCGGACGGCTCTAAGTCACTGAAGGCTTGCCCTGTCGCACTTAGGTATTCCTTTGCATCCCAGAACCCGATGAGAATTCCATCTTTCGCGGCCGTTTTCTGGCGTGCCAAAACAGCAGGTGTGGCCGTGATCCTCGTGTGGTGACGGGTCGCCCATCTGAGCAAGGCTGCTTTCATTCGCGAGCGCACCTCGACGTGCGTCGGCCCGTCCGAGCGTCCGAGATCTTCAAGTTCGTCCGGATCGTTCTCAAGGTCGAAGAGGACCGGCGCGAACCCTTCACAGGAAATGTATTTCCATCGGCCGTCGAAGATCATGGTCGTGTGGGCATCTTCCTGCGGCACATCGAGCGACGCTGCCATCTCGGACCAGTGATAGTCATGCTCGCTGATCACATAATGGCGAGAAAACCCTTCGGTTACGTGTAAAAGCGGCGTCAGATCGCGCCCTTCGATCACGTGGGGTTTTGGCGCGCAGCCGAGCGCTGTCATGAACGTGGGCGCGAGGTCGATCATTTCGACAAGTGCGTCTGAAACCGTCCCCCGGTTCGCATCGGCCTCAGCGCGAGGGTCCGCGATGATCAGTGGCACTTTGACCGCCATTTCGTGGTAGAAGTCCTTATCCCCCATCCAGTGATCGCCCATGTAGTCACCGTGATCCGAGGTAACGGCGATGATTGTGTTCTCGCTCAGCCCCTTCTCATCCATCCAAGCGAACAGTCGGCCCAGATTGTCGTCCAACTGTTTGATCAGGCCCATGTAGGCTGGGATGACGTGTTCGCGCACATGATCACGCGAGAAACTGCGACAGACGCGGGCGTCGAGGTAGGCGCGCATCAAAGGATGATCGGTTTCGCGTTCGGCATCAGACCGGATCGGATCAACAATATGCGTCTCGTCATACATGTCGTGATAGGGTGCCGGAACGATATAGGGCCAATGCGGCTTGATATAGCTGAGGTGGCACATCCACGGACGGCCGTCTGCCGTGGCCTCTTCCATGAAATCCATGGCCCGGTCCGTCATGTAGGCGGTTTCCGAATGCTTCTCGGGGACGTTGGCAGGAAGACGGGAATTCTTGAGCAGCCAGGCCGACAGGAGCTCTCCACTCTCGTCTACGCCGGAATTGGCAAAATCTTCCCAAGGATTGTCGCTGTCGTAACCATGGGCTACGAGGTAGTCGTCATAGGCAGACCATTGTTGACGCGGGCTATCGGGATGAAGACCATCGTCACGCTCGAATGGCTCGAAGCCGCATTCTGACCGATGCACTCCGATTTCGCTTTTCGGATCGATACCGAGCCAAGCCATACCTTCTTTGTCGGCGATCATGTGGGTTTTGCCGACCAGCACAGCACGGGCACCGGCCTGGCGCAGGTGATCGCCCAGCGTGGGTTCACCGACCCGAAGCGGCATGCCATTCCAGGTTGACCCATGGCTGCGCACGTAACGCCCTGTGTAGGCGGACATGCGTGACGGCCCACAAACGGGCGATTGGACATAAGCACGATCAAAACGCACACCGCGCTTGGCCAGCGCGTCGATATGGGGCGTGTGAAGATGGGGGTGTCCGTAGCAGCTTAGATAGTCGAAACGAAGCTGATCTGCCATGATCCACAATACATTGGGTCTATCGGTCATGCCGTGCCCTCGGTCGCCGGACTGAGTGATTTCGGGTCTTCTACGAACTGCTCGAAACGGTCGATCAGGCCGAGGAATACGTCGAGATCGGCTTCGGAAAACGCAGTTGAAAGAGCAGCCCGCCGCTGTGACATGATCACGGATGTTCCCTCAAAAACGGAGCGCCCAGCAGCTGTCAGCGCGACCAAAGACGTCCTGCGATCCGTTGTGCCTGTTTTGGTTGCGACATAGCCCTTCTCAATCATGGCCGGGATGGTGCGGCTGATCAGGGCGTGATCTGTTCTCTGGATGGAGGCCATCTCTGTCACTGTCAAAGGACCGGCCTCTGCCAAATCCCAAAGAACGCGCCACTCGGTAATCGACAGATCTCCTTTGGATTTGAGCAAACGCTTGGCTTGCGTGCGGGAGGCCAACGCCGCCGCCTGTAGACGACCAAACAGGTTACGTTCCTGTGTGAGACACCGCGCTTTGTAGCGATCTACGCGATCATTCTGGGCTGTTGTCATGGGTCCTCCTGCCGGCAATAAAATCAGCAATTATTTTACGTGACAAGTCACATAATCTTTGCAAACCTTAGGCCGGAGCCCCGTGACAAGCGGAAATACTGTGCGCCCGCAAGCGCACCGTTCAGGGAGGAAAAAATGATCAAGACATCCATCGCGGGAGCGATACTGGCGTTGTTGCCCGCTGCAGCTTTCGCTCAAGCGACACTGACTGCGGAAACCACCTCGCCGGGGTCTACACCACATTACATTGACACAACGCTTGCCGCCGTTCTGGACGCGGACGGTGTGGCGACAATGCAGATCACCGAAGGGGCCACGCTGACGAACTCGGTTCAGGCTGTTGCAGAAGGACAGCTTGATATGGCGCCTGCGCCGCTGATCTTGCCCTTTCTCTTGTCGCGCGGAGTCGGCCCCTATTCAGGCGTTGGTGCCGAAAAGGGAGCGGAACTCGCGGGTAACATTCGGGCATTGTTCTTCTCGGCCCCGTCTGCCCAATTGTTCGGTCACTACAATAGTAGCGCGATTCAGGGGATCGAGGATATTGAAGGCAAGCGCATCTACAATGGCCCGCCACGCGGTGCCGCTCTGACAACGGGTCGGGCGGCAATCCAGCTTTTGTCCGGTTTGAAGGATGGCGAAGGCTATGAGGGCGTCCAAACACCCTGGCCCGATACGGTTTCGACGATTACGGGTGGTGCGGTCGATGGCTGGACACTTCCCGAAGGTCTACCGTCTGGACGTCAGATTGCGATTGCTGCCGCTGGCGGCACGACAGTTTATGATATGCCCTCCGAACTGCTGAACAGCGAGTTGGGGCAACAGATCGTCAACGCGCCTGGCAACGCGCCATACTCGATCCCAATCGAAGAATACCGGGCCGCCTACACAGGAAACGACATCACAATCGTGACTGACGATGACACGTTCGACACGTTTGCCTTGGCATTCGCCCAGATCGTGCCCGCGACGATGGACGAAGACCTCGCCTATCAGATTACCAAATCATACCTCGCCGGGCAGGAAAGGTTCGAAACCGGCTCGCCCCGTGGCCCTTATCTTTTCCTGAGCTTCGGAGACATCGACGGCACAAGTCAGGGTGTTTGCGGTGCCGTGACGATGAAGCTGCACCCTGGTGCCGTCCGCGCCTATGAGGAAGCGGGGCACAGCATCGCGGATTGCGTAAAACCTTAAGGTCTCCGGCAATTCGCAATAGGGTCCGGTCATGAACGATACGACCAAGATAAGACCAAAGGGGCAGCGCATCGCGCTGCTCCTCGCATTTTTGCTCGTCTTGGTCGGCATGGTGAACACGCTGCCGGAGATACCGGGACTTCAGATCTGGGCGCGCGAGCTCACCGGCATTCGGTTTTTCCGTATCTCGGGCTTTCCAACAGAGTACTTTTTCCCGCCGCTCTTCGTGCTGATGATGGTGATTGTGGCACTTGATGGGAGCTTGTACCGAACTTGGCGCGAGGCGCATCCCAAACGGGCCTGGCTTGGGGCCGCACTGGACATCGGTCTGGTCGTGGCAGCGCTTCTAGGGGCTTTGGGGTTTTGGATCGAAATCGACTCTGTCTGCTTAATCGACCAGATCACAGGCGAGCGCGCACGCCTGATCGAAGACGCCCTGAACAGGTCCGCAGGTTTGATCCCCGGCTTGACCCTTGAGGCTGAGGTACCCGCCTGTCAGGCCCGGCTTGGGATCTGGAGCTTACCGCTGCTCTTTACCATCATCCTGCTCTTTTTCTTATATAATATCCGGGTCTGGGGCCTGCCGCTGGTCATCGTGGCCAGCATGGTCGTGCTTTATACCGTTGTCACCGCGCTGGTATGGGTGTTTGACCTGAGCGACAATAATTTCTTGCTGACCAAGTTGGGGGCGGATGGCGGCGACGCCTTGGCTGCAGCGGTGCAAAAGGCGACGAATGTTTTCATAACGCCGGATGGGTTTATGGGCCGCTTCATGGACATAATCATAAACCAGGTCTTTCCCTATGTGGTGCTGGGCGCACTGTTTGGCGCGTCAGCAGGCGGCACTTCGCTGATTAAGCTGGCGGTACGGGTGACGCGCAGTTTAAGAGGTGGCCCCGCGCATGCTGCCATCGTCTCATCGGCGATGTTTGGCACCATCACTGGCGGCCCTGTAACCAATGTGCTCTCTACGGGTCGGCTCACCATTCCGATGATGCGACGCAACGGGTTCTCTCCTCAATTTGCGGGAGGGGTCGAGGCGGCAGCGTCCTCGGGCGGACAGATCATGCCGCCGGTCATGGGCATTGCGGCCTTCGTACTGGTGGCGCTGACGGCTGTGCCCTACACCAAGGTGATCACTGCGGCCTTCATCCCTGCAATTGCATTCTTTGTTTCGATCTTTCTCGCCGTGATGTTTCAGGCTCGACGCGAAAACGTTGCGCCGATGCGGGACATTCCAGGCGACTTGATCATGGGACGACAGGATTGGCGCAACCTTTGGATCATCTTCCTGCCGATCCTGACAATCCTGTTCCTGCTTCTGGGCAACAAAGACACGATCAGTCAGGGTTGGATGACCTCGCTGCTGCCACAGGTGGTGGTGCAAACGATTGTAAATGCAGCCGGCGATGCTGTCTCGGCGGGATGGTGGGCCGTCGCCTTCCTACTCCCGCTGATGTTCATAGATCCCGAGACCCGAGCACAACCAAGCAAGGTTCTGACCGCGCTCGGGGAGGGCGGCATTCTGATCTCGCGCCTTTTCCTGCTCCTGTTCGCGGTTTCAATCATCGCGGCATTCCTGAATGAAAGCGGCCTGACGGGCGAACTGACCCGCGCCGTGACATCCTGGTTGGCCCAGGTCACGTCGGTTAGCGTGTTCGGATTTGAGATACCCATCACGGGCGGCGTCTACCTTATGCTGGCGCTGCTTTGTGCCATGCTCTGCGCGATCCTCCTCGGCATGGGGATGCCGACGGTCCCGGCCTATGTAAACGTGGCGTTGTTGCTTGGCCCGCTTCTTGCCCAGCTTGGCGTCAGCTTCTTCACCGCCAATATGTTTGTATTCTATTTTGCCGTCGCCTCCGCCATCACGCCGCCAGTTGCGGTGGCCGCCTTCGCGGCAGCGTCGATTACCCGGACCGAGCCGATGCGTACAGCCTTGTCTGCCGTTCGGGTCGGCATCGTGATGTTCACAATCCCCTTTGTGTTTGCGTGGTATCCCGAACTGCTGCTCATCCCTGAGGCCGTCACGATCACAGACGAGAACGGGCGGCGCGTCCTTATGGATGGGTATACGGAAAACACCGATTTCGGCGCGCTTTCAATACTACTTTGTCGCCTGCTGGCAGCGCTCTATCTGCTCGCCTCTGCGCTGGCGCGTTTTGACCAAGCGGCTCTCAGGTCGTGGGAAGTGTTCCTACGTATTGTCGCAGCCATCCTCATTCTCTGGAAAGCACCTGTTGTGATTGGTGTGGGTGTTGCGCTCTCCATTCTGCTGGTCTCAGTACATGTTTTTGCGACCTCGAAAGCCGACAAGAAGGCACGGAACAGCGCTTAGCTGAGGTTCGTACAAATTGCAGCATCCGGTAAATTGGGCTCATTGCCGACCTCTGCCGCGTGTGACACCAAGGGCACCCCCCAGCCCAAAGCCGGCATTAGGTAGGGATGCTCGAGCGGGCGAGTCGCGGGGCAATCCGGCCGTTCGCCGCATTTTGGCTATTGTACCTCCAAATTCTGTAGAAATAGAGATGCGGGCCAGCCTTTCGGCTTTCGTTCGAAAGTGCCAGCACGCAAAAGATCACTTGGCAATACCCCGCGGGGTTCAGCCGTCGGCGGCCTCTGGTGCCTTAGACACTTTCCTAGGCTTTTTACCGTCTTTCTTACGGATCATCGTATCTCTGATTGCCCCTAAAATATGACTCGCGCTCTGAAACTTGGACTTACTTTTCTGTTTCTTCAGCTTTTGGTGCAACTTCTTTGACGACATCAATGCGTGATCTTCGCCTTTTTTGATCAGAAGCAGCGCAATCGCCTTGAGATCTTCTGTGTCTTCATTATCGATGTCATGGAGTTTAACAAACGTCTGCCAATCTACCTTGGGAACCAGAGAAATATCCAAGTCTGTACGCGTGCCGCCGTCGGCTTGAACTGGCGTATCTCCCTGTGCAGCAGCATCGATCGCCTCATTTTTTTGAGGTTTCTCGGCTTGCGCCTTGCGCTTGGCATAAGCAGCGATTTCTGTGGCAACCATTTTTTTGGTTATGCCTTTATCGACGGTTACAGCTGCGATGCTCTGAGCAGTATCCAGCGCAGAGACCATTTTTTGCTTATCGCCCTGTAGTTTCGCCTCAATAAACTGCTTCACAGCGATCGTGAAGGACCCATTCGCCCACATCTTCTTCTGCCAGTCTTTTACAGCAATTCCGTCGTCGACAAGTTTGGGCTTCTCGTTTTTTGTATCGCTCGAGGCGGGCCCTTTCGCAAACCCATATTTGACAAGAACCTTGTTGAAGATGTTAGGCGTGAGCTTGCTGCCTTCGGCCTTCAATATTTTGACTGCTGCGGTCCTCGTCCTATCCTCGCCGTAGCGTTCGAAGGCGGTAATGTAAGCTTTCATTACTTCAGCATTTTTGAATTGAAAATGCTCTGCGGCCTGTTGCCAAAGTGGCGGCGCAGTGGGATCCACCAAATTATACGTTGGGCTCGAAAGATCCTCGGGTTTGCCGCCGTTCGCAACATGATGCTTTTTGAATTGCTTTGAGCCCCAGAATTGAGTCAGCTTTTCACTTGTCAAATTTCCGGCGCACATGGACCTAAACGATTCGAGGATGTCTACCCAATCGGGATGCTGCCAGTATTGAGGGTCTTCTTCCGCTTGCCCTGCAAGGGCATGCGCTGTCGCGAAAAGGCCGCCGGGAACATTTACCTGCTCTGCACTTCCCTCCCTAATGAATCTTTCGTATACGACCTTTGGCTCGTGTGGCGCCAAGTACATGTTAATGTTTTCGTCAGCCATCACGCCTTTAAGGAAGTCTTGAAAAACGCCCAGAAGTGCCTTGTCCCGGACAATCGTTTCTATGGTGTCAGGATAGGTCTTTTCTCCAAAACCGATCATTTACTGTTCTCCTATTTGAGATCGCTTCTTAGTTGATACGCCCCAGATCAGGAGAATAATCCCGCCCTGTGCGCTTTTTCGCCCATGTGTTCTAACGTTGGAGTGAACGCAAAACAGACAGGGATGCTGAATGTGTTTGATGATCTGGTGAGACCGGACGCATGGAACGCGTTGACATGTCAGAGTGCTCGGTCCGTCCTGCTTCAGGCACGCGCTCCGCGGCATGGGGCACATCAGGCTGGCTCATCGGCGGTATTGAGTCGGTTCTGCAGACCAGCTTGTTCCAGACGTGCAAGACAAGAATTTCCAGGTACGTCGAGCGCACAGCCAGAAACGTCAGCTCCAAGCGAGCGCCGAATGCCAATTCCACTATCTCTGCATGCTTCCGAATCCTTGAGTGTGGCGGTGCAGAAGTACTATGGTTCACAACGTCCGGATAACCTGTCAGGCCTCTGACCGAGGCGAATCCAACGCCAGTGTGACCATCACGAAACCTTGTATTGGCAAGCCTAGCAAGCGGAGGCCAGGACTGGGGGAGCGCGGCAAAGATAACAGAAGGTGTCGTCTTTGCGCGTTTGTGGTGGTGCAAGAGAGTTGCTAGGTTTTTCACGACATAAAACTCGGTTTAGTTGTAGCCACGCTGAGCTACACCGCTCTACGGAAACCGACTACTCGCGTCTTGATGAGTGACCAAAACAAGGAGCAAGATAGATGAAAGCCAACAGGGCTATGAGAAAAAGACCGGCACAGAAGCGCTCAGAGGATACTGTTCATGTCATACTCGAAGCCTCTACTCAGGTTTTGGACACCCCACGTGAGGCGTCTGTTACCACGAATCACATCGCAGAGCGGGCGGGTGTTTCGATAGGGTCGCTCTATCGGTACTTTGCGGACAAGCAAGGCATCCTGACCGCTGTGGTGCGGCGAGAAGCTGAACGACAGGAAAACCGCACAAGCTACGTAATCGACAACTGGTCTGGGCATGATGGTGACGATCTGATCCGGCAAGTCGCCGCAATCGGTGTCCATAGCTTTCACGGACGCAGATGGGTCAGGGGGTCCTTACACAAGCATTTGCAGGAAAAAGACAGATTTGCGCGTGAGCTTCATGCACTCAGATATCGCATATCGCTTCGTCTCGAAAACAAGCTGGTCGAACACCAGCCGAACGCCTATCGCATACTCGATGATGCCCAACGTCACGCAATGTTGGGCGGATGGAGTGGCATAATAAATGCTGCGGTGAAGTATTCACCCCATGACTTTGACGCTGACGCGCTAAAGAGCCAACTCGTCAATCTGGTGAATGGGTACGTTCGCAAGAGCAATTGAAATCCGATTTAAGGAAAAAGATACAATTCTTCTCGGGCACTCTTGAAATCTAAAATAGAGAACTGGCTTTCAAACTGACCACAACGGCCGATCTTTCACCTTGGTTGAAAGAGCACTTCCGCGCCGTACACAATTCACTTCTCGCTGCCGCCTTGACTACTCAGTTTTGAAGCGGAATGCAGACACATAAATCTATCTGCGTCGGAAACGGTGTCTGTTGGGGACATGCCGATGCTTGTGCTTAAGTTAACAGTGACGTCATTCTCTCTACTCTAGTTTGCTTCACCGGGTTGGCTTGGAGAAAACCATATTCCTTGGAAACATGCACGATTGTCCGAGTTTCCTGTCTCCTTGCGGCGTCCTTAAGCAGTCAGATGCAGCGAATTTCGTGCTGCGCGCGCGCAGCGAGATCATGCGATGTACAAGTTCGGCTCTCTGCTGCCATCGGAGTCGGCACAGCATTGCCCCTTGCCCCATCTCAAACGGATCTCGCGCAGGGCCCAAACCGGATGAGGTGGATGGCTCCTGCTCGACCGGCATCGAACGTGCCAAAGTGCAGTTGTCAACGACTGCTAGGAAAGGAGCCACCCAATGACAGTTAAGACAGTCGGCCTCGATCTGGCCAAGGATGTTTTTCAAGTGCACGGCATTTCGGAGAACGGTCGAGTGATCTTCAACAAGGCCATAAAGCGCGCAAAGTTGCTGACCTTCTTTGAGACACTCCCGCCCTGCAGGGTCGGCATGGAGGCTTGTGGGTCGTCCCATCACTGGGGCCGCCAGCTGCGCAAGCTGGGTCATGATGTGAAGCTCATGCCTGCCGGTTACGTCAAGCCATACGTGAAGCGTGGTAAGAATGACGCTGTCGATGCCGAAGCAATCTGTGAAGCGGTTCGACGACCAACCATGCGGTTTGTCGAGATCAAGACAGAGGAACAGCAAGCCATTCTATCTATTCACCGCACTCGAGACCTAGCCGTTCGGCAACGCACCCAGATCGCAAACATGATCCGCAGCCTGTTGCGCGAGTTCGGGCACATCTTGCGAATTGGGATCGAAGCGGTGACGGCTTTCGCAAAGCGCCACTTGAGTGGCGATCGCCCGGACATGCCTGAGATCGCCAATGGTATGCTCGGCATCGAATGCTATCAGTTCATCGGTTTGAACGAGCGCATCGAAGGCTATTCCAAGATGATCGAGCAACACGCGCTACTCAATACGGATGCGCGCAGGTTGATGCGCATGCCTGGCATCGGACCGGTCACCGCCTCAGCAATTGTCGCGACGATCGGTGACGCGCATCAGTTCCGGACAGGACGTGACCTGGCTGCCTGGCCGGGCCTCACGCCGCTCAACAAGTCGAGCGGCGGCAAGGAGAAACTGGGCAAGATCACCAAGAAAGGCGACCGGTACATACGAAAGCTGCTGGTCGTGAGCATGACTTCGCGGGCAGTTATGGCGAAGCGCTCGCCCGAGAAGGTCGATCTTTGGACCGCAAAGATAATCGCGGACAAGCCGTTCCGGCTAGCAACCACTGCGATGGCAAACAAGGCAGCAAGGATCATCTGGGCGATGCTCACGAAGAAACAGGAATACCGGCAGCCTGCGTTCTAACCGCGCCGACTGCCCACGAGATGCAAGACGTTGAAGTGATGATGCGGAAGTAAGTCAACCAAGAGCAAGGACACTCCGGGAATGGCAGTGGCCCTCTTCTAAGGCCGATAACCCGATTGGAACCTCGCTCGCGGAATTCATCATGGCCAGCGGAACACCACCGCACAAACAGGCCAGACAGACGACGGTACTGACGAAAACGACCGCAAAAAATCGCGAGAAAACTCTTGCAATGCAGGAGCCACCCACAGATGCCATTGACCGAGTCTCCTCATCGCTGCGGTGCGGTCCGTCCAGGGAGACATTCGCTGCGCTTGCTAAATCAAATGATTGGCGAACTAGCAGATCGCCGACAATTCACTCTCTCGCTGCGGTCCTCCAAAGGGCGGCTCCACAAAGACATTCGCGGCGATTCTTCCAACATTGGCCTCATTGCGTTCGCGCCGCACGGAGAACGGTCAGCAATCCCAGACCAAGCGCCATCAGACCGAAGATCTGTGGCATAGAAAGAGCTTCGCCCGTCAGGGGCAGTCCGATCAGGAGGGCAAAGCCCGGTACCAGTGCAGGGAAGGTCGCCGCTTGAGCGGCCCCGAGCAGACGCACGGAGGTCGCAAAAGCGATCATCGCAATGACGCCGGACAGCAGCCCCTGCACGCTGACCTGAGCCACCAGCATAGCCGGAGACAACTTCATCAGCGCATCGGGTCCGCGAACAATAAGATAAGCCGGGACAGGAGCGACAAGCCCCGCAATGCCGACCACAGCGGTGACATCCATAGCAGGAAGCTACCAGCGTTGCTGAAGGTTCGCAAACGTAGCCCACGATAGGCCGGCGAGGATAAACATCGCGTCACCGACCACGGATGTGCCGGACAGGCCCCACTCCAAACTGATGATCAGGGCGAGACCCAACAGTATGATGACCACGCCAATCATACGTTGAGACCCGAGCTTTTCCTTAAGTACCAGGCGGGACAAAGCGAGACCGCCCAAGGTCAATGACGCTGGCACAAGAACAGAGCCGTGGGCGAGCGGAGTGAACGCATAGCCGCCCACACTCAGCAGTACGAACGGTGTACCGAGCAAGACTGCGACGCTGATGGCCTGTCCGACAGTCATACGCGGGCGCAGCCCATCATGTCGGGCCAACACGATCGCGATCATCACAGGACCGGCCACCAGATAGCGCAACGCGGCAACATCTAACCCGTCTAGCCCCGCCGCCACACCCGCACGAGACAGGGCAAGATAGGCCCCCCAGATGGCGGCAGCACTCAAACCCGCGACGAGCCCAAGCCGTGTACCGGTGGATCTGTGCGCGGCGGTTGGCGACAAGACAAGCGACATCTTTACATCTCTCTCTCAAGCCGCAGCGCCGGAGAGGGTGGCCAGAAGGGCCAGGACCGCTTTGGCACCTGCTTCGGAGGATTGCGGGTTCTGGCCGGTGACAAGGTTGCCGTCCGTGACCGCGTGCTCCGTGAAGTCGGTGGCATTGTCGATTGTCGCGCCAAGGTCGCGCAGCCGGTCTTCGAGCAGGAAGGGCACAACGTCACTGAGATCAACGGCATCCTCCTCTCCATTGGTGAACCCGGTCACCCGGCGGCCAGCCACGAACGGCAGGCCATCCGCCTTGCGTGCGCCGACCAGGGCCGCGGGTCCATGGCATACAGCGCCAATCGGCTTGCCCTCTTCATCGAAGGCCTCGATCAACCCAGCCAGCGTTGTGTCATCCGGGTATTCCCACATTGGTCCATGCCCTCCTGGGAAGAACACGGCGTCATAATCGCCGGCATCGACGTCTGACAGTTTGAGAGTGTTTGCCAGAGCAGCCTTACTTACGTCGTCCGCCTCAAAGCGGTGGGTGGCATCAGTCTGCCACTCGGGCTCGGCACTTTTGGGGTCGATGGGAGGATGCCCGCCTGCCGGTGAGGCAAGCGTTACACCTGCGCCTGCGTCGGGAAAACGTAGTAAGGGGCAGCGAACTCTTCCAGCCAGAAGCCGGTATTGCTGCCCGTATACCCCAGGGGTCAAGACCGCCAACGGCTTTTTGTACGTCTCAGGCCAGATCCCGTACGTGAATGTAGCCATTCCGGATCATGCCAACGATGGCGTGAATGACATTCAGGATCAGTCCAAAATTGTTATGGAGAACCTGAGGGCAGTTCTTGCCGAAGCAGATTATGACTTTGACGACGCGGTCAGAGCAACCGTTTATATGTCCGACATTTCGCTTTATGGTGGTTTCAATGAGGTCTATGGCACTTACTGGGGCGAGACTGATATGCCACCTTCACGTGCTGCAGTCGCCGTCAAGGAACTGCCAGGTGGTAAGCCCGGTGCGCCAGTCTTGGTTGAAGTTTCGATGGTAGCCTACAAGAGCGAATAGCAGCTAGAGGCAGCTCCGGTTTCACTGCCCCGGCGCTGCCCAAACCCGGAGCTGGATGCGGAATTGGAAATTGGAAGAAGATATGCAGTGCGTGATGCGAAGTTTGGACTAGGGTCAGGACCCATTGATTTTCGCCTAGTGGCGTGATTCACGGTTCGAAAACGAGCGGTGAATATGTCTGACCTTTTCTGGCTCACGGATGCGCAGATGACGCGTCTT
>NZ_JCAPFI010000011.1:0-83427 GCF_059611725.1 Tateyamaria sp. LSS28 | reverse complement strand
CGGGCAGAGGTCGAGACAGTTGGTGCACCCCGTCTGCTCGGCGCGGGAATGGGCGCAGAGCAGCGGGGTTGTCTTGACGTAGAGCGTCTTTTCGAACGTGCCGGTGAGATGCGAGGCGGCCATGATGGCTGCGGCCACGCCGGGGGCATGGGTCGGTTCGGCCCGCAAGTACCCGTCACGTTTTTCATGGGCCGGAAACAGGGGGGTGTCGGCGCGCAAATCCAGGATGACATCGCATTGCGACACGGCGCCGTCGCGCGGATCGGTCAGGGTGAAGGCTCCGCGCCCGCCCGGTTCTATCTGTTGCAGGGCGTCGATCACCACTTCGAACTGGGCAAAGGCCCCTGAAGCGCGGCGCAGCTTGCCCACCACCACGTCATAGGCGCGGGTGTCGGGAATTTCGGCAGCGTCCGAAAGCAGGACAGTGACGCCAAGATAGTTCTTAAGCTGTTCGGCGGCATCCAGCGCGACGGCGGATGGCCCAAGGATCAGGCACAGCCCCTCGCTGACCACATCCAGCGTTTTTTCCGGCTCGGCGGGCAGCATGGCGTCGGCGATGAGTGCGGACATTTTGGGCAGTTTCGGGGCGGTATCGTCACTCCACCCGGCACGGTCGCGCAGGTCCAGAAAGGGTGGGGCAGGGCGGTCCAACCCCTCTGCCAGCTCCTCGAAAACACGGGCTTCCTGGGTACAACAAAAAACTACATCTGGGTCCGAAAGGGCGGCTTCGGCCTGGGCCAACTGGGTGGTGCAGAGGGCCGAACACGGTGAGCGCACGTCCAAACCCGTGGCATCGGACAGCCCCTTGGCGTCGATGGTCTGGGTGCCCAAACAATCGCATGTTATCAAAGATTTGACCACGTATTCCTCCCTTGCGGCAGGGCTGATTTTCGGCCCCTGTCCACATGCGTCCCGGCGCCAGCCTAGACCTGATTCGTGGTGCTTCACAAACCGTTTTCAAGCAATCGCACCATGCGGAAGGGCATGGAAAACGGCGAAGTGATTCGCGTTTCGGTACACCATCGTATTCCCGAGCGAAACGCTCGAATTAGACATTTAGTCCCTTTGACGCGGCATCCCTTGGACAGGCTGGCCAAACTGCCTTTGCGTCAATGCGATACGGGAAATCCTGCATAAGACACTTCTCGGATGAATTTTTTGGCAGTTTGATGATGGCAAGGGAGGACATAGGGTGATCCGAAACCCCGACCAGTACCAAACCATGCCTCTGGGCGTTGTCTTGCGACGACTGCCTGGCGTGACTCGTTGGGCCTCTTACAGCTGGAAAGCCGTTGCCGTTTTGCCGGGTGCTGGGTCTGCCGACTGGCAGGAGATGCGCCGCGAAGGCGAGGCGGTCGAGTACCATGCGGCCACGCTGCCTTTGGAGTTGCACGGGGCCGAGACCGAGGCGTATCTGCACGGTCTGTCCGCAGCTGAGCCTGCGATCTACGTGGTGATGCGCGAATGCGGGGGCGACCAGCCGCTTGAAGTCGTGCTTGTCACCGCGTCGCCTTATGAGGCGCAGGATTACACTGACAGCGGCGAAGAGATTGTCGAGAAGGTACCAATGCCCGCGGGTCTGATGGCGTGGGTGCAGGGCTTTGTCACCGACTTCCACCAGGACGAAGCGTTCGTCAAACGCAAGCGTGACAAGACGCGCACGGACCTGACGCAGGACGGTATTGGCGATCCGCGCATTGCAACCGCGGCGGACATCTATGCCTCGCCCGCGCGGCAGCGGAGGCGGGTGCATTGAGTTCGGGTCGTGATTTCTGGTCCCGGCGGCGTGCCGAGGTTGAGGCCGAAGAGCAAGCGCTTGAAGCGCATGTTGTTGAGGCCGAAGTTGCCAAGCTGGAAGAACGCCCGGACGAGGAGATCTTGGCAGAGCTGAACCTGCCAGAGCCAGAGGCGTTAGAGAGCGCGGATGCGGTGCGTGACTTCCTCAAGGCCGAGTTGCCTCAGCGCCTCAAGACCCGCGCCTTGCGCCGCTTGTGGCGGTTGAACCCGCTGCTCGCCAATCTGGATGGGTTGGTGGACTACGGTGAGGATTACACCGACGCCGCAACGGTCATCGAGAACATGCAGACCGTCTATCAGGTCGGCAAGGGCATGGTGACCGCGTTCCTTGAGGACGAGGAAGACGAGGCGGAGACCGTGGACGAGGTACCTGCTGAAGAAGAGGTCGAAGAGATTGAGGCCGAGGAGGAGGTGCCGCTGATCGCGTCGGCTGATCCTGTTCCGCTGCCAGATCCGGAACCCGAACCAACCGCAATGCCGCAGCGCCGGATGCGCTTCGCCTTTGATACAGCATAATGGAAGACAAGACCGTGACAGCCGCTGAAGACATTCAAATCGCCGACATGGACCGCGCCCGTGCGGACCTTTACAACTTCCTCGGCGCATTGCTGGCCGGACCGCCGGACGAGATGCTGCTCGCGCAGACGGCTGGGCTGACTGGCGACGATACTGATCTGGGTCAGGCCATCGGCACCTTGTCCAAGCTGGCGCGGGTTACCAAGCCCAAGGCGGCTGAATCCGAATTCAACAAGCTGTTCATCGGCTTGGGCCGGGGCGAGTTGCTGCCCTTTGCCAGCTACTATCTGACCGGCTTTCTCAATGAAAAGCCGCTGGCGCTGTTGCGTCAGGACATGGCCACCAAAGGTATGCAGCGGTCTGAGACCGTGTTCGAACCCGAAGACAGCATTGCCAGCCTGATGGAGATGATGGCCGCCATGATCGTGGGTCGTTTTGGCACACCTGCGGACATCAATGCGCAAAAGCAGTTCTTCAACAAACATATTGGCCCATGGGCCGGACACTTCTTTACCGACCTGGAAGAGGCGAAGACATCGGTCTTCTACACACCTGTGGGCACAGTGGGTCGGATTTTCATGTCTGTGGAGGCGGAAGCCTTCCGGATGAGCGGCGCCGAGTGATCGGCGTCAGAAGGGGGCGGGCAACTGCCCCACAACATCGAGAGGAGACTTGTCGATGAGCAAGAAAGAAGACGGTGCATCGCGCCGCGACTTTCTGAAGCTGGCCTCGACCACAGCGCCGATTGCGGCGGTGGCGGTTGCGACCGGTGCGCAGGCAGAGGCGGCGGAGCCGGATCTGACCTCGGAGAAGATGCAGGATACCGCGCACACGCGCGCGTATTTTGACAGCGCCCGCTTCTGAGCGGCGTGACTTTGCGCGCGCGGTACAGCGCGCGACGGGAGGGAAGGCCGCGCCCGGGAATAAGCCCGGACGAGGCAGGAGATCAGCGACTGGTTGCGTGACGCCCGACTGCTGAGACCCAAAGGAAGCCAAGCGAGTGACCCGCGCAGGCGGGAAGCAAGCAAGGGAGATGCAACATGCTTAGGAAAAAGACCAACGGGGTTGCGCGACGCCCCCAGCGGACAAGTATCCTGACTGAAGCGGCGAATGCTTCGGTAGACCGGCGTGCGTTCTTACGCGGGTCGGGACTGGTGATCGGGGGCTTGTCGGCCATTGCTGCGACAGGCGGGACTGTCACCCAGGCCAGCGCTGCCACGGCGGCAGCGGGCAAGGTAGATTTGAAGAAATCGGTGTGCACGCACTGTTCGGTCGGATGTACGGTCGTGGCAGAGGTGCAGGACGGTGTCTGGACGGGGCAGGAGCCCGGCTGGGACAGCCCGTTCAACCTGGGTGCTCACTGCGCCAAGGGCGCATCGGTCCGCGAGCACGCTCATGGCGAGCGCCGCCTCAAGTACCCGATGAAGAAAGAAAACGGGGAATGGAAGCGCATCAGCTGGGAGCAGGCGATCGACGAGATCGGCGGCGGCATGATGAACATCCGGGACGAAAGCGGCCCGGACAGTGTCTATTGGCTGGGATCGGCCAAGCACAACAACGAACAGGCGTACCTGTTCCGCAAGTTCGCGGCCTATTGGGGCACGAATAACGTGGATCACCAGGCGCGTATCTGTCACTCGACCACCGTTGCGGGTGTTGCGAACACATGGGGCTACGGCGCCATGACCAACAGCTACAACGACATCCATAACTCCAAGGCGATCTTTATCATCGGCGGCAACCCGGCTGAGGCACACCCCGTGTCCCTGCTGCACCTGCTGCGTGCCAAGGAGCAGAACAACGCCCCTGTCATCGTGTGTGACCCGCGCTTTACCCGCACCGCAGCCCATGCGGACGAGTATGTGCGCTTCCGTCCAGGCACTGACGTGGCGCTGGTCTGGGGGATCCTCTGGCACATCTTCGACAACGGTTGGGAGGATCAGGAATTCATCCGCACCCGCGTCTGGGGCATGGACCAGATCAAGGAAGAAGTGGCCAAGTGGACGCCCGAGGAAGTTGAGCGTGTCACCGGTGCCCCCGGTTCGCAGCTCAAGCGCGTGGCCCGTACCATGGCCAACAATCGCCCCGGCACAGTGATCTGGTGTATGGGTGGCACGCAGCACACCAACGGCAACAACAACACCCGTGCCTACTGCGTGCTTCAGCTGGCCCTTGGCAACATGGGCACCAGCGGTGGCGGCACCAACATCTTCCGCGGCCACGACAACGTGCAGGGTGCCACGGACCTTGGTGTTCTGTCCCACACGCTGCCCGGCTACTACGGTCTGTCGGCAGGCGCATGGGGCCACTGGGCCCGCGTTTGGGGTGAAGATCCTGAATGGCTGGCTGGCCAGTTTGCCACGACCACAGGTGTGGATGGCAAGGAAAAGGCGCTGCAGAACCTCAGCGGTATTCCTGTCTCGCGCTGGATCGATGGTGTTCTTGAAGACCCGGACAACATGGACAACCCGAACAAGGTGCGTGCCATGGTTCTTTGGGGCCACGCCCCGAACTCGCAGACCCGCATGGTCGAGATGAAGAAGGCGATGGAACAGCTGGATATGCTGGTTGTCATCGACCCCTTCCCGACCGTGTCTGCCGTGCTGCATGATCGGACCGACGGGGTGTACCTGTTGCCGGCCACGACGCAGTTCGAGACCCGTGGTTCTGTCACGGCATCGAACCGGTCGCTGCAGTGGCGGGAAAAGATCATCGACCCGCTGTTCGAGTCCAAGCCCGATCACGAGATCATCGCGCTGTTCGCACAGAAGTTCGGGTTCCACGATCGCATCTTCCGCAACATCAAGTTGGAAGAGGACGGCCTGACGCCTGAGCCAGAAGACACGCTGCGCGAGATCAATCGCGGCATGTGGACCATTGGCTACACGGGTCAGTCACCTGAGCGGCTCAAGAAGCACATGGCAAACCAGCACACGTTCGATCGGACGACGCTGCAGGCCATTGGTGGTCCGGCAGATGGCGACTATTATGGTCTGCCATGGCCCAGCTGGGGCACGGCTGAGATGAACCACCCGGGTACGCCGAACCTGTATGATATGTCCAAGCCTGTGGCTGAAGGTGGTCTGACCTTCCGCGCGCGCTTTGGCGTCGAACGGGACGGTGACAACCTGCTGGCCGAAGGGGTCTATAGCGTCGGGTCGGAGATTCAGGATGGGTATCCTGAGTTCACGATGCAGATGCTGATGGACCTTGGCTGGGACGGTGATCTGACGGACGACGAACGCGCTGCGATTGATGCGGTCGCGGGTCCCGAAACCAACTGGAAGACCGATCTTTCGGGCGGCATCCAGCGGGTGGCGATCAAGCATGGCTGTGCGCCCTTCGGGAACGCCAAAGCCCGCGCGGTCGTCTGGACCTTCCCCGATCCGATCCCGGTGCACCGCGAGCCGCTGTATACCAACCGCAGGGATCTTGTTGCGGATTATCCGACATACGAGGACCGTCACGCCTACCGGCTGCCGACCTTGTATGCCTCGATCCAGAAACAGGACTTTTCGAAGGACTACCCGATCATCCTCACATCCGGCCGACTGGTCGAATACGAGGGCGGCGGGGACGAGACCCGTTCGAACCCGTGGCTGGCAGAGTTGCAGCAGGACATGTTTGTCGAGATCAACCCGCGTGACGCCAACAATCTTGGTGTGCGGGACGGCAGCCAAGTCTGGGTCGAAGGACCCGAAGGCGGCAAGGTCAAGGTTATGGCAATGGTCACCAACCGGGTGGGCGAAGGCGTGGCCTTCATGCCCTTCCACTTTGGCGGTCATTTCCAGGGTGAGGATCAACGCTCGAAATATCCCGAGGGTGCCGATCCTTATGTGTTGGGTGAAAGCACCAACACCGCCCAGACCTATGGCTATGATTCAGTAACCCAGATGCAGGAGACCAAAGCGACTCTCTGCAAAATCTGGACAGCGTAAGGAGGATTACGACATGGCATTAGGAGGACAGGCGAGAGCCAAGTTCCTATGCGACGCCGAGCGCTGCATTGAATGCAACGCCTGCGTCACGGCTTGTAAGAACGAGCATGAAGTGCCCTGGGGCATCAACCGCCGCCGCGTGGTGACCATCAACGATGGTGATCCCGGTGAACGGTCGATTTCCGTGGCCTGCATGCACTGTTCCGATGCACCTTGTATGGCGGTCTGCCCTGTGGACTGCTTTTACCAGAACGAGGAAGGTGTGGTTCTGCACTCCAAGGACCTCTGCATCGGGTGTGGCTATTGCTTCTACGCGTGCCCCTTTGGCGCGCCGCAATTCCCGCAGGCTGGCAACTTTGGTTCCCGCGGCAAGATGGACAAATGTACATTCTGCGCCGGTGGGCCCGAGGAAACCCACTCGACCGCGGAGTTCGCCAAGTACGGCCGCAACCGGATCGCAGAGGGCAAGCTGCCCATCTGCGCCGAGATGTGTTCTACCAAGGCGCTCTTGGCCGGGGATGGCGACGTGGTGTCGGCCATCTACCGCGAACGCGTCGTGGCGCGCGGTTTCGGCTCAGGTGCTTGGGGTTGGGGATCAGCTTACGGTCGTCAGGACGGCTGATCCACATCGACAAGACGGAAGGCGCGATACGCAATCGCGCCTTCTGATTCCGGGTGCGGATTTCTAAAATCTGCCCTGAAACTTACAAAGTTTCCGTTCCGTTTTCTTTCGAGGAAGACGGTTCCTTGCACCAATCGAGGACGATGATGCGAACCCTTCTGATTGCGATTACAGCATTGTTTTTGGCTCTGCCCGCCATGGCACAGGACACGGCACCAACGCCGGACCGGTCCGCCACGGGTGGAGCGCAGACGCTTGAAGACATCATGGCCCGTCAGCGCGGAGAAGAGGTTGCACCCAAGACCGGGGATGCTGCCGGAAACGCGCGCGACCTGACGGGCCAGCTTGGCACATTGGGTGGCGCGTCTGATCCTGACTTGTGGCGTGCGCTGCGCTATGGATCGGCAGACATTACGGTGTCTGCAGGGGGGGAGGTTGCAACCGTCCTTGTGCAGGATGGTGGCATGGCGTGGCTGGAGTTCCGCAAGGGACCGCTGGCCAAATACGGTGGCTATCTGCTTTTGGGCACCATCGCGCTGTTGATCGTGTTCTTTGTCCTGCGGGGTCGCATCAGGCTGGACTATGAAAAGACTGGGCACACCGTCACCCGCTTTAAGACCTTCGAGCGTGCGGCTCACTGGCTTTTGGCTGGATCGTTCATCCTGCTGGGCATCACCGGTTTGCTGACCCTGTTTGGTCGGATGTTCATCGCGCCGTACATCTCGAAAGAGTTCAATGCGACCCTGCTGATGGCGTCAAAATACATTCACAACAACGTCGCCTGGGCCTTTATCGTGGCGCTGGTTGCTGTGTTCGTGATGTGGGTCTGGCATAATATTCCCAACCGCACCGACATCACGTGGTTTGCGCAAGCGGGCGGTATCGTGGGGTCCAAGCACCCGCCGGCCAAGAAGTTCAACGGCGGTCAAAAGATCATCTTCTGGTCGGTGATCCTGTTGGGCGGCTCGATCTCGCTGTCGGGGGTTTCGCTGCTATTCCCCTTTGACTTCCCGATGTTCATGAAGACCTTTGACCTGATGCGCAGTGTCGGGATCGAGAGCTTGCCCATCTATGGCCCGTTGCCCACGGCAATGGCCCCGCATGAAGAGATGCAATACGCACAAGCGTGGCACGCCATCGTTGCTTTTGTCCTGATGGCGATCATCATTGCCCACATCTATATCGGCTCGGTGGGAATGGAGGGCGCTTATGACGCCATGGGATCAGGTGAGGTGGACGAAGCCTGGGCCCGGCAGCACCATTCGCTGTGGCTGGAGGAGCTGGAGGCAAAAGGCAAGGCGGCCCCCAAAGATGCGACGCCTGCTGAGTAGCCTGTTCCTGTGCATCGCGCTGCCCGCCGGGGCGCAAGAGTTCACCACATATAAAGGGCATGGTGGGCCGGTCATGGGGCTTGTCGTGACCGAAGATGGCACGCTTGCCTCAGCCAGTTTCGACAACTCCGTCGGGGTTTGGAACGGCCAAGCGCCGGAATGGTTGGAAGGGCATGATGCCGCCGTGACGGCGCTTGCTGAAGATACGACCGGTGCACTGGTGACGGGCGGCGATGATTTCGCCGTATGGCACTGGGGCGACAGCCCGCGCAAGATCGGGCAGCACAAGGGCAAGGTGACATCGCTTGCGGCGTCCCCCGATGGTTCGGTGATCGCTGCCGGGTCGTGGGATGGTGATATCGTGCTGTGGCCTCTGGCGGCAGGAGAGGCGGAGACGCTGCCCTATCCCGGTGCCGGGGTGAATGCGGTGGCGTATTCGGCCGATGGTGCGTTCCTGTATGCCGCGACGTCCAAGGGCGATGTTTTGCGCTATGACATGGCGACCCGAGACACGCCGCGCCCGTTGGTACGCCATGGATTTGGCGTAAACCGCCTTGTTGTGGGGGACGGCTGGCTCGCCTATGGCGCGGTCGATGGCGGTACGCGCGTCATTGATGCCGATACGGGCGAAGCGCGGCATGACTTCACCCTCGACCGCCGTCCGATCCTGTCGATGGAACTTCACGCGTCGACCGGACAACTGGCCATCGGCGATGGTGAGGGCCATATCATGGTGGTCGACACCAACAACTGGCAGATCACGCGCGACTTTCGCGCGATGCGGCAGGGGCCGGTTTGGGCACTGGCTTTTTCGGAGGATGGCACCGTGATCCATGCCGGTGGCATCGACGATGTTATCTATGCTTGGCCCGTGGCGCTGCTGGACACCTATGATCCGGCGGGCGGCGATACGCGCAGCTTCCTGCGCGACGCTGACACGATGAGCAATGGCGAACGGCAGTTCATGCGCAAATGTTCGATCTGCCATAGTCTTGAGAACGGGCCGTCGCGCAAGGCGGGACCAACCCTGCATGGCGTGTTCGGGCGCAGGGCAGGGGTCGTGCCCGGCTATCGGTACTCGCCAACGCTCGACGGGTCTGCGATTGTCTGGGACGACACGACCATCGATGCCCTCTTTGACGAGGGTCCCGATCATTATATCCCCGGGTCCAAGATGCCGATGCAGGTGATCGCCGGGGCGCAGGATCGGGCGGACCTGATCGCCTTTCTGCGGACGGCCACACAAAAGGAGTGAACCATGAAAGCCATGATGCTGGGCTTTGCCGCATTGATCGTGATTTCCGTGGGCTCGTATTTCGCGCTGCAAGAATTGGGTTTTTCATCCGAGACCCGTGGTTCAGGCGATGCCGTGAGGTTGGACTGATCTCATGAACGCGCCCCACAAATCCACACCGGACATCTATGGCACGTCTTTGGCCGGTGCCTCTATCCTGGTGATCGATGATGAGCCGGGGATGCGCCATTTCCTGACCAAGACGCTTGAAACGCGGGTAAAGCGTGTGGACGCTGTGGGGTCGCCTGCGCAGGCAACCAAGGCACTGGATGAGGCGCAATATGATCTGGTGATCATCGACAACCTGATGCCGGGCGGCACTGGGCTGGACTGGATGACCGAGCAAAAGCGCAAGGGCTTGTTTGCTGACGCGATCCTGATCACGGCCTATGCCGATCTTGAGACTGCCATCGCGGCGTTGCGTGCGGGCGTCAGCGACTTCGTGTTGAAACCCTTCCGCGCCAACCAGATCCTGAGCGCCGTGGCCCGCACGCTGGATCGCAAGTATCTGCAGCGCGACAACACCCTGCTGCGCCGCGAGCTTTCCAGCGGCAACGGGCATGGCAAGTTGCTGGGCAACTCCGAACCGATGGAAGACGTGCGCGCGATACTGTCGCGGCTGGCACCCTTGCCGACACCTGTGCTGTTCACCGGGGCCAGTGGCACGGGCAAGGAAATGGCTGCCCGCCATTTGCACGACCTGTCGGATCGGGCGGATGCGCCCTTTGTCCCTGTGAACTGCGCAACGATCCAGCCTGATCGCTTTGCAGAGGAGCTGTTCGGTGTGGTTGAGGCGGAGGACCGTTTGAAACCAGGGCTGCTGCTGCTCGCCGATGGTGGCACGCTGTTGCTCGATGAGATCGCGCAGATGCCTGAAACGGTGCAGGCTGCGCTGCTGCGTGTATTGGAAGACAAGAAGGTGCGTCCGGTCGGGGCGGAGCGCGAAATCCGGCTGAACGTGCGCTTTCTTTTTGCCACCAATGACGACATCGAGGCTGCTGTAGAGGCGGGCCGGTTTCGGGCGGACCTTTATCATCGCATCCACGTGGTCAAGATCCACATGCCGCCACTCAAGGATCGGATGGAGGATATTGTGGAACTGGCAGCCCATTTCATGGAGCAGTTTTCTGCGTCCCTGGCCATGCCCTCGCTGGATCTGGATGAGGAAACGCTGCTTAAACTGCGCCGCTATAGCTGGCCCGGCAATGTGCGGGAATTGCGCAACCTTATCGAACGCTCGGTCATTTTGGGCGCGCTCCCCGAGGAGTTTTCGGGTGGGGGCAGTGTCACCGGCGCGCAGGCCATCGAGAATCTGGACCTTGTGGTGCAGCGCCACATCCTGCGGATGCTGGACCTGTGTGGCGGCAACCGGGCAGAGGCCGCGCGCCGTCTTGGCGTGTCGCGTAAGACGATCGACCGAAAGATGGCTGCTTGGTCGGGCTGACCGATTGAGCAATCGTGATCCGTGCCGACCGCGACGTAGGGCTAAAGTCGCATATATAGCTAGTTAGCAGGACGCTATCGTATCCAGGCAATAGAGGAGGAATGCGCAATGGCATGGACAAAACCCAAGGCACGCGAAGTGAAGTGCGGCATGGAAATCAACATGTATGGCCCGGGCGAAGACGATGATCGTGGCGCTGAGCGCGACGTAATCTAAGCCACTTTCATTACATGAGGCTGATTGTTCTTGGGGCAGCCGCCGGAGGGGGGCTGCCCCAATGGAATTGTGGCTGCCGCAATTGCACTGATGCCCGTGTGGGGGTGATCCCGCGCATGACCCAATCTTCTGTCGCTGTGTCGCTGGATGGGCAGTCTTGGGTCGTTCTGAATGCGTCGCCGGATATCCGTGCACAGGTGGATGCGTGCCCGCAGATGCACCCGCCTGCGTTGCGCGGGTCACCGATTTCCTCGGTGGTGCTGACGAATGGCGATATCGACCATATCGCCGGGCTTTTGACCTTGCGGGAGAAGACGGCATTTGATGTCTACGCGACCTCTTCAGGGCTCGACATCCTGCGCAGCAATTCGGTCTTTGGGGTGTTGGACCCGGACCTTGTGGCGCAGCACGCTGTGTCGCTTGAGGTGCCCTTTGAACCCTTGCCCGGATTGACAGTGACGCCCTTTGCCGTGCCGGGGAAGGTAGCGTTGTTCCTCGAAGGGGACACGCTCAATCTCGAAGAAGTTGGCGAGCAAACCGTCGGACTGTTGTTGGACAGCGGGTCGGCGCGTGTCGCTTACATCCCCGGATGCGCGGCGATCCCTGATTGGCTGATCGATCGTCTTGGCGGGGTGGACCTGCTGCTGTTTGACGGCACTGTATGGAACAATGACGACATGCAACGGACCGGAACTGGAGAAAAGACGGGGGCCCGGATGGGCCACGTGCCGTTGAACGGTGAGCTGGGCAGCCTTACCCGCCTGTCAGAGGTGGGCGGGCGCAAAGTGTTCATTCACATCAACAACACCAACCCGCTTCTGCAACCTGACAGCGCCGAGCGTGCCGAGGTTTTGGGCAAGGGATGGGAGATTGCCTTTGACGGGATGGAGGTCACATTATGACAGATCAACCCGACAGCCCGGAGGTGTTCGAGGCGCGGCTGCGTGCTGTTGGGGATGCGCAGTATCACGACAAGCATCCGTTTCACCACTTGCTGCATTCCGGTGGGTGCACACCGGATCAGGTGCGCGCGTGGGTCATCAATCGTTACTACTACCAGACACGCATCCCGATGAAGGATGCAGCATTCATGTCGCGCGTGTCCGATCCCAACCTGCGTCGGGCGTGGCGGTCGCGGATCGAAGATCATGATGGCTCTGCGCCCGGTGAAGGGGGCATTGCGCGGTGGCTGAAGTTGGCCGAGGGCGTGGGGTTGGACCCCGACTATGTCGCGTCCGAGGTGGGGATATTGCCCGCCACCCGCTTTGCCGTGGATGCCTATGTGCGCTTTGTGCGGGATGAACCGCTGCTGCCTGCCGTGGCTTCTTCGCTTACCGAACTGTTCGCTCCAGCCATCCACAAGAACCGGATTGCTGGGCTTTTGGAGCACTATGACTTCGCGAATAGCGAAACGCTGTCCTATTTCCAGAACCGGCTGACCGAAGCACCGAAGGATGTGGCCTTTGGTCTGCAGTGGGTGATGGGCCATGCAGTCACGAAGGCGGATCAGGATGCGGCTGTGCGCGCCCTGACCTTCAAGACCGAAGTGCTGTGGGCACAGCTGGACGCGCTCTGGTCGGCCTATGTTGAACCGAGGCGCATTCCGCCCGGAGGGTGGCAACCGGGTGAGGGGCTGGCGTCATGACCGGGGCCGACGTACCCTTTTTGCCGCGCGGTGTGCGCACGCAGTTTGATGCGGTGCGCAAGGTTGATGTGCTTTTGGGACCGGAGCGGGTTCTGGTGTTGGACCAGGTTGGGACAGCGGTGCTGGATCGTCTGGACGGGGCGGCGAGCCTTGATCAGATCTCGGCCGATTTGTCGGCGATTTATGACGCGCCGGTGGACGTGATCGCGCCGGATGTCATCGCGTTTGTCGTGGATTTGCGGGACAAGGGGATGGTGCATGTCCATCCGCGTTGATCCCCCCATGGCGATGCTGGCCGAGCTGACGCATCGCTGTCCGCTGGCCTGTCCCTATTGTTCGAACCCGACCGAGTTGCTTGCGAAGGAAACGGAGCTGAGTACCGAGGCATGGGCGGACACCTTCAATCAGGCGGCAAAGCTGGGCGTATTGCAGTTACACTTGTCGGGGGGTGAACCAGCCTCGCGGCGCGATCTGGTTGAACTGGTTGCCGCCGCGCGTGAGGCAGGATTGTACACCAACCTCATTACGTCCGGCATCGGGTTGACCGAACGCCGCTTGCAGGCGTTGGACGAGGCTGGATTGGACCACGTGCAGCTATCTTTGCAGGGCGTGACCGCAGCCATGGCGGACCGGATCGGCGGGTACAAAGGTGGGTTTGACCGCAAGATGCATGTGGCCGAGGTGATCTCGGATATCGGCTTTCCCTTGACCCTGAATGCGGTGATGCATCGCGAGAACCTAGATGATCTGCCTGCGACGATTGACATGGCGCTGCGCTTGGGCGCGCGACGGATCGAGATTGCCTGCGTTCAGTTTCAGGGCTGGGCGTTGGTCAATCGTGCCGCCTTGCAGCCGAGCCGGGCGCAGGTGGACGCCGCCAAGAAAACCGTTGCGCGGGCGGTGGAGGCATTGCGGGGCCGATTGGTGATCGATTTTGTGCCGCCCGATTACTATTCGGATTTCCCAAAAGCGTGCATGAATGGCTGGGGTTCGACTGGGTTGAACGTCACCCCAAATGGAACCGTTTTGCCCTGCCACGCGGCAGAAACGATACCGCATTTACAGTTCGACACTGTGACTGAACGGAAGCTGCACGACATCTGGTACGATGGCGCAGCTTTCAATGCCTATCGCGGGACGGACTGGCTGCCTGAGCTGTGTCAGGGATGCGAACGGCGGGACATCGATTTTGGTGGCTGCCGTTGTCAGGCGATGGCGGTGCTAGGTGATGCGTCGGCGCCCGATCCGGTGTGTCGAAAATCGCCCGGACGCACGGCGTTGAACGCGCTGTTGACTGAAGAGGTGCAAGAGGTTGAAGCGCCGGAGTTCGTATTTCGTCGGTAGGAGGGACCATGCGACGAAAAAGTCAAAGAGCTATTGCGGCAGCGGGTATCGCTGCCGTGCTGATGTCCAGTGCGGCCCATGCGGACTGTACCGAAGATGCGATGATTGTGTTTGATGGCTCCGGGTCCATGGCCGAGATGGGCTTTAACCAGATCAATGAGCCCCGAATTTTTGAAGCCCGTCGCGCGGTGCGCACGGCTATGCCGCAGGTGGCGCCGTTTCGGCGGATTGGCCTGATCATCTACGGTCCCGGCGGGGCGGGTGGTGCCGGTGAGTGTTCCGGTGTCGACCTGCGGTTCGGCCCTCGCGCAGATGCTGCCGACGCCGTGATAGCCGCGGTAGACACTCTGGAGCCCGAAGGCAGGACGGCGTTGACCGAAGCAGTGACTATGGCGGCTGAAACGCTTGGGTCACCGACCCAGCCCGGGACTGTGGTTCTGGTCACCGATGGTCGTGAAACCTGTGGCGGGCAGACCTGTGCGCTGGCCAATCAGCTGATGGGCACGGGCCTGACCGTCCATGTGATCGGCTTTAAGGTCAGGGGTGAGCATTTTGGTTGGGAAAGTCAGGGGCAGACAGATTACCAGACGTCGGTCAGTGGGGCCAAGTGCCTCGCCACGCAGACCGGTGGGGAGTATGTGAACACCGAAACCGTGGATGAACTGGTTGCAGCTATGACCCGTACTCTTGGTTGCAAGCTGCTGTTCTAGCCGGGTGCCGATTGTCGCCACCGCGTTGCGCGCTCCTCCATCATGCGGAGCAGGGTGAATTCCAAAAGCAGCATGAAGGCCACGAAGCTGAGCGCGTAAGCCAGCACGTAGCCGGTTTCGAACAGTTGGAAATAGAGATGGATTTGGAAGCCAATCCCGTTGCTGCGCCCCAGAAACTCGACCACAAGCACGATCTTCCAGATGATGGCGAGGCCGTTGCGGATGGAACTGGCAATATAGGGCCAAAGCTGCGGGACAATGACGTGCCGCAGTTGGGCGCCGCGGCTCATGCGGAACACGCGCGCCATGTCGCGCAGCTTGGGGTCCAGTGCTTGTACCCCTTCGCGGATTGATACGGCCACCATGGCCGTTTTGTTCAAGGCAACGGCGGTGATTGCGGCCACCTCGTTCAGGCCGATCCAGAGGTAGCACAGTACAATGACCACCAGAGCAGGGACATTGAGAAGTACGACCAGCCATGGGGAAAACCAGCGATTGATGGTGGTGTTCACGCCCATGAAAAAGCCGATGGCGCAGCCGAACCCCATGGCGAGCGAGAAGGCTGCTGCAACGCGCAAAAGCGTTGCGGTGAAGTGGAGCTGCAACTCTCCTCGGGCCAATTCGTCCGTGAAGATGCCCCATACCTGGTTGGGTGCGGGCAGAACGCTGGGGTCACTTCCAACCCATGCCGCTGCCCACCACAGGGCCAGCATGGCCAGCAGCGATAGCACGAGCGTTTTGGCGTCGAAGCGGGTGTCGGTCATGGGCCGAGCCTGTCACAAATATGATCGTGCCCAAAGTTATTTGGGCTGCGGTCATACCTTAGTCGCATAGGGTCGCGGCATCAGCCGTCATAGGCTGCCCGGGATGTCAGTGATCAAGCCCATAACCTCTTTGCTGCTGTCTGCCATTCTGTGGTGTATGGCCACGATTCTGACCGTTGCCGAACCGCTGAGCCGCGACGTGATCGCCCCCTATATCGTGCCGCCCATGTCCTTGGGTGATCAGATCAATGAACAGGGGGTTTGGCAGCTTTTGAATTCGGGTGGGGCCGAAGCTGGTTACGTGTTCGAGACGGAGCCGATGGCACCTTTGCCCGGCTTCTCCGGGGCTGCGATCAACCTGCTTGTCGTGCTTGATCTGGACGGTCGCTTTCTGGATGTGCAGTTGATTTCGCACAACGAACCGATCTTTGTTTCTGGCCTGCCGGAAAAGCTGTTTTATGACTTCTTCAAGCAGTACCGGGGGCATTCGATTTCGGACACGCTGGTGGTCGGATCGCCATACGGTGCGGGCAGCGAGGGGTCGGCGCTGGTCTATCTGGATGGTGTGACCAAAGGGACCGCATCGGTTCGTATTGCGCACGAGAGCATCCTGGCGGCTGCCTTGCAGGTGGCACGTGAAAAGATGGGCGGGATTTCGACGGGGCCGCCGGCTTACCCGAACACCGAATACAGCGAAGATCTGACGTGGGAAGACTTGATCACCGAAGGAATAGTGACCCGTAAGGTGGTCACAAACGCCGAGATGGATGTCGCATTCGAAGGCACGCTTTGGGAGGATGATGACCCAGAGGCCAAGGATGATCCTGATGGCGCTTACTTGGACCTTTGGGTTGTCGACATTGGCGCGCCGTCGATTGCCGAAGCAGTCTTGAGCAATAGCAGCTTTGAAGAATTGCAGGGCTTCATGGAGATTGCCGACACGGACGAACCTGTGCTGGTGATCGAGGCCGCGCGGCACGGGTTGGTAACGGACGAGTTTGTGCGCAACACGGCCCCCAATCTGATCAGTGCAGAGCAGGGCGGCTTTCCCATCGCTTTTCGTGACAGTGACATCTACGTGGAGCTGAATGATGCGCTGCCCAATGACTTGCACAATGCCGTCTATGACGGGGCCGCTTTGATCCTGCGCACGGACCGGCGTTTGGGCTTTGACCCGACCTCTGATTGGGTGCTGAAGGTCAAGGCATTGCGCGAGCACGGGTCGTTCCAACCTGAGATCGGGTCGGTGACACTGGACGTGCCGCACGTGACGCCCGAGCGGTTCTATGCCCGGCCTGAGATCGTGAAACCTGCGCCACCCTGGGTCGATGCGTTGCGCAACCGGGCCGTTGATCTGATTGTGCTTGGGGTGTTTCTGGCCGGCCTCGTCGTTTTGCTCCTTTTGGGGACGAACCGGCTGGCTGCACATCCATGGTTCACGCCGCTTCGGCTGGCCATTCTGGTCTTTGTCACCGGTTTCATCGGCTGGTGGGGGCAGGGCCAGCTTTCCATTGCCACGCCCTTGGCCGTTGCCCGGACTGCGCTGGACGGGGGAAGCTATGCGTTTCTTCTGTATGATCCGTTTTCCCTTGTGATCTGGGGGGTGACCATTGTTGGCTTTGTGCTGTGGGGCAGGGGGTTGTTCTGTGGCTGGCTCTGTCCCTTTGGCGCGCTGCAAGAGTTCGCGCATCATCTGGGGCGGTTTCTGCATTTGCCACAGATTGAGCCGAATGCGTACTGGGATAACCAGTTGAAGAATCTGAAATACGTCGTGCTTGCGTCACTCGTGATGTTGTTATTCACGGTACCAGCGGCATTGGACAAGGCCATCGAAGTGGAGCCGTTCAAGACAGCCATCACCACGTTTTTTGTGCGTGAGTGGTACTATGTCGCCTATGCGGTTGGCCTCCTGGTTCTTTCCATGGTGCTGTTCAAGGGGTTTTGCCGGTATCTGTGCCCGCTGGGGGCTGTCATGGCGATTGGTGGTTTGGTGCGGGGACGCGACTGGATTGCGCGGCGGGCCGAATGCGGGTCGCCATGCCAGCTTTGCAAGGTCAAGTGCAGCTACGGCGCGATCAAGAAGACGGGCGAAATCCAGTACTCCGAATGCTTCCAGTGTCTGGACTGCGTGACGATCCATGACGATGAGAGCCAGTGTGTGCCGCTGATCCTGGCGGCGAAGGGACGCAAATTGCAGGTGGCCGCAGAATGATGAAGCGTCGTCGTTTTCTAGCTATTGCGGCCAGTTTCGCTGCCACGCCAGCGATTGCGCAGCGCACCGGTTGGACAGGACACGCCTTTGGCGCAGAGGTGTCGATTGAACTGCGGGGGCCCTCCAATGAGTCTGGCCCGGCCCTGCGGCACGTACAGGCGTTGATAGCGGAGGTTGAGGGGCTGTTCTCGCTCTATGATCCCGGGTCAGACCTTGTGTTGCTGAACGGGAAGGGTATGCGGAATGTGCCGGCGCGTTTCGAAACCCTGATGCGGATCGCGGATCAGGCGCACCACCTGACCGACGGGTTGTTCGATCCGACCGTTCAGCCGCTTTGGCAGGCTCTGGCAGAGGGTGGGAACGTTGCGGGTGCGCGTCGTTTTGTCGGTTGGGATCGTGTGACGATGCGCGGCAACAGGGTGCAGCTTGGGGCCGGGCAGGCGCTGACTTTCAACGGCATTGCGCAAGGGTTCGCGACGGATTTGGTGTCGGACATGCTGCGCGATCGCGGCTTTGAGCGGACGTTGGTCAACATTGGGGAACATCGTGGGTCGGGCGGCCCTTGGCGGCTGGGGCTTACCGACCCTGTCCATGGTCGGCTGGCGATGCGAACAATCGAAAACATGGCAGTTGCAACATCAAGCCCCATGGCGACGCCGGTGGGACTGAGCGGCCACATCGTACACGCCGTACAGACCCCACGTTGGTCAACTGTGTCGGTCGAGGCTGAGACGGCAACCATGGCCGACGCGCTGTCGACCGGTTTGGCGTTGGGTGATCTGGAATTGGCGGAACGGGTGCGTGGGGCGAAGGGGGTTCACAGGATCACCTTGATTGATCCGGGGGGAGACTTGATCACACTTTGACGACACAAACGAAAAGGGCGGGGATGATCCCCGCCCTTCGTCTTTTGAATAGCTGTGGATCAGCTTGCGGCGGTCACCGCGCGGCCGGTCATCACCTTGACCAGATGCGCCCGATAGGTCGCCGAGCCGTGCAGATCGGTGATCATGTTGTCAGGTGACACGCTCAGACCGTCGAGCGCAGATGCAGAGAAGTCGGTGCTCAATGCGCCTTCGGCTTCAGTCCAACGGAACACGCCCTCGTTTGAAGCACCCGTCACCGCCACGCGCACCCCGTCTGCCAATTTGGCGACAAACACACCGACCAAGGCAAAGCGCGACGCGGGCTGGACGAACTTCTGGTAGTTGGCTGCTTGGGGGATTGGGAACTTGACGGCGGTGATGATTTCACCTTCGTCCAAGGCTGTGTCGAACATGCCCTGAAAGTAGTCATCTGCCGCGATCTCGCGCGAGTTGGTAACAATGGTTGCCCCTGACGCCAGCGCAGCCGCCGGATAACAGGCCGCGGGGTCGTTGTTGGCCAGCGATCCACCGATGGTGCCGCGATTACGCACCGCTGGATCGCCGATATTCGAGGCCAGAGCCGACAGGGCTGGATAGCTGCCATCCGCTGCGACGGTGGCGTGTGTGGTGGCCCCACCAATGCGCAGGCTATCACCTTCTTTGGCTATGCCCCGCATCTCGGTCACGCTGGACAAGGACACCAGTTTTGATGGGCTGGCCAGGCGCTGTTTCAGCGTGGGGATCAGTGTCTGCCCCCCGCCCAGTGCTTGCGCATCCTCGACCCCCATCGCTGTGGCGGCTTCGGCAATCGTGCCCGGTTTTTCAACGTCGAAATCATACATCTGAAGCCTCCTTTACTCAGCGTTCTGCATGGCGTCCCACACGCGGGCGGGCGAGACGGGCATGTCGATATGGGTGACGTTCTTGCCGCCTGATTGCAGGGCGTCGATCACTGCGTTCACGACTGTGGGCGGAGAACCAATCGCTCCGGCCTCACCGCAGCCTTTCACACCAAGCGGGTTGTGTGTGCAGGGCGTGCCCTTGCTGTGGTCGACGGCGAACATCGGCATGTCGTCGGCGCGGGGCATGGTGTAATCCATGTAGGACGCGCTGAGCAGCTGGCCGTTTTCGTCGTAGGTTGTGTTTTCGACCAGTGCCTGACCTATCCCTTGCGCCAGACCGCCATGGACTTGGCCGGTCACGATCATCGGGTTGATGATGTTGCCGAAATCGTCAACGGCGGTCATCCGGTCCACGCGTACCTTGCCCGTTTCGGGGTCTACCTCAACCTCACAGGCATAGGCGCCCGAGGGGTAGGTGAAGTTCGCAGGGTCGTAGAAGGCCGTTTCCTCCAGTCCCGGTTCAATGTCTTCGAGCGGGTATTCGTGGGGGATATACGCCTTCAGCGCGACCTCGCCAAAGGTCACCGACTTGTCCGTGCCAGAGACTGAGAACACGCCGTCAGACAACGTGATGTCGTGCTCGGATGCTTCCAGCATGTGGCCGGCGATCTTCTTGGCCTTGTTGATGATTTTTTCGGTCGCGCGGACCACGGCAGAGCCACAGACCGCCAGCGAGCGTGAGCCGTAGGTGCCCATGCCGAAGGGGATCTTGGACGTGTCGCCATGTACGATGTCGATCACGCCGGGGTCGATCCCCAGCATCTCGGCCACCACTTGGGGGAAGGCCGTTTCGTGCCCTTGCCCGTGGCTGTGCGCGCCGACCATGACGCTCAGGTTGCCGGTGGCGTTCACCCTCACTGTGGCTGCGTCGTAGAGACCCACGCGAGAGCCCAGCACACCGACGAGGTTCGAGGGAGCGATTCCGCACGCCTCGATATAGGCGTTCACGCCGAAGCCGCGCAGCAGGCCCTTGGCTTCGCTTGCCTTACGCCGGGTTTCGAACCCCGCCACGTCCGCGACTTCTTCCATCTTATCCATGAGAGCGTCGTAATTGCCCGAGTCGTATTCCAGACCTGCAGCTGACGCGAACGGGTACTGGTCGGGCTTCACGAAGTTCTTGCGGCGCAGCTCGATGGGATCCATGCCTAGCTCGCGCGCGGCTTTGTCGATGACCCGTTCTATGGAGTAGGTGGCCTCGGGCCGACCTGCACCGCGATAGGCATCGACGGGCGCGGTGTTGGTGAAGACTGCCTTCACGTTCACATAGACCAGCGGCACCGTGTAGTTCCCGGCCATCAGCGTGCCATGCAGGAAGGTCGGCGTCGCGGTCGAGAAGTTCGACAGGTATGCGCCTACGTTTGCCTTGGTGTCGGTGCGGAAGGCGAGGAATTTGCCATCCGCGTCCAGCGCGAGTTCGATCTTGGTAACGTGGTCGCGGCCATGGGCGTCGGTCAGGAAGCTTTCGGTCCGGTCTGCCGTCCATTTTATCGGGCGCCCCAGCTTCTTGGCTGCAGCCAGCACAAGAGCTTCTTCACCATAGTGATAAATCTTCGACCCAAAACCACCGCCCACGTCGGGCGCAATGACGGTCAGCATGTTCTCGGGGATGCCAAGGACAAAGGCCGAGATCAGCAGCCGCGTCAGGTGAGGATTCTGCGACGTGGTGTGCAGAGTGTACTCACCCGTGCTGGCCTTATAGCTGCCGATGGACGCGCGCGGCTCCATCGCGTTGGGCACAAGACGGTTGTTCACCAGTTCCAGCGTGGTGACGTGATGCGCGTTCTTGATCGCGTTGTCCGTCGCCTCGCGGTTGTCCTCGATCCAGCCCCAGTCAAAGCACTGGTTGGTGCCGATTTCATCGTGGACGAAATTGGAACCTGAAAGCGCGTCGTTCATGTCCACGACAGCGGGCAGTTCGTCGATATCTGCCTCGATGGCTTCGACCGCGTCGCGGGCCTGTTCAATGGTTTCCGCGATCACGGCGGCATAGGCGTCACCGACATGGCGGACTTTGCCATGGGCCAGAACGGGGCGTTTGGGTTCCTTCATCGGCTCGCCGTCGCGCGAGTTGATCAGCCAGCCAGCGGGGTTGCCGCCCACCTCGACGAAATCCTCGCCGGTGAACACGGCCAGCACGCCGGGCATGGCCTCGGCGGCTGAGGTGTCGATGGAGTTGATCGTGCCATGTGCCACGGTCGATCGGGCAAAGACCGCATAGGTCTGTTTCGCCAGTTGAATATCATCCGTGTATTCGCCGGTTCCGGTCAGGAAGCGGACGTCTTCGCGGCGCACGGTGGCGGCGCCAATCCCTGTATCTTTGGGCATATTGGTCTCTCCCTTATTCGGCGGCCAGAGCGGGCACATCCTGACCGGACGCGGCCATGATCGCTTTGACGATGTTGTGGTACCCGGTGCAGCGGCAAATGTTGCCTTCGAGGTATTCGCGCACCTCGTGCTCGGACGGCTTTGGGTTGTCCTTGAGCAGTGCCGCTGCCGACATCACCATCCCCGGAGTACAAAACCCGCATTGCAGACCATGGTGATCTTGAAACGCCTGCTGGATCACGTTCAGCGAGCCATCGGCGTTCGCCTGACCTTCGATCGTGTCGACCGTTGCGCCGTCTGCTTCGGCGGCCAGCATTGTGCAGGATTTCACGGCCTGCCCATCCACGTGCACCACGCAGGCCCCGCATTGAGACGTATCGCAGCCGATATGGGTACCGGTCAGGCCCTGATCCTCGCGCAGAAAGGACGACAGCAATGTGCGTCCTTCCACGTCGCCCGAGACGGCCTTTCCGTTCACCGTCATGGTTACCTTTGTCATCCTGTCCTCCCTTAGAACATCTCGTTGTGTTTGGTGCGCTTAGGTGACCAAGCGCTTGAGCCATCCCTTCTTGGGCGTGTCTTCCGACGCCTCGGGGTCTGTTTCTTCGGTGGGTGATGCGCCCACGTGATCCTGAAAATTCGTAAAGAACTGGTCTGCCATCTTCTTGGCGAAGCCGTCGATGATGCGGCTGCCCAATTGCGCCAGTTTGCCGCCAACCTTTGCTTCGACCTCGTAGTGCAGGACTGTTTGCGCCCCCTTCGCTTCCAGCCGCACATTGGCGCCGCCCTTGGCAAAGCCTGCAGCCCCGCCTTTGCCCTCGCCCGCGATGGTGACGCTTTCGGGGGGTTGCATGTCAGAGAGGGTTACGGCCCCTTTGAACGTTGCTTTGACCGGGCCAACTTTTTGCACAACCGTGGCAGTGAAACCTTCTTCAGGGGTGCCTGTCATTTCCTGACAGCCCGGGACGCAGAGTTTCAACACTTCGGGATCAAGGATGGCCGCCCAGACCAGATCGCGTTCGGCATCAATGACACGTGAATCGCTGAGATTCATGAGAGTACCCCTTCTACTTCCTGCGGAGCCTATGGCGCAGGGGGACGGGACACTATTCGACCAAGTGTGTACGACCAAAGTCGCTCTTACCGTTCGGGGGTTTGGTGCGTCAGTCCATACTTCTCGTAGATGGCAGAAATCCGGCCGTCCTGAAGTGCATAATTGATGGCGTCATCAACCGCGTAGGACAGCGGACGGTAGCGAAAATTTACCGCCACACCCAGCGTCCACTGACTGACGGCAAACCCGGCCAGAGGTGGCTGATGCACATCCGTGCTGTCAGTCAACCCATGCTCAAGCTCACCCAAGGGCCCCATCACCGCCTTCACCTCGCCCGCGTTCAGCGCGGCCATGGCAGCGCTTGTGGTGGGGAAGCGGCGGATGTTGCCCTGAAGTTGACCGCCCACAAATCCAGACAGGTAGAAGTCCGAGATCGAGTCGTTCTCGACCCCAACAGTGTCGAAGCGGAAATAGGCGGGGACGGGTTTATCTTCGGGGTAGGTTGCCTTGTCATAGGCGATGGCGATGCTTTCGCCTGCGTATTGTCCGGTGAATACCACCTGTTCAACACGGCATTTGAAGGCGCTGTCATAAGGGATCCGCATCATCACGTTGGCGATCCGGCCCCCGATCAGTGCACCTCGCCAGATGTTGTTTCGTAGATCGGCGTCAAGGTTTTCCCCCGCATCAACAAAATTGAACCGCGCTTCGACCCCCAAATCCTTGGCGATGATGCGCGCAATCTCGATATCGACGCCCTTTGGCTCTCCGCCTTCTTCCCAGGAATAAGGTGGGTAGTCTTCGTAGACGGCGAAGAGCATGTGGCCTTGGTCCTGGATCTCGTCCATTTCCTTGCCCACGATGTCGCGACCGACATTCTGGGGCTTGGGCTGGGGCACATAATCTGCACATGGATCAGCAGCATGGGCCTGCCCCGTCCAGGACAGACCCATAACCACCAGGGAGAAGATCGTGTTTCGAATTGTCATACCGTCAGTTTGCGGCAGACAATCCGATGGTCAAGGCCTCGGAAGCCGACTTGTAAGCGCCCGGTGTCCCGTCGATCAGGTTCGCAGCACGGAAGGCGACGCTGTCGGCCACAGGAGCGCCTGACAGGGTCGGGATTTCACCTGCGATTTCACCCAGCCGTGCCTTGAGTGCGTCAGCATCTGCGCCGCTGGCGTCGCTGGTGTAGCCAGCCAGTTCGTCGCGGAGTGTTTTTAGTTCGTCTGCAACTTCTTCGATCGCCACGTCATCGGGGCGGGCTTCGATGTAAGTGCGGATAGCCCATGCAGCCTCCTGGCCCAAAAGCTCACCAAAGGCCGGCATCTTGGTGATGCCGTTCTGGGTGTAGCCTTCAACGAAGCGTTCGACATACCATTCATCGCCGTATTCTTCGGCTTCAAGGAACCGCAGATCGGGTGCCAAGCCACCTGAAACAACTTCAAGCCCATGGCACCGTGCGCAGTTCTGGTTGTAACCTGACGCGCCGATTTCAACGGCGCGCAGCCAGGTTTCCTCACCCACCTTGTCGGCGCGATAGGGATTTTCGGTCAGCCACTCGCCTTCAATCATGGGCAGGCCAGTGGTGTCCACCGCCTGCGGTGCGACGTCGCCGTGGGCAACGGCAAGCGTTGCGATAGCCGTCAGTGCGCTGGCCATAAGAAACTGTTTTTGGGTTGTGCTTTTCATCACATGCCTCCCTGACACGAATGCTCCTCATTGCCTTTGTCCTACGCCACCAAAAGGATGCGCGGTATTGGACTTTGGTTGTGCGTCGAAAGGAGTAAGACCATGGTCCTATACCAGTCGCTTTGCCCGCCACGGTAGCCTAGCAACCATGGGAGGAATTGTCGTGAAACACCTTGTGATAGGTGCGCTCGTCGGGGGTGTCCTCGCCGCGCCAGCATCTGCGGAGATGACACTGAACATCGGGTATCTGCGCGTCGAACAGCCAGCGCCGCCGACCCTGTCGAACCTTGATCCGATTCCAGAGAATAACGGGCTTGCAGGCGCGCAAACGGGTCTTGCTGATAACCTGACAACGGGAAAATTCCTGGGTCAGAAATACGAGCTGACCGTGACCGAAGTGTTTGAGGACCAAGACCCGCTGGCCGCCGCGCGCGACCTGCTGTTAGCCTCTCCCTACCTTGTGATCGATGCGGGACCCGAAGACATCATCGCCATTGCCGATCTGGCCGAGGCGGAAGGGGCAGTATTGTTCAACACATCTGCCGGTGATCTGGCCCTCCGCGACGTGGAATGCCGGGGTAATCTGCTGCACACACTGGCGTCCGATGCGATGCGTACGGATGCGCTGGCACAAGTACTGGTCAAAAAACGTTGGGATGACCTGGTGATGATCACAGGTACGCATGCTTCTGACCTCAGCTATGCCGAGGCGGTGCGTCGGTCGCTGACGAAGTTCGGTCTTGATCTGAATGGCGAAAAAGAATGGGCCTTTGATGCCGACATGCGTCGCAACGCATCGCAAGAGGTGCCGCTCTTCACACAGGACTTCGGCGACTACGACGCGCTGATCATTGCGGACGAAGTGCACGATTTCGGGCGGTATGTGCTGTATAATACGTGGCAAGCGCGTCCGGTCGTGGGGTCAGAAGGGCTGACTGCCGTGGGCTGGTCCCCTGTCATCGAACAATGGGGGGCAGCTCAGCTGCAATCCCGGTTTGAGGATGAGCATACGCGTGAGATGACCGCGCAAGACTATGCCGCCTGGGCCGCCGTGCGCACGCTGGGTGAGGCGATGACGCGTACCAACGCGTCCGACCCCGAAACGCTGCGCGGCTATATCATGTCCGACCAGTTTGAACTGGCGGGCTTCAAAGGACGACCGCTGACTTACCGCGACTGGAACGGACAGTTGCGACAGCCAATTGCCATCGTGCATCCCCGCGCCCTTGTGGCGCAGGCCCCGCTTGAGGGGTTTCTACATCAGACCAACGAACTTGATAGCCTGGGGCTCGACCGTCCCGAAAGCAAATGCGAGGCGTTCCAATGATCCGATTGACTGCGATGTTCTCTCTTCTGGCCTCGACCGCGATGGCGGGCGAGATTTGGGTGACGAATGAAAAGGATGACACAATTTCTGTCATCTCGACCGATACACTTGAAGTGATCAAGACTTATGAAACGGGTGAACGTCCGCGTGGCATCCTGTTCAACAGCGACTACAGTCGCGTCTATATCTGTGCGTCCGACAGCAATGCGGTGCAGGTGATGGACCCTAACTCGGGCGAGATTCTGCACGAGCTACCCTCGGGGGATGACCCGGAACAGTTCGTCCTGCATCCGAATGACAAGCACCTCTATATCGCGAACGAGGATGACGCGATAACGACGGTCGTTGATGTCGAGACCCGCAAGGTGATTGCCCAGATCGATGTGGGCGTGGAACCCGAAGGCATGGCCGTGTCCCCTGATGGGAAGATTGCCATCACCACGTCCGAAACCACCAATATGGCCCACTGGATCGACACTGACACACAAGAGCTGTTCGCCAACACGCTTGTCGACAGTCGCCCACGTCACGCCGAGTTCATCAAGGATGGGGCTGAGATGTGGGTGAGTTCCGAGATTGGCGGCACGCTAACCGTCTTCGACACGGCCACACAGACCGAAAAGGCCAAGATGAGCTTTGAGGTGCAAGGCGTGCACCCCGACCGGGTGCAGCCTGTGGGCTTTGAATTCACCGCTGGGGATACGCACGCCTTTGTGGCGCTTGGGCCGTCAAATCACGTGGCAGTCGTCAATGCCGAAACCTACGAAGTGGAGGATTATATCCTTGTTGGCCGCCGCGTCTGGCACATGGATTTCAACGAGGATCGGTCGATGCTGTTCACCACCAACGGTGTGTCAGGCGACGTCACCGTAATCGACGTCGAAAAACGCGAAGCCATCAAGTCCATCAAGGTGGGCCGCTTTCCCTGGGGGGCTGCATACCGCCCCACGGGGTCGTAATCACAACATTTCGGGAGGAACCCAATGAAAACTTTGGCTTTGATCGCCGCGATGGCGCTCGCGGCGCCAACACTTGCCCTGGCCGACAACGATGATGACGGCCCCAGCTTTGGCGCCGCGGGCCTGCTGGGCGGTAGCAACAAGGAAGACCTGCCGCCGATCATCTTGTCGGCAGGAGAACCCATCGCACCAGAGGGCGCGTGGGAATTGAAGTCCGGCACCTATTACGAGTTCGAGATTCAGGGTGATGGCAGTCAGGAGCTTGCTTTGGTCGGACCGGAGTTTTTCCGAGCCATCTGGATTGACGAGATTGTCGTTGAAGGCTTGGAAATCCGGCCGCTCGGCCTTGATAGCATCGAGTTTGATGAAGCCGGTGAGATGGAGATTGGTTTCATCGCGATCAAACCCGGCGCATACTACATCAAGATTCCCGGCACATCGGGCGAAACACAGCGGTTGGAAATCACCATTAAATGAACGGACTTGAGGCGCAGGACCTCAGCTATTTCTACGGCACCAAGCGCGCGCTGGACAACGTTTCGTTCAGCGTGCGCACTGGTACGTTCTGTGCACTGCTCGGTCCGAACGGGGCGGGCAAGTCTACACTCCTTAACTTGCTGACCCGTCTATTTGTTGCACCAGACGGACAGATCACAATCGCAGGCCATGACCTGCGAAAGTCACCGCGCGCCGCGTTGGCGCAATTGGGTATCGTGTTCCAGCAAACCACACTTGATCTGGATTTGACGGTGCAACAGAACCTGTCTTACTTCGCTGCGCTGCACGGGCTTTCCGGTCGTGCGGCCCAAAGCCGGATCGAAAGCGCGCTGGATCAACTGGACATGCGCGAGCGGGCAGGGGAGAAGGCGCGCGCCCTGAACGGCGGGCATAGGCGCCGCACCGAAATTGCCCGCGCATTGCTGCATGATCCAAGTGTCTTGCTGCTGGATGAACCCACTGTCGGTCTTGATGCCGCGACCCGCGCGTCGATAACGGACTACGCCCACGGTCTTGCTGAGGACGGCAAGACGATCCTGTGGGCCACGCATCTGACGGATGAGGTACAGCCAAACGATGATCTGATCATTTTGCACCAGGCCCGAATTCTGGAGACCGGCAAAGCCCAAGACATTGCCGGTGATATGAGCCTGCAGGATCGGTTCCTTTCGCTGACTGGAACGGTTGCATGACAGCCTATCTCACGTCTCTTCGCGCCATTGTCCTGCGCGAAGCCTTGCGTTTTATCCATCAACGGGAACGCTTTGTTGCCGCCCTTGTACGCCCGTTGGTCTGGCTACTGGTGTTTGCCGCCGGGTTTCGCGCAGCCCTGGGGCTCAGCATCATCCCACCCTATCAAACCTACATCACCTACGAGACCTACATTGTGCCGGGGCTGTGCGGCATGATCCTCTTGTTCAACGGCATGCAATCGTCACTGTCATTGGTCTATGACCGCGAGATGGGGTCGATGAAGCTGTTGCTGACCTCACCTTTGCCCCGCTGGTGGTTGCTCTTTTGCAAGTTGCTGGGCTCAACCACGATTTCGATCCTGCAGGTCTATGCTTTCCTTGTCATCGCTGCCGCGTTTGACATCAAGATGCCGGTTTGGGGGTATCTGACCGTATTGCCCGCCCTGATCGTGGCGGGATTGATGTTGGGTGCGCTTGGGTTGCTCCTATCCAGCTTCATCAAGCAGCTGGAGAACTTTGCCGGCGTCATGAACTTCGTGATCTTCCCGATGTTTTTTCTGTCGTCGGCCCTCTACCCGCTGTGGAAGATGGCAGAGAGTTCAGAGCTTTTGCACGACATCTGCGCGTTCAACCCGTTTACGCATGCGGTCGAGTTGATCCGTTTTGCGCTATATGTCGAGGTGAACGGTGCAGCGTTGGCTTGGACTGTATTGGCCGCAACCGTCTTCGCCGCTGCGGCGTTGGTTGGATATGATCCTGCGCGTACTCGAATTGGGCGGCGCGGTTAGGCACCGACCAATGGCTCGGTCGCGAACTGACAGGAACTATGGTATGGAAGGGCCATGAAACACTCTGTGATCGCTACCTTCATTTGCACTTGCTGCGCTGGAACCGTTCTGGCCGAGGAGTTTGGCACACTCAATCCTGACGAGATGACGTGGCAGCATTTCCTGGAAGAAGCTGAGCGTGGCGAGACAGGCATGGTCATTTGTTCCATGGGCTATGCCCTGACAAAGTCCGGAGATCACCAGTCGGCCCGCACTTTGTTCCAGAACTGTGCAAACGATGGCTACACCGGTGCCATGACTTGGATGAGTCAGCTGGACAACAACGGGTTGGGTGGCGACTACAATCCAGATGCCGCTGCCGAATGGGACCGCCGCGCGGCGGAGCTTGGCGATCCTGTGGGCAAATTCAACTATGGCATTGCGCTGATGCGGGGGCACGGCGTTGCGCAAGATGAAGATTTGGGACGACAATTTGTCGATGAAGCAGCGGGCGAGGGACTTGTGATCGCGCAGAGATTGCAGCGCGCCGACTACGATCTGGACGAGGTCACGCCCGACGCGGACAACTGGAAATACGCGCCTTCGTTCTGAACATCGCCGACAATGGTCGCGGGGTTGCCGCCCAGCGTCACGATGCGACTCGCCAGTTTCTCTGCTTCCTGTGCAACATGGGTCACAAGAATTGTTGTCACGTTGTGCGTGGCCCGTAAGCGGGCAAACAGGGCCATCATCTCGTCCACCAATGCCGGGTCAAGCGACACAAACGGTTCGTCCAGCAACAACAGATCAGGTTTCACCGCAAAGGCACGTGCAAGGGCCAGACGGCGTTGTTGGCCAAGCGAAAGCTGCCCCGGATAGTCCTCGCCGCGTCCGGCAAGGCCCACATCCGCAAGCGCTACGTTGACCTGCTTGGCGGTTGCACCCGTCGTTACGCGAATGTTGTCGCTGACAGTGCGCCAAGGCAACAGCGTCGGTTCCTGAAACACCATGGCGCAGGTTCCGTCCAATGCACATGATCCTTCAAACTCGGTGTTAAGGCTGGCGATGACACGCAGAAGGGACGACTTTCCAATGCCGGACGGGCCCACAAGGGCAAGTGTTTCACCACGCCTCAGCTGGAAGGAGACATCTTGCAGGATACGGGTGTCGTCATGGCGCAAACTCTGCAAGCGGACGTCGAGCAAAGAGGAAGCCAACTAGCTACCGGATTGCAGGAATGTGCCTGCCGGCAACTCCTGCGCCTCGCCCATCAACTCCTTGCCGCCCAGCTCGATCATCAGCGCAAGCATGCGCGCAGCAGCGTCTTCATCCACGGGACCGGGGGCAGGAATACCCGCGCGGAATCCGGCCTTGAGTGCTTCGAATTGTGCATCGGTTTTGGCGTTCATCTTGTCGCGCAGACGGTCCCATTCCGCGTCATCGGTTGCCAACAGGTTCTTCGCATCGCGCGAAGCCGCCGCAAGGCCTTTCACAAGGTCAGGCATGTCGCGCAGCATCTCGCCCTTCACCACGTAGCCCAGCAAAGGTGTGTCGGGATCCAGCCCAAGATCAGTCGCCGCATCCGCAACGTCCACAAGTTTTCGCATTCCCGATGCCTCCATCTTAGCCAGAAAATGCCAGAAGTTGATGGCCCCATCCAACTCACCTGACAGAGCGGATTTGAAGATCAGGGGTGGGGCAGCAAATACCTGTTTGGTGTCAGCCTTGAGGTCGATACCATATGTCTTTTCCGCATAGGCGCGGAGGATTAGCCAGCTTTTGTCCAATGGGCCGCCGGCAATGCCGATCTTGCGCCCGGACAGGTCGGACAATGATTGGGCCGGGCTGTCTTCAGGCACCATGACGCCGCCGACGGCCTTGGAATAGGGAATGAAGAGGTAGTCCTTTCCGGCGGCACGCTGGCGCGCGACCCAGAGCCAGTCAGACACGATCACATCAGCTTCGCCACCCTGAAATGCCACCTTAGCTGCTGATCCACCAGCAACGCCCTGCACCTGCAAATCGAACCCGTGTGCCGCATCAAATCCGTGATGTTTGATCGTATTCAGTTCCCAGGTCACAGTCCCGAACTTCAGAACCGACGCCCGCAGCGTCGGGTCTTCAGCGAATGCGGCCGTGGCGACGACAGCTGCGGCCATCGCTCCGGTCAGTGCTTTGAAAAACATCACGTAATCCTCCCGTATTGCCTAAGCCTAGCAGTATGATGCTGCGCTGGAATGCGACCGAAGCCGCAGCTTCAATCGATGACCATGCGTGGTAACCAGTGGCTGTCTGGGTCGCTTTCATGCAGGTCCGTCGCCTTCAAGGGCCGAAGGTTGCCCGCATCGGGCGGCGCGGACAGCAGGTCCATATCCATCTCGTGCAAGGTGCCGATCAGGCGACCGTCGTCTTCTTCCAGCTTGTAGTAAACGCCGTTCCACATATTGATCCCGTATTCCGTGGCCCCTTTCCAAAGGAACAGGAAGTCATATTCGAGGTCGGTCAGGTCTGCATGGATGTTTCGATTGATGTCATAGGGGTAGGGCACATGGCACCAGTGTTTCTTTGGTCCCTCAAGGCAGCGGAAGGGTCGCATGGACAGGAAGTGATTTGAGAACGGCGCATCTTCCATTTCAATGGCGTAATCACCGCCGTCGGCAATCGTGATTGTCGCGATCTTGATCTGATCTCCATCCTGCGATTCAAGGTAAACACTTTGGCTTTCCGCGGCAGCAGTCGAGGCCATGGCGACAAGCGCAAGCGTTGCTCTGAGTGTCATGACAATTCCCCCCGCACGCAGGATAGGAGCTGTCTGATTGAGTCGCAGCGCGACCAAAGTCGCACGTCATCTGTCAAGTTCTTTGGGGTCTTACGACCATTGTGCAATACCTACGCGCCCCTTTTGCGCAAATAATTGGCGCAGGGCAAAGGTCGGCCTGTTTCAGCATGTCACCTTTGTAAGAACTGCCCACCAACGGGTTTTGGGAGGAAAACAAATGAACAGATTTATTGCAGCTGCCGTTGTGGGGGTACTTATGACCTCGCCAGCATTTGCAGAAGGTGTGACCGAAGAGATGCTGGCGAACGATGCGGCCTCTACGTCCGACGTGCTGACCAACGGGATGGGCCGCCACCTTCAGCGTTACTCTCCGCTCGACATTCTGAACAAGGACAACGTGGACAACCTTGTCCCTGCATGGGCCTTTTCACTGGGTGGCGAGAAACAGCGCGGTCAAGAGACGCAACCCATCGTGCATGATGGTGTCATGTACATCACCGGGTCCTATTCACGTATGTACGCGATCGACGTGAAGACGGGTGAAGAGATCTGGCAGTACGATGCCCGCTTGCCCGAAGGTATCCTGCCCTGCTGTGACGTGGTGAACCGTGGTGCGGCCATCTACGGCGACAATATCTATTTCGGCACGCTCGACGCACGCATCGTGGCGCTGAATGCCAAGACCGGCGACACTGTCTGGAACAAGAAGATTGCGGACTACAAGGCTGGATACAGCTACACCGCCGCGCCGCTGATCGTGAACGGGCTGATCATCACCGGCAATTCGGGCGGTGAGTTTGGCATTGTTGGCGAAGTGCAGGCCCGCGACGCCATAACCGGCGAGACCGTCTGGACGCGACCCGTGATCGAAGGCCACATGGGCACGCTCAACGGCGAAGAAAGCACCATGACCGGCACGCTCAACGCCACGTGGCCCGGCGATATGTGGAAGACCGGCGGCGGCGCCACATGGCTCGGCGGCTCTTATGACGCCGACACCGACACGCTGGTCTTTGGCACCGGCAACCCTGCGCCATGGAACAGCCACCTGCGCAACGCGGGCACGCCAACCGAAGGCAACGCAGGTGACAACCTCTATGCTGCCTCGCGCATCGGGATCGACCCCGCCACCGGAGAGATCAAGTGGCACTATCAGACCACCCCGCGCGAGGGCTGGGACTATGATGGCACCAACGAGGTCGTATCCTACACCGACCGCGCGGGCAACATGCGCTATGCCACCGCTGACCGGAACGGCTTCTTCTATGTCTTGAACCGCGAAGATGGTGCTTTCGTGAGTGCGGTACCCTTCGTCAAGGACATCACATGGGCAAGCGGCATCGATGAAAATGGCCGCCCGATCTTTATCGAAGAAAACCGCCCCGGTGACCCTGCGGCCTCGGCTGATGGCAAAAAAGGCGAAGTGGTGTTCTCATCCCCGGGCTTCCTCGGTGGCAAGAACTGGATGCCCATGGCGTTCAGCCAGCGCACCGGCAACTTCTATGTACCTTCGAACGAATGGGGCATGGACATCTGGAACGAACCGATCACCTACAAGAAGGGTGCTGCATATCTAGGCTCGGGCTTTACCATCAAGCCGAACTACGATGATCACATCGGCAGCCTGAAGGCGATCGACCCCGACACCGGCGAGCTGAAGTGGGAGTTCAAGAACGATGCACCCCTGTGGGGCGGCGTGATGACGACAGCAGGTGGCCTGGTGTTCACCGGCACGCCCGAGGGCAAGTTCATCGCCTTTGACGACGAGACGGGCGAACAGCTGTGGTCCTTCCAGACCGGCTCGGGGATCGTGGGTCAGCCCATCACTTGGGAACAGGATGGCGAGCAATACGTCACCGTCATTTCCGGCTGGGGTGGTGCGGTTCCGCTCTGGGGTGGTGAGGTTGCCAAGAAAGTGAACTACCTGAACCAAGGTGGTATGCTCTGGACATTCCGTTTGCCCGAACAGCTGGCTTCGGCCAACTGATCTTTGAACCTCACATGCAAGCGCTCCTGCAACAGCGGGGGCGCTTGTCTTTTGATGTAGTACCTTTTGGCAAGTGACCGGCCTGCGCCCCGTGGTCTAAGCTGGCATCATGTCATTTCAAACCACGCCCCTATCCAACCCATCCGAAGCCAAGGTGCCACAAGGCTGGGCGCTGGTCATCGATGATCACCCGCTGTTCTGTGACGCGCTTGAGCTGACACTGCGATCTGTCGCGAATTTCGACAGGGTTGTGACGGCTGATAGTCTCGAAAGTGCACTCAACAGATTGGCGGATGACGCGCCACCATCACTTATTTTGCTGGATCTGAACCTGCCTGACGTTGATGGGCTGGACGGGTTGATGCGGCTGAAACGCACGGCCGAGAGCACACCAGTCATCATCGTGTCGTCGATGACCGACAATTCGATCATAGCCAATTCAATCGTCGCAGGCGCACAGGGATTTGTGCCCAAGCATTCGCATCGGTCCGTCTTTCTTGAGGCCATACAAACCATTGCAGCCGGTGATGTTTACAAACCGGCGGGCTATGTCGAAGGAAATGGGGCAGAAAACAGAGAGGATCATCTGAGCCGCCTCTCGTCTTTGACAAACCAACAGGCGCGCATCCTCGACCTGATCTGTGAAGGCAAGTTGAACAAGCAGATTGCCTTTGACCTGTCGATTGCCGAGACAACGGTCAAGGCGCATGTCACTGCGATCATGCGCAAGCTTGGCGTTCAAAGCCGGACCCAGGCCGTCCTTGTTGCGCAGGAAGCGAAGTATTCAAAAGTCTTGCCAACATCGGACTGACGCCCCTATCCTTCGCGTCAGGGAGATAATCAAATGACATTGCAGTCCAAGGCCGACAGGCTTGAAGGACGTGCCGTGGCAGACCAGTACGATATACTTCGTACAGGTGAAGTGCGCGCTTCGACGACATCGCCGGTAAAACACCTGAAACGCAAGTTGGGTGACGGGCCGCTTGCGCTTGTGGCCTTGTTTGTAACGCCCCTGGTCGACTTCCAGGGTGTTGTGGCCGAGGCCGCCGCGCTGTTTCCTAACACCGACGTCTTGGCCTGCACAACTGCGGGCGAGATTGGTGCAACCGGCTATGAGGAAGGTCTTGTCGTTGCCATCGGATTTCCGTCAGACGGGTTCGTGACAAAATCGATCATGATCGAAGATATCAATGCTCTCGATACACAAGCAACTATCGATGAAATCACGCTTGAACGGATCGCGCTGAGAGACAAAACGCCTGATCTCGACGACAGTTTTGCCTTCCTTGTCGTGGATGGGTTGTCGCTCAGCGAGGATACGTTAGCGGCCACGATTGCGCCGGCGTTGCGTGACTTTCCCATTTTTGGTGGATCGGCGGGCGATGGGACCAGCTTTGTTCAGACCTTTGTGGCGCTGAATGGCAAAGTGGCCAGCAACGCTGCGATCCTCACCCTGGCCCGCAGCAAGTTTCAGACCCGCGTGTTCAGCCTGAATCATCTGGTGCCTGGCGAAACGCAAATGGTCGTGACAGGCGCCGATCCCGCACGCCGCATTGTAAAAGAGATCAATGCAGAACCTGCCGCACGCGAATATGCCCGGCTTGTGGGCAAGGACCCAAACCAGCTGGATCGTTTCACCTTCGCATCACATCCTGTTGTCGTCAGGATTGGCGACACGCACCACGTGCGTGCGATCCAGCAGGTGAACGAACATGGCGAATTGGTATTCTTTTCTGCTATTGACGAAGGGATGGTCCTGACAGTGGCTTCGCAAGAAAACCTGTCAGCGCATTTGCAAAAGAAACTGTCCGATCTAAGCCATCCACGGAAACCGACAAACATCATTGGCTGCGATTGCATTCTGCGCCGGATCGAAGCAGAGCAATCGCAACAGACGCGGCAAATTTCGGACGTTTTGGGCGAGCATCGGGTCACTGGCTTTTCGACCTATGGTGAACAGATCGGACCCTTGCACGTGAACCACACGATGAGTGGTGTAGCTTTCTACCATCCAGACCCGCGAGACAAGGGACGCGCATAATGTCTCTGATCGATCCGCGGGACTCGCTTGAGCGGCAGAACGAAAAGCTTCTCCAGATATCTCAGGCGCTGATGCGGCGGGTCGAACAAAAGACGGAACAATCCGGCTTTGCCTATCAGCAATTCGAACGTGCGGCTCTTCTGGAGTCCGAGGTGCGGGAACGCACCCGTGACCTTGAACGCACATTGGACCTCCTGCAGGATTCCAACGCACGGCTTGAACAGGCAAATATTGAGACTGAGACCGCCCGGTCGAATTTGGCCGAAGCGATCGAGACAATCAACGAAGGCTTCGCGCTGTTTGACGAACAGGACAGGTTGGTCCTGTTCAACAGCCGCTTTTGTCGCGATCTGCAGGATGTTGAGCCCGTTCTAAAGGAAGGGCTGACGTTTCAGGAATATGTCACTTCCATTTCAAACAGCCGCTTTCTGGCACTGCCAGATGGGCAGACTGCCGCAGACTGGGCGCAACTGCGTATCGAGCGGCACCGCGAAGAGCATGTGGTGTTCAACGTCAGTCTGATCTGGGATCGCTGGCTGCAAGCCTCGGAACACCGCACCTCCCGCAACGGGACGGTTATCCTGCAGACTGACGTGACCGACATCATTCGGATGGAACGTCACGAACGGGACAAGATGCGCCATCAGCAAGCGCGCAGGTTGCAAGCAACACTTGATCACCTGAACCAGGGTGTCTGCATCTTTGACCACGACAAAACGCTGGTCGGATGGAACAAGCGTATGGACAGGCTGTTGGACGTTGCGCCAGCCCGCACGCGCGACAAACTGAAATTCGACGACCTTATGGACCAGTTTCGGGAGGAGTTGACTTTCGGATCACGTTTTACCGCGCAGCGACTGATCGATTGGGCCAACCGCACCCGCTCACGTGAACCGATCGCGTTCGAGGTGACCCGCAAAGGTGACCAGATTTACAGCATCTTTGCTCAGGAAATGCCGGACAAGGGTTTTGTGATCAGTCTGACCGACGTCACCTCGGAGCGTGCTGCGACCCGCGCTCTGGCCAACGTCAACGAGAAACTGGAGATGTGGGTTGAGGAACGCACAGCAGAGCTCGAGGATGCCTTGGCCGAAGCAGAACGTGCAAATGCGTCAAAGTCCCGCTTTGTAGCAGCCGCCAGCCATGACCTGCTGCAGCCTTTGTCCGCGGCAAAGCTTTTTGTGTCGTCGATTGCCGATCAGATCGACAACGCGGATGTCCAACAGATCGTTGCCAAGACCGAAACGGCACTTCAGGGCGTTGAGCAGATTATCGAAGCCTTGTCAGCAATCTCAAAACTGGATGCGGGCAAGGCTGTGTTTGATGTCCAGCCCATCTCGTTGACAGAAATCTTCGACCCTCTGAGGGACGAACTGGCTCCAAGCGCACGCGCCAAAGGTCTTGCATTCAACCTGATCCATAGTGGCCTGACCGTTGTCAGCGATCCGGGGTATTTGCGACGAGTCGTTCAGAACCTGTTGTCGAATGCGATCCGCTACACCGAAACAGGGCGCGTTCTAGCGGGCGTCAGACGGGTCGGAGACTTTGCGCGCATCGAAGTTTGGGACACTGGATGCGGCATTGCCGAACAGGATCAACAAACGATTTTTCAGGAGTTCAAGCAGCTGGGATCCGGCGCAGCGAATTCAGGGCTTGGATTGGGCTTGGCGATTGTCGAACGGGCTTGCAAAGGCCTTGGCCATCCATTGGAACTCTGGTCACAACCGGGAACAGGCAGTTGCTTTTCCATAGTGGTGCCAATTTCTGCACCCACGGCACGGTTGCAAAGCCCTCATGACACGACGCCCTCGCACACACTCCGCGATCTGAACGGATTGTTGGTGATGCTGGTCGAGAACAATCGGGGTGTCGCACAGGCCATCAGCCATTTGATCGAAAGCTGCGGCGGCGAGGTGATCTTGGCCGAAACCGGAGAAGAAGCGCTTTCGACAATATCGGAAATCGATCTTGTGCCTGACGTGTTTCTCCTGGACTATCAATTGGGTGACGGCATGACCGGCATCTCGCTTTACGAGCATCTACTGCACAAATACGGCCGTGTCCCGGCATCGATCATATCTGCGGATCGCACGACGGAACTGCGCTCGCATTGCAAACGTTTGAACATCAAACTGCTGCCCAAGCCGGTGAACGCACAGCGCGTTAACGATTTCTTGAGTGAAAGCATCAAGGCAAACTGACCTTGCTTGTCGGCGGCGGCGACAGCACTGCCGGTACGCCGCTCACAAAACGCTCTCCAATCATACCACTTCCAAAGTGATCCGCTGCCTCTGTCCCGTGCCGACAACAGTTGCACCTTTCTCCCCGCTGACCCTCGGGATGCACTGCAATCAAGATTTAAGCTTGACTCATACTGAGTTTCGACTTCATGCTACATAACAGCACAAATATGCCATTATACAGAACAATAGGGAAATAAGATGCTCAGGGAAATGTCTCTTACCAGCGTGGTGGCGGCCGCGCTTGCACTGCTCCCGGTCACCGCGATGGCCGAGAGCGCAACCGTCAAACAAATAAAGGAACGTGGCACACTGCTATGCTCCGGTCACAACGGCAGCTACTTTGGTTTCGTCGAGGTGAACGATAAGAACGAATGGAAAGGTCTGGACATTGACCTGTGTCGCGCGCTGACAACGGCCATTTTGGGCGACCCCAACGCGAACCAGATCGTACCGCTGTCCTGGGCACAACGCTTCCCAGCGCTGCAATCCGGTGACGTTGACGTCATCATCAAGGCAACCGGTTGGACCATGGGCCGCGATACGGAACTTGGCCTTCAGTTCAGCCTGCCATACTTCTTCGGCGGTACCCAATTCATGGCACACGGTGATCTGGGCATCACCGAAGCCAAGGACCTTGAAGGCGGCACAATCTGCGTCGAGGCCGGGACCACCATCGAACGGATTTCAGCGAACTACCTGTCCACAATCGGTGTCGAACACACCATGGTGTCATACGAAAGCGCTGCAGAGCTGCGTGCGGCATATGTGGCCAACCGTTGCGATGCCTTTGCTGGGTGGGGTCCCAACCTCGCTGTTCTGCGGGCGACCGAGATCGACAACCCCGATGCACACGTGATCCTGAGCGACCAGTTGTCGTCGGAGCCAATTTCCGCAGCCATGCGTCAGGGCGATGAAGAATTCGTTGATGTGGTCAACTGGATGCTCGCAGCAATGCTGATCGCCGAGGAAGAAGGCGTAACCATGGCCAATGTCGAAGAAATGGCCGCCAACCCACCGAACCCGAAAGTTGCCCGCCTGCTGGGTGTCGAGCCCGGCATGGGTGAACGCCTAGGTCTGCGCGACACATGGGCGCGCGAGATGATCGCGGCCGTAGGCAACTTCGGCGAAGTCTACGATCGCAATCTGGGCGCGAACAGTCCTTACAAGCTGGATCGTGGGCTGAACAACCTTTGGAGTCATGGCGGCGTGCTCTACGCGCCGATCCTCGACTGATCAGATGCTGGAAGGGCCGGCTTCAAAGCTGGCCCTTTCTGACTCTTGAGTAGGGAAACTGCCATGTCCAAAGCAGAAGAGTTACGCCGCAAGGTAAAACGGCGCAAAATCACCATACAAGCGGTCTTGATTGGTGTTTCCCTGCTTGTAGTCTATGGGGCATTCACGACCGCCAGAACGAACTTGGCAGCGCAGGGCCTGACCAGCGGATTTGGCTTTCTGGAGCGCAGCACGGGGTGGGACTACAGTTTTTCACTGGTCCAGAAGGACATAAGGGACCCATATGCACGGACGTTGTTCGTGGGCTTCCTGAACACGCTCTTTGTCGGGTTTATCGCAATAGTTTTGACCACCTTCTTGGGGTTCTTGATTGGAACTGCGCGGGACGCATCCAACCTCGCCGTCAAGACTGCTGCGACGGTATATGTTCAGATCTTTCGAAACATACCACTGATACTGCAGCTTGTGTTTCTTTATGCTGTTCTGATCAACTTGCCGGGACCGCGGCAGGCAATGTCATTGGCAGACACTGTTTTTATGTCAAACCGCGGCATGATGCTGCCGGGCCTGAGCGTCTCTCCCGGCATCGCAGTGGCACTTTTACTAGCTTCGCTGGCGATGGGCGTACTGTTGATCTGGACCAAGCTGCCATTCTTTCGTGGTCTGGCGGTCTGGATCGGTGGATCCATCGTTCTGTGCCTCGCCGTTACCGCTGCCTTTCGACCCGAAGGCGCAGGAATGTTCTCTGTCCCGGAACTTAAGGGCCTGCGGTTTCGGGGTGGGATAACCATTCCCATTGAGCTGTTCGGGATGATTATCGCGATCACTCTCTACGGCAGCGCCTATATTGCCGAGGTGGTCAGGGGTGGTTTGGCACAGGTGCCAAAAGGATTGACTGAGGCAGGCCAGGCTCTTGGGTTGACCAAAGCGGCAATCTGGTCGCGCATCAAGATGCCTATGGCTCTTCGCTCCATCATCCCGCCGCTTGGCAACCAGTGGATCTTTATGATGAAGGCGACAACGATCGGGGTCGCGATCGGGTTCAGCGACCTATTCTACATTGTATCGATCTCCATCACTCAATCCGGGCAGACCCTGGAATTAATCGCAATTCTCATGGGGGCATTCCTGTTGGTGAATGGCGGGCTGGCTGTTTTCACCAACTGGCTCAATGCCCGTATGAAGCTGAAGGCGCACTGACATGGCGGATCTTTCGATTTCTCCACCAAACCGGACACAGTCAGCGCTACAGGCATTGCGGAAACGAGCGTTTTCGTCGCCCAGCGATGCAGCTTTGTCGATTGTCGTCTTTGGTCTTCTGGCTTGGCTGGCCTGGACCCTGTTTGACTGGGCCGTCATCCGCGCGGTCTGGTTTGAAGAGAATGTCAGCCAATGCGGAAAAGGCACCGGGGCAGGGGCGTGCTGGGCCGTCATTGATGCCCGCCACAGGCTGATCCTGTTCGGCCTCTATCCGTTTGACCAACACTGGCGATCGACCTTGGCATGTGCCGCCATCATCGCGACGGTCGTCTCGTCCTGCTTTCCCATCATGTGGAGCACCAAGCGGTTGGCGACACTTTGGATGGCTGGCTTTGCCACCTACTACCTTCTGATGGAAGGCAGCCTGCTGGGTCTGCAACAGGTCACAACTGATGGATGGGGTGGCTTGTCACTCACACTGTTTTTGTTCTCGTCAGTCGTTCTGTTGGGTATGCCCATGGGCCTGGGCCTCGCGCTGATGCGGCGTTCGGAAATGCCATTTGTCCGTGGTTTCGCCGTGGTGCTGATCGATTTCGTTCGATCTCTGCCACTTTTGACCACGCTATTCACCGCCGCCGTTGTGCTGCCAATCATCCTGCCAAGCTGGTTGGAGGGGGACAAAATCTGGCGCGTAATCATCGCCTTCGCGTTGTTCTTTGCGTGCTATCAAGCTGAAGTATTCCGTGGCGGTTTTCAGGCCATCCCGAAAGGCCAGTTCGAAGCAGGCAAGGCGCTCGGATTGACCTATTGGCAGATTCTGGGGCGGATCGTACTGCCGCAAGTGTTCCGCCATGCCCTCCCCTCGACCATCAACATGGTAGTGATCACCTTCAAGGAAACGGCAATCGTTATCATCATCGGCTTCTTTGATGTGATGGCGTCGGCCAAGGCTGCGTTCGGTACGGGTGAATGGGCACCATACTATTTGGAAGTCTACGTTTTTGTGGCTGCTATCTACTGGATTTTCATCTTTTCCCTCGGTCAATACGGCGAGTATCTGAAGGGTCGGATGGCGATTTCAGAGCGTTAAAACAACCTCTCTGCAACTTAAAAAGCCGCCCAAGCGGCAGCTCTTTTTTGCTTTCTGGATTGGTCACCACGCCTTTGCCGATGACTTTTTAGGCGTGGTTCTTAGATATCTCTGGTGTCAGTCCAAGGTGACGGAGCCATTCGGCGTGTTCAGTTCAAACGACATGGCCATATCCCCTTCATGCACCTGCGCAAGATGATCAACGCCAAGCGCAACCAGCGTTTCAGACAGCGTTGCAGGATCAGGGTGGTTCAGGTGCACAGCCTCCAGGGTCACACCCAAATCCTGTTGACCAGTTGAGGGGTGCGGGCCCGGGGACCATTCGATAAAAGCTGGCAAAAGGCCCTGCATCGGCAGGCTACCATCCTTTGGCACCGTCAAACGCCACGACCGGTCACCGCGGGTAAACAGCACGACCTCCCCCAACTCGATCGGTGACGCGGCTATGACAGCATCCAGATCATCTGTGCCAACCACCCAGCACAGCGCGCGAGGCCGTTCCAGCAACCGCGCCTGAGTTTTTGGATCGTCCAGTGTGAACCAACGCGCCCGGCCGGGATCGGCGGGCGCATCTGGATCAATGGCGATCAACTCAAAAAAGCTTTCGTTGCCAGATTGCATGACACAGTTGTGGGTGCTCATCGCGTCATGCTTGCCGCCGCGCGGCACATCAACACCAAGCGTAGTCTTTAGTGCTGAAATGCCCTGTTCGAGCGTATCTGCTCCTATGGCGAAATGGTCGATCTTGTTGTTAGGCATGGTGCGGGTCCGTTTGTGATTTCAATCCACCCGCCTTTGCGAGCCGCCCGTATTGAACAAAATGGTTAGAAATAGTCGTGCGGCTTGATGAATTGGGTATTGAGTGATCCCATATTGAATTCACCCTGACAGGGCTGCAATATTGTGTCAATATAAAGCATGACTGTTCAACATAGCAGCACAATTACATCGAGGCATACCGGGTGACGACATCAAGGCTCACGGCAAATCATTGGGGTGTTGGGCGCGCCCAGATCGTCAACGGACGTATTGTAAAAGTGACCGGCCACCTGGACGATCCGGACCCCTCTCCCATCAATGACAATATTGCGAGCAGTTTGAACGGTCGTGCACGCATTCTACGGCCAGCCATCCGCAAAAGCTGGCTGGAGGGGAACCGAACGGCGAAGCCACGCGGCAGAGATGCGTTCGTCGAAGTGTCATGGGGTCACGCACTGGACCTGATTGCCGACGAGGTTCAGCGTGTGCGCCGCGACCATGGTAACGAAAGCATCTTTGCCGGATCATATGGCTGGTCAAGCGCCGGCCGCTTCCACCATGCGCAAAGTCAACTGAAACGGTTTCTAAACACGGTCGGCGGCTTTTCGTTCTCGGAAGGCAACTACAGCTACAATGCTGCGCTCGTCATGATGCCTTACATTGTCGGTCCGTTTCGCCAGCATGTGGCGCAGGCAACGCGATGGACTGTCATTGCGGATCACAGTGATCTGGTGGTCATGTTTGGCGGTATGGCAAAGCGCAACACGCAAGTGAGCGACGGCGGAATTGCGACACATCGAATGCAAGACAACATACGCAAATGTGCTCAAAACGGCGTTGAGTTCGTGAACATCAGCCCTTTGCGTTCGGATACCGACCCGGTCCTGAAGGCGGAATGGATGCCGGTGCATCCCGGATCAGATACGGCCTTGATGCTTGGACTGGCATTCGTTCTGTGGTCCGAAGATCTTTTGGACCATGCCTTCCTCGAACGCTACTGCGTAGGTTTCGATCACTTCGAAGCATACCTGTCAGGCAAGGCCGACGGCATACCCAAAACACCCGAATGGGCGGCGGGTTATACGGGATGCAGCGCCAATGGTATCCGAACACTCGCCCGCCGTATGGCCAAAAGCCGCTGCATGATTTCCGTTGCCGCCGGAGTGCAGCGCGCGGACTATGGGGAACAACCGCTTTGGATGGCGGTTACGTTGGCCGCAATGCTGGGACAAATCGGATTGCCCGGTGGTGGCTATGTGATCGGTTACGGGGTGAACGGCAACGTCGGCAATATGGAGAGGTTGTTTCGATGGGGAAGCCTGCCGCAAGGCAAGAACCCGGTCGGTAACTACATCCCCGTTGCAATGATTGCCGAGATGCTGCTGAACCCTCGTGGCACTTATCCATATCGTGGTGAAACCCGTACCTTCCCTGATGCGCGCCTTGTTTGGTGGGCGGGCGGCAATCCGTTTCACCATCATCAGGACTTGGGCCGCCTCCACGACGCGTTTCAGCGCCCGGAAACTGTGATCGTCAATGATTTGAACTGGACAACGATGGCGCGACACGCGGACATCGTTCTGCCTGTTGCGGCTGCGCAGGAACGGGAGGATTTCGGAGCCGGGAAATCAGACAACGCGCTTGTCCCAATGCATAAACTTGCAGATGCTCCAGGTGAAGCGCGCGTTGAATATGACATCTATTGTGATCTTGCGGCCAGGTTGGGCACAAAGAATGCCTTCAGCGAACAGCGCAGCAGCCTCGACTGGATGAAACACATTTGGAACCAGACGCAAGAGACCGGTGCAAACCATGGCGTTGATCTACCCGATTGGGACGCTTTCCAAGCTGGCGACGTTATTAAGATCCCAGATCCATCGCCAAATCAGGTCTTTCTGGCCGAATTTAGATCAGACCCTGTTGCCAATCCGCTGCCAACTCCAAGCGGACGGATCGAAATCTATTCTGAAACACTGGCGTCCTTTGACCTACCGGATTGCAAAGGTCACGCCAGTTTCTTCCCGCCTCGCGATTTGGAGACGGGTCAAGGTGACCTGTATCTATTGTCCGGCCAACCCAAAACGCGGCTGCACAGCCAGCTGGACAACGGAGACTATAGCCTCAGCCACAAGATCAAGGGGCGTGAACCAGTTTTGATCCATCCAAAGGACGCCACCCGACGAGGGGTGTCGGACGGGGATATCGTAGAAATATTCAACGCGCGTGGCCGTTGTATGGCCGGCGCCCGGGTCACTGACGAAATCCTGGAAGGGTCTATCTTCCTTTGGACAGGCGCGTGGTGGGATCCGGACTTTAGCGCCCCTCAGTCCCGCGATCGGCATGGGAACCCGAATGTCCTGACGCACGATTTGCGGACGTCGAATCTGTCGCAGTCACCGGCGTCGCATTCGGCCAGAGTTTCGTTGCATCGTTTTGAAGGTGACCTACCGGACATCACTGTACATGACGCGCCCACTCTATACAGTGAGCCGGGGCGCGGTTCATAGCGACCAGAGCGGAGGACGACACAATCACTGAGACGAAGGAACCCAAGGTCGACTCGACCCTGTCAAAGGGCCTGTCCATTCTTGAAACGTTGGCGTCCTCACCCTCGAGCATGGGTGTGACCGAGCTTTCCAAAGCGTTGGACTTGACCAAGTCCAATACGTTCCGGTTGCTGCAATCCCTGACCGTGCTCGGATACGTCCGCCAAAGCCCGGACAAAACTTATGCAGCCACACTGAAAACATGGCAGGTGGGCCGAATCCTTCTGGATAATCTCAACCTGCGCGAACTCGCTGCACCCGAAATGAAATACCTTTCGAGCGAAACGGGCGAAGCTATCTATCTGGCAGTGCCTGAAGATCTTTCAGTGATCTATATCGACAAGCGCGAGAGCTCAAAACCGATCAGGTCGTGGAATCCCGTAGGTGGATCAGCGCCCATACATTGCGTGGGCACGGGCAAAGCCATTCTTGCACAGAACTATGACGCATTGCGGGCTCAGGTTAGCGGACGACTGACCCGGCACACAGACCTGACAATCACCAACCTGACTGACCTTGACGCTGACGTCGATGAAACACGCCGCCAAGGCTATGCCTATGACAAGGGCGAGTTCCGGGATAGGATTCTGAGTGTGGGTGCCGCAATCAGCCTCCCGAATGGCCAAGCGATTGCAGCCTTGGGCATTTCCTTGCCCAACATAAACATGCCGGACAAAGGAATCGATTGGCTGGGATCATTGGTGGCACACGCCGCAGCCAGCGTTTCTGGCAAGGTCGCCAAAACCTAGGCTACTTCTTTTCTATCATCTCAACCGGACCACCCTTTTCCGCCCAGGTCGAGAAACCTTCTTTCAAATGCGCCGCCTGAAAACCCATGTCCTGCAACGTGGCAACGGTCAAAGCGGACCTCCATCCTGACGCACAGTGGAAGACATACTTCTTGTCCTCCTGGCCAAACACATCCTTGTAGTAAGGGCTGTCGGGGTCGACCCAGAATTCGATCATGCCACGCGGTGCGTGAACCGATCCGGGGATTGCGCCTGTGCGCTGCCGCTCGCGAATGTCACGAATGTCCACGATGACAACGTCCGGGTCATCCACCATACCGATCAGATCCGCCGTTTCAATCTCTTCGATCCGGTCGCGGGCCGCCTTGACCATGTCTGCTGCTGTTGTCTTGAGTTTGCTCATCTAAGTGTGCCGTTATTTAGAATATATATTTCATATATTGACACGTAATCTTGCGTGTTGCAACCTTGAGGGTAACGTATGTGACCGCTGGTCTGAACCTTGAAAGAGGTCGCTATCATGACAAAAGATGCCGCCGTTTCTCTTTGGGACACGTCAGCCGCAGAGGCGGATTATGAAAACGAAACTCTGGGCGATGTTACGGTTGACGTTGCCATCGTAGGTGGCGGCTTCACTGGACTTTCAACGGCACTGCATTGCGCCGAAAAGGGCCTGTCGGCGCATGTTCTGGAAGCCAAGCAGATCGGATATGGAGGGTCGGGCCGCAATTGCGGGCTGGTCAACGCCGCCCTGTGGCTGCAACCTCAGAAAGTGCGCGAAAAGCTGGGCACTCTATATGGCCCACGCTTTATCAAGAAGTTCGGCAGTGGCCCGGAGTACGTTTTTTCACTGATCGAAAAGCACCAGATCAGATGCGAGGTCACACGCACCGGGACAATCCACGCGGCGCACGGCCCCAGTGGCTACATTGACCTGAAGGAACGCCACGAAGAATGGCAACGGCTTGGTGAACCGGTGGACCTGCTTTCGCGCGAACAGGTCTCGGACATGATTGGGACCAACCACTTTCATGGCGGTTTGCTTGACCATCGCTGTGGCACCATCAATCCAATGGGCTATTGCCGTGGTCTGGCCCGTGCCGCGATGGGGGCAGGTGCCGCGATCAGTACCGGGGTGAGAGCAACCAAGTTGGAACGGGATGGCAATCTTTGGAAAGTGGAAACTGACAAAGGTACGGTGACGGCCAAAGCGGTCATCCTGGGCACAAATGCCTATACGGATGATCTATGGCCCAACCTGAGCCGCATTTTCACGATGATCCATTATTTCCAGCTGGCGACAAAACCCCTGGGACCAGAAGCTGATCACATCTTGCCCGGCAAGCAGGGACTTTGGGACACGGGACAGATCATGTTCAACATCCGCCGTGATGCGTTCAATCGTTTACTGGTCGGCTCCATGGGCAAGGTTATAGGGTCCAAGGACCAAGGCCTGTCACATCGCTGGGCCAAAAAGCAGATTGCCCGCATCTTCCCCAACTTGGGACAGTTTGAGTTTGACGAAGCATGGCATGGACAGATCGCCATGACCCCCGATCACTTGCCGCGGATCTACGAATTGGACGTCAATCTGTTCACACCCATCGGGTACAACGGGCGCGGGATTACAACCGGTACTATGTTCGGCGAAACGATGGCGGGTTTGTTGACAGGTATGGATCGCGCCGATCTGCCATTGCCAATGACAGCCCTACAAACCGTCCCGACCGCACCAATCGTTTCACGCATCTATCAGTCTGCATTCACCGCCAACCAAGTGCTCAAGGCAATATAGAACATGACGAATTTCAAGACCCGCGTCGGCGTTGATATTGGCGGGACCTTTACGGATGTTGCACTTGCGCACGCGGGCGGTCTCTCGACATGCAAGGTTCTGACCAACTACGCGCAGCCGGAACAGGCGATTCTGGACGGCATTCAGCTTGCTGCCGATCAGGCAGGGATTGATCTGGGTGCGATTGAACAGGTCATTCACGGCACCACGCTGGTCACCAACGCCCTGATTGAGCGTCGGGGCGCAAAGCTGGCCTTTATCACAACCGAAGGGTTCAGGGACGTGATCGAAATGCGGTCCGAGAACCGGTTTGAACAATATGACCTCAACCTGACACTTCCTATACCATTGGTGGCGCGACAACACCGGCTCACCTTGAACGAACGGATGGGCCCATCCGGTGAAGTGCTGCTTCCTTTGGACCGAGACGAAGTTGAGCAGATGGTGCAGACGATCACAGCAGGTGACTATGACGCTGTCGCCATTGGTTTGATACATTCCTATGCCAACGACGCGCACGAAGTGCAGATGGCAGAGGCGCTGCGCGCAGCAGAGCCCGACCTGTCGATTTCGATCTCGTCCGTGATTTCCCCGCAGATGCGAGAGCTTCCACGCTTCAACACCGTCATTGCAAATGCCTATGTGCAGCCACAGGTCGCAGACTATCTGGGCCGCCTTGTGCAGCGGCTCAAAGACGCAGGCGTCGGCGCGCCGGTCTTCATGCTGCACTCGGGCGGTGGCTTGATGTCGGTCGAAGATGCCGCTGAACAGCCGGTGCGTCTGCTCGAATCCGGGCCTGCCGGCGGTGCGATCTTCGCCGCCGACTACGCACGGGCCCATGGGCTGGACAAGGTGCTGAGCTTCGACATGGGCGGCACGACAGCCAAGATCTGTTTGATCGAAGACGGGGCGCCGAAAACCGCCAACACATTCGAGGTCGCGCGCACTTATCGCTTCAAAAAGGGGTCCGGCATGACCGTCTCGACCCCGGTGGTCGAGATGGTCGAGATTGGCGCAGGTGGCGGATCCATCGCCTCCATCGACGCGATGGGCCGTATCCAGGTCGGCCCAAAATCCGCAGCCTCCGAACCCGGACCAGCGTGCTATGGGCGAGGTGGACAGCAACCGACAGTCACGGATTCCAACCTGCTGCTGGGTCGTCTGGACCCCGAGAATTTTGCCGGCGGTGCAATTCCATTGCACCCCGATGCATCTGACAAGGCCGTTGCGTCGCGCCTGACCGAAACGACCGGGCTTAGCGTACAGGACGCGGCCTTCGGCGTGACCGAGATGGTCGACGAAAACATGGCCAACGCCGCACGCGTCCACACGGTCGAGAATGGTCGCGATATCGAACACTTCACAATGATCGGCTTCGGCGGTGGCGCACCCCTGCACGCATGCCGCCTCTGCGAGAAACTGGGCATTAAGGCCCTTTTGATCCCACCGGGGGCCGGTGTTGGCTCGGCCATCGGGTTCTTGAAGGCACCGTTCAGCTACGAAGCCTCGCGCGGGATGTTCCAGCGATTGTCGACATTCGACGCCGATGCAGTCAACACCATGCTGCAGGAACTGGAGGCCGAGGCGCGCGCCTTTGTCGATGCCGGTGCCAAAGGTCAGGAGACCGAAACCAAGCTCACCGCCTTCATGCGGTATTCGGGGCAGGGATGGGAGATACCCGTACCGCTCCCGCATAAGGTGTTTGAAGAGTCCGACAGCACTTTGATCCTCGCTGCATTTGAGGACGCCTATCGCACGCTCTTTGGTCGGACAATTGACGGGCTGGCCTGTGAAATAACAAACTGGTCGTTGATTGTCTCAACCGTGTTGCCTGCGGTCGCCAGAGCAGAGCGCCACTCAAATGGTGCCGGGGCCAACGCGCTGCGTAGTAGGACATTCTATGACGCCGCCAAACGAAAAACTGTCGAAGCACAGGAAGTCGCACGCGAGGCGCTCACACCCGGAATGACCATCGACGGCCCCGCCATTGTTGTCGAGCGTGAAACCACCACCATCGTCACATCAGCCTACAAAGTGATAGGGCAGGGGGATGGAAGTCTGCTTCTTCTGCGCAAGGAGGACGCCGCATGAGCACCCCCAGCAGCATCGACTTTCAGATCATGTGGAACCGCCTGATCGCAGTGGTCGAGGAACAGGCGACAACGCTGATCCGCACCGCCTTTTCCACCTCTGTCCGCGAGGCCGGCGACCTATCGGCTGGCCTGTTCGACCGACAGGGCCGAATGATCGCGCAAGCGGTCACAGGGACACCCGGACACGTGAACGCCATGGCCGAGAGTGTGACCCACTTCGTGGCCGAGATCGGCGCGCAGGACATGTTCGCAGGGGATGTGGTGATCACCAACGACCCCTGGTTGGGGACAGGACACCTGCACGACATCACCATCGTTTCACCCGTGTTCCGCAAGGGGACGCATATCGGCTACTTCGCCTGCACGGCGCATGTCGTGGATATCGGCGGGCGTGGTTTTGGGCCGGACGGGAACGAGGTCTATGAAGAGGGTCTGCTGATCCCGATCATGAAGTTTGCCGAGCGTGGTCAGGTCTCCAAGGATCTGTTGCGCCTGATCCGGGCCAATGTCCGCACACCGGATCAGACGGTTGGCGATATCTACTCGCTGGCCGCCTGCAACGAGGCGGGCGACCGGCGCTTGCAGGCCATGCTGGACGAGTTCGGCATCGACAATATCGATGGCCTGTCCGACTTTATCATCGACACAAGCCGCAAGGCCACGCACGAAGCAATCACCAAAGTCGCCGACGGCAGCTTCACCCACACCATGCAGGTCGATGGTTACGATGCTCCGGTCCACATGGAAGTAAGGTTGGACATCAAGGACGATACGCTGCTGGCCGATTTCGCGGGCACATCGGGCATGAGCAAGTTCGGCGTGAACTGCCCCGAGGTCTATACCCGCGCCTATGCCTGCTACGGTTTGAAATGTGCGATTGCCCCGCAGGTCCCGAACAACACCGGCTCACTTGAGCCGTTCCAGATCACTGCCCCCGAAGGCTGTATTCTGGCAGCAAAGCGCCCCGCACCGGTGTCGGTACGACACGTGATGGGACATCTGGTGCCGGATGTCGTACTGGGCGCACTACACAAGGCGATGCCCAACACCGTTCCGGCTGAAGGAGCCTCCGCCCTCTGGAACATTCAGATTTCAGCCCGCGCCAGCGACCCAAGCAGCAATCTGCCAAATCGCGAAGTGCTGATGTTCAACTCGGGTGGCACAGGGGCACGGCCCGCGCATGACGGTTTGTCGGCCACCGCCTTTCCGTCCGGCGTATCGACCATGAGCGTAGAAGCAACCGAACATGTCGGCCCGATCACCGTCTGGCGGAAGGATCTACGCGCAGGGTCAGGCGGTGCAGGCGCACTCCGAGGGGGCTTAGGACAAACCATCGAGATCGAGCCGCGCGACAGGTACGATTTCTATTTCAATGCGATGTTCGACCGCGTGCACAACGCCGCGCGTGGCCGCGACGGCGGCAATCCTGGCGCTCTTGGGCGTGTTGAATTGTCGGATGGGACCGCGCTGCGCTCGAAAGGTCGCCAGTTGATCAAGAACGGTCAGCGTCTAAGGTTGAGCCTACCCGGTGGAGGCGGCTACGGTGCGCCATCCAACCGTGACAAGAGCCAGGTTGCAGCTGACATTGCAGCCGGTCTGATCACACCCGAACAAGCGAAATCCGACTACGGATACGAATAGACATAGGATCGTTGACCATGACAGACACACCCATCGCTTTGATTTCCGGCGCCGCACAAGGGATCGGACTGGCCTGCGCCGAAGCGCTCGCTGAAGACGGCTACAAAGTCATCCTGGCCGACATCAAGGATACCGTGAAGGCCGAGGCAGAGCGGCTGGGCGGAGCAGGGTATATTTGCGATTTTGGTGACGTGGATGCGATCAGCGCACTGTTTGACACCATCGAAGCCGAACACGGCCCCGTCAGTGCATTGGTAAACAACGCAGGCATCGCCATGCCAGGTGATTTCCTCAGCTACGAGCTCGACGCGTTCGATACAGTTCTTGGCGTCAATCTGCGCGGCGTGTTCGTGGCAACGCAACGTGCAGCGCGAACCATGGTGGACAAGGGTATCCAAGGCGCAATCGTCAACATGTCTTCGATTAACGCCCAGGTGGCGATTCCCGCGATCCCGGCCTACTGCGCGTCCAAAGGGGGCGTCATGCAATTGACCAAGGTTGCAGCGCTTGCCTTGGCCAAGCACAACATCCGCGTCAATGCCGTGGGCCCCGGCTCTATCGACACTGAAATGATGGCAGGTGTGAACGCCAACCCCGAGGCCTTCAAAACGGCCATGTCTCGCACACCGCTGGGCCGCGCGGGCAGCGCCCGGGAAATCGGCGATGTGGTCGCGTTCCTGTGCTCTCCGAAATCCAGCTATGTCACGGGCGAGACCATCTATGTTGATGGTGGACGCCTTGGCCTGAACTACACGTGCTGAGGCCCTGACGATGTCTTCCCGCTACGCTGAAACCTACGCCGCATGGCGGGATGATCCGGTTGCTTTCTGGGGCAAGGCGGCGGAGGGCATCGACTGGTTCGAACCAGCAACTTCAGTGTTTAACCCTCATCTTGGTGTCTATGGGCGTTGGTTCGACGGGGCGATGTGCAACACCTGCTACAACTGCCTCGACCGGCATGTCGAGGCAGGACATGGCGATCGATTGGCCCTGGTGCATGACAGCCCGGTGACGGACAGCGTGTCCCGTTTCACATTCAGCGAAATGACGGATCGCGTGAGTGCCTTGGCGTATGTCCTGCGCGGCATGGGCGTGACCATGGGCGACCGGGTGATCATCTACATGCCGATGGTGCCCGAGGCCGTGTTTGCCATGCTGGCCTGCGCGCGACTGGGCGCGATCCACTCGGTCGTGTTCGGTGGTTTTGCAGCCAACGAACTCGCCACGCGGATCGACGACGCAGCACCCAAAGCGATCATCTCAGCGTCCTGCGGGATCGAGCCGGGACGGGTTGTAGCTTATAAGCCGCTGCTGGATGAAGCCATTAAGATTGCAACGGCTAAGCCAGAGGCTTGCCTTGTCCTGCAACGCGACGTGCACCGCTGCGAACTAACGCCGGGGTACGATCTTGACTATGAGGAGCAGGTCGATGCGGCCGTGAACGCAGGGCAAGGCACCGAATGCATCCCGGTTGCAGCCACAGACCCGGCATACATCCTTTATACCTCTGGCACGACCGGCCAACCCAAGGGCGTGGTCCGTGACACCGGCGGTCACATGGTCGCCCTGAAATGGACGATGGAACACCATTACGGCCTCACGCCGGGCGAGGTCTTCTGGGCCGCTTCGGACGTGGGTTGGGTCGTGGGTCATTCATATATCTGCTACGGGCCACTGCTGCACGGCTGTGCCACGGTGATGTACGAGGGCAAGCCGGTAGGTACGCCCGATGCGGGTGCCTTCTGGCGCGTCATCCAGGATCACAAGGTGGCGGCCCTTTTCACCGCGCCGACGGCTTTCCGCGCCATCAAGAAGGAAGACCCGACCGGGGCGCTGATCGCTGACTACGACCTTAGCCATTTTCGGACACTGTTTCTGGCCGGTGAGCGGTCGGATCCCGCGACCATCGAATGGGCGCAAGAGAAACTGGATCGGCCTGTGATTGACCACTGGTGGCAAACTGAAACCGGCTGGGCCATGTCCGGTAACCCGGTGGGGCTTGGTGCCTTTCCGATCAAGCTTGGCTCACCCGGAAAACCCATGCCAGGCTACGACATCCGGGTCCTGGATGACGAAGGCAACCCGGTCCCCCCAGGCACGCTTGGCAACATCGTGTGCAAACTGCCGCTGCCGCCCTCTGGCTTCCCGACGTTGTGGAATGCACCTGAACGCTTCCTATCCTCCTACATGGATGAGTTCCCGGGCTTCTATGCCACCTCGGACGCAGGCATCATTGATGAAGACGGCTATGTCTTCATAATGGCGCGCACCGATGACATCATCAATGTCGCGGGCCACCGCCTGTCGACAGGTGCCATGGAAGAGGTCATCGCCAGCCATCCCGATATTGCCGAATGTGCAGTTGTCGGCAAGGCCGATACGCTCAAGGGGCAGATGCCGCTTGGCTTCTACGTTACCAACGATGGCGTCAACCGCGACGTGGTAGAGCTTGAGCAGGAACTGGTAAAACTGGTGCGCGCCAGGATCGGTGCCGTGGCTGCATTCAAAACAGCTGTCCCCGTGATCCGCCTGCCCAAAACACGGTCGGGCAAGGTGCTGCGCGGAACAATGCAAAAGATTGCGGATGCTGCGGACTACAAACAGCCTGCCGCAATCGATGACCCTGCGATCCTGACCGAAATCACCGACGCTTTGAACGCGCGCAACCTGATTGGATAAGGCATGATTGAACGGCTCCACACCTCTGACCGCATGAGCAAGATCGTCAAGCACAACGGCGTTGCCTATCTGTGCGGCCAAGTCGGGGCAGGGGACAGCGTTGCGGAACAAACCGCCGATTGCCTGTCGCGTGTCGATACGTTGTTGGCCGAGGCGGGTTCTGATCGCGAGCATATCCTGCAAACCGTAATTTGGCTCGCCGATATGGCCGACTTTGTGGAGATGAATGCCGTTTGGGATGCGTGGGTGCCTAAGGGGCACGCCCCCGCGCGCGCCTGTGGCGAAGCCAAACTGGCACGCGACGTTCTGAAAGTCGAAATCATCGTAACCGCAGCCATAAAAGACTGACCCAAGGGAGATAGTCATGCAGCCAGCTGTCGAAATGAAGCAAGTCAACAAGTGGTACGGCACCTATCACGCACTAAGAGACGTCGACCTGAGGGTGATGAAGGGCGAAAAAATCGTTGTGTGTGGACCATCCGGGTCCGGCAAATCCACAATGATCCGCACGATCAACCAGTTGGAAGAACACCAGTCCGGCCAAATCATGATCAACGGGGAGGAAATCAGCGCAGACGCACCGAACATTGAGGAAATGCGGCGCGAAGTCGGGATGTGCTTTCAGCATTTCAACCTGTTCCCGCATCTGAGCATCCTGGACAACTGCACGTTGGCACCAATGCTAGCGCGCAAAATCTCCCGCGAAGAAGCCGAAGAGACAGCCATGGGTTATCTGTCAAAGGTTCAGATCGCCAATCAGGCCGAGAAGTTTCCCGGACAATTGTCAGGTGGTCAGCAGCAACGTGTCGCCATCGCTCGCGCGCTGTGCATGAAACCCGAAATCCTGTTGTTTGATGAACCAACATCGGCGCTTGATCCGGAGATGATCGGTGAAGTCCTGGATGTGATGGTTACGCTAGCCCAGGAAGGCATGACGATGATCTGCGTCACGCACGAAATGGGCTTTGCGCGCAAGGTCGCCGACCGTGTGATATTTATGGATGCAGGCGAAATCATTGAAGAGGGTGATCCCGAAAGCTTCTTCAGCGCCCCCAAAAGCGGTCGCACCAAGACGTTCCTTGATCAGGTTCTCAGTCACTAGATCACAGCGCCGGTTCAAAGCCGCGTACGTGCTGCACTGCTGCGAAAAGGCACCCACAGCAGGCACCGCTCGCGCTTGAGTCTTCACTATGCAGACAAGCCTGACCCATACCGCTCAGTTCATTCGGTATCCGACATTGCGCAGGGTCACGATCCGCGAACCCTCGTCGCCAATCTTGCGACGAAGGCGCCCCACATATACATCAACCACGTTGGTCAGCGGGTCAGCGTTCAGCCCCCAGACCGCGTTCAAAATCCGCTCGCGCGACAGAACGCGACCTGGATTGGTCAAAAAAAGCAGGAGCAAATCACGCTCCTTCTTTGACATTTCGATCTCTTCGCCATTGATGCAGACCTGCAAGGATTCACGGTCGAAGGTGAGTGAGCCACTTGTGACAACTGTATCGCTGGCATCTACCGCATAGTTGGTCGCCCGACGATGAAGCGCTTCAACACGGGCAATGAGCTCATCAAAGTCAAAGGGCTTGGGCAGATAATCATCGGCACCAATTTTCAAACCCTCGACTTTCTCTTCCGGACTATCGAGTGCCGTCAGCATCAAAATCGGGGTTTTTGACTTGCGTGCGCGCAATTTGCGACACACGTCCTGCCCCTGAATGCCCGGAAGCATCAGGTCAAGCAGGATGACATCATATGTGTTGGACGCTGCGTGTTCGAGCGCTTCTTCCCCGTCAGCGGCATGGTCAACGGACCAGCCTTCGGCGGATAATCCGCGCCGAATAAAGTCTGCAACGCGGTTTTCATCTTCGACAAGAAGGATGTTCATAATTGGCTCCACCCAAATTCAATTCGTGTCAGGGACTGAAACCGGCCCATGACATCAGCTATCGTTCTGTGTTGAATAATCCAAATCTCCGCTTCGTGTTTAGGCGGAATTGCGCGAAGTTTGGGCAGTCACTTCGCGAGGTCGGGGCTGTTTTGGTAGCGCAATGACAACCCGCAACCCACCGCCTGACCGATCCGCAAGATCCACCTTGCCGCCATGCGCTTCGACGATGGACTTGACGACTGGAAGGCCCAAGCCGCTGCCCTCAATCCCTTGACCGGATGCATTGGACCCACGGAAGAACCGGTTGAAGGCCCGCTCTTTCTCGGCGGGATCAAGGCCTGGGCCATCATCCTCGACCGCTATCCTATAATTCTTTGTACCATCCTCCAGTGAAACGGAAATTGACGGTCCGCCGTACCGCCGGGCGTTCTGCAAAAGGGCAAGGATAGACTGGCGTAGCCGAACAGGATCGACAGATGCCGACACCGGTTGATCGCCTTCGTTGATCTGAACCGAACCGGGGAACATCAACACCGCATCATGAATAACTTTTCTCAGATCAGTGTCGGCAAGATCGAGACGCAACTGACCCGCCTCATGGCGCGCAACGGTCAGCATATCGTCCACGATCTGGTTCGTGTGCTTTGCAGATTCCCGGATACGGGCAAGTGTATCAGACACGTCGTCACTCAGACCGCTGGATGTACGCAGTGTGACATCAGCCTCACCCAGAATAATGGCAAGCGGTGTGCGAAGTTCGTGGCTTATGTCAGCCATCAACCGTTTTCGGTTTTCTTCACCCAACTCCAGCTTGTCGATCATTTTCTGAAGTTCGGCCGTACGCGCGGCGACCAGTTCCTCGAGCTGTGCTTTCTGTTCTGCACGGCTGGCCTCCCGTTTCGCCACAGCCTCACCCATACTGTTCAGGATGACGCCCAGTTCACGAAATTCACGGCTGCCCCCCAGCTGGACAGATCCGGAATAATCCGCATTGCGCAGTCGATTGATGCTCTGTTGCAAACGAATGAGTGGCAGCCGGATCTGACCATTGAATGAAACTGCACCGACGATCAGCAAACCAATCAGCACAAAGAGCAGACCATATACAAACCGCTCATTCCACGTGCGGAAGGCATCGGCATCTGCCAGAACCTCCTGTACTTCCTCCAACTCTTCATCGACTGCGGCCTGTATCTTGCGGTCCAGTTCAATATCGATGTCGTCATCCAGCAAGGCCGCCAAACGTTCGATCTGTAGGAAGGTTTCAACTGGATCACCCGACTCCGTCAGAGTCGCGATGGCCGCATTGATCGACTGTATTTCCTCTTCAATTTCATTCAGAAGATCGAGTTCCTCGATCTCCTCGTCTCCAATCAATTGGATTTCTCGCCCGATGGTTTTCCGAATCTCGACAAGAGTTTTGGCAATTTTCTCACGCAGTTCCGTTTCCAGTTCACCGCCATCGCGATTGCCAATCAGAAGCGCGTCACCATGTTGTTTGAACAACCGATAGACATCGGCCTCAAGCCGCAGGTGAAGGGCCCGGGATTCCTGAGCCAACTGTGTACGCGCATCCCACCAGCGCGCTTTTTCCACACTGTAAAGCGTCAGGCCGGCAAATGCGCCCAAGAGTAAAACAATAACGGCGGCGTATACGCCAAAAAGGGTGGTAGAGCGCATCTGATAGTCCCTTCAGTACGAAGTAGCAGTGCAAGTGTTTGTTGGCTCCGCGAGTATAACGGTTGCCCGGGTCAGGTGTCGCAGCGTGTCCAGAAGCATGTCCCGGTCCGGGTCTGCGGCCCAGCGTAGAGATGAAATGATGATGACATCAGCCTGCCCAAGGACCGCGCGCGCAAGGTCCAAGCGCAACGTTTGCGCAGCGGTCAGGTTCCTTCCATTCTCTGCAAGGCGTTGATCAAGGCCGTCGGGTGCACGCAACACCTCATTCAAGTCAAATGCAGCAAGGGCTTGTTGGATCACGCCGTCCGTTGGGCGCTTTGGTGCACCAAGGGTCACGGACCTTCTCAGGCTGCCTTGCAGACCGACATGCTCGTCACCGATGTAGCTGATCTTTGGCGAACGTGTTTGACTGCCGAAACGGAGATCGACCGCGCCGTGCGTATCCAGACCCGCGATCACACGCGCGCATAGGCGGGCATACGAGCCTCTCAAATGAGTGACCTTTCCAGCACCAGCAGAGAAACTGACAGGCTGTCCGTCTACCTGGCCTTCCAAAGTGACCGAGATCGGCTCGCTCTTGGGTTTTGACCGCCGTTTGACTGTCGGTTCGTCCAACAACCTTTGTGCCTTTTCCCGTGCGACACGCCACGCGCAATAGCGGTCCCAAGATGCAGCAAGGTCCTGCAGCGGCAGCGCAACAATGGCGAGGACCGACATGCATGCCGCGGCAGTTGCGGGTGCAAGACCATTCTGACCGGCCAGCCAAAGCATGAGAAGCCCGGACAATGCCGTCCCGACCTTAAGCAAGGTTTGGAGCCCAGCGGTCCGCCCACGGCGAGACACCGCATCACCTTTCAAAGCGGCACCCTTCTCATCAAGGGCGCGCAGCTCCTTGTTTGTGCGTCCCATAAGATCCAGTTCGGGGGCAATCGCAATGCGTTCGATCATCGAAATAGCAATATTGGCACGACGCTTTCTCAGCTTGCGGTGGCGCTGTTCCAGATGCCAGGCTGTGATGCACATGATCGCCAACGCAACGCCAAGGGGGACAAGCCCTGTTCCGGCGAGGGTGGGATTGAGGCTGAACAGGATCCACATGGCACCGGGCAAGACGACAATGGCAGACAATACATCAGGCAAACCGCGTCCGAACCAAAGGCGGGCAGCAGCCAGGTCACCAACAAAGCGAAGGGACAACGCGCCGACCCGACGCTCCTCGTGACGCGCTTTCGGAAGGCGGGCGATCTGGGAATAGAGTGTCCGGCGAAGTGCAATCGCATAGCTCTGCCCCAAAGCCTCCGCACGCCTGCGTGCAAACAAATGGCACAACGCTGCAAGCAGTCCGGCGGCCCCTAATTCAGCAACTGTCTGCATGGGCAATGACTGTTGTGAATGAAGCGCCATGAAAGCGTCCCGTGTTGCAAAAGCACCCACGGCAAGCGCGATCGCCTGAACAATGGCGCACGATATGATCAGGACCGCATCGATGACGCGGTCCTGAGTGGCAATTGACGGCAGGGAGGTCATGCCGCCACACCTTGATGGTCCCGGCGCATCAATGGTGCGACATGCAGCGCAATCGCCTCTGGCGACCACAGATCTTCGCGTGACAGAATGGGCAAGCCGGTCACCTCGGCCGCTTCTGCGGTTGCAAGCGGAGAGCAGCTCACCATTCCCGATATTGCAAATGGCGTAAGCTGCAGGCGTTCAAGTACCATCACGCCACCCAGTGCACTCAGCGCATCGGGGGCAGCAAATAGGATACCATCCAGACGATCGCGGATATGCGAGGCCTTCAGGATGTCACGCGTTTCCTGTTGAAACACACCGTCCGCAATTTCGACGACAACCACTTCGGCACCGCGCGCGGCTGCCGTACTGACCAGCGTGTCAAAACCCTGTTCGATCTGCTCAAGCGGCCTACGGAAGGTGGTCGCCATGCCAACGTCGGTAAAGTCGAGCGCAGGGGCACCACCATCCTCAAAACTGTTGAAGTCACCAAAGGCACCCGTACCGGTGGCTTTGACACCTGCCACCGAATACCCGGACCGCATAAGCCCATGGGCGAGGCTTGAGGCGGCGGTGGTCTTACCCGAGTTCATCGAGGCACCGAAAACCCCAATCACCGTCACGCGGTCATTGGCTGGCAGAGGCGGCAGTGCATAGTCCGCGACATTCATCACGCGACCGTGTTCGCCGGTTAAAAGACCCAAAGGCTTCAACCGGGTGGCATCGTCCATAAAGTCATGTGCGGCATCAATGCGTCCGGCAACACCGCCGCCCGCAACCAAGTCGATCAGATCGTCGTCGATGATGGCACTCGCCAGGAACTGATCAGGCGCATAACGGTCACCCAGACACACGACGACCAGATCTCCGGGGTAGCTTAGCGAAACACGTCGCTCTGCCAGTTGCAGTTTCTTGTGTTGGCCGATCTCGACGATTTCGCACAGCATCAGATCACCGGCCTTGGCTGTCTGAAAACTGACGGACAGACCCCGGACGTCGCTGCGATCAACGCGCCGCGTTGTGAACGCCCATTTCGCGATCTCGCAGAGGGCGGGGGTCAAAGGATAAATCTTGGTCATTGGTTTGCTCCGTAGTGTAGCGTTTGAATGACCTTTGTTTCGCCGACCCGGATGATGGCTGTCCGGCAGACAAATGAACCGCTGCCGGAAATGTGGATGAACGCAAGATGAACGGTGGCGTTCACCGGATCAGCGTATCCGCAATCAATGGCTGGGGGATTCTCACCCTAGTCATCATTGTCACCATCGTCTCCACCTCCATCGTCACCGCCGCCGTCTCCACCTCCCCCGTCGCTGCCGCCGCCATTGTCATCATCATCGTCTCTTTCATCCCGATCATCGTCGTCGTCATCATCATCATCGTTGTCGTCGGCATCTGAACCACGGCGGCTTGTTCCCTCTTCGGGTTCGTCGCGCGCGCCTCTGCGAATCTCACCAATGGTGATTCTGTTGTCACCGTTGTGGTCATTGGTTCGCATCAGCTGTCTGGCGCCGTCGCGCCCAAAGGCCGCCACCAATTCATCAAAGCTGAGCATTCCGTCGGAATTAGTGTCCACAGATCGGAAACTCGCCGATTGACAAAGTGCCGCCGAAGACGATGCGAAACTGACAACAAGCGCAAAGAGCAGGCTCTTTGGAAGCCTGCGCGGGCGAACCGATACGTCCGCCGCAGCAATGGCGTGACCGCCATCTGCGTGCTTGCTGGTTCTGTACACCATTCTATGCCCGATACTACCCGCGTTACATGCAGGGTATGCCCCAAAAGCAGTAGTAAGTTGCATTTGTGGATGAACGTTAGCCACTACCAAAGATGAACGCCAGATGAACAGCATCCGATGCCCTACATCCTGGATACAATCAGGCGATCTTCCGCAACTCTATGCGAAATCAAGGTGCTGACTGCTTATAAATTAACATAATTAAGCTTACAGGCTGTTTTTCACAATCCGTTGCAGGATGTGCGACCGATGGTTTTGACCACCAAAAAAGATACCCAGAACGCGCACCTCCATCCGTTCCGCGTCCGAAATAAAGTAGAAGACGGCGCTATCCTTGGTCACATGCCGCAGCCCATCCATGATCTGCGGCACCAGCGTGCCCTGGAACGGCACATCGCCCAGACCGGCTAGTGCATCCTCGACACCGCGCACGCGACTGGCCGCACGATTTATAGCATCATCAATCGGCTCGCCAAGATCGCGGTATGATTGGAACAGATGATCAAAGATGACTTCGATATCCGCGTCACAAGCTGCGCTGCGGAGAACCTTAAACCCTGTGGGCACGAGTTTTGGCCGCAATCATATCCTCGGTTCGGGCGCGTCCCTCATCCGCCGCCACAAATGGGCCTGCCGCCCGCTCGGCGAAAAAGGCCTGTAGCGCGGCCAGCTCTGCCGCTTCACGCTCTTTCTCGGACCGGACGAGTTCAAGACCGCGCTGCACAACCGCGCTAACGCTGGCATATTGCCCATCCGCAACCAATCGGCGGGTAAACTCATCCTGTTGATCCGTGATCGATACAGAGGCTTTCACAGACATGGCATGTCTCCCATTGCTACTCAGTAGTATAAAGGGGCAAAATGGTCCGACGCAAGAGATGCATCAGTTCAAATCCTGCAGCAGCCTTCCATGCTTTTTGCTTTCTGCAATCACATCCGAAAGCCTACGCAGCCCTTTTCCTTCCAGAAGCGGGATCAGCTTGACCAATGCTTCCGCAGTCACTTGCGCATCGCCCAAGGCCGTGTGTCGCAGTTCGGACGGTATGATGATCTCAAGGCGGTCACATAGCGCATCCAGCGTGTGTTCTTCGGTCGTACCGAAGACAATCGCGGACAAAAGGACGGTGTCCAGAACGGGATGATCCCATGTCACACCCATCCCTCCCTCGGCACGGCGCAAAAACGCCAGATCAAATGGGGCGTTATGCGCGACCAGAACCGCATCATGGCAGAACCCATGCAACGCACGGCCCGCCGTGGCGAAATCTGGCGCCCCTACGACATGGGCATCCGACACACGGTGCACCGCCGTCGATGCAGGGGGTATCGGACGGCCAGGATCGACATAACTGTCAAGCACTTCGCCTTCGACAATCCGTCCGTTCAAAACACGTACCGCCCCCAACTGCACCACGTCGTCCTTGTCAGTGGACAGACCCGTTGTTTCGGAATCAAACGCCACAAAACACAGCTCGGACAACGCCGTGTCCTGCATGTCTACGCCGTCACCGGCATTCAAGAGATCAAAGTCATAGACCAGCGGGCGCGCCGCCTCGGGCTTCAAGGGCACCTCGGGCATGTCGATCAGCAGCATGTACCCTGCCCCATCCAGCGGCTTCAGCTTCGCCATAAATGTCGTTTTTGCGTCCTTGTCCCGTAGGTCAAAGGCCACCTCGCCCCCCATCTGGTTCAGCGTGGACTTCGCCCGCCCCAGATCAGCCGCATAGAAGTAGTCAACCAAAGGTGCTTTGAGGCGCGGGGGCGCAATGCCAGACAAGATGTCCGCTGCCTGCCCGTCGTACAGGACGATCCCCATACGCTCGTTCACCATGATCGTGGCAACCGGAATCTCGGTCAAAAGAGCGGTCAGACGTTCGGCCTCTGCCTGCAGTCGCGCAGTCTTGTGCGCCACGGCGGATGCTGTGTCCATGACGCGTGAGCTAAGCGTGTGCGATACGGCCTGCGCAGCCGGAGCAAGATCCCCAAGGTAACGAGCCGCATCCACATCCAACTCTCCCTCAACACCTGAATGTGCCCGCAGCCTCAAGTTGGCAGCAAGCGTGTTGATCGGCTTGGCAACATTCTCATCGAACAAAAGCCAGATCACGAGAGCCAACCCGGTGTTGAGAAATGCGAAGACAACAAAGGCCGTCACGAATGGTCCGGTCGGCAATGTGGGCTCGGCGCGCACCCATCCAAAGTACAGCGCCCCTGCCGCCAGCCCTGCCCCGCCTGCCGCCACAAGGCAGAAAAACAGGAAAATGCGCAAGCGCAGGGAAAGGCGCGTCAACATGTCAGGTCTCGCACACCATCGTCAGGATTGGATCATCGCCGGGCATCGCCTGCCAGTCTGCATCGACAACCGCACCATCAGCCGAAAAATCCGCACCATCGATCAGAATCGCCGACCGCGCTTCGGCACAATCCAGCAACAGGGGCATCTGGTTCACAGGCGACCAGCGCCCAAAAAAGTACAAATCCACCAAGCGCTGATCCGGCTGTGCCTCGTTCCGGCGCAGGTTCGCCATGTCCACCGCCACAAACCGTTTTGTATACGGGTAGGCTTGCGTCCAGGGTCGCAGCCAGCTCTGCTCATCCACCGTCATCGCAATCTCGACACCTTTGGGCAGCCGCTCTGCCGTGCGTCCGAACCACGTGTATTCGTTGGAAATGGTCATGCCGATCATCCCGGCCCCCGCCGCGACGGGCATCAGCCACTTGGGCAAGCGCTTGCCCAATGCGATGTTCAGCACCATGACAAGGCCCGCACAGCCGATCCCGGCAAAAACGGTGGCGATCAATTCTACAAACATGGATTACCCCAACGCCCCTTTGCCTGTGCCAATGGCCGACTGCATGGTTTTGACCACCACGAACGCGTCCCGCAAGTGGCTGCGCTCGAAATCCGACAGGGTCGCAGGAGACAGGTAGTTGTCCGGCCCCTGCCCCGCCTTCACCTGTGCAGCCTGATGTTCCAGCCGCGTAGTGGCGATCAGGTCATAGGCATCCAGCAGGTCAGCGCCACCCGTGGCAGATAGCCCACCTGCGGCCATTGCCGCTTCGATCCGCGCGCGGGTGTTCACGGCTGTTAGCTGCCCCTGCAAGGCATAGACCCGGCCCAGATCAACGACCGGCACCACACCATTGTGCTTCAGGTCCAACCGATTGCGATGCTCTCCCGACCGGATGGTCGCCAGCCCACGCAGCATCCCCAAAGGAGGGTAATGCTTGAGCGAGTTGGCAATCAGGTGCGCCACAAAAATCGAGTTGCGCGACGCCTTCGCCAACGTCTCGGCCTGCAGGTCGTCAAACAGGCTTTCGTCTCCGCCGATGGGCCGCAGATCGAACATGACCGAGGCCAGCATCTGCGCCTCGGGATTGGGTTTAGCGATCCAACCGGTAAAGTACGCGCGCCAGACAGACAACGGCTGACGCCAACGCGGGTTGGTCGCCATCATGTCGCCGGGGCAATAGATATAGCCACAGGTATTGAGCCCATCGCAAACAATCCGCGCCAGTTTCGCAAAATAGGGCAAGTCCGCATCCGTCGCGTCATCGGACAAGATCAGGCAATTGTCCTGATCCGACACACCCGCCTGCTCCCGCCGACCCTGAGATCCACAGGCCAGCCACAGATACGGAACAGGCGGAGCACCCAACTCTGCCTCAGCCAAAGACAACAAACGACGGGTCACTGTATCGGCAATATCGGTGATCAGACGCGTGACAACATCATGCCGGGTCCCCATGCTCACCAGCTGTGCCAACAGCGCCGGGATCTCGGCCGTGACACGTGCCATGGCAGGCGCATCATCCGCCTCGGCCACACGGCGCACCAGATCGGCAGAGGACAACGCTTGAAACCGCGTCAAGTCTGTCTGAGTGACAATGCCCAACAGCTGCCCATCTTCGACAATGGGCACGTGGCCAATGCGCCGTTCCATCATCATGTGCAGCACATCCATACCCAACGCACTTGGCGGCAGGGTCAGGGGATCGGGCGTCATGATTGTAGACACAGCCTGACCAGAATCCACACCACCGGCAACAACCTTGGCATTCATGTCACGGACCGTGACGATCCCCTGAAAACACTCCGACCCCGCCACACAGATGGATGAGATATGGTGCTGTGCCATCTGCTGCGCCGCCGCACGGATCGTATCATCCGGCAGGCATGTGACCGGATCACGGGTCATCAACTGATCAACGGGTAAAACCGTCAAATCCTTTGCCGCCGCCTGCGCCGGACGACGACGATCAAAGAACCGTGCCACCTTGGGATGCTCACGGATCAATTCGTGCAACACCTGGGCCGGTACCAGGATCAGCGTTGTCTGACCAATCGCGACAGCCGTGCGCTGTGATGGGCCACCTCGCAGCAAAGCGCGTTCACCAAATGAGTTGCGCGGGCCCAATAGGGACAATTGCACATCCGTCTCATCCGTGACCTCAACCTCGCCCGCAACGATGACATAAAGATACCGGATCGCGTCCCCGACCTGAAACACGGGCACGCCGTCGGCAAATGTCTCGACCGTGCACCTACCAACCAGTGTCTTCAGATCATCCGCGCTCAGCGCGTCATAAGGATGGACCGAGGCCAGGAATTGCGCGTGTTCAGTCTCAAGAGGCATCACATCACCCTGCGGAGGACAAAAACCTGCCCACGAGGATCGCGGACAGGTTCAGGATCAAAAGGCGCATCGCAGGGAAGAGAGACTGCGATGCGCCCGAGGGCCTTAGTGGTCCGCGGCTGCGGTACCCGCCCCGCGGGGGATACGCACGCTTTCCACCAGGTCCTTGATCTCTTGCGGGGTTTCCTTGGTCATGCCGGACACCACGTACGCTGTGGCGAAGTTGACCATGGCCCCGATCGCGCCGAACGATGTCGACTTGATCGGCCCCAACAGTGGATTGTCATCCGTGAACATGTTGGTGTCCGGGATAAAGAACCAACCCTTGTGCAAGAAGATATAGAGCAAGGTCACAACCAGACCGGCCAGCATGCCAGCCACAGCCCCCACATTGTTGATGCGGGTCGAGAAGATGCCCATCATCAGCGCAGGGAAGATCGACGCCGCCGCCAGACCAAAGGCCAGCGCCACCGTCTGGGCCGCAAAGCCCGGCGGGTTCAAGCCCAGGATCACGGCCACCACAATCGCCGCCGCCATTGAAATACGGGCCGCAAGCAGCTCGGACTTCTCTGACATGTTCGGCGTCAGCTGACCCTTCAACAGGTCGTGGGACACCGCGGAAGAGATCGCCAGAAGCAGACCTGCCGCCGTGGACAGAGCCGCCGCAAGGCCACCCGCGGCCACAAGGCCGATCACCCAACCCGGAAGGGACGCAATCTCTGGGTTCGCCAGCACCAGAATATCCCGGTTGAACTTGGTCAACTCATTGCCCACCCATCCGTTCTCGGCCGCCTTGGCCTGCAGATCAGCATTTTCGTCGTTGTAATACTGGATCAGGCCGTCGCCGTTCTTGTCTTCCCAATCTAGCAGACCGGTTTGCTGCCATGTCTCCATCCAGGCATATTCCGGATCGCTATCGATTTGCTCGACACTCACCGCCGCATTGTCGATCCCATTGGGCCACATCAGTTCCGAGATGTTCAGGCGTGCCATCGCACCCACGGCAGGCGCGGTCAGGTACAACAGGGCGATGAACACAAGCGTCCAACCGGCAGACCAGCGCGCATCCGACACTTTGGGCACAGTAAAGAAGCGCATGATGACGTGGGGCAGACCCGCCGTCCCGATCATCAGGGACAAGGTGAAAAGTACCATGTTCAGAGTGGATCCATGGGCCGCCGTGTACTCGGCAAAGCCAAGATCGGTCACGATCTGGTCGAGCTTGGCCAGTAGCGGCTCACCACTTTCAGTCGATCCAAACAGACCCAACGCGGGGATTGGGTTGCCCGTCAGTTGCAACGAGATGAAAACCGCCGGAATGGTATAGGCAGTGATCAGAACACAGTACTGCGCCACCTGCGTGTACGTCACACCTTTCATGCCGCCAAACACGGCATAGGCAAACACCACGCAAGACCCGATCAGCAGCCCCCATGTCGCATCAATCTCAAGGAAGCGACCAAAGGCGATGCCGACGCCTTGCATCTGGCCGATCACATAGGTGATCGACGCCACCAGCAGGCAGATCACGGCCACCATGCGGGCCGATGAGCTATAGAAACGATCGCCGATGAATTCAGACACCGTGAACTTGCCGAACTTCCGCAGGTAAGGCGCCAGAAGCAGCGCAAGCAGCACATAACCGCCCGTCCACCCCATCAAGTAGGATGAATTGTCGTAGCCGGTAAAGGCGATCAGGCCCGCCATCGAGATGAACGAGGCCGCCGACATCCAGTCCGCCGCCGTGGCCATCCCGTTGGTGACTGGGTGCACGCCGCGACCCGCGGCGTAGAACTCGCTGGTCGAGCCCGCGCGGGCCCAAACAGCGATGCCGATGTAGAGCGCAAAGGACGCGCCAACAAACAGCAGGTTGAGTGTAAACTGGTCCATCGTTCTTACTCCTCGTCCACGCCGTATTGCTTATCGAGCCTGTTCATCCGCCAAGCGTAGAAAAAGATCAGCACCAGAAAGACGATGATCGAACCCTGCTGCGCAAACCAAAAGCCCAGGTCCGTGCCACCCACGGAAATTCCGCTCAGGACTGGCCTGAGGACGATGCCAAAGCCAAAGGACACAAGGGCCCAGATCACCAGCGAAATTAAGATCATGCGGACATTGGCCGCCCAATAGCCTTTGTCCCTCTCCGTGACTTGAGCAATGTTTGTCGTTTCCTCCGACATCGTAGCTCCTCCTATCGTTTCCGTTGCGGGGCGCGCGTGGCCCCTTTGGTCTATGGCACCCGAATGATGTTGCGGGTTGCCTTCGAAATTTCAGTCACTGTGCTGCGCCTTGCGGCCGTCAGCGATGACCCAGATCAAGGCAGGCACAGCGATCTTTCCCGGCCCCCAAGTACACGGGGACCTATCTGCGCCCTCGCGGGGCGCAGCCACGGCCAAATACACAGCCGCGTTTTTCAATGTCGTCAGGCGGGTTCGGGCGTCAGCCCTCAGCCTCCCGCACCATCCCCGAAAGGGTAGCCGCGATTGCGTCGATCTCTCCCATCGCATCCAGGGATTGCAGCACACCCTTGCCCTCGTAATAGGCAATCAGCGGCGCTGTCTGTTTGTGATACTCGGTCAGCCGTTGGGCGACCGTTTCGGCATTGTCATCGGCCCGGCGTTTCATACGGGTACTCCCGCATTTGTCACAGGTGCCCAACACAGCCGTAGGCTTGTGCACGTCATGATAGCCTTCACCACAGTCCCCGCAGGTGAAACGGCCCGAGATACGGGCGACCATCGCTGCGTCGTCAACCTCAAGGCTGATCGCGGCATTGATGTGCTGCCCAGCTTCGGCCAGCAATTCGTCCAGCGCTTCAGCCTGCCCAGTCGTGCGGGGAAATCCGTCAAGGATCACGCCGTGGCCACAGTCCTCATCGCCCAAGCGGTCTTTGAGAATGGCAATGACGATTTCGTCGCTCACCAGCCCGCCCGCTTCCATCACAGCTTTCGCCGCCTCGCCAGCGTCCGTGCCCGCAGCCGCAGCGGCCCGCAGCAGATCGCCGGTGGAAAGCTGCACAAAGCCATGGGCGTCTTGCAGCATCCGCGCTTGGGTCCCCTTCCCCGCTCCGGGCGGTCCAAGCAGGATGAAAACAGGCGCCGTGGCCGTTACCTGAGCACCATCCATCAGACATCACTCCGGTTCATACGGTTTTCGATCAGATCTTCGACGACCGACGGGTCGGCAAGGGTCGAGGTATCGCCCAACGCCCCAAAGTCATCCTCGGCAATCTTGCGCAGAATGCGGCGCATGATCTTGCCCGAGCGTGTCTTGGGCAGGCCCGGCGCCCATTGGATCAGGTCGGGCTTGGCAATCGGACCAATCTCGGTCCGGACCCAGACCTCCAGCTCCTTGCGCAGCGCGTCGCTGGGCTCTTCGCCGTTCATCAAGGTGACATAGGCGTAGATGCCCTGCCCTTTCACCTCATGCGGATAACCCACCACGGCACTTTCCGCGACCTTGGCATGGGCCACCAGCGCGCTTTCAACTTCGGCCGTGCCCATCCGGTGACCGGACACGTTGATCACATCATCGACGCGACCAGTGATCCAGTAGTCACCATCGTCATCCCGACGACAGCCATCGCCCGAGAAATAGTAGCCTTTGTAGTCACCGAAATATGTCTTTTCGAAGCGCTCATGGTCACCCCAGACGGTGCGCATCTGACCGGGCCAGCTGTCCTTGATACAAAGGACCCCTTCGATCCCGTTGCCGTCCAATTCCACGCCGCTCTGTGGGTCCAGAACGACAGGCTGCACGCCAAAGAACGGCTGCTGTGCCGATCCGGGTTTCAGGTCGGTAGCGCCGGGCAGCGGGGTCAGCATGTGTCCACCGGTTTCGGTCTGCCAGAACGTATCGACGATGGGGCATGTTCCCTTGCCGACAACTTCATGATACCAGGTCCACGCCTCGGGGTTGATCGGCTCACCTACCGAGCCCAGCAAACGCAGCGACGACAGATCATACTTTTCAACCCACTCATTTCCGGCACCCATCAAGGCGCGAATGGCCGTCGGCGCGGTGTAGAACTGCGTCACCTTGTGGCGCTCACACACGTCCCAGAACCGACCCGCATCGGGAAAGGTTGGCACGCCCTCGAACATGATGGTGGTCGCTCCATTGGCGAGCGGGCCATAGACGATGTAGCTGTGGCCGGTGACCCAGCCTACATCAGCAGTACACCAGAACACATCGCCTTCGTGATAATCGAATGTGTATTGATGGGTCATCGCGGCATAAGTCAGATAGCCGCCCGAAGTGTGCACAACACCCTTCGGCTGACCGGTCGAGCCGGAGGTGTAGAGGATGAACAACGGATCTTCGGCATTCATCTCGGCTGGCGCGGCGTAGTCCGACGCCTCCAGCGCCATCTCGTTGTAATCATAGTCGCGATCGGTCCAGGTCGTCTGACCCCCTGTCCGCTTCACCACCAGACACTTCACGCTGTCCTTGCAATGCAGAAGCGCCGCATCGGTGTTCGACTTAAGCGGTGTCTCTCGTCCGCCTCGGGGCGCGTAGTCAGCGGTGATGACGACCTTCGCGTCACAGCCGTTGATCCGCGCCCCAAGCGCGTCCGGGGAGAAACCAGCAAAGACAATGGAATGGATGGCACCGATGCGGGCACAGGCCAGCATCGCATAAGCGGCTTCCGGGATCATGGGGAGGTAAATGACAACCCGGTCGCCTTTGCGAACCCCAAGCTCTTCGAGGATGTTTGCCATCTTGCAAACAGAGCTGTGCAGGTCGCGATACGTAATATGTTTTGGCTCTACCTTGGACGTATCATCCGGTTCCCAGATGATCGCCGTCTGATCGCCACGCGTCTCAAGATGCCGATCGATACAATTGGCCGCCACATTCAGCGTGCCATCTTCGAACCAGCGGATGTCAATGTTGCCGGGTTCGAATGACGTATTCTTGACTGATGTATAAGGCTTGATCCAATCCAGCCGTTTGCCATGCTCCCCCCAGAACGCTTCCGCATCATCCACCGACGCAGCATACATCTTGGCATAGCCCTCCGCGTCCAAATGGGCGCGTGCCTTAGTCTCTTCCGATGGGGGGAAGGTCGCCGAATTCGGCGTGCTTTGAATATTCATGTGTCTCCTCCGGTTTGGGATCAGATCCGCTTTTCATCGGCTTCATCACCCGGGGCGTGCATCACTCGCCTGTCGAAGTTGACCATACACGGTTTTGTAAAATCATGCGTTGGGCACTGGTCTTGAACAGTTTTTTTGTAAATTTCTGTTCTGAGACACTACCCGATTTGTAAACTCTTTTAAATCAGAACAGATTTTTCCATGTTTTTCTGCGGCATAGCATTTTCCCGCAAAAATAGAACGGTATCCGTTTGTATACTGTTAGCGTAAGACAAGTTGACAGTGCTGACTGTGACAAATTGTCAGCCGACGGTAACGTATGCGGCACATACCCAGAATCACGTAGCCGGTGCGCACCTGACTCGGCGCTACGCACTGAACGACAAAGCGCCCGTTTCCTGTTCAGCTGCAGGCAACCAAATCTCGAAACAGGCGCCGCCCGCCTCCACGTTGCGCGCATTGATCAGCCCCCCTGCCCGCTGGATCAGCGTTTGCGAGATCGACAGGCCCAGACCCGTGCCCTCCGCCTGTTTGGTGGTGTAGAACGGCGCAAAGACATCATCGACCTGTTCTGGCGCGATCCCCGGCCCGGTGTCTGACACGGCCACACAGACACCGGCAACACCATCACGCTCAACATCCATGGTCTGCAGCGTGAGCACCCCTTCAGACCCCATCGCTTGCATCGCGTTCATGATCAGGTTGATCAGCACCTGCTGTAATTCACCGGGATCAATGCGTACGTCCTGCACGGCATCAAACCGTGTTTCGACGTCAATGTCAGCTTGCGAAATCACGTGATTGACCAGCACCAGACAGTCCGTCACCACGGGTTCCAAAGGCACGGTCTGCTCAAGATCCGCAAACTCCCCCGGTCGCGCAAATTGCAGCAGCTTGCCCACGATGGTCTGGATACGGGCAATCTGGCGGTCCACCAGCCCCAACTCGGTCCGGATGACGGCACTGTCTTCCCCAAGGCTCTCTCGGATCACGTCCATGTTGCCCTGAATGACGGCCACCGGGTTGTTGATCTCGTGCGCAACACCTGCGGTGATCTCACCAATCGAGGCGAGCTTCTCACTCATCACCAGTTGGCGAAACGTCTCTTCCAGCTTTTCATTGGCGCTTTGTAGCTGGGCCGTGCGCCTTTCAACGCGCACGTTCAACTCTTCGTTCAAGGTACGCAGGTCCTGGTCCCGCTCCTGTACTTGGTCCAGCAGGTCATCAAGGTGGCCGGCAACCTCTCCAATCTCGCCCGTGCCCCCCTCTTCACCATTGCGCGCTGACAGGTTGCCCCGCTGCACCAGAAACATGGTGTGGGTCATACGTTCAAGCGGGGCAAAGATGCCCTTTGCCAACCGCAAGAACACCGGCGCAGACAACAGCAGCACGGCAACAAAGGCGCCAAGGATGGCCAGGAAGGCGTTGCGCTTGGCTATGGTGAACGGCTCTTCCAGAAATCCGACATAGAGCATACCAACATAGTCGCCGAAACTGTCCGTCAGCGGCAGATAACCCGAGATGTACCAATCGTTGACGACAAATGCGCGGTCCAGCCAAGTCTGCCCTTCGCCCAGCACTTTGCCCCGGACAGCCGCCGACACGCGGGTGCCAAGCGCGCGCACATCCTCGAACAGGCGGACGTTGGTGGACACGCGTACGTCCTCCAGAAACAACGTCGCCGTCCCCTGCCGCGATCCACCGCCCGCGGCGTCCTGATACACCAGTGCATTGATCGTATCGATAAAACCAAGGTTGCGGTTCAACAGGATGCCGCCCACCAGCACGCCATCGCGCCCCGGCAAAGTCACGGGAATCGCGGAATGGATGACCATGCCACGATCCTCAACCGTACGATCCGTCGGCACAGCGGCTTCTGTATCAATGAGCGGCAGACGCGCGCGCTCCGCAAGGTTGGGCGAAATCGCGGCCAACATCTCTCCGCTGAAAATGTCGATCTCGGTGCGCCCCTGCCCTTGCGCCGCGCTTTGGATGACAGGCCAGACATCCGTCATGTTCGCGCGCGGCAGGTAGTACAGGAAATCCAGCCCAAGTGCCGCGCGCTTTTCCTCAAAGAACGCATCGCGTCCTGAGGGCGGTGTCTGTGCAAACTCGACCGACCCCGCCACGGCTTGCAGTTCATCCCCCGTCTGAACCATCAGTCGCGACAGGTATTGTTCTGCAATCCGCAGATCGCTTTCCACATTCGCAATCAGCACCTCGTCATAATCCGCCGTCCACCGCGTCATGCCCAAAAACAAGAGCAGCGGCATCAGCACGACCATCGGCGCAAGGGCCAGGATCAACAGACGGAAACGAACGGAGTTCATGGGTCCACGCTAGCGCAGCGGGTTGTTTTCCGCAAAGCTCCGGAAAAAGGCGAGGTAAGCGCGGTCCGCATCGCGCGGCGGCTCCTTGCCCTGTGCCCAGGCACGCCACTCCTTTTCGACATGGTAAATGTCGTAGCCAGGATAGCGCAGACGTGCAGTCTCGTAGGTTTCCGTGCGCAGCGCAGGGCCTGCGGCTTCCAGCCACGCGGGCCGGGGTTTCAGATTCTCGGTGGTATTGGTCATCCGCGCCTTGCGCCCGACCTTGGAGAAGGACAACTCCCGCTCCGTCTCGGCCGTCCCTGCCCCATCCTTGCGCCACCACTTCAATTCGATGTGGGTGACCCGTCGCCCGGTCTTCACCGGCTCAATCTCGACCACGTAGTCCGAAAGCATGTTCACCTCGGCCACCGCCGGTTCAATCGCCCGAAGCTTGAGGTTCGACCAAGAGGTCAGTTTGCCCTTGGGCACGCCCAGCACCCCGCGCAGGTCATCCAGCGCAAATTTTTCAGACGACCGATAACGCAGATTCCCCCGCTTCTGGATCATCTCATAAAGGGTCAGCGCATATTTGGAGCTGAGGGCAAACATCACTTCGCGCTGGAGCCGTGCAAAGACAGTCGAGTCCTTGATGATCTTCCGCAGCCGCTGCGGGATCTCGTATTCCAGCACACCATCCCGGCGCGTCGTTTCGATGTTGCCGCCCAGAAGCTGCACCCGCTCGATAGCATCTTCGCCCTCATGCGTGACCTTCACCTTGACGATGGCCGACATCAGCCGCTCGACCGACTCCCCCACCCTGTCATTGGAATTGTGCGACCCACGCAGATCGGACTTGGCAATCACATGGGTCACCGGCTTTTCGATGGCATCCCACGCGTTTTCCAAAAGCTGGTTATAGATGCGCCGGTCGGCCAGCGTCAGCGGCGTGACCTCGACCAGGTCCACCAGCTCGCCCGGCTTCACCAGACTTTGCGCATTTGGCCGGGCGTCAATCGTCCGGTATGTTTGAGATGGGCGATCCGCCATGCTGCTCTTCTCTTACCTCTGACGGGCAGTGTGACGTAAGAATAACAGCAGGCGCGGGACGCGTCCACGAAAACGAAGGCACCCAATTTGTAAGGTTAAACGCGCATAAGGGAATCAGTAGTCCCGCCAAATGATTCGAATAACGCCCAAAAATCAAAGGGCTGAGTCGCTGCTGAGACTCACCCAAAACGTAAGGATTGGAGGCCACCCGATACGTAAGCTTTGCCTCCCCAGATGTAGGAGTTATCGTCCCAAGACGTAAGCAGAACCGCCCCGGAATGTAAGTCCCAGCGCCTCTTTTCCTATGAAATTCAGCGCTTTGAGCTGAGGGAACACTGAACACTATGAAATTAGAATAGAGGGGTGTTTTCTGTTTGGGGTTTTGATTGTGTTTTGTGGCAAACGTCGGCTCACCGAAGCCAACCACGTACATAGTGGGTTCTGTCGCGCACAAGATGCGCTAAACTTCCAAACAGAGCGCAATGATCCCTCAATTTCCAACCATTGGGCGCCTATCATCCAATTTCCGCTTTTTTCGGCCGTACCCTTCAAAGTTTGCACTTGAGGCAAACGCCCGCACCCGTCATGATTCGGACCAACGCCCCCATAAGAGGTCCATGATGGAGCAGTCCGCCCTTCCCCCCGTCTCCCTTGAGGAGTTGGACAAACTTGCCACTCGCGCCTCGACAGTGATCGATCGGCTACGCGATAGGCTCTATGCGCCCGGTGCACAAAAAACGCTCGATCTGCGTTTCAACGTCAAACGCGCCGCAGACATGGTGGGACGTAGTGACAAGCTGATCCGTGATGCCGAAGCAGATGGCCGTCTCCCAATGCCGGAAAAAGACCCTAACACAGGGCGCCGCACGGGATATTCCCTCGCGGACGTCAACCGAATGCGGCAGGTGTTCGGCACCCTGCCCCACCGCGCCGACAGCGATCCGGCGATGGTGCTTGCCATCCAGAACTTCAAGGGCGGCGTCGGCAAATCCACGATGGTCTGCCACTTCGCCCAGCACCTCGCCCTGCGCGGTTACCGCGTCTGCGTCGTGGATTGTGACAGCCAGGCCAGTACCACCTCTGTCTTTGGCCTGAACCCCGACGTGGACGTAGATGAGGACGAGGACACGCTCTACCCTTTCTTCCGCCACGGCGGGCCGCAGGACCTGTCGTACGCCCTGCGCGCGACCTACTGGCCCAACATCGCGCTGATCCCTGCCAACCTCGGCCTCTATGACGCGGAATACGAATTTGCGGCCCGTATGGCACGGGAGCAGGTGTTCGTCCTCGACCGCCTGCGCAACGGGCTTGAGACGATCAAGGACCGCTTTGACGTTATCCTGCTGGACCCACCCCCTGCCCTCGGGATGCTGTCACTTTCGGTGTTGCGCGCAGCGGATGCATTAGTGATCCCTGCCCCGCCCAACAACATCGATTTTGGCTCTACCGCGCATTTTTTGAAAATGCTGGGTGCCACGCTCAACGAGCTCGCCCGCCATGGGGGTACGCGCGATTATGCCTTCGTTAAGATCCTCGCAACCAAGATGAATGACTCGAAATCAGCGCATATGGCGATCAAACGGATGATGGACGCAGTCTTTCCCCTCGACATGTTGCAATCGGTGCTCAAGGACAGCGCCGAGATCGACAATGCCGCGGCGAACCTGTCTACCGTCTACGAGCTGACCGGCCCGGCCACCCGGACCGAGACGCACAAACGCTGTCGCGCTTATCTGGATGCCGTGAACCGCGAGATCGAAGTGCTGATCCGCAAGACTTGGCCAAGCCATCACGCGCAACTGCGCAAGGAGGGACTGCTATGACCCGCAAACATGATGCCATTTTTGACGATGTTCTCAGCGATTTGGAGGCGGCGCCTGATGCGTCCGACCGCGCCGGTGCCCGCTTTCTCAAACGCACCACGGCGATCAGCGACAGGTTGGCTGGAGAGGTCGAGGAAAAGACACTGCGCTGGATCGACCCGGCCCGGTGCCGCATGTGGGAGCGGCATAACCGAGATTATGCTCTGCTGACCGAAGACAATTGCCGCGACTTGATCGACGGTATCCGTTCTCAGGGGCAGCAGGAGTTTCCTGCCATAGTGCGGCCCGTCGATGACGAGGATTATGATTTCGAAGTGATCTGCGGCGCGCGTCGGCACTTCGCTGTAAGCTGGTTGCGTGCCAACAACTACACACAGTTCAAATACCTGGTGGAAGCGCGGCAGCTGTCGGACGAAGAGGCTTTCCGGCTGGCGGATATCGAGAACCGCGACCGCGAAGACATCTCAGACTACGAACGCGCGTTGGACTATGCGGATGCGGTTGCGCGCTACTATGGTGGCAAGCAAAAGGCGATGGCCGAGCGGCTTGAGGTCAGCCAGCCGTGGCTGTCGCGCTACCTGCAATTGGCGAAGCTGCCGCAAGTCATTGTCGACGCCTTTCCGAACATCCGAGAGATCCGCGAACGGAATGCACGCGAATTGAAGCCGCTTCTGGCACAGCCGGATACAGCGCGCGCGGTGTTGGAAGAAGCGGGTGCCATTGGTCGCGAACAGGCGCGAGCCCGCACCGGGCGTGGATCCTTTGTGGATGCAGCCACAGTCATGCGGCGGTTGTCACGGGTAGGCAAACCTGCAAAGCCCAAGGCAGAACCCGATGGAAAGGTGTTCCGCCGGAGTGTCCATGACAAGGGCATTGCCGTCGTTCAAAAGGGCCGTAAGGTGCGGATCGAATTTGAAGCGGGTATGAGCCGTATGCAATTGCAGGGAGCGTTCGACGCCTACCTCAAGGCCGAGTTCGACAGCTAGTTCGGAGAATTGCCCATGGGCAATTCTTATCCTGCCCGCGGAAGTTGCCCGCGGGCAATTTTTTTGCCTGGCGGACAAACTGACCCCTAACTGTACTCGTCACAGCTCTGGCAGAGACAACCTGACAGGCTGGCATAACAGGGCTGGTATCCACACGCAAAACCGTCCAATTTCAGGAAAAAGAAACAACGGGAGGATCGGCCATCGTCGATCTATGGGAGGGTTTGCGACACGCCTTTTGGCTGGTCGTCACGTTTGATGCAGAGCTGGCAGAGATTGCGCTGCGCTCGCTCCGCGTCACCCTCACCGCATTGGTGATTGCCTGTCTGATCGCCCTGCCCCTGGCGGCCATGCTGGCTGTGCGGCGTTTTCGCTGGCGGCGGGCGACCATTGCCTTGCTCAACGCGCTGATGGGCCTGCCGCCGGTCGTTGTCGGGCTGATCGTTTACATCTTTCTGTCCCGCTCCGGTCCATTTGGCGCGCTTGGCCTGCTCTTCACACCCACGGCCATGATCGTGGCGCAGGTGATCATCATTGTTCCGTTGATAGCGTCCATTGCGCACCAGTCCTTGCGCGAGCTATGGGCCGAATACCACGACTTGCTGATCTCGATGAATGTCACGCAGGTGCAGAAAATGCGCACGCTGATCTGGGATGCCCGGCGGGCGCTGCTGACGGCAGCGCTGGCCGGGTTTGGGCGCGGGATCGGAGAGGTGGGCGCTATCATGATTGTGGGCGGTAATATCGACAATGCGACGCGCGTTCTGACCACGGCCATAGCACTTGAGACGGGCAAGGGTGAGTTCGCGCTTGCGCTCGCACTGGGGTTCGTCCTTATCGCCCTGGCCTTGGGGGTCAACCTTGCGATCCATTGGATTGGTCAGACAGAGCGGGACAGCCGATGGTGACCGAACTTTTTCCCGTGACGCTCAAGGGGGCTGAAACCTCGCGCCGTGGCAAGCGGCTGGTTGGGCCGGTGGATCTGTCCTTGGACGGGCAGGGGTTGTGCGTGGTTCTGGGTCCAAATGGCGCCGGTAAGACAACGCTTTTGCGCCTTATGCACGGAACGGCGCGCCTGACGGGGGGCACAGTGCAATGGGCCTGTGATACCGAAACGGCCCGCCATCATCAGGCGTTTGTCTTTCAGCAACCGGTCGTTCTGCGACGCACGGTCGAAGAGAACCTGACGTACCCGTTGCGCCTACGAGGCGCGGATCGAAGGACTGCGCGGACGGCGGCGCGTACATGGGCCGAACGGGTCGGATTGGGCGCGCACCTGACCCGCCGCGCCATGGTTCTGTCCGGGGGTGAACAGCAAAAACTGGCCATCGCCCGCGCTCTGATCACCGATCCGGCACTTGTGTTTCTGGACGAACCCACGGCATCGCTGGACGGACGCGCCATGCGCGAGATCGAGGCGATTCTGCTGCAAGCTAAGGCTGACGGCACGCGTCTTATTTTGTCGACACATGACATGGGTCAAGCCAGACGGATTGCGGATCGGGTAATCTTCATTCTAGGCGGCAAGGTTCACGAAACCGGCCCCGCGCAGGGGTTCTTTGACGCGCCGCAAACGCCCGAAGCACGGGCCTTTTTGAATGGAGACATCGTGGAATGAAAAAGACCCTGATACTCACGTTTTTGGCAGTTTTTGCCGCCGGGATCGCGCAGGCGGCTGATCAGATGCGTATGGCAGTGACAACGTCGTTCCACAATTCAGGGCTGGCCGATGTATTGCTGCCAGAGATTACAAAGGACCTCGATCTTGAGGTTCAGCTGCTGGTGGTCGGCACGGGGCAGGCCATCAAGCTAGGAGAGGCGGGCGATGTGGATGCGATCCTCGTGCATTCCCGCACGGCTGAAGATGCATTTGTGGACGGTGGCTACGGCACACATCGGCGTGAAATCATGTATAACGATTTTGTTTTCATTGGCCCGGCGGACGATCCGGCTGCGATTGCCGAGGCCAAAACGGCCGCTGATGCCCTTCAAAAGATTTGGTCCGCCAGTGCTGCTTTTGTAAGTCGTGGTGATGACAGCGGCACCCACAAGAAAGAACTGAGCTTGTGGGTGGATGCGGGGTTGGACGCTGACACATTCGACGCATGGTACAATGCTGTCGGTGCGGGCATGGGGGCAGCACTGAACACGGCATCGGGCCTGAACGCCTATGTGCTTTCAGACCGAGCAAGCTGGCTGAACTTCGGAAACAAAGGTGATCTGGCCCTGCTGTTTGCTGGCGACCCGGTGCTGTTCAACCAATACGCTTACCTGCCGGTCAATCCTGCGCGGCATGATCATGTCAAAACTGATCTTACGGCCAAGTTGGAAGAGTGGCTAACATCCGAGCGCGCGCAATCACTGATTGACGGGTACATGATCGACGGTGAAACGCTGTTCGTATTCAATGCAAAATAGGCTCTGACAAGTCTCTTTTGCTTCTTCTGACCGGAAATTCGGTGGGGAGCGCGCGGGACGGATAACAACCCTATCGCATTGGTCGGATTGGCAAAGCCAATTCGAAATCAAGTCTTCAGTGTCCGTGATCCGTATCCCCGTGGATCGCGAATTGATCCAGCCCGGCGTCTTGCGGTCGAATCGTCCGGAACGCTTCGCGCACACCCGCTTCCGTCAGCTCACGTGCGACCGTCAGCAGCGTGTTGGGGTCGTGGTCCTCGCAGAGATCAATCATCTGCGCCAGTTCCTCGGTCGCGACGGGTTGCGCCGCCTCAACGGATGGGGCGCCGTAATATGTCACGAAGTGTTGGGCAAGCAGGGCGGTCAGCGTTTCCAGCTCTGCCTGTTCCAGCTGGGTGACGGCAACAAAGGTCACACGCCCCCCGGTTTCCAGCCCGAACCATCCATTGGCAAAGGCCTGGCGCGCCTTGCCAGTCAGATCGCTTTCGCCCCAGTTCGAAAACTCGAACCCACCGGAAATGCACCATTCGCCGGTGCGGGCAGGGGACGCGAAAACGTTCATGTCACTTTCGTCAAAATGGATCGCGCGGGCGAGTTTCATATTTGAGCCTCCAACACGGTTATGAGCGGGATCAGGTGGGTTGTGTCTGCGTTGCGCAGCAGCATGCCGAACTCTTCGTCCACGCCCAGAAATGTACCGGTTAGAGACTGATTTTCAGTCTCTTCCCCGATACCTTCAGCCAGTCCACGCCATTCCGAGTGCAAAGATGCAGAGCCTTCATCTTCCCACCTGTTCAGCCAGTTCAGCGTGTGTCTCGACCAGGATTCGAGCAGGGTCGGTGGCGACACCTCGGCACAGCCTTCGGCAAACAGGGCGGTTTCATCCGGGGTTAGACCAGTGTCCTCGGACGCCGGGATCAGCGGAAGGGTGAAGCCCACAACGAGCCAATCCGGCACCGTCGTGGGCTCGGTTCCCGAAGCCATGGCGCGGAACTTGCCACAGCGCGCACCATTGACGCGAATACCGCCCCACCAATCCAGATGCACCGCCACCTCGGGGGGGGCCAGTGCACCAAGGGCATTTTGGAAACCCACACCGCAGAGCGGCAACATGGCAATCGCCTTGGACAATGGCACTTCGGGAGCAAAGACCAGCGCGGCCTCCATCTCGGTTGCACCCAATTTGTAAGAGATGAGGCCAGCATCACAACCGAGTGTCGCGCGCATGACCGCGTGGTCAAAGGCACCGTCCGGCGCTTCTTCGCCCCACATCAGCGGGGGAAAGGTGACCTGCGATCCGTCGCTCATGCTGCCCCCGCTGTTACGAGGCCCGCTGCGACGTCCTGAAACGCCTTGGCTTGCGGGCTGTCAGGTTGGCTGACCGTAACGGGTGCGCCGCCATCTGCGGCCAGCCTGATCTGCAGATCCAGTGGCACTTCGGCCAGCAATGGCACGTCCAGTTTCTGGGCTTCCGCCTTGACCCCACCGTGCCCAAACACGTGTTCCTCGTGCCCGCAATTGGAACAGATATGCGTGCTCATATTCTCGATCATCCCGACGATCGGCACATGCAATTGCTGGAACATGTCCACACCTTTGCGCGCGTCCAAAAGGGCCACATCCTGCGGTGTAGAGACGATTATCGCGCCATCCACGACAAACTTTTGGGCCAAAGTCATCTGCACGTCGCCGGTGCCTGGAGGCAGGTCCACCAGTAGCACATCAAGCGCGCCCCATTGCACCTGGCTCATCATCTGTTGCAACGCACCCATCAGCATGGGCCCGCGCCAGACAACCGCCTGATCCTCGTTCATCATCAGGCCGATGGACATCATTGTGACGCCATGGTTGCGCATCGGCAGGATTGTCTTGCCATCGGGGGAGGCGGGGCGACCAGACACGCCTAACATCCGGGGCTGAGAGGGGCCGTAGACATCCGCATCGAGCAGACCCACGCGCCGTCCCTGTTGCGCCAGCGCGCAGGCGAGGTTGGCCGACACGGTGGACTTACCAACGCCGCCTTTCCCCGAGGCGATCGCGAGAATGCGGTCAATGCCCGGGACCTTCTGTGGCCCTTTCGGGTCGGCAGGGCGCTGCGGTTTCAAATCGGGGGGCGGGGTCTTTTCCGTATGGCCCGTTAGTACAATCGACACGCTTTCGATGTCATCGAGCGCGCCCACTGCGGCTTCTGCCTGAGCTTTAACGCTTTCATAGACTGCGGCCTGTGCCGGGTTGATCTCCATCACGAAGCGCACGGTGCTGCCGTCGACATTCAACGCCCGCATGACGCCGGACGACACGATGTCACCCCCCGGCGCGTCGAGGCCCTTGAGGACCTCGAGAACCTGTTCTCTGCTCGTGCTCACGCGTCAGTCCTGTCCCTTGATCTCGCCTGTGACCTCGTGGGTCATGTCGAGCTCTTCGATGGTGACCACCGCTTTGACCGCGTAGGTCTTGCCGTTGCCACCCGCATTGCGCACAGCCTCTTCGATGGCCTGTTGCGAGGTCACGCCGACCTGCTTCAAGAACTTGCGCATGGACATGTTGAAATCGTCGCTCATGGGGCTTTCCCCTCCCTAACGTTGACGGATTGCGCTGGCGGGCCGTAGGCTGCCGTAATGCGCATCTTGGTTCTGATCTTGGCCTTGTTGCCGGGTTTGGCAATGGCCGATGACAAGCGGGTGGTGTTCTATGCCCCGCCTGCGTTGGTCGAGAGTGGGCTGATCAAGTATATCGCCCCGCGCTTTTCGTTGAAGACCCAGGTTAGGGTCGAAATTGCCGACGATCCGGCTGCTGCTGATCTGGTTCTTGGGCCGGACGGCAGGGCGCTGTTTTCTGGTTTGGGCCAGACGTGGCACATGGATGTGCGCAGTGAGGGCAAAGGCGCGCAGCGGTTTGCAGATTGGCTGACGTCGGATGTGGGCCGCCGCACGGTGCAGAGTTTTGCGCCCGAGGGTACGCCGATTTTTACCGAACCGAAGGCGCAAAAAATCGCTGTGACCAAGGTCGAAATGACAGGCGACGCCATTGCAGGGCAGGGCGTGTCCTGGGCAAAGTGTGGGCGCTGTCACGTGACCGAGCGGGGCAAGGACAGTTTTGGCATTGGCTCGACCCCCAGCTTCTTCGTGATGCGTGGGTTTGAGGACTGGCAGTCGCGTTTTGCGGGCTTCTATGCGCTGAAACCCCACGCGGCCTTCACCCAGCTCGAAGGTGTGACAGACCCGTTTCCCATCGACCGGCCGTCGCCCATCGCGCCCATCGAACTGACGCTCGATGATCTTGAGGCGATCCTGGCCTACGTGGCCGTGCTGGACCCTGCCGATCTGGGCAAACCGCTCGAACATCAGTGATCGCGCCGCTTTGACAGATAGTCATCCGTGGTACGCACGCGGGGGCGCTCGCCGCCCTGGAACGGGTTGTCGTCCGAATGGAACTGCGCGGTGACCCGGCAATTGTCGCACATCTGGATCATCCGCAGCTTGTCGCCTGAGAACATGGCGTGATCCTTGAGCTTGTCGGTGATCCGGTCGATGGCCGACTTTGAGCCAAAGAGTGCGCCGCATTCGATGCAGGGGAAGGGCTCTTCCTCGTTCAGCACCTCTTGGCGCAGGGCCGCGTCTGTCAGGTCGAGACGGGGTTCGTAGGTGATCGCATCCTCTGGGCAGATATTGGCGCAGAGGCCGCATTGCAGGCAGGCGTCTTCCTGGAACCTGAGCTGTGGTTTGTCCGAGTTGTCGCCAAGCGCGCCGGAGGGGCAGAGCGACACGCAGGACAGGCAGAGGGTGCAGGAATCCGTATCGACAAGCACCGCCCCGTAAGGCGCGCCATCCGGCAGTGCGATGCTGTCATTGTCGGGGTGCAAGGCCTTGGCTGCCTGCCGCGTGATCTGCCGCCGTGTGCCCATGGGCCGCACGGGCGTGGCGACGGGTGCAGGGGCCTCGGCCCCAAACAGTGCGTCGCTCATCGCATCGGGGTCGGGGGTGTCGACCAGCGCTGCCTTTCCTTCGCCAGCGATGGCATTTGTAAGAGCAATTTGTGTCTCTAACGCAGAGATATCCGCCCTGGGACCGGGCAGGAGGGTGACCGAGGCGAAGCCAGCGGCCAAGGCTGCCACCGCCTCTGCATGACCGAATGCGCCGACGGCCGTCATCTCAAGTGGCACTACGTCCGCCGGCAATCCACGGCCGTGTCGGGCAGAGAGGCGCACCATCTCGGCCCCGTGGGCGTCATGAACCAGCAAACGCGGGGCGGTGCCGCCGGCATCCAGATATGCCTTGGCCATGGTCTGCACGCGCCGCATGGTCAGATCGACGGTTGGCGCTTCATAGGTAATCGCCCCGGACGGGCAGGCGGCGGAACAAGCCCCGCAGCCCGCGCAGATCATCGGGTCGATGGCGACATGTTCGCCCGCAGAAGTAATCGCTCCGGTCGGGCAGAGGTCGAGACAGTTGGTGCACCCCGTCTGCTCGGCGCGGGAATGGGCGCAGAGCAGCGGGGTTGTCTTGACGTAGAGCGTCTTTTCGAACGTGCCGGTGAGATG
>NZ_JCAPFI010000010.1:0-85787 GCF_059611725.1 Tateyamaria sp. LSS28 | reverse complement strand
CAGATCGAGCTGGTCGAGAAGGGCGCGCACTGCGGCTTCAAGCTTGCGGGGGTCGACCGATCCGAAGTCGCGGTTCATCTGCAATTCGATCTTCCCCTTGGCGCCGATGACCTTCACCGCACCCGCCTTGCGGTTCAGTTTGATCGTGGTCTTGGAGGAGGTCGAAGGTGCTGTCTGTTCACTGACGGGCTTGGGCGCCACGACCTTGTTCAGAACGGCCAGCTCGGCCACCGCATCCGTGGGTTTCTGGTGCTCAAGCAGGACGTTCAGTTGTTGAACAGCACGCGGCTGTTCTTCCAGTGCCTTGATCAGCTTCAGACCGAGGGCGCGGGGGATCGCTTCGGGGAACTGCAGGCGGGGTCCCAGTTTGTCCATCAAGAGACTGAAACTGCCTATGTAGTGACGCTTTTGCCGTCCGGCAGAGGCAAAAAGAACGGCTATGGCGTCGTTCAATTCGAGGTCCATCTGGCGAGCATAGCTGGCGGCAAGCTGGCCCATCTCGGCGAACGAAATATCTCGCCGCACCATGTTTTCGTCGACCATGCGGCGGTAGAGTTTTTCGAGTGCCTCGCCCTTGGCCACGAGGACGGCGGGGATGGAGGCGTATTTGTCGTCACCCGTTTCCTCGTAGAGAGATTTGTAGGCGCTGAGACGACGGAAGCCCTGGATCAGTTCGTAGCCGTCGCCGGTGTCTTCGACCTGGATCGGATTCGAGAGGCCGAGGTCGCGGATCGAGGTCTTTAACTCTTCAAGGTCTGGGTCGCGGTTTGTACTGCGGTCGCGGGTCAGTTTTTTCATCGCCACGTCCCCGAGGGGAACGCGGGCCACGATGGCTCCGTCCCTTTTTAGAGACACATATTCGTGTGCAAGGCGATCATTCTCGGCCCGGATTTCAGCCTCCGCCGTATGGCGTTCACTGAGCGCTGTAGCGTTTTCCGAGATCGCAGCGGCCATAGGGCCACGCCGCGTTTGCTCAGCGGCCGGGGCAGGGGTGTCTGGTGCAGTTTCGGGCCCGGGACCCGCGTCGGGTTCGAAGTCGATGTCGAATACGCGGCGTTTGCTCATGCCTCATCCTCCAGTTGGTCCCAGGCTGTTCCCAGGTTGGTTTTGAATTCTTCATAGGCCCGGTCAAACGAGGCGCGGGCGCGGCGCCAGGTTTCACGGGTCATATCGCGGTAGTCCATTTCGTAGATACTGCTGAGGAACCGCCCGGATTGTTCGACAGCGCGGGTCATCTCGATCGGGTGTTCACAGACGCGATCCCCGAAAACCTTTTGGAACGCGCCCTGCATGGCACGATGGAGTTCGTTGCCCGGCTCAAAGCGCGTGAGCAGGAAGCGAAGGTCGAGGAAGGACTTGGGCAGGGTCATTGTCCCCGCGGGGACAAGGCCGTTGAAGCGGGAGAGATCCTCGAGCGCTTCAGAGAGCTGGCCGATGAAGGACGTGGTGGAATCGTATTCCCAGTAGCCGGGGCCGGACGGGATGTAGAGAACGTCGGCGGCGAAAACCGCGTTCATGGACTGGTAGCCGATGGCGGGCGGGCAATCGAAAAGGATGAGGTCGTAAGTGTCTGGAGCGATCTGATCGAGGAAGCGCGAGACAGCGGCGAAGAAGGACCATTCGGGGTTGATGTGCCGGTATTGGGCAGATGCAAACTCGACAAAGGCGGCGTTGGCGCAGGAGGGCACGATGTCGATTGTGGGCCAGTTGGTTGGCTTGATGAAGTCGCTGGCGCGCAGGTCGTTCAGCCCCATGTCGGTGATTGCGGCGGGCAGTTTGCGTTGGGGCAGGGCGGTGCCCGACTCCGCGCCGCGCAGGGCGGAATTCATGCGGTCCGTTTCATGGCCCAAGTCGCGCGCCATGATGCCCCAGACGGTGTATTCTTCGGCCACATCGGAAAGGCCCATGGAGTGGCTGAGCGTGGCCTGCGGGTCGAAGTCGACGCAGAGCACGCGGTAGCCGTCGAGGGCGGCGGCGTGGGCGAAGTGGAGGGCTGTGGTGGACTTGCCCGCGCCCCCCTTGAAGTTGGCGATGGCGGCGCGGATGGCACGCTTGTTTGCAGGGCGGTAGGGCATGAGCGATTTGCGGTTCACCTTGATCCGGCGGCGCAGCTCGTTGATTTCTTCGAGCGTGTACCAGCGTTGACGGCCGTCTTCTTCGACGACGCCCTGGGGCAGGGAGGGGTCGGCGCCGAGGCGACCGCGCAGGGTGGATTGGTTGGCTTTGAAGATGAGTTCCGCCACCTCCCAGCTTGAGAAGCGGCGAAGCGTTTTTTTGCTCTCGGGAGAGTAGGTTTGCTGGCGGATGAAGCCCTGCATTTTGAGGGATTGCGCCTGGAGTTGGGCGAGGTCTGTGTGCGTGAACATGCGCTGCCTGTACGTTTGTCCCCGCGGGGACAGGTGGTTTTTTGGCCCCGTGGGGACGCTAATTCTGCTCATTTCCAGATTTACGCTGATTTTGCGGAAAAAGCAAAAGGGGAATATGCTTGTCCCCGCGGGGACAGATCGGGCGTTGCGTCATGGAAGCAGGTGCAATGGTTGTGATTCTGTGATGGACGCGACCGCTGTGTTGACCGACCAGATTTGGGGGGACAGTTTTTTGCCTTCCACCATCTATTGGGTGACAAAAAGGTTGGAATAGGGGACAAACAGGATGTCCCCCAATACCATTTAAACCTGTTTTTCTTCTAAAATGGGTTTGGGTCTGACAGGTTATCCACATCCGCCCTTGACAGAATCGCAGCTTCGGACGCAAATCAGGGGCAGAGACGGAAAAGCGGCCAGAACCGCGGGGAAACCCACCGTTGGCAGGTGTTGTTCGGTGTAATCCGGACAGTTTTCAAAAATGAGGGCAGTGATGCAAACGCTGAGGCCGGTGGGCCGGGGCGCGTCTGCGCGCAAATACGATATTCTGACAGCCTTGGGTGCGTTCGCGTTGGCGCAGGGCAAGCACGAGCAGCGGCGGGTGCTGCGGCTGATGACGCTGATCACGGCGCGCTACAACTGGGCGCGGGACGAGCTGGCCGTGGGGCAGCGCGAGATTGCGCGGCTGTGGTCTGTGGACGAGCGCACGGTGAAACGCGAAATGGCGCTGTTGCGTGCCCGGGGCTGGTTGGTCGTGAAGCGACAGGGTGCGCGGGGGCGTGTATCTGAGCATGGTTTGGATCTGGAGCGTGTGTTGCTGGATACGGAGGCGTATTGGGCGGCTGTGGGGCCGGATTTCGAGTTGCGTATGGGGGCTGCGGAGGAGGAGGCGCCGAAGGTGGTGTCTTTGCCGGTGAAAGGGGCCGTGGCTGCGCCGGACGTGTCGAAGGGGACGGAGTGGGCGCTGGCGCAGGCGGTGCTGCATGCGGAGGATGCCGGCGTGTACGCGTCGTGGATTGCCGGGCTGGAGCGGGTTGAGCGGGCAGGGGGGCGATTGACCCTGCGCGCGCCGTCGCGCTTTCACGGGGCTTATGTGCAGACGCATCTGGAGCGGCGCGTGCTGGCGGCGTGTCGCGAAGTGGATGGCGATGTGAGCGAGGTGCGGATCGTTGTCTGAGTTTGTAGAGCATCTGCGTCTGATGGCGCGGTACAACGCCTGGCAGAACGGATCGCTTGTGGCGACCGCAGATAGGTTGAGTGATGCGGAGCGGTGGCAGGATCGGGGGGCATTTTTCGGCTCTATTGCGGCCACTTTCAATCATGTGCTGTGGGATGATGCGCTGTGGCTGGCCCGCTTTGCCGGGGATGTGCGGCCTGAGTTGAGCGTGCCTGTGTCTTTGGAGGCGCCGCGAGATTGGGGCGCGTTCAAGACGTTGCGCACTGAGCGGGATGCGGAGATTTTGGCGTGGGCCGAAGGTCTTGCATCATCCGATTTGGAAGGTGTGATTGCGTGGTATCCTGGGGGAGAGAACACGCGGGTTGAGAAACCGGTGGCGGTGTGTTTTGCGCATCTGTTCAATCACCAGACCCATCATCGTGGGCAGATTCATGGAATGTTGACGGCGGCCGGCGCGCGTCCTGAGCCGACCGACTTGCCGATGTTGGGGTAGGGGGCGCATCAGGATGCGCCTTACGGTTAGGGGCTCTGCCCCCGGCGTTGCGCGCCTCCCCCGTGGTATTTCTGGTCAGAAGAAACTGGGTGGAGTTTGTTCCGCAATCGGTGATTGAACCAGCGACTTTCGAAAAATCATTTGACAAGTTACTCTGAGTCGCAGAGTAACTCTGTGTTACAGAGTATTTGAGCCCATGAGGTTGCGATGAAAACCCTGAACATCACGAATGGCGATGGTGCCGCGGACACCATCAAGCAAAGCACCGTGCCTGGCGACGTTTTGCCGTGGCGTGATCCCATGCATCATGGTCCGTTTCCGGCCAAGCTGTCCCTTTCTGAACTGGGGAATCTCCGCGCAGAATACCTCGCTGGTCCTGATTCTGACGCAACAGATGTCAAACGCGATTTTCAACTCAGGGACCGACATCTGAAAGCCGCGCCAGGCTACGACAAGGTGACGTTATGGTTCGAACATGACCTGCTCGACCAACTTCAAATTCTGCAAATCCTCGATTGGTTCTCGCGAGCGCCTATGGACGACATCAGGCTGGACATGATCTGCATCGATCGGTTTGCCGAAAAGCCGGATTTCAAGGGGATTGGACAGCTGAATGCAGACCAGATGGCATCGCTCGTCCCGTTGCAGCAACCGGTGACCGAGACAATGCTCAAACTGGCAGCCGCGGGTTGGGCGGCATTTCGGTCCAGTGATCCAAATGACCTATTGGCGTTTCTGGACAATGATCTGCGCGAACTGTCCTTTTTAGCGGCCGCACTCCAGCGTCATTTTGAAGAATTCCTGAACGCGGTAACCGGATTGACCCGGACAGAGACGCAAGTGCTGAGTTTGATGGGCCAAAATGTCAGCAACCCAAAGAGACTGTTCTTGCAGAACATGGACATGGAAACCGCACTCTTCATCGGGGATTGGCCAACGTACCAAATCATAGGCTCCCTATGTGCGGCTGGCCTTGCGGCGTGTGAACCATCCTCGTTTCGCTTTCCTTCGTTCACATCAGAAGCGCCACCAACATTTGACGACCAGCGCGTGAGCCTCACGGAGGTGGGGCGTAGGGTTTTGAACGGAGAGGAAGATGCATTTGGTCTGATGAAGCGCGATGGCTGGCTGGGTGGCGTTGAAATCGCATCGTCCGATGCAATCTGGACTTGGAACGAGGACGCCGCGCAATTCGCGCGCCGGACAGTCTGATGCAGTCGGTTCCACCGGCCCCCGATGCGATCTTCCATCAACCTGTCAGAACGCGGCTATGCTTACTTCTGTACGTCGGGGAGCCAAGCTTTTCTCAGTTGAAGGTGTCGCTTTCCATCACGGATGGGAATCTGGATGCCCACCTGAAAAAACTTGGCGCTGCCGGGTACTTGCACAGCCGAATGGTGCTCGAGGGGCGGCCGCATACGGTCTATCGCCTCTCGGAAAGCGGAGCGACGGCGTTTCGTAAGTACATCGATGTCATGAGGGAGATCTGCAAGGCTGCGACGCCACCGAGTTGAGCCGATGGATTTGCCGATGTTGGGCTCTGCCATCAGTTTCCGTCCAGAACACGTCCGTTGAAAGGTGGGGTGCTCACGGTTCAGGTTTGCGGAGAAGCACCTGAACCGCATGCGTCTTGCCATTGAAGTTTTAGCGGTTTTTTGGGTGGCGGTTGCGCTCTTCTCAACGGTTACATCGTTCAGCGCCGGACCGCTCTTTTGAGCCCCTTATTGGATTAAGATCAATCGGACGGATGCCCCTGCCTGACGGAATGCGTTGTTCGCCTTGTTGGCTGCAATAAAGGCGATGCGGTCGGGCGTCTCACTTCGCTAAGCCTGAATTGCACGAGACGACAGCCCCTGACCAGCTTCGACATTGGTGATCGCGCCGTACCGCTGCACCCACGGCTGAGCCAGTGCAAAGCCTTGCGCGGGTGTCATGCCGATAACCGAGATCAGGCAAACATGTTCTTTGCGACCGCCGTTTACGGGCCGCTCGCCCACTTGTACGCGCACCTGACGGCTTGGGTCGTCCAGCTCGTTGCCGTTTTCGAAGCGCTCTGCGGTTTCTGAAAATCCTGCCCGTTGCAGCGCGTCAGCTGCTCCGGTCACATTCGGGAAAGTGCGGCCACAAATGTCGACCGCCTGTGCGGCGATAGAGAGGGTGGTCTGAGCGACGGCGGTGTCACTAATCTTGCCTGCAGGTGGTGGTGTCACACAGGCCGCGAGACCTATGGCTGCTATCGCAATGATACAAAGATTTTTGCGCACGTCATTTCCTTTCGATTTCAACCAGATGGCCAGTTTCCTGAGCGCTGGATTGTCGGCGGCAAATTGTGAGCTTTTGAACCTTAGTTCAACTCTACTTAAGCGATTACCGCCCTTCTTTTTGACGTGTGCGATGTCTGCCACGCTTTCAGAACCTGTTCTGTTTCCAAGCGCGGATGACAACCGGCCCTGCGGGGGCGGTTTGTTTGGCGAAATGAAGGGGGATCAGGAGAATGCCACTTTGCCGTACTCGGGATCGCAAATGGTGCGCGGGCGCACCTTAGGTGGGTGCGACCTCCCGCAGCCATTGGAAGACCCATGTTTCCGAGAGCCGTTGTGTGTCATCGGCGACGTGGGCGGTGAGTTCGATCAGGTCGTGATCCTGCCCGTCGATGTCGATGAACAGGCGCCATGTTGTCACCGCTGCGCCTGTGACCTTGTGCAGGACCATGCCTTCGACCTCTCCGGCGGAGTGGGTGATGATCGGGGACACATCGGCATCTTCGGGCATCGTGCCGAGTGTGCCGCCCTGAAAGTCCACGACGAATTTGCGCAGGTTGGGGTTGTCCAGTGGCACGCCCGAGGGGCCACCGATGCCAGCCAGCGTGCCCTGTACCCACGCCAGATCCCCTGAGGGCGGCAGGTCACCCCAGTGCATGCGGTAGGCGTATGTGCGGCTTTCCCCGGCCTGTGGGGCGTTTCTGGGCACCCAGAAGGCAACGATGTTGTCGTCGATCTCTAGATCAGCGGGTATTTCCACCAGGCGCACGATGCCCGGTCCCCAGTCGTTCAGCGGCTCGATCATCACGGACGGGCGGTCGTGATAGCGCGCGCCTGCGTCCTGGTAGTCCTCGTAGGTGCGGTCGCGTTGGATCAGGCCGAACTGGGCCATGTTCGGTTCATTGAAGTAGGAGCTTGAGACGCGGGGCGGGTTGTTGAGAGGGCGCACGATCACGTTGCCGTCCTTGCGGATGATCTTGAGCGCTTCGCTGTCGTGGACCTGACGGCGGAAGTCGTCGAAATCCCGTTCGGAATGTTCGGCGAAGTAGAACATGGAGGTGAGGGGGCCGAGGCCCAGTTGTGGGACCGCTTCGCGGAAGACCAGGGTTGCTTCGACGTCCATGGTGGTGTCGTCGCCCGGTGTGATCGTGAACTTGTAGGCGCCGGTGACCGAGGCGCTGTCGAGGGCCGCGTAGATCGTCAGCGCCGTGTCCGTGACCTTGGGCTTTTCCAGCCAGAATTCGGAGAAGCGGGGGAATTCTTCGGGCCCGTTCAGCCATGTGTTGATGGCGAGGCCGCGGGCCGAGAGGCCGTAGCTGTTGCCGCGGCCCAAGGCGCGGAAATAGCTGGCGCCGAGGAAGGTGACCACTTCGTCAAACTTGTCGGGCGTGTTCAGGGGATAGGTCAGCTTCAGGCCCGCGATGCCTGACAGTTCTGCGTGGTCTGGCACGCGTGTGCCCACATCGTTGCGGTATTCGAAGTCGTCGGTCGAGAAGGTGAGGGGGCGGGCGGTGCCATCCGTGACTTCGTGGATTTGCACCGGTTCCTTGAACAGCCAGCCGGGATGGAAGGACGAGACATGGAAGGGTAGGGGGCTGTCGGACCAGCGCGCGGCCTCGGGCCGGAAGTAAATATTGCGGTAGTCGTCATAGGTCAGGTTCTGGAGGAAATTGTCCAATGGTGGGGGCGGCGTGTCAGGCTCTTGCGCCCGCGCCTGCATCCGCGCCTTGAGCCAATCGAAGGAAAACGCTTGCCCTGTGGCTTGGCCAAGCACCGTTCGTGGCAGGGCGACGCCTGCCAGAAGCGTGACAATGGCGCTGCGGCGCGTCATGTGGGCTGTGAGGGCCATTGTTGTCCTTTTGGTTCGGTGTGATCCAACGGGTGACAGATGCAAAGCCCGTGCGGTGGCGTCCAGTCCCTTGTTGTCACTTTTGGCCAGCGGGCATTCACATCACCGCCATTGCCCAGCCCAATCGGCGGGAATGCGCCACACATAAAAAAGGCCGCCGGGTGTCCGACGGCCTTTGTTGACTGTATCCGGGTTCGGCTTAGCTGCCACCGTCGGCTTGCAGCGAGGCGAGGTAGGCATAGAGGTTCACAGCATCCTCTTCCTTGCGCACTTTGTAGGTCATCTTGCTGCGGCCCTTGTCGCCGGTGACCTCACGCAAGTAGGCCGTGGGGTCCTGGGCGTAGGCCACGAACACTTCCTCGGTGATCACGAGGTCTTCCATCTCGGCCGCGAGCTGGTTGATGTCGGAGTAGCGGAAATCTTCGACCATACCGAACTGGCCCCCGGCGATGCCGTAAAGGTTCGGGCCGGTTTTGGCGTTGCGGCCTGCGAGTGTATCGCCTGCTTCGTTCTGGACGACGTGGCACGAGATGCATTGGCGGAATGCCTTTTCCCCTTCGGCGGCGTCGCCGGAGGCTGCGTGGCCGTCTGCGAATGCGGGCACGGCCAGCGTGGCGGTTGCTGCTGCGATGGCAAGTGTGCGGAACATGTGAATCTCCTTCCAAAGTTCTTCGCAAGAACGTAGCGGCTTCGTGATCAAGTCAACAGTAACTTTGACTTGATCCCCGTATCGTTGGGAAATGTAGGCGGGTTTTCCCCTGTCAGGCGACGGCATGGGCAATAGCGCACTGTTTCCATAGGTCTTTTAGCGCCATGACGAGGTGTTCGATATCATCCGTGCTGTGCAGGGGGGACGGTGTGAACCGCAGCCGCTCGGTGCCTTTGGGGACCGTGGGATAGTTGATAGGCTGCACATAGATTCCGTAGCGCTGCATCAGGTAGTCCGACAGCATGCGGCATTTGACCGGGTCCTTGATCATCACCGGGATGATGTGACTGGGGTTGTCCATATGAGGGATCCCCTCCTGGTCCAGCCGTTTGCGCAGGTAGGCGACGCGTTTGCGTTGTTCGATGCGTTCCTGGTCCGATTGCTTGAGGTGGCGGATGGACGTACGCGCCGCTGATGCGACGGCAGGCGGCAGGGCGGTTGTGAAGATGAAGCCGCTTGAGAACGAGCGGATGAAGTCGCACATCGCATCTGAGCCGGTGATGTAGCCGCCCACCACGCCGTAGGCCTTGCCAAGTGTGCCCTCGATCAGGGTGATGCGGTCGGCCAGCCCTTCCTGTTCCGAGATGCCGCCGCCGCGCGGGCCGTAGAGGCCGACGGCGTGCACTTCGTCCAGATAGGTCATGGCGCCGTGCTTTTCGGCGACTTCGACGATTTCCTGCATGGGGCAGATGTCACCATCCATGGAGTAGACGGATTCGAAGGCGACGATCTTGGGGGCGTTGGCTGGGAGGGACGCCAGCTTGCGGTCGAGGTCTTCGGGATCGTTGTGTTTCCAGATCACCTTGTTGGCCCGTGAGTGGCGGATGCCTTCGATCATGGACGCGTGGTTGAGTTCGTCCGATAGGATCACGGCGTCGGGCAGGCGGCTGCCCAGTGTCGAGAGGGCAGCCCAATTCGACACGTAGCCCGAGGTGAACAGGAGCGCGCTTTCCTTGCCGTGCAGGTCAGCCAGTTCCGCTTCGAGCAGCTTGTGGGCGTGGTTCGTGCCCGAGATGTTGCGCGTGCCCCCTGCGCCTGCGCCGTAGAGGTCCACCGCGTCTTTCATCGCCTTGGTGACGCTTTCGTGCTGGCCCATGCCGAGGTAGTCGTTTGAACACCACACCGTCACTTCATCGGGGGCTTCAGGGTCGTGGCACTTGGCCTTGGGAAAGGCCCCGGCCTTCCGTTCCAGTTCCGCGAAAATGCGGTAGTTCCCCTCGTCCTTCAGCGCGTCGATTTGGCTTTGGAACAATACATCAAAGTCCATGATGTCCCCCTTGTGGTGTCGAGTTCTTGGTTGGTTTGGGCGCAGGCAGCATCCAGCGCCAGAGCCGTTCGTCGGGGATGGGAAGGACCATCACCCAATGTTCGAGGGCCGCGAGGGCCGTGAGGGCGGTCAACAGGGCAAAGCCCGTCACTGCGCCCATGGTGTCGGCGGCATAGAGCCGTTCGAGCCAGCAGGCGGCGGCGAAGGTGAGCGCCGTTACCGAAATGGGGAAGAGCCAGTTCATGCCGGCCGTGCGGAAGTGGCTAGGCAGGTGGCTGAGTGCTTCTGGCAGGAAATCCACGTGGATGCGGGGGACGCCAAGAAACAGGTTCAGCTTGGCTGAGACGCGGGCGAAGAAGAGCACCGCGAAGGTGTAGAAGGCGAACGGATTGGGCGCGTGCCAGAGGGTGAGGCCCAGAAGGATCAGGGCGGCTGTCAGCAGCATCTCGTGATAGGCGATGGTGCCCCATGCGCGGATGAACCGTTCCCATTCGGCCTTGTGCGGGGGCAGGGGCATGCGGTTGGGGCCTGTGATGACGCCCGTCAGGAAGGCTAGTTCGATCCAGCCCCAGAGGGCGAGGGCCGAGAGGAACGCGACATAGGTGCCAAGGATATCGGTTTGCGTCATGGACCAGTAGGTGCCGTAAGCGCCCAAGGCCATGAGGGGCAGGGCGGCGATTGTCGTGGCGCGCCGCGCCCTTTCGCCGGAACGGTCGGCGTATTTGACCGCCATCAGGATGGTGCCGGTGGAGAACCACCAGATGAACAGGGCGATGAGGGCGGCGATCCACGGGGTCATAGGCTGCCCCCAAAGTACAGAGGGCAGCGCCCGACCTGGGGGGCGCTTTGCTCCATTTGATCTGTGCGTGTTTCCCAAAGCATGGATGTCGTGTGTGCTGTGAACGACATCGCCAATAGCGCCCTCCGGGGGGGGGGGCGGGCGCTGCCCGGCGGTGCCGCCGGGCGCGAGGGTTGGCTGATGTGCTGCCCAGTTATGCCAGATGGCGTGGCTCAATAGGCTGGCTCCAAGCGGGTTGACGCAGGCACAACGTGCTTTTTCGCCGGGATCGTGTAGAGCGCCAAGAAGGCCGCAGCGGCCCGCAGCTGTGCGCCGATCTTTTTCAGCCCTTTCGCCTCTGCCATGTCGACATTGGCCTTTTGCAGCTTCTCCAACTGGCGTTGCCAGCGGGGGTGATCGATATCGAGCGTGATGGGGAAGATCTGCTCTGACAGTTTCGAGGTCTTGGTGAACACCTCGTGTGCGTACCAGTCGGGATCGACGCCGAGGGCCTTGTGGAAGGCCGGGCGCTGGTGATCGCGGACATACATCGTGCCGTAGACCGCTGTGAGGAAGAACTTGATCCAGTAGACATTCAGGCCGCGTGTCAGTTTCGGGTCCGTCTTCATCAGCAGGGCAAAGGCTTCGCCATGAGAGAACTCGTCATTGCACCACTCTTCGAACCATTTGAAGATCGGGTGGAAGCGGTGTTCGGGGTTCGCCTGCAGGTGCCGGAAGATGGTGATGTAGCGGGCGTAGCCGATCTTTTCCGACAGGTAGGTGGCGTAGTAGATGAACTTGGGCCGGAAGTAGGTGTACTTTTTCTTCTGCGTGAGGAACCCGAGGTTCACGCGCAAGCCAGCCTCACGCAGGGCATCATTGATGAAGCCCGCGTGCCGCGCCTCGTCCCGTGCCATGAGTTGGAACAGCTGGGTGATGTCCTCGTTGTTGCCGCGTCGCTTCATCTCTTTGTAGAGCACGCAGCCCGAAAACTCGGCTGTGCAGGAGCTGATCAAGAAGTCGATGAATTCCTTTTTCAGCTCCGGTTCCATCCCGTCCCAATCGACGGTGTCCCAGTCTTCGTTTTTCTTGAAGTGGCCCTTGTTCGGGTCGGATTCCATTTGCGCGATCAGCTTGTCCCAATCTTCGCGCACCGGGGACACGTCGATTGCGTCCATTTCGTCAAAGTCGGTGGTGTAGAAGCGCGGTGTCAGCAGGGTGTTCTGCATGGCCGTTTCGGTGGCGAATTCGGACGTGAATTGTTCGTCCTGCGCTTGGGCGATGGCCAGACCTTCCTCGACCGAAGTGGCGTCGGCGGTGTGTTTGCTGTGTCGAACATTCATAGCGTCACCTCTTCGGAGAAGGAGAATTCGCAGAGTTCCATGACTTCGAGATCGCCCGTCAGGCGGGTCCAGAGCCGTTCGAGGCCCGAGGCGCGGACGATCACGGCCTCGCGGTCTTCGGTGACGATTTCACCGAAGGGGGCCATGATTTCTGGCCCTTGCACTTGCACTTCGTCGCCGGGATAGATCACGGCGCCGTTGTTGAACCGCACATGCGCGTGCAGGCTTTCGAATTTGTGGCTGATTTCGACTGTGCACGGGGCACGTTCAATGTCCTTTGTCAGTAGTCCCATGAGGTGGCTTCCTTTCTGGGTCAGGGTTTGCTCAGCAACCTGGCGAAGGTGCGGAGATTGTCGGCGCCAAAGCCCATCAGCTCGGCGCTCCAGTTGGTTTCGGGGTCGTAGAGGGACAGGCGGTTGCCGTCGCGCAGGCGCAGCAGCACCGGGGCGGCGAGGTCTGCACCGATCTTGCCCCGTTCGCGCGCGATCACGCGTTCGATGCCGGCGACAAAGCCGCCTTTGTCCGATGCGAAGTCGGCCAGGACCGTTCCGTGTGCATCAAGCACGCGGGCCGCCCCCGAAGCATCACCGGACAGGAAGATCGCGCGTTCCGTGATGATTTCTGTTTGCGGCGGTGTGCTTTCGAGAGGTCGGTCCGTGAGGGTGGCAATTGTGACCAGTGAAAGGACAATGAGCAGCAGGGCGAGGACCGCGCGGATCAGGATGCGCGGGACAAGTTCGTCCTCTTTGGCGTGGATGCGGGGGCTGTCGGCGTGTGACATGGCGCTTACTCCGCCGCGACGGCGCCGCCGGGGGCAACGCGGGTGATTTGGGGTGTTGTGATCCGCGCTTCGGCCGCGTCGGCGAGGATGCGGGCGACATTTTCGGCATCGGGGATGCAGCGCAGGGCGGGCTGCGTGCTGCCGAACCGCCAAGGCCGTGCATGGGGCCAGAGGACGAGGTAGCTGATTTTGGTCTGACCTGTGGTGTCGAGCGCGATGGTGCCCGTCCCGTTCTTGCGCAAATCGAGCGCTGCGTTGCCCAGTTCGCGATAGGGCAGGTTGATCGTGAGTGTCAGGGCCGCCCCGATACGCATCGCGATCCGCGACGTGGTGATCGTGTACATGGTCGCCCGCGCCTGGATCAGCGCGATAGCATAGAGCAGGCCGCAAACCACCAGCCCGAGGATCGCGACAGGCAGGGTCGCCCCGATCGCTTGTCCGATCGGCAACAGGTCGACGACCGATATGAACCGCCATGCGGCGAGGATGGCGAAGTAGCCGATGATCCAGTTCAGGTTCAGTGCCTCGCGGGCGAGCGCGAGGGTGTCGGGCCTGCCTTGCCACAGGATCTGTTCGCCCTCGGGTGGGCGTTCGGGGAGTCCTTCGATAGGCTCTATTGCGAAATCATCATGGGACATGGCGCACGTTCCCTTTCTTGGTTTCGGGGGTCTTGCATTTGAACTGGTATGCCCGGGGTTCAGCCCCGGGCCGCGCCCGACCCTCCCCCCGGGAGGGCGCATGGGTTATGTCACGCATCGAACTCGCGAACGCCTTGCAGCAGTCAGAGTGTCTAGAAATCATGTCGAGAGCGCCCACCCAGGGTCGGGCGCGTCCCTTGTCGCTTGATTGCAAACGCGCACGCGCCAGCCGCCGGGATGCCCCGGGGCCTTGCCAGGATATAGCGCGCGCGTGTTGCATCAGAGCTTGGGCTCTTGCCGACTGCTGTCGGCATAGAGGACACCGCCGCCGTAGTAGCCGCAGATCTTTTCCTCTTCGAGCATGGTCACCTGCGTGGCGCTTGCGTGCTGCGGCACGGTGGCAAAGTGCTTGCCATAGAGCGTGCGCACGACGACCCGGTCGGATTTGATCCGCGCCAGTGTCAGCGGCACCAAACGATTGCCCGTGCCCCATTTGGCGTCCAGCGTGTATTCGAGATAGCGCACAAGCTGCTCGGGCTCGTCGATCCACATATCGACCACCTTGCCTACAACCTCGCCGTCCCCGGACATCAGTGGCAGCCCGCGCGGGTCGCGGCCCGTGGCAAAGCGGAAGCTGTCATTGGCCGACATCGGGATGATCTTGGGGTGGCCATGGCCATCAAGCTCGGGCACGTCGCGGCGCGGGGCCCAGCTGGCCGGACCAACGCCATCGAGCATCGGATCGCCCGTGGGCTCAAGCGGGTAACCATTGCCTGGGCCGGTGCGCTTCATGGGAATGTCGGCGCGTTCGGGCGTTTGGCCCGACGGAACGGTCACGGTGCCACGCCCGTGAGGCAGTTCAAAGCTCTTGTCCTCAGGCAGGGGGAATAGGCCGGAATTGGACGAGGCGTTGCCTTCGTCGTCTTCCAGTGGATAACCCTCGCGCATGTTCTCGCGTTGGATCCAGATGATCAGCCCGGCAAAGAAGATGTAGAACAACCAGAGCGCCAGCGACGCGAGGTCGAATTCGCCAAAGAATGTTGCGGTCATGACAGATGTCCTTTCCTGGAGAAGGTCATGTGGGGAAATCCGCGAGGCCCAGGCGGCCCGCGTCCTTCCGTTCGGTGAGGGGACCCGAAGTGCGCACAAGCGGTCCCAGGATGACGAGAGTGACGAAGAGAAGGCCAATCTCTAGGTGATAGACGAAAGAGTATCCGGTGGTGGGCGTGGCGAGGCCTTCGCCCCAGGCCCCCGACATCGCGATGGCGCCGATCCAGTCGCGCAGCGTGCCGCCGAGGGCGATGGCGACGCCTGCTGCCGTGGCCTGCGCTGCACCCCACGCCCCAAGGGCAAGGCCGCGCCCTGCGACGCCTTTTGCCGGCATCGCCATGGCGGCGGTGAGGGTCGAGACGGCGAACAGTCCGCCGCCAAAGCCGATCAGTGTTGCGCCCGCGTAGAACAGCAGGTTGGCTTGCATGGGGGCGGCGAAGATCACGAGGCTGAAGGCCCAGATGCCCGCGAGGATGCCTGCCCCGGCCAAACGGTAGGAGTTTGACCCTTTTGCAAGCCGACGACCCGCCCAGATGAAGCCCGTCAGCGCGCCTGCCGCCCAGAGCGCCGTCAGGATTGTCGTGGCCGACACCGACAGCCCGAGGATTTCGCCGCCATAGGGTTCGAGCAGCACGTCCTGCATGTTGAACGCCATGGTGCCGACAAAGACGCAGGCCAGAAGTCGCCCGGCTTTGCCGCCGGCGGCGTAATCTGTCCACGCCTCACGGAACAGCGGGCGTGGTGCTTCGCGCTGTGCCCGGGTCATCGGGTTCACGCTTTCCTGTTTCCAGAGAGCGATGAAGGTGAGGACGGCGCCAACGACGGCGGAGCCCTGCACCACGCGGATCAGTGTCAAGCTGCTGTAATTGTTTAGCAAACCACCGATGATCAGGGCGGAGATGCCCATGCCCACAAGGAACATGACATAAAGCATCGCCACGACACGGGGGCGGGTTTCGTCTGTCGCCCGGTCGCTGGCGAGGGCCAGTCCGGCGGTCTGGGTCATGTGGATACCAAGGCCCGTCATCAGGAAGGCGAGGCCCGCCAGCACTTCGCCCGCGAAGGGGATGTCGTGCACCGTGTCGCCCGACAGGACAAGCAGGGCAAAGGGCATGATGGCGAGGCCGCCGAACTGCCAGAGCGCGCCGAACCAGATATAGGGGATGCGTTTCCACCCGATGGCGGAGCGGTACGTGTCGGAGCGGAAGCCCAGCAGCGCCCGGAAGGGGGCCGAGAGCACGGGCAGCGCGATCATGACCGCCACGATCATGGCGGGCACCGACAATTCCACGATCATCACGCGGTTGAGTGTACCGAGCAGCATGACCGAGGCCATGCCGACCGACACCTGGAACAGCGAAAGGCGCAGAAGCTGGCCCATCGGCAGGTCATCTGACGCCGCATCGGCAAAAGGCAGTGCCTTGAGCGAGAGATGCTTGAGCGCACTCATGGCCGCAGCTCCATCGCTTCGGAGATGTAGAAGCCGCTGGTGATCCGGTCGACCGGGCGCAGCATACGGCGGACTCCCGCGGATTTGGCAGCGCTCATGAGTTTCGGATGCGCGTGCGGGATCATCACGGGCGAGCGGTCTGAGCGAGGGAAGGCCTTGCCCGCGTACCACATCGCCATCAACGCAGGTGTGCGAGGCGCGACCGTAAAGACGATAGGCCCGCTCACGCGCGGTTCGAGTGCTGCAAGTGCCGCGCCGATATCGGAGGCCGTGTAGTAAATCAGGCTGTCCATCGCGATAACGGCATCAAACTGGCCCAATTTCGGGTCCAGCATATCGCCGGTATGGAAGGTCACCTGGCTTTGCAGATCATGGGGCAGGCGCAGTTGGGCGATATCGATCAGTTGGGGCGAGATATCGGCGGCGACCACGGTGGCCCCGCGTTCCGCCAGTGCGATGGTTGCCACGCCGGGGCCGCATCCGGCATCCAGAATACGTGCCCCACGCAGGTCATCGGGCAGGCGGCTCAATATCAGATCCCGCATCCGATCCCGACCCGCCCGCACGGTTTCCCGAATGCGCGACACAGGCGCGTCCGAGGTCAGACGCTCCCATGTCTTGGTCGCCGTGCGGTCGAAATAGTCTTCGACCCGGGCGCGGGTTGAGCCGTAGTCCATCAATCGAATCCGAGCAGTTCAAAGATATCGCGGTCTTCCATGGGGGCCGGGGCCAGCCCCTCGGTCCCGTTCCAGAGGGTTTCGGCAAGGCGGATGTACTCGGCGCGGCAGCGCACGATGTCATCCTCGTCGTCCATCTCGAACAGGGTCTTTTTTTTCAGGCGGCTGCGCCGGATGGCATCCACATCGGGCATATGCGCGATGCGGTTGAAGCCGACGGTGTCGCAGTAGCGGTCCACCTCGTTTGTCTCGCGCGAGCGGTTGGCGACGCAGCCGGCAAGACGCACCTTGTAGTTCTTGGACTTCGCCTGGACCGCGGCGATGATGCGATTCATGGCATAGATGCTGTCGAAATCGTTGGCTGTCACAATCAGCGCCCGATCGGCATGTTGCAGCGGGGCGGCAAAGCCACCGCAGACCACGTCGCCCAGCACGTCAAAGATCACGACGTCGGTTTCTTCGAGCAGATGGTGCTGCTTCAGCAGCTTCACGGTCTGGCCGACCACATAACCGCCGCACCCGGTGCCCGCAGGCGGCCCGCCGGCCTCGACACACATCACGCCATTGTAGCCTTCGGTCACAAAGTCCTCGGGGCGCAGTTCTTCAGGGTGGAAGTCGACCTCTTTGAGGATGTCGATCACAGTTGGTTGCAGGTGTCCGGTCAGGGTAAAGGTGCTGTCATGCTTGGGGTCACACCCGATCTGCAGCACGCGCTTGCCCAGATTGGAAAAGGCGGCCGACAGGTTGGACGATGTGGTCGATTTGCCGATCCCGCCCTTGCCGTAGACGGAGAAGACCTTGGCTCCGGTGATCTGTGCATCGGCGTCCTGGTGCACTTGCACCGATCCTTCGCCGTCTTGCCCGCGCAGGACGGGTGGGTTTCTGTCGAGTGGGCTCATGCGCCCCTCCTTTCGAATGGGGAAAGATCCCCTGCTTCATCTTGCGAAATAAACTTCCGCTGGAGGCTCCCGCGGTATGTGTCCGTGTAAAGAGTCATTCGGCTGCGATCCCTTCGAGCTTGTCCTCAAGCGCATCGGCGGCATCCTGGAGCGCGGCCAGCGTTTCGGCATCGGGTGCCCAATAATCGCGGTCGGATGCTTCCAGCAGGCGGTTTGCCATGCGGGACGAGGCGGTGGGGTTCAGATCGGCCATGCGCTGCCGCATCTCTTCGTCCAGAACGAAGGTTTCCGAGATGCGCTGGTACACCCAGTCGTCCACTTGTCCGGTGGTGGCGGACCAGCCGACGGTGTTTGTGATATGCGCCTCGATCTGCCGCACACCTTCGGCGCCGTGTTTCAGCAGCCCTTCGAAAAACTTGGGGTTCAGTGCGCGGCTGCGGGTTTCGAGCGCCACTTGATCCTTGAGCGTGCGCACGGTCGCGTTGCCGCGAGTCTGGTCGCCGATATAGACCGATGCCTCTGACCCCCGCGCGCGTTTCACCGCGCGGGCGATGCCGCCCAGCGTGTCGAAATAGTGGTCCACCGTGGTGACACCCAGTTCGACGGATTCGAGGTTTTGGTAGGCAACCTCCACATCTGCGAGCGCCTTTTGCAGGAGCGCGGGGTTCGCGGCGGATTTGCCATCGACGCCGTAAGCAAAGCTTTTGCGCGTCTCATAGGCGTCGGCCAACTCGTCCTCGTCCCCGAAGGCGGAGCTGTCGACCAGTTGGTTCACGTTTGAGCCATAGGCCCCTTCGGCATTCGAGAAGACGCGCAGCGCAGCGGTGGCGAGATCCACGCCCTGCGCCTCCGCATAGGCCAGTGCGTGGGCGCGGATGTAGTTCTGATCCAGCGGTTCATCGGCTTCGGCGCATTTCAGGGCGGCTTCGGCCAGCATCCGGGTTTGCAGGGGTAGTAGGTCGCGGAAAATGCCCGAGAGGGTCATGATCACGTCGATGCGGGGACGGCCGAGGTCCGTGAGTGGGATCAGGTCGGCCCCGGCAAGACGGCCAAAGCTGTCGAAGCGCGGGGTGCAGCCCATGAGGGCGAGGGCCTGCGCGATGGGGCCGCCGTCGGATTTGATGTTGTCGGACCCCCACAGCACCAGTGCGATCGAGCGGGGCAGGGTCGGGTGCGTGTCCAAGAGCAGTTGTGCCTGTTTCATCCCGTCGCGGCAGGCGAAAGCCGTGGGCATGCGGAACGGATCAAAGGCGTGGATGTTGCGGCCCGTGGGCAGAATGTCGGTCGAGCGGATCAGGTCACCGCCGGGCACCGGTTTGATGTAACGCGCATCAAGCGCAGCCATCAGGGCGCTGAGTTCAGTTTCGTTCTGCAGCAGGGCGTCCACACGTGCGCGGGCATCTTCATCCGCGTGGGACATGAGGTTGAGGTATTCCGTGCGCGCGACATCGCTGAGCGGTTGGCCGACCACGTGCAGACCTTCGGGGATCAGCGCGTCTTCGGTTTCGAGCAGTTTCAGCCACAGCGCTTCGGCAGGCGTGCCTCCCATGTCCACGGCTTCGGCCTGTTCTGCGATCAACTGTTCCAGCTCAACCCGCGCAGGGTCAGTACCGTCCATCTCGCGCCAGCGGCAGAGGGAGTCTTTCAACTCCGCCAGCCCTTTATAGAGACCGGATTGCGCGAGTGGTGGCGTCAGGTGCGTGATTGTCACGGCGTTGGACCGGCGCTTGGCCAGCGACGCTTCGGACGGGTTGTTGGCGGCATAGAGGTAGATGTTCGGCATCTCGCCAATCAGCCGGTCCGGCCAGTCCTGTGCCCCAAGGCCGGCCTGCTTGCCAGGCATGAATTCGAGCGCGCCGTGCATGCCGAAATGCACCACCGCATCAGCCTGATAGGTGTTGCGGAGCCAAAGATAGAAAGTGGTGAAGGCGTGAGTCGGGGCAAAGCCTTTCTCGAACAGCAACCGCATCGGGTCGCCTTCGTAGCCAAAGGCGGGCTGGACACCGATGAAGACGTTGCCTAGTTCCTTGCCCAGCACGAACACACCGCGCCCGTCGGATTGGATGCGGCCCGGCGCAGGGCCCCAGACGGCTTCTATGGCGTGAAGCGGCGGCGTGGTGCGAACGATGGTGTCGGCATCCACATGGGCGGCGACATTCGCCTCCTGACCGTACTGCGCGGCGTTGCCTTGCAAGACTTGGGCGCGCAAGGCGTCCACGCTTTTTGGCAGATCGACCGTGTAGCCGCGTGCTTGCATGGCTTTCAACGTGTTGAAAAGGCTTTCGAAAACAGAAAGATACGCAGCTGTTCCCACAGCGCCCGCATTGGGTGGGAAACCGAAAAGGACGACGGCAACCTTCTTCTCGGCATTCTTTTTTCGACGCAGGCGACCAAGGCGCAGGGTTTTTTCGGCCAGGCTGTCGATGCGTTCGACGCAAGGCACCATCGCCTTCGGTTCGCCTGCCTGACAGGTATGGGCGCAGCCATTGCACCCTTCGGGGCCAAGCCGCCCGCCAAAGACGGTGGGGCAAGTGGCCCCGTCCAACTCGGGGAGAGCCACGAGCATTGTTGTTTCGATGGGGCCGAGGCCGCCCGTGCTGCCCGCCCACTGGCCGAGCGTCTGGAATTCCAGCGCGTGTGCGGCAAGATAGGGCACGTCGAGGTCTGCCAGCACGTCGATGGCTGCTTCGTTATCATTGTAGGCGGGGCCGCCCACCAGCGAAAAACCGGTCAGGGAGACAAGCGCGTCCACCTGACCTTTGAAATAGACGTCGATGGCAGAGCGGGCGTCCAGCCCTCCGGCAAAGGCGGGCAGAACGCGCATGCCTCGGGCCTCAAACGCGCGAATGACGCCGTCGTAATGTGCCGTGTCGCCCGCCAGTACGTAGGAGCGCAGCATGACGATGCCCACGGTCATCTCCGCCCCTTTGGGACCGGGGATATCGGCGGCATCAGTGGTGATGCGCTGCGGCAGATCGGGGTGATAGAGGCCTGTGTCGGGGTAGTCGATGGGCAGGGCCGCTTCGGGCCCGTTCGCCCAATCGGCAGAGGTCGCGTAGCGGTTCAGCAGGAACTGGATCATCGCCCGCACGTTGTCGTCGGAGCCACCGAGCCAGTACTGCATGACTAGGAACCAGGCGCGCAGATCCTGCGCCTTGCCGGGGATGAATTTGAGGATCTTGGGCAGACGGCGCAGCATCTGCATCTTCTTGGCACCGTCCTCGGTCGAGGGTTTGGAGGAGCCACGCAACCGCTTCATCAACTTGCCCATGGTCGAGGGCGGGGCTTGCATGTCGAGCGTGCCCATGCGGGTCAACTTGACCACTTCGGCATCGGCTATGACCCCGACCATCGCGTCACAGGTGTCTCGGCGCGCTTTCAGCGCAGGCAGGATTCGGGCCACATGTTCTTCGAGGAACAGAAGGTTCGAGATGATGATGTCGCCATTCATCACGGCCTCTTCGGCGGCCTCGAAGGCCTCGGGAGATTCACCCCATTCGGCGGCGGCATGTATTTGCAGATCAAGGCCCGGGTAGTCCGACACCAGTGCATCCATGGCCCGTCGGGCCGGGCCGGCGGCATGGCTGTCCAACGTGATGATCACCACGCGGTAGCCGGGCATGCGCCCGTTTATGTGCGTATCATCGCGCATAATGGGCCTTTGCTTCATAGAGTGTGTCGACGGAGATTTCAGCGACACCGCGTTCGTTGGCGAATATTTCGGTGTTGCGGCGGGCCTTGCCGCGTACGAAGAACGGAATCTTCTTCAACTCTTTCTCGGCATCAGCCAGCCAGATCACGGATCCTTCATTCATCTTGCCAGATAAACTTCGGGGGGAAGCCGCAGGCTGGGGGGCTGGCCCCCCTGCATCGGTTGGGCTTGGCGCATGGCCGCCATGGTGCGAGGGACCGGCCGCATCGTGGAACTCGAAATCCTCGCGGAACATGTGCAGCAGGTGCTCTTCCAGCCCCATGACCAGCGGGTGGACCCATGTGTCAAAGATCACGTTGGCCCCCTCGATCCCCATCTGGGGGGAGTAGCGGGCGGGGAAATCCTGCACGTGGACGGGGGCCGAGATAACGGCGCATGGGATGCCGAGCCGTTTGCCGATGTGGCGTTCCATCTGGGTGCCGAGGATCATTTCGGGCTGCAGCGCTTCGATTACGCGCTCAACCTCGAGGTAGTCGTCGGTGATCGTTGCCTCGATCCCCATTTCGCGGGCCTTGGCGCGGACAGGACGGGCCATTTCGCGGTTGTAGCAGCCCATGCCTACGACCTCGAACCCCATCTCGTCCTGCGCGATACGGGCGGCGGCGAGCACGTGGGTGCCGTCGCCAAACAGGAAGACACGCTTGCCGGTCAGATATGTGCTGTCGACGGATTTTGAGTACCAGGGCAGGCGCAGGCGGGAGGTGTCGAGATAAGCATCCTTGCCGGTGATCTTGGCGACTTCGTTGATAAAGTCGCGGGTGGCGCCGACGCCGATTGGGACGGTCTTGGTGTAGGGCTGGTCCAGTTCCCGCTCCATCCAGCGCGCGGCACTTTCTGCGGTTTCGGGATACATCAACACGTTGAAATGCGCGGCCCCCATGCAGGCAATGTCTTGGGGAGACGAGGTCATGGGGGCCACGACATTCACGCTGATCCCCATGTCGGAGAGCAGCGCAATCACTTCCTGGATATCGTCGCGGTGGCGGAAGCCCAGTGCTGTAGGGCCGATCAGGTTGGCGGTGATCTGTTTGGTGCGTTCCATCGGACGAGCCAGCGTTTTGACGATCTGGAAGAACGTTTCGTCCGCGCCGAAGTTTTCCTTGCGCTGGTAGCTGGGCAGTTCCAGCGGGATGGTGGGGACGGGCAGGCCCATGGTTTCGGCCATGCCGCCGGGGTCGTCCTGGATCAGCTCGGCGGTGCAGGAGGCACCAACGATGATGGCTTGCGGTTTGAACCGGTCGTAGGCGTCTTGCGCTGCTTGTTTGAACAGGTTGGCCGTGTCGGCTCCGAGGTCACGAGCTTGGAAGGTGGTGTAGGTGACCGGCGGGCGGTGGTCGCGCCGCTCGATCATGGTGAAGAGCAGGTCGGCATAGGTGTCGCCCTGCGGCGCGTGCAGGACGTAGTGCAGGTCCTTCATGCCGGTGGCCACGCGCATGGCGCCGACATGGGGTGGGCCTTCGTATGTCCAGACGGTGAGCTTCATGGGCCATCTGCGTGGGGGCCAGCCCCCACACCCCCGTCGTATTTGCCGTCAGAAGAAACTGGGTCGAGTTTGAGAAGTCCGGCGCGGCGGATTGGGCGGGAGAAGAGGCCCGCGAGGTCGCCCGCCTGTTCGTAGAAATGGACCGGAGTGAAGACGAGTTCGATGGCCCATTTGGTGGCGAGACCTTCAGCCTCCAATGGGTTGGCGAGGCCGAGGCCGCAGACGGTGAGGTCGGGTTTGGCCGCCTTGGCGCGGTCGAGTTGCAGATCGACGTCCTGTCCTTCTGAAATTGTGGGACCTTCGGCCAGCAGGTTGAGGTCGGGGCCGACGATGCCTTTGTGGACAAAGGGCGCTCCGACTTCGATCGCTTCCATCCCGCATTCACGGGTCAGGAAGCGGGCCAGAGGGATTTCGAGCTGGCTGTCAGGGAAGAAGAAGATGGACTTGCCGTTCAGCGCCTCTGCCGCCTGGGCGATGGCCTTGCGGGCGCGGGCGCTGGGTGCGGCGGTGACCTGTTCGAACAGGTCGGGTGCGACGCCGAATTCCGTGGCGATGGCGGCGAGCCATTGGGTTGTGCCTTCCTCGCCCAAAGGGAAGGGGGCGGGGATGTGGCGTGCCCCACGGCGGGTCAGCGCGTCATGCGTGTCGCCGAGGAACGGTTGGGTCAGGGCGTAGACGGTGTTTGGGCCGATGCCGAGGTCGCTGTCGGCGCGGGGAGCGGGCAGGACCTTGATCGGGCCGATGCCCATGGCTTCGAGAAGGCCGATGGCCTGTTCCTCAACCACGTCGGGCAGGGCGCCGACCAGCAGCAGTTGCCGCTCGTCTGTTTTGGGAAGGACGGGCACCATGGAGGCGAGGCAGGCGTCTTCGCCTTGGGTGAAGGTCGTTTCGATACCGGAGCCGGAGAAATTCAGCACCCGCACCGATGGTGCGTGGCGTTGGGTCATGCGTTCGGCCGCCTTGGCGAGGTCCAGCTTGATCACCTCGGAGGGGCAGGAGCCGACAAGGAAGAGTTGCTTGATGTCGGGGCGGCGGGTGAGCAGTTCATCCACGACTTTGTCGAGCTCATCCTGTGCATCGGCTAGACCGGCGAGGTCGGTTTCTTCGAGGATCGCGGTGCCGAAGCGCGGTTCGGCGAAGATCATGACGCCTGCTGCCGATTGCAGCAGGTGGGCGCAGGTGCGGCTGCCGATCACCAGAAAGAACGCGTCCTGCATTTTGCGGTGCAGCCAGATGATTCCCGTCAGACCGCAAAACACCTCGCGTTGACCGCGCTGTTTGAGAATCGGTGTCTCGCGGCAGCCACCTGCCGATGGGAGGCGGGGAAGCTCGGTCATGCCGGTGCCTCCTGCATTGCAGATGCCTGCAATCGGGCAGCGCGCAACTTGAGCACGAACTGGGCGGCGTTGATGACGTAGGCACCGTAGGCGGCGAGGGCGAGCCACATCAGCGGGACGGGTTCCAGGGTACCGGAGAACAGCGCCCAGAGATAGGCCGTATGCAAGGCGATCACGAGGAAGGAAAACACGTCTTCCCAGAAAAAGGCAGGGGCGAGAAGATATTGGCCGAAAACGACTTTTTCCCAGATCGCACCCGTGATCATGATCAGGTAAAGCACGCCCGTCTTGATGACGATGGACCATGTGGCGGCGGCGTATCCTTCCCCTGTAGACAGGTAGCGGATGACAAGCGTCAGGGAGATCAGGAACACCGCGAATTGGAGGGGTGCGAGAATGCCCTGAACCGGGGTCCAGATGGTGGCATCCCGACGCGCGCGTTCCTCGGCTGTATAGAGCCCGACCGGTGCTGCATGTGGGGGTGTCCGAATGGACATTGTGTTGCGCCTCTCCCTTTGCGTCACGGGTTCAGCGTATCGGGTGGGAGGGAAAAGTGTCAATTATAACTTACACTCTGACTGTCATCTTGGCGCACAGTTTTTAATCGCTGCAACCTGTATGGGTGTGAAAAAGCCCCGCTTTTCTGAATTAAGCTGCGCTGCTCAGAGGCGCGCATAGGTCTGTGACATCGTGCTGCTGTCAAATTGAGTTGACATTGTGTGTGTTCGGGCAGACACTTTTGTTGTTTCCACGGCTCTGACGCGCCAGAACCGTTCATTGCGTTCACACGGATCGAGGTAATCCATGACGCAGGACGACCCATTTGGCACTTCCCGTTATGTGTACGGGCACAGCTACGACCACGAGTCGTTGGCCGGTGAGGTTATTTCTATCCTGAAGGATCGTCAGGTCGTTGGACCCTCGGGCGCACGTCAGATTGCCATCGACTATCTGGTGCGGGCTGTTCTGTCTGATGGCAGTTTTGATGCAGCGCTGGTGCTGGAGGAGTTGAGCACCTACCGCCTGACCCATGATGCGCTGATTGACCTTTATATTCCCAAGGCTGCGGAATACCTGGGCGCGCAATGGATGACATCAGACCTGGATTTTGCCACGGTCACGGTGGGTTCGTTGCGTTTGCAGGCGCTTTTGGGCGTTGCGGCACATGGCCTTACGCGCGAGTCGGTGGACCAGAGCAATGTATTGCACGCATTGGTCATTGTTCCTGATGGCGAGCAGCATTTCCTGGGAGCCAGCGTTGTTGCGGCGCAGCTGCGTCGGCTGGGCTGTGATGTCAGCCTGTCGATCAACGAGGCAACACCTCAGATTCTTGCCAGGGTTGAATATGATCAGCCGGATATGATTCTGTTCTCATGTGCGCGGGCCGCGGGCCTTGAAACCGCATGTGGAACGGTTACAAAGATAAGAGAAGCAAGTGATATGAGTCCCGTGTTGGCCATAGGTGGCGCCTATTCTGGGATCACTGAACATATAACAGAACAAACAGGCGTCGATCTTGTGACGAATACGGCAAAAGATGTTGTTGGCTTCACGACGAAGCGCAAAAAGGCATTGGCCCGTAGATGACAACTGACGGAAGCAGTTTTTGGACAAGCGGCGCTGTCCCGCTCATTGAGCCTGAGTTTCTGAGCAGCATTATTGCGGCTGCCTCGGACATCGCTCTTGTTGTATCTGCCGAAGGTACGATCCTGTCGGTGCTGTTGAACGACCAGGATGACAGCTTTGGCAACCTGAGCCATTGGGAAGGTCGACCTGTTGTCGAGTTCCTGACGGAAGAGAGCATTGAAAAGTTTCAGCAAGCGCACGACGCGTATATGTCGGGGCATCCGCCGAAAAAGCCGCTTGAGCTGAACCACAGCGACAATGCCGTGTGGCAATATCCTGTGCGCTATACGTTTCACCGTTTTGGACAAGAAAATGGGGTCTTGTTGTTGGGTCGCGACCTGCGCCCCATTGCCGAAACGCAGCAGCAGTTGGTGCAGGCCCAGATTGCGCTTGAGCAAGGATACGAGGCCAGCCGCGAGTTTGACGCGCGTTATCGTGTGGTCATGTCGAATGTTGACGATGCGATTGTGTTCGTGTCGGTGCAGACCGGGCGGATCGAAGATGCGAATGGCCGGGCTGCAGCGTTGCTGGGCCTGAAGCCGGATGCGCTTGTGGGTGTCACCCTTGCCAGCCTGTTCAAGGATCGGTCCGGTGCGGAGCTGACCGAAAGCCTGATGAATGCCACCCTGACAGACGGTGGTGAAGCTGTACCGGTGCGTACGTCGCGGACACATCAAACCATCGACTTGTATCCGACCTTGTTCCGCGCTGCAGGGCAGCGTGTTCTGATGTGTCGTCTTGTCGGCAGCGAAGCGATTGCGTCAAACACGGATTCGGCCGCCAATCATGCGGTGTCGCTGTTCCGGGGAACGACGGATGCCATTGTCTTTATGGACCCGCGTGGCACCACGCTGTCCGTCAATGATGCCTTTCTGGATCTGATCGGTGCGACCCACCTTTCGGATGTGGTGGGTCAATCCCTGGCCGAATATCTGGCCCGCGGTCAGATTGATCTGGGTGTGCTGTTGGAGAATGCGGCCCGCACCGGGCAGATGCGTGTCTATGCCACCCGTCTTGTGAACGATCTGGGTGCGCGCATCCCTGTCGAAGTTTCAGCCACTGCGCTTGAAGACGCGCAGAACCCTGCCGTGGCACTGATCATGCGTGATGTCAGCCGTCTGGAAGGTGTCCGCAAGGTTGAAGGCAGCGGCGGGCCGAGCATGCCAGAGCCTGGCCGCAACGTTATGGACCTGATCGGCTCTGCGTCGTTGAAAGAGATCGTGGCCGAGACCACTGATGTGGTTGAGAAGATGTGCATTGAAACGGCCGTCAACCTGACGCGCAACAACCGCGTTGCCGCGGCCGAGATGTTGGGGCTGTCCCGTCAGTCGCTTTACGTCAAGCTGCGCAAATATGGGCTGCTGAGCAAGAACGGCTAGGCTGCTGCAACCCTTGCACCGACTCAAAGTGTCAGCCATAGTTGACACATGGATGTCAGCCCTTCTTTACCTGCGCGCCGATTTCCCGAGCCTGCGGCGGCCCTGCGCCTGATCAAACCGATCACGTGGTTCCCGCCGATGTGGGCCTATCTGTGTGGTGTCATCTCATCCGGGGCGTCCCCGGCGGGGCAGTGGTCTTTGATCTTGCTGGGTGTGCTTTTGGCGGGCCCTATCGTGTGCGGGATGTCTCAGGCTGCAAATGACTGGTGCGACCGGCATGTGGACGCCATCAACGAACCCGACCGCCCGATCCCGTCCGGTCGTATTCCGGGGCGATGGGGGCTGTGGATTGCGTTGACCATGTCCGCCCTGTCCCTGTTTGTCGGCTGGCAGTTGGGTCCGTGGGGTTTTGCCGCGACGATTGCGGGCGTGTTGGCCGCGTGGGCTTATTCGGCTGAACCCGTTCGCCTGAAGCGGTCGGGATGGTGGGGTCCGGGCCTTGTCGGTCTGAGCTATGAGACTTTGCCCTGGATCACTGGCGCCGCCGTGCTGAGTGCAGGCGCACCGCGCGGCGAGGTGTTGCTGGTGGCGCTCCTCTATGGGCTGGGCGCGCATGGCATCATGACCCTGAATGATTTCAAAGCGCTGGAAGGCGACCGGCAGATGGGGGTCAATTCCCTGCCTGTGACCCTTGGTCCGCGTCGCGCGGCACAGGTGGCCTGTGCCGTGATGGCGGTGCCACAAGCCGTGGTGATTGCGCTGTTGGCCCTGTGGGATCGGCCCGCCCATGCGGCGGGGGTTGCCTTGGTCCTCTTGCTGCAATTCTGGGCCATGACAATCATGTTCCGTGATCCAAAGGCGAAGGCGCCTTGGTACAACGGCACGGGTGTGCTGCTCTATGTCTCCGGCATGATGGTCGCCGCCTTTGCGTTGCGGGGGTTGGCATGATTGCGGGTTGGGGCATGTTGGTGCGGTTGTGCCTTGTGAATGCCGCCATCGGTGGGCTGGCAGCACTACCCGTAAATCTGTTCAATCGGTTGATGACGGTCGAGCTGGCGTTGCCCGCTTTGCTGCCCGGTCTGCTGGTCGCTCTGCATTATGGTGTGCAACTGACCCGACCTGTCTGGGGCCACCGGTCAGATGTGAAAGGCGGTCGGACGCCATTTATCCTTGGCGGGATTGCGGTCGTCGCCTTGGGTGTGATTGGCGCGGCTTGGGGCATATTGCTTGCCGAGACCTCGGTGCCTTTGGCGCTGGCCGTTTGGCTTTTGTCCTATGCCGCAATTGGCCTCGGGATCGGAGCGGCAGGCACATCTTTCCTTGCCTTGCTGGCCTGCGTGACCGGGCCGCGCAAAGGGGCAGGGGCGACGCTGGCGTGGCTCTTGCTGATCGCTGGCGCGATCTTTGCCTCTGTTGGGACGGGCATTGCGCTTGAGCCTTACAGCCCGGATCGGTTGGTGTGGGTGGTTGCTGCGGTTTGTGCGGTGGCTTTCCTCCTGTGTGTGATCGCAACCATTGGAGTTGAGAGCCATGCCGCATTCGAGCATCAGGCGGATGATACGCCATTGATTGCAGCCTTGCGCCGCACATGGGCTGACCCCGCAGCGCGCCAGTTTACCGGCTTTGTCTTTCTGTCGATCCTCGCGTTTTACTTGTCCGAACTGATCTTCGAGCCTTTTGCCGGTCATGTGCATGGCCTGAGCCCCGAGGACAGCACCAAGCTGTCGGGGGGTAAGGACGGGGCCGCCCTGATTGGGATGATTGCGGCGGGGGTCCTGTCGCATCTGCGAATTGGCAGTCTGCGGTTTTGGGCGGTGACGGGCTGTGTCTTGTCAGCGCTAGGCCTGTTGGGTCTGGGGACCGGTCTGCCGCTGGTGCCGTCGACGGTTGTGCTGGGCTTGGGCAACGGGTTGTTTGTCGTTGGCGCGGTCGGTTCAATGATGCAGTTGGCCGCCGCCCATGCGCGCAACACCGGCACCCGCATGGGTGTCTTTGGTGCGGCGCAGGCCATTGCCGCGGGTCTGGCTGGGTTGGTCGCCACGGGCATGCTGGACCTGACCCGTTTGATCCTGCCCGATGCTGCGGCTTACGGCACGGTTTTTACATTCGAAGCGGCGCTGTTCCTATGTGCCGCTCTGGTCGCCTCTCGCGTGATGCGGGCGGCCGAGACCCATGATGTAACCTTGGTTCCGGGGGAGTAGTATAATGTATGATGTCGTTATTGTGGGCGGAGGACCGTCCGGTGCCACTGCTGCTGAGGATCTGGTTCGGTCGGGTCATTCCGTTGCCCTGCTGGACCGCGAGGGGCGGATCAAACCCTGCGGTGGGGCCATTCCGCCCCGGTTGATGCAGGATTTTCACATCGGGGAAGAGCAGTTGTTGACCAAGGTCACGACCGCCCGGATGATTTCGCCCACGGGTCGTCGCGTCGATATCCCGATCGAGAACGGGTATGTCGGGATGGTCGATCGGAAGGATTTCGATCCGTTCCTGCGCCAGCGCGCCGCCGATGCGGGGGCCGCGTATTTCACCGGTACGTTTGTGCGTATCGACCGACCCGATGGGCATCCAGTGGTGATCTACCGTGACAAGGAAACGCAGGAACACCGCGAACTGCCCTGCACGCTGGTGATCGGGGCCGATGGCGCCAAGTCCCGCGTGGGGCAGGCCGAGGTTGAGGGGGCGGACAAGGTGCCGCTTGTCTTTGCCTATCACGAGATCATCAAGGCACCAGAGGCAACGGACACCTATGATCCGATGCGCTGTGACGTGATCTATGACGGGTCCATATCGCCCGACTTCTATGGCTGGGTGTTTCCGCATGGTGGCACGACAAGCGTTGGGATGGGGTCCGAGCAATCGTCTGTGAACCTCAAGGAAGCGACGGCGGCGCTGCGCGTTGCATCCGGTCTGGACGAGTGCGAGACCTTGCGCAAGGAAGGCGCACCCATACCCCTGAAACCGATGGATCGTTGGGACAACGGCAAGGATGTTGTCTTGGCTGGGGATGCGGCTGGTGTCGTGGCCCCGTCCTCGGGCGAAGGCATCTACTATGCCATGGTTGGGGGCCGAGTGGCCGCGACGGCCTGTGCGGCTATGCTCGCGTCGGGCCGCGTCAAGGACCTGAAACTGGCGCGCAAGCTGTTCATGCGCGAGCACAAGACTGTGTTCCGGGTTCTGGCGTCGATGCAGAATGCCTATTATCGCAGTGACGACCGGCGCGAACGCTTTGTGTCACTTTGTCACGACATAGATGTGCAGCGTCTGACCTTCGAGGCGTATATGAACAAGAAGCTGGTCAAGGCGCGGCCCATGGCGCATCTGAAAATCGGTATCAAGAACATGGCCCACCTGACCGGGTTGGTGAAGGCGAACCACGTATGACGATCATGATCCCTGCCTGGGTCGACGGCGCGTTGACCCCGGTGGAAAAACTGGAGGCGCATCAGCGCGGGCTAAAGCACAAGGCCGTGTCGGTCTTTGTTGTGCGGGGCACCGAGGTGTTGTTGCAGCAACGCGCGATGGGCAAGTATCACACGCCGGGCCTATGGGCGAACACGTGTTGCACGCATCCCGAATGGGACGAAGCGCCGTCGGTATGCGCCGCGCGCCGTTTGAACGAAGAGTTGGGCGTGACCGGCGTGCCGTTAGAGCATCGCCACCATCTGGAATACCGCGCCGATGTGGGCGATGGGTTGATTGAGCACGAGGTGGTTGAGGTCTATCTGGGCCATGTCCGGGGCAATCTGCGCGTGGCGCCAAACCCGGATGAAGTCATGGCCTACGAGTGGGTCGACTACCACGATCTGATGGCCACGGTGGCCCGTCATCCTGATCGTTTTACGCCATGGCTGCGCATCTACCTGGCGGACCATGCCGACACGATCTTTGGCGCTGACCTGGCGCAGGCCGCGCGGGTGTGAGTGTCGAGATCTATCTTTTGTACCTCGCGGCTGTTGCGGTGTTTTTTGCCACGCCACCCGATACCAGCCAGCTTTTGATCATTGCAAATGCGATGAAGCACGGGTTGCGCCGCTCTGTCTGGGTGATTGCCGGTGATTTGAGTGCGAACGTGATCCAGATGACGGCTGCCGCTTTTGGTCTTGCTGCGGTGATAGCCACGTCTGCGGCGGCCTTTGGTGTCATCAAATGGTTGGGCGTAGCCTATCTGGTGTGGATCGGGCTGCGCATGATGATGTCCCGAGGCGACGGTGCGCGGGGGCGTGCGGATGGCGCTGCCCATCCCGTTCGACTGTTTCGCCTTGGGTTCATAACCTCGATGACCAACCCGTTCGCCGTTGTCTTCTTTGCAGCTCTTTTCCCGCAATTTATCACGGTCAATGCGCCAATCCTGCCGCAGCTGTTGATCCTTGGGGCCACGTATCTTGTCGTGGACGGTGCCACGCTGCTGTTGTGGGGCTGGGCCGGGGACCGGGTGGCTACCCGTTTTGCACAGCGATCCATGACGGCCATCAATCGCGTCTGTGGCGGCCTAATGATCGGGGCGGCCGTTCTGTTGGGTCTCAAGGACATCACGCCGCAACGTTAACGCTAACGATTGATCACTGCCTACTATGGTTTTAAGAGGACTCCGTACCCATCCGGAGGACGCGGGCGTGTCGGACGACAAAATCTATGATCTGTTTGTGATTGGTGGAGGTATCAACGGGGCCGGGATTGCCCGTGACGCGTCGGGCCGTGGCCTGAGTGTTGCCTTGGCCGAGGCCGGTGATCTGGGGGGTGCAACCTCGTCTGCGTCGACCAAGCTGTTTCATGGTGGGCTGCGCTATCTTGAGTTCTTCGAATTCGGGCTGGTGAAATCCGCGCTGAAAGAGCGCGAGGTGCTGCTGAAGGCGATGCCGCATATCAGCTGGCCCATGCGTTTTGTCCTGCCCTACGCCCCCGACATGCGGTTCGACAGCGATACGCCGACCTCGCGTTTGCTGCGTATGACAATGCCCTGGATCGAGAAGGGGCGGCGCCCCGCGTGGCTCGTCCGTTTGGGCCTGTTTCTCTATGACAATCTGGGCGGTCGGGAGATTCTGCCGGGCACCAAGACGCTGGACCTGACCACCGCGCCCGAGGGCAAGGGCCTGAAGTCACGGTTCAAGATGGCCTATGAATATAGTGACTGCTGGGTCGAGGATTCACGGCTTGTCATGCTGAACGCCCGCGATGCCGAAGCGCGGGGTGCCACGATCCTGACCCGTTGCGCGGTCAAGGAGGCCACGCGGGACGGCGATACGTGGCGGATCGAGACCGAGAAGGGCACCTATCGCGCCAAGGCCCTGGTCAACGCGGGTGGCCCTTGGGTCGCCGACATTCTGACCGGCGTGATGCGGCAAAACTCGCAGCACAACATACGGTTGGTGCGCGGTTCGCATATCGTGACCAAGCAGCTCTATGACCATGACAAGGCGTATTTCTTCCAGGGCACCGATGGCCGGATCATCTTTGCCATTCCCTATGAGCAGGATTTCACCCTGATTGGCACGACTGATGCCGAACATACGGATGCGGATACAAAGCCCGCGATCACCGATGAAGAGCGGGATTACCTGTGCGCCTTTGCCACCGAGTATTTCGAGAAGCCGGTGACGCCGGAAGATGTGGTTTGGACCTATTCCGGTGTGCGGCCTCTCTATGACGATGGCGCATCCTCGGCCACGGCGGCGACGCGGGATTATGTGCTGGCGCTGGATGACAACGGCCCACCCGTGCTGAGCGTCTTTGGCGGCAAGATCACCACCTATCGCAAGCTGGCAGAAAAGGCGCTGGCCAAGATGGGGTTGGGCGAGGCATGGACCGCTGGTGTTGCGCTGCCCGGCGGGGATTTCAAAGTGGCCGAAGTTGGCTCACTGACATCGAAGCTGATGGCCGACTACCCGTTCCTCGACCAGAAATGGGCCGCGCGCCTGATCCGGGCATACGGCACCGAAGCGTGGGACGTGCTGGGCGACGCCAAATCGGCAGAGGATCTTGGGCCCGCTTTCGGTGCGACATTGACCGGCGCCGAACTCAAATGGATGATGACCCGCGAATACGCGGTGGCTGGCGATGACGCATTGTGGCGGCGGACCAAACTTGGTTTGCGCCTGAGTGCAGAAGAGCGCACTGCCGTGGACGACTGGATGAAGGAAAACGCTGCATGACCCATATTCTTGCCATCGATCAGGGCACCACGTCCTCGCGTGCGATTGTGTTTGACGGGGACATGCAGCCTGTCGCCTCGGCGCAGGAAGAATTCACGCAGCATTTCCCGAACAGTGGCTGGGTCGAACACGAACCCGCCGACTTGTGGGCGACTGTGCAATCGACGTGCAAGTCTGCGATGGACCAGGCGGGATTGGGGGCAAGCGACATTGCAGCGATTGGGATCACCAACCAGCGCGAAACGACTGTGATCTGGGACGCTGAAACAGGTGAGCCGCTGCACAATGCCATTGTCTGGCAGGACCGGCGCACGGCGCAGATGTGCGAAGGGCTGCGGGCCGATGGGCATGGCGATCAGGTGACGGCGATCACCGGTTTGCTGCTAGACCCGTACTTCAGTGCAACCAAGGTGAAATGGATCCTTGATCAGCATGGGGGATCGCGGGATCGGGCCAAGGCGGGCAAGCTGCTGTTTGGCACCGTCGACAGCTTCCTGATCTGGCACATGACCGGGCGCACGGCCCATGTCACCGATGCGACCAACGCTGCGCGCACGATGCTCTATGACATCCACAAAGGGGCGTGGAGCCCCGAGATGTGTACCATGCTAGACATCCCGATAGAGATGTTGCCCGAGGTCCGCGATTGCGCGTCTGATTTTGGTGTGACGGATTTGCTGGGCGGTGAGACCCCGATTTATGGCGTCGCGGGCGACCAGCAGGCGGCAACCATTGGACAGGCCTGTTTCGAACCGGGGATGCTGAAATCGACCTATGGCACGGGCTGTTTTGCGCTTCTGAACACAGGCGACGCGCCTGTGACATCGAACAACCGTTTGTTGACCACCGTGGCGTATCAGCTGGATGGAAAACCGACCTATGCGCTTGAAGGGTCAATCTTTATCGCTGGCGCCGTGGTGCAATGGTTGCGTGACGGGTTGGGCGTCATCGCCAGTGCTGCCGAAACGCAAGCGCTGGCCGAGAAGGGCAGCGGGAACGTGACGCTTGTGCCCGCCTTCACAGGTCTGGGCGCCCCGTACTGGAACCCGGATTGCCGCGGCGCCACCTTCGGTTTGACCCGGGATACGGGGCCTGCCGACATGGCGCGCGCGGCATTGGAGAGCATCGGCTTCCAGACACGCGACCTTTGGGAAGCGATGCGGGCGGATTGGCCCGATGCGGGCGATGCAGTGCTGCGCGTTGATGGCGGGCTGAGCGCCAATGACTGGGCCATGCAATTCCTGTCTGACATGCTGGGCGCGCCGGTAGATCGGCCTGCCGGGCTTGAGACAACGGCACTGGGGGCGGCATGGCTGGCCGGCATGCGTGCTGGCATCTACCCGGATACCGAAGGGTTCGCTGCCACATGGGCACGCGAAGCACGGTTTGATCCGCAGATGTCGGAAGATGCGCGTGAAGCGGGCTATGGCAGTTGGAAACGCGCAATCGATGCAACGCAGGCCGTTTGATGGCAAACGCAAGCAAGACACCGCGTGCTTTGATCGAGGGCCGTGCGGCTCTGATCGTGATCGACATTCAGGCCAGTACATTTATCGACGACAGCGAAGTGCGGTCGATCGACAATATGCCAGGCTACAAGGATCGCATGCTGGCTGCACGTACCGCGATTGACGCCGCGCGCGCCGCAGACGTGCCAGTGATTTTCATCCAAGAGGTCCACCATCCGTCCATGGTTGATTTTGGCCGCGAACTGGACGGGGACGAGGATGTGCACTGTCTTGATAACAACCCGGCCACGGCGCTGGCGGTCAAGGAAATGGATGTGCGTCCGGATGACTACGTGATCCGCAAGCGGCGCTATTCGGCCTTTTTCGGGACGGATTTCGAGATCCTGCTGAAAGGTCTCAAGGTTGACACCTTGCTGCTGGTCGGTGGCCTGACCGATGTCTGTGTGCACTACACTTTTGTTGACGGGCATCAGCACGACTATTTCTGCCGCGTGATCGAGGATTGCGTTGCTGGATCTAGCCTGGAAGCGCACGAAGCGTCCTTGCGTGCCATGGAGTATCTTCAAACAGGCGCACGCCGCAGTTTAGAAGAAGTGTTGGCCGCGCTTTAGCCTTGCGGCCCGACGGTCACCTCGATTTCTGCGATCCCTTCGACGCCGCCGGTCATCACGTCACCAGTTTGGACAGCGCCAACACCGGCAGGTGTTCCGGTCATGATCAAGTCACCGGGGGCCAAGGTCACCGCTTGCGACAGGTAAGCCACGTGATCGCGGACAGGCCAGATCAGGTCTGAAATGTCTGCGTCCTGCCGCACCTCTCCGTTCACGGCGAGCCAGATGCGCCCGGCTGTCAGGCTGGGCACATCCGCCAGCGGCACAAGCGGCGACATCGGGGCGGAAAAATCAAACGCTTTGGCCCAGTCCCACGGACGGCCCATCTTCTTGGCTTCGGCCTGCAGATCGCGGCGTGTCATGTCGATGCCCACACCGGCGCCCCAGACGTGATCCATGACGGCATCGGCCGAGATGTTTGCGCCTCCGGTACCGATGGCGATGACCAGTTCGATCTCGTGGTGCAGGTCTGCCGTCAGCGGCGGATAAGGAATGGTGCAGGGGCTGTCCGCAACGGCGTCCGCGGGTTTGGTAAAGAAGAAGGGTGGCTCACGGTCGGGATCATTGCCCATCTCGCGCGCATGTGCGGCATAGTTGCGGCCGACGCAAAAGATGCGGCGGACCGGGAACCTGTCTTCTAACCCTGCAATGGCAACAGAGGCTTGCTGTGGAGGCGGTATGACAAAGCCCATGTCTGGCCCTTTCCTTGTTAAAGGCACATGACCCGAACGAGGCTTGGGCGTCTACCCTAGCCACATAATTTCACATAATCCACATTACAGGGCGCTTACCGGCCTTGCTGTGGCCGAAACCTGCTGGCACAGTTCACACATTCAAACGGAGGTGCCGATGGGCCTGAAGACAACTGCCGCGAAAATGGTCGCCGATGCGCGCGCCCGCATCAAAGAGGTTGAGACGGTGGATGCCATCAAGTCAGTGGATAATCCTGACGTCGTTATCGTCGATATCCGGGACATTCGCGAACGTCAGCGCAGTGGATACATCCCCGGATCGGTCCATGCGCCGCGCGGCATGATCGAGTTTTGGGTCGACCCCGACAGCCCCTACTTCAAGGACGTGTTCGGTCAGGCTGACAAAACATACCTGTTTCATTGTGCCTCGGGCTGGCGATCGGCGCTGACCGTCGCCACATTGAAGGACATGGGATTTGAGGCGGGGCATCTGCGCGAAGGTTTCTCGACCTGGGAAGCGCAAGGCGGCCCGGTGGAAAAGGAGGACAGGGCATGACACCCGATATGAATTGTCACCCGAAAGTCACCCCGTTCTTTGATGAGCGGTCGAATACGATTTCCTATGTCGTGCAGGAACCAAGCGGGCGGGCCTGTGCGGTCATCGATGCTGTGATGGACATAGACTATGCCGCGGGTGCTTTGAATTTCGATGGTGCCGATAAGATCATCGCCCACATACGCGCCAATGACCTCCGGCTCGACTGGATCATCGAAACCCATGTCCACGCCGATCACCTGTCGGGGGCACCTTACATCCAGCAGGCTTTGGGTGGGAAGATCGGCATCGGTGCCAAGATCACCGATGTGCAGGACACCTTTGGGAAAGTGTTCAACGAAGGGACCGAGTTCCAACGCGACGGGTCGCAATTCGATGCGCTGTTCGAAGACGGCGACAGCTACGAGGTTGGCGGAATGACCTGCTTTGCCATGCACACGCCCGGCCATACCCCGGCCTGCATGGTGCATGTCATTGGGGATGCTGCTTTTGTCGGCGATACGCTATTCATGCCTGACGGTGGCTCGGCCCGCGCGGATTTTCCGGGTGGAGATGCCGGACAGCTCTACGACAGTATCATGCGCGTTCTGGCCCTGCCCGATGCCATGCGCTTGTTCATCTGCCACGATTACGGCCCCGGCGGGCGGGCGATCGCGTGGGAGACGACAGTGGCGGAAGAGCGGGAAAAGAACATTCACGTGGGTGGCGGCAAAACGCGCGAGGATTTCATCAAGTTTCGCACGGAACGGGACAAACAGCTCGCGATGCCAAGCCTGATCATTCCCGCGCTACAGGTGAACATGCGTGCCGGTGAAATCCCGCGTGATGACGAGGGAGATATGGCGCTCAAGGTCCCATTGGGCAAACTCTGACACTTCCCTGTTTTAAAAAATCCTCCCCGAAGGGCCCGGTTGCGTTGGGACGTCCCTTGCCATTTGATGTCTGCGGTTCGACACTCGGGCCATGACCCTGTCCGCTCGCATCGACGGTCACCGCGACGCTTTGATCGCGTTGACACAGGATTTGATCCGCATTCCCACGCTGAACCCGCCGGGACGGCACTATCACGACATCTGCGCATTGGTCGGGGATCGGCTGAAGGGGCACGGGTTCGAGGTGCAGATGATCCGCGCCCATGGCACACCGGGTGACAGCGACACCTACCCGCGCTGGAACGTGGTGGCGCGGCGCGAAGGGACGCGCGCCGGGGAGTGTGTGCATTTCAACAGCCACCACGATGTGGTCGAGGTGGGCCACGGATGGACCCGCGATCCGTTCGGGGCCGAGGTTGAGAGCGACAAGATCTATGGCCGGGGTGCCTGTGACATGAAAGGCGGGCTGGCCGCCTCGGTCATCGCGGCGGAGGCGTTTATCGAAGAACACCCCGACTACGCCGGTGCGATTGAAATCAGTGCAACAGCGGACGAAGAATCGGGTGGCTATGGTGGTGTCGCCTATCTTGCAGAGAAAGGTCTGTTTGCGCCGGAACGCGTCCAGCATGTCATTATCCCCGAACCGTTGAACAAGGACCGCATCTGCCTGGGTCATCGCGGCGGCTGGTGGGCCGAGATCGAGACGAAGGGCGAGATTGCTCATGGTTCCATGCCATTTCTCGGTGATTGCGCGGTGCGGCACATGGGGGCCGTGCTGGACAAGTTCGAAAGTGACCTTTACCCGGCTATGGCGGCGCGCCACACCGAAATGCCCGTGGTGCCGGATGGTGCCCGGCAATCCACGATGAACATCAATTCCATCCATGGCGGCCAGCCCGAACAGGCCGAAGACTATGACGGCCTGCCCGCCCACTGCGTGCCAGATAGCTGCCGCATCGTGATCGACCGCCGCTTTCTGGTCGAAGAAAACGTGGAACAGGTGCGCGGTGAAGTGGTCGAGCTACTTGAAGGGCTGAAAGCCTCACGAGACCGGTTTGAATACGAAATGCGCGAGTTGAACGTGGTCTTGCCATCTATGACGGACAAATCCGCACCCGTTGTAGAAACAGTCCATGCCGCCATTGAAAGCGTACTGGGGGTCGAACCCACCTATGTCGCCTCCCCCGGGTCTTATGATCAAAAACATATCGACCGGATCGGCAAGCTGCGCAATTGCATCGCCTATGGTCCGGGCGAATTGGAACTGGCCCACAAGCCCGATGAATGGGTGGGGATCACCGATATGCTCGACAGTGCCAAGGTGATGGGACGGGCGCTGGAAACCCTGTTGTTACCTTAAACCAAACGGCAAGGGTCGGTTCATGATCCCTTGATATGTTGATACGGGATGTGCATTTTCTGGTGCAGAAGGACACCGTAGATATGGCCAAGACAAACAGCGCAACCGTTGCCCGCAGTGCAACCACCGGAAGGTTCACCATCCGCAAGGAAGGTGGGGACACGTCCGAGCACGCCTCGGGCAAGAAGACTCCCAAAGTCGTGCGCAGTTCGATTAGCAAGAACAGGGACGCCCTGCAGCGGCTGGCCAATCGGTAAGCGGCACTACCGTATCAAGCTTGGCGATGTTCTCGAAGCGCATGAGCAGTCGCTTGAGGCGTTTGGCGGACTGCCGGGTATCTGTAATCTCGACAGCATCCTTGGCGCGATTGGCCGCCCCTATCACGGCTATCACCTGCCCATCCACAAGAAGGCCGCAGCTTTGCTGCACGGCCTAGCGACCTCTCATGGGTTTAACGATGCCAACAAGCGCACGGCGTGGCTGACGACAGAAGTGCTGTGCCTCAACAGCGGCTACGACCTTGCCATCCACGCCGGGGACAGGATCGATGACGTGGTGGTCGATGTGGTGACCGGGGCCATGTCGCAAACCGCGCTCGAAACCTGGTTTCGTGCGCGGCTGTCCAAGCTCGATGACTAGTTAGCGTTTGGCGATCACCGGCACGTCGATATTGTCGATCAAACGGACACCGGCCATCCACGCGGCGGCAAACAGCCGCGCGGGTTGGCTGGCCTGCTCGATCATGCTCAGCGTGTCATTGGTGCGCATCTCAAGATAGTCGATCTCGCCAAACCCGGCTGCTGCCAGCCGCGCCTGCGCATCAGGCAACAGGTCGGTAATTCGCGCGCCTTGCCCCAACGCCTCGGCCATCTCTTCCATGACGTCGTTCAGCGCAGCAGCCCGACTGCGGGCCTGATCAGAGAGCAACAGGTTGCGGGAGGACATGGCCAGCCCGTCGATCTCGCGAATGGTCGGGCAACCCACCACTTCGACCCCCAGATCCAGATCGCGGGCCAACCGACGCACGACCTGCAATTGCTGAAAGTCCTTTTCGCCAAAGAACGCAAAATCGGCCGAAGTCTGGGTGAACAACTTGGTCACCACTGTTGCCACCCCGTCAAAGTGACCGGGCCGATGTGCACCGCACAATACGTTGGTGAGACCATTGACACTGATATTCGTTGCAAACCCCTCCGGGTACATCTGCGGTCCATCAGGGACATAGATCGCATCGACTGCAAAGCGTTCCAGCTTGCGGGCATCCTCGTGTTCGGTGCGTGGATAGTTCTCCAAGTCTTCGGGATTGTTGAACTGCTTCGGGTTCACAAAGATCGTCACGATCACCCGATCGGACATCTCCTTGGCGCGCGCCACGAGGCTCAGGTGGCCGTCATGCAGCGCGCCCATGGTGGGGACAACGCCAATTGACTCTTCGGCCCGCTGCCACCCGCGGGTCATCTCGCGCAACTCAGCCAAGGTGCGCACGATCGGCGCTGTCATGTCTTGGCTCCGGGCACTGCATCACCAAACACATGTTCCGGCCCGGGGAAGCGGCGCGCGCGCACATCCTCGGCATAGGCCGCGATGGCGGCTTCGCCATCCCCGCCCAATTCCGCATAGCGTTTCACGAACTTGGCCTTGAAGGTGGTGAAGAGGCCCAGCATGTCGTCGACAACAAGGATTTGCCCATCGCATCCAGCCGACGCACCAATCCCGATGGTTGGGATATCAACCGCACCTGTGATGTCATTGGCAAGGTTTTCCGGCACCTTCTCAAGCACGACGGCAAAGGCACCGGCCTCTGCCACCGCCTTGGCATCAGCCATCAGGGCCGCCCCCGCGTCGCCCCGGCCCTGTACCTTGTAGCCACCCAGCGTGTTGATCGACTGGGGCGTCAGACCGATATGCGCCATGACCGGGATACCGCGTGCAACAAGAAACGCGATGGTGTCGGCCATCGCCACGCCGCCTTCCAGTTTCACCGCGCCTGCATCCGTCTCGGCCATCAGGCGCGCGGCATTGCGGAACGCTTGTTGCGGCCCTTCTTCGTAGCTGCCAAAGGGCATATCGATCACCATCATGGCGGATGTCAGACCGCGCGCGACTGCCTTGCCGTGCATCACCATCATGTCCATCGTCACGCCAAGGGTCGAAGGCAGCCCATGCAGCACCATGCCCACGCTGTCACCCACAAGGACAAAGTCGCAATGGGCGTCCATCATCTGTGCCATGGGGGTGGTATAGGCCGTCAGGCTGACAATCGGCGTGCCCCCTTTCATGGCCCGGATATCGTCGGGCAAGGGGGCGGTTTTGCGGGCTGTGGCGCTCATGTCCATGTCCTTCGCATAATGTCGTTGCGCGCCCATAGCAGGCCCGGGGCCGCAATGTCACCACTCCGGGCCGTGACGTCACAGCATACGCACGGACATTCCGCCATCTGCAATCAACGGCGCGCCCGTGACAAAGGACGCCTCATCTGACAGCAGGAACAGGGCGGCGCGCGCAATTTCCTCCGGGTCCGCCAGCCGTTTCATCGGGTGCAATCCCGCTACGAAATCGATGGTGTCAGGGTCGTCACCCGCCATAGCCGTACGTGTACCACCGGGTAAAACCGTATTCACCCTGATGCCCTGCCCGGCCCAGTCGCTGGCCAGCGATTGGACAAGGCCCATCAACCCCGCCTTGGACGCGGCATAGGCCGCCATGCCGGGCATCCCGCCATTGCTGACCCCGACAAATGATCCCGTGAACACCAAAGCGCCCCCACCCTGCTTGACCAGCGCGGGGATTTGGGCGCGGGCCGACAGGAATGCGCTTGTCAGATTGGTCTGGATGACATCGGACCATGTCTGATCCGTCATGTCCGTGACCGGACCCATGTCACCCACCATACCGGCATTATTGAATGCACCACCCAGGCCGCCAAATTGCGCAATGGCCGCATCGACAAGTGCCTTGGCAACAGATGGGTCGCCCACATCTCCGGCAGCATAGGCGGCGTGCCCGCCAAAGGCTTCGATCTCGCCTGCGATCTCCTGCAACTTGTCGACCCGTCGGGCGCCCAGAACCACGTTTGCGCCTTCTTGCGCAAACAGCCGGGCCGCCGCCGCGCCGATCCCGCTGCTTGCACCGGTGATTATGATCGTTTTGTCTTTCAGTCGCATGTTTTCTGCCTTTCGGAAATCTGTGTTCATGCGCCCGCTCTACGCACCATGCGACCGCGCGCCGACCCGTTTCCTGCGCAGGCGTCGGCGCCGCGGCATAACCCGCAAGAAACGGGTCAAAGGCACAGAAGGCTTGCACGGTGCCCGGTTTGCGGGAAAGCTGGGGGAAACGCACCGATGGGGAGACCGCCATGTTCAACCGACTGATGATGACCACCGCTGCCATCGCCCTTGCCGCGACGGGGGCCTGGGCAAAAACAGATATCACTGTGGCCATGCAATTGGAGCCCCCGCACCTTGATCCCACCTCGGCCGCCGCGGGGGCCATCGACCAGGTGCTTTATTCCAACGTGTTCGAGGGGCTGACCCGCTTCATGGGCGATGGGTCGGTTGTGCCGGGTCTGGCGGCAAGCTGGGAAATCTCGGATGACGGGCTGACATATACATTCACCCTACGCGACGGCGTCACTTTCCACGACGGCACTGGCATGGACGCCGAGGATGTGAAATTCACCTTCGACCGCATCCTTGCCGAAGACAGCGCCAATGCGCAAAAGGCGCTTTATGCTGCCATCGCCTTGGTCGAGGTGGTCGACCCGCAAACCGTGCGCATGACGCTGAGCGAGCCCAATGGTAACCTGCTGTTCAACCTCGCATGGGGTGATGCCGTGATCGTGGCCCCGGAAAGCATTGAGAACATCAAGCAGCAACCCATCGGCACCGGCCCGTTCAAGTTTGACAGCTGGACACAGGGCGACAGCATCAGCATCAGCCAATACGACGGGTATTGGGGCGATGCACCTGCCCTGACCGAAGCCACGTTCAAATTCATCTCGGACCCAACGGCCGCCTTTGCCGCCGTGATGGCCGAGGATGTCGACGTGTTCACCGGCTTCCCCGCGCCCGAGAACCTGCCGCAATTCGAAGCTGATCCACGCTTTCAGGTGCTTGTCGGGTCAACCGAAGGCGAGACGATCCTGTCGACCAACAACGCACAGCCCCCCTTTGATGATCTGCGTGTGCGGCAGGCCGTCGCTCACGCCATCGACCGCCAAGCCATCATCGACGGGGCCATGTTCGGCTATGGCACCCCGATCGGGACGCACTTTGCGCCGCACAACCCGGCTTACGTCGATCTGACCGGTGGGTCTGCCTTTGATCCTGAAAAGGCCCGCGCCCTTCTGGCCGAGGCCGGGATGGAAGGCGGGTTTGAAACAACCTTGCACCTGCCGCCGCCCTCTTATGCCCGTCGCGGGGGCGAGATCATTGCCGCGCAACTGGCCGATGTTGGCATCAAAGCCGAGATCATCAATGTCGAATGGGCACAATGGTTGGAAACCGTGTTTCGGGGCAAGAATTTCGGCCTGACCATCGTCAGCCATACTGAACCTATGGACATCGGGATTTACGCCAACCCCGACTACTACTTCCAATACGACAACCCGGCGTTCCAGGAACTGGTCGGCACGCTGAACAGCACCACGGATCCCGACAAGCGCACGAACCTGATGGCCAAGGCGCAGGAAATGATCGCGAATGATGCGGTCAACGGCTACCTGTTCCAACTGGCACAGCTGTCCGTCGCCAAGGCCGAGGTACAGGGTCTCTGGACCAACGCACCCACGCAGGCCACGGACCTCACGGGTGTGAGTTGGGCAGAATGATCCTACACAGGGCGGGCAGCCGCCCAAGCCAGCGCGCGAACCCGGAGTACTTCACTGGTGAAGTGTGGCAGGATCCGATCATCTCGGCCGAAGCGCCGGCGCGGCTGCATGCGCTTACCGTACATTTCGCACCGGGAGCCCGGACGGCATGGCACACGCATCCGCTGGGCCAGACGCTTCATGTGACCCAAGGGGCCGGGTTGATCTGTATGCGGGGCGAGACACCGCAAGAAATCCGCCCGGGTGACACGGTTTGGATTCCTGCAGATGCCGAGCATTGGCATGGTGCAGCGCCGGACACCGCCATGACCCATATCGCCATGCAAGAGGCGCTGGACGGGTCAGCCGCCACATGGCTGGAACAGGTCAGCGACGCGGATTACGGCGGATAGGTCGAAGGGGGGCCAGCCCCCCGGCCTGCGGCCTCCCCCCGAAGTTTATCTGGCCAAGTGAATGGGGATCAGAGTTGCGCGAGACGGTGTCGCACCTCTTCCCGGATCGGGCCGTTGCGGGGGGTGTCTTGTAGCGACGTAAACCAGTGCTCTGGTGGGTTTTTGCCGCGCCGGTTGCCATCAAAGCGTAATCCACGCAGCACGTCCTCGCCGTCGGGGGTGACGCGGTCGGGAATGCCGTACCCGTTCAACGTGGCCCAAACGCCAGTCCACAGACGTCCCACGGACCAAGGGTTGTAGCCACCGCCACCTAGCACCAACAGCCGCGGGGCGAGGTTCATCAGGGCGCGGACGATGGCCCAATGCGCCGTGTTGGAGAGGGACAAATGCGCTTGGGGGTCTTCCTCGACCCCGTCGGCGCCACACTGAATGACGATGGCGTCCGGTCGAAATGCCTCAACACGGGGCAAAATGACCTGATCCCGGATCAGGGCCATTTCGTCATCGTTGAGATGTCGTGGAACAGGTATGTTGACCAAGGTATCCATCGCTCCAAGCGCGCCTGTACGCGGCCACAACCCATCCTCATGCACCGAGATCATCAGCACATCCGGGTCATCGCCAAAGGCGACCTCGACCCCATCCGGGTGGTGCGCGTCAATATCCACATATGCGACACGCGCAGCCCCGTTCCGCTGCAGGGCAAGGATCGCAAGCACCGGATCATTGAGATAGCAGAACCCCCCGGCCCGATCCGGCATCGCGTGATGTGTGCCGCCTGCTGGGTGATAGACGATGCCTCCGTCACGAAGCAGTTCACCTGCCAACAGCGATCCCCCCGCTGCCGTGGCAGGACGGCGGTACATCTCGGGAAAGACCGGGTTGTTGGACGTACCCAAACCGTGCCGGGTTCTTACGTCATCACTCACATGCTGCGCTGTTTCGGCCGCGTGCAAGGCCGACAGGTACGCCTGTGTGTGCCAGATGGTCAGTGCGTTTGGCTTGGCACGTGGGCTGGGAACATAGGCTTCGTTTGGCAACCACCCCATCGCGCGGCTCAGGTCGATGACGGTGGATACGCGCGGCACCCGCAAAGGGTGCCACGTTCCGTAGGACGATCCGCGGTAGATCTCGGAGCCAATGAACAAGGGGCGTTTCATGCCCCATACATAACCGCCCTGCTCCCGGCGGCGAGGGGTCAGGCCGCCGCAGCGCCCATCGCCTCGGCCCGCTTCAGCCAATTTGCGATCTTTTCGGGCTTGGCCAGTTTGACCGATCCCAGCATCACAACGTTGCGGGGCTTCACACCAACGAACTTCATGACCTGGTTGCGCATCACGCGGCGGCCCGGACTGCGGTAGAGCAGCGTATCGACCCATGGCGGTGTATCGGCCGTGATGATCGCATCGCCCGTCCGGCCCTCAAGCAGCTTGTCCCAGCCCAGACCGCGCCCGTGATATTTGTAGGCAAATCCCGATTGCAGCCCCGCATCCATCACCGCCTTGGCCTGCGCCGGCATCGCGCCCCACCAATAGGGATGCACAATCATCACGTGATCGGCCCAGCGGACGTTGTCCTGCCACGCCTGCACATCCGCTGACACGGGTGTATCCGCATCATAGCCGTGTTCGGTGTCCATGTCCGACAAGTGCATGATCCGCACTTCGGCCCCCTTGGCCCGGGCCCCTTGCGCATAGCGTTCCGCCAAGGCTGCGTTCAGCGATCCGGGTTTGGGATGTGCCACCCAGATGAAAACCTTTTTGGTCATGAGATGTCTCCGTTATTGCTTGACACTGTGTAAATTGACATCGTGTCAACTATGTGCTTCTTGACAGCATGTCAAGTGAGCAAACCGATACCCCGACAAAAATTCTGCAGGCGACCCTGAAGCTGCTGGAAGCGCCCGATGCAAAACTGCCAACGATGTCCGACATCGCGCGGGCAACGGGGATCAGCCGACAGGCGGTCTATCTGCATTTTCCCAGCCGAACGGACCTGCTGGTGGCGGCAACGCGCTATCAGGATCAGCAGAACAACATCGATACCGGCCTTGCCCCCAGCCGGGGCGCGCGGTCTGGCGCCGAACGGCTTGATGCCTTTGTCACGGCGTGGGGCAACTACATCCCGAAGATCTATGGCGTGGCCCGTGCCATTATGGCCGTCACGGACACGGATTCCGAAGCGGCTGCCGCCTGGAACACCCGTATGCAGGACATGCGCGAAGGATGCGCCGCCGCCATCGCGGCGCTGGCCGAGGACGGCACCCTGCCCCCCGGCACCGACATGGAACAGGCCACCGATCTGCTCTGGACCCTCCTTTCGGTTCGCAACTGGGAAAACCTGACACAAACCTGCGGCTGGTCGCAGGACTGCTACATCGCCACGATCCGAGGGATGGCCATGGCCACGCTCGCCCGCGATCTGGGGGCGCTCACCGACGTGCTTGCCTGCACTGATCCGCCCGCCTAACGTCGCAGCCATATGCTGCGCTACACTCTCAAACGGCTCGTTTCACTCGCCATCAGCCTCGCCATCGCGTCGCTGCTGATCTTTGCGGTGATCGAAGTGGCGCCCGGCGATCCGGCATCCTTCATGCTGGGCATCAATGCGCAGGAGGATACGCTGGCTGCCCTGCGGGCCGAGCTGGGCCTCGATCAACCGAAATGGCAGCGATACCTGTCTTGGGTTGGCGGCATGGTGCAGGGCGATTTCGGGACGTCCTACCAGTACCGCACCCCCGTGGCAGAAATGATTGCTGACCGGCTTTGGGTGTCATTGCCGCTCGCGCTCTATGCTCTGACTTTGTCGACGATCATCGCCTTCCCGGCAGGCATCTACGCCGCGTCCCGTCGGGGCAAGGCAGGCGATGTGGGAGTGATGAGCGCGACCCAGGTGGGCATCGCCATCCCGAATTTCTGGTTTGCAATGATGCTGGTCCTGATCTTTGCCATCAACCTGCGCTGGTTCAGCGCCGGAGGGTTCGCGGGTTGGGATAAAGGGGGCTGGGCGGCGATGAAATCGCTCACCCTGCCCGCCATCGCGCTTGCACTGCCGCAAGCAGCGATCCTTGCGCGCGTCATGCGGTCCTCGCTGCTGGATGTGCTGGATGAGGATTTCATGCGCACCGCCCGCGCCAAGGGGCTGAGCCGTGGTGCCGCCCTGCGCCGCCATGGCTTGCGCAATGCAATGATCCCGGTGCTGACGATCCTCGGCCTGCAATTCTCGTTCCTGCTCGCGGGTGGGATCATCATCGAACAGGTGTTTTACTTGCCGGGCCTCGGACGCCTGATCTTTCAAAGCATCTCGGCCCGCGATCTGATCGTGGTGGAGAGCGTGACAATGCTGCTCGTCTTTGCGGTGATCATGGTGAACTTCCTCGTCGATCTGGCCTATGCCGCCGTCGATCCAAGGCTGAGGGCGCGCACATGAACCGGGCCTTGATCCTTGGCGGGGCGCTGTCGGCGCTCATGGTCATCGCAGCGCTTTTGTCCTTTGTCTGGACTCCGTTTGATCACGGCGCGATGAACATCCCCGACAAGCTGCAAACACCGAACGGGACCCATTGGTTCGGCACGGACCATTTCGGGCGTGATATGTTTTCGATGATCATGGTGGGTGCACGCACATCCATCGCCGTGGCCTGCGTCGCGGTGGGCATCGGCATCGGGTTGGGTGTTCCCTTGGGCCTGTGGGCAGCCGCGCGGCAAGGCGGCTGGGTGGACGAGGTCATCATGCGCGGCAATGACCTGATCTTTGCCTTCCCATCGCTGGTCATCGCCATCCTGATCACGGCCGTCTTCGGCGCAGGTGCAATCAACGCCATCATCGCCATCGGCATCTTCAATATTCCTGTCTTTGCCCGGGTCACACGCGGCGGGGCGCTGCCCCTCTGGGCGCGGGAGTTCATCCTTGCGGCGCGCGTGTCGGGCAAAGGGGCCGCACGGATCAGCGTCGAACATATCCTGCCCAACATCGCGAACCTGCTGATCGTACAGGCCACCATCCAATTCTCGCTTGGTATTCTGGCCGAGGCTGCGCTGTCCTATGTTGGTCTTGGTGCACAGCCCCCCACCCCAAGCTGGGGGCGGATGCTGGCAGATGCGCAAACGCTGGTCAGCATTGCGCCACATATGGCGCTGGTGCCCGGCATGGCGATCATCGTGACGGTGCTTGGGTTGAACCTGCTGGGCGATGGGCTGCGGGACGCGCTTGATCCGAAACTGCGTGTGGCGCGGGTATGAGCCTTCTGTCCATCACCAACCTGTCCCTGTCCATCGCGGGCGCTCCGATCCTGCGTGACGTGTCGCTGTCGCTGGCACCGGGCGAGGTTGTCGCTGTCACCGGAGAAAGTGGATCAGGCAAATCCATGACAGCGCTGGCCGTGATGCAATTGCTGCCCGCGCGGTCTGAGGCCACGGGGGCCATCACTCTCGACGGCCACGAGATGCTGGAGCTGGATGAAACCACGCTCTGCACCTTGCGCGGCAATCTCGCCGGGATGGTGTTTCAGGAGCCGATGACAGCGCTCAACCCGGTGCAGACCATCGGTGCACAAGTTTCCGAAACGGTGCGCCTGCACAGACCCGACCTTGAGCCGCGAGGTCACGCGCGCGAGGTCTTGGACCGCGTGGGTCTGGAGAATATCCCCCTGTCCCGCTATCCGCATGAACTGTCAGGTGGGCAACGCCAGCGCGTTGTTATTGCAATTGCCATCGCCTGCGGACCCAAGCTGTTGATTGCGGACGAGCCCACGACTGCGCTTGATGTCACCACGCAAGCGCAAATCCTGACGCTGCTCAAACGTCTTGCCGCCGAGGATGGTATGGGCCTGTTGATGATCACCCATGACCTTGCCGTCGTGGCCGAGATGGCCGACCGGATTGTGGTCATGCGCCATGGTGAAGTGGTCGAGGCGGGCGGCACGCCCGCCTTACTGGCCAACCCGCAGCACCCCTATACCCAAGCCCTGCTGGCCGCCTCCAACCACCGCGTTGATCTGCCGGGCGGGGCGGAGCAAGCTCCGCTGTTACGGGTGCAAAACGTCGTGCGCGACTACACCCTGCCCCGCACGAAACTGTTTGTCCCCGCGGGGACACATCGGGCCGTGGATGCTGTCAGCTTTGACATCAAGCGCGGCGAACGACTGGGCCTTGTGGGGGAAAGCGGCTGCGGCAAGTCCACCCTCACGCGCGCCATCCTCGGGCTTGAACCGGTGCAGGACGGGTCGATCACGCTTGACGGCACGCCCGTCACGGACCCGTCCGTCAGGCGCAAGATGCAGGTGGTGTTTCAGGACCCTTACGGCAGCTTCAACCCCCGCCACCGCGTCGCCCGTCTGATCACGGAGCCTTTTCACCTGTTGGACAGCCCGCCCAACGATCACGATGACCGCATTGCCTCAGCCCTGACGGATGTCGGCCTGTCCCCTGACGATGCGCAGAAGTACCCCCACCAATTCTCGGGCGGACAGCGGCAACGCCTTGCCATTGCGCGCGCCCTGATCATTCGACCGGAACTGGTGATCTTTGACGAGGCTGTCAGCGCCCTCGATGTCTCCGTCCGCGCCCAGATCCTCGACCTGATTGCGGACCTGTGCCGTCAATACGACCTCACCTACCTGTTCATCAGCCACGACCTGAGCGTCGTGCGCACGATCACAGACAGGGTGATGGTTATGCAAAAGGGAAAGATCGTGGAGCACGGCCTGACCGAGGATGTGTTTACGCAGGCCCGGCATCCGTACACTCAGCAACTCATCAACGCCGCACCGACCTTACCGGAGGCCATGACGTGACACTTGCCCACCTCTCCATTGATGCCCAAGACCCAAAGCACGTGGCAGATATCCTTGCCCAGATCATGGGCGGGGCAGCGCTGCCTTTCCCACCCTGTTCCGGCGCTTTCATCGTCTTTGGTGCGGCTGATGATGGCACGGCGATCGAGGTCTACCCACTCGGCACAACAGTGCAGCAGGGGCCGGACCAGATCGCGTTTGTGCAAAGCGCGGCAAACGCCCACCCGATAGCCACGCATATCTGTCTTGCATCGCCACTGACAGAAAACCAGCTTCTGGACATTGGCAAGCAAAACGACTGGACCGCCCGCACCTGCAATCGCGGCCCATTCGAATGCGTTGAAATCTGGCTTGAAAACCGTGTGCTGATCGAAGCGCTCGACCCTAACATGACGGAAGATTACCGTCGCAACATGACCACCGCCGGCTGGCGGGGAATGTTCGGGTTTTAGGGACAGGAGAATACCCAGATGACACCACCGCTTTGGTTCGATCCATCTCTGGTCCTTGTTGGCGGAACGTGGCGCGACACACATGAAACGCTGCCCCTGGTCAACCCGTCTGACGGTAGCGATCTGGCTCGGATCGGGCGTGGGCAAGCCTCGGATATCGACGCAGCCGTCGCCGCCGCTCACACAGCGCGCAACGGCGACTGGGGTCGCATGACGGCGACCGAACGGGGGCGTATCCTCACCGAGATCGGGCGCAAAGTGCTGGAGCGGGTCGACGACCTCGCCACGCTCGAAGCGCTGGATGTGGGTAAACCGTTGACACAGGCGCGGGCCGATGCCGTCGCTCTGGCCCGCTACATGGAATTCTATGGTGGTGCCGCCGACAAGGTGATGGGCGACACCATTCCATATCTGGACGGCTACATCGTCTATACCCTGCGCGAGCCACATGGGGTGACCGGACACATCGTGCCGTGGAACTACCCGATGCAGATCATCGGGCGCAGCGTGGGGGCCGCCCTTGCCATGGGCAACGCCTGTGTCCTCAAACCAGCGGAAGAGGCGTGCCTGACCGCCCTCGCCTTTGCGCATATCGCGGCCGAGGCTGGCCTGCCAGATGGCGCACTGAACGTGGTCCCCGGGCTGGGGGCCGAGGCGGGCGCGGCGCTGGCATCGCATCTAGGCGTGCAGCATATCAGTTTCACCGGCTCGGTGCGCACCGGCGCATTGGTTCAACAAGCGGCAGGGGCCAACGTGGTACCAGTCACACTGGAACTGGGCGGCAAATCTCCGCAACTGGTATTCGACGATGCCGACCTGGATGCCGCCCTGCCCTTCCTTGTGAATGCAGGGATACAGAACGCGGGACAGACCTGTTCTGCCTCATCCCGCATCCTTATGCAGCGCGGGGTTTACGAGGAAGTACGCAGCCGTATGTCTTCTGCCTACTCCGACCTCAGCGTTGGCCCTGCGCTCGATGACCTCCGCATCGGCCCCCTGATCTCGGCCCGTCAAAAACAGATTGTCGAAGGGTTCCTGGCACAAGGTGCGGACCTGACCATCGCCGCCCAAGGACACTTGCAAAACGCACCCGAGAGCGGCGCCTATGTCCTCCCCACACTGTTTGACAACGTGCCCCCAGATCACAGGCTTGCCCGCAATGAAATCTTTGGCCCGGTCCAGGTGCTGATCCCCTTCGACACGGAAGAAGACGCTCTGCGCATCGCCAACAGCACAGATTACGGCCTTGTTGCCAGTGTCTGGACACGCGACGGCGCCCGTCAGATGCGGCTGGCGAAAGCGCTGCGCTCCGGCCAGGTTTTCATCAACAATTACGGCGCGGGGGGCGGCGTTGAACTGCCGTTCGGCGGCATCGGCAAATCCGGCCATGGGCGCGAAAAAGGGTTCGAGGCGCTCTATGGCTTCTCAACCCTGAAAACCGTGGCGGCGCATCACGGCTGAAACTGGCGCGGACAGCCAGACAATCGGAAAGGACATGCCATGATCTTCAAAAACCGCTTTCAGGGCCGCAAGGCTGTGATCACCGGGGGCGCCGCCGGGCTGGGTCACGGCATCGCAAAACGGATCACAGCCGAAGGTGGAACGGTCGAGATTTGGGACATCAATGCCGATGCCCTTGACGCGTTGGACATGGACAGCCGCCAAATCGACGTGACGGATGCAGACGCCGTGGCACTGGCCATGCAAGACGCTAACCCGGACATCCTCGTCTGCTCTGCCGGGATCACCGGGCCAAACACAACCACATGGGACTATCCCGTCGAAGATTGGCTAAAAGTGCATGACCTGAACCTGAACGCCGTTTTCTACTGCAATCGCGCCGCTGCCCCGATCATGCGGGCCAAAGGGTGGGGGCGGATCATCAACATCGCCTCGATCGCAGGGAAGGAAGGCAACCCGAACGCCCCTGCATACTCGGCCTCGAAGGCAGGCGTCATCGGCCTGACCAAATCACTGGGCAAGGAGTTGGCGACCAGCGGCGTGACCTGCAACGCCATCGCTCCGGCGGCGGTGCGCACGGCGATCTTCGACCAGATGACGCAAGAGCATATCGACTTTATGCAGTCCAAGATTCCCATGGGCCGCTTCGGGACAGTGGACGAGATTGCGTCCATGGCCTGCTGGCTCGCCTCGGATGAGGCCAGTTTCACCACCGGGTTCTGTTTCGACCAATCGGGCGGGAGGGCGACGGCGTAATGCGGATCGAGGTAAACGGCGTTCGGCTCTATGTTGACATAGAGGGCGCAGGCCTTGTCCCAGACGGACCCACCATGCGCGAAAAGCCCACGCTCATCGCCCTGCATGGCGGTCCGGGGGCGGATCATTCGATCTACAAACCGCATCTGAGCCAACTCGCCGACCTGTGCCAGATCGTCTATGTCGATCATCGTGGAAACGGACGATCAGACGATGGCGATCCCGAAACATGGACCCTCGCGCAGTGGGGCGATGATATTGCCGGGCTGTGCGACGTTCTGGAGATCGAGAAACCCATCATCTACGGCGCGTCTTTCGGCGGCTACGTTGCGCAATCCTTTGCCACGCGGCACCCCGGCCGGCTGTCGGGGCTCATTCTGTCAGTCACAGCGGCTCACGTGGATTTCGAAGCTGTGTTCGACGCTTTCACACGCATCGGCGGAGCGAAGGCCGGTAAGGTCGCGCGCACCTACTGGTCCGACCCCACGCCAGAGCGCAGGCAAGCCTATTTCGACACCTGTTTCCCGCTCTATTCGGTCAAGGGTCTGGACCAGGACATGGTCGCGCGCATGATCGTCAAGAACCCGGTTGCCATGCACTTCAACGGACCAAAAAACGAACATGGGCGGTTCGACTTCCGCCCCGGGCTTGCAAAGATCACCTGCCCCGCCCTCGTCATCTCGGGCAAACAAGACCCCATCATGCCCCATCCTTTCGGCGCTGAAATCGCACAACACCTGCCTGACGCCCGCTACCACCTGCTGGACAACGCGGGCCACACGGTCGACTTTGACGCGGCAGAGGCGTTCTATACCCTCATGCGAGATTTCATCGGAGAGGTGTTACATGCAGCTTGAGGGCAAAACGGCCATCGTCACAGGTGGGGCCAGCGGCTTTGGCGAAGGGATCGCGCGCGCCTTTGCTGCTGAAGGGTCGCAAGTCATGGTCGCGGATATCGACGGCGATGGTGCAAAAGCAATTGCGCAGGACATTGGCGGCAGTGCCTTCGAAGTCGATGTGTCCATTGGCGCATCCGTGCAGGCCCTTGCCGACCACGCACTCAAGACTTTCGGCAATTTGGACATCCTCGTGAACAACGCAGGCATCACCCACCTGCCCCAAGCGCTCGAGGATGTGACGGAAGAGGATTTCGACCGCGTGCTGGCGGTCAACGCCAAGTCCGTCTACCTCACCGCCCGCAGCCTGGTCCCACATTTCAAAGACCGCGGGACGGGTGCCATTCTCAACGTGGCTTCCACCGCGGGGGTCAGCCCCCGGCCCCGGCTCAACTGGTACAACGCATCCAAAGGGTGGATGATCACGGCAACCAAGGCGATGGCGGTTGAACTTGCGCCCCATGGCGTGCGCGTGAACGCGATCAACCCGGTGGCAGGTGAAACACCTCTGCTCAAGTCATTCATGGGCGAAGACACGCCCGAAACCCGCGCCAAATTCCTGTCTACCATTCCCCTCGGCCGCTTCTCCACCCCGCAAGATATGGGCGCCGCTGCCACCTTCCTCTGCTCTGATGCCGCGTCAATGATCACCGGCGTGGCGCTTGAGATCGACGGTGGGCGGTGTATCTGAAACCGCCTTGGTGGCTATGCGTTGATGGCTCAACGTTCGAAATGAGCCCATAGTGTCGAGTGCTGCGTAACGCACGAACGGCTGCTTATGTGGTACTCACCTATTGTTCGGACCCCGATGGCCAAGTGCCGATGGCTGCTGCGCCCACTATGAGGAGCGCCCCAATAATCAGCGTCGGCGTGATATCCGCGAGACCCAAGAACACTAGCAGAAACGTCGCGACCAGCGGTGTACCGTAGGCTAGCACCGACAATGCCCGCGCATCTCCTCGAGCCACGCCGTAATCCCAAACCGCATTTGCCAACCCCATCGGCGCCAGGCCAAGGACGACAACCGCCGCAATTTGGGTGGCGTTCAGGCTCTGTGTTGTCTCTATCCCGAAGTGCAATGCAGCGCAGATAATCGCGGAAATCAGCCCGTAGATGCCAACGGCGTCAGAAGCGGACCTGCTGTCGACAAGCCGATAGGTCGTATAGGCGGCGAAAGACAGGCCAGCGAGGAAGGCACAGAGAATGCCGATGAAGTCCAGTTCCATGCCCGTGAAAGGATTGATGACAAAGACCGCCCCGACAAAACCAAGAACCACGGCGACATAATGCTTCGATTGCAGCCTTTTGAGGCCGAGCGCCCCGGCCAGGACGAGAGCTATAATCGGCCATAAATATGCGATCACGCTGGCCTGCGCGGGTGAAATCCGCGTCACTGCAATAAAGTTAAAGGTGTTGGTTCCCAAAATCCCGACCACACCCGCCAAGAGCAAGCCCCACGACTTCGGCAACATTCCTGAGAGCGGTTCGCCCCGACCAATCCGCAGCGCTGCGAGTGCGAGGAAGCCGATAGTCATTCCCGTTGCTAGAATCTGAAAGGTCGGCGCGGGACTGGAATACACCGCCAATGCAGGCCAAACCGCCCAGAGGAAGATCGATGTCGATCCGATGAGTGTCGCCGCTGGCTGGCCGCGCCCGCCAGGATCGACGGTGCCAGGTTCGGGGCTGGAAGAAAAAACTGCAACGTCTGTTATGGCCATGGATGATATCTCTCTCTGAACAACGTAACGAAAGAGCCGATCAAGCGGAACCAGACATTCAAACTTCAGGATGGAACGGCAAGTCTGTCCCGTAAAACGAACAATGGGGCACTGAACTCCACCGTTGCCCAAACCCCTCTTGTGGGTGGCCCGCGTTCGGGCATGATGTGTCCAAGACAGGAGCCACTGATGAATCCAATCAATCTCAACGCCAAGCTGGCCCAATTCAACACCCATTGGGACCCGCACGTCATCGCCGACTACAACGACAACGACGTCATGGTGGTCAAGTTCCAGGGCGAATTCCCCTTCCACCTGCACGAAGACACCGATGATTTCTTCCTCGTGCTTAAGGGCGAGATGGTCATGGACATCGAAGATAAAAGCCATCCCGTCAAAGCAGGCGAGTTGTTCATCGTCCCCAAAGGCGTCACCCACCGCCCCCGCGCGGAACAAGAATGCAAGGTCCTGCTGATCGAACCCAAAGGTGTGCCCAACACCGGCGATCCAGCCACAGCGGCGCCAAAGCCCCGCATCTAGAGCGAACGGGTCACTCCTTCCCTGTTTCAAAATCCCCGCCGGAGGCACGAAATCAAAATGACCCCAGGGCCGCAAAACGCGATCACGGACATCGAAGGGCTCAAGGTCGGCCACGCGCAAGACGACAGGCTTAAATCCGGCGTCACAGTGCTGACGGCAGACACGCCCTTCACGGCCTCGGTCTCAGTCCAGGGCGGCGCGCCAGGCACACGCGAAACAGACCTGTTGGCGCCAGACAAATCCGTGGCGCAAGTAGATGCTTTGGTGTTGTCGGGTGGCAGCGCCTTTGGCCTCGACGCCTGTTCCGGCGTGGTCGAAGGGCTGCGGGCCAGGGGGCGCGGCTACCGGGTGGGCAACACGATCATCCCGCTTGTGCCGGGGGCGATCATCTTTGACCTTTTGTCCGGGGGCGATCAGACCTGGACCGACACGCCCTACCCCGCGCTCGGACGGGCCGCGTTTGAGGCGGCAACACACAGCACACCCATCGGCACAATCGGCGCTGGCACGGGCGCCATGACCGCCATGATGAAAGGCGGCCTCGGAACCGCGTCGCTTACCCTCGACAGCGGGATCACGGTCGGCGCGCTCGTCGCGGCCAACCCCATGGGCAGTGTGACGACGCCGGGCGACAAGCACTTCTGGGCCGCACCATTCGAGATCGACGGTGAGTTCGGCGGCCTTGGCCCCGACGCACACACGGGGCTCGGACGCACCCATGACAGCCGCAAACTGACGGCAATGCTGGAACGGGCCAACACCACCATCGCAATCGTTGCGACCGATGCGACACTCGACAAGGCGCAATGCCAACGGGTTGCCATCGCCGCACATGACGGCATAGCCCGCGCCTGCGTCCCGGCGCACAGTCCCAGTGACGGGGACCTCGTGTTCAGCGTCTCGACCAGCGCGAGGCCCATGACAACACCACGGGATTTGGCGCTGATCGGCCACGCCGCTGCATTGTGCCTCAGCCGCGCCATCGCACGCGGTGTGTATGCCGCGACACCAGCATCGGGCGACCTGCTGCCAACATGGGGACAGCTCAATGCCAACATTTAAGCACGACGACATCGCCCTGCACTACAAGGTGACGGGCAGCGGACCACCGCTGTTGATGCTGGCGGGCTTCATGTCGGACCATGCGAGCTGGATGCCCCTGGTCCCGCTCCTGCAAAACCACTTCACCTGCATCACACCTGACAACCGGACGACAGGGCAAACAACCCCTTGGAACGCACCGGTCAGCATCGACCTGATGTGCAAGGACGCACTGGCGCTGATGGGTCATCTGGGCTTTGAACGGTATCACACGATCGGGCATTCAATGGGCGGGATCATTGCCCTGCACATGGCACAAGAGGTGCCCGACCGGATGGCCTCGACCCATATCGCAGCGTCCGCCCCCGTACGCCTGCCGCGCAACACCGCTCTGTTCGCTAACCTCATCGCGATACGCCGCAGCGAAGCGCCCGAGGATACATGGTTGCGCGCCTTGTTCCCATGGCTCTTCAACCCGCGCGTCTACCACGACCCGGCAGCGGTGGATCAGGCGGTCGCCGACAGCCTCGCCTACCCGCACGCCCAGTCTGCCGATGCCATGGAACACCAACTGACCGCCCTGCGCGGCTTCGATGGAACAGCACTCGCCAGCCCAAACTGCCCCACGCAGATACTCATCGGCGCGCTTGACCTGATCGTGCCGCCCGATCACATCCTCGCCGTGCTCAGCCACCTGCCCCACCACATCCTCGAAGGGGCCGGACACTCCATCCACTGGGACGCGCCCGACCAGGTGGCCGAACTGCTGTGCGCCTATGCCGCCAAACATCCGATCTGAGGGGGACATCATGCAAGACCTCTACGGACTGCCCATCACTTGCACCAATGACGCGACCCGCCAAGGGATCGACGATTTCGTACATGGCTTCATCAGCTTTCAGACCAAGGCCGTGAATGTGCTGAAAGCCGCCAAGGCCGACCCAGGCAACGGCCTCGCCAACGCCTATGCCGCGATCCTCTACATGCTGCTCGAAGCGCCGGTGGCGCCGAAACTCGCGCAACCCTTCCTCGACAACGCGCTGGCGGCGACGGATCTGACTCCACGAGAAGAGGCCGCAGTGGAAGCGGCCCGCCTCTTCGTGACTGGCGACATCCCCAAGCTGATCGAACTGTGCGAGGCCACGGTAAGCGCCTATCCCCGTGATATGGTCATGCTGAAACTGGGCCAATACCACACGTTCAACATCGGCGACTTCCCCGCCATGTTACGGGTGGCGCAAAAAGCCCAACCCGGGGCAGCCGATATCGCCTATGCCCACGGCATGCGCGCCTTCGGGTTCGAGGAATGCCACCTGCTGGATGACGCCGAAGCCGCCGCCCGCCACGCACTGTCATTGGACGAAAGTGAACCGTGGGCACACCACGCGCTGGCACACATCTACCTCACCCGTGGCCAGGTGGCCGAGGGCACCGCGTTTCTAGAATCCGTCGCCCACCATTGGGCCGACCTCAACAGCTTCATGCACACCCACAACTGGTGGCATCTGGCGCTGTTCTATATATCCGCCGGGCGCACCGACGATTTGCTGGCAGCCTACGACACCCATGTCTGGGGCGTGAACAAGGACTACTCGCAGGATCAGGTCGGTGCTGTGTCGCTGCTCGCCCGGATCGAATTTGCCGGGGTCAATGTCGGCAACCGCTGGCAGGACGTGGCTGACCATGTGGCAAAGCGGGGCGCCGACACAGTCAGCGCCTTCCTCACCCTGCAATACCTCTACGCGCTTGGCCGCACCCACCGCCCCGAGGGAGAGACCCTACTCAAGGCTATCGAAGCCCGCGCCGAGGATGAGAAAAAACACGATTGGCCCGTCTGGCGCGACGTGGCCCTTTGGGCCGCGCACGGCATCGCCGCGCATGCGGCTGAGGATTACGACGATTGCATCCGCTTTCTGGGCAAGGCCCTGCCACGCCTCGCCGAATGCGGCGGCAGCCATGCCCAACGTGACCTCTTTGAACAGATCCACCTCGATGCGCTGATCCGCGCGGGCCGCACATCACAGGCGCAACAAGTCCTTGAAATGCGCCGCACCTTCGATCCCGATGGCATTCCGCTCAACACCATGCTGGCAGGGGTTTACGAAAAGTCCGGACTGCCTGAGCAGGCGGCCGCAGCCCGGGCGCGTGTTTCTTCTGACTGAAAATACGACCGCCGGAGGCTCCAACAGTTGACGTCGGAGCCTCCGGCGGGGATTTTTTTGAAACAGGGAATTCGGACGCTCCGGCAAAGGCGTCGAGCGGCGCTTGAAGGTCGAATGAGCGAGGCCTTACTCCCCCGCGATCAGATCAACCACATTGCTCTCGGCCCGCCTCACGGCATCGCGCACGGTGTTCACAATATCCGCCGCCGTCAGACCGGCATCCTCGTACATCTCATCCGGGCTGGCCTGATCAATGAACCGGTCAGGCAGATGCATCGTGCGCACCTTCAGGCCCTGATCCAGCAGCCCTTCGGCCGCCATGGCCTGCAACACCATCGCCCCAAATCCACCCATGGCCCCCTGCTCCACCGTCACCAGCAGCTCATGTCGCGCGGCAAGGTTGCGGATCATCTCGATATCCAGGGGCTTGGCAAAACGCGCATCGGCAATGGACACCGACACCCCCTCCGCCTCAAGCCGCGCGGCGGCACGCTCGCAGGCATCCAGATGCGTACCCAGCGACAACAGCGCCACGTCCGACCCCTCCTGGATCATCCGGCCTTTGCCGATCTCCAGCAGCTCGCCTTCGGAAGGCATCTCGACCCCACGCCCGTTGCCACGCGGGTAGCGGAAGGCAATCGGGCCGCTGTCATGCGCGGCCGCCGTCGTGACCATATGCACCAACTCCGCCTCGTCCGCGGCGGCCATCACCACGATCCCCGGCAAAGATGCTAGGTACCCGACGTCAAATGACCCCGCATGGGTGGCTCCATCGGCCCCGACCAAACCGGCCCGATCAATGGCAAACCGCACCGGCAGACCTTGCAACACCACGTCATGCACGACCTGATCGTATCCACGCTGCAGGAAGGTCGAATAGATCGCGCAAAACGGCTTCAAACCGCTGGCCGCCATCCCGGCGGCAAAGGTCACGCCATGCTGCTCTGCAATTCCCACGTCAAACACGCGACCCGGAAACCGATCCGCCATCTTGTTGACGCCAGTGCCCGACGGCATCGCCGCCGTCACCGCAACGATCGAAGGGTCCTTCGCCGCGAGATCGGCCAATGTCTCGCCGAACACGGATGTATAAGACGGCGCATTGCTCTTGCCCTTGGACTGTTCGCCTGTCTCCACATCGAACTTAGACACGCCATGATACTTGTCGGCGGACCCTTCGGCGGGGGCATAGCCTTTGCCCTTGACCGTGCAGGCATGGATCAGCACCGGCCCGGTCGCCCGGGTGCGCGCCGCACGCAACACGCTCAATACCTGCCCCATGTCATGCCCATCAATCGGGCCGATATAGTCAAATCCCAGCTCTTCAAAGAACGTGCCCCGGCTTTCAACGCCCGTCACCATCTCGCGCGCCCGCCGCGCCCCGTCGCGCATGGGTTTGGGCAGCGCAGCCTCCATCCCCTCGGCAATCGCATGCAGTGGTGCAAAGGGAGAATTGCGGGACAGGTTCGACAAATATGTGCTCATCGCACCCGTAGGCGGGGCAATCGACATCTCGTTGTCATTCAGGATCACGAACAACCGCCGCCCCTCGTGCCCGGCATTGTTCAACGCCTCATAAGCCATGCCCGCGCTGATGGACCCGTCGCCAATCACGGCAATCGCATCGCCCGTCGGCATACCCATATCCCGACCCACGGTGAAGCCCAACGCGGCAGAGATCGAGGTCGAGGAATGCGCCGCCCCAAAGGGATCGAAATCGCTCTCGGCCCGCTTCGTAAACCCGCTGATACCGTCCTTCTGACGCAAGCTGCCCATACGATGACGGCGCCCAGTCAGGATCTTGTGCGGGTAACACTGGTGGCCCACATCCCAGATCAACTTGTCACGCGGGGTGTCGAACACGGCATGAATGCCCACGGTCAATTCAACCACGCCCAGCGATGACCCCAGATGCCCGCCCGTCCGGCTGACGGCATCGATCACATCCCCGCGCAACTCGACGGCCAAACGGGACAGCTCATCGTCGCTCAGCCGCTTCAAATCAGCGGGTCCAGCCACGGCATCCAACAGAGGTGTCTTTGCAATGTTCTCGGTCATGGGCGCACATCCTTTCAACTCGCCCCACCCGCCTTGCCAAGCAGACCCTTGGGGCAAAAAGGCGTCGCGCCTGAGGGTTCAAGCACGACGCCAGGTTCCTGTAGCCAACAGGAAGGGAACCGGGACCAGATGATCCCGCGCGTGGGTCAAGGAAGCCACCGACCCGCGCCTGGCGTCACGGGGGCAGGCGTAAGCCCACCCCCGCCACATCACTCGTAAACAGGCGCCTCGGTCGACGCGAGTTCAGGCCAATCTGCCACCATGTTCATGCCTTGCAGGGGTTTCTGATACCCCTTGTGGCAGGTGCGGCAGCCCACCTTGGGCGCATCGGCATAGATCGGGCCAAGGCGCTCGGCAGGGTACGTGTCCTTGAGCGGGATCAGGTATTCCTGGTTCAGCTCGATGACCATCTGGCGGCCCTGCTGGGCCGTCGACCACTGCGGCGTCACCTGCGCCCCGTCATAGAACGCCCGGCTGTTGTGGCAGAAGACACAGTTCACACCCAACGAGTTCGAGAAATAGTTCATCAGGCTGAACGTCATCTCGGTCTTCTGGATCGTGTGAACATCGTCATCCAGACCCGGCACACCGGCCACCCGGCTTTCCAGATCATGTACATTCACCTGGCTGTCATAGTCGGTCAGATAGACCTCCAACGCTGTTGAGGGCAGCGAGGTCGATGAACTCATCGACGTGGCGCGGTTCTGATCCGCAGCCCAACCACCGACATTCTCATTGACCGGCGTGACATTGAACCAGACGTCGCTTGGAACAGCCTCGCCCCGGTGACAGGTATAGCAGTTCACACCTGCATCCCCGTTCACATTGACATGGCCCGCCCAGTTCTCGTTCAGGTTCTGGGTCATCTGGATCATGCGCCGCGCCACCACAGTCTGGTAGTTTTCCTCGCCATCAAACAGCACGCTGATGCCCGTCCATGTCCGCATCGCATTCACGATGCGTTCGTAGTTTTCAGGTGTCAGATCGGCCAGCAACGGTTCGGCATTGTCGATGACATCACCAGCGCGAGCAGCACCAGCACCCGGGACAACCGGCGGGGCCGAGCTGTAGCCCGCCACCGTCGGATCCTCGGCCTTGCGGGCCACGTTGTATTCCGGCACCGACATGCCCGTGCCACGTGGACCCGTCTGCATGCTGTCAGTCTGGACCGGGTTGCCCCATGTCACCAACAAGGCGGCGACAAAGACAGCGCTCCCGACAATGCCGATGGCGATGGCCGGCCCGAACACATTGGTCGGGTTGGCCTTGTTCCATTCATTGAACCACTTGGGCAGCATGATCAGTTCTCCTTCCCGATGAAGGCTTCGTACGACCCGTAGTCCTCGTAGCCATATGCACCGTCATAGGCGGGGGCAAAGTTGTGCTCCTGCGCCCAGATGAACCAGTTGTCGACCACCGTGCCGGTCAGCAGGATGCCGATGCCACCCGTGATCGGGGTTAGCACCGCGAACCACCAGGCCCAGCGGTGAATGCCCTCCATCGTGGCGTTGAACCCCATGGTCCAGCGCCAGAACAGGGCCGCCCGCTCGGTCGCCGTGCCGCGGTCATAGATCTGCTCCAACTCGCGGTCACCGCCATAGCGGGTCACGGCCAGAATGGTGCCGCCATGCATACAGAACAGCAGGACAGAGCCATACAGGAACACAATCGAAAGACAGTGGAACGGGTTGTAGTAAAGGTTGCCGTACCGGATCGAGAATGCGGTCGTCCAATCAAGGTGCGGGAAGATGCCATAAGGCACCGCCTCGCTCCACGATCCCATCAGGACCGGACGGAACAGACCCAGCACCAGGAACAACCACACCGCAGCCGCAAAAGCCCAGAACACGTGCTTGCCCATCTTGTGCTCAGCCGCCAGCAGGTAGGACCGCAACAGCCACGTCATCACCGACACCAGCAGGAAGAACGAGGCGATGATGTACCAGCCTCCCTCGTCCAGTGGCGGCATGGACAACCCGTATTCGGGCGAAGGCGGCTCAAGCGCCAGCCAGAACAGCTGCCGGATGAACTCGGGGATGCTGAATCCAACCTGGCTCAGCATGTTGATGCCGACCATTACGAACCAGATCAGGCCCGTCGCCAGCGACACCATGCCGGTCCAGCCGAGGTAAATGGGTCCGATCTGCGCATTGCCGATCCAGCCAGCGAGGGTCGAGAACCAGGGCTTTCCGCCCCGCTCAGCCATCATCTCGCCGCCGTCGTCCATACCCCATTCCGGGTTCCCCTGAACTTGGACCTGGGTGAAGATGTTTTGATATTCGATATTGAACATACCCTTACCCTCCAAAGCCGGATTGATAGACGGGCAGCGGATCAGCGCCCCAGATCGGCAGGTTCAGCCACCAGTTCCACCACTCGGGCCAGCCGGACGTCCAGACCGGGCCAGAGATGATGATGCAGACCGCACTGAAGAACACCGCGTTGATGGCCAGAAGCCAGCCCAGACGGTGAATGCCGAGCGTCCCGATCGAATAGCCGATGAAGTCGCGAAAGAACGTGTCCTCGTGATCCGGTGTCTTGGCCAACTCGCCCTCTTCGGGGTTTGCCGCGGACAGGATCAGCGCCCCGTGCAGCGCCAGCGCCAGCGTGGTCGTGAAGAACAGCGTCACGGCCAGCATATGCGCCGGGTTGTAGTGGAAATGCAGATAGGCGTAGCCGGTGTTGCTCACCCAATCGAGGTGGCTGAAGATCCCGTACGGAAACCCATGCCCCCACGCGCCCATCAGGAAGGGGCGGAAGATGACCAGCGTCATGTAGGCCAGAATAGCAAAGCTGAAACCGATGGGCACATGATACCCCATGCCCAGCTTGCGGCAAATCTCAACCTCGCGCAGGGCCCAGCTGATGAATGCGCCCGTGGCACAGATCGTGATGATCTGCCACAGCCCGCCTTCCAGCAGGGGCGCCATGCCCAGACCATAGCTCAGGTCCGGCGGCGCGATGTTGATCAGCCATGGATTGAAGGTACCCTGTTGGGATGCGCCCCAGAAAATCAGGATAGTGCCCAGAAGGGCGAAAAAGGCGGTCGTGACCCCGAAAAAGCCCACGTAGAAAGGGCCAACCCAGAAGTCGAACAGATCGCCGCCGATCAGCGTCCCTCCGCGGACGCGATACTTTCGTTCGAAGGACAGCAAGGCCATCTCTCTATCTCCGCGTTTGGCGGCGCGGCCCGGGTCGGGTCGTCAGCCGTCTTGGTAGTGTCAGAATGGGTTTGCTGCGGGCAGGCGGGGGCGCACTGTTGCCCCGCCCGCAGCGATCTTGATGATCCCTTCAGACCAGTCCTTACTGGGCGCCTTGGGCAGCCAGCTCGAACCAGTTGAAGTGCTCCGTGCTCAGCAGGACGAGGTGAATCATCGCTGCCAGCAGGAACAGAAAGACGCCTTGCGCAACGAACACGCGGCGAGGATCAAAAATGAGCCAGATCTTGTAGAACTTTGCCATGTCTTGTCCTTACCAACCGTTCGCGAACCAGGGACGCCAGATGTACGTTGCCAAGTGAGCGACAACGGCCACGGCTGTGAAAAGCCAGAGCCCGCTCATGTAGACAGCGTGCAATTCTTGCGCCTGCTCGTCTGTAAGACCTGTAAAAGACAGGTTTTCAGCCATAGTCATTCCTCCGGAAATCAATGCTGACGCCGCGCACCCCGCGGCCGGGTCCTTTGGGGTCACCCCCTCCGGGCTCTGTCCACCTGCAGGCAGGCGTCCAGTCTCGTGTCTCGGCAGGCGCACACAGGCCGAGGACGTCTCTTGGTCTACGCAAACGCAGACCCGAAGTTATGTTTGTGACGCGGCTCACGCGTTGAAGATCATCGGCGTGATGATCCGCGCCTGGGTCCAGGCCCGGGCCATCGGGCCCTTGTCGGTAAAGCTGCGCGACTTGATCGCGGCCAGCGCCCAGGTCAGGCAGGCCAGCGGCAAGGTCGCCACAAAGATGATCGCGAAATAGACCATGAACTCGGTCTTCTCGCCGTTGCGCTTTCTGGCGGGTGCCTCGGTCGCCATGTTCGATGTCATGTCAGTCATGCTGTTCCTCCCTCGGAAACGTTGTCTGACGACCCGGCAAGCGCCGGATCCTTCATGTCGGACGACCCCGCCAAAGCGGGATCGAGAGCGCGCACAGTTTCAATCACAACCCGGTCCGCACCTTGTGCGAGGGCTGCTTGCTCAGCCGCATCGCGCAGGGTCTTTGCCGCGGAAATTCGGGTCAGGATGGGGTGCTGGGCCACGATCCGGTCCAGCATGGCCTGCGCGTCTTCATCCCATGGGAAGTCGCGGCGCAGGGTCGTCGGGGTCGCCTCGGCCGCATCCATGTCGGTGGCCAAAGGCAGAATGTGAAAGAGTGCGTCAAAGAGGCCATTACAGACTTCTTGAATGACGTAGGTTGCGCCGGCATATCCCATAAATGGGGTACCCGTGGCCCGGCGAATGGCAGCGCCGGGAAAAGACGCAGGAATGAATGCGGGGCTCGGGCCATGCCCACCCTTCAACTCCGCCAGATACATTTTTTCATTGATGGACCCAAAGACCACCAAGGGGCGCTTCTGGCCCATCCAGGCGCGCACTTCCTCGTTGTTGGTCTTCTTGCCGGCCACGCGAGCGGTGGCAAAGGCACAGGGCAGACCCATGTCCTCCTCAAGGAACAGACGCAGGCCGCGTGCATAGGTCTCGTTTGCCACCACCGCAAAAGATGCGGTGGCAAAGAAATCCTGCGTGACAGACCGCCACAGGTCCCACACAGGTTTGAGCGTCGAGTGTTTCTCGCGCTCGATAAAAGGTTCGGGGTCGAGGCCCACCAGGTTCCCCAGTGCGCGCAGGAACTTGGTGGTACTCTCGACCCCTATCGGGGCTTGTAGATACGGCTTGGCAAGAAGCTCGCTCAACCCGCGCCCGAACTCGCGGTACATGCAGATGTTCACATCCGCATTCACCAGATTTCGCATGTCGGCCACATGGGCACCCAGGGGCATCACCATGTTGACCTCGCAGCCGATCCCTTCGACCAGCCTGCGGATCTCGGCCAGATCGGACGGCATGTTGAACGTGCCGTACATCGGACCGAGGATATTCACGCGAGGACGCGCACCTTCCTCGCGTTTCTTCTCGGGCGGCATCCGACCCTTGGTCATACCGAACTCGGTAAAGATCCAGGTCATCGCCCGATCCGCCGCTTCCCACTGATCCTCATCAATGGTGCGCGGCAGAAATCTCTGAATATTCGTGCCTTGGGGGGTGACACCCCCGCCGATCATCTCGGCAATGGAACCGGTCACAACGACGGCAGGCAGTGCAGGGTCCAGCGTGCCCCAGGCCCGCTTCATGGCACCCTCGGTGCCGTCGCGGCCCAGCTCTTCCTCGCCTAGCCCAGTGGTCACGATGGGCAACTCATGCGGCGGCAGCGCGTCGGTGTAGTGCAGAACAGACGTCACCGGCAGGTTCTCGCAGCCCACCGGGCCGTCGATCACACATTGCAAACCCTTCACGGCGCAGAACGCGTACACTGCGCCCCAGTATCCCCCGGCCCTGTCGTGATCCATGATCAGCATGAGGCACCTCCGCATCGAGCTGAGGGCATCGCACGTCCGCGGGTGGGCGCATAGCGCCCGCCCAGGGGGGCGGACGGGCGCTGCCCGGCGGTGCCCGCCGGGCGGAACGTGGCAACCGATCCGCTTTCATACAACGGTGCGCGAACGCGTTCGGCTTGTGCCAAACGCTGCCTCGCGCCGTTGCGCGCATATGTTCCATATCCGCGCACTAAATCATCTCCGCCGCCTTCGCGGCCTTCTTCTGACGCTCAAGCTTCTTCAGATTCTGCGCCCGGAAATCAGGCCGCGTGTTCGGCGCACCTTCCCAGACACCGGCCGTATCGCCCTCGCCCACACCTTCAAAGAAGGCCTTCATGTGATCCATGCGCCCTTTGTTGGCGATGGCAGCATTGATGACCTCGGCCAGCGATCCAGCCCCGGCCACACCCATCAGGGGCCGCGCCGAAATCAGGTTGGTGAAGTAGAGCCCGGGAATACCCAGCTCCTTGGCTTTCTGCACAACCGGCGTCGTGCCAATGGCGAGGTCCGGCTGCACCGCTTCCATGGCAGCGCAATCATCTTCCAGCGACGCACGGAACTTCACCTTCACACCCTTGGCTTCAAGCCACGCCTGATCATCCGCGTTCCACGGCGTGCGCGGACACGCGGTGCCCACATAAGGCACCTCCGCCCCGCTCTCGATCAGCAGCCGGGCCACCAGCAATTCGGACCCTTCATAGCCTGATAGGGTGATTGTTCCCTTGATCGGCGTCGCGGCCAACGCGCCGGAAATCGCAGGCAAAACAGCATTCTGCGCCTCGGCAATCTGTTCAGTTGAACAGCCATGCGCCTCGCCAATGGTCTTCAACCAAGCGGCCGTGCCATCACGCCCCACGGGGGCCGAGCCAACAATAGGCCGACCAGCAGCCTCGAACTCACGCACGGCAGCGGTATAGAACGGATGCACCGCCGCCACGACGGACGCATCCAGAGCTGCGTAAAGCTCGCGCCACTCCCGGCACGGCACCACAGGCCCCGCAGCCAGACCCAAGGGTGCCAGCATTTGCCCGATCATCATGGGATCCGCTGGGAACATCTCTCCCAGCAGCGCCACGGTCGGGCGATCAGATTTTCCACCCACGGGCGCAGCGACCGGCCCGGCCTCCACTTCGGCGCGGGCGTATTTCAACATCGCCCCAGCCAGAACATCCTTGGCCTCGGCATGGGTGGGAATCCCAAACCCGGGCACGTCGATCCCGACGATCCGAACCCCATTGATCTCGTCCGGCAACAGCCGCAGCGGCACGCCAGAGGCCGTCGGCACACACAGGTTCGTCACGACAATGGCGTCATATTTGTCTGGGTCCGCCAGATCGTGAACAGACTCGCGAATGTCCTCGAACAGCTTGCCGGTCACCAGCGTTTCGGAGTTGAAGGGCACGTACCCTACAGACCGCCGCGCCCCGTAGAAATGGGACACGAATGTCAGTCCATAGACACAGCAGGCCGAGCCGCTCAGCACAGTCGCCACGCGGCGCATCCGCAGACCCACACGCAACGACCCGAATGCCGGGCACATGCTTTGCGGTTTGTCATGGGGTCCTTGCGGATAGTCAGCGGCGAACTTGTCCAGCATCTCAGAGTTGCCCGCCATCCGCGCGGCCTTTTCCATCTCGGAGCCTGAATGACAGCCCAGACCATCCACGGGCGCCTCCGCCAAAGGCATCTCTGCCTCGCGCGGGTGGCCCTTGGTCACCTCCACCGTATCGGCGGCGTCATATGTGACCTTGGGGCTCATGCGTCGTCATACACCACTTCAAGGGACTCTTTCGGCGCTGCATTCTTGCCGCGCATGTCCATGTCCGTGGCCGGGATCAATTCAATGCCCGCCCCCGTCTCTGACCCATCAAAGAGATCAAGCAGCCCATCCTGCGACAAGGGTGCGGGACGCACCGGCGGTGCGACGGCCACGTTCTCTCCCAGGGCAGCAAACAGGGCACCCCATTGGGACGTGTCCGTGCCGACAATCTGATAATTCGCGGATTTCTTGCGCAGATCATCATCCTGCGGGATCGAGGCAAGCACCGGAATATCCACGGCCTCGGCAAAGGCCTGCGCCTCACCCGACCCATCGTCCTTGTTGATGACCAGCCCGGCCACACCGACATTGCCGCCCAGCTTGCGGAAATACTCCACCGCCGAACAGACGTTGTTGGCCACATACAGCGACTGCAAATCGTTCGACGCGACCAGGATCACTTTCTGCGCCATGTCCCGCGCGATGGGCAGGCCGAACCCGCCACAGACCACGTCGCCGAGGAAGTCCAGAAGGACGTAGTCGAAATCCCAATCGTGAAAGCCCAGCTTCTCGAGCAACTCGAAACCATGAATGATGCCGCGCCCACCGCAGCCGCGACCCACTTCCGGGCCACCAAGCTCCATGGCAAACACACCGCCACGCTTGAAACACACGTCACCGATCTTCACCTCTTCGCCCGCCAGTTTCTTGCGGGTCGAGGTTTCGATGATGGTCGGGCACGCCTTGCCACCAAACAACAGGCTGGTGGTGTCAGACTTCGGATCGCAGCCAATCAGCAGCACACGCTTGCCCTGCTCCGCCATCATGTGACTCAGGTTGGCGAGGGTGAACGACTTACCAATCCCGCCCTTGCCATAGATCGCGATGATCTGGGTTTTCTTCGTGACCTCGGCAGGCAGCACGTCGGCCAAATCTTCGTTGGCTTCATCGCGCAGGCGCTGATCGAAATCCTTAAGATTAGGAACCTCGTCTTTCATCTTAATGCTCCCAATCCAAAATCATCTTCAGGCAGGCCCCGTCAGTGAAGGCCTGTTCGTACGCCGCGCGTGCATCAGCAGCGGGGCGCGTATGTGTGATCAGCCCATCCAGTCGCAGCGCGCCGCATTCCACCAGCGCACGGGTCGCGGCCAGATCTTCGCGAGTCCACTCGGCCGCCACGCGGAACCGCGCCTCTTTCATAAAGGCGGGCGGAAAGGCGAAACTCAAAGGCGCGGAATAGAAACCGGCCAGCACGATCTCACCACCCTTGGCGATGCGACCGACCAGATCGTTCAACAGGCTCCCCTGCCCCGACGCGTCATAGATCGACCGATAGTCGCGGCGCTTGTCATCGTCGGGATGCAGAACCTCGTACCCCTGCGCACCGGCGCGGCGGGCAGGGTCAATCTCCCACACCTTCGGCGCAGGCGCGCCCGAGGCGATGGTCAACCGAGCCAGCAACCGGCCAAGCACACCGTGGCCCACGATCAGGTCCGGCACGGCCTTGTTCATGCCAGCCATTGCGTGACGGGCCGTAGCGGCCAAGGCCAGCAATGCGCCCTCGGCCTCCAATTCTGGATCAATGCGCGTGACCCGCTCGCTGCCGGTGACCAGCGTTTTCGCCGCCCCACCAAACAGGCCAAAGGCCTCTTCGAAACAATTCGACCCCGGCACGAACACACGGTCGCCGGGTTTGAACCCGGTCAGCACACCGGCCTCTACCACCTCGCCCGCAGCCTCGTAGCCCGGCACCAGTGGATAGCCCATGCCCGGAAAGGGCGGCATGTCGCCCGACCAGAACAGCTTTTCCGTGCCCGTCGAAATGCCAGAATGCGTGACTTCAACAACCAGATCACCTGCCCCCGGCGCCGTCAGCGCCAGCGTGTCGACATCAAGGTCTTTGGGACCTTTCAGTAGGACGGCAGAAGTGTCCAAGGTCATCTCCATGTTCGGGCGCCGCAATTGCCCGGTTTCCTTTGAAAGAGACTCAGGGCGACGCTTTGTCGTTATGTGTCATTCTAGTTGGACATATCATTGTGTCAATTAGATTGGACACTTTCCTGTAAATCAGATCGGACGCACCGCTGTCACAACGCGCGTGACATAGGTGCGCGCAGGCGTCGGACAGCGCACTTGATCAAAGCCCGCCTCGGCCAAAAGCGCACTGATCTCCTCCGCAGATCGGGCGCGTCCCGTCTGCATCGCCATCGTGTAAAATGCGAAATACACGTCCCCTGCCCGCTCGGGCCGGGCACCGCCGCCCATCGGCTCGGACACGATCAACTGCCCGCCGGGGGGCAAGGCATCATGCACCCTGGCCAATAAAGCGCGCACTGTGTCATCGGAATGATCATAAAGAACGCGGACCAGTGAAATCGCATCCGCGCCCTCGGGCAAGGCATCCTCGCGGAACGACCCCGGCGCGATGGTCACCCGGTCTGCCATCCCCGCCGCGTCAAACCGCGCCTGCGCATCGGGCACCACGGGCGCCAGATCGAACAGCGTCATCTGCATCGTCCGGTTGGCCTGACCCGCCGCTTCCAGAAACGCCCCCGTGCCGCCTCCAATATCCAGAAGGTGCTGCACACCTTTCAGCGATACGGTCCGCAACGTGTCCTCTGCCACCAAGCGCTGCGATTGCGCCATCAGGTCGGAATAGATCGCGGCGTCGCCGGTATCGACGTCGCCGCCAAAGACATAGGGCCAGAACTGGCTCAGCTTCGTTTCGTCCGGTTTGCGCAGCAACGCCACCGGATCACGCAAATCATCATAGAATGCTTTGTGATGCCGGATCATCGCCTCCAGCCCCGGCACGCCCATCAGCGCGGCCCCCTTGCGCGCCAGCGCAAAACGATCCCTCTTGCGTTTGAGCAGCCCCAGCGCGGCACCGGCCTGCAACAGGACCCGCATCCGATCCTCAGGCACATCACAGGCGCGCCCCAATGTCTCGGCTGTCTGCGGCCCTGCCCGCAACCGCCGGAACAGGTCCAGCTCCACCAAAGCCATCAAAACCTGGCTTTGCACAAACCCCTGCACCACATCGAACAGCGCCGCGCCATCGGCCCGCGCCCGCGATCGTGTGAGTGGAAACTTGCTCGCCCAACTTTGAAACCCGGGTCGCGCGACCAGCCGGTTCACCCAGCCACTGACCCTATACTTGGGCCAACCCGGCAGGTCATGCGCGTCGCTTGTCATTCGCCCGGCACGCGGGATGGAGACACAACAGGCGTCAGCCGCTCCGCATACATCCGCACCATCTCGGCCAGCTGCGCCTCGCCCGGGCAACTCGGGATCGACGCGATCGCCCCACCCAGAATATCCTTGAGGCGAGAGATCGCACCCTGCACGCCAAATGAGGCCACCGCATTGGGCCGCCCGTGCAGGTCGTCCTGACCCGCAGGCTTGCCAAGCGTCGCCTCGTCATACAGCGCATCGCGCAAATCATCGGCCACCTGGAACGCCTCGCCGATCCGGTCGCCCAGCTCGAACCACGGCTCCGCATCCTGCCCTGCCGCAATGGCACCCATCTGCGTGGCGGCAATGAACAGCGCCCCGGTCTTGGCCTGATGGTAGGCCTTCAGATCCACCTGATCCTCGCTCTCCCATCCCTGCCCTGCGCAAATACCACCGGGCATGCCGGTGCGTTGAGCCAGGGTCATGATCAACTGCGCCACCCGCTCGGGCGCATGCCCCGACTGTCGGGCAAGGGTTTCGAAGGCCAGCACGATCAGGCTGTCACCGGCCAGCACAGCCAACGGCTCGGAATAGGCACGATGCACCGACGCCTTGCCGCGGCGCATATCCGCATCGTCAAAACACGGCAGATCATCATGGACGAGGGACGCGCAATGGATCATCTCCAGCGCCGACGCGGCAGCATTCGACACGGCCGGGCGATCATCACCACAGGCCATCGCAACAGACATGAGGATCGTCGGACGGATGCGCGCTCCACCGGGGGCCGTCGCATAATGCAAGGCGCTCGCCAGCTTCGGCGGGGTGGCACGACCAGCCCCACGCCCGACATCCACAGCCTCGGCAATCGCCGTCTCGATCCGCGTGCTCAGGCCCATGCGCGTCGCTCCCTTTCGGTATAAATGTCACTTTAAGCGTACACTAAAGTGTAAATCATACTGGACACATTGCCTGTCACGAGTCAACATTCCACCCGATGACCCATGTCATAGCCCCCGCCCCGCAACGCGCCGTGATCATCGGCGCGGGCATCGCTGGCCTTGCCTGCGCGGCCCGGCTGCGGGCAGCGGGCTTTGCGGTGACACTGCTGGAACGGCACGCGGCCGTCGGTGGCAAAATCCGCGCAGTCCCTTCCAAGGCAGGCCCCATCGACGCAGGCCCCACCGTGCTGACGATGCGGCACGTCTTCGACGATCTCTTTGCGCAACTGGGCACAACGCTCGAAGACCACGTAACCCTGATCAAACAAGATGAACTGGCCCGCCACTTCTGGCCCGACGGCAGCATACTCAGTCTCTATGCAGACGAAGAGCGCAACATCCGCGCGCTCCGCAGCTTTGGCGGCAGCGATGCGGTGGCGGGCTTCCTCAAGTTCACCAAACGCACGCGCCAGCTCTTCACGGCCTTCGACGCGCCCATGATGCAGGCCCCCGAGCCGAAACTCGGCGCCCTCACCAAACACGTGCTGACACAGCCCCACCTCATCCCGGCCATGGCGCCACTCTCAACACTCAAGACCTTGCTCAAGCGCAGCTTCCGCGACCCGCGCCTGCGGCAACTCTTTGGCCGCTACGCCACTTATGTCGGCGGCAGCCCCACCCACGCCCCCGCCATCCTATCGCTGATCTGGCAGGCCGAGGCCAACGGGGTCTGGGTGGTCAAGGGCGGGATACACCAACTGACACGGGCGCTCTTGCATGTGCTGGACGCAAACGGCGTCGACACAGTGACCAATGCACATGTGGAGCGGATCGAGGTCCAGAACGGGCAAGCAACAGCCGTCCATCTGCTAGACGGAACCCGCCTGCCCTGTGACGTGCTGGTACATGCGGGCGACCCAAGGGCGCTGGCCACCGGCACACTCGGACCCGACACAGCGCATATCGCCCCGCAAACGGCCAAGGCCAAACGCAGCTTCTCCGCCCGCGTGCTCAGCTTCGCCGCCAAACCGCACGGACCAGACCTCGCACACCACAACGTCTTCTTCGCCGAAGACGCAACCAGCGAATTCCGCGACCTCATGGCCGGGCGCGTGCCCGCAAATCCCAGCTTCTACATCTGCGCCCTCGACCGCGGCCAGTACCGCGATCCGCCCCAGCTTGAACGGTTCGAGATCATCACAAACGCGCCCGCGACGGGCGAAGACACCTCGGAGGACCTCTCCCCATGGCTTCATCAGATCACGCACCAGATGGCGCAGCACGGGATGACTTTCAGCCCGACACCGGATACGACAACGATAACGACGCCCCAAGCGTTCGGGCAGATGTTTCCGGCAAGTCTCGGCGCGCTCTACGGCCAGACGCCGCACGGGCTGACAGCGGCGCTCCAGCGCCCCACGGCCCGAACGCAGATCCCGAACCTGTATCTCGCGGGGGGCGGGACGCACCCGGGGGCGGGTGTGCCCATGGCCACCCTCTCCGCCCGGCACGCGGTCGAGGCGATCTTGAGCGACCAAACTTCAACATCGAGGTCGGGCCAAACGGCTATGCGTGGTGGTATGTCGACGGCTTAAGCGATTGCGGCACCCGCGCCGTCTCGGTCATCGGCTTCATAGGCTCGGTCTTCTCGCCCTGGTACCGCTGGTCCGGGCGCAAGAACCCGCAAAACCACGTCTGCATCAACGTGGCCACCTATGGCAAAGGCGGCCGGTTCACGATGACAGACCGGGGCACTTCCGCGCTCCGGCAAACGGCCTCAAGGTTCGAGGTTGGCCCCTCCATGATGCGCTGGGAAGACGACACACTGATCATCGACATCGACGAAATCTCATCTCCCCCGCTGATCTCGCGGATCAAGGGCCAAATCCGGGTCATCCCCTCGGCGCTCACCAATGTCGAACTCCCCCTCACAAATGACAACGCCCATATCTGGCGCCCCTTCGCCCCCCGCAGCCGCATCGAAGTCGACATCGACCGCCCCGGCTGGCAGTGGTCGGGCGAAGGCTACTTCGACGCCAATTTCGGCACCCGCGCTCTGGAAGAAGACTTCAGCTACTGGACCTGGGGCCGCTACCCGACCGGAAACGGCGCCACCTGCTTCTACGACGCCACAAGGCTCGACGGCTCAGAACTCGCCGCAGGCTTCCACTTCGACGAAACGGGCAAAGCCGCCAGCATCCCGCTCCCGCCCAAAGCCCCCATCCGCCGCTCGCTCTGGGCGGTCAAACGCGAAACCCGCGGAGACGCGGGCGCCAAAGCCAGCCAAGTGCAAAACATGCTCGACGCGCCGTTCTACTCCCGCTCCGCAGTGGAAACGACCCTGAACGGCGAACGGACTACCGGCGTGCACGAAGCGCTCGACCTCACGCGCTTCCGCTCGCCCCTGATCAAACCGATGCTTGCAGTCCGGGTCCCCAGACGCAGCAAATGGACCTTCTCCTGACCCTTCTCCAACGTCCGCCAGTGGGTTCAGGGGAGTTGTATGAACGGCAGGTAAGAGCCCAGAGTGCTGTGTGCTGCAGTTCGAACCAATGTCGGCTTTGGGCTAATTTGTTCTGCCTGATGCACGAATGAGTGCCAAACGCGACAAAGGCGATAACCGGTGTCACGGCTTTCTGACGGCTTTGCGGAATGCACTGGGGCTTTGGCCGGATGTCGTTTCGAAAGCGCGGCTAAAGGCACTGCGGCTGGAAAACCCAACAGATTCAGCCACTCTTTTCATTGGCAAATCTGTATTGCGCAGTAGGTCGCCTGCTTTGCGCACCCGCAGATTGCGCAGTAGCTCCATCGGTCCTGCGCCATACGCTTCAGAAAATCGCTTCGCAAACGCGGCCCGGCTCATGCCTGCAATATCCGCGAGAGACTCTACGGAAAACGGATTGCCCGGGTTGTCCAACATCGCGTTCAACGCTTTCCACAGCATCGGATCACGCAGCGCGGCCATCCAATCCAACGGCCCTGCCTGCTCAGTCATTCGCTTGCGCATCATGACAATCACAGCCTGCATCAACAGAACCCGGATCAAAGCGCGGCTGCCGACGCTTGGCTCGCACACTTCGCGCATTAATGTGTCGACCAATACCATCAGGTCGCTGCCGGGTTCGGCACGCGTTACCAACGGCTCACGGATTAAGTTGACCACATCCGTGGCCCCCATCAGCCCAATATTAACGTGCGCGCAAAGTGCGACCAGGCGGCTGGCACTGCCGTCACCTTCATCTGGGGCGGATTTGAGGACCTGCGCCAAGTTCAGCGCTGCTGGTTTGCAAGACGGTCCGGGCACGACCGTCGCGCCGTCATTCAAGACCTCGTGGCTGTTCAGTGAAGGGATCAAAACCAAACTGCCCTTGGATATTCTGATCGGGGCCTGCCCCCGCATCGTGATCTGGCCCTCGCCGCACAGGATATAGTGCAGGGTCACCGCCGCATCTGGCTTGAGGGCAACATGGCAGGTTCCGTGGATCTCACAGATGGCAAACGGTTCCGTACGGATGTCGAGTTGATCGAAAATGTGGTCGTAGCTCATCCGATGATTTTGGCCTTAAACTCCTCTGCCGTCACGAAAATTTTCCTGACTGGTCCAAATCAAGACGAAAAGGCACACCGACTGTCACACACAAGGCTTCTCGATACACCCAAAGAAGGAAAGACCTTATGTGCAATTGTGATGACCATGACCACGGCGGCAAGAAACTGTCACGTCGCGCGGCGTTGACCACCGGACTGGCAGGGACTGCAGCGGCTGCTGCCACTGCGCTGGGAGGAACCGCTCACGCGCAAGTCAAGGCCAACCCCTATGCTGAACCGGCCGAACCTGCATTGCCGCCCTCTGACATGAAGCTCGACCTGAGCCGCGCAGCCCTTGTCGTGACCGACCCACAGAACGATTTCCTCAGCCCCGATGGTGTGACTTGGGGCGTGATCGGCGCGTCCGTCACTGAACACAACACGGTTGAAAACATCGAAACGCTGTTCCGTACGGCCAAAGAGTACGACATCACCACCGCCGTGTCTCCGCACTACTACTATCCAACTGACCATGGTTGGAAGTTCGAAGGCGCGTTGGAAAAACTAATGCACAATATCGGTATGTTTGACCGTAAGGGGCCTCTGGACATTGAAGGTTTCGAAGGCTCGGGCGCAGACTGGTTGGAGCAATACAAACCCTACATAAACGACGGCAAGACCATCGTGACCTCGCCCCACAAGATGTATGGCAACGACACCAACGACCTGTCGCTGCAACTGCGCAAGCAGGGCGTGGATCAAGTCATTCTGGCAGGAATGTCGGCCAACCTGTGCACGGAATCGCATATGCGCGAATTGATGGAGAAGGGTTTCGAAGTGGCCGTGGTGCGGGATGCGACGGCTGCGGCGCAACTGCCGGAGGGGGATGGGTACCTCGCTGCCCTCATCAACTTCCGCTTCATCGCTAACGCGGTCTGGAGCACTGAAGAAGCTGTGGCACAGATCAAGGCAGCGGCTCTGTAAACCAACCCCTACTCGGGACGCTCTGCCTAAGGTCAAAGCTATGCCGTGCCCGCCATCGACGTCTTTGATGGCGGGCACGATTACAGCGTTGTTCGCCCGAGCAGACAAAAATCAAAGGACAAAGAATGAAATCAAACTCAGTCAAGGAAGACACGATAAATGCGGTCTTGGGCAAGGTTTTCCGCCTCTATGTGCAGAGCCACTGCTATCATTGGAATGTGGAAGGTCCAAACTTCCGCAGCTTGCACGCCATGTTTGAGACCCAATACCAGACGCTCAACGGGTTCCTCGATGCAATCGCAGAACGGTTGCGTGTGCTGGGGAGCAAAGCACCCGCATCATTGGATGAGCTGCTTGTCTTATCCAATCCAACCCAGGATGCGACCGCCCAGACGACAGATGAAATGCTTGCGAACCATTGCGCCGATTTTCACCGCTTCATTGATGTACTCCGCAATGCAATTCAGGTTCTTGCTGATGTCCGAGACGACGGCACAGTCGGGATTCTGTCCGATATTCTCGAATGGAGCGAAAAGGAGCACTGGATGATGTCAGCCACTATGAAATAGGCTGAAACGGTGCGTAACGTAGCTTCAGTTCTACCTGCGTCGGAATAGTCACCAGGAAGAGCATAGGTCGAATGTGGGCAAAGCCGTCATTGGTCGCCGAGACCCAAAGGGCCGTTTTGTCCGCACACCCAATCCAAAGCCGGTCCAGCACAGGCCCGTGGGCTGGTGTCGCACCATCCCTTCGGCAGCACTTTATGGCAGCCAAACACATTCCACAGAAATTCTGTTCGGGGCAGCAGTCAAAACACCAGCCCGCCGGGACGGGCTTGTGTTGGACCGGCGCCTTCGGCTTGTTCCGGTCCCGTCAGCGCGTCGAAAATACGAGCGGTTGGTCGGGCGAAAGCCCCTTCACCCCGCCTGCACAGATCCCTTCGCCGCCTCTTCCGGGTTCAACCGCCATACACCCCAATTCAGTGATGCGGCAATCGTCACCCACACCAGATACGGCACAAACAGCAGCCCTGCTAGGGTATCCACCTGCCACAGGGCCAGCATCGCACTCAGCACCGTCACCCACAGCACCCCGATAATCGCCATGCCCAACCGGATATTTCGCAACCCAAAAAACACCGGCGTCCACAGCCCGTTGAACGCGATCTGCATCGCCCAGAACGCCATGGCGATCCCGTTGCCCTCGGCCATTGCCGCGCGCGCACCTGCTACGGCCATGCAGACATAAAGCACCATCCACGTCACCGGAAACACCCAGTCGGGCGGCGTCCAGCTTGGCTTCGACAGCGACCGATACCATGGGCCCGGCGGGAACAACCCACCGGTTACGCCCGCGCCAAGGCAGGCGGCGAAGAAGATGCAGAACAAAAGCCAGAACATGAGGGTCACGTAACCCGTGCGCGGGTCCCGATCAAGCTTGCCCGATCCGCCTGTCGCTTGGCTTCCAGCGCGGCCAGCGCTTCGAACAGACTGTCACTGCGGCTAGGCCGCGCCCCGGTGGCGGCGGCATCGACCAGAAACTGCACCTCGGGCAGCGGCTTGGCATAAAGGACGGCCGATTGCGGCATGACCATGCTGGTCCCGCTCAGCGCCACCGATTGCGCCAGCCACCCCAGCTTCTGTGCCTTCGATGTCCGCGCCCGAGCGGAGATGCTGTCATACCCCATCCCCGTCAGCCGCCCACCGATGCCCGCATAGATGAACCGCGCCGCATAAATCCCCGGACGGCACCCGCGCGGCAGCGCGGCAATCCCCGCTTCTGACCTGTAATAGAGCCTGTTCGCCTCCATCACCAACCGCTTGACCATCGCCCGCACCGCCTTGGTCGGGCGCGGGTCGGCAAAGAAGCCCTCGGGCGTCATCCCCGCCTCTTCCAGCCACTCTGTCGGCAGGTACAAACGGCGCTCTAGCGCGTCTTCGCCCACGTCGCGGGCAATATTCGTCAGCTGCATGGCCACGCCCAGATCACAGGCCCGCGCCAACGCATCGCCGTCACGCACGCCCATCAGAACACACATCATGGCCCCAACAGCAGAGGCCACCCGCGCTGAGTAGTCCTTCACCCCCGACAGCGTTGCATAGGTCCGCGCATCCGCATCCCATGCCAAACCCTCCAACAGGGCGTCAGGCAAGGCACGCGGCATCTCGAACTGTTCGACCACGGCGGCAAAAGCCCGATCCGGCGCCGCATCCTTGGGCGTCCCGGCATAGACCAGATCCAGCCGATCCCGCAGGCGCAGCACCGCCTCCACCTTCTCCGCCTTCAGGTCCACCTCGTCATCCGCCAACCGGCAGAACGCATAAAGCGCCAGCGCCGGGTCACGCACCCGCTTTGGGAGCAGCTTGGAGGCCGCATGAAACGACAACGACCCATGGCGGATCGCCTCGGTACAAGCCTCAAGGTCACGTGGATCGATCATAGCACCGCATCCGGCACCAATTGCGCCAGAACCTCCGCCGTTGAAATCACCCCCGGCACACCAGCGCCGGGATGGGTGCCCGCGCCCACCAGATACAAGCCCTCAGCCTCTTCACTCACATTGTGAGGCCGAAACCAGGCCGACTGCAGAATGCGCGGTTCGATCGAAAAGCCAGCGCCATGCGGCGACAGGTACCGATCACGGAATGTCTCGGGCGTAAACACCTGTTCCGTGCTGATTTTCGACCCTAATCCGGGCAAAAGCTGGTCTTCCAACACGGCCAAAACCTTGGCCTTGTAGGCCTCCGCCTCCGTTGCCCAATCCACGCCGCCATGGCCCAGATGCGGCACAGGGCTCAGGACATAGAACGTATCATCACCCTCCGGCGCGACGGACGGATCGGTGACAGACGGACGATGCACATACAGGCTCATGTCCTCCGACAACGTGCCCTTGATAAAGATATCTCTCAGCAACCCGGTATAACGCGGACCATTCAGGATGGTGTGATGCCCCACATCACCCCACTGCCCCCGCGTGCCCTTGGTCCCGAAATACCAGACAAACAGGCTCATCGAATAGCGTGTGCGCTTCAACTTGGCGGGCGTCCACCGCTTCTTGGGCAGCTGCCGCATCAAACGATCATAGGTGTGACCGGCATCGGCATTGGACACGACCACATCAGCGCCGAGTGCCAGCCCCGACTCCAACCGCACCCCACGCACACGCCCGTCATCAACGACAATCTCGTCAACCACAGTGTCCATAAGCAGCGTACCGCCCTGATCCTCGATCACATCGGCCATCTTCCGGGCCATCCCGGCCAACCCACCCATGGCGTAATGCACGCCAAATTGCTTCTCGAGATAGCTCACCAGAATATACATGCTGGTCACGTGGGTCGGATCGCCGCCGATAAAGAGCGGGTGAAACGAAAACGCCATGCGCAGCTTTTCATTGCGGAACCGGCGCGCCGCATGGGCATAGACAGAGCGATCAGCCCGCAGCATCCCGAAGGTGGGCAGCACCTTCACCAAATCCCAAAGCTGGTGCATCGACCGCCGGCCCAAATCCTCGAAGCCAAACCAGTACCGCTTGGCACTGTCGCGCAAAAAGGCATCAAAACCAGCCACATCATGTGGCTCGATCTTCGCCACCTCTTGCCGCATGGCATCGGTGTCATGCTGGGCCACGAACTTGGTGCCATCCGGCCAGCGGATCTCATAGAATGGGTCCAAAGACCGCAGCTCCACATCGTCGTCGAACCGCCGACCACACGCGGCCCAAAGCTCGCGATAGAGCTGCGGCACGGTCACAATAGTCGGCCCCAGATCAAAGCGATGCCCGTCCTGCCAAATGGCCGATCCACGGCCCCCCGGCACATCCAGTTTGTCAACGACAGTGACGGCATAGCCCTTGGCTCCAAGGCGCATGGCGGCAGCCAACCCACCCAAGCCCGCACCAATGACGATGGCGCGGTTGCCCGCACGGGTCTTCGATTCGATGGGATCAAGGCGTGTCATCTCTCCAAAACAATACGAGTGTCTAGTTTAGTTGACAATTTCTTTTCCACCGATAGGCTGAATCTTGTGCCATAGGGCACGCTACCAGTGCGACATGATGAACCAAACGACCTCCATATCCTTCTTCCGTTTCCCACGGTGGCGCGACCGGGCATGGGCGCTGACAATGATGGGTGGCGCACGGATGGCCATGGCGCGCGTGCCGGACCTGCGGTTCTGGAAACTCTGCGGCTCCGGTACCGGCGAAGGGTTCACGCCGGTTCCAAACACAGCCGTCTACGCCATCCTCTGCACGTGGCCCGACCCGGAAACAGCCCGCCACCGCATCGAAACAACACGCATCTTCCAACGCTATCGCGCCCGCGCATCCGAACACTGGACTGTCTTCCTCGCCCCCACCTCGGCCCGCGGGGCTTGGAGCGGCAAAACACCGTTTTCTCCCGTATCAGAGCCGCAATCAGGCCCACTCGCCGCCCTCACCCGCGCCACGATCAAACCCCGCATCCTGACGAAATTCTGGCGCCGCGTCCCCGACATTTCTGCCATGATCGGCAGTGACCCCAACGTGGTGTTCAAGATCGGCATCGGCGAAGTCCCCATGCTCCACCAGGTCACCTTCTCCATCTGGCCGGGCGCACAGGAAATGGCGCAATTCGCCCGCACCAACGGCCCCCACGCCGAAGCAATCCGGGCCGTCCGCGATGGCGCATGGTTTCGCGAAGAGCTTTACGCCCGTTTCGCCATCCTTGGCGACAGCGGCACATGGGGCGGCACCAGCCCACTCGCCCAACTGGACCTGACCGCAGCATGACGAAAACGCCCTTCCCCTTCTCCGCTATTGTCGGCCAGGACGACATGAAACGGGCCATGATCCTCACGGCCATTGACCCCGGGATCGGCGGCGTTCTGGTGTTTGGGGACCGGGGCACAGGCAAATCCACCGCCGTGCGCGCGCTTGCCGCCCTCCTGCCCCCGATCACGGCCGTAAAAGGCTGCCCAATCAACGCCGCAACACACGCCGATTGCCCCGATTGGGCCAATGTAGAGACGAAAAAGAAGCGGCGTGTCCCTACTCCGGTCATCGACCTACCCCTCGGCGCCACCGAGGACCGCGTGGTCGGCGCATTGGACATCGAACGTGCCCTCACGCGGGGCGAAAAGGCCTTTGAACCCGGCCTACTGGCCCGCGCCAACCGGGGCTATCTCTACATTGACGAGGTCAACCTGCTCGAAGACCACATCGTCGACCTCCTGCTCGATGTCGCCCAATCCGGCGAAAACGTAGTCGAACGCGAAGGGCTCAGCATCCGCCACCCTGCCCGCTTTGTGTTGGTGGGTTCCGGCAACCCCGAGGAAGGCGAATTGCGACCCCAACTGCTTGACCGTTTCGGCCTGTCGGTCGAAGTGCGCAGCCCCAATGATGTGGCCCAAAGGATCGAAGTCATCAAACGCCGTGACGCATTCGAGAGCGATTTCGACGCCTTCATGGAGACCTACACCAAGGAAGACGCCAAGATCCGACGCAAGATCCTCGCCGCGCGCAAGCTCCTGCCCCAGATCGAAACGCCCGACGCCATCCTGCATGATTGCGCCGAACTGTGCATCGCACTCGGCAGCGACGGGTTGCGCGGCGAGTTGACTCTCCTGCGCGCCGCCCGCGCCCTGGCAGCCTTTGAGAAGAAGAAAGTGCTCACCCGTGACCACCTCAAACGCATCGCGCCCATCGCCCTGTCCCACCGCCTGCGCCGCGACCCGCTGGACGAGGCCGGCAGCACCACCCGCGTCACCCGCACGGTCGACGCTGTGCTGGCATGACGGGCGCGGCGGACGACACGTCCGCCTTACGATTGCGCGCTGCCCTTGCATCATCCCGTAGGGCGGGGTTCACCCCGCCAAACCACTTATCCCACGATCTACACCGCTCGATTGCATCACCACCCACATGTAAGGCGGACGTGTCGTCCGCCAAAGGCAGCACGCAATGACAGCCGAAAGCTGGCATAACGCGGCCCTCGCCCTGCGCCTCCTGGCCCTCGACCCCGCAGGCCTTGGCGGCGCAGTCATCCGCATGCGCGCCAGCCCCGACCGCGACGCGCTACTGGCAGGCTTCATCCCTTCCCTGCCCATCCGAAAACTGCCCGTCACCATCTCAGACGAACAACTCTTTGGCGGCATCGACCTAAGCGCAACGCTATCATCTGCGCAAGTAATTGAAATTAAATCATTTTTTAGCGAATCTTGCATAGCTCAACTCCCTATGGCCGAACGCTGCCCGCCAGCCCTCGCAGCCAAACTCTCTCAACTCACGGATCAGTCTCTAACACAGGGCTTTTTGCTCTTTGACGAAGGGATCGAACCCGACGAACGCACCCCCGATCCCCTCGCCGATCGTTGCGCCTTCCACCTGTCACCAGAAGGGCGAAAACCATCTGTCCCCGCGGGGACACCCCCATCTGTCCCCGCGGGGACAGCAGTAAAAACGGCAGACGCGATCTTGCAGCTCACCCTGCTCGCCACCCGCTTCGGCATCGTATCCCTCAGGGCGCCCACCCTCGCCCTCCGCACCGCACGCGCCCATGCGCACTACATGGGCCGAGAGCACCTCACAGACGCCGACGTCGAGGTTGCTGCAACTCTCGTTTATCCGCACCGCGCAACCATGATCCCAGAGGACATAGAGGACCGGGAAAGCCCCCCTCCCCCACCTTCAAATGATGATTGTCCCCGCGGGGACAACCAGGAAAACGACGCATTCCCGGACACAGATATGCTGATCGAAACCGTCAAATCCCTACTCCCAGCAGACCTCCTAAACGGACTTGTCCCCGCGGGGACAACTCGAAAATCCGGCGGCGCTGGCGCCGGTCAAAAACGCACCAGCAACCGCCGCGGCCGCCCCCTGCCCTCACGCCCCGGACGGCTCGACGGCACCTCGCGCATCGACCTGATCGCCACACTCCGCGCAGCGGCCCCGTGGCAGCCCCTGCGCCGCCAACAGCAGCCCAACCGCACGGGCCTGCTTATCCGACCCTCCGATATCCGCCTCAAACGCTACGCAGAGCAATCCGACCGCCTCCTGATCTTCACGGTCGATGCCTCCGGCTCCGCCGCTGTGTCCCGACTGGGAGAGGCCAAAGGCGCCATCGAACTCCTGCTCGCCGACGCCTATGCCAGCCGGGACCACGTCGCTCTCATCTCGTTCAGAGGCACCGAGGCTGAAACCCTGCTGCCCCCCACCCGTTCCCTGGTCCAGACCAAACGGCGGCTCTCTGCCTTGCCCGGCGGAGGCGGCACCCCCCTGGCCTCCGGCCTGCAACACGCCCTCCTGCTCGCGCAGCAAAGCGTTGCCCGAGGACTGACACCCACCGTCATTCTGATCACCGACGGACGCGCCAACATTGCGCTCGACGGCCAAGCAAACCGGGCGCAGGCCGCGCAAGACGCGACCACGATGGCAACGGCATTGCGCAGCTCCGGAACGGCTGCTTTGGTGATCGACATGTCCAACCGCCCTCAACCCGCTCTGAAGGATCTGAGCCGCACTTTGGACGCTCCCTACGTTGCCCTCCCGCGCGCTGACGCGCAGCGGCTAAGCGGCGCGGTGCAAGCGGCTTTGGACAGCTAAGAATGGACTGGGCGCAAATTCACACATGGCCCAATTCCGAACTGTCCCGGCGGGGACAAGGACCCGTGCATCGTTGGCATATCCAGGAAACAGGTGCGGGCAAAACACTGCTGATGCTGCACGGTGCCGGGGGATCGACCCACTCCTATGCCGACCTCATACCCATACTCGCACAGAGTCATCACATCGTCGCTCTGGACCTGCCAGGACAGGGATTCACCCAGCTTGGTGCACGACATCGCAGCGGACTTGAGCAGATGGCTGAAGACATTGCCAAACTGTGCGACCAAGAAGGCTGGATCCCCGATGTCATCATTGGCCATTCCGCGGGCGCAGCCGTTGCTTTGAGGCTCGCCGAAAGCGATCTGTCCCCGCGGGGACAAGCGCCCTTGGTCATTGGGATCAATGCCGCATTGGCACAGTTCACTGGGCTTGCCGGGCTTGTCTTTCCCATGATGGCCAAGTTGCTGGCAGCAGTGCCATTCACAGCATCCTTGTTTTCCGGCGCGTCCAACCGACCGGACAGGATCAAGGCGCTTATCAGTTCAACGGGTTCTCAACTGGACGCTGATGGCCTCGAGCTATATCGCCAATTGGTCGCCGACCGGAACCATGTGGATGGGACACTGTTGATGATGGCGCAATGGGCCTTGGATCCGTTTCTGGCCAGATTGCCAAACCACCCGTCGGCTGTGCACTTCATTGTCGGAGACAAGGACGCCACTGTGCCGCCCGAGGTGTCCGAAAAGGTGACATCCCGGATGCGCAACGCCACCCTGCATCGCTTTACCGAATTGGGTCATCTTGCTCATGAGGAAGATCCCGAAGGTTTTGCCCGGTTGATCAACGAAATCATCGAAAAAGAGTTGGGTTAATCGGATCTGTCCCCGCGGGGACAGTTGGCCGGCACCAACAAAAAAGCCCGCCGAATTGGCGGGCTTTCTGTTTTGTCCCCGCGGGGACAGGTGGGTTAACGCAGCGTACGCATCGTTGGGAAAACGGTTCCCTTTGTGTGTTTGTCCCCGCGGGGACAGATTACAGATCGAGCTGGTCGAGAAGGGCGCGCACTGCGGCTTCAAGCTTGCGGGGGTCGACCGATCCGAAGTCGCGGTTCATCTGCAATTCGATCTTCCCCTTGGCGCCGATGAC
>NZ_JCAPFI010000009.1:0-110145 GCF_059611725.1 Tateyamaria sp. LSS28 | reverse complement strand
GCCTGAGCCTGAGCCTGAGCCTGAGCCTGAGCCTGAGCCTGAGCCTGAGCCTGAGCCTGAGCCTGAGCCTGAGCCTGAGCCTGAGCCTGAGCCTGAGCCTGAGCCTGAGCCCACACCGCGTCCGACGGACGTCGCAACCGAAGAACCTGTTGTGGCAACACAAGAGGCGCCCGAAACTGTTGCCCCGAAACCGATGGCAATGCCCGCTGCGGTCGCGCCCGTGTCGCTGGTCGACGACGCACCGGAGCCCGACCAACCCAAGCGCGGCATCCTCGGCCGCCTGCTGGGCCGCCGCGACGCCACGCCCGTCATGCGCCGCACGCTCGACGACGATATGCTGGAACAGCTTGAGGAGTTGCTGATCGCCGCCGACATGGGCGTCGATACCGCCCTGCGTGTCACCGCCAACATGGCCGAAGGGCGCATGGGCAAGAAATTGTCCGTGCGCGAGATCAAGGAACTCATGGCGCAGGAAATCGCCCGCATCATGGATCCCGTCGCCAAACCAATGCCGCTCTACCCGCAAAAGCCGCAGGTCGTGCTGGTCGTGGGTGTGAACGGCTCGGGCAAGACCACGACCATCGGCAAGCTCGCCAGCCAGTTCCGCGCTGCAGGCAAGTCGGTGGTGATTGCCGCAGGCGACACGTTCCGCGCCGCTGCCGTGGAGCAATTGCAGGTCTGGGGTGAACGGGCAGGGGTGCCTGTGCTGACCGCGCCCGAAGGTACTGACCCTGCCAGCCTCGCTTTCGATGCCATGACCAAGGCGCAAGCCGAAGGTGCGGACCTTCTGATGATCGACACGGCGGGCCGTTTGCAAAACCGCGGCGACCTGATGGAAGAGCTGGCCAAGATTGTCCGCGTCATTCGCAAGAAGGATGAAAGCGCGCCGCACAACACGCTCTTGGTGCTGGATGCGACAACGGGTCAGAACGCGCTCAATCAGGTTAAAGTGTTCCAGGAGGTCTCGGATGTGTCCGGCCTCGTGATGACCAAGCTTGACGGGACGGCCAAGGGCGGGGTTCTCGTGGCGCTGGCGGACAAGTTTGGCCTGCCCATCCACGCCATCGGCGTGGGCGAGCAGATCGACGATCTGTCACCCTTTGACCCCGAGGACTTCGCGGCCGCGTTAACGGGATTGTAAGGTGTTTTATCGCGTTCTATCAGGGGGTTGTAAAATGTCCCACGCTGGGACAGCCCCTGAATGACCGCATGGCTGGCCAGTATTGAGGGCACTGAAACGGGGCACACCGTGGCCCTGTACCTCGCCATTTTGGCGGCCTTTCTCCACGCTGTTTTTGGCGCGCTCCAAAAAGGGCGGCATGACCCCTGGCTGACCCGCGGGGCCATCGACGCTTCCTACGGCCTCATGGCCGCGCCCTTCGCCCTCTTCGTGGTGCCCTGGCCCGAACCGCATATGTGGCCCATCTTCGCCGTCGTTTTCGTGATCCACGTCGGCTACAAACTGTTGCAGGCATGGGCCTACACCAAAGGCGATTTCACGGTGGTCTACCCTGTCGTCCGGGGCACCGGCCCCCTGTTTACCGTCATCGGGGCCTACCTCCTCTTCTCCGAAACCTTCACCATCGTTCAATGGCTGGGTGTCGGCGTCTTGCTGGCCGGCATCTACGGCCTCGCGCTCTACAACCTGCGCCACCTCCAAACCAACCGCGAAACGCTTCCCATGGCGCTGGGCCTCGCCGTCATCACCGGCCTCTTCGTCGCTCTCTACACGACCTACGACGCCTACGGCATCCGCGCGACCGAGAACCCGTTCACCTTCCTCGCTTGGTTCTTCATGATTGACGGTATCTTCATGCCGCCCATCGCCTACATGCGCTGGCGCCGTATGCAGGACGCCCCCGCACTGCCGCCCTTGATGTTACGCGGCGTGATCGGCGGGATTGTTGCCTTTCTCAGCTTCGGCTCCATCATGATGGCGACGCGGCTGGATAAAGTGGGCGAGGCGGCGGTGCTGCGCGAAACTTCAACCGTGTTTGCGGCAATCATCGGTTGGCTGGTGCTGAAAGAAACGGTAGGACCGCGCAGAATTGCCTTGATGGCGCTGATCGCCGCCGGGGCGGTCATCGTCGAGATGGGCGGATAACTTGAGGAAGAGCATGGCAGACGCGCGCGAGATCAATCCCCTGTTGAAACAGGTGCTGGAATTGGGACCACCGTTGGTCTTTTTCCTGATCTACCTGCGCATCCGTGACAACACCTATGAAATGGCGGGGACCGAGTATTCCGGCTTTATCGTCGCCACGCTGATCTTCGTGCCCATCATATTGATCGCCATGGCTGTACTGTGGGCCCTGACCGGCAAGCTGAGCCGGATGCAAATCTTCACCGCGTTCATGGTCATCTTCTTTGGCGCGCTCACCGCATGGTTCAATGACGAGCGGTTCTTCAAGATGAAGACAAGCATCGTCTACGGTATGTTCGCTCTGCTTCTGGGGATCGGCCTGCTGCGCGGTCAAAGCTGGCTAGCCTTTGTTCTGAGTGATGCGGTGCCCATGCGGCACGAGGGGTGGATGATCCTGACCCGCAGGCTGTGTGCGATGTTCGCCACCCTTGCTGTGGCGAACGAGGTCATCTGGCGGACCATGTCCACGGATGCGTGGGTCAAGATCGAAACCTTCGGATTTCCGATCGCGATGATGCTGTTCATCTTCCTGCAGTTCGCAGCCCTTCAGGATCACATGATCTCGGACGAAGACGAGGATGCCAAGGGGGCCTAAGCCCGCGCACTCCGCGCATTTGCCGCGTCTTCGTTCCAATCTCCGGAATGGGGCGCGACCGCAAACGCGACCTTGAGTGCCAGATCCTTGGTGATCATCGCCTCGATTGCCAGCGCAAAGCGCGAGTTTTTCTGCGCCCGCTTGCGCAGCTCGGCCACGTCCCACTCCAGCACCTCGCTGCCCGCATCCAGACGGGTCGTGGCGGCACTTGTCTGATGGGTGGCATAGGCAACTTCTCCTACGAACAGGTTGGGCGGCATCGTGAAACGCTCACCCCGTTTCGTGATATGGATGGGGCCGGAAATCACGTAGTACAGCTTATCCGGCTGGACCCCTTCGGTTGTCACTTGCGTCCGTTCATCCAGCACGTGGCGACGTGCGCGTTTGATAAGATCGCGAAAGTCACCGGGCGGCAGTCCTTCGAACAGGGGGTAGATGTCGCGGTGCGCGGCAGGCACGGCAAGGTTAGAGCGGTGCCAGAGCAAGCTGCCCAGACCGATAAGGTTCGCGGTGCCCATGACCATCGACGTATAAATCGCCTCCCACAACGGCGTGTCTGCGGCGGTGAAGTAGTAGTAGGTGTAAAGGCACGTCCCCAGCAGGATCATGAGCCGCAGAACGATCTGGTTTGTGATCAGATAGCCGATGGTAAAGACGGCGCCGGCGGACAGTATCACCGCCTCAGGAGCCACGTAGTCGCTGACCATGAACATGTTTTGTTTCTCCCCCCAGAGCGTCTTGGTCAGTTCTTTGTGTTGAACAAGGTGTCTTGTGCCGACTTGCTTTGCTTGGTTGTGCGCAGATCCAGATGCAGCGCATGTCCCCGTTGCACGGCTGGTCGGTTGCCGACCGTGTCCAACCAGCGCGCCAGGTTCGGCTTGTCGTCCAAGGTTTGTTCCTGACCTTCCCACAGCGACGCCCAGGGCCAGATCGCCATATCAGCGATGGAATAGTCCCCGGCCACGTATTCATTCTCTGCCAATTGCCGATCCAGCACACCGTAGAGGCGCGCGGTTTCATTCCGGTATCGGTCCTTGGCATAGGGAATGTCCTGCCCCATCTGCGGCGCGTATTTGAGAAAATGATGGGTTTGACCGGCCATTGGGCCAACGCCGCCCATTTGCCACATCAGCCATTGATCAATGGCGATACGGTTTCGTTCGGTCCTGCCTCCGAACTGACCCGTCTTGCGGGCCAGGTATTGCAGGATTGCGCCGCTTTCAAAGATCGAGATTGGCGCACCGTCCGGTCCATCCGGATCGGTGATCGCGGGCATCCGGTTGTTGGGTGCGATCTTCAGGAACTCGGGTTTGAATTGATCGCCCGCGCCGATGTTGATGAGGTGGACGTTGTAGGGAAGCCCGAATTCTTCTAGCGCAATTGAGACCTTCCAGCCGTTGGGCGTGGGCCAATAGTACAGGTCGATCATGCAATCCTCCGGGCAGTCCGGCGGTCATGATGCGGTTTTCTGCCATCCAAGCAAGTCCGATGGCATATGTGGCATTGCAAAGATGCGGGACCAACGGGGGGCAGAGGCATCCGGCAGGGCGTCTTGCAGAGCATGCAATTGCAGCTCTTCGCTGTGACGCAGGGCACGAGCGTAGAACTGCAATGCACCGGGCCGGGTGTAGCCCGACCAGTGGCAGACCCGGCGCTTGGGCATGTGGATGTGACCACCAAACCAGGTCAATGCGCCCAATGTGCGTGGGCAATCCAATTGCAACGTAACCGCATTTGCCAGATTGATACCCGCCCCCATCGCACGGTCTTGCGGCACGTCAGCAGCAATCAGCTTTTCGAACATGGCATCGAACACGTCGTTTTCGCGGCTGGTTACATTGAGCAACTCAGCAGTGCGGCCTGCTGGTGTTTCCATCGCCGTTTTCACGGCGCTGGCATAGCTTGCGCCCGTGATAGTGATGATGCGCTGCACTGCATGCGCGGGCAGGTGGTGCAATGCTTCGAACATCACCTCGGACCCCATGGAATGGGTGATGGCGTGGATCGGGCGACGGGGGGCAACGATGCGGATCGTATGGATCGCCTGCGCCAATGCGACACCTGCCGCCCATGCCGAGCGTTGTGCCCGCCACAGATTTCCGCGGGCGCGCCAGCCAAAGGCTATCGCCAATCCTTCGTCCGCACGGCCGCAAGCAAAGCCCAACGCACGCGGCCACTGTGTGTGATACGCGCTTTCGGGGTGGCGCGTGCGTCCGAAGATACGGCCATGGGGGCAAAAGCGCGGTGTGCCGGGGTCGTATTTGAAGCCGTGGATCAGGATGATGATTGGGCCGTTGCCCCGCGCCGCGTTCCGCAGGGCGGGTAGGGCCGGGGCCGGAGAGCCATGCAGCACAAGCCCCTCCGGGCCAGCGTTCAGTCTCAGGATGGGCATGCTGCACCTCCTACCACATTTTGTGGAGCTCCTATGCTCTAGCCATATGACGCAGGCATGAAATTTAAGTTACAGCACCGTGACGGTGTTGACGCCCCTGGCGGGCAGGCGTAATCCAACCACGTGGCGATTTGTTACCGGATTGCGGGCCACGTTAAACATTTCCGCTAAAAGGTCAGGATGAAAGCCCCCCTTTCGCTTGACCCGCGTCTGGGGGTTTTTTGTGGCCTGACCCCTTTCAGGCCCGCGATGGAGTTTGAACATGTCCGACAAGTGGAATGCCCGCACCCGTGCCGTCCATGGCGGCGTCCGCCGCAGCCAGTACGGCGAGGTGAGCGAAGCGATCTTTCTGACGCAAGGCTTTGTCTATGACAGCGCCGAACAGGCCGCGCAGCGGTTTGAGAAAGCGGGGGATGACGAGTTCATCTATGCCCGCTACGGCAACCCGACCGTACGCATGTTTGAAGAGCGGATTGCGATGCTGGAAGGGGCGGAAGACGGCTTTGCCACAGCATCCGGCATGGCGGCTGTGTCCGGGGCATTGACGTCCATGTTGAAAGCTGGCGACCGAGTGGTGTCGGCGCGCGCGCTGTTCGGGTCATGTTTGTATGTCCTGGAAGAAGTCCTGACCCGCTACGGGGTCGAGGTTGAATTTGTCGACGGCACGGACATCGAGGCATGGCGTGCGGCCATCACGGTGGGCACCACGGCGGTCTTTTTCGAATCCATTTCGAACCCTACACTAGAGGTGGTGGACATCGCTGCGGTGTCCGACCTCGCACATGCTGTGGGTGCGACGGTTCTGGTCGACAACGTCTTTGCCACGCCAGTTTTTTCAGACGCCATCGCCCAAGGTGCGGATGTTGTCATCTATTCCACGACGAAACATGTGGACGGGCAAGGGCGCGCATTGGGCGGTGTGATCCTTGGCACGCAAGAGTTCATTCGCAAAACGGTCGAGCCATACATGAAGCACACGGGCGGATCGATGTCGCCCTTCACGGCCTGGGTGATGCTCAAAGGGCTGGAAACGATGGAATTGCGCGTGCGAGCACAGGCCGCATCTGCCCTGCAACTGGCCGAGTCCCTGCATGGGCATAGCGCGCTGGCGCGTGTGATTTACCCCGGTCATCCCGACCACGCTCAGCACGATCTGGTGGCGCGCCAGATGGGCGGGGCCGGGGGCACGGTCCTGTCGCTTGATCTTGCGGGCGGGCAAGAGGCTGCGTTCCGGTTCCTGAACGCGCTCACGATCCCGGTCATCTCGAACAATCTCGGCGACGCCAAGTCAATTCTTACCCATCCCGCGACAACGACGCACCAGCGTTTGCCGCAGGATCAGAAGGACGCATTGGGTATCACGCCTGGTCTTGTGCGCATGTCTGTAGGGATTGAACATGGTGACGATTTGGTTGCGGATATCCTGCAAGCCTTAGAAAAGGCACAATAATGCATCTTTGGGTCATGGTGCCGCAATCTGACAGCGCCCCCTTTTAATTGTCATCCATATTGCAGGTTCACACGTAACTGTTAGCAATATTGGAAATGTGCCTAAGGCGGCTTACCTACCTTGGGCACGCAGACAGAAAGGGGGGCTACTTTATGAACATTCATACGCCCGACATCACCGCAATACCCGAACGCGACGAGGCCGAAGCAGCACTGGATCTTCTCCGCCGCTGGGCCGAGAACGCCACAACAACAGATATCATCGAACTCGATCCATCGGTCGCACGGCTTGTGCCGGGCAGCGATGGTGTCGAGTACCCGGCCTTTTCCCGCGATTATCCCGACGGTTTCGACGTGGATGAGGGATACAAAAACACTTTGCCAGACCTGCAGAACGGTCCATCCAGCCTGATCCGTGGGGCAAAGACACGTATCCAACATGTGGGTATCTCGAACTTTCGGCTGCCTCTGCGCATCGAAAGCCGCGACGGCGCCCCTCTGACGCTCGAGACGTCGGTGACCGGTACTGTCAGCCTTGAGGCGGACAAGAAGGGCATCAACATGTCCCGCATCATGCGGTCGTTCTACAAGCATGCAGAAGAGACGTTCTCCTTTGGCGTAATCGAGGCGGCACTGGATGACTACAAGGCCGATCTCGACAGCTTTGACGCGCGCATTCAGATGCGTTTCAGCATGCCGGTGCAGGTGGAAAGCCTGCGTTCAGGTCTGTCGGGCTACCAATACTATGACATGGCGCTGGAATTGGTCGAGCAGGCGGGCGTGCGCAAACGCATTGTGCATCTCGACTATGTCTATTCATCGACCTGCCCATGTTCGCTGGAACTGAGCGAACATGCCCGCGCAACCCGTGGTCAATTGGCGACACCCCACTCGCAACGGTCAGTGGCCCGCATCTCGGTTACGCTCGAGGATGACGCAGACACGCTGTGGTTCGAAGATCTGATTGACGCCTGCCGTCGTGCAGTCCCAACGGAAACGCAGGTGATGGTCAAGCGCGAGGACGAACAGGCCTTTGCTGAACTAAATGCCGCCAACCCGATCTTTGTCGAGGATGCGGCGCGTCTGTTCAGCGAACAGCTTCTGGCGGATGTGCGCATCGGGGATTTCCGTGTGGTCGCCAGCCATCAGGAAAGCCTGCACAGCCATGACGCTGTTTCAGTCCTAACCGAAGGGGACACGTTCGCTGGCGACAGTATCGACCCGCGCATGTTCCAGACGCTTTTCCACGTGGGCTGATCGTCGGCAGGGCGGAGGACACCTCCGCCTTACGAAGCATGAAGGCGTGCCGCTACAGGCACGCTTTTTTCGTTTCGGCGGGGGACACCCCCGCCTTACAGCCTACAATTGCGCAAGGCGGCCATGCAGTATCGGCATTGGTGTTTTTGCGGCCCAACACCTATGTTTCGATCAACGGGAGGACACAGTTAAACGCATGATATGCAAGGTATCCCAATGGCTTATGTCACCCATTCCAACACATCTATCCTGAGCGCGATCCTCGACCGGATCACCAATTTCTTTGCCGCTCTGGGTCACTCCGCTGCCATGTCGGCCGCGGCGGAAAGCCGCTTCAATCGCATTGAAGCATTGAACGCCAAAACAGACGAAGAGTTGGCTGCGATGAACCTGCGCCGCGAAGACATCGCGGCATATGTGTTCCGCGACATGATGCATCTGTGAACTCCGATCCGGCCCGGTAATGTTTCCGGCCGTTTGAGGACTTACCCTACGGCGCGGTGTCACCTGCTTGACACCGCCCGCGCGGCCCGCCAACGCTGAGCGCAATGATCGACTTGCGCCCTGTTGGATATGTGATTGGCCTGCTCGTGGCTGTACTTGGTCTGGCCATGATCCTGCCCATGCTGGTTGATCTGGCCGAAGGACGCGGGCATTGGCCCGTCTTCGCCGAATGTGCGCTGATCACTGTCATGGTCGGAGGCATGATCGCACTCAGTTGCCAGAATGGTCTCAAGCAAGGGCTGACCATTCAGCAGACATTTCTTCTGACCACCGGTGTCTGGCTGGCACTGCCCATTTTTGGTGCGCTACCCTTCTTTCTCGGTGCAACCGAAGCCCGATTTGTCGACGCCTTTTTCGAAGCGATGTCGGGCCTGACCACAACCGGGTCGACAGTCCTGTCGGGCCTCGATGCGCTGCCCAAGGGGCTGTTGTTGTGGCGCGGCATCCTGCAATGGCTGGGCGGCATTGGTATCATCGTTGTGGCGATGGTGTTCCTGCCCGAACTGCGCGTGGGCGGGATGCAGATTTTCCGTACCGAAGCCTTCGATACATTTGGAAAAATCCTGCCTCGTGCGACCGAGATTGCAAGCCGTATCTCGGTGATCTATGTCGCCCTGACGTTGATCTGTGCGCTGGCCTACATCGCGGCAGGCATGGGCGCATTCGATGCCACGGTGCATGCGATGACCACTATCGCAACGGGCGGATTTGCCAACTACGACACGTCCTTTGCCGTCTTTGGCCCTGCGCCATCCTATGTCGCGACCTTGTTCATGATCCTGGCGGCCTTGCCCTTCGTGCGCTTTGTGCAGCTCAGCGCGGGCACCGCGCGTCCCTTGCTGAAGGACCGGCAAATCCACGTCTTTCTGGTCACGGCCTTGGTTATCGTCACGCTGATCGCCGGGTGGAATCTGCTGCAGCAAAATGCAGTGAACGAGGGGGCTGTGCGGGCGGCCCTGTTCAATACCGTGTCGTTGATGACGGGCACAGGGTATGCCAACGCCGACTACGGTCAGTGGGGCAGTTTCGCGGTTGCCGTGTTGTTCTTTACTGGCCTCATTGGCGGCTGCGCCGGATCAACCGCCTGCTCGATCAAAGTGTTCCGCTATCAGTTGCTGTTCGCCTCGATCAAAGCACAGCTGCAAAAGACGCGCAGCCCGCATGGCATCTTCACCCCGCGCTACGCGGGGCGGCCTGTGGGCGAGGATGTGCTGAACTCGGTCATGTCCTTCTTCATGTTTTTCGTGGTGACGCTTGGTGTCCTATCGGTGGCATTGGCGATGACAGGCCTTGATTTCGTGACGGCGCTGTCCGGTGCGGCCACGGCTCTTGCGAATATCGGTCCGGGTTTTGGCGACCAGATCGGTCCGTCGGGCAATTTCGCGGGTCTTAACGACACGGCCAAGTGGTTGCTGGCTGCCGCAATGCTGATCGGGCGGCTGGAACTGATGGCCGTCTACGTCATCTTTACAATTCAATTCTGGAGAGCCTGATGGCCCAAACTCGCCCCCTTGGCGCGCAAATCTCACACATGCTCAAAGACCGCGGCGTCGATGTGATCTTTGGTATTCCGGGGGTGCACAATCAGGAAATGTACCGTGGTATCGAAGAGGCGGGGATCACCCATGTGCTTGCACGGCACGAGCAGGGTGCCGGGTTCATGGCCGATGGCTACGCGCGGGCGACGGGCAAGCCCGGCGTGGCCTACGTCATCACCGGGCCAGGACTGACGAACATCATGACGCCCATGGGGCAGGCATATTCTGACAGCGTGCCAATGTTGGTGATCTCTTCCTGCCTGGATGAGGTGTCTGCGACGAAGGGGCAGTTGCACCAGATGAAAGACCAGCGCGCGGCGGCTGAGACGGTCTGTGACTGGTCAGAAGAGGCGCGGACGGCAGCGGCGGCGTATGCACTGATTGATCGTGCGTTGATGGAGTTTGAAACTAGGCGCCCACGCCCGAAGTGCCTACAGGTCTCCATTGGATTGCTTGAAGCCGCAGCTCCGGAACCTTTCCGAGAGGTAGAGACTGAGCCTTATCGTACCGATGATGAGGCCGCTGCTGAAACATTGATGGCGTATCTTGGCGATGCGAAAGCGCCAATCTTTATCTTCGGTGGCGGGGTGCAGACTGGTCTTGCACCAGCTGTGGCGGAAGCTGCCGGTGCGGCCAGTTTTACCACCTATGCCGGTCGCGGATTGATGGCGGGCTACCAACTGAATTTTGGAGCATCGCTTGCCAGACCAAGCAGCGCTGATGTGCTTGCGCAGGCGGATGTGGTCATCGCGATCGGCACCGAGTTGGCAGAAGTAGACTTATGGCGCAGAGATTTGGGCCACACCGCAACACTTATTCGCGTCGATATCGATCCGATCGTGCTGAGCGATAGTCAGCGAGCCGATGTCTGCATCCAGGCACGCGCGGATGACGTGCTGACCAGCCTCGCTGAAATGCTCGAACATCATCAGTCAGCGACCCTATGGAGTGCGGATGAAGTTGCCGCGCAGCGTAGACGCTGGCGCGCTGAGGTCGATGCCGAGCGCCCTGCCATTGTGCCGGTTTGCGACGCCCTGCGCGACTGCCTGCCAAAAGGCACGATGATCTACTCCGACATGACCCAGTTTGCCTACACAGCCAAGGAAGTCTGGGACATGGACGAACCCGGCCACTGGCACCACCCAACCGGCTTCGGAACCCTAGGCTACGCTACACCTGCGGCGATCGGCGGCGCCGTTGCACGCAAAGGCAAGCCCACAATGGCCATTATTGGCGACTACGGCTTTCACTACACGATGCAGGAACTGGGCGTGGCCGTTGAGCTTGGCCTGCCGCTACCCATCATTCTCTGGGACAATGGCAAGCTCAAGGAAATCGAGGAAAGCATGGTGCGTGCCCAGATCGCCCCCAACGCCGTGGTCGCCCGCAATCCGGATTTCTGCAAACTGGCCGAAGCCTTCGGAGCTCATGCAGCCGCCCCGCAAACGCTGGACGAGATGCAGGACACCGTCCGCGCTGCATTCAATGCCGACGGTCCGACCTTGATCTACCTGACGCCCCAGATATCAGGGTAAGGCGCACGTGTGGTGCGCCCACCAAACTACATCTTGGAACCCTGAGCGCGGTAGATCCCGCCCCAGGTGGTGCCTGAGATATAGGCCGGGCATCCCTTTTTCCGTGTGTTGACGATCAGAAACCACATCGTTTCGCCGGGACGGCCCGCGCGGCTGTATTCGCAGCCCAGCGGATGGGTCCACCACTGGCCCTGATAGGCGGGCGATGGTTTAACGACCGCAGTGCTTGCCGTTGCAGTGCTGGCGGTTCCGGCCAGGACGATTGCGGCAGGCACAGCGACGGTTTTGAAAAAGGATTTGAACATGACACACTCCAATCACTGAATAAGGTACAGCGCTCCCACGCCTTGGCCTTAACCTGTGTTCATGCCTGTTAACGCAGTCCTAACGACCGTCGGCGAAGTGTGTTCGATTTGATTGAAACCCTTGTCAGTCCCAGCAGCTGACTAGCACCGTCATGCCCGTTGCAGCAGCAGACAGATCAACCGGATCGATCGGAGCCGCGCTGTTCGTGCTGGCCGCAGCCAACCCTGCCTCGGCAAGCACGTCCTGCAGCGCCTCCCGATCCAGTGCAAAGCGCACGCCATCGGGCAGGGCGCGGCCGCCTTGCTCCTGGGGCAAGAGCATCCCCAGAACACCGCCACCGGCGTCCAAAACAGGACCGCCCACGTCACCCGGCAACGTATTCATGGCAAGGCGCGACAGGTTCTGCTCACCGCCCAGACCACGCACATCGCTGAGCGTGCCAAACGTCATCGAAGGGGCGCCCAGCACGCCTTCAAAGCTGAACCCGGCGGCGGCCACTTCGGACTGCAGGCGCGGTTGTGCATCGCTGAAACGCGCGATTGCCAACGGGGCGAGGGTGGAGGTGGGCTTCAGTACAGCAACGCCAAGCGTTTCATTTACCACCGCAACCTCTGCATCCGTTTCGGAATCGACAGTTACGCGTGTACAGCTGTCCACGGCTTGGGAAGTGGTCAGAACAGTGCCACGATTGTCGACAAAGAACCCAGAGCGCGACAAGCGCGGTTTGCGCACCTCCAGCCCGGAAACCAGATCAATCGCCTGTTCCTGCGTGCTGGCGCTGGCAGGGATTACGCCTTCGATCCGGACAAAGCTCTTTTCCATTTCGTCCAGCAAGCGTGTGCGGCGCTCTTCATCACCCGCGGGCCACACCACGGTAAACCCCTTGATCTGCCCATCTTCCAGCGCAACCCGGGTCTCCGACACGCGCGTTGCATCTTCCCCAACCAGGACAAAGGACCGGTCCTTGCGCTCGCGCGGACCGTCCAGCGGCACGATGTCCAAGGTCTGCATGATGTCATAGAGGCCAAAAAGGGTCGTCTGATCGCCCTCCTGGCTGATCAGCAGTACGGTTGCTTCAATGTCCCCCATGCCTTTGTAATGGGCGAACGGATACTCGTATTTCTCAAATGCAACGACACCGGTGGGCATCACCATCTCGATCCCGGCCGTTTCGTCCCTCAGGACCTCAAGGCCCAGACCATCCAGAACGGAATTGTAGTCCTGCAACAGGACAACCCGCTGCTGTGTCGTCAGAATGCCGGTAACGTCAAAGCCCTTTTCCTCTTGCCACCGTGCCATTGCGTTGCGGGTGCCACGGCCAAAGGCGCCATCAATGCCCCCCTGATAGGTTCCGGCCCACTGCAACGCGATCTGCAAGTCTTCGCGCTCGGCGCGGCTCAACTGCCGTTCGCTGCGTTGAGCCTGTGCCGGCGTTTCGTCAGCGGGCGGCGGGGCAGGGGTGTCCAGGACGGGCGTGGTCTCTTCGGGCTCGGTTGGCACAGGGGCCTGTACCACGCCCCGGTTCAGCACATTCGCACCGATGGGCCAGAATTGCTGTCGGAAAGACGAGGTGAACGCGATGAAGCTGTCGCGCGGGATCACGCCCTCGGACCGGTACACACGCAACACCTGTTCGGCATCTGATCGGGCATAGGGGCCAAGGGCAATGCCGTACCAGCCGCCACCCAGGGAAAAGCCATTCACATCAGGCAGATCAGCGGCATAGACGCGGGCGCGCGCGGTCGCTTCGTTCAGGTTGGGTCGCGCCTCGATCTGGATCCAGACGGCGTCGTCCTGGGCACTCACGGTCACCACCGACGCAAGCAGGACAACCCACGCCAGCACAATACGCTTCAACATCACCCGATATCCCCTTGGTTGGTCTTGGTGCCATGCTTTCCGTGGGCGGCAGATTAAGCAGGATTCCGCTCTAATGGAAATGGTGGAATACCCGTAAAAAACCCACCTCGCGCGCAATTGACCATTCGGGGGGCGGGCCGTAGGTAAGTCACGCAATTCAATCGATGGCTTGACCCATGTCCGACACCGTTACACCGCCCCGTTCCTTCCAGGAAATCATCCTACGCCTCCAGACTTATTGGGCGTCCAAGGGCTGCGCGGTGCTGCAACCCTATGACATGGAGGTGGGGGCGGGGACCTTCCACCCCGCCACAACCCTGCGCAGCCTCGGATCGCAGCCCTGGGCCGCGGCCTATGTCCAGCCCTCGCGCCGTCCAACGGACGGGCGCTATGGCGAGAACCCGAACCGCTTGCAGCACTACTACCAGTACCAGGTGTTGATCAAACCCAGCCCCCCGGACTTGCAAGACCTCTACCTTGGCTCGCTCCGGGCCATCGGTATCGACATGGACCTGCATGACATCCGCTTTGTCGAGGATGACTGGGAAAGCCCAACGCTTGGTGCGTGGGGCCTTGGGTGGGAAGTGTGGTGCGACGGCATGGAAGTCTCGCAATTCACCTATTTTCAACAGGTTGGTGGGCATGACTGCCATCCGGTGTCGGGTGAGCTGACCTATGGGTTGGAACGTCTGGCGATGTACATCCTGGGTGTCGATCACGTGATGGACATGCCCTTCAATGACCCGCAAACGCCCATCGCCCTCAGCTACGGCGACATCTTCAAGCAGACGGAAGAAGAATACGCCCGTTGGAACTTTGATGTCGCCAACACCAAGGTGTTGCTGCGTCATTTCGAAGAGGCAGAGGCCGAGTGCGAAAAAATTCTAGCCCAGGCGCATGACGACCCCAAAACCGGCAAGCGCATCATCATGGTGCACCCGGCTTATGATCAGTGCATCAAGGCCTCCCACATCTTCAACCTTCTGGACGCCCGCGGCGTGATCTCGGTCACAGAGCGGCAGGCCTATATCGGGCGGGTCCGCGCGCTGGCCAAGCAATGCGCCGATGCCTTCGTGCAAACTCCGGCCGGTGGCTGGCAGCCGGAGGATGCGGCGTGAGCGGCAAAATCATCGGGGTTGTCATCGTGCTGAGTTCCATCATCGCAGGCGCAACCCTCTACTACTTGCAAATCTACGGCTTCTACGAAGAGGTTGAGACAGCAGAGGTGCAGCTGGTGTCCGTCATCTCCGACACGCCGGAACCCATCCCCTTTGCCGATTTCCAGGCCATCGACGCCGACAGTTCGCCCATCCGCTATCGGGCCTGCTTCACGACGGACATGTCGCTGGCCCTGCTGACCGAAACCTATGTGGGGCTGGAACAGGCAACGCCGCGCAACGCGCCGGGCTGGTTCGACTGCTTCGACGCCGAAGCCATCGCGGCAGAACTTGACGCGGGCACCGCCCTCCCGTTCCTCGGGCAAAAGAACGTCGATTTCGGTGTCGACCGCATCGTCGCGATCACCGAAGATGGGCGCGGCTATGTCTGGCACGAATTGAACGATTGCGGCGACAAGGCCTATGACGGCACCATCGTGGGCGAAGAATGCCCGGACCGTGACCAGATCAGGCAATGACACTGGCCGTTCCAGCCTTCATCACCGCCACGCTGGGCCTCGCCGTTTTCCTGTTCGGGACAATTCTCAACGGACAGTTCGAGGTCCTGCGCCGGTTCAACATCCCGGAACCTGTGTCGGGCGGGCTGATCGCCGCCGTGATCGGGCTGCTCCTCTACTTGTTCCTTGATGTACAGTTCGCATTCGAGATGGACGCCAGGGACTTCTTCCTCGTCCTGTTCTTTGCCGGCATCGGTCTGAATGCCCGGTTCGAAGACCTGCTTACCGGCGGTAAGCCACTGGCAATGCTTCTGATCCTGACTCTGGTGATGATCCTCGTGCAAAACGGGATCGGCGCGGTGGGGGCAGTCCTGTTGGGCTATCCCGCCGCTACGGGTGTCTTGTTCGGCTCCGCCGCCCTGATCGGAGGGCACGGCACGGCAATTGCGTGGTCGCCCGAGGTGGCCGAAGCCAGCGGACTGACCAATGCCCCGGAGCTTGGGATTGCCGTTGCCACGCTTGGGCTCGTTCTGGCCGCGCTGATTGGTGGCCCCATTGCGCGCTACCTCGTCGAAGGCAAAACCCTGACCCCGGATCGACCGGACGAAGGGCTGACGGTTGGCCTGCCCGCCGACAACGGCCCCAAAACACCCATCGACCCGATCACCGTCTCGCGCGTGCTGCTCTACCTCAACCTCGCCATCATCGGCGGCTTCTCGGTCCATCTTGGCCTGATCGAAGCGGGTGTGAAGCTGCCGCTCTTCGTGCCGTGCCTGATCATGGCCATCCTGATCGCCAACACCCGCAGCGCGCTGTTTCCAAACGCAATCCCCGTGGCGCGGACCCCCGCACTGGCGCTCATCTCTGAAATCGCACTCGGCGCCTTCCTCGCCATGTCGCTCATGTCCCTGCAACTCTGGACACTGGTTGAACTGGGGGCGGCCATCGGGCTGATCCTCGCGCTGCAAACGCTGGCCACACTGGCTTTCGTGATCTTCATCCTGTTCCCGCTGATGGGCGGCGGCTACCGGGCCGCCGTTCTGGGGGCAGGGTTCGGCGGCTTTGCCCTCGGCGCCACCCCCACGGCCATCGCCAATATGACGGCCGTGACCAAACGATATGGCCCGTCGCCCATGGCCTTTGTCATCCTGCCCTTGGTCTCGGCGTTCTTTGTCGATATTGCCAACGCCATCGCTATCCAATTCTTCGTCAATCTCTAGAGCGTCCCAATGCCTGACCTTCTGATCGAACTCTTCTCCGAAGAAATCCCTGCTCGTATGCAAAAGCGCGCAGGCGAGGACCTGCAAAAGCTGGTCACAAACGGTCTGGTCGAGGCGGGGCTGACCTACGCCTCGGCCGCCGCCTTCACCACGCCGCGCCGCCTGACGCTGACGGTCGAAGGTCTGCTGGATCAAAGCCCCACCACGCGGGAAGAGCGCAAAGGCCCCAAGGCCGACGCCCCCGAAAAAGCGATCGAAGGGTTCCTGCGCGGCGCGGGCCTGACCCGCGATCAGGTGGAAGAACGCGAGACGCCCAAGGGCAACGTGCTCTTTGCCGTCATCGAAAAGCCGGGGCGCCCCGCGGCCGAGATCATTGCCGAGGTGCTCGAGGCGACCGTCCGCACCTTCCCATGGCCCAAATCCATGCGCTGGGGCACCGGCGCGCTAAAATGGGTGCGTCCTCTGCACTCCATCCTCTGCATCCTGACGGATGAGGCAGGGCACAAAGTCGTGCCGGGCGACGTCGACGGCATCACCTTCAGCGACACGACCGAAGGGCACCGCTTCATGGCCCCGGGCCGCTTCCCCGTCACGTCCTTTGATGACTACAGCGCCAAACTGGCCCGCGCCCACGTGGTGCTGGACGCCTCCGAACGGGCCAACACCATCTGGAACGATGCCACCAACGCGGCCTTTGCATCCGGCCTTGAAGTGGTCGAGGACAAGGGCCTTTTGGTCGAGGTCGCTGGGCTTGTCGAATGGCCCGTGGTCCTGATGGGCAAGATCGGCGACGACTTCTTGGACCTGCCGCCCGAAGTTCTGCAAACCTCGATGAAAGAGCATCAGAAATTCTTCTCGGTGCGGAACCCCAAAACGGGCCGGATCGAACGGTTCATAACGGTTGCCAACCGCGAAACGGCAGACAACGGCGCCACGATTTTGGCGGGCAATGAAAAGGTGCTGAGCGCAAGGCTCGCGGATGCAAAATTCTTCTGGGAGAATGACTTGCGCACCGTTCGTGAAGTTGGACTTGAAGGCATGGCAAAGCCATTGGCTGACGTCACCTTCCACAACAAACTTGGGTCTCAAGCCGAGCGTGTCGCCCGGATCGAAGCACTGGCCCGTGAACTTGCGCCAGTGGTCGGTGCCAAACCTGACCTCGCCGCCGAGGCCGCCCGGATTGTCAAAGCCGACCTCGCGTCCGAAATGGTCTATGAATTCCCTGAATTGCAAGGGATCATGGGAAAATATTACGCCGAGGCCGCAGGTCACGACGATGGCGTGCCTGAAGCTTGCGGCGAACACTATTCGCCGTTGGGGCCGTCCGACGATGTGCCGACAGGGCCCATTTCAGTAGCAGTTGCGCTTGCCGACAAATTAGATACGTTGACCGGCTTCTGGGCGATTGATGAGAAACCGACAGGCAGCAAAGACCCGTTTGCTCTACGCCGCGCTGCGCTGGGCGTCATTCGTTTGATATTGGAGAACGAGTTTTCCTTCTCGTTGCTAATGCACATGGGGGGAGCGGTAAACTTTCACATGGTTTTGGACGGTCCAATATCCGGCGAACCTGCGACTGAATTGGCCGAGCAGATCGGCATTGGCGCGCGGATAGCTGGAGAAGACCAACCTGGTGCCTTGGTTCTTGATGATCCATATGGCTTGCCGCTTGAGGTACTGTCCTTCTTCCACGACCGCCTCAAAGTCTATCTCCGCGACCAGGGCATCCGGCACGACATCATCGACGCCTGCATAGCGATGCCGAACAATGACGACCTCACCCTCCTCGTCAAACGGGCTCGTGCCCTCTCGGAAACCCTCGCCACCGACGATGGCGAAAACCTGATCCAGGGCTTCAAACGCGCCAACAACATTCTCACCCAAGCCGAAGAAGCGGATGGTGTCGAATACTCCTACGGCGCCGACATCAAATTCGCCGAGGAACCGCAGGAAACCGCCCTGTTCGAAGCCCTCGATACCGCCGAGGCCAAGATCGCCCCGGCGATGGAGGCACAGGATTTCACAACCGCCATGCAAGCCATGGCATCCCTGCGCGGCCCCATCGACGCCTTCTTCGAGGCGGTGCAGATCAACGCGAAAAACCAAACCGTCCGCCGCAACCGCCTCAACCTGCTCAGCCGCATCCGCACGCTTTGCCTGTCGGTCGCAGACCTCACCAAGGTAGAAGGCTAGGGCACCGACCCCACTCTTCCCTGTTTCAAAAAATCCCGGGGGTGAGGGCGCAGCCCAAGGGGGCTGGCCCCCTTCCAACGCCCGAAAACCGTTGCGCTCACCCACTTTTCTGCGCGCGCGCCCGGTGTACAGGGGGTGTACGGATGCTGCACGGGGGGTGCCCCCCTGTCACAGGCCAAAAGTCGCGCACGCTAAACCCTTGTGTGGTCAAGGTTTACGGCTATGCTGCGCCTCGCAAAGGAGCGATGCCGCAGTGCAGAATAACCCGAACACCACCCTGGTCACCCCCACCGCCCCCATCACCACTGAAACCCATGGCGGACGGGCGAAATGCCTGCAACGGCTGACCAGGCTTGACCTGCCGGTCCCTCCCACGGTGGCGCTGTCTTTCGACGCCGTGCACGACATCGCCAGTGGCCATCTCCCTGATATTCCAGCGATTCTCGACCAATTCCCGGACGAGGCGCTGCTCTGCGTCCGCCCCTCGTCCGAGGACCCGGATTGGGGCGGCCCCTCCGCCATCCTTAATGTCGGCATGAACAAAACACGGTACGCGGCGCTCTGTGACACGCTTGGTGCTGACGCAGCCGCGGCATTGTTCACGCGCTTCGTGCAAAGCTACGCCATCCATGTCGATCGCCTGGACCCGGACATGTTCGATGACGTGACGGGCGAAGGCCCGGACGCGCTGCGACAGACCTTGGAAGCTTATGAAATTGAAACGGAATTCGCGTTTCCAGCAACGCAGGCCGAGCAACTGGCAGGCGTTCTCAAATCCATGGCCCGTGCGTGGGAAGGCACCTCCGCCCGCCTGCTGCGGCAGGCGAAAGGCGCCCCGGCGGAAGCAGGTCTGGGCCTGATCGTACAGCAAATGGCCTTTGGCGTCGGGCAGGGCGAAAGCGGCTCGGGCGTCCTGCAGCTGGTGTCGTCAAAGACCGGCATGCCGCAGATCACGGGGCGCTATTTGCGCCAAAGCCAGGGGCGCGACGCCCTGCGGAGCGATGCAAAGTCGCTATTCATCACACGAGACCCCCGTGGCCCCTCATTTGAGGAGCTGGTGCCGGATGTTTTCGCCCAATTGGTTGAGCATGCCCGCCTGATGCGCACCAAACTGCGCGAAGAGATGCAGGTCGAATTTACCATTGAAAACGGGGGTTTGCACATTCTTGATGGTGTGCGCGTGGCGCGCTCTTCCCGCGCAGCGGTTCGGATCGCCGTACAGCTTGCGCGTGACGGAATCATTCCGCGGCAAGAGGCACTGATGCGGATCGAACCGCGCGCACTGAACGAGTTGTTGCACCGGCAGGTGGATCGCCATGCCAAGCGGGATATCCTGGGAACCGGCATTGCCGCTAGCCCTGGTGCTGCCACAGGCAAGCTGGTCTTTTCCTCCAATGAAGCACAAGCAAGTGCAGCTCGAAACGAAGATTGCATCCTCGTCCGCCGCGAAACCTCGCCTGAGGATATTCGGGGTATGCATGCGGCCAAGGCCGTTATCACTGAACGTGGCGGGATCACCAGCCATGCGGCTGTGATCGGGCGCGGCATTGGACTGCCTTGCGTGGTGGGGGTGAGCGACATTCGCTTCCAGACCCGCAAAGGGCTGTTGACGACGCCGGACGGGCGCACAGTCGCCGCGGGCGACGTCGTCACCGTGGACGGCACCAATGGTACGATCCTTTTGGGCGCGCCCAAGATGCAGGAAGCGGCCCTTGATGACGCGTTCACCGACCTGATGGATTGGGCCGACGCCGAGCGCGATATCGACATCCGCGCCAATGCCGACACTCCAGCCGACGCCAAAACCGCAAGTAATTTCAATGCCCAAGGAATCGGTCTGTGCCGGACAGAGCACATGTTCTTCGAGCCGGGTCGACTGACGCTCATGCGTGAGATGATCTTTGCCGAAACCAGCGACGACAGGCGGGCGGTGCTGGAACGGCTCTTGCCCATGCAGCGGACTGACTTCAACCAGCTTTTCCGCATCATGCAGGGCAAGCCGGTTTGTATCCGCCTGTTTGACCCGCCGCTGCACGAATTTCTGCCCACCGATCGCAACGGTCAACGCGAGCTTGCCGATGCGCTGAACCTGCCCCTGTCCGATGTCACCCGTCGGATCGAGGCGATGACTGAATATAACCCGATGCTCGGTCTGCGCGGCGTGCGTCTTGGCGTGACCGTCCCCGAGATTTACGATATGCAGGCCCGTGCGATTTTCGAAGCAGCGCTTGATGCTGGCCGTGACCGTGCACCAGTCGTACCCGAGATCATGATCCCGCTGGTGAGCGCCAAGAGAGAGGTCGAGTTGGTGCGCACACGCGTCGACGCAATTGCGGCAGCCGTTGCAGCTGAAAGGGGAGAGGACTTTGACTACCGTCTTGGCGTCATGGTCGAAACACCACGTGCGGCATTGCGGGCGGGTGACATCGCGCAGCACTGTAGCTTCCTGTCCTTTGGCACGAACGACCTGACACAGATGACATATGGATTGTCGCGGGACGATGCTGGGCGGTTCATGTCCGACTATGTCCGGCAAGAGGTCTTTGTCGAAGACCCGTTTCACTCTCTCGATATCGATGGTGTCGGCGAGTTGCTCAAACTTGGTTCAGAACGCGGGCGGGCGGCCAGGCCGGACGTGACGCTGTCCATATGCGGTGAACATGGCGGCAACCCCGAATCAATCGCCTTCTGTCGGCAGGCTGGTTTTGACTATGTTTCGTGTTCTCCGTTCAGGGTTCCGGTGGCTCGGCTGGCTTCCGCTCAATTGGCAATTTCCCACAAAATCGGGTAGGTTTCCGCTCCATTCGCCACAGTATGCTGAGGCGTCTCACAAGCGATATCGCGCCCACGCATAGCGGCCATGTGCGACCAAATCGCCCAAAAACTGGACGAACTGGTCAATTTTCCCTAAATGCCGCTGATCGGAAACGATCCTGGGGTGATCAATGCGACGTTTGGTAAAGGCGCTGCTGGCATGGTCCATGCTGGCAGGGACGCAGCTTGCTGCGGCAGATGCCGAGAATACGAGTGTAACTGGTGAGGCGTTGCGAAACGCGGAGAATCGTGGATTGCGAGGTGTGCCGTCAACACGGCTTGCGGCTTTGCTGACGGAACCGGACAGGAATACCGACATATCGTTTTCGCGCAGCTGGGTTGATGCACAGCCCAAAGCCTTGGGTGATGCACATTGGCGGTGCCTGAGCGAGGCGCTGTATTTCGAAGCCCGTGGCGAAACGGTCAAAGGGCAGTTTGCCGTGGCCGAGGTTATCATGAACCGGGTGCGCAGCGCGCGTTTCCCCGACAATGTCTGCGGTGTGATCAATCAGGGCACGGGTCGCAAGTACCAATGCCAATTCACCTATACCTGCGATGGCGCGCCGGAAACCATCCGCGAGCAACGCGCATTTGAGCGTGTGTCCAAAGTGGCCCGCACCGTTCTGGATGGTCGTGCGCCTGCCCTGACAGAAGGTGCCACGCACTACCACACGACTGCTGTGCGCCCGCGCTGGAGCCGCGTTTACACCAAGACCGCAGCGATCGGTGTGCATGTCTTTTACCGTCACACCTTCCGCACCGCCTCAAACTGACGTTTTCGGGCCGAAGGGCGGCGTCTTTGCCCCTGTCCCCGCGGGGACAGCTTGGGTAGAAGGGCGCAACTTTGACTGCATAGGTCCGCATCATGGCGTCCGAAATCCGTCTTGCCTTTTCCCATCCGTCTGAACGGTCGGAAGCAACTGCCACATCAGCGCCGCTGGATCGCATCTCGGTCCGTGATCACACGGTCGAGGTCGAAATAGGCGCCTTTCAGGCCGAGCGTGGGGTCACACAGCGCATCTGTTTCAACATCGTGGTCGAGGTGCGCCCGCTCACCGGACCGATTGATGACGACGTGGATCGAATCCTGTCCTACGACAAGGTGACTGAGGCGATCGCCTATGAACTGGCCGCCGAACGTCTGAACCTGCTTGAAACCCTGTCCGAACGTGTGGCCGACCGCATCCTGATGGAACCGCAGGCGATGCGTGTCTTTGTCCGCATCGAGAAACTGGACCGTGGCCCGGGCGCGCTGGGGGTCGAGATTGTGCGCAGCCGGGGCACGGCCCGTCCAGTCGCGACCGAGGATATGGAAGAGGACGTGATGCACCCCGAACTGGTGTATCTGTCGAACGACGCTATTGCCTCGGACAATTTGAGCGGTTGGATTGACCAACTTGAGGCGATGGGCCGCCCGCTGATCTTCTGTGTTGGGCCCGCCGATATTGACGCGCCTGAGGCCAGCCACCCGCTGGCGCAACGGCGCATCGACTTGCTCGCCATCGAACAGAATGCGTGGGTGCTCGCGGCCCGTGATTCGCGGTGCAAGGTCGTGGACACCCGGACCGAGCTGGATTGGGCCATGCGGAACGGTCAGGCCTGCGTCTGGGCGCCCTCCAAGATCGTTTTGGATGCGGTGGACGGCCCCTCTGCTAAAGGCGCGGATGCTGTCGCATTGGCATCTTGGTTTGCAGCCACGTTTGATGTTCTGGAAATGCTTGTGATTGGCGATGATGGTCCCAAGGATGCCCCGGTTGCTTTGCGCGCGGTTCCCGTGGATCAGGCCAAGCTGTAATGCGGTATGTCCGCCCGTTGATGCAGGTGGGACCAGCCCGTCCGGATGAGGCGATTGTCTTTGGCGGGTGCTGGTTCACACATGTCGAAACCCTGTCACGTACCGACGCCGCACATATCGTTCCGGTGTCTGACCTAACAGATGTCGAAGGCGCGCGGTTTCGAGATTCTGGGTCTGCGCCGCAGATCATGGGCATCCTGAATACTACACCCGACAGCTTCTCGGACGGGGGACAGCACAACGCGCGCCACGATGCAGTAGCGCATGGTCAGGCGTTGATAAAGCAGGGCGCAGATATCCTCGATATCGGGGGCGAAAGCACCCGGCCGGGCGCTGCAACAGTGGACATGGATGAAGAGATCGCGCGCACTGCGCCGGTGATCCGCGACCTGCGCGCTGCAGGCGTGACCACGCCCATCTCTATTGATACGCGCAAGGCTGCGGTCGCAGAGGCGGCGCTGGATGCCGGTGCGTCCATTGTCAACGATGTTTCGGGCTTTATCTACGATCCTGCTCTTGCCACGCTCTGCGCCACGCGCGGTGTGCCTGTTTGCGTGATGCATGCGCAGGGTGATCCGCAGACCATGCAGGACAACCCGGTCTACGATGATGTTCTGCTGGACGTGTACGACTTTCTGGCCGCACGGATTTCGGCATTGCAGGCGGCGGGCATTGCCAGGGACAAGATCATCGCTGACCCCGGCATCGGGTTTGGCAAAACGCTGGATCACAACCTGACCCTGCTGAACCGGATCAGCCTGTTTCACAGTCTTGGTGTGCCGATCCTTTTGGGCGCGTCGCGCAAGCGGTTCATAGGCACCATCGGCAACGCGCCCGAAGCGTCCGCCCGTGCGCCCGGTTCGGTGGCTGTGGCCCTTGCCGCCCTTGCCCAAGGGGTGCAGATCATTCGTGCGCATGACGTTGCCGAACACGCGCAGGCCATTGCGCTGTGGCGCGCTTCCGTGGCACATCGCTAACATGACAAAGCTTTTTGGGACGGACGGCGTCCGGGGCACGGCCAACACCGCGCCCATGACGGCCGAGATGGCACTGCGCATCGGTGCGGCAGTGGGGCGGTACTTTCGGAGGGATGGCGACAGTGTGCACCGCGTGGTGATCGGCAAGGACACGCGCCTGTCGGGCTACATGTTTGAAAACGCGCTGACGGCAGGTCTGACCAGCACCGGCATGAATGTCTTGCTGCTGGGGCCGGTGCCAACGCCCGCCGTCGGGTTGCTGACGCGATCCATGCGGGCCGATCTGGGCGTGATGATTTCAGCCAGCCACAACCCCGCCCATGACAACGGTATCAAGTTCTTTGGTCCCGATGGCTACAAGCTGAGCGATGCGGCGGAAGCGGAAATAGAAAACCTTGTATCCCAAGGGGTTGACCCTGTCCCCGCGGGGACAATCGGGCGTGCGAAGCGGATCGATGACGGTCGCTTCCGCTATGTGGAACGTGTGAAATCCTCGTTCCCGCGTCAGATGCGGCTGGACGGACTGAAGGTGGTTGTGGATTGCGCGAATGGCGCCGCCTACCGCGTGGCACCCGAAGCCCTTTGGGAACTTGGGGCCACGGTCATCCCGGTCGGGGTGGCGCCGAACGGGCACAATATCAACGAGGGATGCGGGTCCACCCAGCCCCAAACGGCAGCGGAAGCGGTTGTGGCGCATGGCGCCGATGTCGGCATTTGCCTTGATGGGGATGCTGACCGGGTCATCCTGCTGGACGAAAAGGGGCGTGTGGGCAACGGCGATCAGTTCATGGGCCTCATGGCGGCCCGCTGGGCGGCTGAGGGGCGGCTCAAGGGCAATGCGCTTGTCGCGACAGTCATGTCCAATCTGGGCCTTGAGCGCTTCCTTCAAGGGCGCGGTGTTGGTCTGGAGCGCACGGGTGTGGGCGACCGCTACGTGGTTGAACGCATGCGCGAGGGTGGCTTCAATCTGGGCGGTGAGCAATCGGGTCACATCGTGATGACCGACTACGCCACGACTGGCGATGGGCTTATGGCGGGGCTGCAATTCCTGGCGGAACTGGTGCAGTCCGGCAAGCAGGCCAGCGAGGTACTGCATGTTTTTGACCCCGTTCCTCAACTTCTCAAGAATGTGCGTTTCGCTGCCGGGCAGGCTCCGCTGGATATGGACAGCGTCAAGACGGCCATCACCGAGGCCGAGGGCCAGTTGAATGGCAACGGTCGGTTGCTGATCCGCAAATCCGGGACCGAGCCGCTGATCCGGGTTATGGCGGAAAGTGAAGACGAAACCGTGCTTAACGCCAGTGTGGAGCACGTCGTCAAAGCGGTAGAGGCAGCCGTCGCGCCGTGATTTCAACCGGGCGCCCCCCGGGGCCGGTGTACTTGGCGAAATGAAGCTGGGATCAGCGTGCGAACAACCGCTGCAATGCGCCGTATTGGCTGAGGCCCACACCGGCGAGGATCAGCAACATGGCCCAAAGCAGGCTTGGGGGCAGTGGTTCGTTCAGGAGTGCAGCGCCCATGACGACGGACCAGACCGGCACCTGGTAGTTCGTGATTGACATGAAGACTGGTCCTGCGCTGCGGACCACCAAGACGCGCAGCATGTTGGCCGCGGCTGTGGGGATCAGCCCGAGAAAGGCGATGACCACGACAGTCTGCGTGTTCGGCAGGGGCGGCGGCCCCTCAACAATCCAGGCGGCGGGCAGCACGATCAGAGCGGCGATCAGCAGCAGAACAGTCGAAAGCCCGATCGGATCCACCGGCGGCAGGCGCCGCATCAGGATGGATGAGATGCCGTAGCAGCTGGCGGCCCCGATGCAGGCAATCCGTCCAGCAGTCTCTAACTGCGCACCGCTGGCCTCAAAAGCTTGGCCGCCGATCAGGATACAGACCCCTACAAACCCGATGACAAAGCCGAGGCTACGTCGCAGGGTCATGCGTTCGCCAGGAACCAGCAGATGTGCCAGCGGCAGTACGATCAGCGCGACGGATGCCATCGAAACGCCGGCAAAGCCTGAGGTGACATATTGCTGGCCCCATGCCAGCAGCATGAAAGGGATCGCGGAACTGAACCCGCCAATTGCACCCAATGACAACCACGTGCCCGGCGGCACGGGGTCTTTAAACAAGCGGGCACCAAGTGCAGTCCAAATGGCGACCATCAATATGGCGGCAAAGCAAATGCGCCCAGCGGCCAGCCAGAACGGGGTGATCCCGGTCAGGGCAATCTCGGTCACCAGAAAAGTGCCACCCCAGGTGAAACCGAGGATGGCCACCATCACCCAACTGGCGGCGGTGATGCGCGGGCTATCGGTCATGCAGCGCCTTGCTGTCGGCGGGCGCCTCGTCTCGTTCCGTCATGCCATAGTCACGGATCACCCCCGCCACACGTAGGCGGTAGTTGTCGAAATGGATATCGCGGCCTGCGGATTGTGCGTCGCGGTGTTCCGGCAGCTTGCGCCAATGTTCGAGGGCGGCCTCGTCTTCCCAGAACGACAGCGACAGCAGCTTGCCCGGCTCCACGAGGCTCTCGAATCTCTCGACAGAAATGAACCCGGGGATATCGCCAAGGTGTTCTTTGAGCGCGGCAGCCCGGTTCAGATAAGGGGTGCGATGCCCGTCCTTGGGCCAAACCTCGAAGATGACAGCGATCACGTGGAACCTCCCTGCGGCATTGAGACGTTGGTCAGCCATGTCCGATCTTCTTTGAGAATGAATTTCTCGGATTGTGCAAACAGGTAATTCTCACGTCCCAGCGGGTCTGCGGCGAGGCGGGCGCGGTATTCTTCGTAAGCGGCAAGGTTTTCAATGTGATAGATGCCATAGGCGAGCGTGGATGATCCTTCGTGGGGCGCAAAATATCCCACAAGGTCTGCGCCGCAGCGTGGGATCGCTTCGCCCCATCGTTGACCATACTCGGCAAAGGCCGCGCGTTTGGTTGGGTCGATCTGATATTGAATGATGCAGGTCAGCATGTGGGGTCCTTTCTTTCGCGCCGCCGGTGTAGCACTTTGACTTACGTCAATACTTCGGTTACCATCGAACTATGAAAGAAGGTCCAGATATCTCGCAAATCGCGGCGCTGATCGGCGATCCGGCGCGTGCCAATATCCTCACCGCCTTGATGGACGGGCGCGCATTGACCGCGTCCGAATTGGCCGAAGAAGCGGGCGTGGGGTTGTCCACGGCCAGTGGGCATTTGTCCAAGCTGACGGACGCGGATCTGGTCAGCCCGCGCAAATCAGGGCGTCACAAATACTTTCATCTTGCGGATGCCGAGGTTGCGGGTGTGCTGGAAGCGCTGATGGGATTGGCCGCACGGCGTGGCGCCACGCGGGTGCGGACAGGGCCGAAGGATGCTCAGATGCAGGTGGCGCGGGTGTGTTACAATCACTTGGCCGGACGGATGGGGGTGCAGATGTATCGCAGCCTGATCGCGCGTGACGTGCTGGCTGAAGATGGTGAAGACGTCATACTGACCGGGACTGGGCGCGACTTTGCATCCGGGTTCGGCATTGATCTGGCGGCGCTGGAGAAGGGGCGGACCCTTTTGTGCCGGACCTGCCTTGACTGGTCCGAACGGCGCAACCATCTGGCCGGTTCCCTTGGTCGTGCCATGCTGACCCGGATGGAGGGGCAAGGGTGGATGCGACGGGATGCGGGCAGCCGCGCCGTTTTGATGACACCCAAGGGGCAACAGGCGTTTGCAGCTGCATTTCCACGACTTTGACAAACCGTAAGTCATCGCTTACCGTAAGTCATGGCTTACGAAGAATCGCTTGCAGCCCTTTCTGATCCAACACGGCGATCCGTGTTCGAGGCAGTGGCCCATTCGCCCAGTTCAGTTGCAGTTCTTGCGCGCAACCTTCCTGTATCTCGACCGGCGGTTTCACAGCATTTGAAGGTTCTGTCAGATGCTGGCTTGGTTTATGCGCGCGCCGAGGGAACGCGGCGCATCTACTCGGTCAGGGCCGAAGGACTCGCGGAGTTGCGGGCCTATCTTGATCAGTTCTGGGATGCGGTGATGCAGGGGTTTGCCGAGGATGTTCAGCAAATGGAGAGCACGGCGCATGACCAGTCCAATCATCAAAACAATTGACGTACCATGTGCGGCTGACCGTGCATTCGATATCTTTGTCACTCGAATTGCGACATGGTGGCCGATGGATCGGCACGCTGTGTCTGTCGCGACAGGGAAAGCTGCGCTTGCAGTGACAATCGAACCGCACGTGGGCGGGGCGGTGTATGAGACGATGTATGACGGTACACGCAGTGACTGGGGCAAAGTGCTGGAGTTCGAGGTGGGCCGAAATCTGGCAATGACTTGGCACCCGGGCAGCAATGCGGATTCCGCAACACGCGTTGATATTCAGTTCGATGCGATCAACGAGGCCAAGACGCGTGTCACGCTGACCCATAGCGGTTGGGAAGTCTGGGCAGATGAGGCCCACGCCAAGCGTGAGAACTATGACAGCGGTTGGGATTTCGTATTGGGCGAGCGTTACGCCGCCGCTGTTGGATGAAAAAGGCGCCCAATTGGGCGCCTTTTCCGTAGGACAACTCAGTTCTTGGACTTGTCGACCATCTTGCCAGCCGAGATCCACGGCATCATGCCGCGCAGCTTCTCGCCCGTTTCTTCGATCTGGTGTTCGTCGTTGATGCGACGTGTGCCTTTGAAGAAGGGCTGACCAACGGCGTTTTCCTGCATGAAATCGCGCACGAACTTGCCGGTCTGGATGTCGGTCAGGATTGCCTTCATCCGTGCCTTAGTCTCGTCGTAGGGCAGAACGCGTGGGCCGGAGACGTATTCGCCATACTCAGCAGTGTTAGAGATCGAGTAGTTCATGTTGGCGATGCCGCCTTCGTAGATCAGGTCCACGATCAGCTTCACTTCGTGCAGGCATTCGAAATAGGCCATCTCGGGTGCGTAGCCCGCCTCAACCAGCGTCTCGAAGCCCATGCGGATCAGCTCGACCAGACCACCGCAGAGAACGGCCTGTTCACCGAAGAGGTCGGTTTCGCATTCTTCGCGGAAGTTGGTTTCGATGATGCCCGAGCGGCCGCCACCGATAGCGGAGCAGTAGGACAGACCGATTTCCAGAGCACGGCCGGATGCGTCCTTATCGACGGCTACCAGGCAGGGCACGCCGCCGCCTTTGACATATTCGCCGCGCACGGTGTGGCCGGGGCCCTTGGGCGCCATCATCACCACGTCGATGCCGGGCTTGGGTTCGATCAGGCCGAAGTGGACGTTCAGACCGTGAGCGAACGCGATGGCGGCACCTTCGCGGATGTTGTCGTGCACGTATTTCTTGTAGGTTTCGGCCTGCAGTTCATCGGGCATTGTGAACATGATCAGGTCGGCCCAGGCTGCCGCCTCGGCGATGCCCATCGTTTTCAGGCCTTCGCCTTCTGCCTTGGCGATGGATGCCGAGCCTTCGCGCAGGGCGACGACGACGTTCTTGGCACCCGAGTCGCGCAGGTTCAGCGCGTGGGCGTGGCCTTGGGAGCCGTAGCCGAGGATGGCCACGTTCATGTCCTTGATCAGGTTGATGTCGCAATCGCGGTCATAATACACGCGCATGTTGGTCCCTCCGGGTTTGGTTGCTGAGGGGCGTTATACTCAGGCTATTGCCTCTGGTCAGCGTTGTATTTTGAGTTTATTTAGCAAGATGAAGGTAGTTTCATGCGTCAAATAAATGAAAGACGGGAAAATCATGTTAGATGATGCGGATCGTCGTATCCTGCGGCAATGGCAGTCCGACCCGACGCTTGCCCCCGCGGAACTGGCGGAACGCGCACGGGTCAGTCCAGGGCAACTTGTGCGACGGCAGGCCAAGCTGCGCGATGCGGGATTGGTCAAGTCGGTGCAGGCCTTGATCGATTGGGCTGCACTGGGTTACGCGGTCGAGGTGTCCTTGCGCGTCACGTTGGATAAGACACAAGCGCGTGCCTTCGATGACTTCATCGAAGCAGCACGAGAGGTGCCCGAAGTCATCGAAATCCAGACCTTTCTGGGGCGTGTGGACGTACGCCTGTCCGTCATCGCGCGCGACATGCCGCACTATCAGCACCTTTATCGCAGCCGTATCCTGACCTTGCCCCATATCGCGGATATCGAGGCTCTGATGCAGGTGGCGCGGATCAAGAGTGATGAGGCATTGCCGCTGTGATCGATCTTGATGATACGGATTTCGCCATTCTGCGTTTGTTGGTCGACGACGCGGGGCAGGGGGCAGGAGCCATCGGGCGGGCTTGTGGGCTTTCGCAGCCTGCCGCATGGCGGCGCATCAAGCGGTTGCGCGAGGCTGGCGTGATCCGTGGACAACGGTTGAGCCTTGATGCGGAAAAGCTGGGTTTCGGTGTGACAGTTTTTCTGGGGGTGAAGTTGGCGACCAAGGGTCGGGTGAGCCTTGAGGATTTTGAACGCGCGGTCTCGGCCATCCCTGAAGTGCAGACCGTTGAGCATGTGCTGGGGCTGTATGACTACCGCCTGCGGGTGGTGGCGCGCGACTTACCTGACTTTGAGCGCGTGCTGCGGCGCCGGATCATGACATTGCCCGGCGCAGGTGAGGTTGAAGCAAACGTTCTGCTGAGTGAAGAGCGCCGACCGGGGCCCATCGGCTGAAAACCGTTCCCATAGGCGACGCGCCATGCCGCACTGCCGCGAATGTATACGGTGATAGGCTTTGTTCTGCCCGACCCAAGCCGCTATGTCCTGCTGAAAGAGAAAGGACCGCATGATGCCCGCATTGCTTGATACCGTTGATCCGCAAGGTCTTGAGGAGTTTTCCGTCGTTTTCACCGACCGTTCGCTCAATCATATGAGTGCGGCGTTTCAGGGCGTGATGAACGATATCTCGTTCATGCTGAAAGAGGTCTATGCCGCTGATGCCGTTGTCGTGGTGCCGGGCGGCGGTACCTTTGGGATGGAGGCCGTGGCCCGCCAGTTCGGGCGCGGCGCAGATGTGCTGGTGGTGCGCAACGGATGGTTTTCCTACCGCTGGAGCCAGATTTTCGAAACCGGGGGGCTGACCGGCAATACCACCGTGTTGAAAGCGCGGCAGACCGGAAACGCGTCGCCGTCGCCTTTTGCCCCGGCCCCGATCGACGAGGTCGTGACAACCATTCGCGATCAGAAACCGGATGTGGTTTTTGCCCCGCATGTTGAGACAAGTGCCGGAGTGATCCTGCCCGACGACTATGTGGCGGCGATGGCGGCGGCCGCGCACGAGGTTGGTGCGTTGATGGTTCTGGATTGTATTGCGTCGGGCTGTGCGTGGGTGGATATGCGTGCACTGGGCGTCGATGTGCTGATCTCTGCCCCGCAAAAGGGCTGGAGTGCCTCGCCCTGTGCTGGCTTGGTGATGTTATCTGCGCGCGCAGTGGCACGGATGGAAGAGACAACATCCGACAGCTTTGCCATTGATCTCAAGAAGTGGCACCAGATTATGCAGGCCTATGAAAACGGTGGTCATGCGTACCATGCGACGATGCCAACAGATGCGCTGCGTGATTTCCGTGACACAATGGTTGAGACGCAAGCGTACGGGTTCGACAAGTTGAAGGACGCGCAATGGGCGTTGGGCAATGCCGTGCGGGCCATGCTGGCTGAGAAAGGTGTGACGTCGGTTGCGGCGGATGGGTTTGGCGCTCCGGGTGTGGTGGTGAGCTACACCGCCGATCCGGATGTGCAGACCGGCAAGCGTTTTGCTGCGCAGGGCATGCAAATCGCTGCGGGGGTGCCTTTGCAATGTGATGAGCCCGCTGATTTCCGGACGTTCCGCATCGGGCTATTTGGTTTGGACAAACTTTATGACGTGGACCGCACGGTCGCGCGGCTCTGGCGTGTCGTAGATCAGGTTCTGTAAGGCGCACGTGCCATGCGCCCGGCGGACCAAGGGTCCGCCTTACCCCGCGCGTCGTACGCCCAACCCCAATTCCATCAGTGATTTGCGGATAGGAGTGATCTCATGCAACGCGTTCAGGCCGAGCGCCCTTGCATCGCGAGCCAGTGGTGATGTGGCCTGGCTTGCCCGGTTCAAGAGGTCGATGCCCGTCACGCGCATGCGGATATCGCCATAGCGCGCCTTATGGTAGCGGGCGAGCATTGCCGCATCCCCCAGGTTTTCGGGTTGATCCATCACCAGATCGAGCAGCGTCGCGGTATCGGCTAGCGACATGTTCAACCCCTGCGCCCCAATCGGCGGTACGACGTGGGCGGCCTCGGCAATCAGAGCCACGCGTGTGCCGCTCAAACGTTCGGCAATCTGGCTGATGATCGGCCAGATCGTGCGGCGCGAGGCGAGGGTGAGCGGCCCGAGTATATGGCAACTGCGTTCGGTCATCTCTGCTTCGAATTCCGCGGTCTCCAACGCCATGCGGGCCACCGACTTTGCACCGTCATCCATCCACACAACGGCTGAGCAAGGCATGCCTTCGTGGTCTGGCAGCGGAACGAGCGTGAACGGACCACCCGTGCGGTGCACTTCGGTCGAGACATTGTCGTGCGGAATTGTATGCGTGACGGCAAAGGCCAGTGCCTTTTGACCATAGCGCTTGGTTGTGACCCCAATTCCGGCTGCCTGTCGCACGGGCGAGTTGCGGCCATCCGCGGCCACAACCAGTTTGGCTTTGATACTTGTTCCGTCGCTCAGCGTGACCCGCGCTTCTGCTGTGCGACCCAGGAAGCGGCTGGTGCCGGTTCCCGGTTGGAAGTCGACATTTGGCAGGGCATCAAGTCTTGCCACCAGTTCGCGCCGCAAGCGCCAGTTGGGAAAGTTCCAGCCAAAGGGCAGATCAGACACGTCCGACGCACGGAAGGATTTGACCTCGCGTGCCGCACCTGTGTCGGTGGCGGCGTCAGCGATGCGCATCACCTCAAGTGCCGCGCCGTGCGGGGCGAGCGCGTCCCAAACGCCCGCACGCTCAAGCAAGTCACGCGCCGGTTGCAGCATCGCCGTGGTGCGCATGTCCGAACCTTCGGCCTCACGCTCTGTCACGGGTGGGGCTGGATCAACGCAGATGACATTGAGCCCTGCCGAACCAAAGGCAGCCGCGGCGGTCAGACCCGCAATGCCGCCGCCGGAAATCAGGATGTCACAGGTTTTGGTCATATCGCACCTCCGATACAGGCAAACTATGCCGCCCGGTCCCGGTGCCAAGGTGGCATCCTGTCCTACCCGGTAAGTCGGGACAGGAACTCTGCTAGGTCATCGGTGTGGTAATGAATGTGGTCCCCATCGGCCCGTGCTGGGGCCACGTGAACGGTGCGCATACCCATGGCATGGGGCGCCGCCAGGTTCCGAGGTTCATCCTCGAACATCGCACCGCGTTCGGGGTTCAGTCCGTCACGGGCAAAGACGCGATCGAACGCGGCGCGGTCCGGCTTGGGCTGAAAATCCGCATGTTCGATACCATAGATCGCATCGAACTTGCCCGACAGCCCGCGTGCGGCCAGTACCCGTTCGGCATAGGGCGCGCATCCGTTTGTGTAGACTATCTTGCGACCGGGCAGCGTATCGATCCGCGCGGCCAGATCGGCGTCGGGTGACAGCTGATCGAAGGAGATGTCGTGCACATCTTCGAGAAATGGCAGCGGGTCGATCTCGTGTTCCCGCATCAGCCCGGCAAGCGTCGTGCCGTGGGTGCGCCAATAATGCTTGCGCAGGCGATCAGCCTCGGCGCGCGAGACCTTCAAAGCCTCCATGACATAGGCGGCCATCCGCACTTCGATTTGATCAAAAAGGCGTACCGCAGGCGGGTAGAGTGTATTGTCCAGGTCAAAGACCCAGGAGTGTACATGTGCAAAATCATCAGCTGGCATGGGGTCGTGGATAGGCGTGGCGCGCCCGGTACGCAAGTGCTTGGGGTTGCGTGAATATGGGCGTGCACACTATGGTTTGGAAATTCAATGACTTGCGAGGATGCCATGCGCGCCGCACGCCCGACACATACCGATGCCTATTCCATGATCCTCGAAGCGATCGACATCGGCACCTACCGGCCCGGTGACCGGTTGGTGGAAAGCGAGCTGGCGGAACGGTTTGGCGTGTCGCGGACGCCTGTGCGCGAGGCCCTGCAACGGTTGGAAACGCAGTCCCTGCTGTCGCGTGACGGGCGCAGCCTGATCGTTGCCTCGCTCGATCACAACCAGATGTCCGAATTGTACGTTGTACGGCGTGAGCTTGAGGGCTTGGCTGCATCACTGGCCGCACAGCATGCGACGGCGGAAGAGGTGCGCATCCTGCGCGAGATGGTGGAGGCCGACAATGCGTTGATCAATGATCCGCCTGCGCTTGCACGCGCGAACCGGCGGTTCCATACGCAGATCCATCTTGCGTCACACAACCGCTACCTTGTTCAACAGCTTGACCTTGTGCACAGGACCATGGCGCTGATGGCGACCACGTCGCTGGCTGCGGATGGGCGCACGCGCATCGCCCAGGATGAACATGACCGTATCGTACGCGCGATCGAGGCCAAGGACGAAGCCGAGGCAGGGCAGGCGCTGCGCGATCATATCTCGGTCGCGTTCATGACCCGATTGAAGCAGGATGCAGAGACGCGGCGCGACGAAGCCTAATCCGCGTTCTTGATCGGTTCGACTACATCGCCACTGGCGGTGCCGTGCTGGGTTTTGTCCCAATAGAACGGGGCGCGCACCAGTTCGTAGATGGCCTTGTAGCTGGCGATGGCGCCGAGCGGGAAATAGAACGGCACGGTCAGAACCCAAGGCAGGAGATGACGGTGATCACGGTCCGATACTGCAAGCATCCCGATGGCCATGTTCAACAATTCCGCTGCTATGAAGAATGATGCGGCGGACCAGAGAGCGGTTTCGCCCAGTGTCGCCGTAACCGGGTGTGGCAGGCCCGCGGCGGGCAGCCAGAAGCTCCAAAGCAATGGGAGCGCCGCGAACTGCGAGACCGTGGCCAGAAACATCGCCTGTACGCCGAGAAACTTTTTGAAGCCAAGATCACGCAAGAGCTCCTTGGGGCGCCGCATGTGTACGCAATAGGTAATAAAAAAACCTTTGATCCAGCGAGATCGCTGTTTCACCCAAGGCCAGGCGCGACAGTTTGCTTCTTCATAGGTGACAGTGGGGATCAATTCGGTGCGGTAACCACGGCGTGCCAGTCGTATGCCGAGGTCCGCGTCTTCGGTTACATTGTGTGCATCCCAACCGCCCAATTCGTCGAGGATCGCACGCCTGAAGAACAGAGTCGTGCCGCCCAGGGGCAAAACCAGCCCAAGACGTTGGACACCGGGCAGTACCAGCCGCCACCAGCTTGCGTATTCTATCGTGAAGCAGCGCGCGAGCCAGTTGTGCCGAGCGTTGTAGTAGTCAAGCATACCCTGCAGGCATGCAACGTCAGGGCCCGCAGCCGCAAATTTTGATACGACCTTTTCAATCTGATCCGGTTCGGGCGCATCTTCGGCGTCCCATACTCCGATGATTTCGCCCTTGCAGAAGTCCAGCGCGTAGTTGAGAGCGCGGGGTTTCGTGGTGATGGTGCCGTCATCGGGCACTTCGACGACGCGCATCCATTTTGGCAAACGCGTGCGGGCGAGGGTTGCACGTGTCACGCTGTCCTTGGATTCGAGGACCAGAACAACATCCAGCAAGGCCTTGGGATATGTCAGGCGGGACAGGCGTGTGATCAGCGCCTCCGCGATCCGCTCTTCGTTGAACAAGGGAACCATTACAGAGACGCGGGGCAAGCGGCCGGCCAACGGCGTGGAAACAGGTTCGGGTTGCGCGGGCAAACGGTGCATCAGCCGGGCAACGACCGCGGCCAGTTTAAGCCCCGTTGTCAGTGCCAGTGTAAACACCGCCCAGCCAATCAGTGCCGTTGCGGTCCAGGCGGGAAACAGCACCAGAGACAGCATCAAAAGAGCCAGCAAAGTGAGTGCGGCGAACATGCTTGGGGTCCATGTACGGCAACTGACCTCTTGCGGTACTTTGTGCGCGGCCTGATGTGCAAGCTGCACGCCATAGATCAAGGTGATTTGGTCGTGGATTTGGTCGATGGATGCGATGACCGGCAACAGCGTGATGGAGGATTGATCGAGCATGTGGCTTACTTCTGACAGCTGATCCGGCCGGGCCGTAGCCACCAGAAGCGTATTGCCGATCCAACGCCATGGCACGACACCAAAGTGTTGGCATATCTGTGCAGGCATGGCCTGTTTCATCAGCGGATTGGGTGGATCGATGGCCAGATCTACACGGTCTGCATCGTGTTGCACCGCAAGTGCGGCCAGCACGTCATCAGGCTCAACATGTCCTTCGGCCACCAGTATCTCGCCCAGCGGAGCATCGAGCTGATGTTGCAGTGCGAGCGCCTCAAGCAAGGTAGTCTGGCTGATCAGTCCGGCGTTTACCAACTGTCGTCCCACGGGCACAGCAGGACGCACAGGCCGGGTCACCGGCTGTGGATAAGACAGACGTAATAGCGGATCGCTCATTGCGGGTCCCAGGCTCAGGAACCTTCAGCAATGGCGTCTCGTGGTTAACAGGTCGTTAAGACTGTTGTAATCGCTTGGTTTTCAACGGGCGCGAGCGGCCATTGCCTCAGCAAACCGCTCGAACAGGTAGTAGCTGTCTTGGGGGCCGGGGCTGGCCTCCGGATGATATTGCACGGAATAGACCGGCTTGCCTTCGACGCGGATACCGCAGTTGGACCCGTCAAAGAGTGATGTATGTGTTTCCACAACGCCCTCTGGCAATGTTTGTGCATCAACCGCAAAGCCGTGGTTCATCGACGTGATCTCGACCTTGCCGGTATCGAGGTCCTTCACAGGGTGGTTTGCTCCGTGGTGACCGTGGTTCATCTTGACCGTCTTGGCCCCAAGGGCGAGGGCCAGCATCTGGTGGCCGAGGCAAATCCCAAAGACGGGCACGTCCTTGTCCAGAACATCCTTGATCATGGGCACGGCATATTCGCCTGTGGCTGCGGGATCCCCTGGGCCATTCGACAGGAATACACCGTCGGGCTCGTGCGCCATCACCTCGTCGGCTGTTGCGGTTGCTGGCAGCACGGTAACATCACACCCGGCGGAGGCAAGGCAGCGCAGGATGTTGCGTTTTGCGCCGTAATCTACTGCAACAACCTTGAATTTAGGGTCTTTCTGCGGGGTGTAGCCGTCAGGCCAAGCCCAGCGTTTTTCGTTCCAGCGGTACGACTGGGCGCAGGTGACGTCCTTGGCCAGATCCATGCCTTCCAGCCCTGTAAAGTCGCGGGCAGAAGCGACCAGCGCTTCGATATCAAAAACACCATTAGGGTTGTGGGCAAGGGCGACGTGCGGGGCGCCGGCCTGCCGGATGGCCCGGGTCAGGCGTCGTGTGTCGACACCGCCAATTGCAATGCGCCCCCGCGATGCCAACCAGCCCGACAGCCCTTCGGCTGCGCGCCAGTTCGACGGGTCAGTGGGCATCCACTTGACGACCATGCCGGACGCGACCGGATCACCCGTTTCGTCATCTTCCGGGTTCACGCCCACATTGCCGATGTGAGGGAAGGTGAAGGTGACGATCTGGCCGGCATAAGAGGGATCGGTCATGATCTCCTGATAGCCGGTCATGGCGGTGTTAAAGCACAGTTCAGCCTGTGTTTGACCGGTCGCCCCGAAGCCTTGTCCGTAGAACAGGGTGCCATCGGCGAGGGCAAGGCATGCGGTGGGTTTGGCGGGGGTCATGGCAGGGCTTCCTGATGCGGGCAAAGACAGCGGGTGCAGGCAAATTGGGCGGAAACTAATGTGGGGGGTGGTATTGGTCAAGCCTATTGGTGAATTTACTTTATTGTTTTAAATCAGTAATTTACAGAGTTGGCGTGCCCTTGCTTCAACCTGGCGTATCACGTACCTTAAACCTTCAACACGTGCCCATGGGGATGGACATCAAATGGATTTGCGCACCAAGATTTCGGCCGCGCTCAAGCAGGCCATGAAAGACAAGGATGCAGACCGACTTTCGACGCTGCGGCTGATCAACGCCGCCATCAAGGACAAGGATATCGACGCCCGTGCCGCCGGTCAGGATGACGGGGTTGGCGAGGGTGAAGTCCTTGCGATCCTTGGCAAAATGGTCAAGCAGCGCAACGAGAGTGCGAAGACCTATGAAGAAGGTGGACGACTTGATTTGGCTGAACGCGAGCTGGCCGAGATCAAGGTCATCGAAGAGTTCCTGCCTCAAAAACTGGGCGCGGATGCGTCGGCCAAAGCGGTGGATGATGCCATTGCCGAGGTTGGTGCCGAGAGCATCCGGGACATGGGCAAGGTCATGGGTGTTCTGAAGTCGAAATACACCGGCCAGATGGATTTCGGCGCGGTGGGTCCGATGGTCAAGGAACGGCTCTGCGCGGCGGCCCACTAAGGGGATCGCACGATGCATTAAAGCGGGTTAATTTCCGCTTTTTCGGACCTTCGCTGGCTCACTTGTTCGCGAAGAATGCGCAGTTTCGTCCTGAAACTGCGGCTTATGCATCCACTCAAAGCGACTGGTTTCAGGTCTGTTTGGCGAAACTGCATGTTTTCGAGCCGAAACTGCACATTTGCCGGACCCCACCCCAAAGACGGTGTTAAGACATGTTAACGCCGCAGGGCGCGTGTCAGGTCGTCGTAGAGCGCGATGCGCTCTTCTTCACTCAGGAAAGCACCTATTTCGACTTCGCGCCCCTTGCCCTTGAGCGTGACATAGTGCGGCACCGGCCCTTCATCTTCGTACTTGGTCACTTTGGTCCAGTAGCGGTTGCAATCCCATTCCTGCACCTCGCCATTGGCATCGGTGCGGGTCAGATGGGTTTCGTCTGCATCCAGTGTCAGCACTTCGATGATCTGGCGCGCGCGACGGTTGCGGCGCAGGGCGAAATACATCGCCCAGACGGCCCCCATGGCGAAGGGGAGGAGACCCCACAACACGACAGAGCCCAATAAGGGCAGTGTCGGGATCAGAATGAGGGTGAAGGTTGCCAGCACGAACGCGGCCATACCCCTTTGTGGAAGGGAGTTGTGTGGCCAGAGGTGGAGTTCCTGCACCTGAGCTTCGGGTTCTGTTGTCCAGCGGTACGGCATATGGATGTTATACGCCGCGCACGAAACAAGTCGAAGGTCAGGTTGTCGCGGCTAGGGTGCCACCGCCCCCCTGGAGGAGTATTAGGGGCGGTGGCTTAGCGGCGGGGGTGTTACAGGTCGGTGTAGGAGGCCGACGGTTCCGGGCTCAGGCTGCGCTGTTGCGTGCCGCCCGAGGCAAGGTCCTCGCGGTAGAGCTTCAGCAGGCCACGGGTGCCGTCAGGCAGGCTTGCGATGTCCTGCAGCGTGCGGCTGCCGCCCGCCTCGGCACGCAGATAGGACGTTGTCAGCAGGTGCTGTTGGAACGTCGTGAGCGTGCCGGTGCCCTGATAGCCCATGTAGCGCTGGTAGTCTGCGATGGCGTCGCGGGTCTTGCCCCCGACCTGACCATCGATCGGACCGGCGTCAAAGCCGAAGTAGTTGAGCGAGGACTGGATCTCGCGCCCTTCGGGTGTGGCCGGGATCGAAGGCCGGTAGCTTTTCTTCTTCGGAGCCGAGTAGCTGCGCGGTTGGGCCGCGTAGGTGCGGGGCGCCACGGCGCGCGAACGGGCGGCCTGGCGCTGTTTGTTCTTGCGCACCTCATTGTTGATGATTGCGCCGCCGATACCGCCAAGGATGGCGCCGGCGATAAAGTCCTTTTTGTCGGCCGCGGCGCGGGTGGCAGGCACAAGGGCGAGCGAGGCTGCAACGGCAGCGGATAAAATTGTTTTCGACAGCATGAAATGCTCCTTTCGTCTGGTGTCCTGCGGGAAGCGGTCACGGTGTTCGGGCAACGCGGTCCGCGGGCAGCAGTAGTGATTTGCATATGGGACGGTGTGCAGACGTTGGAAGGCGGTTTGTGTGCCTTGCGCGCGCGTGGGCGGTGATCTGCGCGTTTTGACCGGGAGGTGGGCGGCGAATGGCCCAGTTTTGTTACGTGATATTGCATAACAACGCATGTGGGAGTGCGGTTTTTGCACGTGTTTCTTGGGGCTTTTCCCCAAACCCCGAAGTCTATCTGGCTAAAGTGAAGGGGGTCAGACCTTTCGGCACAAACGGAGCACCAGGGGCAGCACAAAGATCGCAATGACAAGGGCAATGTATCCCAGAACTGCATGTTCATGAAAACGAACGGCAGCGGAGTTTTGTTCGAAGAATGCGACACGTTTAGCGTCGGACATATCTGACAACGCGTGCGTGAGCGCAAAAGTGTTGGTGGGGCGCAGAAGGCTTACGGCAAGCCAGCCGATCACAATGTTTCAGTGCATCGCATAGGTGAATGGGCGCAAAGACAGGTTCTGCCAACGGTGCATCACCCAGTGCCACCCGCTGAGGCATAGAAAAATGAGAGCTGGAACCGTGAATTCGCTGGCGACCGAGAGGGGGCGGTTTGCCGCGGCAATTATGTCAGTGGTTGGGTCGGAGCCTTGGGCGAGCAGACTAAGCGTTTTAACCGCAATCCACATTGCAACGATAACGCTGCACAATCCCGCAAGTACAAGCGCATGTCTTGATGCTGAGAGCTGGCGTCGAAACATGACGATGCTCAGGGCAAACAGCACCAACACACAAGCGATTGAAAACGGGTCCAGTACGGTGGTGTGCAGTATAGCTTTTTGACGGTTCAATTTAAAAAGGGCTCCGGTCGCCACCGGAGCCCTTTGGATTTTCAGGTTAGCGCAATGCTTAGTGCGACGGCGCTTTGTCCCAGTCTTCCTGCTTGGGCAGGGTTTCGAACGTGTGCTCTGGCGGTGGGCTGGGCAGTGTCCATTCCAGCGTGTCCGCATATTCGTTCCACGGGTTGTTTTCGGTCACGACGGCGCCACGGCGCAGGGCGTAGGCCATCACCCCGAAGAAGAACAGGAACGAGGCGAAGCTGATGAAGGCACCAATGCTCGACCACCAGTTCCAGTAGGCGAACGCCTCGGGGTAGTCGATGTAGCGGCGTGGCATGCCCTGACGGCCCAGGAAGTGCTGCGGGAAGAATGTCAGGTTTGCACCAACGAAGAACGCCCAGAAGTGCAGCTTGCCCGCCCATTCAGGATACATGCGGCCCGTCATCTTGGGGAAGTAGAAGTAGATCCCCGCGAAGATGGCGAAGACAGCACCAAGGCTCATCACATAGTGGAAGTGCGCCACAACGTAGTAGGTGTCGTGGTAGTAGCGGTCCACAGCGGCCTGGCTGAGAACGATGCCTGTCACGCCGCCCACGGTGAAGAGGAACAGGAAGCCGAAGGCCCAGAGCATGGGGGTTTTTAGCTCAACCGAGCCACCCCACATCGTTGCGATCCAGCTGAAGATCTTCACGCCCGTTGGGACGGCGATCACCATGGTCGCCAGCATGAAATAGGCCTGCTGGTTGAGGCTCATCCCCACGGTGTACATGTGGTGCGCCCAGACCACGAAACCCAATGCGCCGATGGCAATCAGGGCCCAGACCATCGGCAGGTAGCCGAAGATCGGCTTGCGCGCGAAGGTCGCGATCACGTGGCTGATGATGCCAAAGCCCGGCAGGATCACGATGTAAACCTCGGGGTGGCCGAAGAACCACAGGATGTGCTGGTAGAGCACTGGGTCACCGCCGCCTGCGGGATCGAAGAAGGTGAAGCCGAAGTTGCGGTCCATCAGCAGCATGGTGATTGCGCCCGCCAGAACTGGCAGGGACAGCAGGATCAGCCACGATGTGACAAAGATCGACCACGAGAACAGTGGCACCTTGAAGAGCGTCATACCCGGCGCGCGCATGTTCAGGAAGGTGGTGATCATGTTGATCGCACCCAGGATCGACGACGCGCCCGAGACGTGGACCGCGAAGATTGCGAGGTCCATGGACATGCCCGCTTCGTTGGTGGACAGCGGCGGGTACAGAACCCAGCCCACGCCAGAGCCAAGCTGCCCGTTGCCACCTGGTGCCAGGACCGAGCACACCGCCAGCGTGGTGCCAACGACATATAGCCAGAAGGACAGGTTGTTCAGCCGCGGGAACGCCATGTCCGGCGCACCGATCTGCAAGGGCATGAAATAGTTGCCAAAACCGCCGAAGAGGGCCGGGATCACCACGAAGAACATCATCAGGATGCCGTGCCCGGTGATCAGAACATTCCAAAGGTGCCCGTTGGGGGTACATTCGCCCGCGGCTGCGGCAGTCAGGCGAGCGCCTTCCATACACATGTACTGAACGCCCGGATCCATCAGTTCGAGGCGCATGTAAACAGTGAATGCGACCGAGATGAAGCCGGCGAGGGCCGAGGTGACCAGGTACAGAATACCGATGTCTTTGTGGTTGGTGGACATGAACCAACGGGTGAAAAAGCCCCGTTCGTCTTCGTGCTCGTGCCCGTGAATGGCTGCGTCTGCCATGCGGTGCCTCCTGGCTGTTGGTTACTTCGCGCGCAGGGTTCCCTCTCCGCGCGCGGATTCTTGAGTGGTTCTAGAGTTTTGGCCCGCCCGCATCAATGGAAGATACGCGCAAGGGCCGGGATGAATTGTCGCGTGTGAAACATCCTGCACCCTTTGATCTGACTTCTTGATCCGAACCCAGGGCTGGGGTTTGCACGTTTATGATGCAGAAACAGATCGGCAGTTTACCGCTGCATCGTTTCCAGTTTGCTCGTACTGCCCTTGAAATGCCATAATAAAGGGCCATTCAAGGCATTGTTCATCCTTCGTAACGCCCGAATCCGCAGCCAAACCGACCGCAAAGACGCATCAATGCGTCGAGCAGTGAGTGCAAAACATGGCGACCAACGACAATACCAATCCGGGCACCGAAGGCGATCAGGTCATTTCGGGCACTACCGGAACCGACACGCTGACCGGTGGGTTGGGCTCTGACACCATCACGGGCGGTTCGGGCAACGATGTCCTGAGCGGGGACGGCCCGGTCGAAGGTGCTTGGCATTTCGAGACATTCGATTTCGACTTTTCGTCGTCGGCGGGGCAGGCCTTTGACATCGAAAGCGGTGTGCGGACCGGATCGGGCTATGTCACCGATTTCAACGAAAGCGGGCTGACCAACACGGTGCGCGGCACCACCGGCAACCCAGAAGATTTCGGTGTCATCTATACCAGCACGCTCAACGTTGCGAGCGGCGGCACCTACCGTCTGACCACGTCGTCAGATGATGGATCGACCATCCAAATCTTTGATTCCAATGGCAATCCGCTTCAGTTCAGCAACCAGACCGGTGGCACACTGGACTATCTGAACAATGACTTTCACCAAGGGACGACCACGCGCTTTGGCGATGTCACGCTGGACCCGAACGAAACCTACACGATCCAAATCCGGTATTGGGAAAACCGGGGGGGTGACGCGCTGTCGGCCACGATCAGTGGGCCGGATACGGGCAATGTCAGCGAAAACCTTTTGACCTCATCCATGATCGGCACGCCGCCGGGTCCGGAATACTCGGTGACCGGCACGCCTGCCGGTGTCGAAGGCGACGATGTGATTGACGGCGGTGCTGGTGACGACACGATCACCGGCGACGGCGGCAATGATACCCTGTCCGGCGGCACCGACAATGACAGTGTCGATGGCGGCAGTGGGGATGACGTTGTGCAAGGCAACGGCGGTGCCGACACGCTGACGGGCGGATCGGGTGACGATTCGATGACGGGCGGTGGCGGCAGCGATAGCCTGAGTGGCGGAACCGGTGATGACACGCTTGAGGGTGGCGGTGGCGCAGACACCCTGGAGGGTGATCAGGGGTCAGACAGTATTGTGGGCGGTGCGGGAGCCGACATTCTGGTCGGCGATAATGGGTCCGACACCACAACACTCTACGAAGAGGACTTTGAAAGCGGCGCCAGCGGCTGGACCAACAACACGACCGAGACGGACCCGGACCTTGGCACATCGCTGGGGCGCTTTGGATCACCGGATGGCACCATCGCCACCGAGCGCAGCTTTGATCTGGGTGCAGATGCCGAGCAGGTGCAGGTCGAGTTTGACGCGCTATTGCTGGACAGCTGGGATGGCGAAGATTTCATCATCACCCTGAACGGGGAAGAGGTGCGCTTCAGCCACCTTGCGGGTGACACGTCCTCTCCGGCCAGCCAGACGTTCGTTGGGGCGGACGGGGCGACCTACACGCTGGACTTCACCAACACCGCAACGGGTGAGTTGGGCTATACTACCGGCGGATCGGTGTCGAACTCGCAAGACACGATCATGAATGTTGTGATCACGATCGACAATCCGCCGGAAACGCTGGACCTGGGACTGGGCAGCACGCTCAATTCCGGTATCACCAATGAAAGCTTTGCCATCGACAATTTCAGCGTTGTGCGGGTGGATACCGCCGATGACACGCTGGCCGGTGGAACAGGCGACGATACGCTGACCGGCGGGGCGGGTGATGACATCTATGTCTTCAACCCGGGCGACGATGACGATGTCATCACGGATTTCAACGCGGGCAACACGGGCTCCATCACGGATGGCGACCAGACCAACAACGACTTCATCGACCTGAGTTCATACTACACGAACATCTTCGAGCTGCGCGCGGATCTGGCAGATGACGGTGTCCTGAACCAGTCGGTAGGCGATTTCGGCGACAATACCGGTCTGGGCGGGTCGATCACCATGACCGGTGTCACGGGCGGCGATCTGACCTTTGACAACACCAACGTGGCCTGTTTCACCAAAGGCGCGCTGATCGACACGGTCGATGGGCCGGTCGAGGTGCAAAACCTGCGCAAAGGCATGCGCCTGCGCACATGGGACAATGGCGACCGGCCAGTCAGGGCTGTCCTGCGCCGTCAGGTTGATGGATCGGGCACGCTTGCGCCTGTCCATATCTCGGCCGAGGCACTGGGCAACGCGAGAGACCTGATCGTATCGCCCGCGCACCGCATGTTGATCTCGGACTGGCGGGCGCAGATGCTGTTTGGCGCTGACGAAGTGCTGGTGAGTGCTGCAAACCTTGTGCGGGGCGACCTGATCTACCGCGCACCGATGCGGACGGTGACCTACTACCATATCCTGATGGACCGACATGAAGTGATCTTTGCCGAAGGTGCGCCAACGGAAAGCTTCCATCTCACTCGTGAAGCCGCTGAGGCTGCAGAATATGGTGACGGCGAAGAGTGGGCGGTGGCCGCCGAAATCGCCCGGCTGTTCCCGGAATTGCTGATGTGCGCCAGCCGCTGCGTGCGCCCGGTCATGAAAGGCTACGAGGCACGGGCGCTGGCCGGGATGGTCGGCTAAGCCTTTCTTCTGGCCGGAAATACCTCGGGGGAGCCGCAGGCGGGGGCAGAGCCCCCCGAAACATGGTGTCGCGCAAGCGGCCTTGGGATCACGCTTGTTCGGAGAACACGCTGTCAAAGCTTTGGCGCAAGGCCACATCCACGTCTTCCATCGTCACGGGCAGGCCAAGGTCCACCAATGACGTCACCCCGTGCTCGGCTATGCCGCAGGGCACAATCCCATCGAAATGGGACAGGTCGGGTTCGACATTGATACTCAGGCCGTGGAAGCTGACCCATTTGCGCAGCCGGATGCCAATCGCGGCGATCTTATCTTCGGCCAGCCCGCCATCGGGGCGGAGCGGTTTTTCGGGGCGTGTGACCCAGACCCCGACGCGGCCCTCGCGGATCTCGCCCTTGACGTTGAACCTGTCCAGCGTGGCGATCACCCACGCCTCGAGGTCCTGCACAAAGGCGCGCACATCATGCCCGCGCTTGCCCACGTTCAGCAGGGTATAAGCCACCCGCTGCCCGGGGCCATGATAAGTGTACTGGCCGCCACGTCGCGTTTCAAAAACGGGAAAGCGATCAGGGTCGGTCAGATCGTCTGGCTTGGCTGACGTGCCTGCGGTATAAAGTGCCGGGTGTTCGACCAGCCAGATGCATTCCTCGGCCTCACCCGCCGCAATCGCGGTCGCGCGCGCTTCCATCCAGGCCTCGGCCTCTCGGTAATCGGTCAGCCCCGGGGTCGTGATCCATTCGACCATTGCGTCAGCTCGCCTCGTCCTCGGCCGCCTTGCGGAGGATCTGGGCATAGTTCTCCGCCCCTTGCGCACCTGTGACCAGGTATTTGCCTCCAAAGACCATGGACGGGACCCCGGAAATACCGTTCGAAGTCCAGAAGGCCTGTTTCTCGCGGACGCTATCCTTGACTTTGCCCGACTGTAGGACCTCTTCTGCCTCTGACCGGTCCAGACCGACGCCTTCGGCGACATCCAGGAGAACGGTGCGGTCAGAGACATCGCGTTGGTCGGTGAAGTGGGCCTTGAACAGCGCCAGCTTCAGCGGGTGTTGCAACCCTTGGGCCAGGGCAAAATCCAGAAGCTGATGGGCGTCGAAGCTGTTGACGATGCGGCTGTCGGGCGAGAACGCGAAGTCGATGCCCAGATCGCGACCCAAGGCTTGCATATGTGCCCGGTTTTGCGCGGATTGTTCGGGGGAAGAGCCGTATTTCTCGGCGATATGTTTGGCCAGGTTCTGACCTTCGGGTGGCATGTCCGGGTTCAACTCGAACGGGTGCCACCGCACCCGCGCGCCCATGCCTGTTGTGCCCAGAGCCTGTTCCAATTGACGGAATCCCACGATGCACCAAGGGCACATCACGTCTGAAACGATGTCGATATCTATGACGGGTGAGTCTGTGTCGGGCATGATTTGCGCTCCTGTGGCGCTGTTGGTTCGGCCTACATCACCCTCATGAGCCCAAGTTTCAAGCTTTTGGGCCTCTGAACGGGCAGGTATGGAATTTGTGACTCCCCAAATCGCGCGGAATTGATAGCATATGCGCATATTCTGGAGGGTTATTCATGTTTACAAAATCCATTGCTGTTTCTTTCGTTGCACTGTCCATGGCCATTGTTCCCGCGACGCGTGTGACGGCGGATGCCGGCGACTTCGTGGCCGGTGCCATTATTGGCGGCATCGTCGGTCACGCGGCCACCAAGCAGAACCAGCGCCGAAAGGCGACACAGCGCACCTATACCAAGAAGACCTACAAGCCGCGCCTGCCATCCACGCAGGAAGGGCGCGAGATACAAGCATCGCTGAATTATTTCGGCTTCAACGCGGGCACGGTCGACGGGCAATTGGGTCGCCGGTCCAGAAATGCGGTGTCGGCCTACCAAGCCTATCTTGGCTATCCCGCAACCGGCCAACTGACCCCGTTTGAACAGAACCTGCTGATCACGTCCTACAACCGTGCGCAGGCGGGTGGCTATGCCGTCACGCAGCAGATCGCGACGACACCGGATGGCACGCGCGGCCTTCTCAAGACCTACCGCGCCGAGTTGGCGGGCCAACAGCCTGCCGTACCATTGGCGCCGAACACGACCATTGTCGTTGCTCCGCAGCCGGTCACGCCGACCGTCGGCACGACTACGACAACCACGGTTGTCGCAGCAGCACCCGAAGCAGCGGCACCCGCGGCACCCACCGAAGCGGCCGCACCCGCCTTGCCCAACTTCCTTGGTGGCGGTGCAACCGCATCGCTTGCATCGCATTGCAACACCGTGTCGCTGCTGACCAACACCAATGGTGGTTTCACCACGGCGGCGGCAATGACCGACCCGGATGTCGCGCTGAACGAACAGTTCTGCCTGGCGCGGACCTATGCCATCGCCACGAGCGAGGACATGATTGCCAAGGTGCAGGGCTTTACACCTGCTCAGGTTGCCTCGCAGTGCGAGCAGTTCGGTCCGGCGATGCAGCCCTATGTGGCGTCCCTCGCGCTCAAGTCGCAGCCTGAAGTGGTTCAGGATGTTGCGGGCTTCATCCTGACAACAGGCATGTCCCCCGCGCAGTTGCAGGGCACCGCCAAGATTTGCATGGGTGTCGGATACCGGACGGACAACATGGATGTCGCGCTGGGCTCGGCCCTGATGCTGTTTGCCATGGGCGACCAGGTTTACGGTGAGATGATGGGCCACCATCTGGCGCAGGGCTTTGGCACCAGCAAACGGATTGATAGCGCCCGTGTCTGGTATGCCGAAGGACTGAAGGCCGTGGATTCCGGCGCACCGGCCGTGTTCGCACCCGGTCAGCCCGAGCGTGTCGAGTTGCTGCGTCAGGCATCGCTGCGTCTGGGCACGTCAAACTCCGGTCTGGTGGCACCTGCCCAACCCACGGTGCAGCCTGCTGCGTTGCCGACCTTTGGTCTGGCGAGCGACTGATAGACACCTCGTTTGAGGACAGACACCGGGGCCGATCCACGGCCCCGGTTTTTCTTTGAGTTTTCGGTCTTGGCAAGGGGCGCGTTCATCGCTAAACCCCGCTCACCAAGTCAAGGCGTGCGGCCGTGGCGGAATTGGTAGACGCGCAGCGTTGAGGTCGCTGTGAGGTAACACTCGTGCGAGTTCGAGTCTCGCCGGCCGCACCATTTCCCACATCTTGTTTCGAGACCATGGACGTCACGGCAGATGCCTGCGCGTTGCGAAGGCCGCTGTTCATTCGTGGGCTATTGAGCCTTGAACGTGAGTGGCAGCGTTTTCCGCGCAAATCAGACATATGGCGGGGCATATCTCCAACAAAAGGAGATGCGCCCCGCTTGTTTTCATCAAGCTGCAAGCATCTGGCGCTGGCGGAGCGCCCGGTACAGGCCATCTTCGCGTTCCATCAGTTCGGCGGGTGTGCCGTCCTCCACGATTCTGCCGCGGTCGAAGACGAGGATGCGGTCCATCCTTTCGACCGTCGCAAGCCTGTGGGCGATGACCAGTGTCGTGCGCCCTTCCATCAACCGCTCGGCGGCCTCGGCAACCTTTGCCTCGGCTTCCGAGTCGAGCGAAGACGTTGCCTCGTCCATCACGAGGACAGGCGCATCGGACAGGAAGGCGCGCGCGATGGCCACGCGCTGACGCTCACCCCCCGACAGCTTAACCCCGCGCTCGCCCACTGCGGTCCCGTATCCTTTGGGCAGACGGGCGATAAAGTCACCCGCGCCTGCACGCTCTGCCGCTTCGCGGACCTCATCCAAAGTGGCCCCGGGACGGGCATAGGCGATGTTTTCAGCCAGCGACCGGTGAAACAGCACGGGCTCCTGTGGAACAAGCGCGATGTGGCGGCGCAGTTCGGACAGCGAAACCTGCGCAATGTCCGTGCTGCCCAACGTGATCGACCCATTGGTCAATTCGTGAATCCGTTGGATCAATTTGACAAAGGTCGTCTTGCCCGAGCCCGAACGCCCAACCAGCCCCACCTTTTGACCAGCGGGTATGTGCACATTGAGGTTGCTAAAGAGCGGCGATTGCGCCCCGGCATAGCCGTAATCCACGTGATTGAAGGCAAGCGTTGCCGCGCGTGCGGGCAATACTGTGGCGGGCAGGCGGGCCACGTCACGCTCGGCGACGGCGGACATCAGATCGACCAGTTCCTCGGCATCGTTCACCGACTTCTGGAGCTGACGCACATGATTGCCGATCTGCCGCAGGTAGCCATCGAGCATGCCAAGGGCCGACACGACATAGGCAATCTCTCCGGCACCGGCGAGGCCCCTGACGAATGCAAGCAATGCGCCACCAAGTACCGCGGCACGCAAGGTCCAAAGCGACAGGTCCTGCGTCAACCCGGACCAGGTGCCACGCCGCCATGTCCGGCGTGTCCTGTGCGCCCATTTCGACAGGACACGGCCCAGCCGGTCGTCTTCGCGCACTTCACCCGCATGGGCACGGACAACGGCGTTCGATGTGATCGCATCGGCCAGGGCACCCGAAACCCGGCTGTCCTGCGCGTTTGACAGCCGCGCCGCCGGAGCAACCCAGAACAGCGTGAGCAGCAGGGACAGCGTGAGGAACAGTGCCGCCCCCAGGGCCGCGACAAGGCCGACCTGCCATTGGAAGGCCGTCAATGTGCCGATCGTGCCCAGCAGGACCAGCGTGGACGGCAGCAGCGCCAGCAGCAATACGTCGGCCATGTCATCCAGAGCCCAGGTGCCGCGCGTGATCTGGCGCACGGTCGAACCGGCAAAGGCGTTGGCGTGCCAGTCTGCAGGCAGTCGCTGGACATGCGCGAAGGCTTCGGCCTCGGCCACACGCATTGTTGGAATGGTCAGCGCAATGATTGAGAAATAGCTGAGAATTTTGGCAGCAATCGACACCACGCCCAGGCCAAGAAGCAATCCGAACGCACCCCAGGGGGAGGCTGTTTCAGAGACGGCGGCGACAAGGCGTCCGGTGACAACCGGGATTGCCACGTCAGCTGCGGTTGAGGTCAGGACAAGCAGGAGAATGGCCGCAAGAAGGCCACGCCTGCGCAACCAAAGACGCAGGGCAAAGGTGAGCACGCGCGCAAAGGCGCCACTGGCAGTAATGCGGGACATGGAACGTTCGCGGACAGTAAAGCCGCGCCTATTATTCAAATGGAAGGATGTCCGAAGGGTGGACGTTTGCAACTGACGTGAAAGGCTGCGTTAGCCTTGTGCTGTCAGGACGGGGAAGCTCCGACACGGAAGCGTCCCGGGAGGAAATACATGCTGATAATCATAGTTGCCCTCCTTGCTAAACGACACCTTGAGGTTGAAGTAGTAGTATCGGAATGTCCGAGTCAAGCGCCGCATCCAGCGGTAGGCAATTCTGCGCCGAGAGCTGTGTCCGTAGACCTTTTGCGGATCCAAAAGACGTTCGGATGTGAACGGCTTAATGTGGTGGGTGAGGCCGGTGTCTTGCTGCGCTAGTCGAAATACTGCTCTCGATCCATCAGGTAGTGCCAAAGCTCGATCTTGTCATAGAACCGGTCGTACAACTCTGGCAGTCGCGCCTTGGCGGCGTGACGGGCGGGGCTGGTAATCCCCTTTTCCATGGCCGCGCGGTCCGCATAGGTGATCGCTAGGATCAGGGGGATGTTTGGCCCGTCGGCGTCCTGATCCATCCCGTAGAGCACGCGCACTTCCTCGGCACAGGCAAATTTGCGCCAGAGCGGGGTGAGATGTTCGGTGACCCACGCCCGCATTTCGGCCTCTTTGCCGTCTTTGACCTTGCCGCCGAAAATCGCATAGCGCGTGATCATCTTAGCCACCTCTGTGTTTGAAGCTGTCGCGCCGGAAGGAGTAGAGCGCGTTGGGGTCAACGGCCACATCCACGACCGCAGGCGATCCGCAGGCCAATGCCGCCTCGATTGCCGGGGCGACATCGGCGAGCGCGTCGGCGCGGTATCCTTTGGCCCCGTAAAGTGCCGCCAGTTCATCAAAGCGGGGACTGGAGACATCAGCCCCGATGTAGCGCCCGTTGAAGAAATCGCGTTGGTAGGCTTTTTCAGCCCCCCAGCATTGGTTGTTCATCACGACCGTGACCGTGTTGATGTTGTGGTCGACCGCAGTGGACAGTTCGCTGACTGTCATGCCGAACCCGCCGTCGCCCATGAGGCTGACGACCGGCCGGTCAGGTTGGGCGCATTTCACCCCCATACCGCAGGCCATGGAAAAGCCGACCAGCCCGAAATCGAGCGGTGTAAACAGGCTGCCGGGGGTCCAGTAGTTCAGCGCATCGGTGGCTTGCAGACATAATGTGCCTGCGTCCATCGTGATGGCCGCGTCCCGGGGCAGGACCCCGCGCAAGGCCTTGAACAAGCCGGACGGCTGGGTCGGGTTGGTTTCGATGGCGTCCGTGTCGCGCTGGGCCAGAAAGGCTGCGCGCTCTGACTGGAATGCCTTCGTCCAGGCGTCGGCCTTGGCGCGGTTTTGCAATCTTTTGAGCGCATCTGTGAGTTGCCGGGCGGCGGTGGGCGCATCGGCCCAGATGCCAAGATCGACAGGAAAGAAGCGCCCGATGGCGGTCGGCTCAAGTTCGATCTGGATGATCGCCGCATCGCGGTTGATATTGTCGTAAGTGTAGAACGTCGCATTGAACCCCAGCCGTGTGCCCAGTGCGAGGATCACATCCGCTTCTTTCACAAGGCGCGAGGCGACGGCATTGCCGCGTGGCCCCATTTGGCCGGCATTCAGGGGATGCCCGAACGGGATCGCGTCACCGTGTCCGGGCGAGGTCACCACGGGGCAGTTCAGGGTTTCCGCCAGCGCAATCGCCGCCTCGTGCCCGTGCGTGTTCTTGATGCCGCCACCGGCGATGATGACCGGTTGTGTCGCCCCGGCGAGCATCTTGGCCGCGCGCGCAATGCTCTCTGGGTGGCCTGCGGGGACAGACATGTTTCTGTATCCCTTGGGCTCTTGAAACGGTGGGACCTCTGCCTGTGCTGACAACACGTCGCGGGGCAGGTTGAGCTGCACCGGACCCTGTCGCGGTGACAGGGCCGTCCGAAAGGCTTCGCGGAACAGTTCGGGCACGCGATCGGCAGAGGGGACCGTCCAGGTTTTCTTGGTCACCGGTGTGAAAAGCGATTGCTGATCCACCTCCTGAAACGCATCGCGGTAGATATGGCCCTGCGCCAGCATTCCCGCGATGGAGACAACGGGCGAGAAGGCCGCCTTGGCCTGGCTAAGACCCGTCACCAGATTTGTTGCGCCCGGACCGTTTTGCCCGGCCAGCACAACCCCGGCTTTTCCTGATGCGCGGGCAAACCCGTCGGCCATATGCGTGCCGGTGCGTTCGTCGTGCACCCCGATGAAGGCGATGTCCTTGGCGTCGTAGAGCGCATCAAACATCTCCATCGTGGCCGATCCGATGAGGCCAAAGACGTGACTGGTTTCTTCGGCTTGCAGGGCTTCGATTGCAGCCTGTCCGCCGCTCATTCGGGTGGTCATGTGGCGTGTTTTCCCAGGAATTGCAGAAGTGGTTTTGTGAAGGCGTCGGGGTCTTCCATCAGGCCCAGATGTTGCAGGTGCGGGATGATGATCGTCTGAGCACCGGGAATTTCTGCGGCGATGTCACGGGACATGGCGGGGGTTGAGCCGCTGTCATTTTCGGACGTCATCACAAGGGTAGGCACGGCAATCTCATTTGGGCGTCCGGTCAGCTCTCGGACCCCATGGGCCAGAACCCAGGCGGTTTGTGCATAGCTTTCTGCATCGACGTGGCCGCGCCATGCGCGCACCTGCGCTGGGCCATCGCCTGTGGCAAGGTAAGCGGGGGTGAACCATCGTTTGAGCGCGGCGTCGAAGGTGGAAAAGGCGCCCTGATCGCGGACTGTGCGTGCGCGTGCTTCCACCTCGGCCTGTGCCTTGGGGCCACGGTTGTGGGGGGAGTTGAGTATGGCGAGCGACAGGCACTTGTCCGGATGATCGAGTGCGAAGCGGCGATTGATCATGCCGCCGATGGAGAAGCCGACGATATGGGCCTGATGGATGCCAAGGCTGTGCATCAATCCGGCGATCTGATCGGCGAACAAGGTCAATGTGGCGGGCGCAGGTGCCGGGGCGCTGTCGCCGTGGCCGTACAGGTCATAGCGGAGCACGCGCCAGTCCTTGAACGCGGCCAGATGTGGGTCCCACAAGGCACGTGACAGGCCCAGCCCGTGGATCAGCACCACGCAGGGCGCATCCGGCGGGCCCGTCAGGTCATAGGCTGTGCCGTCTGGCGCAACCTCAGACACCGGCCGGGTTATCCACGTCGTGTCCCATTTCCTTGAGATCCTCATAACGGTTGCCGATCCGGTGGTTCGGGTGCCCGCCGATCGATGCGCCCAAGGCCACGATGATCTCATCTTCGGCCGGGGCGTCTTGGACCGACAGGTGGATGGTTTGGTAATGTGATCGCATGCCGCCATCGTCCTTGTGCATCAGTGGTATCATCAATGATGTTCCGGCAGCGCCACGTGTGTTTGCAAAGACCAGGTAGGACTGCGCGTTCACGGCTTCGCGGTACTTGTTGCCGAACCAAAGCGTGTGCGTCAGTGCCTGGGCGTGCTCAATCTCACCGCCCATACCGACCACGGACGCCTTGCCGTAGCCTTCGAGCTTGTCGCCGGTCACATCGAGGATCATCTTGGTGAGCAGCGCGCCAATCTCCGGCCCGATCTCGCGGATCTCGGGGCGGAGGTTTTCGACATGGCCGCGCCCGAACCATGGGTTTTTGATGATGGCCATGGCCGCGACAAGGCGTGTGGGCGTTTCGACCTTTTTCCAGCCCTCGATATGGGTGTCCTGAATGTTGAGGATCGTTCGGCGAATTTCGGCAGGCATTAGGCAAACTCCGGCATGACTTTGGTGATGAACAGGTCCATGGAGCGTTTCTGTACCTCCATATCGAGCCCCATCGAGGCGTAGTAGATAAAGGCGTCGACGCCCAAGGCTTCGTAGGCTTTCAGCTTGGCGATGACCTGTTCGGGGGATCCGAACACCAGGTTCTCTTCCAGCATGTCCGGGTCCACCCTGACATTGCCTTCCAATTCATCCAACGGCACGATTTCGGGGAAGCCATTGATGACGTCCCCCTTTTTCATCATCAGATTGCCAAACCGGCCGAGGGCGCTGCGCACGGCGGTCAAAACGGAGGCCCTGTCGGCCTCTGTCTCATAAACCGCTGTGTGGCGCATCAGGGCGAAAGTGCGGTTCCAGCCACCCGCCTTGGCCACGGCTTCATCCAGTTGCTGTTTGTACTTCTCCGCTTCGGACATGGGCATCGTCAAAGGCCAACACATGACGTTGCAGTCATTGGCAACGGCATAGTCAAAGGTGATGGGCGACCGCGCGGCGACCCACATTGGGACCTCATCTTGTAGCGGTTTGGGGCAGGCGGTGGATTTCGGGAACTGCCATTTTTCGCCGTTGTGTTCGACATCGCCTTTCCACAGCTTGCGCACCAGTGGCATCATTTCCTGCATGAAATGATGGCTGTCCTTTTGATCGAGGCCCGGGTGCATCCGGTCAAACTCACGCTGGTAGGCGCCTGATCCCAGTCCCAGTTCCAGGCGTCCGTCGGACAACAGATCGACCATTGCCGCCTCTCCGGCCAGGTTGATCGGGTGCCAGTATGATGCGTTGGCGACCCCACAGCCGATACGGATGTTTTGGGTGTGGTTCGCCCACCATGTCATCAGTTGGAACGGGTTCGGCGCGATGGTCATTTCAAGCGCGTGATGTTCGGCCGCCCACACCACGTCGAACCCGGCGTGATCGGCTGTCTTTACCATCTCAAGCGTATGGTCGCGTACATCCGTCATCGCGGTGGTATCGTTCATGCGCTCCAGGTTGATGGCGAGTTGAAATTTCATGATTTCACCTTGGCTTGAAAGGATTTGCGATGGGTGCGTCCGACAGGTTCATCCAAACCGTTTTGGGGCGGGTGTAGTCATAGACGGCTTGCAAGCCCGCCTCGCGCCCATAGCCGCTGGATTTCAGGCCACCGAAAGCTGCAATCGGACTGATGGCGCGGTAGGTGTTGACCCAGATGATGCCCGCCTTGACGCGCTTGGACATGCGTAAGGATCGCGCAGCGTCACGGGTGAAAATGCCCGCGGCAAGGCCGTGTTTGGTGTCGTTGGCAAGCGCGACAACTTCGTCCTCGGTTCGGAAGTGTTGCACGGCGAGGACGGGGCCAAAAAGCTCTGTATCGACAATTGTCATGTCCTGACGCGGGCATTCGATAATGGTGGGCTGGTAATACAGCCCGTCCAGGTCCGCCCGCTTGCCACCGGCCAGCACTGTGCCGCCTTCTTCTGTTGCGAGGGCGACTTGCGCTTCGATGTGTTGCAATTGTCCCGGGGTGCAGAGGGGGCCCATTTCGGTCTCGTCTGCTTGCGGGTCACCAATGCGAATATTCTTGGCAATCGCGACCATCCTTTCCAGAAAGGCGTCTGCGATGTCCTCGTGCAGATAGAGCCGCGAGCCTGCGACGCAGCTTTGCCCGGTGGCGGCGAAAATCCCGGCAACAGAACCATTGACCGCGCTTTCGAGATCCGCGTCGTCAAAGACGATGAACGGGGACTTCCCGCCAAGTTCAAGCGAGACCTCGGCGAAGTTTTCAGCCGAGTTGCGCACGATGTGGCGGGCTGCGTCTGGGCCACCGGTGAAGGCGATCTTGGCAACCAGGGGATGCGTGGTGAGTGCGGTGCCACACACCGGGCCGCCGGTGACGATGTTGACGACGCCGTCGGGGATACCGGCCTGTGCCACCAGCTTGCCGAATTCCAGCAGGGGGGCTGGTGCGTGTTCAGACGCCTTGAGCACGATGGTGTTGCCTGCGGCGAGGGCCGGGCCGATCTTGACCGCGCTCAGGAACATCTGGCTGTTCCAGGGGACAACGGCGGCCACCACGCCAATCGGTTCACGGTCGGTGAAGACAAACATGTCCGGTTTGTCGATGGGCAGGGTTTCCCCTTGTATCTTGTCCGCAGCCCCTGCGTAGAAATGCAGGTATTCGGCGATATATGTCGCCTGCCACGCGGTTTCCTTGAACATCTTGCCTGTGTCCGTGGTTTCGATCCGGCCAATGGCTTCTGAATTCGCAGCCAGTAGATCAGCGAGCTTTGTCAGACACTTACCGCGCGCTGTTGGCGTCATCTGCCCCCATGGACCTGACATGGCATCCGCTGCTGCCCGTACCGCGCGATCCACGTCCTGCGGGGTGGCCTCTGGCACCGTGGCCCAGACATGGCCCGTTGCCGGGCAGAGGCTGTCAAACCGGGCGCCGTCCGATGCATCGACCCAGGCACCATTGATCAGCATCTGATACCGTTCTGCAGTCATCGGCATATCCTCCCTTGCGGCAGGCTAGCGCGAAGCTTAAAAGCAGGATATTGAATAATATTGCATGTTAAATTCGAGATAGTCGAACTTATCCATGAACCTTCAAGCGCTCCGTACATTCCTTGCAATTGTCGAAACAGGCAGCCTTGTGCGGGCCTCGGAGAGGCTGAACGTCACGCAGTCCACCGTGACCGCCCGTTTGAAAACGCTGGAGGATGACCTTGGGCAGACCCTGCTTATCCGCAACAAGTCTGGCGCGACGCTGACGGCGGCAGGGCTCAGTCTGCATCGCTATGCCGACACCATCGTGAAGCTTTGGCAGCAGGTGCGGCAAGAGACGGCGCTGCCCGACGGGATGTCGGGTGTGTGCAACCTGGCCTGCGAATTCGATCTGTGGCTTGGGTTGGGGGATCGCCGCGCCCAGACCTTGATGGATCAGTTTCCGGATCTGGGCATTTCAGTCTGGCTGGGCAGCCAGTCGGATGTGATGAAATGGCTTGATGAGGGGAAGTCTGACCTTGCGTTTACCTACAGGTCGGCGTGCCCGTCGGCGCATGAGCAGATGACCCTGAAGCCTGACGAATTGGTGTTGGTGTCAACTGATCCGAATGGTCCTGTCCGGTTTGATCCCAAATACGTCCTTGTTGATGCCGGGGAGGCCTTTGGCCGGGAGCATGCAATCCACTATGCTGATGCGGACACTGCACGCATCAGCTTCGGCAACGCGTCGATTGCGCAAGAGCACATTTTGCGAAATGGCGGCAGTGCATATTTGCCGTGGAGATCGGTTGAGGGGCTGGTGGAGGAGGGGCGTCTTTTCCGATTGCCGGACGCTCCGGCGTTCAGCCGTGCCGTGTTTCTGACCTACAACAGACGATTGAAGGACAGTACAACATGGTTTGATCTGGCATTGGGAGCGTTGCTGGGCCTCTCATCTTAACCACCTGCACTGCCGTATCACGTGTCTGGAATGGCTGAGGGACCCCGAGAAAAACCTTGCCGGTGAAAAAGTGGCTGTCTACCATGAAAGGGCTTTTGGGAAAGCGTCCAGGTCCGCGGAAAGCTGTCATCGGCACCCCAGTACAGAGCCGACACATTCATCTCGGTATGTCTCATGCTCGTGCCCAGCGGACCGTCGAGCCAAAAGTGAGAACTCCGATGACAAAATCCCTTGAACAATTGCGCCGTGATGCCAAGGCGCTTCGCACAGCTCACGAGGCCGGTGAGATACGCGCCGGTCAGCGCATTGCAAACTATCCTCCGCGCCCCGAAGGTGTTGCCCTCAAACATGCGGACTACCTGCATGTGATTGCCCGCGAAAACGGCTTTCTGTCATGGCCCGCACTCAAATTTGCCGCCGATATGGTTGGGATGGAGACAGCGGCCAAGCGGCAGCGTCTGAAGGCGGCGCTTTACAATGGTCAGTTCAGCGTGGCGGACCAGTTGCTTGCGGATACGCCAACCCTTGCGGAAGGCGATTTTAGCCTTTGCCTGGGCCTGTATCGCAAGGCGGATGTGCTGGCGTTTTTGCAAGAAAGCCCGGACCTGGCGACGCAGTTGATTGGCAACATCGCGCCCCCTTTGACCGTTTTGGCGCGGTCGAAATGGATTCATCATGCGCCCGAACTGGCGGATGACATGCTGGACATCGCGCGCGCACTTCTTGCCAATGGCGCGGACATTGATCTTGGGTCGCCGATGTATGACGGCAATCCCCATAAGCTGTCGCCGCTCTATTTTGCGATTGGGCATGCAAATAACATGCCGCTTGGCCGCTGGTTGCTTGAAAATGGTGCCAACCCCAACGATGACGAGAGCCTGTATCATGCGACCGAGCTGGGCCATCACGAAGGTTTGCGGATGCTGCTTGAGCATGGGGCCGATCCGAAGGGGACCAATGCGCTGCTGCGCGCGATGGATTTTCACGACACGACGGCTGTTCAAATGCTGCTTGATCATGGTGCAAAGGTGGATGAGTTCAACGGCGCACATGTTGGCGGCGAAGCGCCCTGGGTCGTGCCAGCCCTGCACCAGGCCGCGCGACGGATGGCAGATCCGGACATGATCGACCTGATCGTGAGGAATGGTGCCGATCTGAACCGCCGCTTTGAGGGCGCGACACCGTATGCCTATGCCCGTGTGTTCGGGAATGAGCGATTGGCCCACTTGCTTGCCGACCGCGGTGCCGATACGAGGTTGAGCGCGATTGAGCGAGGTCTGGCGGCAGCTGCGGATGCAGCGCCAAATGCCGGCGTTCTGGACCCGGATGAGGTTCCGGTCGCCTACCGCAACATCATTCGCATGATCATCCATATCCCGGGCAAGCTGGATCATGTCAAAAGGCTGGTTTCGGTTGGTGTTGCCTATGACCTTCCTGACACGGAGGGGTTGACCCCGGTTCATGTCGCGGGATGGGAGGGATTGCCGGACGTGTTGGAGTACCTGCTGTCCTTGAAACCGGACCTGACCCATGTGAACGGCTATGGCGGCACGCTTCTGTCCACGATCCTGCATGGATCGGAAAACTGCCCGCAGCGGGAAGAACGTGATTACGTGACCTGCTTGCGCCTCGCGTTGAACGAGGGCGTGGCGTTGCCCCGCCGCGCCATCGAGTTGGCGGGGCCGGATGAGATCGTGGAGTTCCTGCTGGACTGGTCAGAGCAGCACCCTGAACAGGTGGTTGACGGTGGTGTCGGATAGTCCGGTTTGAAGGCTGTGCCGGGTCAGGTCAGGCCGCGTGTTCTGGGCGGCCTGACCACAGGTTCAGCGCTTCAGGCGCATTTTGGCGTTTTCAAATGGCATGCCCTCGTCATCCGTTGCGCGCCTTGAAAGCTCTTTGAACCCAAGGGCTTCGTAGAAGGTCAGTGCTTGAACGTTTTGAGTATACACCTCTAGCGACAGTTCCCCTTTCAGGTCCAAGGCATGCGCAATCAATTGGCGACCGACCCCTTGCCCCTGATGATGTGGGGCGACAAACAGCCCGCCGATGAACGTGTCGAGCAAGCTGATGAAGCCAACCGGCAGTTCGTCTTGCCCGGCCACCCAGGTTTCCGCATTGGGCAGGTATTGCGTTTCGATCAGGGTGCGCTGTGCGTGCAGATGCTCGCGGCCGACAAAGTCATGAGCGAGACTGGATGCGTCAAACCAGATGGTCGACAGCGTGCTGAGGTCCGTTGCCGCTTGGTAGGCACGGATGCGTGTGTCCATGTTTTTCATGATGGTTCCAGAGATATTTATGCATAGAAAGACAGCGCCAGATTGACGCTGCGGTTTACCGCGTCATGCGGTTCAACTGAGGCTTCTGTGCATAAATCTCCTTCTGCAGTGCGTTCTTGGGTATCGGGTCGTACCGACGACCACAAGAGCGGGCATGGGCACAGATATGTGCGTGATTGTCTTCGGCGTGCAAACCTTCAATTTGATCGAGCGGGTCTTAAGTATTTCGCTATGGCGGCCAGATCCAGGATACTCCTTTTCACTTACGGAACGCGCGGAGACGTTGAGCCCTTTCTCGCTCTTGCACATGGCCTGATGGCGCGCGGGTATACCGTGACCCTGTGCACAGCACGGCGCTTTGAAGACTGGATCAAGGAATTTGGCATTCCGTTTGCGCCTATTTCGGATGTCTCCCTTGACCAGATGGACACGAAAGACGGCAAGACCTTGCTGGAGGGAAGCTCTGGCAGGTTGGCGCGTATCGTGGCTGGGATGCGGTTGGCGCGCAAATCGGGTTCGATCAATGCGCTGCTATGCCGTGACGCGTGGGAGGCGGCAAAGGCCGCCAAACCGGACCTTGTTGTCTACCATCCCAAAGTCATGGCCGCGCCACACATCGCCGAAGCCCTTGGCGTTCCTGCGATCATGGGGTTGTTGCAGCCCATGATCGTTCCAACCAAGGCTTTCCCGCCGACCGGCCTGCCCAAGCTGCCGATACCGGGCTACACTAGGATTGCCTATTGGTTGATCACTGTTTCCTATGGTGCGTTCAGACGATCCATCAACCGTTTTCGAGTTGATCAGCTTGGCTTGAGACCGGTGCGAGGCGGCCGCGAGGTGCTGACGCCACCCGGCGCAAGGATCGTCCGTATCCTTCATGCAATCAGCCCAACGGTTTTGCCGCGACCGGAGGACTGGCCGCCGGAAGCCAGTGTGACCGGCTATTGGTTCCTTCCGCCAAGGGATGACTACGAGCCACCGGACCGTCTTGCGCGGTTTCTTGATGCCGGTCCGGCGCCCATATACATCGGCTTTGGCAGCATGATGTCAGAAGATCCCGCTTTGCTGTTGCGTATCATCAGCGGGGCTTTGGACGACACTGGTCTGCGCTGTGTTGTTGGGTCGGGCTGGGCAGGTCTGGAAGCGGCGGAGTCTGACGCGCTTATCACTATCCCGCCGGTGCCGCATGAATGGTTGTTCCCAAGGATGGCGGCTGTGGTCCATCACGGAGGGGCAGGGACCACGGCGCAAGGGTTTCGTGCGGGCGTGCCTTGCGTGATTTGCCCATTCTTCGGGGATCAGCCCGGTTGGGCGGAAAAAAGCGTCGCGCTGGGCGTTGGCGCGCCGCCTGTTCCGAGACGAAAACTGACCTCTGATGCGCTCGCGTCTTCGTTGCGTTTGGCCGTCGGTGATCCCACCTTGCGGGAGAATGCCCGTGCTCTGGGTCAAACGCTCAGGGGGGAGGATGGCGTTTCCGTTGCGGTTGCCGCGATTGAAGACGTTTTGCAATCCAGCGCAGCGGAGGCTGACTGAAACAGGCGAATTGGACAATCGGCATCGCCTGTCCGGTATGACTTGGATCGCCGCCATACCGCTGCGGGCCGCATCAGGAGTGTTGAGAAACGCGTGCGGGTTCCATACCTTCGGCCCGGTATGATGCATCCGGAAACAACAGACAGACCGCCCAAGGACGTCGCCCTGTGGTGGCGCGCCATAACCCATGTGGCACGGTTGAACGATGAAAAGCATCTGGGCCTGATCGCGGCGGGCGTTGCGTTCTATGCCATCCTTGCGGTGTTTCCGGGCATTGCGGCGACCATTGCCTTGTGGGGGATGATCGGCGATCCGGCCCTTGCGCTGGAGCAGATTGAAGAATTTCGGGCGCTGATTCCGTCGGATGTTTATGTCCTGCTCACGGCCCAATTGACCAAACTGGCAACGACGGATGGTCTGACCCTTGGGTGGGCGTCGCTGTTGTCCTTTGGGTTTGCCCTGTGGTCGGCGCGTGCAGGGGTTGCCGCGCTCATGCAGGGATTGAACGCTATTTACGATGCGCCGAACCGGTCGGGGCTGTCGCAGTATCTACGGGCTTTTCTGCTGACGCTGAGCCTGATCGGCGTTGTCCTTATCGCGATGGCATGCATCGTGGTGGTGCCGGTTGTCCTTGCGTTTCTGCCCTTGGGGCCTTGGGCCAACCTTGGGGTTGAGCTGTTGCGCTGGGGCGTGGGTATCGGGGTTCTTCTGGTGGGGTTTGCCGTGATCTATCGGCTGGGTCCGAACTTGGAGGGGAGGCGCCCGCGCCTGATTTCACCCGGTGTTGTCTTTGCCGTCATCTGTTGGATTGCCGCGTCGAGCGGATTTTCCATCTATTTGCAGAACTTTGGCCGGTACAATGAAATCTATGGTTCGATCGGGGCGGTGATCGTGATGCTGATGTGGTTGTTCATCAGCGCCTATCTGGTGCTGCTCGGGGGGGCTTTGAATGCAGAGCTGGCCCGGGCGCGTCGTGCCAAGCTGGCTATCCCAGAGCCACCAGCCACATCCACGCTGTCAGGATCGTGAGCGCCGTTGCCACCAGAACGGAGGTGGCGGCCACGCGCTTGGCCCGTCCGTACATATTGGCGAAGATATAGCCGTTGACCCCCGGGGCCATCGCGGCTGTGAGGACGGCAGCCTTGTAGGCGTCTGTCGGCACTGAAAGGGCGCTGCCCAGCGTGAAGGTGATGGCGGGATGGATGAGCAGTGAGATCGCGCAGACCATCGCGATCACCCGTGCGTCGCCCTCGGGCTTGTACTGGATCAGCACTCCGCCAAGGGCAAAGAGCGCGGTGGGCAGGGCTGCCCGGATCACGAGGTCTAGCCCGTCGCTGAGCACGCTGGGCAGGGTGATCCCGCTGAGGTTCACGATGAACCCTGCCATGATCGCCAGCACCAGCACATTGCGGAACATTGCACGGACCACGCCGCGTGCCATGATCAGCGGGCTTTGACCGCGGTTGCGCGCAATCTCCATCGCGGTGATGCCCAGCCCGTAGCAAAAGGGTGAGTGGAAGGCGATGATCGCGTAGGCTCCGGCGAGGGCATCCGCACCATAGGCCCGTTCGTTGATGGCCAGCCCCAAGAGGACCGAGTTGGAGAAAAGGCAGCAGAAGCCAATGGCGATGCTGTCCTCGATATCTCGTTTGAAGATAAAGTACGCCCCGGCTGTGCCGAGCGCAAAGCCTGTCGCTGCACCGGCGTAGAAACTGCCGAGCAGGCGGATGTCGAGGCTGGTGGACAGGTCGAGCGTGGCGATGGCCGAGAAGAGCAGGCAGGGGATGGCGAAGTTCTGGCTGAACTTCATCAGCGCGTCGACGCCTTGCGGGCTGAACACCCCGCGCCAGACCGCGACATAGCCGAACCCGATCACCAGGAAGACTGGCAGGATGACGTCGAGAAGCGCTTGCATGTTCGGGCCTTTGCGGCGGTGTCAGAGGGCGGGAGCCTCCGGCGGGGATTTTTTGAAACAGGGAAGGTCAGGACACGGGGCGCGTCACCGTCAGCCCGTCATAGGCGGGTTCGATGTGGTGGGGCGTTTCGGACAGGACCGTGTCGTAATCGAGGTCAATATGCATGTTCGTGAGGATGGCGCGGCGGGGTTTGACCCGGTCGATCCATTCAAGCGTGTTCGCGAGGTGGCTGTGTGTCGGGTGCGGGTCGCGGCGCAGCGCGTCGACAATCCAGGTGTCGAGGTCGTCGAGCTGGTCCCATACCGCATCCGGGATCTGTGCCACGTCGGGCAGATAGGCCACGTCGCCGATGCGGAAGCCAAGCGCGTCGATGCTGCCGTGGTTCACCTTGAACGGGGTAAAGGTGATCGGCCCGCCGGCGCCGTCGATCACCGTGTCGCCATTGATCGTGTTGAGTTCGAGGATCGGGGGGTAGGGTGAGCCTTTGGGCTGTACGAAGGCGTATCCGAAGCGGCTGATCAGGTCATGTTGCGTGTCGCCATCCGCCCAGACCTGCAGCCGTTCGCGCATGTTGAAAACGATCATGCGCAGGTCGTCTATCCCGTGGACATGGTCCGCATGGGCGTGGGTGTAGATCACGCCATCGAGCCTGCCGGTGTTGGTGTTCAGCAGTTGGTTGCGCAGGTCAGGGGATGTGTCGACGAGGACGGTTGTGGTGCCTGCATCGCTTTTTCGTTCGACGAGCAGCGAGCAGCGCTGCCTTCTGTTCTTGGGGTTTTCGGGGTCGCAGGCTCCCCAGTGGCCGCCCAGCCGGGGCACGCCGCCGGAGGAGCCGCAGCCCAGGATCGTGAAGGTTATAGTGTCGCTCATGCGGGCACTGTGTAGGCCGCCGCCTTGGAGAACAAGCGGTCGAAGTTCTTTTGTGTTTGCGCGGCGAAGTCGGCGTAGTCGAGGCCCATGGTTTCAGCCCCTTTGCGCGCGGTATGCGCGGTGTAGGCCGGTTCATTGCGCTTGCCGCGGTGGGGTGGCGGCGCGAGGTATGGGGCGTCTGTTTCCACCAGGATGCGGTCCATCGGCGCTTCGGCAAAGATGTCCCGCAGCTCTTGCGATTTGGGGAAGGCCGTGATGCCGGACATGCTGAGATAAAAGCCCAGATCGAGTGCTGCGTGGGCCAGTGTCTTCGATGATGAAAAGCAGTGCATGACGCAGGTATAGGCGCCTTGCCTGTATTCCTCGGTCAGGATTTGGGCCATGTCGTCATCCGCTGCGCGGGCGTGGATGATCAGGGGTAGGCCGGTTTGCCGTGCGGCATCGATATGGACGCGCAGGGAGGTTTTCTGGATGTCGGCGGATTCAGATGTGTAGTGATAGTCGAGGCCAGATTCACCGATGCCGACGAATTTGGGGTGGTCTGCCAGCGCGATCAGCTGATCTGTGGTGGCCAGCGGCTCGTCCGCTGCGCTCATCGGGTGGGTGCCTGCCGCGTAGAAGACCGGCGCATGTGCTTCGGCAATGGCGCGCACCTGCGGTTCAAGCCGCAGCTTGGTGCAGATCGTGACCATGCGGGTGACGCCCGCGTCGGCGGCGTTCTGGATGATCTGGGGCAGCTGTCCGTCGAAATCAGGGAAGTCGAGGTGGCAGTGGCTGTCGGTGATTTCTGGCGTCATCGGGCAGGGGCCGTGTCGGTAAGCTTGAACAGCGTATCTAGGACGAGCGCGGCAGGGTCAAGGTTGACCGCCCGACCATGGCGTGCGCGGGCGAGAGCCTGTTGCGCGGTGTCGGCCCAGGCGCGGGCTTGGGCCGCGTTCGGGGCCAGCCGGGTGAGGATCGCCGCCTCGTCCGGGGCGGCCTCGACCTGCGGGGGCTGGCCGAGGGCGCCGGTGCGGGCGAGGCGGCCAAGGGCCACGTCGATCAGTGTGTAGAGCAGGTCGAGCTTTTCTTCGGCCCCACGGCCTGCCGCGGCTTCGGCAAGGGCCAGCGCGCGGGCGCGGTCGAGATTTGGAAGGGTGCCCAGCAGGTGGATGACTTCGCGGTAGAGCTTGAGCCCGTCGAGCAGGGACAGGCGCAGCGCGTCGCCCACCGATCCGGCGCTGAGTTCGGCAAGTGCGGCGGCATCAGCGCCCGGGTCAATGCCCGCTTGCGCCATCGCCTGTTCCATCTGGGTGGAGCTGAGCGTGCCGAGCCTGAGTGTACGGCAGCGCGACCGGATTGTCGGCAAAAGGCGGCTGGGTTGGTGGCAGATCAGCAGGAGCGTGGTGCGGGCTGGCGGCTCTTCCAGCATCTTCAGGAGCGCGTTGGCTGCGTTCACGTTCATGTCGTCAGCGGCGTCGATGATGACCACCCGGCGTCCGCCATCGGTCGAGGACAGTTGGAAGAACGAGCCGAGTGCGCGGATATCGTCGATGGTGATCTGGTCGCGCAGCCGCTTGGTCTTTTCGTTTTCGGTCCGGTGTACGGATTTGAGGCCCGGGTCTGCGCCTGCCGCGATGCGGTGTGCGACAGGGTGATCAGGAGAGACGTCGAGCGTTGCGGGCACGGGGGCGCCGAACATGTCGTCGGGGTCCGGGTCGGGTGTGGCGAGCAGAAAGCGGGCGATGCGCCATGCCAGTGTGGCCTTGCCCACGCCGCGCGGGCCGGTGAGCAGCCACGCATGGTGCAGGCGGCCGGTGTTGAACGCGTCCAGGAATGCCTGTTGTGCCGCGTCCTGGCCAATCAGCGTCTGCGTCTCGCGCGGGTGCGGTGCGCCGGGAACGCGGGTTGGGTCTTGGGTCTCGTCAGCCATGGGATTGCTCTAGCATCGGAGCGGGGAGGGGGGCCAGCCCCCCGGCGCATCCGCGCCGTCCCCCGTCGTGTTTTCAGTCAGAAGAAGCCAGATAGGTCATGGTCGTGGCATGCACGTCGGTGGCCACGTTGTTGATGGCGCGCGCGCCATCAATGGTGCGGAAGCGATCCGAAAACTCGGTGGCGAGGGCGAGAAAGCCAGCGCGCATTTTCTTTTGCAGGTCGGCGCCGAAATCCTCGAACCGTTCCTCTACTCCCTGACGCCCCTTTGCGCGGGCCAGCCCCTGTGCGGGGTCCATGTCGATCAGGATGGTCAGGTCGGGTTCGCGCGCAATCATCAGGTCGTGCAGCACATCGACTTTTGAGCGCAGATCGCCCCGGCTGAGGCCTTGATACATGCGTGTGCTGTCGGCAAAGCGGTCGCAGATGACGATCTGACCGGCGTCGATCGCAGGTTGGATCAACCGTTCCATGTGGTCCCGGCGGGCTGCCGTGAACAGCAAAAGCTCGGTTTCGGCGGACCAGCGGTCGGGGTCCCCTTGCAGGACAAGCGCGCGGATTTCCTCTGCCCCTGGGCTGCCGCCGGGTTCGCGTGTCAGAACAACATCGTGGCCTTCGTCTCGCAAACGATCCGCCAGCATCCGCGCTTGCGTGGATTTGCCGGAACCATCAATGCCTTCGAAGGTGATAAAGTGCCCTTTGGACGTCACACGTCACCTTCGGCTGTGTTGCCTGAATTCATCCGTTCAATCAGCGACAGGGCTGCGGTAGAAAGCTTGGCCAGGAAGCCGCCATGGGCGATGTCGGCTTCGGCCACCAAGGGAATACGTACTTCGGGCAAACCTTCGGGTTGGATGACCAGCTCGGCCAGTTCTGTCCCTTCGGAAATGGGGGCCTGGATCGGGCCGGTATAGACCACTTCAGCATCCACGGTTTTGCCAGCAAGAATGGGCAGGAGGATGGTCACGTCCTCTTGCGGGACAAGCCCGACTTCGGGTTCAGCCCCTTCCCAGACCCGTGCGGTGGCAACGCGGGACTCGCTTTCGACGACGGTGCGTTCGGCAAATTGACGGAAGGCCCAGTTTACGATGGCTTCGGATTCCTGGGCCCGTCCTGCGGCCGTATCGAGGCCCGAGATCACGAACACAACGCGGCGGTCCCCTTGCTTGGCCGAGCCGGTGAGGCCGTAGCCAGCCTCTTGCGTATGGCCGGTTTTCAGGCCGTCCGCGCCGATGCCAAGCGTGAGCAGTGGGTTCCGGTTGTACCGGTTCGAGCTTTCTTCTTCGTCAAACAGGAACTCGGTTTCCGAAAACATAGGGTAGTATTCGGGATAGTCCGCAATCAGACGCTGCGACAGAAGGCCCAGGTCCCGCATGGACATAAGGTGGCCTGCGGCAGGCCAGCCGCTTGAATTGGCGAAGGTCGAGTTCGTCATCCCCATCTCTTGCGCGCGGCGGGTCATCAGGCGGGCAAAGCCCGCTTCGGTCCCGTCCGGGCTGAGGGCTTCGGCGATCACGACGCAGGCATCATTGCCCGACAGGACGATGATGCCGCGGATCAAATCCTCGACCGTGACCCGTTCGCCCTGTTTCAAAAACAGGGTTGAGCCGCCAAAGCTGTTGGCATGTGCCGACACGACCAATTCGTCCGTCATGGACATTTGCCCACGTTCGATCGCCTCGAATGCCATATAGAGCGTCATCAGCTTGGACATGGACGCAGGCGGCAGCGGATCATCCGCGTTCTTGTTCAGCAGCACCGTGCCGGTCGTATGATCGATGACATAGGCCGCTGACGCTCGCGTCTCAAACGCGGTGACAGGCAGCGCGGTGGTTGCAATCAAAAGGGCGGCGGCAGCAAGAGGGCGGATCACGGGGGGTATGCTCCTGGTCAGTTGGTGACGGCGTATGCGTCCGTGAACCCTTCGTCCTTGATCTTGGTCAGCAGCTGGCTGCGTTCCGAGGATGTGCCGGCGGGGCCAACAACAACGCGCCAGAACGATTTGCCGTCGCGCTCAAAGGTTTTCACGGTGGGGATGACCCCTGCATTGCGCATTTGCGTGGCGGTCCGGTCGGCATTGGCCTGAACCGAGAAGATGCCGATCTGGATGAGCGGCTTGTCCAGTTTGGAAGCGGTGGGCCGCGTTGTTGCAGCCGCAGGGATCGCGGTGGGTGTCGGAGCGGGCTGGATGCCCTGCGCGGCTGTGGGCGCCGCAGCAGGTGTGACTTCGGCCTGGGCAGGCGCATCAAGGACAGCAGCCGCACTTTCGATTGGGTCGAGGGTCGTTTCGGTGATATCCGCAGGGGCCGCCACGGTGGCTTCGGCTTCGGTCAATTCGGGTTCTACTGCAACTTCTTCCTTGCGCAGGGCTGTCACGTTCAGCTGTGAGGGGGCACCGGCCAGCATGCTCAGCGCTTCGGCCGCGTCCGAGCTGATCTGCAGGCGCGGGCCGGGAATATCGCGTTCCCGGCGGAACAGTGCGCCGACGACAAACTTGTCGTTTTCGGTGTTGCGGATGATGACGCGCTCAGGCTCGGTCACGTCCGGGTGTGCGACCCAGACACCGCCCAGTGACGGGCGTCCGTCCCACAGGCCGGCCTCAGTTGCAGAGAAGACGTCGGGCGCTTCCACGTCCCGTTCGACGGTCTTGATCGACGTGGCGTCCTGTGCCGTGCCCTCGACCGAGGTGTTGGAGCGTTTGAACGCGTCCATCGCCACAAACTGACCGCTTTCGTCGCATCCGGCCAACAGGCCAATGGCGAGGAGGAGGGCGGTGCTGCTGCGAAATGTGAAACGGGAAGAATATCTGCTCATGGACCAAGTCCTTGCCTGCTGTTGCCTGTATGCCCATTTTTGGGCTCTATTGGTGTCGCGTCCGACACAGCGATTTGCCCCACTATGGCAGGGTTCTGACGCAACCATAGCCTGATCCGCCCGATCTGAAAAGCATGTGATTCGTTTGTCGGCGATTTTTCCCTTGGATGTGGGGTTTGCCGAATCACGTGTGCCCGCATAAAGCGGGTCCACCGGAGGTTTGGCAGAGTGGTCGAATGCGGCGGTCTTGAAAACCGTTGGGCGTGAGAGCGTCCCGTGGGTTCGAATCCCACAGCCTCCGCCACTGGTCCCACTGCAAGAGTTCAGACGCGTTTGCCGCTTGCGTCAGTGACTGACCGAGAGGGCCTGTGGCGCGATGGGCACCAATGACCCGTTTGAAGCCAAGGCAGCCACAAGCCTTGAAAAGTGTTGTTTTGGACTGCTGCGGACTAGGTTGCGGTTTCGTCGTGTAGGCCGGCTGCATCGTTCAACAAAAAGTCGGCAACGCATGAACCGAGTTCGTCCCAGTCCGTGAACTCGTAATCACGTGCCGAGGGATCGAACGTCTGATCCGACAAAACAACGTGGTGCAAGACCTGCGACGCGTAAAAGTCGTAGCTGTCCGAGCGAATGGCTCCGGCCACCAAAAGTTCACGGGTGGTGGTGAGACCGGTGCGAAGCTTCATTTCATCCACGTAGTCCTGCGCTTCTTCCCGACCGTCCGGGAATGCGGCTTTCAAGCTAATAGACAAAAGCAGTGTTGGTCGTTTGGCCAGATCCTGGCGACTGCTCGCGACGAAGATCTCAAACGGCTTTGGATGGCGTCTCTCATGGACTGATGCCGCAAGTATGACCTTGTCGACGCCATCAAACGCCAACCCTTCGGTCCTTTCGTCCGTATCAAACAGGACCGTTTCCTGTCCGGCTTTGCGAAGCCGTTCGTCCACAAATTGCGCGATTTTGCGCGTTTGTCCTTCGACAGTTCCAAATGCGATCAAAATGGTCATGGCTTTACCTCTCGTTGGAGATACTAGGCCACTCGACGCCACGTTGACTTGTCCCATGTCAAATAGGGCGGGCTTTATCAGCGCGAGTGCCTTTGGGCTGTGAATACTGGGTGGTTGGACTTCAACGGCGTGGCTGCTGATGGGGCCGGATGTTGAAAACCGGTTGCATCACATCGGTCGCGTTCGGGGCTTTCCGTCATGTGCTGCTATGGACATCGCCGCGTGCCTGAACATTATCGTGCGGGGGAGACACGCAATGACCGGCAATGACGAACACCATGGTGCCAAGCTCGATTTCAAAGGCGACATGTCTTACGGCGATTATCTTGAGCTGGATGCGCTGCTGACTGCCCAGCATCCGCGTTCGGACGCCCATGACGAGATGCTGTTCATCATCCAGCACCAGACATCCGAGCTGTGGATGCGGTTGGCCATCCATGAGTTGAACTCGGCCCGGGACGCAATTGCGGGCGGTGAACTGGCCCCGGCCTTCAAGATGCTGACGCGGGTGGCGCGCATATTTGAGCAACTCAATGGGGCGTGGGACGTGCTGCGCACCATGACTCCCAGTGAATACACGACTTTTCGACCCAGCCTTGGCAATTCATCGGGCTTTCAGTCGCATCAGTATCGGTTGATCGAGTACGTGTTAGGCAACCGGCAGCTTGCCGTGTCCAAGGTGCATGAACATCGGCCCGAGGCGTTCGCCATCTTGTCCGCGGAGTTGGCGCGCCCGAGCCTGTATCAGGTGGCATTGGCCCGATTGGGCAGTCATTTTGACGCGACCGATCTGGCGGGGGAGGCGCACACCGGGCCGTGGGCTGCGAGCGATCTCGTGCAGGATTTGTGGCGAAAAGTTTATGAAGATCCAGCAACCCATTGGGAGCTTTATGAACTTGCTGAGAAGCTGGTGGATCTTGAGGACTATTTCCGTCGCTGGCGATTCAACCATGTCACCACGGTCGAGCGCATTATCGGTTTCAAGCGGGGCACTGGCGGAACCGCCGGGGTCAGCTATTTGCGCAAGATGCTGGACGTTGTTCTGTTTCCTGAGCTTTGGAATGTGAGAGGGGCCCTGTAGATGGTTCTGAGAAAAGAGTTTTTCGATCTGCCTGAGGGTGTCATCTATCTTGATGGCAACTCTCTTGGCCCGCTGCCGCGGAATGCCAAGGCGCGCGTGGCCGAGATGATGCAGGATGAATGGGGCGCGCAGCTGATCAAGGGGTGGAACAGTGCCGGTTGGATGGCACAACCGAGCCGGGTCGGAGATATGGTGGGTCGGTTGATCGGTGCGCCCGCAGGCTCGGTCGTGATGGGCGATACGCTGTCGATCAAGGTTTATCAGGCACTGGCTGCCGCTCTTAAGATGCGGCCGGATCGCAAGGTTATTCTGAGTGATTCCGGTAACTTCCCTACCGATCTTTACATGGCGCAAGGCCTGATCCAGATGCTGGATGGTGGGTACGAGCTGCGCGTGGTCGAGCCCGAGGCGGTTGCGGAAGCTATTGACGACACTATTGCGGCGGTGATGCTGACACACGTCGATTATCGTACAGGTCGGGTACATGACATGGGGGCCATTACCGAACTGGCGCACAGTTCGGGGGCCGTGATGATCTGGGATCTGGCGCACAGCGCGGGTGCGCTGCCCGTTGATCTGGCTGCCTGTGCTTGCGAATTCGCGGTGGGCTGTACCTACAAGTATCTGAACGGTGGGCCGGGCGCGCCTGCATTTATCTATGTGCGGCCTGACTTGGCTGACAGCGTTGATCCGGCGCTGGCCGGGTGGCTGGGGCATGACGCGCCCTTTGCTTTCGACCTCGATTATCGCCCGGCGCCGGGTATCGAGCGGATGCGGGTCGGCACACCGCCGGTGATCCAATTGACCGCGTTGGAGGCGGCCCTGGAGGTGTGGGAAGGCATCGACATGCAGGATTTACGCGTCGCATCAGTGGCTTTGCAGGAGGTGTTCATTCGCGAGGTTGAGGCGCGCGTGCCCGAGCTGACTCTTGCCAGCCCGCGCGATGCAGCGCAGCGCGGCAGCCAGGTATCGTTCGGCTTCGAGAATGGCTATGCGGCGATGCAGGCACTGATTGCGCGGGGCGTGATCGGGGATTTCCGCGCGCCGGACATCATGCGGTTCGGCTTCACTCCGCTGTATCTGGATGAGGCAGATGTTTTGGCGGCTGTGGACCACATCGAAACCGTCATGAGAGACCGGTTGTGGGACGATCCGACCTTTATGACCCGCCAAAGGGTGACCTAGGGCTTGACAGAACGGGTGCGTATAAGCGCCTGATAGTTGCGAAAGACGGGCCGTCAGAGCCCGGCAAACAAGGGAGAGATTTCAATGACATTCAAACAGCTTCTGGCTGCGACCTGCGTCGCGGCCCTGGGTGCGGGCGCGCAAGCCGATGGGGTGAAGGTTGGCATGATCACAACGCTTTCGGGCGGTGGCGCGGGCCTTGGCATCGACGTACGCGACGGGTTCCTGCTGGCAGTGAAGGGCAATGACGACATCGAGCTGGTGATCGAGGATGACCAACGCAAACCGGACATTGCGGTGCAACTGGCTGACAAGATGATCCAGTCCGAAAAGGTCGACGTGATGACCGGGATCATCTGGTCGAACCTGGCCATGGCGGTGGTGCCTGCCGCGACGGCGCAGGGCAAGTTCTACCTGTCGCCCAACGCTGGCCCGTCCGCATTGGCGGGCAAGGGATGCCACCAGAACTATTTCAATGTCAGCTGGCAGAACGACGCGTTCTCCGAAGCCGCGGGCACGGCGCTGAGTGGTGAGGCAGGCAAAGTGTTCCTGATGGCCCCGAATTATCCTGCGGGGCAGGACATCATGGCCGGTTTCAAGCGCACCTTCCAAGGCGAGATTGCGGCCGAGGTCTATACCAAGCTGGGTCAGACCGACTATGCCGCCGAGATTGCGCAGATGCGGGCGAGCGATGCCGACCAGATCTATTTCTTCCTGCCGGGAGGCATGGGGATTTCGTTCATGAAGCAGTATGCGGGATCGGGCGTGGACAAGCCCGTGTCCGGCCCTGCCTTCAGCTTTGATCAGGGCATTCTGGGCGCCATTGGCGATGCCGCCGTGGGGGCCAAGAACACGGCGCACTGGTCCAAGGATCTGGATGTCCCCGGCAACGCCGAGTTTGTTGCGGCATTCGAGGCAGAGTATGGCCGTCTGCCGTCGATCTACGCGGCGCAGGGCTTTGATACCGGTCTGTTGCTGGCCTCGGCTGCGGCCAAGGCAGATGTGGATGATGCCGATGCCTTCCGTGCTTCGTTGAAAGAGGCGGATTTTCAGTCTGTGCGCGGCAAATTCTCGTTCGGGGCAAACAACCACCCCGTACAGGACATCTACATGCGCGAAGTGATCAAGGAAGGTGATCTGGTCACCAACCGGATCGTCGGCACGGCTGCGACGGATCACAGCGATCCTTATGCGGTGGATTGCAAGCTTTGATCTGATTGGCCTCGGTTATACCCGAGGCCATACCTTCCATAAAAATGAGAGGCTTGCGAGGCAAAGGTGATCTCGCAAGACGGGGCGAATGACGACGCTTCTGTTGATCGAGCAGGTGCTGAACGGGCTGCAATCGGGGATCATGCTGTTCCTGATGGCGGCTGGTTTGACTCTGATTTTTGGCGTCATGGGACTGATCAATCTGGCGCACGGCTCGCTGTACATGATCGGGGCCTTTGCGGCGGCTGCGGTTGCTGGGGCCACCGGGTCCTTTGTGCTGGCCTTGGGCGCAAGCCTGATTGCAGCTGCTGCGGCGGGGGCGATCATTGAAATCGGAGTGATCCGCCGCCTCTATGATCGCGATCATCTGGATCAGGTATTGGCCACCTTTGCGCTGATCCTGATCTTGTCCGAAGGGACACGTTGGGCGTTTGGGTCCTTTCCGCTCTATCTGGACGTACCTGCGGCACTGGCGGGGCCGGTTACATTGCCCGGCGGGATTCAATACCCCGCATACCGATTGCTGATCATCGGTGTCGGACTGGCGATTGCGGTAGGGTTATTCCTGTTGATCGCACGGACCCGCATCGGCATCCAAATCCGCGCGGGTGAGAGTGATCGTGAGATGATCGCGGCCCTTGGTGTCGATATTTCAAAGCTTTACACGTTGATCTTCGCTTTGGGCGCGGCGCTGGCTGGGCTGGCCGGAGCCTTGGTTGGAGCGATTCAATCGGTACAGGTCGGCATGGGGGAGCCTGTCCTGATCCTTGCCTTTGTCGTGATCGTCATTGGTGGCATCGGGTCGATCAAGGGCGCATTGGTTGGCGCGCTTCTGGTCGGTTTGACCGATACGTTGGGCGGCGTTCTGTTGCCCCTTGCACTGAGTGGCGTGATGAACGCGTCCGCTGCAACCTCTGTCGGGTCGGCGTTGGCGTCGATGTCGATTTACATCCTGATGGCGTTGGTTCTGATCTTTCGCCCAACTGGCCTGTACGGGACGGCATGATGCAGCGCGAGGCGGTTCTGAACACCCTTGTCTTTCTGGCGCTGCCTGCGGTCGCTGTCATTGCGCTTGTGTTGGACGAGCCGTTTACGATCACGCTTGCGACGCGTGCGGCGATCCTTGCCCTTGCGGCTGTGGGTCTGAACCTTGCCCTTGGTCTGGGCGGGCTGGTGAGCCTTGGACACGCGGTGTTCTTCGGGCTGGGCGGCTATGCCATGGGCATTCTGGCGAGCCACGCGCAAAGCTATGCGCCGCTGGACCTTGGATTGTTCGTGATTGAGGGCACCAAGTCCATGCCGGTGATCTGGCTGACGGCTGTTTTTGTCAGTGCGTTGGCGGCGTTGCTGATTGGTTTGCTGGCGCTGCGCACGGCGGGTGTTTACTTTATCATGATCACGCTCGCCTTCGGGCAGATGTTTTACTACTTCACTATTTCATGGCCCGCTTATGGGGGCGAGGACGGGTTGAGCATCTATGTGCGCAACAGCTTTCCCGGTCTCAATACGCTTGATCCCATCCAGTTCTTTGGCCTCGTGTTCGCGGTTCTGGCCGTTGTGCTGTTCATCATGGGGCGCATCGAACGGTCCCCTTTTGGTCTGGCACTTGGCACCGCGCGGCAGAATGCGGCGCGGGTTGAGACCGTGGGCCTCAGCCCGTTCCACCTGCGCCTTGTGGCCTTTGTCATCTCGGGTGCCGTCACGGGCCTCGCAGGGGCGCTGTTTGCAGACCTCAACCGTTTTGTGTCGCCAACCATGTTCAGCTGGCAGATGTCGGGCGAGTTCATTGTCTTCATTGTGCTGGGAGGTATTGGCCGCCTGTTTGGGCCGGTGGTGGGGGCATGCCTGTTTGTGCTGCTGGAGCATCTGCTGAGCGGTGTCAGTGAGTTCTGGTTGATCTATCTTGGCGCGATCCTGTTATTTGTGGTGCTCTTTGCACGGGGCGGCGTCATTGGCGCCTTGGCTGGGCGAGGGGGGCTGCATGGCTGATCCACTTCTGGATATTCAGGCGGTGTCCAAATCCTTTGGCGCGCTGCGTGCGACGGATGATGTATCGTTGACCCTTTTGCCGGGAGAGATTCACGCGCTGATCGGGCCAAATGGCGCAGGCAAGTCCACCTTGATCCAGCAGGTTGCTGGTGGCCTTGTCCCTGACGCGGGCCGCATCCTGTTTGATGGGCGTGACATGACCGTCCTTGGCACGGCAGAGCGCGCCCGCGCGGGTCTTGGTCGCACCTTTCAGATCAGTGCGCTCGCCATGGAGAACACGGTGTTGCAGAACACTGTTCTGGGTGCCGTTGGAGCGTCGCGCAGCGTCTGGCGCTTTGTGCGGTCGGTGATGCGGGATGGCAATGCGCGCGCGCAGGCCGAGGCAGCGCTGGAGCGTGTTGGCCTGTCCGACGTGGCACACATGCGCGTGGGGGAGTTGAGCCACGGGCAGCGCCGCCTGCTTGAAGTGGCTGTCGCGCTGACGCTGCGCCCCAGGGTGTTCCTGATGGATGAACCGATGGCGGGGCTGGGGTCGGAGGGATCCGCACGCATGACGGGGTTCCTGGATGGTTTGCGCAGTGAAGCGCCCATTCTGCTGGTTGAGCACGACATGGACGCGGTCTTTGCTCTCGCGGATCGTATTTCGGTGTTGGTGTCCGGCAAGGTGATCGCAACCGGAACACCGGCTGACATCCGCAGCAACGCGGACGTGCGCACCGCCTATCTGGGCGAGGAACACGTGCCATGAGCCTGTTGCGTCTGGAGGGGATCGAAGCGGCCTATGGCGCGGCGCAAGCGCTGTTTGGCGTTGATCTGGCCGTGGAGGAGGGCGAGGTGCTGGCTCTCATGGGCCGCAACGGCATGGGCAAGTCCACGACGATCCGGGTGATCTGTCGGATGATGAAGCAATCACGAGGTTCCGTGCAATTTGATGGGCGGGACATGGCCCGCATTCCATCGCATTTGGCCGCGCGTGCCGGGTTGGGGCTGGTGCCTGAAGGGCGGCGCGTGTTTGCCCGACTGACGGTCCGTGAGAACCTGATCGCTGCGGCCCGTCCGGGGGCATGGGATCTGCGCAAGGTGACGGGTCTGTTTCCCCGGTTGGCGGAACGGTCAGGCCAAATAGCGGGGCATTTGTCGGGTGGAGAGCAGCAGATGCTGGCCATCGGTCGCGCGCTGATGACCAATCCGCGCCTGATGCTTCTGGACGAAGCGACCGAAGGGCTGGCCCCGGTTGTGCGTCAAGAGATCTGGGCGGCGCTGGATGCCGTGCGCCTGGACGCCGGGCTTTCGCTGCTGGTGGTGGACAAGTCGCTGGCCGAATTGGGCCGGATTGCGGATCATGCTGTGATCCTAGAACGTGGCCGCTCGGTCTGGCACGGGGCGATGGCCGACGTGTCCGGCGACGTTGCAAACACCTATCTGGGTGTTTGATCGTTGCGTCACCGAAGGGTGCGTGCGCCAAACAAGGTCGTGATGATGAACAGCCCGGCTGCGACGCAGACGATTGTTGGTCCGGTCGGGGTATCGAACTGGTAGGCCGCGCCCAAACCACCAAGCGCCGACAAGCTGCCGATACCCGCTGTCAGCAGTGCCATAACCTCGGGCGTGCGCGCGAGAGGGCGTGCTACGGCGGGAGGAATGACCAGAAGGGCGCCGATCAGAAGCGCTCCGACCACCTTGATTGCCACTGCGACGGTCACGGCAAGGGCAACCGTCAGGACCAGTTGTTCGGTCTTGGCCGAGATTCCGCTGGCTTGTGCGAGATCTGGATTCAGCGTGGCTGTGAGCAGTTTTTGCCAGCGCCACAGGATCAGGCCGACCACGGCGGCGGCGCCGGTCCAGATTAGAGCCAGGTCGGTCTTCGACACGGCAAGGATGTCGCCGAACAGGTAGCTCATCAGGTCCACCCGTACGCCCGACAACAGGGATACGGCGACGAGGCCGACCGCCAGCGCTGCATGTGCCATCACGCCCAGCAGCGTGTCTTCGGCCAATCCGCGGCCCGACAGGGATTGCACCAGCGTCGCCATGATGAGGGCCGTTGCCAGCACGCCGATCATGATCGGCCCCTGGAAGGCGAGGGACAATGCGACACCCAACAGGGCAGCATGGGCCGTTGCATCGCCGAAATATGCCATGCGGCGCCACACGACAAAGCAACCAAGAGGGGCGGCGGCGAGGGCCGTGCCCACACCGGCAAGACCCGCGCGCACAAGGAAATCGTCAAGCATCTTCGTGGTCGTGCCCGTGGTCTTGGTCGTGATGATGATGGTGGTGATCGTGCTGGTGACGATAAAGGGCAAAGGCCCCTTGCGTCCCGGTTCCGAACAGGGCGCGATACTCCGGTGCGTCCTGCACAACGTCCGGCGTGCCCTGACAGCACACGTGGCCGTTCAGGCAAAGTACCCGGTCGGAAGCGGCCATGACCACGTGCAGATCGTGGCTGACCATCAGCACTGCGCAACCTAACTGGTCACGCACATCTGCGATCTGGCGATAAAATGCAGCGGCCCCGGGTTGATCGAGGCCTTGGGTGGCCTCATCCAGGATTAATATGTCAGGTTCCATTAGAAGGGCCCGTGCCAGCAAAACACGCTGGAACTGCCCGCCGGACAGGTCGCGCATCTGACGTTTGGCCAGATCGGGCACGCCCGCCTCTTGCAAGGCGCGCGCCATGGCGTCGTCCGAATGTCTGTGTGGCAGGCATAGGAAACGCGAGACGGTCAGCGGAAGAAACCCGTCCATTTGAAGGCTCTGCGGCACGTAGCCGACGCGCAGGCCGCGGACCTGATCCACTCGGCCTTTGATGGGGCGGATCGCACCGATCAGCCCTTTGACCAGTGTGGATTTGCCCGATCCGTTGGGGCCGACCAATGTGACGATCTCTCCCCGGTCGATGTGAAAATCGACATCGCGGAGCACTGGCGTGGTGCCATGCCCCAGGGTCAGCCCATCGGCGGTCATCAGGCGCATGGGGCGTCCTCCACACAGGCGGGGCAGATGCCCATGGCCTCGATCACTGTCTTTTCAATCTGGAACCCGGTTGCGGCGGCAGCCTGTCCCAGACGGCCCTTGTCGGCGGCGGTATCGGCCTCGGCCACGGTCTTGCAGCGGGTACAGACGAGAAACGCGGGTGCGTGATCCTCGCCCAGATGCGCGCAGGCGATATAGGCGTTCAGCCCTTCGATCTTGTGGGCAAAACCGGCGCCGGTCAGAAAGTCCAATGCGCGATAGGCGACGGGGGGCGCCGTTCCCAACCCTTCTTTCGACAGCATAGCCAGTAAGTCATAGGCGCCGAGTGCCCGGTGTTCGGCCAGCAGGATTTCCAATGTGCGCTTTCGGACAGGCGTGAACTTGAGATTGTGGGCAACACAATGCGCCTCGGCCCGTTCAAGGGTCGAGCTGATGCAACTTGCATGGTCGTGTTTGTGAAAACCAAGGGTGGGCATGGGGCCTCGGGGCTGCGCCGTCAGATTTGGGGGTTGATATGTTATACCATGACGTATAGCAACCCTGATTGAATGTTATAACATATCAACCTAGGGACAATGATGCGCACTCTTCTTCCGACAACTTTGGCCGTTCTGCTTGGCACAACAGCACTGGCCGATGCGCCCCGCGTGGCGGTGGACATTGCACCCGTGCACAGCATCGTAGCGGCTGTCATGGACGGAGTTGGCACGCCTGATCTGATCGTGCCCACTGGGGCCTCGCCGCACGACCACAGCCTGCGACCCTCTGAGGCGCGTGCGCTGGATGAAGCGGAATTGATTGTGTGGGTTGGGCATGGCCTTACGCCTTGGTTGGAAGGGCCGTTGGACAGCCTTGGTGAGGGGGCTGAAAAGATCGAACTGCTGAAACTGCCTGCAACCCGGCTCATGGAATTGCGGGAAGGTGCGACCTTCGCTGCGCATGATCACGGGCATGGTGAAGAAGAGCATGATGATCATGATCATGAAGATCACGACGATGATAATCACGACGATCATGGTGATGAGCACGCCAGCCACGATGAGCACGCAGATCACGATGAGCACGCAGATCACGATGAACATGCCCACGACGACCACGCGCATGAAGATGAGCATGCGCACGATGAACACAAGCACGATGATCATGAAGAGGCATCGCATGACGAAGCAGGCCATGATGGTCACGGCCATGCACATGCTGACGGTGTGGACCCGCATGCTTGGCTCGATCCGCAAAACGCAGTGATCTGGGCGGCCGCGATTGCCGAAGAGCTTGGGCATCTCGACCCCGACAATGCGCAGGCTTACGCAAATAACGCCGCAGCTTTCGGAAGCGAAATCAAAGCGCTGACCGCAGAACTTGAACAAGAGTTGCAACCTGTTTCTGACAAACCGTTCATCGTGTTCCACGACGCCTATCAGTACTTTGAAGCGCGCTTTGGGGTCGCTGCAGTTGGGGCGGTTTCTGCTTCGGATGCCGAGGACCCAAGCCCCCGGCGCCTTGCCGAGCTGGGCGAAGAGATCAAGGCGCTCGACGCTGTCTGCGCGTTGACTGAGCCACAATTCAATCCGGGCATCATCAACGCGCTGGGCGATGTGCGCGTGGGCGAGATCGACCCCATCGGTGTGTCGGTTGAACCTGGTCCCGACCTTTATGCAACCCTGATCCGCAACATGGCGACGTCACTGGCAGCCTGCCTGAAATAGATCATTCTGCCGCTCGCACCCCTCGAAGATCCCCCAGCAATTGGGGGATCTTGTCCTTGAATCGAAAGAACCCGTGGATCGCATGAGGCCAGGCAGAACTATCATATGCGCGCCGCACCGTGCGTAGGGGCGGCGTGTCCTCCGTCGCAGTCAATCGGGACAGAATATCTGCAGTCGGTCCTACCGGCGCGTATGCCGTCACGATCTGATCCAAACCAGCGTCCTTTGCCCAAGAAGCGAGCGCAACCGCCGTAGGCGCGGGGTGCGAAACAGCACCAAGACGCGCGTCAAAACGATTTGCAGTATCTTGTGCAGCACTGTGCGCAAACGCGGTGACATGATCCGCTACCGACAATGGGGACAGGCCGGACCGCGTGGAAATGACAGCTGTCGCAACCGGCGCGATGCCAGCATCCAGAATAAAGCCCGGGCTCAGATCGTCGTCATGGAGGATCAGGCCGGTTCGTGCTGTCGAGGTTGGTAGATCGTCATCAGACAGGGGCATGATGTCAGGTTTGGGTGGTCCGGAGAGGGCAGGTGCTTCGCCAGCCAATTGCCATTTCGGGGCAAAACGACCTTCGGTATATTTTGAGATGTTCGAGGTGCGGGCCAGATATGTCTTGCCGGGCGTCTGGATACCCGCCACCCACCGCCAGCTGAGCGTGTTGGCCGCCGGATCACCATCAAGCAGATGCCGGAGAAAGAAGTCGGCACCCAATTCCCATGGCAAACGCAGGGTGAATATCCAGATGGATGCGAACCACATCCGTGCGTGATTGTGCAGATATCCTGTTTCAGCAAGCTCTTGTGCCCAGGTATTGAAGCAATCGATGTCCGTTTCACCTTTGCATGCGGCTTCCCACCTGTCGCGTAAGCCGGCCTGCGTCTGCACGTTGTCGAGCGCCCCTTTGAGAGCCGTCTTGTACTGTGTCCAAACGGCGGGCCGCAGCTCCAGCCACCCTTTCCAATAGCTGCGCCAGTACACTTCCTGAATGAACTTTTCCGCGGATTTTGCGCTGTGGCGGGCCAGTGTCGCTTCCAACACGTCCGCCTCGGTCACAAGGCGCGCACGGATGTAGGGCGACAGGGTCGACACAGCGTCGTGCCCATTGCGGCCCAGATCATAGTTTCGGCGCGCTGCATAATCACGTCCTGCGTGGGGCAGGAACCTGTTCAAGCGCTCAAGTGCCGCGGTGCGTGTCGGGGGGAATCGTGTCAGAGCCTCGGTCATGCAAGCCCAGCTAGGCGGCAGTGCGACAGCTTCAAGCGTCCGCGTGCCCTTGCAGCCCCCGAACGCCGATACTAAGACTCGGGTAACTTCTCTGCGGGTATGGTCTCGCGGAAGTCTGACGAGGCAGAATACTATGCGCGATCCCATCGACCAATATGCACATTTCACCAACAACCTGGTGCCCATGGTGGTTGAACAGACCAGCCGGGGCGAGCGGGCCTATGACATCTTTTCGCGCCTCCTGAAGGAGCGGATCGTATTCATCAACGGTCCGATCCACAGCGGCATGAGCCATCTCATCGTGGCCCAGCTGTTGCACCTTGAAGCGGAAAACCCGTCCAAGGAAATCAGCATGTACATCAACTCGCCCGGCGGCGAGGTGACGGCCGGTTTTTCGATCTATGACACGATGCAATACATCAAGCCGAAGGTATCGACACTGATCTGTGGCATGGCGGCGTCCATGGGGTCGGCCATTGCCATCGGTGGCGAGCCGGGCATGCGCTTTGCTCTGCCAAATTCGGAAGTGATGGTGCACCAGCCATCGGGCGGATCGCAGGGCATGGCGGCTGATATCCTGATCTCGGCCCGCCACATCGAACGCACTCGCGAGCGTATGTACCAGATGTATGTGAAGCATTCCGGTCAGGACTATGAAACGGTGCAGCAGGCGCTGGACCGTGATACATGGATGACACCGGAAGAAGCCAAGGATTGGGGCCACATCGACGAGATCGTCGAAGAGCGGGCCAAGTCTGGTGGTGACGAGTAATTGATCAACTGATCGCGCACCTCACGGGGTGCGTGATTTGGCCGCGAGGTCAGGTAAAAAGACGATTGTGGACCCCGCGGGCCTGTCCTAAGCTGACGGTCAACGCGGGGCGCGCCGGAGATTTCCGGCACCTGGATTGGCGGCATCTGCCGGGAAGGACGCGACATGGCCACGAACTCGGGCGGCGACAGCAAGAATACCCTCTACTGCAGCTTCTGCGGCAAGAGCCAGCATGAGGTCCGCAAGCTGATTGCGGGACCAACAGTTTTCATTTGCGACGAATGTGTCGAACTTTGCATGGATATCATTCGGGAAGAGACGAAGGCTTCGGGTCTGAAGTCCACCGATGGCGTACCCACGCCCAAGGACATCTGCGAAGTTCTCGACGACTACGTGATTGGTCAGGCCATGGCCAAGCGCGTGTTGTCGGTGGCCGTGCACAACCACTACAAACGCCTGAATCACGCTCAGAAGGGCGGTGATATCGAACTGGCGAAATCCAACATCCTGCTGATCGGTCCCACTGGCTGCGGCAAGACCTTGTTGGCCCAGACTCTTGCGCGCATTCTGGACGTACCGTTCACAATGGCAGACGCAACCACGCTGACCGAGGCTGGATATGTGGGTGAGGATGTCGAGAACATCATTCTCAAGCTGCTGCAGTCATCTGAATATAACGTCGAACGCGCGCAGCGCGGCATCGTCTATATCGACGAGGTCGACAAAATCACGCGCAAGTCCGAAAACCCTTCGATCACCCGCGACGTGTCGGGCGAAGGTGTGCAGCAGGCGCTTCTGAAATTGATGGAAGGCACCGTGGCTTCGGTCCCGCCGCAAGGTGGGCGCAAACACCCGCAGCAGGAGTTCCTGCAGGTCGATACCACGAACATCCTGTTCATCTGCGGTGGCGCGTTTGCGGGCCTTGACAAGATCATCGCGCAGCGCGGCAAGGGCTCGGCCATGGGCTTTGGGGCTGACGTGCGCGGCAATGATGAACGCGGCGTGGGTGAAATCTTTACCGATCTTGAACCCGAAGACTTGCTGAAATTCGGCCTGATCCCGGAATTCGTCGGTCGTTTGCCTGTTCTGGCCACGCTCGAAGATTTGGACGAGGACGCGCTTGTCACTATCCTGACGCAACCCAAGAACGCGCTGGTCAAGCAATACCAGCGGCTGTTCGAGCTGGAAGACACGACGCTGACTTTCACCGAAGATGCGTTGAGCGCGATTGCCAAACGTGCAATCGAACGCAAGACAGGTGCGCGGGGACTGCGTTCGATCCTTGAAGACATTTTGCTCGATACCATGTTTGAATTGCCGGGCCTTGAGTCCGTCACGGAAGTTGTTGTGAATGAGGAAGCGGCAATGTCCGACGCGGCGCCCCTCATGATCCATGCCGAGGCAGAGAAAGAACCAGCTTCAGCAAGCTGATTTTTACATGGCGAGACAAAGAGTAAGGCGGGTTTCAAACCCGCCTTTTTTTGAACGTCGTTCGGAGACACTCGACTGAAACGGTAAGGCGCACTTGTGCGTGCGCCATTGAAGGGGAGCGCAATGATGATTTCACGTATTCATTCTGGCGGTGCGTTTGAACCAAAGATCGGGTATTGCCGCGCAGTTGTTGCCGGCGGATGGATTCATGTTGCAGGCACGGTGGGGCCGGGTGACTCCGTGACTGAGCAGTGCAAGAACGCGCTGGACATAATACACACTGCTTTGACCGAGGCCGGTGCGGATTGGAAAGACGTTGTACGCGTGACTTACATGCTGCCGGACCGACATGAGTTCGAACCATGTTGGCCCATCTTGAAAGACACCTTTGGTGCGCATCCCCCTGCGACCACAATGATTGAATGCGGTTTGATCGATCCAAAATACAGGATCGAAATTGAAGTCACCGCGTTGGCACCAAATCAGAGCTAAGCTACGCTCTTGAAACGCTTGTTCAAAGCGGCTTGAACGTCATCGGGATCAAGCTCGGGCCACGGCGTGCCCGAGGTGATAAAGCCGGCCTCGACGAGAGCTGTCTGGATTTGCCCCATCTCCGGTTCTCCCATGGCCAAACGTCCGCGCGGTGTGTCAGGACGTTCCCATATGGACTTCAGGTGGGAGATGACCAACGCCTTGTTGCCCGAGAAAGCTTCAATATGCCGCGTGATCATACCTGTTGCGCTGGATTTCCGACGCGCGATCACGGCAACCCGTTGGTCTGTCACACCGCAGAACGCCGTCAAATGCAATGCGGAACCTTCGCAGGCAATCACCTGTTTTGCGGCCTTGTAGCGGGCAATCTGGTCGCGGACCGAGTGATATTGCGGATGGAAAATCTCGTATCCTTGGGCGCTTAGATGCTCTTCAATCTGCTTTTCGCCAAGCAAACCACCCTTTTCGAGAGACAGCTTTGACCGCGAGATATAGAGTTTTTCACCGCCGTCCGGAGCAATGTCCTTGGCAAAGTTGTTTTCGTGGTACCGTCGAAACGATGGTGTACCCGTGACAATGGCCCCCAGACCAAAACCCTGGCCCGGGACGATTAATTGCTCCACACGCCGCGGTTTGCCAAGCACCTTGATCGGGAAGTTGACGCCCATGGCGGCGAACATATCACTCTGAAATGACTTCAGTGAAAGCGGACTGTCGGGGCGTCTGGGTGTAAACAATATCCCGTCGATATCGCCCTGAACGGCATCCAGCGCCCATAAGCGACCAAGCGATTCAGCCACGAAATGGGCGAAGTTGCGATACAGCACACCCCCCCAGATCCAACGCCCGGCCAAGGGCTTGGGCGTGTCGTTCAGAGGACCGAACGGCAAGGTCGTGCGACCTCGATTTCTCCAATGGGCGGCCATCGGAACATCATGGCCTTGCGCCGTCTGCACGCCGGACAAGCTGATGAACCCACTTGTCTCACTCGGTTTGACTATCGCATTTTCGCAGGTCTGCATCCGCTCCGACCAGCCTCCGGCGGGGTCGGGCCAGCTGGCATCGGGGTGTGACCAAACCTCATCCCGGGTGCAGGTCCAGACAAAGCGTGTCGAAAGCTCTTCGTTCTTCGTGAACTTCGACTTCCGAAGGATGGCCTTGCACTCGCGTGTGCCGGCTTTGCCATATGCGTCGGGGTGGAATTCCAGCACGATGGCACGAATACCGCGCAGGTTCGCATGCCGCAGCAACTCCAACTCTCCCCCTTCGATGTCTATGATCAATACGTCTGGACGAAAGCTCTTGATGATTGTGTCGTATGAAACCGTTTCGACTTCGACCGGCGTCGTGCGGCGGCGCTCATTCTGAATCAGAGACGACCCAAGGAAGGACGTCCGCAAATGAAAGGTGACATGATCCGGCTGATCTGCCCCGACCGTGACAACCTGGTGGCGGACCTCCATCATCTCCTCGAGCCCGTTCATGCGGTGCAACGCCCTGATGTGTGGGATCAGGTTCGGATTTGCCTCAAAGGAAAGAACCGCATCCGGCTGCGCGTTCTTGGCTATAACCGCCCCCACGACGCCCAGACCTGCACCCAGCTCCAACACACGATCACCGGGCTGGACGACATCCAATGCTCCCTTGATTTCCTCACCCTCGTACCGCCCTTCATTCATCCGGCGGATGCGGGTCTCATTCAGGAACGGGGATGTAGGTACATTCACGCCGAAACATGTGGCCGCGATTTCTGAAGGTATTTCACTCGCGTTTATGTCGTCCCGCATAACATGCCCCTGGTTACGAACTGTTAACATTCAGATACACGTTGAAGTAGCGGTTTCCCACTCAAATGTAAGCGAGATTTTAGGTGCCCAAAACCTGCGGCGCCGGTGCCACTGGACCTCTGTGCGGTATTGCGGCATAGACTCGTCCAAACGTCGGAGGCGAAACATGGGCATTCTCAATACGCTGTTGCGCGCGGTGACTTGGTGGAACGGCCAAACGCTCAACACACAGTTTTTTACGGCCCGGAAGGGCGTGAAAGTCGGTGAAGACAGTCAGGGCAACGTCTTTTACAAAACACAGGACGATAGCCGTCGCTGGGTGATCTACAATGGTGAGGCCGAGGCAAGCCGCGTTGACCCCGAATGGCACGGCTGGCTGCACCGCACATGGGATGAGCCGCCCACCGACAAACCACTCAAGCGCAAGGACTGGGAAAAACCGCATCAACCGAACCTGACAGGTACGGCATTGGCCTATGCCCCGGCAGGTTCAATTCGGCGTACTGAGCCTGCTGACCGTTCCGACTACGAAGCGTGGACTCCCGAGTAAATGGCTGAGAATACGACCGAGGTTCTGGTTGGTGGTGTTGTGCTGGCAGCGGCCATTGGGTTTGCTGTCTATGGTGCGCAGGTTGCCGGTCTTGGCAGCAACAATGGATCCGCCTATCCACTAACCGCCAGTTTCCGCAGTCTTGAAGGCGTGAATGTCGGCACCGATGTGCGTCTTGCTGGCGTTAAGGTGGGGACCGTCACGGATGTTGCCCTGAACCCCGAAACATATCGTGCCGACACGGTTGTATCCCTGCGCGCCGACACGCAGATCCCGGATGACAGTGCCATAATCATTAGCTCCGAAGGGTTGCTGGGCGGAAACTTCGTTGAAATCATGCCGGGCGGGTCACCCTTTTTCTTCGAAGCCGGTGATGAAATCATAGACACCCAAGGGTCAGTGAGCCTGATTTCATTGCTGCTCAAATTCGTCTCCGGGGGTGAGGGCGAATGATCCGGCGCGCCGCACAGGTTGCGGCGCTGACGGTTGTGGTGCTCGGCACCGGGATCGCAGCGCAGGAAGAAACGGAGGCCGCTCAGGGTGCCGTCTTGCGCGGTCTGGACAAATTCAGCGGTCAGGTCGTCGACATTCAGATGCTGGCCGGCCGTACGGTTCAATTTGAGCGGCTCAGCATCACCCTGACCGAATGCCGGTATCCTGCAGGTAATCCATCTGGCAACGCCTATGCCGGTTTGCAAATCACGGAAGCTGGGCGCGATGGAGTGGTCTTTTCTGGCTGGATGATTGCGTCGGCTCCAGCGTTAAATGCGATGGAGCATGCACGCTACGACGTCTGGGTCATGCGCTGCACAACGTCATAGAGCGTGCCAACGGGTGCTGAATTAAACTCTGCATCATGTACACCAAGCGCCCGTTCAAGGCGGGCATGATAGGTGGCGCGTGTGATTTCGATTGCACCCAGGCTGGCCAGATGGGTTGTCAAAAACTGGGTGTCGAACAGCACAAACCCTGTGCGGCGCAGGTGGTCGACTGCGGCGGCGAGGGCCATCTTGGAGGCGTTCGTGCGACGCGAAAACATGCTTTCCCCAAAGAAGGCGCCCTTCAGGACAACGCCATACACCCCGCCGACCAAAAGCGAACCGTCCCAGATCTCAATCGAATGGGCCTGATTTCGATTGTACAATGCTTTGTAAAGATCTCTGATCTCCGGGTTGATCCACGTGTCGATCCGGTCCGCGCACCCATCCACCACGCCTTCGAAATCGGTATCAAGGCGCAATATCCAGTCGCTTCGACGCATCGCACGAGCCAGCGAGCGTGACATGTGAAACCCATCCAGCGGCAGCACCCCGCGCATCCGCGGATCAACCCAGAACACTTCCGGGTCATCTCGCGACTCTGCCATGGGAAAAATGCCCGAGGCATAGCCCTGCAACAACAGGTTGGGGGTTAGTCGAATGTCGTCTTTCATATGCGGGTCCGCTGGGAATGACCCCAGACTAGCCCTTGCACCGGATGAAAAAAAGGAATCGCGTGCAGCGATCCCCTCTGTTTCAATTGATATGCTTTACTCAGATTGCGCTTCCAGCCATTTTTCCAGCCAGTGGATGTTGTACTCACCGGTATGGATGTCCTTTTCCGCCAGCAACGCATGAAACAGCGGCACGGTTGTATCGATCCCGTCGATAATCAACTCGCCAAGCGCGCGGTTTAGACGCGCGAGTGCTTCGGCCCGGTCGCGGCCATGCACGATCAGTTTCCCAATCAGGCTGTCGTAGTAGGGCGGGATCGAATAGCCGTCATAAAGCGCTGAATCAATGCGCACCCCAAGACCGCCCGGCGCATGATACTGCGTGATGCGACCCGGTGAGGGCGTAAAGTCCGGCAGCTTTTCGGCATTCAGACGCACTTCGATCGAGTGACCGTTGATCTGCAGATCGTCTTGTTGGAAGGACATGTCCATGCCGGACGCCACGCGAATTTGCTCGCGGACCAGATCGACACCAAAGATGGCCTCCGTCACAGGGTGTTCCACCTGCAGGCGGGTGTTCATTTCGATGAAATAGAACTCGCCGTTTTCATAGAGGAACTCGATAGTACCCGCGCCGATGTAATTGATCTTTGCCACGGCATCAGCACAGACGCGTCCGATTTCGGCGCGCTCTGCCGAACTGATCGCGGGGCCGGGGGCCTCTTCAAACACCTTTTGGTGACGGCGTTGCAGGGAACAATCCCGCTCACCCAGATGCACGGCACGGCCCTTGCCATCGCCAAAGACCTGAATCTCGATATGGCGCGGAGTGGTCAGGTATTTTTCAATATAGACTTCGTCATTGCCAAAGGCAGCTTTGCCCTCGGCCCGGGCGGTCATGAACGCGCTTTCCATGTCAGCGGCTGTCTGCGCCACTTTCATGCCGCGTCCGCCACCACCAGCCGTGGCCTTGATGATGACCGGATAACCGAATTCTTCACCGATGGCTTTTGCTTCGTCCAGCGTGGCGACGCCACCGTCAGAACCCGGCACGCAGGGTACGCCAAGGTCCTTCATCGTGTCCTTGGCAGTGATCTTGTCGCCCATGACTCGGATATGTTCGGCAGTTGGGCCGATAAAGGTCAGGCCATGATCTTCGACGATCTGCACGAATTGCGCATTTTCAGACAGGAAGCCGTAGCCGGGGTGGATCGCCTCGGCTCCGGTGATCTCGCAAGCCGAAATGATGGCTGGAAAGCTCAGATAGGATTGCGGTGATGCGGGCGGGCCAATGCAAACGGATTCGTCGGCCATGCGCACATGCATCGCGTCGGCGTCCGCCGTGGAGTGCACGGCCACGGTGGCAATGCCCATCTCGCGCGCGGCGCGGATGACGCGCAGGGCAATCTCTCCGCGGTTGGCAATCAGGATTTTGTTGAACATGCGCCGACCCTTATTCGAGGATCACAAGCGGAGCGCCAAATTCAACAGCGGCGCCGTCATCAACCAGGATACGTTTGATCGTGCCTGCGCGTGGGGCAGGGATGTGGTTCATGGTTTTCATCGCTTCGACGATGAGCAGGGTGTCGCCTTCGCTGACCTGCTGTCCGACTTTGATGAAGGACGGCGCACCCGGTTCTGCCTGCATGTACACGGTACCGACCATGGGGGATGTGACGGCGCCCGGATCATTTGCTGGATCGGCCGCCGGTTCCGATGCCGGCGCGGCAGCTGCCGCTGCGGGCGTTGCCGCGGCGACAGGCGCGGGGGCCGCAACTTGGGCGACAACCTGTTGCGCCATTTGGCGCGACACACGCACGTTCAGGCTGTCATCTTCGCCATATTCCCGTTTGACCTGCAGTTCCGTCAGATCATTTTCGCGCAGCAGTTCGGCCAGTGCCTGGATAAAGGCCACATCCGCGTCATGGTTGCTCTTTGTCATTCTTGTCCTCAACCGTTTGGTCGTTGCCGCGCAGTCCAATACGCGACCCGTAGTGCTCTTCGCCGCTTATAGCCTTGCAATGACGCAGAGGAAAGCGCTGTGACATTTCGGTGATGCCGGTGCCGCAGACTTGTGGACCGGACGCGGCCTTCAACGAAAAAACCGGCCCCACGAGGGGACCGGTTGTGACATCCGACCTTCCCAGGTTCAGTCAGATGGCGAGGTATTCCGCCCGCAACTCTTCGTTTTCAAGCACCTCGGATGCGGTGCCATCGAACACGATCCCGCCAGTATCAAGGATCACGGCCCTGTCAGCCAGCTGCAGGGCACGCACCGCGTTCTGTTCCACAATCACTGTCGTGATTCCCTGTTCTTTGATCACGGTCAGGGTCTTTTCGATTTCGTCCACGATCACCGGCGCCAGCCCTTCATAGGGCTCATCCAGAAGCAAAACCTTGATGTCCCGGGCCAGCGCACGTGCGATGGCCAGCATCTGTTGTTCACCGCCTGAAAGGGTCGTGCCCTCTTGGGTGCGCCGTTCGCCGAGGCGGGGGAACAGGTCATAGAGCCGTTCGATTGACCACCCGATCGGCGGTGCAATCTGGGCAAGCTTCAGGTTCTCTTCGACCGTGAGGCCAGGGATGATGCGCCGATCTTCGGGCACCAGGCCCAGTCCGGCCTGGCTGGCCTCGTGGCTCGACATCTTGTGCAGCGGCTGGTGGTCCAGCCAGATCTCGCCATGGGTGACCTGCGGGTCGCCGATCCGGGCGATGGACCGCAGGGTCGATGTCTTGCCTGCGCCGTTGCGGCCCAGAAGGGCGAGGATTTCCCCCTCGTGCACGTTAAAGCTGATGCCCTGCACGATGTAGCTTTCGCCGTAGTAGCTGTGCATATCCCAGATGCTCAGGAACGCCGGGGCGGTCGCGGCATGGTTCGCGTGTTTCGAAAAGTCGGGTTTGACGTTCATGTCCGTATCCTCGCTTTTGGCGGGGTAGGGCGGAGGACACCTCCGCCTTACTTTTGTCTTGTAAGGCGGACGTGCCGTCCGCCCCGCGCGTCAGGCTGCAGCCGCTTCGCCCAGATAGGCTTCGCGCACCTTGGGGTGGCCCTTGATGTTGTCTGGCGTGTCTTCGACCAGCGGCGTGCCTTGGGCCAGAACGGTGATCCGCTCAGCAAGGCTGAACACCACATGCATGTCGTGTTCGATGATCGAAATCGTGATGTCTCGCTCGTCCTTGATCTGCTTGAGCAGGTCGATTGTGTTGTTGGTGTCAGCCCGCGCCATACCGGCGGTGGGTTCGTCCAACAACAGCAGGCGTGGTTCTTGTGACAGGCACATGCCAATCTCTAACCGCCGCTTGTCCCCACGCGACATTGAGGCCGCGTTCATGTGCCGCTTGTCGGCCATGTTCATGTCCTCAAGGACGTGTTCGGCCCGTTCGATGATTTCCTTGTCCTTCATCATCGCGGCATAAGCGTTGGCTGTGAACGCCCCGTCGCGCTTGGCAAAGCAGGGGATCATCATGTTTTCCATGACGCTCAGATCACCAAAGATCTCTGGTGTCTGGAACACGCGGGAAATGCCCATCTGGTTGATCTCGAACGGCTTGCGCCCCAGCACGGACTGCCCGTCGAACATGACCGACCCGGTGTCGGGGATCAGCTTGCCCACCAGACAGTTCAGCAGGGTGGACTTGCCCGCACCGTTTGGCCCGATGATGGCGTGCACCGTGTTCTCGGCCACGCTCAGGTTCACGTCCCCCAGCGCTTGCAGACCACCGAACCGTTTGCCCACGTTTTTGACTTCAAGAATACCCATTGGTTTCTCTCCTTATTCCGCAGGCGTGGTTTTGCCGTCAGGCCTGTCGGTGGTCGGCTTCTTGCGCTTGAAGAGGCGCGCAATACGTTGGCCGCCTTCGACAAGACCGCCGGGCAGGAAGATCACGACCAGCATGAAGATGATGCCCAGCGTCAGGTGCCAGCCCTTGCCGATGAACGGGTAGACGAGGCTGACGAGGATGTCCTCAATCCCGTCGGGCATAAAGGCGAACCACTGGTGTAGGATCTCCTTGTTGATCTTGGACAGGATGTTTTCCATGTACTTGATCGCGCCAGCACCCAGCACAGGGCCGATCAGCGTGCCGACACCTCCGAGGATCGACATGAGGACAACCTCACCAGAGGCCGTCCAGAACATGCGTTCTGCGCCCACTTGCGTGTCCATGGCCACCATAAGACCACCGGCCAGACCGGCATACATGCCTGAAATGACAAATGCAGCGAGGGTGTAGGGTTTGGCGTTCAGGCCTGTATAGTTCAGGCGCTGTTGGTTCGATTTCACCGCCCGCAGCATCATGCCGAAAGGTGAGCGGAAGATGCGGATCGACAGGTAGAAGGCCAGCAGCATTACGATGCCTGCGAGGTAGTACCCAACGTTGAAAGTAAAGACCCATGCCCCGACATCCAAGTTGAAGCTTGATCCCATCTCAAGCCCGAACAGATTGGCCTTTGGCGTGCCACCATTGGCCAATGCGCCGTCCAGAATGCGGGGGTCGTTGACCTTGGGCTGCAGGCCCGTTTCACCGCCCGTGATCGGAGTCAGAACCGAATAGGCGAGCGAGTAGGACATCTGTGCAAAGGCCAGCGTCAGGATCGAGAAGTAGATGCCCGAGCGACGCAGGCTGATCCACCCAACAGCAAGGCTGAAGATGCCTGCTACGATGACCGACACCATGATGGCCGGGATCACGTTCATGGTCAGCAGCTTCATCATCCAGATCGCGGCGTAGGAGCCGACCCCCAGGAACGCCGCGTGTCCAAAGGACAGGTAGCCGGTGAGGCCGAAGAGAATGTTGAAGCCGATAGCGAAGATGCCAAAGATCACGAACCGCTGCATCAGGTCAGGATAACCTGCGTTGAACTGCGCCATTCCGGACCCTTCAGGGAAGGGGTTCAGGATGAAGGGGGCCAGTGCGACCAGCACGGCGACCAGCAGGAGCAGGCGAAAGTCTTTTTTGTCCAGTCCAAACATGGATCAGTCCTCCATCACGCCCTTGCGGCCCATAAGGCCCCGAGGACGGGTCAACAGAATGATGATGGCCACCAGGTAAATGATGATCTGGTTCAGGCCGGGCAGCACCGCGAGGACCTCGCGCATGGAGGCAAAGCTTTCGAGGATGCCAAGCAAGAAGCCCGCAGCGACAGCACCGGGCAGGGAGCCCATGCCGCCCACCACGACCACCACGAAGCTAAGGACAAGGAAGTCCATGCCCATGTGGTAGTTTGGTGAGTTGATCGGCGTGTACATCACTCCGGCAAGCCCCGCGACGGCGGCGGCGATACCGAACATCAGTGTAAAGCGGCGGTCGATGTTGATGCCAAGCAGCTGCACCGTCTCGCGGTCGGCCATACCTGCCCGCACAACCATCCCGAAGGTGGTGAACTGGAGGAAGGCAAACACCGCACCTATGATGACGGCGGCAAAGGCGAAATAGATGATGCGCCAGTAGGGATAGATGATCGTGTTGGGATCAAAGCCCATCATGGCGCCGAAATCGAACGACCCTTTGAAGGCGGCAGGGGCAGGGGTCGGGATCGGGTTGGCGCCGTAGTAGTACTTGATGATCTCTTGAAGAACGATGGCAAGACCGAAGGTCACGAGGATCTGGTCCGCGTGCGGGCGCTTGTAGAAATGCTTGATCAGGCCGCGTTCCATGATGACCCCGATGGCGATCATCACCGGGATGGCAAACAGTATCGAGAGCGGGACGGCCCAGTCGATGATCGTGTTGCCTGCAGCCTCTCCGAACCAATCGTAGACATAAGGAACATCCACCTTGAGGGGATTGCCCAGAAAGTCCTTTTGGGTTTCGTCTACGACCGTGTGGCTGATGGTCAGGATCCGGCTCAGTGTGACGGCGCAGAACGCGCCGATCATGAACAGGGCGCCGTGGGCAAAGTTCACCACGCCCAGGGTGCCGAAAATCAGCGTGAGACCCAGCGCGATCAGCGCATAGGCCGAGCCCTTGTCGAGCCCGTTTAGAATTTGAAGGATGATCGCTTCCATCGGCCGAACCTCTGGTTGGGGGGCATCTGTCCCATGATGGGACACATTATGTTAAATATCGGGATGCCTGGGATCAGGTGCCAGGGAAGGGTGGGCCACGGCGGGCCCACCCAACGTCTTGTGGCTTAGGCGCCGGGGTTGCAGGACCCCAGTTCGCCACCGAAGATCGACGCGTCGTAGGTGACCTGGCTTGTCGGCGTGACTTCCACGATCTCGAGAAGGTCGAACTCGGATGTCGGGTTCTCTTTCCCTTTCACGACCAGCACGTCCTTGAAGCACTGGTGGTCTTCGGCGCGGTACAGCGTCTTGCCGTTGCCCATGCCGTCGAATTCGAAGCCTTCGAGAGCTTCGGCAACAGCACATGGGTTGAACGACCCAGCACGTTCCACAGCGTCTGCATAGAGCAGGGCCTGAACGTAGCAGGTGTGTGCGGCCTGGCTGGGCGGGAAGCCGTATTTGGTGCCGAAGGATTTGACGAATGCTTTGGAGCCTTCGTCCTGCAGCGACCAGTGCCAGTTGGTAGAGCCGAAGATGCCCTTCACGTTGGCACCCGCACCCTTCGCCATCAGGCGGGAGTAGAGCGGAACAACGATCTCGAAGTTCTTGTTGTTCACCAGCTTGTCACGCAGGCCGAACTGAACCGCATTGGTCAGCGAGTTCACCATGTTGCCGCCGTAGTGGTTCAGAACCAGAACGTCGGCGCCCGATTGCAGAACCGGCGCGATGTAGGACGAGAAGTCGGTCTGTGTCAGCGGTGTTTTCACGGCTGCGACAGTTTCCCAGCCCATGGCTTCGGTCGAGGTGCGCACGGCTTCTTCGGTCGTGTAGCCCCAGTTGTAGTCGGCTGTCAGGTGGTACGCTTTACGATCCGTGCCGTAGTTGTTGGCCAGGATCGGCGCGAGGGCCGCACCGGACATGTAGGAGTTGAAGAAGTGGCGGAAGCCATTGGCCTTCTTGTCCTTGCCGGTTGTGTCGTTCGAGTGGGTCAGGCCGGCCATGAAGATCACGCCTGCCTCTTGGCAAAGCGCCTGCACGGCCACGGCCACGCCCGAGGACGAACCGCCGGTGATCATCACGGCACCGTCTTTTTCGATCATCGACCGGGCCGATGCACGGGCCGCGTCAGATTTGGTCTGCGTATCGCCGGTGACGTATTCGACCTTCTTGCCCATGATGCCGTTGCCTTGCAGGGCTTTGGACGAGAACGTGTTCATCAGGCCGCCGTCGCCGCCACCATTCAGGTGCTCGACAGCAAGTTCGTAGGCGCGCAGTTCGTCTGCACCTTCGTCAGCGTAGGGACCGGTTTGCGGCACGTTGAAGCCAAGCGTCACGCTGGACCCTGTGGGTTCGTTCGTGAAAGCAGCGGCCGACTGCGCCGTAAAGATCGTTGGCGCAGCAACGCCGGCGCCTGCGATGGCACCGGTCTTGAGCACGCCACGACGCGTCAGATTCATTTTGGACATGAATATCCTCCCAATTGTTGAAAAGCGCGATCCTGCTCCTCAACCGGATCGCGCATGCACTTTTCGTGCAAAGGTACTATCGCGCATGGTTGGAAAATTGCGCAATAAACCCTTTGTTTTGCAGAATTATTTTGTAAACATTTGCACAATACGACGGTATGCTTTGTAAACTTTGTTATGTCGCAGCGCAGAAACGCGTTGAAATGACTTGCAAACGGGCGGGAATGGTCATGGCGCGAGACGCACTCACAGGAACACGGATACGCGAGCGCAGGACAATGGGAAGGCTCAAGCAGTCTGATTTGGCACGTCAGATCGGCATCTCGGCGTCTTATCTGAACCTGATTGAACACAATCGTCGCAGAATCGGTGGCAAGCTGCTGCTGGATATTGCGGCGGCTTTGGGTGTTGAACCTACCGTGTTGAGCGAGGGCGCCGAGGCTGCCCTGATCGCCTCGCTGCAAGAAGCTGCCCAACGCGCGAACATGTCTGATTCCGAAAGCGGGCGGGCGGAGGAATTCGCTGGTCGTTTTCCCGGCTGGGCCGATGCGCTGGCGGCGGCCCACCGCAAGATTGCAGATCTGGAGCGCACAGTTGAAACCCTGAGTGACCGCCTCGCGCATGACCCGGAGCTGGCGGCTTCGGTCCATGAAGTTCTGTCGACGGCGGCGTCGATCCGGTCAACGGCCTCCATCCTGGCTGAAGACAAGACGATCACGGAGGAGTGGCGCAACAGGTTCCACACCAATATCGATGCCGACAGCCGCCGCCTTGCCGACAGCTCGAAGGCGCTGGTGGGCTTTCTGGATGCGGAAACCGGTGAGGCCGCGCCCTCTGGATCCCCCCAAGAAGAGGTGGCGCAGTTTCTGGCGGCGCATGACTACGGCTTTGTATCCCTTGAGGACGGGTCGGGGAGCGTTGACAACCTTGTGTCGGGGGCGCCCGAATTGGTGTCGGTCCAATCCCGTCATCTTGCCCGCACGGTGCTTAACCGTGTGGTTCAGGACAGTGCGCAGGTCGGGATGACCGACTTGCAGGCAGCACTTGCCGAAGATGGTGTGGATGTGATTGCCCTGTCCAGCCGCTTTGGCGTTTCTGTCCCGCATATGATGCGCCGCCTTGCTGCTGTCCCGGGACTTGATGTTGGGTTGGTCGTATCCGACCGCGCGGGCAGTCTGCTGTTTCGCAAGGATATCGAAGGTTTCACCATCCCGCGCCACGGGGCAGCTTGTCCGTTGTGGCCGCTGTTTCAGGTGATGGGGCAACCGGGGCAAGTGATCCGTGCGCGGGTTCAGATGCCGTCACGCGACGGTGTCGTATTTGATTGCTTTGCGGCAGCCGAACCCGTCGGTCCGGTGGTTTTCAACGCCCCGCGGCTTTTGGAAGCTGCAATGCTTATTCTGCCGGTGCCGGATAGTCCCACGGCAGACGACGTTCCGGTCCAAGATATCGGTCCCGCATGTCGCATCTGTCCGCGCGGTGGTTGTGCAGGACGGCGCGAGCCGTCGATCCTGAGTGATGGGTTCGGAGGTTTTTGACAGCCTGACCAAATACGCACATAGTTGGGCGCGCCGACCAAGAGGTGAAACTGCCGCGGGTTGGTGCGATTTTGGGGAGGAGTCGCAGACATGGGTAAGCATGTTCTGCTCGTTGAAGACGAGATCAACATCATAGAGGCAATCCAGTTCCTACTTAGCCGTGAGGGTTGGCAGGTCGACACGCATTCGGACGGGGCCACGGCCGTCGACAAGGTGCGCAATATGCGCCCCGATCTGGTCGTGCTGGATTACATGTTGCCGGGCAAGAATGGCATCGACATTCTGACCGAGTTGCGGGCCGATCCGGACTTTGAACGGTTGCCGGTTCTGATGCTGACCGCACGTGGTCAAAGCAGGGATCGGGATCTGGCCGAACGGGCAGGGGTCAGCCGGTTCATGACCAAGCCGTTTTCCAATACAGAGGTGGTGACGGCTGTTCGCGATCTTGTGCAATTGGCGCAATGACGGACCACAACACAAACACGACACTGTTTCTGGAACGGCGCAGTTATCGCCGTCGCCGGTTGATGGACGCATTGCGCCTTTTGCCGATTGTGGGACTGTTGTTGTGGTTGTTCCCGGTGTTCTGGCCAAATGCCAAGGACGGCCCTGATGCACCCGCATCCGTGTCCATGTCTGGTGCAGTTACATACGTGTTTTTGGTCTGGGGGGTGTTGATCCTGTCGGCCTTGGCGCTTTGGTGGGGTTTGTCCAAAAGAGCCGGTGAGGGGACTGAGCCGCCGGAGCAGGGCCGATGATATCCGTCAACCAGCTGGTTGCCGTCAGTCTGGTCTATGTGGCGTTCCTGTTTGCCATTGCCTTCTTTGCCGAGCGCGCCTCGGTTCGCGGGCGCAGCGGCTGGCTGCGGTCGCCGCTGGTCTATACCTTGTCTTTGTCCATCTATTGCACGGCGTGGACTTTCTATGGGGCGGTGGGCTATGCGGCGCGGTCCGGGATGGAGTTTGTCACCATCTATCTGGGTCCAAGTCTTGTGATGATCGGCTGGTGGTGGGTGTTGCGCAAGCTGGTCCGCATCGGACGCGCGCAACGGGCCACTTCGGTGGCTGACCTGATTTCAGCGAGGTACGGTAAATCCAATCTTTTGGCCATCGTTGTGACGCTGATGGCCGTGGTGGGTGTGACGCCCTACATCGCGCTGCAGCTGCAATCGGTGACACTGTCTGTGTCCATCTTTTCCGATCCGGTCCAGACCGATGGCCTGAGCCAGTCCACGGCCACGTTCTGGGTGGCATGTGGTCTTGCCATCTTCACCGTCCTGTTCGGGACGCGGAACCTGAATGCCAACGAACGCCATGACGGGGTGGTGATTGCCATTGCGGTCGAGGCGGTGGTGAAGCTGATTGCCCTGCTGGCTGTTGGCATCTTTGTCGTTTGGGGGATCGCAGGCGGTATCGGTCCGATGCTGGAGCGCATCGATTCATCGCCCATCGGAGAGTGGAGCATGGATCGTAGCCGCTGGGTTGCCCTGACGGCTTTGTCCGCGGCGGCCTTTCTGGCGCTGCCCCGCATGTTCCAGGTCATGGTGGTCGAGAACGATGACGAGCGCCATTTGCAGATCGCAAGTTGGGCATTTCCGCTATATCTTATGCTCATGAGCCTGTTCGTGGTGCCGATTGCCGTGATCGGCCTCGACATCTTGCCGCCGGGCAGCAACCCGGATCTGTTTGTCCTGACAGTTCCATTGGCCGAGGGGCAGGGTGGCCTCGCGACACTGTCCTTCCTTGGTGGGTTTTCGTCGGCCACATCCATGGTGATCGTTGCGACGCTCGCCCTTTCCACAATGGTGTCGAACCATATCGTGATGCCCATCTGGCTGAGTACTCAAGCCGAAGGGGCACAGGTGTCGGGAGATGTTCGGAATGTCGTGATACTGGCGCGGCGCGCCTCGATACTTCTGATCATTTTCTTCGGATACCTGTATTATCGGTTGTCCGGGGGCGGCGCTGCGCTGGCGGCGATTGGCCTTATCTCTTTTGTCGGGGTGGCGCAGTTTCTGCCCGCCATGCTGGGCGGTATCTTTTGGCGGGGGGCCACGCGGTGGGGTGCGCTTGCAGGTCTGGTCGTGGGTTTTACTGTCTGGGTCTTTTGCTCGCTTCTGCCGAGCTTTGGGCCGGACGCCGTGCTGAGTGCATCTGTCTTTGACCATGGCATCGCCGGAATGGGCTGGCTGAGACCGCAAGCGCTGTTTGGAGTTGAAGGGATCGACCCGACCGTGCATGCGATCGTGTGGTCCATAACCCTGAACATGGTTGCCTTCCTTGGCGTGTCGATTGTCACCTTTCCACAGCCTCTTGAACGCTTGCAGGGTGCTCAATTCGTAAACGTCTTCGATCATTCCGCACAGGCGCGCGGCTGGGACGCTGCCCCTGCGACGTCCGAGGACCTCATGGTCATGGCGCAGCGTATCCTTGGACCGGATGATGCATTGGCGTTGTTTCGGGCGGAAGCGCAGCGGCAAGGGGTGACCGGCCATTTGCCTGAACCGACACAAGGGTTCCTGCAGGCGCTTGAACGGGAACTGGCGGGGTCCGTGGGATCGGCAACGGCGCATGCCATGATCAGCCAGTTGGTTGGCGGAGCTTCTGTATCGGTCGAAGATCTTATGGCTGTGGCCGACGAGTCTGCGCAGATCCTTGAATACTCCAACCGGCTTGAGGCGAAATCGGCTGAACTGAGTCGCACCGCTCGCAAGTTGCGGGAAGCCAACGAAAAGCTGACGGCGCTGTCGGTGCAGAAGGATGCGTTTCTGGGGCAAATCAGTCACGAGTTGCGGACGCCGATGACATCGATCCGGTCTTTCTCAGAAATTTTGCGCGACACCGATGAATTGGAGCAGTCGGAAAAGACCAAATACGCGTCGATTATTCATGGGGAAACGATCCGGTTGACGCGCCTGCTGGATGACCTTCTTGATCTGAGCGTGCTTGAAAACGGGCAGGTGAGCCTGAACTTGGATACCGGCAACCTGAACGACGTGATCGCGCAGGCAGTGCTATCTGCCGGGGGGGATCGGAGCACGCGACTGACGGTCAGGCATGAGCAAGCGGGGGTCGATCGGCCGCTGACAACCGACCTTGACCGGTTGCGGCAAGTGTTCATCAACCTGATCACCAACGCCCAGAAGTATTGCGATGCGCCAGAACCCGAGTTGCGCATCGATGTGATGGACCGCGGCGATGGGTTGCAGGTTGTTTTTTACGACAACGGCACGCCTATACCCTCCGAAGCGCGGTCGCTGATCTTTGAAAAATTCTCTCGTATCAATGACAAGGATGGATCAGGTGCTGGTCTGGGCCTTGCCATATGTCGCGAGATCATGGCGCGTCTTGGTGGCGATATCACCCACGAGCCGCGCGCTGACGGCAATGCGTTTGTTGTGCACTTGCCTGTCCGGGCTGCGCTGGCGGCGCAATAGTGCCAAAAGCTTTGTCTTCATAAAGCGGTTGGTAACCTATCTTCCTTAGACCCGACGTGCATGTTCAGGCCGTAGAAACGGCGGAGTTTATGAGCGAAACCGCAAAAAACAGTATCTTGGGACGGATGGCGACCGCGGGCCGGGAAGAGCGTCAGGCGCGTGTTATGACGCTGGCAAAAGCCTTGCGTCTTACATTGGCCAAGGTGGCCGATGCACTCATGGAACTGCCCATTGCTGTCATCGGTGCCGTGATCGACAAGGTTGACGGCGAAGCAGTTGAGCCACAGCTGAACGACGACGCCTTGCTGATGCTGCTTGATGGACCGGATGGTCGTGCCGGGGCAGCCGTGTTTGACCCCATTGTTGTGGGTGGCCTGATCCAACAGCAAACCATGGGTGTTGTGCTTGCCGATGGCGGCGTGGCACGGGCGATGACCCGCACGGATGCTGCCATTTGTGCGCCGTTGATCGACATGTTGCTCGAGAAAACGTGCCCGGTACTGGAGGACCCAGAGGATGCCGCGCTGCTTGATGGCTTTCGATTTGGGGCAAAAGCGGAAGACGCGCGCACGCTTGCAATGGCGCTGGATGCTCAGGATTACACTTTGATACGCCTGACGGTCGACATCGCGCGTGGCGCCCGGCAGGGTGAAATCACATTGGTTCTTCCACCGTCAGATACGCGCGATGCCGACCTGGATGAAGGTGAGACAGAGGACGAAAGCGGTGATGCACCCACTATGACCGATACGGTCATGGGCCTGAACACTGATCTGAACATGATTGTCTGCAGCCTGCATCTGCCGTTGAACGCTTTGCAAGCATTGGCCGTTGGGGACGAGTTGCCACTGACGCCTGCCGCGTTTCCAAACGTTCAAATCACGACCAATACAGGCCGCGTGGTCGGCCGCGGCGTTGTCGGTCATGTGGACGGGGTGCGCGCTGTCAAACCTCAACGCGCGCCGTCACACGCAACGCAACCACTGCGCCGCGAGTCGGACGAGCCCCTTGTCGAGATGCCCCAGGTTGAGGAAATCTCTGGCGCAGCACGGCGGGAAGAAGATGCGCCCAATGTGCCAACGATAGGGGTGGATGCAAGCCTGCCCGCATTGCCACCTGCTGATGCATCGGACGGCATAGCGGTTGATACGGGCCCGCTTGAGGATGCGAAGGCCGGAGATGCAAACCTGCCGGCTCTTGACGATTTGCCTGATCTTGATGCGCTGCCCGATCTCTCAGACCTTCCAGACCTGTCCGAATTGCCTGATTTGGCGGCTGTTTAGTCTGGTCACCCACCCGATTGCGAAGCAATCGCGTCCAGGGTCGGACGCAAGGCATCCAGATCGTAGCCACCCTCGCGCGCGGTGCGTAGGATGTCATCGGTTGGCATGCGCCCGGCTTGGCCCAAACACCACACCACCGTCGATCGCGTGCCGGATGCGCAATATGCCAGAACCGGAGTTTCCGTTTCCTCGGCCAGCGCCATGTGCTTGGCAACAATGTCAGGCGTCATTGTCTGATGCGTCAGTGGCAACCGGTGAAAGGTCAGCCCTGCCGCGAGAGTCGCAGTTTCGATTGCGTCCGCCTGAAAGGCCGGTGGGATTTCGCCATCAGGGCGATTGCAGATTACAGTCTTGATCCCGGCCGCCGCAATATCGGGCAGATCGGCTGGATCCAGTTGTGGTGCCACAAAATAGGTCGGTGTGATCTGTCGAATATCCATGCCACCGATTTATGTCGTGGACATCAGTCTGTCCAGACCACGCCGCAGTGGTGGAACCGCCCACATGCCAGCCAGCATGGCAACGAGGAACAGCACACCCTGCCAACCGCCATAGGTGATGGATGCGAGTGCCGGGCCCGGACAGAGACCGACCAGCCCCCACCCGATACCAAACAGGATGGATCCCGCGATCAGGGGGTGGGTGATTTCGGAACGCGGCGGGGCAGGATAGCTGCCGCCCGTCAGCGGTGTGCGGCCACGGGTCAACCGCCAGGCAAAGACCATGGGCAGCATGGCGCCTCCCATGACAAAAGCCAGTGTTGGGTCCCAGGCACCGACAAAATCAAGAAAGCCGCGCACTTTGGCAGTATCGGTCATACCCGATATATGCAGGCCCGCGCCGAACAGAGCGCCACTCAGCAGGGCGATGAAACCCCGCATCACAGGCCCAACCCCACGCGCGCGAGTGTGACGGTTGCAGCGCCTGCGCCAATATAGGCGAGCGTTGCCACGAACCCGCGCACCGAAAGGCGTGACATCCCACACACGCCGTGCCCGGACGTGCATCCGTTGGCAAAGCGTGTTCCAATCCCGACACACAATCCGCCTATGATCAAAAGCCATGGCAAGGACGTGGCATGTGTGTCTGCCGCCCAGCCGTCAAGTGTCATCAACGCGGGCATCCCGATCAAACCGATCAGGAAGGCAAATGTGGTTGAACGATCTTGACCTGTTCCGTCAATCAACCCGCCAACGATCCCGCTGGCTCCCATGATGCGACCAGTCCCCAGAAGCAGAACTGCCGCCGCTGTCCCGATCATTACGCCGCCGACGAGGCCCCAAATCCAGTCAATAGGCATAGGTTGCTCCTTGATCAGCTGAGGAAGATGCCAACGATGACAAGCATCAGGCCAATGACCGACACGAACAGTGCTCCCAAATTCAGTGGCAGCACCCGTGCCATGACCGCGCGCATGTCAGAATCGTTCAGGCCTGCAGCACGCGCCCGCCATACTTTGATGATGCACCAGACAAGGCCGATCAGGCCGACGACCGACAATGCGGCCCCGCCCCAGATCAAGCCATCCAACAGGGTGAAAGCTGTCTCTTGTTCCATGCCTTCCGGCTATCCGAGCATTGCCGTCATGGCAAGGTGCCAACGCCTCTTGCAGCACCGCGCGCGCCCCGCTATCCAGCGGGCTGATCTGATCCTAAGGAGCGCGCAATGACCGAGACTGCCACCAATGCCGAAAGCTACCGTGTCACGGCGGATGAGTTGCGTCAGTTCGTCGAACGGTTTGAACGGCTTGAGATGGAGAAGAAGGACATCGCCGACCAGCAAAAAGAGGTGATGGCCGAGGCCAAGGCGCGCGGGTACGACACCAGGGTGATGCGCAAGGTGATTGCACTGCGCAAGCGAGACAGCGATGACATCGCCGAAGAGGAAGCCGTTCTGGAGATGTATAAGGAAGCGCTTGGTATGAGCTGAGCGGTTAGCCTCAGCTCTTGCCTTCGTTGTCTTGACGCGCTGGCGCAAAGTGTAGCCAGCGCAGTGGCAACGCGCCGCCCTTAGGCACAATCCCGATTTTTACGGGGTTCCCTGAGCGTTTATCTGTCAATTCAAGCGCGGATTCGCCATTCTTGATATGCTTGTCACCCCATTGCATCAGCGCGAGGATCACGGGCGCAAGTTCGCGACCTTTTTGGGTCAGCACATAGGCATGGCGTGTACGCGACGACCCATCGCGATACGCTTTTTTCTTGGCCAACCCATTTTCAACGATCTGAGCCAGCCGCCCGGACAACACGGATTTCGGTATTCCGATGTCCGCCTGAATGTCCGCAAAACGGCTTACCCCGTACAACATTTCCCGCAATATCAACCATGTCCAGCGATCTGGGACTTGTTCGATGGCAAGGGCCGCACCGCATTCTGACATCGGCACAGGGCTTTCACGCACAGGTGAATCTTCTGGGTTTGACATTTGAACTCTGCTCTGCCAGTGTTTTATTGTTGCAGCCAGGATATACCGAAATGACGTCGCAAGCCACTGAAAACGCAGTGAACGCAGGTGGTTGCTATTGCGGTGCGGTCAGGTACGTCGTCTCGCAGCCGCCGTTGGTCAAGGGGCAATGTCATTGCCGACCATGCCAGCGAATGTCTGGCGGTGCGCCCCAATACTTCATTCTTGTACCGCCAAATGGGTTTGCGTGGACAGCGGGAAAGCCAACACATTTCACACACCCAGATTTGAAAAACGCGGTCACCAGATACTTTTGCAAGACATGCGGAACGCAGCTTGTGACCACACGGCAGGACACACCGGGATACATCGTCAAGATCGGCACCCTGGATAACCCAGGCGGATTTGTCCCGCGTGTTGCGATTTGCCACGCGGATGCCTTGGGTTTTCACACAGTGCCTGAGGGGGTTCAGGTGTTCGACGGACTGCCCGGCGTCTAAGGCGCAATAACGGTGACACCGGGAATACGGGCCACGCGTTCCATGTCTTCTTCGTAGATTTCGGTCATTGTGTCGACCGTTTCATCGGTCCAGCCGGGCGCGTTTAGCTCTTCTTCGATCTGATCTTCGATCGCGAACTTATCAAGGAAGGCAGCAATCACCCGGCGCTTTTGCATTTCTGTCATCGTGGGGTGCGATTTCAGATAGGCACGAAACCGTTGCATCCCTTCTTTTGACATGATGTCCGCGAGCAGATCGAAACCACCGATGATCTTTTCACCATGTTCCAGACCAGCAAGCTCTCGGACGATCTGCGCCCACAGCATCGGCATGTCCTCAAAGCACCAGGTGGTAATGGTCACGTCAGGCGCGGCTGTTCGTATGGCCGATAGGGTATCGGACCAGCGAATGCTGTAGGGATCGACGCCCCGTAGAAACGCGTTCATGTCCTTTTGTGGTGCATTGTCGAAGAGGGCCGGCAGGAACGTGGCAGGGTTCCGGATGGCAAGAAAAAGCTCAACCTCGTCATGGGCGAACAGGGCAGACAGCTGGGCCATCCGTTCCGGCGCCGAGCGATAGATTGTGCCATCGCGCACACAACCCCGAGGAGCTCCAAACAGGAACATGTGACTCAGGATCATGCGATCCGCGGTTTCTTCATCGAGGATCAGGTCCATCAGGACATCGCGTGCATCCGCGGCAGGTGGGGCGTCTTGCAGTGCCGCAACCGTGTCTTTCAGAAGTGCCCGGTACTTGCCTGGACCGGGCACGGCGACACCGCGTTTTGAAAAATCTTCCTTGTTTCGCAACAGGCAGCGCATAAGCCTATCTTCTTCGGTGAAATGCGCGCCAGCGTGAAGGACAATTTGCATGTAGTTCGACCTGATGGGCGTGAGTTACAGTGGCTCAGATATACCTGTTTTGCGTCCGGATAAAACCTCTGACGCGGAACGAAAAACAAGCTTGCCACCGCGCGACTCTCAGAGTACATGCTGCGCCCACGGCCCCTATAGCTCAGCTGGTAGAGCAACTGATTTGTAATCAGTAGGTCCGCGGTTCGAGTCCGTGTGGGGGCACCATTTTTTTATTAGAAATACCTATATTACAGTAACTTACGTGTATTTCCTGAATAAGTATCCCCCAATGCATCCCCCAGCCGAAGCCTGTTTTACGTTCTTCGACAGGTCGATTGAGTCATAAGTGCTTTGGTCCGCACTTGAGATAGTGATCGGTTAATGGTCTCGATGATAGGCGCTCAGGGCGGAAAGCGGACCTTCGCCGCAAGCGCAAAGCCAAAGCTTCAAGTCGAAGAAAGCGGACCTTGAGCTTGGATGGTCACTGGCCATGTCGCTTCACCGCCGGCCAATGTCGGCGATGCGCAGGAAGCGGACTTTGCGAAGTCGGCCAGGGGACCCTCAAACTCCGACACGTGATGGACATCAGGTATGATTGAGAGGACTTGCTGTCCGAACTAAACGAGTGTGTGCACCTGATCGACGGCGAGCATTGCGAACGCAATAACTGCAATCGCGGCTAAACGTGTCGACTTACTCTTTCTTCTACGCTGACACGTGTTCAACTTTTAAAAAAAATTTCCAATAGTTATCTCTCTCAAGATACTGGTCCTGACATAAGCAACGGGCGTGGTGTTGCCACGCCAGTTTCGCCGGATGCGGCGACATACGGACTTGTTTTTTTTGAAAAATTATATTTGCATACTGCAGCATGAAACCAAAGCTTTTTGTCCATGCTGGCCTGCATAAGACGGGCACCAGCTACATTCAGAAGTTCTGCACGCTAAACAGGCGCAAACTTTTAAACGACAACGTGCTCTATCCTCGCCTCAATCGTACTAACCACACGGCATTTGTTGCCTGGTCCAGAAAATCATTAGGGAAGGGGCTCTCAGAACAACGCAATTGGCTTGAAAGCCTTGGCAGTGATTTAGATTTCCAAAACGCTCACAAGGGCGTATTGCTCAGCTCCGAAGAGTTTTCCACCGACCTTCGAAGCGTGGTTCGATCTCAACACTTTTAAGAAGTGTTTGATTGGTTTGACGTGAAGATCGTGTATTACCTGCGGCGGCAAGATCATCTTTTGGAAAGTGTGTACGCTCAGAAAAGCAAGTCGCACTTTAGCGGAGAGTTTTCGGACGTTTCCTTTCCCTTAGGACTGGTCCCAACGCTAAAAGCGGCAACCGATGCTTTCGGACCGGAAAACGTGGTCATTCGTCCATACGAAAAAGCTTCTTGGCGCAAGGGCGATATTGCAGCTGACATTCTTCATCATTTGTTCGGTATCGACACCGAAGACTACACAAGCGTGGCCTGCGAAAACGTGAGTTTGCACAGGCGCATGACAATGTTTCTCGCCAGCCTGGACGTCGAAAGAGCAATCAAGCTCAAGGTAGTTGCTGCAATCGCCAAGTCAGATTCCATCGTAGACGACGGGCAAAGATATTGTTCAAGCCCAGCATATCGCAAACAGGTGTATGATGGGCTACGTGAGTCAAACAGCGATTTTCTGAGGCCATTTGGAATAAACGATGCGGATGCTTTCTTGGGATATTCGGAAGATCAAGATGGCGAAGGATGGTTTGCACCGGAACCATTGTCGAAGACAGAGCAGGACGAAATTCGTGAATGCCTAGCGCGAGCTGGGTTGGATGCGGATGCCATCCTGAGCGCGCGCCGGCGCAGTGTTTTCTAAGCCTCTTCCTTACCCGCCGCTGCGGGATTGGGCTCGGGAAATGGTCAACCTGCCGCAACCTTCGACCAACGTTTCCGAACCCCAAGTACCGAATACAGCCGAAGATCTTTGTTTTGTGTTCACTCAGGCTTCAAAAAATAAAGCTAAATGCGGAGAAAAGCTCAATCGCAAGCAAGGCAAAACCTGCAATGATGAGCAAAACGTGCTTAAGCTTTGGAGCTGGCCACCGATTGTCGCTTGTAGCAGGCGGTGCTGCATCTAATTTCGTACGGTGGGGAGTATTACTTCTTTGCATGAGCTTTGCTTCTGCGGCTTGCGAGCTTTGAAGGCTCTAGTGGAATGAGTGGAGTTGACAAGTCGTCGAAGTCGCGTAGCCCCTTCCGTCTCTAGAATGGCTACTTCCAATGCGTATTCAGCCGCTGATGTTACGTTTCTCAGATTGTTCTTCTCGGCGTAAGCACAAAGATCTTGGCATACTCCGATGAGCCAATCGACGTCCTGCATAGCTGTCCCCAATCAAGGCATTTGTATGCTCAACGAATGGGGCCAAATGGTTAACCGAACCTAAACTCCGCCACGCTCGTGGAGGATTCAGTGAAAAACCTTTTCGCGGACTCCTCCTAGTAAGGCAGTCACTGGGAGTGGCGGATGATCTGAAGTGTCCACTAATGCCTCCAGCACGTCTAGCAATGCACGGTATGTGTGCGTGTACCCTTGTCTTCGGGCTTCATCCGCAGCGACCAATACTTGCCACTTCATATCTTTGTTATTGTTCATCGTTAACTCCCATCAAGGATGCGTCACGTGTGGAGCGCAAAACTTAACAACGAATTAATGAAAGTTGGTTTCAACTCTTGGTGGGCAGCTTCCGGCCACTACGGCCGATTTGGTGGGCCAATATCCGCCACAACGCTACATTTGGGGTAACGGATGTTCAAGATTGCGGTAGAGGCGTTAACTTTTTGTCACGCTTTAATGACACTCCAAAGCCGATGCTGTCCTGTCAACTGGACAGAATGTTAACACTTTTAAACGTCAGGCAGGTTGGTCGCTAATTGAGGCATAGGATCGAATCGAAAATTTGATGACTGGGCAAGAAACCGTGTTTCCCGACCGAAGCCTTACCAGAGATTCTTGAGCGTCAACGTCTGCTTCTCTAATTGGGCGATTGGGTCAAGCTCGTTTTCCTTCTTTGTTTGGGACCGTCGTCGCTCATCCGGGTCACGCTTCTCTCCGCAGTCTGGGTGATGCCTAGTGGGACATCGCTGCATGCATGTGTCGGATTGGCAGTGGAGAGCCTCGCTTTGGGACGCGCTTGATGGCGCAGCAGACATTTTCGGCTTTGTCCACGAACCTCGTCCGGTGAGGACGATCCCGTTCAGATTGGTGCTGGGCGTTTAGATCATGCCGTGCCCTCCTCCTTCTCTGAACGGAACTCCGTGCCATCCGCCCACATACGGTGCAGCAGGACGGCCAGCTTGCGCGCAACAGCCACAACGGCGCGGCGACGCCCTTTGGTACGCATCAAGCGCATGCCCCATGACTTGATCTGAGAGCCCGCCATCGTCCGCATGAGCAAGGCGTTCGCGGCGGCATAGAGCGTCGACCGTACGTCTCGATCCCCGGCTTTCGATATGCGACCTGGGTTGTCCTGTTCACCAGACTGGTATCTTCTAGGTGTAAGGCCAAAGTGGGCTGCCACGGTGCGAGACCTTTTGAACCGCGCGGGATCGTCCACGGCAGCCTTGAAGGTCAAAGCAGCAATCGGGCCCACGCCGGGGACTGTCATCATGCGCATGCAGACATCGTCCTGACGGGCAGCGTGCTTGACCCGCCGATCGAGCTCAAGAAAGTGCTTGTACACAACCAACCGGGCGTCGAGCAGCGGTAGCATGGCATGTGCGAGAACCTCGTCGATCTCAATCATCGGTCGGACGACGTCATCAAAGCTGCCATGCTGCACTGTCTTCGGCAGCCGTATGCCAAATATCTTCAACAGGCCACGCACTTCGTTGGCCAAATCAATGGTTTTGCTCAGCAAAGCCTTCCGTGTGCTCAAAAGAGCTCTGACTCCATGCGCTTCACGGCTCTTCATATGCACCGGGCTGAACCAACCCGTTCGAAGGATCTGCGCAATTCCTCGTGCATCGTTGCGGTCCGTTTTATTGCGCATCGCTGACAAGGCAGCATTGACCTGGCGCGCTTCCATGCAAACCACGTCGAAGCCTTCGGCCTTCAAGCCGTAGAACAAATGCTGGCTTAACGTGCCGGACTCAAAACCAATGCGCTCAATCGGAACGCGAAGTGCAATCAGATACCCGGCGATCTCCTCAATCTCACAAGGCAGTTCTCGCTCCTGCAAAAACGGTGCCCTTGCCATCAACAATACAGATCGCACAAGACCGCAGCGATACATCCAAGCCCGCAAAATACTCCATTCGAAATCTCCCATGTTCACAGATCTCCTGTGATCCTATCGGGAGCTCGACCTCTGATCAGGGTCAGCCCAATTACGCATGCTTGGGGCTGGCAAGTGCCATCGGCGCTGGTCGCAGCGATCAGATCGCCAAACAAGCGGAGTTTTTCAACATCATCGGCTCAAACCAGACTTTCGACTCTACACTATTGCTGCACCGAGGCGGTCATTTGTGCCAGTTGCGGCGAAAACTGACGGCCAGAGACCCGCAAGCGACTGCTTCGACAAACGGTTCATCTTGATGAGCAATCTTCGGACAGCCTGCACAGTCAGGAATGGCGCTAGGCAAGAAAAATTCCCCTTAGGCGGGTGGGGTTGGCTGGATAAGCCAAGCCACCAGTTAATTTGGCAATGTGGGCGATACATATGAACACCAATCGATGGATATTGAGTGCCATCCAGGACTTGCGAGATATGGCCAGGGGGAACTC
>NZ_JCAPFI010000008.1:0-189322 GCF_059611725.1 Tateyamaria sp. LSS28 | reverse complement strand
AGACGCGTCATCTGCGCATCCGTGAGCCAGAAAAGGTCAGACATATTCACCGCTCGTTTTCGAACCGTGAATCACGCCACTAGGCGAAAATCAATGGGTCCTGACCCTAGAACCCTGACAGTGCTTTGCGTTAGACGGCGAGGACGACATTGCCTTTTCGAAGCGCTTTGGAAACTGCAAGATCGCTATACGGCGATGTCATTATGGAAAATCGATCCCAAGCGATTCGCGGCAACCGCTGTCTTGTTGGGCAGATCGCATCATTATGGTATCTTTTTGTCCATTGATCGCGGTTTGAGAACATAAGCACCACAAAATCTGGCAGAAACACGGCAAAATTATCTGTGGTCAAGTGTCGTGATGGGGCGAACTTGAAGGTGAATCTGTTAAAAAACGGGAATGCACTTAAAATGTTCTTCTACAGTGATTTAGGCGGGTATTTGCCCATACATGTGCGTACTTTGCGTATATTAGTACAATCAGGGGTGGCAAAAATTTTCACATAAATGGGCGATGTATGCGTCTGTTTGCGTGGATAGTGCCACTTTTCAGACATTTTTCCCTTTTTTTGTATCAAAGCTGACCGTAAGAACAATCTTGCCCAACTGGGGGGCGATGTCTTTAGGTCAAGGGGGCGACCGCACAAGACGCATTGAAAGATGTGGGGAGTGTGTTCGCTACGTTGCCGAGCAACCGCTGAAAGATGCGTTTGCCGGGTCCGTACCGGTTTGCGTGTCGCAGCCGATCATTTCTCCCTCCATTTGTTAGGCGTGTATGCGGATCGCCCGACCGATAGGTGCGTCGCTTCGTCTTGGGTGAAGAGTGAGTTAATGATGGAGACGGACCGATGTGGCAAATCACCCGAGAGTTGATGCCGAAGATGGCAATCACCCGCCGTTTCGCTGTCCTGGCCGTAGCGGCCAAGATCTCCGTTTATTGTGCAATTGTTCCGGTCGCGTTGCGTGCTGCGCGCAACCACGCCTAGGAGTTCCGACACATGACCAAGTTCATTGATTTCAACGCCCTCGCTTCGGGCACTGTTGTCGACAACGAATTCAGCACCCAAGGCGTGACGATTTCGGCCACTGGTGGGGCAAATCAAGCCATGGTTTTCAACACGGCGCAGCCGACTGGGCAGGATAGCGATCTGGCGACCACGAACCTCGGGGGTGCGTTGATCATCTCGGAAGACGGCGACAGCAGTGACCCGGATGACAATGGCAGCGGTGGCAAGATCAACTTTGTCTTTGACGAACCTTCCGTCATCAACCGGCTGACATTCCTCGACATCGAGGAAGGCGCGTATGTGCGTTTTTACGATGCCCACGGGACTGAGATCGACAAGATCAAGATCGAAGATACGGACAACAATGGTCAGTCGATCGTCGATTTCGATGTATCGGGTGTGACGCGGATGGAAGTCGAACTGAAAGGTTCGGGCGCCATCGACAACCTTGTCTTCGATACCTCTGGCCTTGATGGCGTGGTGGAAGGGGACAACGACAGCAACCTGATCGACGCAGCCTATGACGAAGATCCGGAAGGCGACTGTATCGACGCCAACGATCAAGTCCTGCCGGGCGAAGGCCGCGATGATGACATTGTGGATGCCCTGGGTGGGGACGATACGGTCGAGGCCGGTCGTGCGGACGACGAAGTCTATGCTGGCAGCGGCAATGACAGTGTTCAGGGCGGCGACGGTGATGACATCATCTTTGGCGACAGCAACTATTCGGGCCCGGGCGCGGGCGTGTCCGAACGTGAAGTCTTTGAGTGGGAAAAGTCGCCCTTTGGCGATGGCAACACTCTGGGCAATTTCACGCAGGACACCGGCAATGTCGAAGTGTCGTTTTCAGTCCTTGATCAATCCGGTGCGTCCCGCACGATCCAGTCGAACGATACGCAGAATATTCAGAACATCGACGGTGACGGCAATTCGATCGATAACAACAGTTCGCTCGACAACGTTCTGAATGGTCAGGGAAATTCGGCAGAATACCAGCTTGAGTTCTCGGCCCCGGTCGAAGACGTGTCTTTCCGTATCAACGATATCGACGGCGATGGCGTCGTGCGCGTCATTGCGTATGACGCTGCTGGACAGCAGATCATCGTCAACCTTGAAGGTGGCAGCAATCTGACGCTGCTGGACACGGATGGCGTTGCGGGCAACGACACGGCGGACAGCAATGGGGGCTATCTGGCGGACACGTCCGAAGAGTATTCGCTGCTTGTCAGCATTCCGGGGCCCGTGGCGCGTATTGTGATCGAGCATGATCAGGATGGCGACGACAATTCAGGCATCAACATCACCGACGTCTATTTCGATGCACCGATCGTGGATGATGGCGCCGATGGCAATGACACGCTGGAAGGTGGTGATGGCGACGACACCATTTTCGGTGAGGGCGGCCATGACACGCTGCGCGGTGAAGATGACAATGACAGCCTTGTTGGCGGCGACGGTAATGATCGCCTTGAGGGCGGTCGGGGCAATGACGTTCTGGACGGTGGTGCCGGGCGCGACTTCCTGATTGGCGGATCGGGTGATGACACTGGTTTTGGTGGCGCTGGCAATGATGAGATCTGGATGGGGTCCGGCAACGACTCGGTCGATGGCGGCTCTGGCAACGACTGGATCCATGGCCAATCCGGTGATGACACGTTGAACGGTGATGCCGGCAGCGACATGGTCTTTGGCGAAGAGGGCAATGACGTCATTTCGGGTGGCGCCGGCGCTGACGTGCTGAGCGGTGGCGACGACGCCGACACGATCTTTGGCGGTGCGGGAGACGAGGTGGACGGCGGTGCCGGCGGCTTCAGCACCAACCCGGCGAACAACACGGACCGCGATGTTCTGGATCTGACCGGGCAGGGGCCGTTCTTTCTGGATAACGTGACGCCGGACAGCAATGGCAATGGCATCAATGGCACTGTGGTATTCGTCGATGGGGACGGCAATCCGAATGGGCTGACCCTGACCTTTACCGAAATCGAAGAGGTTGTTGGCGACGAGATCAACCGCGGCCCCGATGCCATTGATGATACGGCAGAAGTTGATGAAGACGGAAGCGTCGATATCGCTGTGCTGGGCAACGACAGCGATCCCGATGGCGATCCATTGCGCGTGACCGAAGCCACGTCGCCTGACGGCACGGTTACGATTAATCCCGATGGTACGCTCACCTTTGAGCCGAACGAGGACTTCAACGGCCCGACCACGATCACGTACACCGTGACCGACGATCAGGGTGGCGAAGACACAGCGACCGTCAATGTGACCGTGAACCCGGTCAATGACGCGCCGGATGCGATAAACGACACTGCCAGCACGGACGAAGACACGCCTGTTACCATCGACGCGCTGGCCAATGACACGGATGTGGATGGCGACACGCTGACCATTACCGGCGCATCGGTCCCTGCGGATCAGGGTACGGTCGAGATTGTGGACAATGAATTGCTGTTCACACCGGCTGAGAACTTCAATGGCGATGCGACCATTTCCTATTCCATTGAGGACGGCAATGGCGGCACTGACACGGCCGAGGTCGTGGTCACGGTCAACCCGGTCAATGACGATCCTGTCGCGGTCGATGATCTGGCCGACACGATGGAAGATGAAGCGATTGTCATTGATCTGCTGGGCAATGACACCGACGTGGATGGTGATGATCTGACACTTGCGTCTGTCTCTGTCCCCGCAGACCAGGGTTCGGTTGTCGACAACGGTGACGGCACCGTGACCTTTACCCCGGCACCGAACTTCAACGGTACCGCGACCATCGACTACACCGTATCGGACGGCAATGGTGGCACCGATGATGGTCAGGCCATCGTGAATGTTGGCGCGGTCAATGACGGTCCAACCGCCAACGACGATACCGCGACGACGGATGAGGATACGCCTGTCACCATCGACGTGATTGGCAATGATACGGATCCGGACGGAGATGACCTAACGATCACGGGCGCTTCGGTGCCAGCCGATCAGGGCATGGTCGAGATTGTGAACAACGAGTTGCTGTTCACCCCGGCCGAAAACTTCAACGGCGATGCGACCATCACATATTCGATCACGGACGGACATGGTGGCACGTCTACTGCCGAAGTCGCTGTGACGGTGAACCCGGTCAATGATGATCCGGTGGCCGTAGACGACATCGAAACCACGGATGAGGACGTGGCGGTGGTCGTGGACCTGCTGGGCAACGACACCGATGTGGACGGCGATGACCTGAGCATCGGATCGCTGAGCGTTGATCCTGCTGAAGGTTCGGTTGTCGATAATGGCGACGGCACTGTGACGTTTACACCTGCGCCGAACTTCAACGGTCCTGCGACAATCACCTACACGGTTGTTGACGGGAATGGCGGGGAAGATACGGGCGAGGCCATTGTGTCCGTCGGGGCAATCAATGACGGTCCTGTTGCAGAGGACGACGCTGACACGACTGACGAAGATACACCCGTCACTGTGGATGTGCTTGGCAATGACAGTGACGCGGACGGCGACGATCTGACTGTCATTTCCGCTGTCGTTCCGTCCGAGCAGGGTGAGGCTGCCATCAATCCCGATGGTACGATCATCTTTACCCCGGCCGAGAACTTCAACGGTACCGCGACGATCACCTACACGATCGCTGACGGCAATGGTGGCACGGACACCGCTGATCTGGTCATTGAAGTGACCCCGGTCAACGATGCACCCGAAGCCGCCGATGACGCGGAAACCACGCCGTTCAACACGGCTGTCACCATTCCCGTGCTGGACAATGACACGGATGTGGACGGCGACGCGCTGCGCGTGACCGAGGCGACCTCGCCCGATGGGGACGTGGTCATCAACGGCGATGGAACGCTGACCTTCACACCCAATGACGGGTTCGAGGGCGACGCGGTCATCGATTACACCATTACGGATGATCAGGGCGGCTTTGACAGCGCTGAGGTTACCGTGACGGTCGAGCCGAACCCGCTTGACGGGATTGTCGAGGGCAGTGATGATGGCGAACTGATCAACGAGGATTACGAGGGCGATCCCGAAGGGGATATGGTCGACAGTGGCGACAACATCTTCTCGAACGATCCTGAAGACGCGGATGACGACATCATCGAAGCGGGTGGCGGCAACGACACGGTGATCGCTGGTCAGGGTGATGACGTGGTTGACGGCGGCGACGGGGATGACCTGATCGAAACCGGCAACGGTGACATTGCGCCGGATCTTGGTTTCCCCAACGACGATGGGACACCTGTTCCCGGCTTCCCCTTCGGCTTCCCGGCAGATGATGATCCGAACAACGACCTCGACTTTGTTGATGGTGGTGCAGGTGACGACACGATCAGCACCGGCGACGATGCGGACACCATCGTGGGTGGCGCCGGCAACGATGTCATCGACGGCGGCATCGACGATGACGAGATTTCCGGCGATGAGGGCACTGACCGCATCGTGGGCGGTGAGGGCAATGACCTGATCGAAGGCGGCGTTGGCGACGACACCATCTTTGCGGGCAATGACCCCGATCTGGGGCTGGACCAGTTGAATATCGAAGATGACGGATCGAACCCGATCTTCCCGGCCGATCCGCGCCCTGACAACGGCATGGACACGGTGTTCGGTGGTGAGGGCAACGATCTCATCTTTGGCGCCGATGATGATGACGAGCTGTTTGGTGAGGAAGGCAACGACACCATCGACGGTGAGATCGATGATGACCTAATCGACGGCGGTATCGGTGATGACAGCCTGCTTGGTGGTCAGGGCAATGACACCATTCTGGGCGGCGAAGGCAATGACGTCATCGACGGAGGCGGCCAGGCCGACACGGTTGACGGTGGTGACGGCAACGACACCATCATCGGCGGCAACGGTGCGGACGATCTGTCTGGCGGTGCAGGCGACGATGTGATCGACGGTGGTACTGGTGACGACACGCTGAGCGGTGATGCCGGCAACGACTCGATCCTTGGATCTACCGGTGATGATGTCATCGAAGGCGGCTCCGGTAACGACACCATCGATGGTGGCAACGGTGGTCAGGACATCATGTCCGGTGGCGACGACCGTGACCTGTTCATCAATGTCGATGCGGGTGAAGTCGTTGACGGCGGCGGCGGCGGCGATGACTTTGACACGCTGGACCTGCGTGGGTCAGCGCCGAACAACGGGTCGCTTCAGGTGGTCTTCACCAACCCCGACGCTGGGGGTGACGGCTTTGACGGTGTGGTCAACTATTTCGATCAGAACGGTGATCCTGCTGGCACGCTGACTTTCACCGACATCGAAGAGGTGATTCCCTGCTTCACACCGGGCACTTTGATTGCGACACCAACAGGTGAGCGTCGGATCGAGGACCTTAGGGTTGGCGATCGGGTGATCACCCGTGACAATGGAATTCAAGAAATTCGTTGGGTTGGCAGCCGTGACATGTCGGGTGAAGAACTTGCCCGTGCGCAGCATCTTCGTCCGGTCCTGATCCGACAGGGCGCGCTTGGCAGGGGCCTTCCGGAGCGTGACATGCTTGTGTCACCTCAGCACCGTGTGTTGATGGCGAGTGACAAGACGGCACTGTATTTCGACGAAAGCGAAGTGTTGGTGGCGGCCAAGCATTTGACTTTCATGGACGGCATCGATGTCGTGGACGTGTCGGGTACGACCTACATCCATGTCATGTTTGACCAGCACGAAGTCATCCTGTCCGATGGCGCATGGACGGAAAGCTTCCAGCCGGGTGATATGACGTTGAATGCGATGACGGATGCGCAGCGCAGCGAAATCCTGGAGCTGTTCCCGGAACTGGAAAATGGCCAAGGATCAGGTGTCTACGCTTCCGCTCGGCGGAGCCTCAAGAGACACGAAGCGCATCTTCTCTCGCATTGAGCATTCGCCACGGTGTTGAGAGATATGCGCAGTGCCTCGCGATGATTCGCGGGGGCGCAGGGAATGGGGCATTGGGGGGTGCACCCGTTTTCTGTGTTCAATACGGGCAATAATGCCCAATTGTTTCTTCTACGGTAGCGTATGGCACTGCATTGCGGCATCTTTGTGCACGAATAACGTGCACGTTTACTTTCTTGCAGTTTTTCCCCCTGAATTTGGCTCAACTTTGAATTACTACCGTGGCCTGGGTGTTTGGTCTGTGGGGGCAGTTCATAACCCCTTTCATTGTGTGCGGATATGAAAGGCAGCTGCTATGGCCGATATCAACGGAACGTCGAACAACGACACCCTGCAGGGAACGAATGAGGATGACACGATCCAATCCCTTGGAGGTGCGGATCTGGTTTCAGGGGAAGGCGGCGACGACAGCATTCTGGGCGGCGGTGGCAATGACACCCTGTTCGGTGATGTGGGCGAAGGCACCGCGCCCGGCAATGACGCGACCCCGTTGGTGCTTGACATCAACAACCTGGTGACGCCGAACACCGGCAATGTGAACGCCGGTGCATCCGCCGTCTACAAGAACGTCGCCCAGCTTGACGACGGCACCCAGGTTTCGGCGCGGCTGGTCCTCGTGTCCAAGTTCGACAACCGTTTGACCGTGGATCTCAACGGTGGCAACGGGTTCGAAATCCTGATGAACGGGCGCGGCAGTGGGGACACCGCCGATTTCCGCATGGAATTCTTCATCCCGGACACGCCCAATGCGACCACCGGCACGCCGGTTGCGTTGAATTCGACGGCGACGATCAATGACCTTGATCGCAACAGCCCCGGAGACCAGGAAGCTGTCACGATCAACGCAAGCAGCTTCAGCGCCTTTGCCACGTCGAGCGATTCTGTTCTCAACGTGATTGAAAGCAATGGCCAGGTGACGGCCGAGGGCCGTGGCAACAACAATCCCGACGATCAGGAGGCGTGGTTTTCCGCGTCGTTTGAAAATCGCGAATTCATCGAATTCACTCTTGAAGCACGCAACACCAATTCCGGTTTCTCGTTTTCGGGCGATCTGATCGACGATCCGGTTGTGACGCCGATCGAAGCCGGGGATGACACCATTGATGGTGGCAGCGGTCAGGACGTGATCTTTGGTCAGGGCGGCGACGACAGCCTGTCCGGCGGTGAGGGCGATGACGATATCGACGGCGGCGAGGGCAACGATTTTCTTGATGGCGGCCAGGGTCAGGACGAACTGATCGGCGGTGCTGGCGACGATACCCTTGTGGGAGGCACCGGTGACGACACGCTTCTGGGCGGCGACGGCGAGGATCTGATCACCCTTGGTCCGGACAACGATCAGGCGCAGGGTGGAACAGGATCTGACCGGTTCAATTTCGACGGATTGGGCAATCACAACATTGTCGGCGGTGAAGATGCCGATGGAATGGATATCGACGTTCTTGATCTGTCTGGCGTGCGGGCGAATGTTCTGCCCGATGGGCCGGGATCGGAATCCGGCACGGTCGAATTGCTTGACGACAATGGGAACGTGGCGCGTCGCGTCACCTATTCCGAGATCGAGCAGATCATCATTTGCTTCACTCCGGGTACGCGTATCGCGACACCGAAAGGCGAGATCGCCGTTGAGAGATTGAAAACGGGCGACAAGGTCATTACCCGTGACAATGGCGCACAGACCCTGCGCTGGGTCGGACGCCGTGATCTGACGCCAGACGAAATGCGCATGAACGCGGCGTTCCAACCGGTCCTGATCCGTGCTGGTGCGCTTGGCAAGGAACTTCCCGAGCGCGATATGCTTGTATCGCCGCAGCACCGCATGCTGGTCAAATCCGATCTGGCGGAGATGATGTTCCAGGAGCGCGAAGTTCTGATTGCCGCCAAGCACCTGACCGGCCTGGACGGTGTGGATCAGGTCGAGACCGGTGCTGTCAGTTATCTGCACCTGATGTTCGATCAGCATGAGGTTGTGCTGGCGGAGGGCGCGTGGTCAGAAAGCTTCCAACCGGGTGATCACTCCTTGCGCGGCATCGGTGCAGAGCAACGGCAAGAGATTCTGACCCTGTTCCCAGAACTTGACACACTGGCGGGACTGGACACGTATAGTTCGGCGCGATTGTCACTGAAGCAGCACGAGGCACGCACCCTCGTGGATCGTCTCAGGTGATGTGACGGGTCGCGCGCCAAGCGGCCCAGTCCTCGGGCGTATCCAAATCCAGACGCGCGCGCGTGCCGGGCAGGGGAACCAAGTGAACCTTGTTGCCCGCCTGTTTGACAATATCGCGCCCGCCATCGTCTCCGAGCAGCTTTGCGAACGCTGGAAAAAGCGTGCGTTCAAAGATGATCGGATGCCCGCCGCGCCCATCTTCGGTTGCGCCGCGCCAGATCAGTGCGTCGGGACAGGTGCGTATCGCTTGCTGGACCTTTCGAAGATCATTCTCGGTGATGTCGGGTAGGTCGCCCAGGAGCAACATGGCGTGTGTGTCCTGCGGGCCCAGCGTGGCAACGATCGTGCGCAGGCTTGCGCCCATCCCTTGGGCGGCGTCCTTAACAGTGACGGGATGTGCTGTTGTTTGTGCGACAAGGTCATATCTGAGGTGCGGAGGTGGCGGCACCGCCACGCGTACATCAGTGCTGACGGCTTGCGCGATTTGGATTTGCCGTACCAGCAGCGGTTGGCCGTCCACGTCTTGCATCAGCTTGTCAGTGCCACGCATGCGCGAGGCGGCACCGGCGGCGAGGATGAGGATCGGCATCATGTTTGAACCCTAGGGCTGTCAAACATCTGTCGCAACACGGCCGCGCCTGCGCGCGACGACATTATGAGGGGGGCTAGCCCCCCGGCTGCGCCTCCCCCTCAGGATTTTCCTGAAACAGGGAAGCAGGGTATCAGCCGCGCATGCGGGCGCCGTCGGCGTCAAAGAGTGGTGTTCTGGTCATTGTCGCCTGGCGCATTTTGCCGAGGATTTCGATCTTGACGTCCTGGCCTTCTTTCACATGCTGTGGGGGCAGGAACCCCAGCGCGATGGATGCGTTCATGTGATGCGAGAAGCCGCCGGAGGTGCAGAAACCGACAACGGACCCGTCCAGCCATATGGGTTCATATCCATGGGCGTCGGCATCATCCGCATCAACGATAAAGGCACAGAGCTGGCGCGCGGGGCCCTTTGCGCGTTCGGCTTCTGCTGAGGCGCGGCCGACAAAATCCGCGTTCTTTGTCCACGAGATGAAGCGGTCCAATCCTGTTTCGGCGGCTGTGTAATCGGGTGAGTATTCTGACAGCCAAGAGCCAAAGAACTTGTCGAGGCGCAGAGACATCATGGCCCGCATGCCAAACGGCGCCATGTCGTAGGCCTGTCCGGCTTCCCACAATGTCCACCACAATTGGCGTTGGGCCATGGGATCGCAGTAGATTTCGTAGCCCAGATCGCCGGTGTAGCTGACCCGCTGCACGATGCAGTCGGTCATGCCGACGGTGAGGGGCCGGATGTCGAGGAAGTTCATATCCGCGATATCCGAGCGCGTGCAGGCCTGCAGCACATCGCGCGCCCTTGGCCCAGCCAATTGGAAGCCGTTCCTTTTATCACTTATATTTTCAATGTTTGCGCCGTCTTCTTCATGTATTCGAAAGTGCCGCATATGCACCGCTTGCGCGCCATAGCTTGCGGTGAGCTGGAACTCTGTCTCGGTCAGGCAGGACATCGTGAAGTCACCGATCAGCTTGCCCTTGGGGCTGAGCATGGGTGTCAGTGAGACACGGCCTGGCTGTGGCACGCGGCCTGCCATGATGCGGTCGAGCCATGCGCGCGCCCTTGGGCCCGTGATGAGGTACTTGCCGAAATTGTGGACTTCGTTGATGCCGACGCCGTTTCGGACTGCCGCCACTTCGCGCGCAGTAGCAGCGAATGCAGCGAATGCATCGGAGCGGCGGAAACTTGGGGTCTCATGGGCAGGCTCATCGCCCCGCGCAAAGTAGTTGGGTACTTCCAGCCCGTATTGCTGGCCCCAGACGGCGCCCATATCGGTGAAGATATCGTACATGGGCGTTGTGCGGTTGGGCCGGGCGGCGGGCAGTTCTTCGTTCGGGTAGGCAACGCTGAACCGTTTTTGGTAGTTTTCGATGACCTTGGGGCGGGTGTAGCCCGGGCTGATCCAGTTGCCGAAGCGGGCGACGTCCATGGCGGTCACGTCGCGTTCGCACTCCCTCTCGATCATCCATTGCGCCAGCATCAGGCCGACACCGCCGCCTTGGCTGAACCCCGCCATGACACCGCAGGCGGACCAGTAGTTGCGCATGCCCGGAACAGGGCCGACCAGCGGGTTGCCGTCCGGCGCAAAGGTGAAAGGGCCGTGAATGACCGATTTGATTCCAGCGGTTTCGAGGACAGGGAAGCGTTTGTAGGCAAAGGCGATGCTGTCTTCGATCTTGTCGAAATCGTCGGGGAGGAGTTCGTGGCCGAAGCTCCATGGTGTGCCATCAACGGCCCAGGGTCGGCAGGGTTGTTCATAGAAGCCGATGCAGAGGCCGCGGCCCTCTTGCCGGAGATAGCTTTCGCCTGCGGGGTCCATGACGTGCGGGTGCTCTTCACCCCGTTCGTAGATGTCGGCGATGTCGTCCGTGACGATGTACTGGTGTTCCATTGGGTGCAGGGGCAGGTAGACGCTTGCCATTGCGCCCACCTCGCGCGCCCAAAGGCCGCCGGCGTTGACCACGTGTTCGGCATGGATGGTGCCCTTGTCTGTGACCACATCCCATGTGCCATCTGGGCGCTGGTTGGTTTCCTGCACCATGGTGTGGGTGTGGATGGTGGCGCCGCCCATGCGCGCGGCCTTTGCATAGGCGTGCGTGGTGCCAGAAGGATCGAGGTGCCCGTCGAGGGGGTCGTAGAGTGCACCGATGATGCCGTCTGTGTTGGTGATCGGGGCGATTTGGGCGATCTCTTCCGGACCGACGATTTCAGTTTCCAGCCCCATGAATCGGTGCTTGGCCCGTTCAGCGAGCAGCATGTCGAACCGGTCCTGATTGTCGGCCAATGTGATCCCGCCCACATGATGCAGCCCGCAGGACATCCCCGTGATCTCTTCCAGCTCTTTATAGAGACGGATGGTGTAGCCTTGCAGCGCGGCCATGTTGGTGTCGCCGTTCAGCGTATGAAACCCGCCTGCCGCATGCCACGTGCTGCCAGAGGTCAGTTCGGACCGTTCCAGCAGCATGACGTCGAACCAGCCAAGTTTCGTCAGGTGATAAAGGACAGAGGCGCCGACGACGCCACCGCCGATGACGGCGACACGAGTTGTGGTCTGCATGGCTTTCCCTTGATTGATGCGCCGATAGAGCCCAATCGATGCGCTTGAGGAAAGCGCGAATGCGACGGGTCATGTCGCTCAAGGTATCCTGCGGGTGTTTTGATGCGCTGGCACGCGCCTGATATGCCAACAGCAACATACCGATTGTTCCGGGAGCCGGAGAATGGGCAATCCGCCCGCGTTATTCCGCGAGCGACGCGGCATGTCGCGCCGGGGCAATCAACGGGCCGCGCCCGGACGCAGGGTGAACGTCAGCGAAACAGTTGCAAAGGCACCCCCCATGCGTACCCATGCACAGGCCGTCGTGATTGGCGGCGGCGTCATTGGCTGTTCGATCCTGTATCACCTGACGAAACTGGGATGGACCGACGTTGTCCTGTTGGAACGGGATGAGCTGACCAGCGGGTCCACGTGGCACGCGGCTGCCAATATCCACGGCCTGCACGACAGTACCAACATCAGCCGCATCCAGCACTACACGATGGGTCTTTACAAGGAGTTGGAACAGGAAACCGGGCAGGGCTGCGGGGTGTTTCAGCCGGGGTCGTTGTACCTGGCCCAGACCGAAGCACGTGACCATCAGCTGCGACTGCAAGCGGCGAAGGCCAAGCTGTACGGGATGAACTTCCACGAGGTCAGTCGGGGCGAGGCGGAGCGCCTGCACCCGCTGGTCAACTTTGATGGTGTGCGTTGCATCATGTGGGAGCCGGATGGAGGGAATGTCGATCCATCTGGGGTCACCAATGCCTATGCGACCGGTGCGCGCCAGAACGGGGCAGAGATTATCCGGTTTTGCCCGGTCACCGGGACAGAGCAGCAAGCGGATGGCACTTGGATTGTCCGGACAGAGCAGGGCGATATTGCAACGCCGTGGGTTGTGAATGCTGCCGGACTGTGGGGACGTGAGGTGGCTGCACTGGCTGGGGTTGACCTGCCTTTGCAACCGACAGAGCATCAGTATTTCGTGACGGACACTATCGCAGAGGTGGCGGCGATGGACCGCCGTTTGCCCTCTGTCGCGGATCGGGATGGCGAATATTACCTGCGCCAAGAGGGGCAGGGCCTGCTTGTGGGCGCCTACGAAAAGGACGTGCGGTTCTGGGCGGAGGACGGCACGCCGCAGGGTTTTGGCCATGAATTGTTTGCGGATGATCTTGAGCGTATCGAAGATAACATGATGCGCGCCATTGAGCGGGTGCCGGTCATCGGGACCGCCGGGATCAAACGGGTGATCAATGGCCCGATGATCTGGTCACCGGATTCGAATGTTTTGTTTGGCCCGGTGCCGGAACTGACCGGTTACTTTTGTTGCAACGGTATCATTCCGGGCTTCTCGCAATCCGGGGGTATGGGGCTGTTGGCGGCAGAGTGGATTGTCGAGGGGGAAACCAAGTACGACATGTTTGCCTGGGATATGGCCCGGTTCGGCCAGTGGGCGGGCAAAGCATTCACGAAGGCGCGTGTCGGTGACCAATATGCGCATCGGTTCAAGATCCATTTTCCAGGGGAAGAGCGTGAGGCCGGTCGGCCCGTGCGTACCCGTCCCGTTTACGAGATGCAGCGCGACATGAAGGCCAGGATGGGCCTGAATTACGGATGGGAGCATCCGTTGTATTTCGGTGATGTGGAGGATACCGCCGGATTTACGCGTCAGCCGTGGTGGGATGTTGTCGGGGCCGAGGCCCGCATGCTGCGTGACCGGGCCGGGATCATCGATATCTCGAATTTCGCCAAATATGTGTGCAAGGGCCCGGACGCAGAGGACTGGCTGAACGCGGTCTTTGCCAACCGGATGCCAAAAGCTGTTGGACGTTCCTGTCTGACGCCGCTGATCGGAAAACGCGGTGGAATTGCCGGGGACTTCACTGTGACCCGACTGGCAGAGGAAGAGTTTTGGATCATCGGTTCTGGCATGGCCGAGCGCTATCACCAGCGCTTTTTTAAAGAGATACCTCTGCCCCTTGGAACCACCTTTGAAAGCTGTACAGACGCAATGTGTGGGTTCAATGTTGCCGGTCCAGACAGCCGCGCGCTGTTGCAGCGCTTGACCAACACGTCCTTGGGCACTGATGCGTTTCCGTTCATGCGGTCGCAGTGGATTGAGGTTGCGGGGGTCAAAACCCTGGCTCTGCGTGTTTCTTTCACAGGAGATCTGGGCTGGGAATTGCATTGCCGCGCCGAAGATCAGGTGAGGCTGTATTCTGCATTGATCGATGCGGGCGCGGATATGGGTGTTGGCCCGGTTGGAAGCCGTGCGCTTATGAGCCTTCGGATTGAAAAGGGTTATGGATCGTGGGGCCGGGAGTACAGCCCTGAATACTGGCCACAAGAAGTTGGCTTGGACAGTTTGGTGAAAATGGACAAGGATTTCCTGAACAAGGCGGCCGTCGAGAAAAGCAGTGCTGAAACTTCACGCGAATTGCTGGTGCTATTGCATCTGGATGAGGCGAGCGCGCGTGCATCCGGCGCTGATGCCACCGGCGGAGAGCCTATTTTTCAAGACGGTGTTGGAATTGGCAGGGTCACGTCGGGTGCGTATGGTTACAGCGTCGGAATGAGCCTCGCGCTGGGGTTCGTTAGTGGGGCAAAGCCGGGGGATCTGGTTGACGTTATGGTTCTTGGGAGGAGCCATAGGGCAAAGATACTGGAAAAACCTCCGTTCGACCCGGATGGTACTCGCCTGAGATCATAACGTGCACGGTGTAGACGAAAGGAAACACCAATCGATACAAACCTGTAACTGACACCGAATTGCCTGCCGTATACACCCAATAGACCTTTGCAACGCATTTACTCTAATTAGCGTCACATGGTAGGCAGCCTTCATGTTGAGGAAGGTTTTCAACCACGAAGTGCAGGTTTTTGTCTCGAATGGCGACCGGGCGCACTTCACGATACGCGAAATGCACGAGCTGTATACGTCTTGGCAGATGTGGCTTCTGGTGCTCGTCGGCTTCTTCATCATGGCAACCGGCCATCCTGTGACTTTGCCGCAGTTTGAAAGCTTCGGGCTACGATTGGCGTTCTGGTTTGTAGCGCTTTTTTTGTACCTGTTCTTGTCCATGTTCTATGCGCTGGCCACCTGCCGCATCTGGCGGTCGACCTTTGGCGGCCCGATTCCCTTGATTATCCTCTCATCTCCATTGGTGCTGGCTTCCACTTACCTTACGGCCGGCGGGCTGACGATCTTGTTTGAACCTGGCAAACCTGCATTTGGTTCCATGACGTGGCAGATGAATTTGAGGAACGTGTTCGTTGCTCATGTCTTCGAAACTGTGGCCTTGCTTTGGCTGTTACCAGCGCAGCGTGCACGCAAGGCAATCAAGAGTGCGGGTCGCGATATCACTTTGGCAGGCCGCAAAGTGGGGCTGACACAAATTTCGCGCGTCAAGGCGGCTGAGCACCATCTGGAAATCTACATGTCGGGCAAGGTGGAGATTATCCGCGAACGTATGGCGACATTCCTCGACCAGGTCAGTCCGGAAGATGGAATCCAAACGCACCGGTCACACTGGGTTGCTCGCCAGACCGCGCGATCCTTGTCCGGTTCGAAATTGACCCTGACCGATGGTCAGGAAATCCCCGTTGCCCGCGGTCGTCTCGATGATGTGCGCGCGTGGGTCAGCACGCACAGCGATACCAAAGAGCTTTTGTAAGACACGCTAGTCGAGCGTCTGAATTCTCAATGCAGTGATCCGGTTTCCTTCGCGCGCTGTCACTTCGAACCGGAAACCATGGAAGCTGAAGACCTGACCGATTGTGGGGATTGTCTGGGCCTCGTGAATCACCAACCCCGCAACGGTGTTTGCTTCGTCATCTGGCAGGTTCCAATCCGTTGCACGGTTGAGATCGCGGATCGTCATGGCGCCGTCGATGTGGAAATGCCCGTCTTCGCCACGTTGTACGGCATGCTCACCGTCCGGGTCGAACTCATCCGTGATCTCACCAACGATTTCTTCGAGGATGTCCTCAAGCGTGATCAGACCTTGGAGCGAGCCATATTCATCCACCACAAGTGCAAAGTGGGTGCGCATGCGCAGGAATTGCCGCATCTGGTCATCGAGAGTGGTCGTCTCGGGCACGAAGTAGGGCGGCATTGCCACCTGACTGATGTCGAATGATTTAAGCGCCGCTGCGTCCCCTTCGGGTCCGCCAATCACTTGATACATGGCGCGCAAAAGGTCCTTGGCGTGGATCACACCGGTGATGTTTTCCTGCTCTCCGCGATAGACCGGAAGGCGCGTGTGGTTTGATTTCAGACACTGTTCCAGGATGGCCTGCGGATCGTCCTCTGCATCAATCATTTCAATACCAGAGCGATGCAGCATGATTTCTTCGACCACACGGTCACCCAGATCCAGTGCGCCGAGGATGCGGTCACGATCTTCCTTTTCCACGACGCCTTCGGAATGGCCCAGTTGCAGGGCGCCCGCGATCTCCTCGCGCACCGCCATGATGTGGCTGTCGGGATCAATCGTGACGCCAAACACCCGCAAGACACCGCGCACCAGCAGGCGAACCGCCGAAACGATCGGGGAAAAGACGGTCACCACAAGAGAGATTGGGCGCGAGACAAGCGATGCGGCGGTTTCGGAGTTCGTGATGGCATAGGTCTTTGGCAGCACCTCTGCAAAAATCAGGACAAGCAGTGTCATGACCAATGTGGCCAGTGCCACGCCGGATTCCCCGAAGGCCCGCGTGAAGATCGCCGTGGCCAGCGAAGTGGCAAGGATGTTGACGAGGTTGTTGCCCAGCAGGACCGAACCAATCAGCCTTTCGTTGTCCTCGGTGATCTGAAGTGCCCGTTCGGCACCGCGCGATCCTTTGTCGGCCTTGGCCCGCAATTTGCCCCGCGACGCGGCGGTCAGCGCGGTTTCCGAGCCGGAGAAAAAGCCGGACATGACCAGCAAGCCAAGGATCACAGCGCTTGTGATCCAGAACGCCGCGTCGAGCGTCGATGAGGGGTCGTCCATTCGTGATTTATCCTTTGATCTTGGATCGGTTATGGGGGTGACAGACGACGCAATCAAGGGATGCGACAGGATGCGCGTGCAGGATTTGGGCGTGATTGATGATCAGGTGCTGATCTTTGGTGGCCCATACTCGAACCTTCAGGCGACCGAGGCTGTTCTGGCCGAGGTCGGGGCGCGAGGCGCATATGCCATTTGCACAGGCGACGTGGTTGCCTATTGCGGGCGGCCTGCCGAAACCGTTGCCGCGATCCGCGCTGCGAGATGCGCGGTGATTGCAGGCAATTGCGAGATACAGTTGGCGGAGGGGGCCGCTGATTGCGGATGCGGGTTTGAAGAGGGAAGCTCATGCGACCTGCTGTCTGTGGGATGGTATCGGTTTGCCGACGGTCAGATCGGGTCTGAGGATCGCAACTGGATGCGGGCCTTGCCCGACATCATCACCTTTTTGCATTGCGGCGCGCGCTACGGTGTCATTCACGGCGGGGTGACGGATGTGGCCCGGTTCTTGTGGTCAACCTCACCCGCTGATGCGTTCGAGGTCGAGTACCGGGCTTTGGAGGCCATCATTGGTCCGCTGGATCATGTGATCTCTGGTCATTCGGGCATTCCGTTTCGGCGTCCGGTTGGCACTGGTGAATGGATCAATGCGGGCGTCGTTGGCATGCCTCCGCATGATGGCAGCTGTGACACGGCCTATGCAACGCTGACATCTGGGCAGCTCAGCCTGCATCGTCTGAAATATGATGTGGGCGGTGCTGTCAGAGACATGGAAGCCGCCGGTTTGACGCATGGGTATCACGAGGCTCTGCGCTCGGGTCACTGGCCTTCGGAGGATGTGTTGCCCCCTGATTTACGGCTGTCTTTGGCCAGTGGGTGATGATCTAGCACAAGTTGCGTCAGGCGTTCATCGACCACATGCGTATAAATCTCGGTCGTTGCGACATCGGCGTGGCCCAGCATTGTCTGAATCGCCCGCAGATCAGCGCCGCCCGCCAAGAGATGTGTTGCAAAGGCGTGGCGCAGGGTATGCGGGGTCACCTTGTTGGGATCAACACCAGCATGGACAGCCAGTGATTTGATCCGGGCGTAGAACCAGTGGCGGGTCAAATAGCCGGATGCCCCGCGGGAGGGAAAGAGGAAGCGAGATGGCGCGGTGCCCTTGTCTTCCAGCTTTTGTTGTTTGGCGTCGCGCAGCTTGATCCATTCGAACAACGAAAGACGGGCCGAAGGCGACAGGGGAACCATCCGTTCCTTGCCGCCTTTGCCCAGGATCAGGAGCATCTGGGGATCGCCACGGGCTGACGACACAGGCAGGCTGACCAACTCACTGACCCGCATGCCCGTGGCATAGAGCAGCTCCATCAGGCAGGTGTCGCGCAGCTGGTCATGTTCGCCACGCCCAAAGGCGCGCGCCGATGTCAAAAGGCGCTCCACCTCATCTTCGTCAAGCGTTTTGGGCAGGCGTTTGTCCTGACCGGGGCTTGCGATCTGGATGGCGGGATTGTCGCTGCGCCATCCTTCTTCAAAAGCGAAGCGATAAAGCTGCTTGATGGCGGACAGACGACGGGCGCGGGTGGACTTGGCAAGGCCCTGCGCGTCGCAATGGATCAGGTAGGCTTCGATCTGCGCGGTTGTCGCAGTTTCAAATTCGGCATTCTGCTTTACCAGCCAAGCGCCAACATCCTTGAGGTCGCGACCGTAGGCCAACAGCGTGTTGCGCGCAGCGCCCAGTTCAGCCGCTTGCGCATCCAGAAAGGTCGAGATCCAGCGGTCGCTCATCCTGTTCCTCTCAGCAAAAGAACCTGCAGCGCAGTGCGTCGCGCCACGTCTTCGAGGCCAAGCGCGCGCAACGTTGCAAGACCGGTGGTCAGTTGCGCCACGTCGCCCGAACTGCCGGCATGGGCCAGTGCAACACTTTGCAGCAGTGCGTTCCCGAGAGCGTCCGACTGCGCTAATTCCACGATCTGAGGGTCTGGTGGTGCATCAGAGAATGCGGCAACGATCGCCCCTTCAATCCCATCTGCGCTGAGACCGGGCGGTATGGAACCCGCCGCGACGGCACTTAACACCGGGCGGCGCATGGCGCGGGCGGGGAATTGTGCGGCGGCCACTTCATAGTTTGGGGACAGCAATAGCACCTCGAATGCAAGATCGGCTGTTGCGCCGCTTAGGACCAATTCGGAAAGTTTTTCTGAGAACAGTCCGGCAAAGACGGTTTGCAAGCCAGCATCACGCATTGCGCGCCATGCGCGGGGAAGCGTCTTGGAGACAGCGGCCGGGCTGCCTGTCGAAAGCGCGGTTTCGAACCGTTGCACGGCGGCGACCCGGTCCCACACGCCGCCCGATGCCGCAGGCCGACGTTGTGTGTAAAGGCCCAGAAGGCGGTTGTCGCCAAGCGCACCGCGTTGCGCCAGACGCTCTGCTGCCTCCAACTGTGCCTTCCAGCCAGAGTTGGGCGACAAGTCAGCGTTGGCGTAGGCAACGGGCCATCCGCGTGTCGGGATTGGCGTGCCAATGGCTTGGAACAGGCGGAAAGCCAGCGGATCCGGTGTAGACGGGACGGGCAGGGGCGGCTCACCTTCGAACAGCTCGGTATCTAGGAATCGCTCCAGCGCGTCTGCCATCGCTGGTTCAATGAGGCCGAGGGCGCGAGATGTGCCTAAAACCAGTACGGCGTCATCCCAATCCCCGGCTCGCGCCGAACAAAAGACATCGTAGACCTTGGCGGGTGAAAGACTTGGGTTTTGCGTGGTTAGAGCGCAAGCACCCCCCTCGGTTCCCGCGATCAGCGACAAATCGAGGTAGCGTTTCAGGTGTGCGGAACTGCGGTTCACGGCAGTCTGTTCAAGCAGTGCAAGCGCGGGGTCCAACGCCCCGAACCGCATAAGTGCATCAACCCTTGCCAGATCGAAGGCCGACGCATCGCCACCTGGCGGGTTCGCTTCAGCCAGCAATAAGGTCATGATGAGGGATTGCAGCGCAGGTAATGACGTATCGGGCAGATCTTTGACCGCTTCGGCCAAGTCGGATCCGTTGCTGGCAGACCAAAGCGTGTCGGGAAGGCCGGTCACGTTTGAGGGCGCGAGCCCGACGCGCTGTGCCGCATCATCGCCCAACGGTTGCACGGTGACTTGCGGTACGATGCCGCTGGACGTGACATCCGGTTCAGGTTGAACGGGTTGAGCCGCCTGAACCGCCTCTTGCGTATCAAGCCAGTCTATCACGCTCAGCGGGGCTGTGGCCTGTTCCTGTCCATTCAGACCGGTGCCAGCGCTGATCAGCACGGCAAGAAGAGGACCAAAACTATTCTGCATCCAATGTGACAGGCACACGTGTTTCATCCTGGGGGGGCGAGAAGTTGGCGCCGAAATACTCGCCCACATAGGCATACCCGACCAGCCCAATGAATCCGATGATCGCTAGAAAGATCAACAGCTTGAATAGACGGATCATGTTTTTGCCTGCCCCAGAATTCTTGTTGGTGGTTCTTTGTTTTGCTCAAAGCATATATGGCCTTTTTCGCAAAATCACGTCATTGACGGCCATATGAGCGAAAATCAGCATAATAACAACTTGGGGGCAGGCTTCCGACTGAACAAGACCGTTGTCATGGTTGGCATGATGGGGGCGGGAAAGACGGCCGTGGGTCGTGCGCTGGCTCAGAGGCTGGGGGTGCCGTTTCTGGACAGCGACGCAGAGATTGAAAGCGCCGCCAACATGACCGTACCCGAGATTTTTGAGCGAGATGGCGAGCCTTTCTTTCGGAGCAAGGAAACACAGGTGATTTCCCGTCTGTTGGACGAGGAACGGGGTATTTTATCGACCGGTGGTGGGGCTTTTTTGGCGGAAGAAAACCGGACCAACATCACGGCCCGTGGCGTGTCTGTCTGGCTGAATGCAAGCCTTGATCTGCTGTGGCAAAGGGTCCGCCACAAAGATACACGGCCTTTGCTGCGCACACCCAATCCGCGCGCCACCTTGGGCGAGATTTATGATGCACGCGTGCCGCTTTATGCGCTGGCAGATGTGACCGTTGTGTCTCTGCCGAACCTGAGTATCGAGGAAATGGTGGACCGTGTGATTGCCACGTTGCTGGCGGAACGACCCGATGTGTTGGAGAAGACGGATGCGTGAGACTGTCCACGTGCCTCTGGGCGACCGGGCGTATGATGTGCTGATCGGGCCCGGGTTGTTGGCCGAGGCTGGCACGTTGATTGCGCCGCTCTTGCCCCGTCCACGTGTTGCCATCGTGACTGAAACGCGGGTCGCGGCGCTGCATCTTGACGCTTTGCGTGCGGGCTTGGCCAATGCGGGGATTGAGGCGGTTGCATTGGAGTTGCCACCCGGTGAGGCGACAAAGGGCTGGGCACATCTCGCTCAGGTCACCGAGTGGTTGCTGGACCAGAAGATTGAGCGTCGCGACGTAGTTGTGGCTCTTGGCGGAGGCGTCATTGGCGACTTGGTGGGCTTTGCCTGTGCCATCCTGCGCCGCGGCGTGCGGTTTGTGCAGGTACCCACATCACTGTTGGCGCAGGTCGACAGTTCGGTCGGGGGCAAGACGGGGATTAATACCACGCAGGGCAAAAACCTTGCTGGTGCCTTTCACCAGCCCAGCCTCGTCCTGGCCGACACGGATGTATTGGCGTCGTTGTCCGAGCGCGATTTCCTTGCGGGATATGGCGAGGTGATGAAATACGGCCTGTTAGGCGATGCCGCGTTCTTTGGATGGCTCGAGGAGAATGCGCCTGCGATGGCGGCAGGTGACATGGAACTGCGTGTGGCGGCCGTGAAACGATCTGTCGAAATGAAGGCTGAAATCGTGACCCGTGACGAGACGGAGCAGGGGGACAGGGCGCTTTTGAACCTCGGCCATACGTTCTGTCACGCGCTAGAGGCTGCTACTGGATACTCGGACCGCTTGCTGCATGGCGAGGGCGTTGCCGTCGGTTGCGGTCTGGCCTTCGAGTTGTCGGCGCGATTGGGGCTGTGTTCGCAGGAAGATCCCAGCCGGGTGCGCGCGCATATCAAGGCGATGGGGATGAAGGCAGACATTTCCGACATTCCGGGCGATTTGCCGGATGCGGCTGGTCTGTTGAACCTGATGGGGCAGGACAAGAAGGTTGTGGCGGGTACGCTGAATTTCATCCTGGCCCGCGGCATAGGTCAGGCCTTTGTCACATCGGATGTCCCTGAGGATACTGTGATGTCTGTTTTGAAGGATGCACTGCGGGACAAGTGACTATTTGAAGAGGGAGATTGTAAGATGACACCGGAACGATTGCGGGCACTTTATGGTGAGGTTCATGAACGGGCTGCAGCAAAGGTCATAACGTCCTTCGATACGCATTGCCGACAGTTCATTGAACATGCCACTTTTCTCGTGCTCGCCACGTCTGATGGGCAAAACCTCGATATTTCACCCAAAGGGGATCCGGCTGGGTTCGTCACGGTTGAAACGGACACCACGCTGCTGTTGCCTGACCGTCCCGGCAACAACCGTATCGACAGCTTGTTGAACATTCTGGCGCATCCAAAAGTGGCGCTGCTGTTTTTGATCCCGACCGTGGATGAAACCTTGCGCGTGAATGGGACAGTGGAGATCAGCGATGATCCTGCGCTATGTGAACAGTTCCAGGTGAACGGTCGTAGCCCCAAGACAGTGCTGCGCATCACGGCAGACGAAATCTATACCCATTGCGGCAAGGCCCCGATGCGCGGTGGTCTTTGGAAGCCCGACAGCTGGCCGTCGAACCGCCCAGTTGCGACCTTGCTTGAGATGCTTAGGGATCACACCTCGCTTCCGGACGAAAGAACGGGTCAGGATGCGGTCGAAAAAATGTATCGAGACACGTTGTACTGAATACAGCGTTTGAATAGCAAAGGGCCCGCGTCTTCAACACGGGCCCTTTGTTTTTGACTGAGCTGCTTAGAACGGAATTTCGTCGTCCAGATCGCGGCTTGGGGCCGGGCTGGGTTGGCTGCTGCCACCGCCCCCGCCGCCATAGCCGCCGTCACGATCATCATAGCCCATCTGGCCGCCGCCCCCGCCGCCGCCAACGTTACCGCCGCCTCCAGCTTCGCCACGGCCGTCCAGCATGGTCAGGGTCGACGTATAGGGGCGCAGCACCACTTCGGTTGAATACCGGTCCTGACCCGACTGGTCCTGCCATTTGCGTGTCTCAAGCTGACCTTCCAGATACACTTTCGAGCCCTTGCGTAAATATTGCTCGGCCACCCGCGCCAGCGGTTCGGAGAAGATCGCAACGGAATGCCATTCCGTGCGCTCCTTGCGTTCACCGGTGTTGCGGTCTTTCCATGTCTCGGACGTTGCGATGCGCAGGTTGCACACCTTGCCGCCGTTCTGGAATGTCCGCACCTCGGGATCGCGTCCCAGATTGCCGATCAGAATGACCTTATTCACGGACCCTGCCATGTTCTTCCCCTTTTGTCCCATGCCGGGCTGATTCCGTGCCACGGCCTTGCGTTCTGGCTAGACTACACGTGGTTAATGCAGGGTAAAACCGCGTAAGACTGGCGCGATGGCAAAAAAGCCGTATATTGCGCGTCAAGAAATGGTGGCAGTGTAAGATCTGGGGATAGTGAAAGATGCGAGCACTCTGGGCTGGGGCGATTATCGCTGCCTTCATGGTTGAGGCTGGAGCGGCGCAGACGCTTTCGACCAAAAGCCGTGGTTCTTTGTTCAAATCTCAAACCAAGGTGTTGGATAGCCGCGCTTCGACGCAGTATTCCAATTCCGTGCGTTTGCAGCCGCCCAAGGTGGTGACCCCAACCAAGTGGGACACCGAGACGAAGAAGTTTCGCGGAAAATACCGCGGCCCGTATCTGAACATGGCCAAGGATGCTGCGCGCCGTCACGGGGTGCCCGAAGACCTGTTCTTGCGCCTTGTACAACAGGAGAGCGGCTGGAATGCGAAAGCCAAATCGCACAAAGGTGCGTACGGCCTTGCGCAATTGATGCCTGCAACCGCGCGCAGTTTGGGCGTGGACAGAAACGATCCAGCCGAAAACCTTGATGGCGGCGCACGCTATCTCAAGGCGCAGTACCGCACTTTTGGCAGCTGGCGTCTTGCGTTGGCGGCCTACAACGCCGGGCCGGGGGCTGTGAAGAAGTACAACGGCGTTCCGCCATTTCGTGAAACCCGGAACTATGTGAAAGTCATCTGGGGCAGCTAACCCGTTGTTCGCGGCCTATTCAATGGACGCCCTCTGATCGTGCCAATTTTGCCTTAAATGCGCCATGCCATGCACGTAAGCCGGGAATTGAGCGGTAGCGAGAGGGGCACGCATGAAACCTGGTCAATCCACCTTCGAAGAACGACTGAGCCGTATTAACAGTGGCCAAGCGCGAAACGCCAGTGATGTCGTGTCACCCCGAGCAAAGCTTGTGCACGAGGCGTACAAGGACCGGAGGTTTCACTTTGACATGTTGGTGGCAGGGGCGATTGCGGGTGGCATCGCGGGTCTTCTCTTTGCATCCAATATCGGGTTCCTTTTCATTATCACGCTGGACTACCTGACGCTTTATGGCCTGATCCTCGCCGACTTCAAAATTGCGGGTTACATCGCAGCAGTGGTGATCGCACCGTTTTCATTTCTGGCGACCCTGATCTTTTCACGAACGGCACAGCGGGCGTGGCAGTTCTGGACGGCTTACATGATCGGTGTTTTGGCTGCCAACTACACCGATCTGCGCTATTGGGTCGAAACGGTTGCCATCCCCGCCTTCTGGCAGTTCATGTCGAACTACACGGCTGCGTCGGAATACCTCTGATTACTCAGCGGCAACCTTTATGACAGGTTCCATCCGTTCCAGTATATCTTCCGCCAGGTGACATTTGACCTGATGCCCTTCAGCAAGGAAACGCACCGGCGGCACCTCTTTCTCGCAGAGTCCGCCGGGCACGTCCGACTTCCACCGGCATCGCGTCTGGAACGGGCAGCCCGGTGGCGGGTTCATAGCGGATGGGATGTCGCCCTCCAGCACGATGTGCTGCTTCTCCACCGACGTGTCGGCAATTGGCACGGCTGACAACAATGCCTCGGTGTATGGATGGTAGGGCGGGGCAAAGACCTGTTCGGTCGAGCCAAGTTCGACCACATGTCCCAGATACATCACCATAACTCGGTCGCTGAGATAGCGGACGATCGACAGGTCGTGCGAGATGAACAGCAATGTCGTCTTCTGCTCGCGCTGGATCTCCATCAAAAGATCGGTCACAGCGGCCTGAACCGATACGTCGAGCGCTGAAACAGGTTCGTCCGCGACGACAATCTTGGCGTCTCCGGCAAAGGCGCGGGCGATGCCGACGCGTTGTTTCTGTCCCCCGGACAACTGACGCGGCATACGATCCGCAAAGGCGCGTGGCAGTTTCACAAGATCCAACAGCTCCAGCATCCGCTGTTTGCGGTCGGCTTCGTTGTTGCCGACCTTGAAAATCTCAAGTGCCCGGATGATCTGACGGCCAACGGTCATTGATGGATTCAATGTGTCAAACGGGTTCTGAAACACCATTTGCACATCCGCGACCGTTTGCGTGTCTCGGTCCTCGATTGGCACGTCCTGAATGTTTTTGTTGCCGAGTGTGATGGACCCTTCGGTCGCTGTCTCAAGGCCCATCAACACCTTGGCGAAGGTCGATTTACCGCAACCGGATTCGCCCACGATGGCGAGTGTTTCGGACTCGCGTGCTTCGAAGCTGAGCGTTTCGTTGGCCTTGACCACTTTCTTGTCACCACCCCCAAACAAGGCTGATGCAGCGACCTCGTAGTACTTCTTGAGATTGTCCATCTTAAGAACAACATCGCCAACTTCGCCCTTTTCCTTCTGCTCACCCAGGGTGATCGGCGCATTCCAATCAATCTCCTGAAAGCGAAGGCAGCGGGTTTCGTGGCTTGCATCCTCATTCGCCGCTGCCATTGGGATGGTCGTGTCCTGGTTGCACCGACCCTCTTCAAAGTAGTCGCAGCGCGGGCCGAAGTTACAACCCGGTGGACGTTCGTGCGGCAGGGGGAAGTTGCCGGGGATGGCAACAAGCGGGCGCGCGTTCTTGTCTGCGCCGGGCAGGGGGATCGAACGGAACAGCGCTTGGGTGTAGGGGTGCTGCATCTCGTCAAACACCTGCTTGATCGATCCGCGTTCAACGGCTTCGCCTGAATACATCACGCAGATCCGGTCGCATGTTTCGAGCACAAGGCCGAGGTTGTGCGAGATGAACAGCATCGAGGTGCCGTATTTCTTGCCCAGGTCCTTGACCAGTTCGACAACCGCAGCTTCTACGGTCACGTCTAAAGCAGTGGTTGGTTCATCAAGGATCAGAAGCGATGGCTCGGACATCAGTGCCATGGCGATCACGATACGCTGCTGCTGCCCGCCAGACAGCTGGTGCGGAAAACTGTTCAATATACGCTTGGGGTCGGGCAGCTTGACGTCTGTGACCACCTGCAGCGCACGCGCGCGGGCGTCTTTTTCCGACATGCCCTGATGGATCATGGGCACTTCCATCAACTGCTTGCCGATCTTCATGGCCGGGTTCAGCGATGCCATTGGTTCCTGATAGATCATGGCAATCTCGGACCCGCGGATGTCGCGCAAATCCTCCGCGCTCATCTCTTGCAGGTCGCGGCCCTTGAACTTGATCGACCCGCCGACGATGCGCCCGTTCTTGCCAAGGTCCTGCATGACCCCGAGGGCGACAGTGGACTTGCCGCACCCGGATTCACCAACGAGACCCACGGCCTCTCCCGGCTTCACAGTCACCGAAAAGTCCATGACCGCCGGAATTTCCCGCAACCGCGTGAAGAAGGAGATGCTCAGCTTGTCGATCTCGAGGATCGGGCCGTCATAGTCCAGTTTTGCCATTCTCATCTCTCCCGTTTGGCCGTGAAGATGTCTTGCCCTTCATCTTGCCAAATAAACTTCTGGGGACCGGGGACTGGCCCCCGGTCCGCCCGTTTCAACTCAGTCCTTCAAGCTTTCTTCACGCAGCCCATCCGCCAACAGGTTCAATCCCAGAACCATGGTCAGCAGGGACAGGGCAGGTGCGATCGCCGGGTGCGGGTAGGCGGACAACAAGCGCCGACCGGCGTTGATCGTTGTGCCCCAATCCGGGCTCTCGCTTTGCAAGCCCAACCCAAAGAAGCCCAAAGTGCCCAGAAGGATCGTGGTGTATCCAATCCGCAGACAGAAATCGACGATCAGGGGCCCGCGCGCGTTGGGCAAAATCTCCCACAGCATGATGTACCAGGGACCCTCACCACGGGTTTGCGCCGCCGCCACGTAGTCCCGCGTCTTGATGTCCATGGCGAGGCCACGGACGATCCGGAAAACGGTGGGTGCGTTCACAAAGACAACCGAGACGAACACGACAAGAATGCCGGGGTCGATGTCGAACAAGTCCAGAAACTCCGGCAGCACAGCCACTTTCGTGCCGCCATCAGAAATCAACGACAGATAGATCCACCCCATGACGCCAAGAACAGCAATCAGCAGCGGTGTGCGGAAACTGGGTTGCGTGTAGTAGCGCGAGTTCAGAAGCACACCCACAAAGATCAGCGGGAAGACAAACAGGACCGTCGCCATGTAGTTCGGAATGCCCGTCGCTACGATTTCCGGGGTCACCAGCAGGTAGAACAGCAGGATGACCGGGAAGGCGAGGATGAGGTTCGCAAGGAACGACAGCAGCGTGTCGAGGCGACCGCCATAGAACCCGGCTGGCAGACCCAAAGTGATGCCAACCATGAAGGCAAAGACCGTGGCGAGCGGGGCGATCTGCACCACGACCCAAGCCCCTTTGAACAGGCGGCTGAACACATCGCGGGCCAGGTTGTCACCGCCCAGAAGATACCAGGCATATTCACCGTCCTCAGTGCTACGCATCGGCGTCCCGGGCACCTTGTTTTTCATACCTGACACCTGACTCAGGCTGTCATGTGTCGTAATCCAATCGAACAGCCCAGCCATCACACCGGCGTAGACCCAGAACATCACAAGCGCAAAGCCGATCATGCCGACAGTGGAGTCAAAGAGTTTGCCGTAAAGACCCAGCTTGCGTTTGAACCTGATCGACACAATGAAGGTCAGGATCAGCGCGATCCAGACCGGCATGAGTTGCTGGCTCATCCCACCAATGATCCCGGCGACCTGCGGGCCGGTAAAAATGCCGATGACAACATATGCCAATACAATCAGGAATAGCCCAAGGCCCAGCCATCGCGTTGCCGTCGAAGAAAAGTCATAGGCTCCTCCGGCAGAACTGAGTGTGCCATCCGGGTTTGTCACCACGCGGGATCCACCGCTGGCAAGGCCCAGTACGATCTGTATGACGATCGCCACCAAGAAGATTGCAGACAGCACATACAGCACCGGGTCCAAAAATTGCCCAAGAGGGCCGGTCCATGTCAAAGGTTCCATGGTTAGCCTCCCTTAAGAAATGCGGATGCGCGGGTTGAGGAACACGTAGCCGATGTCGGAAATCAGCTGGGTGATCAGCACCACCACAACCGACACAACCGACACGGCCAGAAGCAGTTCGATGTCGTTGTTGCCTGCCGCTTGTACCAGAAGCCAGCCAAAGCCCTTGTAGTTAAAGAGCGTCTCGACAATCACCACGCCGTTCAACAGCCATGGGATTTGCAACATGATGACGGTGAAGGGCGCGATGAGCGCGTTCCTGAGTGCGTGTTTCAGGACAATGTTGCCAAAGCTGACGCCCTTGAGCCGCGCGGTCCGGATGTATTGCGCGGTCATCACCTCGGTCATGCTCGCGCGTGTCATCCGTGCGATGTATCCCATGCCATAAAGCGCGATGGTCAGGACCGGCAGCGTGAAGTTCTCAAAAGTTGCATTCTCAATGGCTTGCGTTGCGGATCCCTTGAACCACTTGAGCCCGAATGCGGATGACGCAAATATGGCGATAAAGATAACGCCCGAGACATATTCAGGCGTGGCCGTCGTCGCGATCGAGAAGGTAGAGAGGGACCGATCCAGACCCGAACCCTCGCGCATACCGGCGAGCACACCGACGATCAGCGACATCGGCACCATGACCAAAAGGACAAATCCCATCAGTTTACCGGTGGCGCCAAGCCGTATTGCGACCAGACTGCTGACCTCATCCTTGAACACCAGCGAAAAGCCCCAGTCACCCTGCAAAACACCGCAAAAAGTTGACCGCTCTTCGACAGGCGCATTTTCTTTGAAGCACTGCCCGGTGACAGTGCCGTCCTCTTTCTCGGTCACCCAACCGGGCGCTACACCCAGCCAGCGCCCGTATTTTATGAATGTATTGTCGATATAACCCCGATCATCCAACCAGCTTGCCACAGCTTCGTCCGTCATGCGGAAGTTGCCCTGCGTCTTGGCCAGTTTCTCAAGGTTTGGATAGAGATTGGTCAGAAAGAACACGATGAACGTCAGGCAAAGTGCCGTCAGTAGCATCACGCCCAGCCGTCTGAGTATGAAGAGTCCCATTTAGTGCCCCTGTTGGGTGGCTTTAGGCGGGTGCGTGCCGCCTTTGTTGCTTGCCGGGCGCAATTTGTTTTGGTTGTACGCCTCGGGTGCTGCCCTTGCGGGCTGGCCTCGTGATGTGACGGTTTTGTTTACACCTACTTCCCCCGTGTTCGCGTGCCCCATTGATCTGGGCTTGGCGCATGTTCCTCAAAGTGGCTGAGGTGCTGCGATGCGCGTGCGATCATTTTGTTCCCTGACCCATGAGGCAACAGAAGCGCACACAGGTCAACGGTGCGGTTTCAAAAATCATTACACGTTTGCGACATTTGCCTGTTCTATTTGCGACATCTACCGCCTTACGCAACGTAAAGCGTCAATGAGTTTGCCGCGCTGCCTTTCGCAAAGCGGTTGGTGTTTGTCCGGTGTGCTGTTGCATGAAGCGGGTAAAATATGCGGCGGATCCAAAGCCGAGGTGTCTTGCAATATCCTGTGCGGGCACGGAGGTTTCTGTAAGGGCAATGCGCGCCGCATAAAGCGTACGCTCGGTCAGCAAATCTGCCGCAGTCCGTCCGGTGGCGGCTTTGCACGCGCGTGTCAGGTGGGTTGCGGTGACACCCAGTGCGGCAGCATGGTCGGCCATCGTCAATCCGTCGGCGTAGTTTTTGCTGACACGTTCGCAAAACCGCGCACTCAACCGTGCGGCCGCGTTCATCGTGATGGGCAGGTGATCGGGCAGGGCGATCTGTCGCCGCAACCAAACTGACATAAGCGCCATGTGCGCGTCGATTGCATCTTGGGCCAGTGGGCGTGCCTGTGTGACCTCACGATGGGCTGCCTCGAATATGGCCGTCATTTCGCCAATGCTGTCCACGTCTCTCACACGCAACTGCCGTGCGTGGATCGGCCACCGAATCTCCGTCCCGTCCGGGATCAACGCCACCATCCCGCTGCCCTGCCGACCTAACTCAAGCGCAAACAGCGTGTGTGGAGGTATGGTAAGCGCGTTGTGTGTTCCCACACCGCGTCGGGTGCCGTTGAGCAAGAGCCGCCCTTGGCCGCGGGTGATCCAGATGATGACATGTTGCGGTCGGTCATGCGCAAGCGACACGCGCCAATCCTGACCAGCGGTCAGCTGGACCAGCGGCTTTATCTCGATCGGAGGCAGGGACATGTGTGTTTGTCCGTTTTCGACAATATGGCGCGCATTTTACACTGGCATTTGTGCTGCGAAACGCGTAAAAAGTCAAATTCTGGCCAACTCAGATGACGCGATCCAGCGCCAATCCGCCATCCTGGCTCGAAACCAAGTGCGCTGGCGCTTTGCATATTGTCGCGTCGCAATGGTGGCCTGCTCAACCGCTGTGTCGTGATCCATATCACCACGCAGAACGGCCATTGCTTCCGTGACCCCGATGGCCCTGCACGAAGGCAGGGCCGGGTCAAAGCGGTCCTGCATGGCGCGCGCCTCTTCAAGTGCTCCACCACGCAGCATGTCGTCAAACCGGGTCGCAATGCGGGGCGTTAGCCACTCCTTGGGACTGTCCATGACGATCCCGGCATATGTCCCCGCCCGCAGCAACGGCGATGCGGTGTTATCCTGCCAATGGGCAAGCCCGCGACCTGTGGAGGTCAGGACTTCCCAAGCGCGCTGCACGCGCGCGCGATTTGCGACATCGATGCGCGCGATGGTGTCTGTATCCAACTCCATAAGCATCGCGGCCATGTCCATCTGGTCCGCATGCTTTCGCAACTCTGGTGGCGTTTCCGGTATGTCAGCCAAACCCTGTGTCAGCGCGGTAAAGTAAAGCCCGGTCCCCCCAACAATGATCGGCCTCTCGCCCGACAAGAGAGGCGTTACCTCGCGCAACCAGTGGCCGGTGGAATAGGGCGCATCAAAGGGGAGGTGTCCATAAAGCCGGTGCGGAGCGCGTGATTCCTCTTGCGCAGAGGGGCGCGCGGTGAGGACGCGCCAGCAGTCATATACCTGGCTTGCATCCGCGTTCACGATGACGCCGCCCTGCGCCTCTGCAATGGCAAGGGCGAGCGCAGATTTCCCCGACGCGGTCGGTCCGGCGATCAGTATTGGAAGCTCGCTTGGCAAAGATGCGATTACATCGCGGATCATGTGGTGTCATCCATTGAAAACCCATCGCATTTAGGACAGGTTGCGCGCAATTTGAAAGAGCGGGGGCGCACCATGACCGAGACAGAGACACCAACCACCTTCAAACGGGTGATGCTAAAGATCTCGGGCGAGGCGCTAATGGGCGATCAGGGCTTTGGGCTCCACCCACCAACGGTTGAACGCATCGCACAGGAAGTGAAGGCCGTTCACGATATGGGGGTCGAGATTTGCATGGTGATTGGCGGCGGCAACGTGTTCCGCGGTCTACAGGGATCGGCTCAGGGGATGGAGCGTACAACGGCCGACTACATGGGCATGCTTGCCACCGTGATGAACGCCCTTGCCATGCAGTCCGCGCTTGAGGGGCTGGGCGTTTTTACCCGCGTCATCAGCGCCATCACGATGAACGAGGTTGCAGAACCCTACATTCGCCGCCGCGCAGTGCGCCACCTTGAAAAGAAACGTGTCTGCATCTTTGCCGCGGGGACGGGTAACCCATATTTCACCACTGACACAGCCGCGACCTTGCGCGCCAATGAGATGTCCTGTGAGGCTATATTCATGGGGAAGAACGGTGTGGACGGGGTCTACGATAAGGACCCAGCCAAGCATGATGATGCCAAACGCTATGATGTCGTAACCTATGACGAGGTTCTGGCAAAGCGCCTTGGCGTCATGGACGCATCGGCCATCGCGCTCGCGCGTGACAACAACCTTCCCTTGATCGTCTTCCCGCTGGACACACCCGGCGGGTTCAAGGAGATCCTGGAAGGCAAGGGGACCTTCACTCGGGTGCAGGGGTAATCCGCAGTGAAATTTGCTCGCGCTTTATGCTTCACCCGCTCCGCGTTTGAGCCGAGCCTTCTGCTTTCGAATGTCGTCTGACAATTCGTGCAAACCCGGCACCAGCCAAACCAGTGTCACCACCGCCGCAATCGTGAGTGAGTAACTGGCGACATGCCAGAACCGTTCAGCAGCTGGCGTGAAACAGAACTGCGCCAATGGATTGCAGGGACGAAATACGTTGAACAACGGAACCAAAAGCGCCGCGGCCCAGATGCCAACAGCCTTTGCGATGACCCACTCTGGCGGTTTGGGGCGATGAAGATCTTCTGACTTTCGTCCACTCGGGACATAGCGCCCTGCATCAATGGATGCGGCCAAACTGGTCAACGTCTCGATATCCGTTTTGGTCGTGAGCTCTGACAACAGCGCTGACGCCCAGGGCGAGAACGCGGCGATGTCCTGCAAACTGGCCATCGTCATGTCGCCGCGCTTGATTCGATAGACGGGAAGCGTGTTGATGATGTCGATCAAAGGCGCATCGAACATCTCAGCGACTTCTTCCAACATGTCCTGCACGTCGTCTGCATCAAGACCAAGGTCGGCAACATCCGCATCCACATCGATATCCGCCTCAGCGACACCAAGTACGCGAGCTGCTCTTTCGACTATGGCATTTAAACTGTCTGACATGTTCAGATTCCGGATCAAAGCGGATTTCAGGTAACCAGAGATTGTGGTTACAGTTTGACGCCATTGCGCGCCAGAGCGCCAAATTGAGCATCGCTCAAACCCCTCTGGCAATTCGCCTGCCCGTTGCACTATACCCAAATGCAAGACGCCCGAACGGGCCAGGACGAACACGGGGAATACAATGTCTGACGACTTCATGCTCGACACTGATGACCTTGAGCGCCGGATGGATGGTGCCATGGCGAACCTCAGGACCGAATTCGCATCGTTGCGGACGGGCCGAGCTTCGGCTTCGATGCTTGAGCCGGTGATGGTGGATGCGTATGGGTCCCTGACGCCGATCAACCAAGTTGGTACGGTGAATGTACCTGAACCGCGCATGGTGACCGTCAATGTCTGGGACAAAGGTCTGGTCGGAAAAGTGGAAAAGGCCATCCGCGAAAGTGGTCTGGGCATCAATCCCCAGCTGAACGGCACGATCATCATGCTGCCAATCCCCGAACTGAACGAAGAACGCCGCCGTGAGTTGGGCAAGGTTGCTGGCAGTTACGCCGAAAATGCCCGCGTCAGCATCCGCAACGTGCGCCGCGATGGGATGGACCAGATCAAGAAAGCCAAGGCTGACGGTATGTCCGAGGACGACCAGAAGCTTTGGGAAGATGAGGTGCAAGAGATGACAGACAAGTTCATCAAGTCCGTGGACAGCGCACTTGAAACCAAACAAACCGAGATCATGCAGGTTTGAAAATCGGATCCCGGCCTTGCGGTCGGGGCAAACACTCCGGGGGAGTGTTTAGGTCATCAAGGCCGGCCCCCGGATGACGGGATTTGCGCAGACATTTCAAGGACAGCGTTATCACAGACACCGTACATACCGGCCCGCGCCACGTTGCCATTATCATGGACGGCAATGGGCGTTGGGCAACACAAAGAGGACGGCCGCGCCTGTTTGGCCACCACGCGGGTGCGCGGCGGGTCCGCGAAGTTGTGGAAACCTGCCCCGATATCGGTGTCGAATACCTGACCATTTTCGCGTTCTCGACCGAAAACTGGAAACGGACGCAGGTCGAAGTGGCCGGGCTGATGAGCCTGTTTCGCCGCTACATCTCGAAAGAAGCCCGCGCACTTAGCGAATTTGGGGTACGTGTGCGCTTCATCGGGGATCGTGTGCGTTTGGATGCCAAGCTGATCTCCCTCATGGATGAGTTGGAGACGCTGACATCTGGCAACACAAGTGTGAACCTGACAATCGCCTTGAATTACGGCGGGCGGGATGAGGTTGCGCGCGCGACCAAACGTTTGGCGCAAGACGTTGCTGATGGAAAACTGCGGCCAGAGAGTGTGGACGAGGAAACGCTTCCGAAATACCTGGACACATATGTGCTGCCTGATCCCGATCTGGTGATCCGTACCAGTGGAGAGGCGCGGATATCAAACTTCCTTCTCTGGCAATCGGCTTATGCCGAATACGAATTCATCGATACTCTGTGGCCTGACTTCAGCAGGGAAGAGTTCACCCGCCTTTGTGCATCCTATGGCGGACGCGAACGGCGGTTCGGTGGGGTGAAGCGGTGACGGAGCGGTGGTCAGATCTTGCGGCACGCATGGCGTCCGGTCTGGTCATGGTCCTTGTCGGCATCTGGGGCATCTGGGTTGGCGGTGACGTTTTCCATGTACTGATCGCGTTGATTTGCGGCCTGATGGTGTGGGAATTGGTTCGCATCATTTCGCCTGATCACCCATCGCTCGCCGTGCAGCTGGGCGCAGTGTCTGGCGTTGCGACGCTTCTTGCCGTATATCTACCGACCGGTTTTGCGTTGCCGCTGCTCTTGGCCCCTTGCATGGTTGGCCTTGGTCAACTGCAGCATAACCGTTCGATCTACATGATCTTCACGCTGCTCGTGTTGATGGCCGGATACGGAATGATGCATGTCCGCGATGATCTTGGCTTTGGCTGGATGGTCTGGCTCGTGGCGGTGGTCGTTGTGACCGATGTCGTCGGCTATTTCGCGGGTCGCTTGATCGGGGGACCGAAATTCTGGCCGCGCGTCAGCCCCAAGAAGACATGGGCTGGCACCGCCTCAGGCTGGGTTGGCGCAGGCATTGTCGGTGCACTCTTCGCGATCAATACGGGCGTCTCGCTGCAATTGATTGGCGTGTCCATTGCCGTGTCCATGGCCAGCCAAATGGGCGATATCGCAGAAAGCGCGATGAAGCGGCGAATGGGCGTCAAGGACAGCTCGTCGCTGATCCCCGGGCATGGCGGCGTGCTGGACCGGTTTGACGGCATGCTGGGTGCTTCGGTATTCTTCCTGATGTTTGCTCAGATTGCGGCTTTCCCTTGGGGGCTTGGTTAACATGCGCCGCGTGTCGATTTTCGGCGCGACGGGGTCGATTGGTCAAAACACCATCGACCTAATCGCCAGAGCGCCGGACGCCTACGACGTTGTGGCGTTGACCGGGTCATCCAATACTGAACAACTTGCACAGGATGCCATCCGCCTGCGCGCTGATGTGGCTGTGACGGCAGATGAGGCACGGCTGGATGACCTGCGTGCAGCCCTCATCGGCAGCGATGTTGAAGCAGCCGCAGGGCAGGCCGCGTTGACCGAGGCGGGTTGCCGTCCCTCCGATTGGGTCATGTCCGCAATTGTAGGGGCTGCTGGCCTTGCACCGGGGCTGTGTGCACTCGAGCAGGGGGCAACCCTCGCTTTGGCCAACAAGGAATCCCTGGTGTGCGCCGGTCAACTGATCCTCTCTACGGCTAAGGCTCATGATGCGCGCTTGCTGCCCGTCGATAGTGAGCATTCAGCTGTCTTTCAGGCCCTCGTCGGCGAAGATATGTCAGCAGTTGAGCGGATCATCATCACCGCCAGCGGCGGCGCCTTCCGCGATTGGCCGCTGGACAAGCTGGCGAAGGCGACATTGGCAGAGGCATCTTCGCACCCGAACTGGGACATGGGGCAACGCATCACAATCGACAGCGCGTCGATGTTCAACAAGGCCTTGGAACTGATTGAAACACGAGAATATTTCGGCGTCAGAGGTGATCAGATCGAGGTGCTTGTGCACCCGGAATCCATGATCCACGCGATGGTCGGCTTCAATGACGGCGCGTTGATGGCGCATGTTGGTCCACCCGATATGCGCCACGCCATTGGCTACGCCTTGAATTGGCCCGATCGCCAGCCATTGCCCGTCGAGCGCCTTGATCTGGCGCAGATCGGTTCATTGACGTTCCGTGCGCCTGACGAAGTGCGTTGGCCCGCCCTGCGGCTGGCCCGCGAAGTGATGGAACGCGGCGGGCTATCCGGCGCCGTATTCAACGCCGCCAAAGAAACCGCGTTGGATGGGTTTATAGCGGGCAACATAAGCTTTCCCGCGATGGCTGAGGTGGTCGATGAGGTGCTCAACTGCACTGATCCGGGCCATATTGATGCCCCAATGACCCTTGATAATGTACTCACAGCGGACCAAATGGCACGACAAGCCGCCCGCGACGTGATCGAGCAAAGAGCAGGATAAAACCTTGGATATTTCGGCCGTGATTCCCGCCTTTGGCGGTTTTGCCTGGACCATTTTCTTTTTCGTCGTGGCGCTGAGTGTCATCGTCGCCATTCATGAATATGGACACTATATTGTTGGTCGCTGGTCAGGCATTCAGGCGGATGTTTTCTCGATCGGTTTTGGACCGGTGATCTGGAGTCGTATGGACAAGCGGGGCACCCGCTGGCAGATCGCAGCTTTGCCGTTTGGCGGCTATGTGAAGTTCGCTGGCGATGCGAATGCAGCATCTGGCAAAGATGTTGACGCGATGGAGGACGCAGCCGCTGATCCCGCTGCCTTGCGTCGCACAATGCACGGTGCACCTCTTTGGGCGCGCGCTGCTACAGTGTCCGCAGGCCCCGTTTTCAACTTTGCGCTGTCGATTATCGTCTTTGCCGCCGTGATCTTCTTCACGGGCGTGCCGCGTGATCCGCTGACGGTTGGTGAGATCAAGCCGCTCCCGGCTGGTGCTTACGAACTTCGCGAAGGGGATATCGTTCGCGAAATCGAGGGCCAAGCCGTGCCCAGCATCAACTCCGAGGACTATGCCGCATTTGTTGAAACGATCCCGGAAAAGCCGCAGCTTGAATATCTTGTCGATCGTGACGGCGACGTCATGACGGTCACGGGACCTTACCTGTTCCCACCGCTCGTGACGCGGGTCGTTCCGCGCAGCGCAGGGCTTGCGGCCGGGTTCGAAGCAGGCGACGTGATCACATCGATCAATGGCGCGCCCGTATTTCGATTTGGGCAACTGCCAGAGGTCATCGAGAACGCTGACGGTGCATCCGTGCAACTGACCGTTTGGCGCGCAGGCGCAGAAATGCAAATCGAATTGTCGCCCAAACTGGTTGACGAACCAGACGGGCAGGGCGGCTTTGAAAAGAAGTGGCGGATCGGCCTTGGCGGAGGTCAGGCTTTTGAAATGGGCCGCGAAGCACCCGCGCCGCTGCAGGCATTGTCTGGCGGATATGAACGCATGATTGGGGTCATCACGGGTTCCATCAACGGTCTTGGACACTTGATTACAGGTGCAATCAGTTCCTGCAATCTGTCCGGACCTATCGGCATTGCACAGGTTGCAGGTACGACAGCAAGTCATGGCCTCAGCGACTTCATCTGGTTTATCGCCGTGCTTTCGACTGCCGTTGGCCTTCTGAATCTGTTTCCCATCCCGGCGTTGGACGGCGGTCATCTGGTGTTTTACGCCTATGAGGCGGTCACGGGTAAGCCGCCAAGCGATGGCGCCCTGCGTGTTTTGATGGCAGTTGGGCTGACCCTCGTGTTGTCGCTCATGCTATTTGCGTTGGGGAACGATATCTTCTGTCCCTAGGAAGATTGGGTTGAGCGCCTTATTCTTGCCATCATTAATCCCATGTCCTGCCGCATTAGCGCTGTATCCCGTTCTCGACACAGAGGATGAACCGATGCAGATGATTCAAACCGGATACCGTGGCCTGAGCCTTTTGATGCTGCTGAATTGGGATCGTGCACTTCATGGCCTGACATTGATGGCCGCTCTTGCAGCAGGTGCATGGCTGGGCAACCTCTAAAACGCAGATTTATCCACAAGATGTGCCAGTGACCCCGTGGTGACCCACGGGGTTTTGCGCTTTTGACAACACCTCGCAATGCCGTTAGTCACGTGACTATTGTATGTCTGAACACGTGGGGCAAAACCATGGGACTGGGGATGAGGGGCGCAGCAGGGCGAGCACAATCGTGCTGGCGTATGGCGCAGAGTATTCTAGCATTTTTCGTATTTTTGTCAGCGGTTTGGGTTGGAACACTGACCCCTGCACAGGCGCAGAATTTTCAATTCAGTCGCATTGTTGTCGATGGAAACACGCGCGTAGGCGACTCTGCGGTCCTGGCAAGAGCCGGAATCGCTCCGGGGCAAACGCTGTCAGCCGGGCAAGTGAACGATGCGCGCCGCAACCTTGAAACAAGCGGCTTGTTCGAAACCGTTTCAGTCGAACCACAAGGCAGTACCCTCCTGATTACGGTCACGGAGTTTCCGACGATCAACCGCCTGACCTTCGAAGGAAACCGCCGCGTGGACGACGAGGCGCTGTCCGCCATCATTCAAAGCCAAGAGAGACGGGTGTTTTCACCTGCTCAGGCAGAGCGGGATGCAAGTGCGATTGCCGAAGCTTACAGCACTCAAGGCCGCGTTGCGGCGCGTGTAAGCCCCCGCATCATTCGACGTTCGGACAACCGCGTTGATCTGGTTTTCGAGATATTCGAAGGCGATGTTGTCGAGGTTGAACGTATCAGCTTTGTTGGTAACCGCGTCTATTCCGACCGCAGATTGCGCCGAGTTCTCGAAACCAAGCAGGCTGGTCTCCTGCGCTTTCTGATCCAGACAGACACATTGGTTGAAGACCGCATTGAGTTTGACAAACAAGTTCTGACTGATTTCTACAACTCGCGCGGCTATGTTGATTTCCGGGTCGTAAGTTCAAATGCCGAACTGACCGAAGAACGCGACGGCTTTTTCCTGACGTTCAACGTTCAAGAAGGACAGCGGTTTTCCTTCGGCGAAATCACCGTTGTAAGCGAGCTGCCGAATGTTGACGGTGACGCATACCAACAGCTCATCAAAGTGCGCCCAGGCGTCATTTACTCTCCCACATTGGTGGAGGCGGAGATTTCGCGTCTTGAACGCCAGGGGCAACGAGAGGGCGTTGATTTTCTACGGGTTGAACCACGGATCGTGAGAAACGATCGTGAATTGACGCTTGATGTCGAATTTGTGCTCAGCCGCGGTCCACGTGTATTTGTTGAGCGCATCGATATCGAGGGCAACACAACGACGCTTGATCGTGTAATCCGTCGTCAATTCAAGGTCGCCGAAGGTGACCCGTTCAATCCACGGGAAATCAGAGATGCGGCTGAGCGTATTCGTGCACTTCAGTACTTCGAAGCGTCAGATGTTAACGCCCGGGAGGGATCAAGCCCGGATCAAGTTGTTATCGATGTAGATGTTGAAGAACGTCCAACTGGGTCGCTCAACTTTGGTGGCGCATTCTCGCAGGACGATGGATTTGGGCTGATTGTGAGTTTCACCGAGCGCAACTTTTTGGGCCGAGGTCAGACGCTTGGGTTCAACTTCTCAACAGCGGAAGAGTCCGAGCAATACGGTATCAACTTTATTGAGCCGGCGTTTTTGGGTCGTGATGTCGCCTTTGGCTTGAACCTCCAGTACAGCGAGTCTGACTCAAGTTTCGCCAATTACGACACCGAGTCACTTACACTTCGCCCCAGTTTGACTTTCCCCATTGGTGAGCGATCGAGGCTGTCTCTGAACTATAGCTACCTTGAAAATGAAATGCTTGTGCGCGACCCAGTTGTGAACGGCCCGATCGTTCAGCGTGAGATTGATGTCGGCGAACAATCCGCATCGTCGATTGGATATACGTACACATATGACACACGCGAAGGTGGCTTGAACCCAACGGCGGGCGTGCTCCTTGAGCTTTCTCAGGATTTTGCTGGCTTGGGTGGTGATGCCGAATTCATAAGAACGCGTGGCCGCATTGTTGGTCAACGACTTGCGTTCAATGAAGAGGTCACACTCCGTGCGACGCTCGAGGGCGGATACTTGGCATGGAACGGCGGTACCAACCGGACGGTCGACAGGTTTGTTCTTGGACCAAGCATCATCCGAGGGTTTGAGCCTGGCGGCATTGGACCCCGGGATTTCAATGCGGCGGGCGATGATCCCGATCCGCTGGGTGGTAACCTGTTCGTTGCTGCACGGTTTGAAGCTGAATTCCCGCTCGGTCTGCCAGAGGAGTTGGGTATTCGTGGCGGGCTGTTTTATGACGTGGGCAACCTGTGGGATCTGGACGAGGTCGATCTGTCCGGTGGGGATGTCCAGGGCGAAGGCGGATCCTTCCGTCACGTGATTGGTTTCTCGATCTTCTGGGATACGGCCATCGGGCCATTGCGTCTGAACTTTTCCAATGCCCTGCGCAAAGAAGAGTTCGACCGTGAGCAGTCGTTCGACCTGACCATCTCCACCACGTTCTGATGTGATGAGCAGGCTTGTCAAAGCCGGTGCACTCTTGCTCGTGGCCCTGATTTGGGCCACGGCAACTCTCTCGCAAGACGTTCGCAGCCCGATCCTGACAATTGATAGCGAACGCTTCTATCGGGACAGCGCGTTCGGCCAGCGTGTACTTGCTGAGATCGAGGAACAGACAACGATACTCGCTGAAGACAACCGCCGTCTTGAGGCAGAGTTGGAAGCGGAAGAGCAGGCCTTGACGGATCAACGTCCGGATATGGAACCAGAGGCGTTTCGCGCACTCGCGGATGCGTTTGATGCACGGGTCGAGGGCATACGCAATGAACGCGAAGACAGAAGTCGCAGCATCGCCGACTTGTTGGAAGAAAACCGCGATCGGTTTCTGGTGTCAGCCGCGCCCGTTCTTGAAGTTATCATGCGCGAAGCAGGTGCTGGCGTTATCCTTGAGCAACGCAGTGTTTTTGTCAGCGCAAATGCGATCGATATTACGGATCTTGCAATTTCCCGGATGGACGAAACCCTGGGTGACGGAGCCGACCAGCAATAGCCGCGCGCTTGCGAGGCCGTGTTTGTCTTGCTAGGCACGTTTCGATGATAAGACCAATGACAAAAGGCTCGGGCGTCCCATGACAACAGAATTGAAATCCGCCGACATCGGGATGATACAACGCCTGATCCCGCACCGTTATCCGTTCCTTCTGGTAGATCGTGTTGAGGACATCGACGGGTATCAATCGGCAACGGGCATCAAGAATGTCACGATGAACGAGCCGCACTTTCAGGGTCATTTCCCGGGGCAACCCATCATGCCAGGCGTGACGATCGTCGAAGCGATGGCGCAAACGGCAGCAGTCATGGTCGGCGTTGCCCTTGATCTGGCTGACAAGAACCTGCTTGTTTACTTTATGGCCATCGACAAATGCAAATTCCGCCGGATGGTTGTTCCTGGCGATGTTTTGAAACTGAACCTCAAAACAACCCGCGGCAAGCCGGGGGGAAAAGTTTGGAAATTCGCCGGTGTTGCAGAGGTTGATGGTGAAATGGCCTGTGAGGTCGAGTTCACCGCGATGATGGATTTGCCAACCACATGAGCGATGCAGGTATTCACCCCTCGGCGGTCGTGGAACCGGGCGCGCAGGTTGATCCAACGGCCGTTGTAGGGCCTTTTTGCGTGGTTGGCCCGAATGCTGTGATCGGCCCAGACGTCGTGCTGAAAAGCCACGTGGTTGTCACAGGCCATACCGAGGTGGGTGAGGGAACAATCGTGTTTCCTTTCGCCGTCATCGGAGAAGTGCCGCAGGACTTGAAGTTCAAGGGCGAAGCAAGTCGTCTGGTTATCGGCAAACGCAATCGCATTCGCGAACATGTGACCATGAACTGTGGCACCGAAGGCGGCGGCGGCGTCACGCGGATCGGCGATGATGGTCTGTTCATGGCGGGCTGCCACATCGCACATGACGCGCATGTCGGCGACAGGGTCATCGTTGTGAACTCAGCCGCGGTGGCCGGGCACTGCGTCCTTGAGGACGACGTGATTGTTGGGGGCCTGTCAGGCATTCACCAATTTGTACGCATCGGTCGCGGTGCAATCATTGGTGCTGTGACCATGGTGACAAATGACGTGATCCCATACGGACTGGTTCAGGCACCCCGCGGAGAGCTGGATGGGTTGAACCTTGTCGGCCTGAAACGCCGAGGTGTCAATCGCAGTGACATCACCGCGTTGCGCGCCGCTTTCCAGATGCTGGCACAGGGCGAAGGCACCTTCCACAATCGGGCCGAGCGATTGGGCAAGGAAACCGACAGCGCCTATGTCCGCGAGATAGTCGAATTCGTCATGGGCGACAGTGACCGGTCGTTCCTGACGCCGCGCTGATGCTGGCCCTGATCTCCGGGACCGGGGCGTTACCTTCGGTCGTTGCAGCGCACCAGCCAACCCCACCAATCATTTGTGCCCTTGATGGGCACAAGCCGGACGGGCTGGAGGTGGACGTCTGGTTCCGCCTCGAAACAATCGGGACCTTATTACATAAGCTCGTTGCCCGGGGCGTGACAGAGGTCTGCTTTTGCGGAGCCATTCAAAGGCCTGGCTTCAGCCCTTTGAAACTGGATGCTCGGACGATGCCACTGGTGCCGACGCTCGCAAGGGCGGTCAAAGATGGTGAAGATGCCGCGCTGCGGGCCATCCTTGGGCTGTTCGAGAAACGCGGAATGATTGCGAAAGGCGCTCATGCTCTTGTGCCCGAGCTGCTGCCGCAGCCGGGTATTTTGACGCGTACACCAGTCCCCCAGGATATTGAGGCGCAAATCAAGGCTGCCGAGCAAGTTTCGATAGAACAGGGCCGCGCGGATGAGGGCCAGTCCTGTGTCATTCGCGACGAACAGGTCATTGCGCGTGAAGACGCTCGGGGCACTGACGCGATGCTGCGCGGCCTGTGTCAAAACGATGTGCGCCCGATGCCGACAACCGAAGGCGATCCATTCGGGGCGGCAATGGATTTTGTTGGTGACATGCTCGACGACGCGGCGGACTGGCTTTCTGGTCCTGTAGCGGAAGCGCGGGCAAAACCTAAGGGTGGCGTGTTCTTCAAAGCGCCCAAACCAGGTCAGGATCGACGGATCGACTTGCCCACGATCGGGCCTGAAACCGCGCGCGCCGTAATCCAAGCACGACTTGATGGTATGGTCATCGCTGCAGAAGGCGTGATGGTGCTTGAGCGGGAAGAGGTCGTGCGCCTCTTGGATGACGCGGGGCTGTTCCTTTGGGTGCGCTAAAGGTCTTTATCCTTGCGGGTGAACCTTCGGGTGATGCCCTGGGTGGGGCATTGATGGCGGGCCTGAACCGCGAAGCGCCGGATGTGACCTATGACGGCATCGGCGGGCCGCTCATGCAGGCGCAGGGGCTGACAAGCCGGTTCGACATGTCCGAACTGACGGTCATGGGCATTGCCGAGGTGCTGCCAAAGTACCGTCATTTGAAACGACGCATTGCCGAGACGGCGCAGGCCGTGATCGACACGCGGCCCGACGTGTTGATCACAATCGACAGCCCGGACTTTTCGCTCCGTGTTGCCAAGCTGGTCAAGGCAGGCTCCGACATTCGGACCGTGCACTACGTGGCACCGACCGTTTGGGCGTGGCGGCCCGGGCGGGCCAAGAAAATGGCGAAGGTCATCGATCAGGTCCTCGCTCTGTTTCCCTTCGAACCTCCGTACATGGAAGCGGAAGGTATGGAGTGTGATTTCGTTGGGCACCCTGCCGCCACGGTCCCGCGCGCAACTGCTGCAGAGCAGGCCGCATTCCGAGCTCATCACGGGCTGGAGGCCGCCGATCCGTTGGTGCTTGTCCTCCCGGGCTCTCGCCGAGGAGAGATCACGCGGATGAGCCCCGTCTTCGGCCAAGCCCTTGGTCGATTGGCGCAGACGCGGCCAGCCTTGAAAATGGTTCTACCCGCTGCCGGATCAGTTGTAGATCTGGTGCGCGAAGAGGTGACGCGGTGGCCCGTCACCCCCCTTGTCCTTGATCCCACCGGGCAGGATCAGGACGCGGCGCTGGCGGAAAAGCGGATTGCTTTCGCGGCGGCGGATGTGGCGCTGGCAACCTCTGGCACGGTGTCTTTGGAACTGGCTGCGGCTGGAACCCCGATGGTCAGCGCCTATGATCTGCACTGGCTCAGCCGTGCCATCATCAGCCGAATGGTGACGACTGATACAGGCAGTTTGATCAATCATGTGACGGATACCCGCGTGGTGCCTGAGGTCGTTGGCAAGGACTTCAACGTTGAGAACGTGGTGTCGGCGATGGAGGGCCTGCTCGCAGGCGCTGAAGATCAACGCGCAGCCATGGAGCTGACGATGGACCGCCTGGGACGCGGTGGGAAGGACCCCGGACTGCGCGCTGCACGGGCTGTCCTCGGACGGCTGGGGTGATCTGTCCCCGCGGGGACAGAATTTACCGTATGGTCAAACCTTAACCAATTTGAACGAGCGCATGGCGCTTTTTGCCCGCTGACAACTTGATCGGTGCAGCCAGAGCGGCCAGATCAATCATCGTGCCCGCTTCGGTCAGCGGCGCGTCGTTCATCCGCGCTCCGCCTTCGGCGATCAGACGCTTGGCCTCTTTTCCGGACCCAGCTAGACCGGACTTTACGATCAGCTGCACGATGGAAATTCCATCGCCCACGTCATCCGCGCTGAGGGTCAGGGTTGGGAGGTCGTCGCCCACGCCGCCCTTTTCGAACACTTCTCTGGCCGTCTGCGCAGCCGCTGTTGCGGCTTCAGCACCGTGCAAAATGGTTGTCACCTCAGAAGCAAGCAGGGCTTTGGCCTCGTTGATCTCGGACCCTTCGAGGGCGCCCAAACGGTTGCATTCGTCAAGCGGTAGCTCGGTGTAGAGTTTCAGGAACCGACCCACATCCGCGTCCGTCGTGTTCCGCCAGAACTGCCAGAACTCGTAAGGTGACAGCATGTCCGCATTCAGCCAGACCGCTCCCGACTGTGACTTGCCCATCTTCTTGCCATCTGACGTCTCTAAGAGCGGGGAGGTTAGGCCAAACACCTCTTTCTGGATCACCCGGCGTGTCAGGTCGATGCCGTTGACGATATTGCCCCATTGATCCGACCCACCCATCTGCAGGATGCAGCCATAGCGTCGGTTCAGCTCCATGAAGTCGTAAGCTTGGAGGATCATGTAGTTGAATTCGAGGAACGACAGCGACTGTTCGCGGTCTAGCCGGGATTTCACACTTTCGAACGACAGCATCCGGTTGATCGAAAAATGCCGCCCGATATCCCGTAGAAAATCGAGGTAGTTCAGATCATCCAACCACTCGGCATTGTTCAGCATCTGCGCGCCATCGTCGTAGTCGATGTAAGCGGAAAACACCTGTTTGATCCCGGCGATGTTGGCATCAATCGCTGCGGTATCAAGCAGGGGGCGTTCATCGGCCCGGAAGGACGGATCCCCCACCTTGGTCGTGCCACCGCCCATCAGCGTGATTGGCTTGTGCCCGGTTTTTTGGAACCAGCGCAGCATCATGATTTGGATGAGCGATCCAACGTGCAGCGACTTGGCTGTCGCATCAAAGCCGATATAGGCGGTCTGCCCCGGAACCAGCAATGCGTCGTCCAGCGCCTGCATGTCTGTGCAGTCGGCCAGAAACCCGCGGCTTTGCATCACTTGCAAAAAATCGGATCGGGGTGTGTAAGTCATTTGGCTTGTCCTTGGAACGGCTCCGTCGCAGTCTATAAGCGGGGGACGGGCAAAGGAAAAGACCATGGATAAGGTCAGAGACAAGGGCGCGGTAATTGCTGCGCTCGGAGCAATGTCAGGCACATCGCTGGATGGTGTTGACGCGGCAGTTCTGCGAACGGATGGAGTGGGCATCGACGGATTTGGTGCGCATGACTACCGCGCATACTCCGCCGAGGAACAGACAGTTTTGCGCGCAGCCCTTGGGCATTGGGCCGGGCCGTCGTTGACACCGGCGACCGACGTCATGATGTCCGCGCATCAAGAACTGCTGGGAGGCTTTGACAAGGTCGATCTGGTTGGATTTCATGGTCAGACCGTGGCCCATGCACCCCGAGCGCAGGGAACCTTGCAACTGGGCGACGGCGCGGCGCTGGCGCAGGCGTTGCAAGTGCCTGTTGTCTGGGACTTTCGGACTGCGGATGTTGAACTGGGGGGCGAGGGCGCACCTCTGGCCCCGTTTTTTCACTTTGCCTGCGCCAAGTGGATGAGGGCGAACAGCCCGGTTGCATTTTTGAACCTGGGTGGGGTCGGCAATCTGACTTGGGTTGATCCCACAGCGGATGCGCCGGAACGCGAGGGCGCGCTTTTGGCCTTTGATACGGGCCCCGCCAACGCGCCGGTCAATGATCTGATGCAGGCCCGGCTTGGGTTGCCCTTTGATGAGGGCGGACGCATTGCCGCTTCGGGGACTGTCGAGGCGGGCGCGCTTGAGCTGTTTCTGGCGGAGCCGTACTTTTCGCGCATCCCTCCAAAGTCACTCGATCGGAACGATTTTGCCGAAATTGTGGAACTGGTCCACGAACTCAGCGATGCGGATGCGGCGGCCACGCTGACAGCCATGTGTGCTGCGGGAGTTGCAGAAGCCATGCAGCACTGTCCGCGTCCGCCATCGACGGTGCTCGTGACCGGGGGCGGGCGGCATAACCCGGTTCTGATGAAGATGCTTGAGGTGTCGTTGGATTGCCCGGTGCAACCCGTCGAAGCCGTGGGACTGAACGGCGATATGTTGGAGGCGCAGGCCTTTGCCTATCTGGCGGTGCGCGTCGCGCGTGGTTTGCCGACATCTTGTCCCGGGACAACCGGTGTCCGGGCCGCCGTGGGCGGCGGAACGGTCAGCTATCCCTGACGTGGGATGTCGAAACCCGGGTCTGCAAGCGTGAATCCTTCGAATTGGAAGCCCGGTGAGACGGTGCAACTGACGAGCGTGTAGTCACCGGCGCTGCGTGCGGCTTGCCAATGCCCCTCGGGCACGATGAGCTGCGGCGCGCCTTTGTTCAGATCGGGGGACAGCACATGATCCTGTGCGGGGCCAGTGTCACTGCTGCTCATCGATAGGATCAGTGGGGCGCCTGCGTGATAAAGCCAAATCTCGGTTGCATCGACCTTGTGCCAGTGGCTTTGCTCTCCCGCGGCGAGCAGGAAATAGATACAGGTGCCGGTCGGTCGCCCGTCATTTTCAGCAACCCAGGTCTGGCGGTAATGTCCACCTTCCGGGTGCGGTTGTAGGTTCAGGTGAGCAATGATTTGTTCGGCGGTCATGGTCATCGTTCAAAGAGGATGCTCGAAGAAGCGCAGATAGGGAAGGAAAGAAGGCTCTGCGTCGTAGTAGGGTGGGCAGGGTTGGAAGCCGAGCCGTTCGTAGAGCGCAATGGCCTCCGTCAGACCGCTCATGGTATCAAGAACAACTCGGGCGTAACCGTCGGCCTTGGCTCGGGTTATGGACTCCTGGATCAACGCACGGCCAGCCCCTGAACCCCGCGCGGATGGAGCGACATAGACGCGTTTGATTTCCGTCGTGCCCGCCGCGGTCAATGGGTAGTACATGGCGCAGCCGACGATTTGATTGCCGAGTTTCGCGACAAGGATGTCACCCTTGGGACGCGCGTGGATGCGCGGCAGGTCCGCAACCAGCGCCGCATAGCTGTCCTTGGCATAGTAGGCTTCGACCATCTGCGGCAGGTCAACGGATCGTTCGATCAGAAGGTCACGGTAGGCCCAGCACAAGCGTGCGACATCGCCCATGTCGGAGGGGCGGGCTGAATGGATTTCAAGATCGATCATGGCACAGGAGTAAATCGCACAGACGTTCTGGCGCAATATGCAAAAGGGATCGTTGAGTGCCCAATCTGTGCGCCGCGTCGGTTTTGGGTCTGCGCGGTTGCGTCCGTGGGCAACGCAACTGCCCACGGTTCGACGACACCATCGATTACTTCAGGATGGACTTACCTGCAAATTCCGCGCTTTCACCCAGCATCTCCTCGATCCGGATCAGCTGGTTGTACTTTGCGAGCCGGTCCGACCGTGCGAGAGATCCGGTTTTGATCTGACCGCAGTTCGTGGCGACGGCGAGATCGGCGATAGTCGCGTCCTCGGTCTCGCCCGAGCGGTGGGACATAACGTTGGTGTAGCGCGCACGATGGGCCATATCGACCGCTTGAAGTGTTTCCGTCAAGCTGCCGATTTGGTTGACTTTTACCAGCATGGAGTTCGCGCAGCCGCGCGCAATGCCGTCCGCCAAGCGCACCGGGTTGGTCACGAACAGGTCGTCGCCCACAAGTTGGACCTTATCACCGATGGCGTCGGTCAGTGCTTTCCAGCCATCCCAGTCGTCTTCGCCCATGCCATCTTCGATCGAGATGATCGGATAGTCATTCACCAGCGCTTCGAGATAGGCGACATTCTCATCTGAGGACAATGTTTTTCCTTCGCCTGCAAGCACATATGCACCATCCTTAAAGTACTCGGTTGCGGCACAGTCGAGGGCGAGATGGATGTCTTCGCCCGGCTTGTAGCCCGCTTTCTCTACCGATTTCAGGATGAAATCCAGCGCGTCGCGAGTCGAAGATATGTTGGGAGCAAAGCCGCCTTCGTCACCGATACCTGTCGACAGACCTGCGTCGCCGAGCTCTTTTTTCAGGGTGTGGAAGACTTCGGACCCCATGCGCACCGCCTCGCGGATACTCGCGGCGGCCACCGGCATGATCATGAATTCCTGGATGTCGATCGGGTTGTCGGCATGTTCGCCGCCGTTGATGATGTTCATCATCGGGACGGGCAGGACACGGGCCGAGGTGCCACCCACATAGCGATAGAGCGGTTGCGAGGTCCAATCGGCAGCGGCCTTGGCGGCGGCAAGGGAAACACCAAGGATCGCGTTGGCGCCCAGACGGCCCTTGTTGTCTGTGCCGTCCAGTTCGATCATGGCGCGGTCCAGTTCGACCTGTTCGGTGGCGTCGATGCCAACCAGTGCCTCGGCAATCTCGCCATTCACCGCCGTGACAGCTTCCAGTACGCCCTTACCCTTGTAACGGGCCTTGTCGCCGTCACGCTTTTCCACCGCTTCGTAGGCGCCGGTCGATGCGCCAGAAGGAACTGCGGCGCGGCCCATGGTGCCGTCCTCAAGTGTCACGTCGACTTCGACGGTGGGGTTGCCCCGGCTGTCGAGGATTTCGCGGGCATGAATGTCGATGATGGTGCTCATGAGGAGGCTCCTGTAGCGGGAAGTTACGCAGCGTCTAACGTGATGTTGGCGCTAACAACAAGGGTCTTTACGCCGCATCTGGTGTTTTCCTGATATGCTCGCGCCATAGGGTGAAGAGGCCGGACGCAATGATGATTGCCACGCCGATCAGCGTCAACATGTCGGGTGCTTCGGAAAAGATCAGAACGCCGATGATCAGTGCAAACACCATCCGCGTATAGCGAAATGGCGTGACGAAACTGACGTCGCCCATACGCATCGCCATAACGATGAAGCGGTAAGAGATCGCGCCGATGACCGACGCAATGGCAAGCAGGCCCCATTCGTTCGCGGTGGGCGCAACGAAACTGGTGCCCGATGCCAGCATGAGACCCATACCCGTAGGCACAAGTAACGCGAAGGCTACGAAGCTGAGTTGAAGGGCCGACAGAGTCGCGGGCACCTGGCGCGTGGCCAGATCGCGGATGGACAGGCCGATCATGCCCTGAACCGCGAACAAAACGTTCCAATCAAAACCCTCGAGCCCTGGTCGCACGATCAGTAGAACGCCGCAGAGCCCAACTATGATGGCTGCCCAACGCCGCCAACCCACCGGTTCCGCTAGGAAAATAGCGGCACCGAGGGTGACCATCAGCGGTGTCGTCTGCAAGATGGCGGAGGCCGTCGCCAATGGCACCAGCACGAGCGCTGTCACAAAGCCCAAGGAACCAATCACTTCACCTGCGTTGCGGATCAGCATCGCGCGACCCAGCAGTGCGCGGCTGACCAATGGCTGTCCCTGCCGTACGCAAGCGCCCGCCATGATGAGCGCGCCGCCTGCGCCCAGAAGGGCCAGCAACTGCCCAACCGGGATCGCACCGCCCAGAAGTTTGATGAACATGTCTTCGATGGCGAAACACAGCATCGCCAGAACCATCAGCCCGGCGCCACGCAAGTTGTCCATATGGTGGTGCCCTTAGTCTTTTGGCCGATATGCCGGGTTTATTCTGGTCGCGCATATAGCGGCGACAAAGATGAAGAAGAATGTGCTTGTTTACTGGCGCTTGCGCGGCACGCCGTAAAGTTCCAGCCTGTGGCCACGCAACTCATAACCCAGCTTTTCGGCAATCTTTTCCTGCAGGGCTTCGATTTCCGCATCGACGAACTCGATCACTTCGCCAGAGTTCATGTCGATGAGGTGATCATGGTGTTCACGTTCCGCGTCTTCGTACCGGGCGCGACCGTCTCCGAATTCCAGCTTGTCGAGTATGCCAGCCTCTTCGAACAATTTGACAGTCCGGTACACCGTGGCGATGGAAATGCCGGGGTCGACGGCGCTCGCGCGATTGTACAGCTCTTCGACATCCGGGTGGTCGTCGGACTCTTCAAGCACCTGGGCAATGATCCGGCGGGGCTGGGTCATGCGCAGCCCCTTGGCTTCGCTGCGGTCGCGGATACTGGCACGATTTGCTGTCATGCCGTGGGGTTTAACGAAGCTTGCAGGCGGGGGCAATTGCGGTTGACGCTGGTATGGTATGGGTTCACTGGGGGGCATGAGCGATTTTGACATGATGAACCTGCCCGCGGACCTTGCGAAACGCGTGGCTGAGATGGGCTTGACCCAACCGACACCTATTCAGGCGCAGGCGATCCCGCACGCGTTGAACGGGCGTGATGTGATGGGGTTGGCCCAGACGGGTACAGGCAAGACAGCTGCCTTCGGCATTCCCTTGATTGCAAGGTTAATGGAAGAGGGCGGACGCGCTGCCCCGAAGACCGCGCGCGGCTTGATCCTCGCGCCGACACGGGAGCTGGCTGGCCAGATCGCGCAAGTGCTGCGGGCCATGACCCAGATGCGTGTGCAGATCGTGGTGGGTGGTGTGTCGATCAACCCGCAAATCCAGCGGTTGGCAAAGGGGGCCGACATTCTGGTGGCAACCCCGGGGCGTTTGCTGGATCTTGTTGAGCGCAAGGCTGTCAAGCTTGAGCATACCGGGTTCCTCGTTCTGGACGAGGCGGACCAGATGCTGGACCTTGGTTTTGTTCATGCCTTGCGCAAGATCGCATCGCTGATGGGAGATGACCGTCAGACCATGCTGTTTTCGGCCACGATGCCAAAGCAGATGAACGAGATTGCACAATCCTATCTGCAAGAGCCCATGCGGATCGAAGTGAACCCACCGGGCAAGGCGGCCGACAAGGTCACCCAAGGGGTGCATTTCATCGCCAAAGCCGAAAAATCGGCACTTCTGATTGAACTACTCGACAAACATCGGGAAAACCGAGCATTGGTTTTCACCCGCACCAAGCATGGAGCGGATCGTTTGGCGCGGGCGCTGGAACGCAAGGGATTTGCCGTGGCAGCCATTCATGGCGACAAGCGCCAGGGTCAGCGGGAACGTGCCCTTGCGGCGTTCAAGGCGCGCGAGGTGCGTGTGCTGGTTGCAACTGATGTAGCCGCCCGCGGATTGGATATTCCGGACGTCAAATTCGTCTACAACTATGAACTGCCAAACGTGCCCGAAGCCTATGTGCACCGGATCGGTCGCACGGCGCGGGCGGGCAAGGACGGATCTGCCGTGGCGTTCTGTGCGCCCGAAGAGATGGATCATCTCAAGGACATTCAGAAGGTCATGAAAATGACCATTCCTGTCCTGTCGGGCCGTGCGTGGGAACCGATGGCGGATCCCAACGCGAAGCCTGCAGGTGGTCGGGGAGGTGGCGGGCGCGGCCGTCCGGGCGGCAAGCCCGGTGGTGGGCGACCCGGTGCGCCAGGTACGTCCAAACCGTCGAACCGTAGGCGTCGGAAGCCGAAGCCCAAGGGGCCGCGCACCTGATATGCCTGGTTGCTCAGGCGTAAAGTGAGGGTACGCCCAGCTGCGCGTGGATGTCGTTTACGCTTGCTGCGTCCATCCCAAGCGCTTGCGCAAGGCCATGCAGGTACTTTGCCTCGGCCTGTGAATCGAGATCGATGGCAAGGACCGACATGGCATAGACCTGCGGGCCCATACCATTTGGAACGTCTCGGGCGAGGGCGGTTGCATCGACATCCCGTTGCATCTCTGTGCGGAGAAAAGCGGCCTCTTCCGCATCCACGTCGCCACCCAACTGGCCCATCAGCTTTTCCTGTTCGGCATCGTCCAGCTGGCCGTCGGACTTGGCCGCCTGGATCATTGCACGCAGCATAAGGGCAGCGGCGGCCTCTTGATCTGCCGTCGGTTCAATCGGGTCTTCTGGCGTTTGGTCGAAGTTGGAGTTCAGAACCTGACCGAAGCTTGCGCCATTGTCGGCTGGCCGTTTGGCCATAGCACCGCCCAAGGCACCTAGAAGGCCACCTGCGCCTGCGCCACCGGCCAGACCGCCGAGCATACCCTGCAGTCCCTGACCTTGGCCGCCTGCGCCGCCAAGCCCCTCGAGCAAGCCGCCAAGCCCGCCCATGCCGCCGGTGGAGCCAGCGCCTTGCGCGCCGCCCATCAGGCCGCCCAACATGTCTTGTAGACCCGCACCGCCCTGAGTTTGGCCACCGCTCAGACCACCCAGCAAGCCGCCAAGGCCACCGCCAGCCGATGCTCCGCCGGACCCGCTGCGATTTTGCATCATCGCGCTTGCGCCCTTGGCCACCGCAACACCGATGGCCACTTTAGCCAGTGTTTTCATCAAGCTCATGTTTGTTCTCCATCTCCCCGGGAATCGTTGCGGCCCAGTCTTGCATAGAATGCTGACCAAACGGGGGGGAATGTTCGTGGCCGATTGACATTGACCTGTAAACCGGCCGTTCTGCGCCGATGACTCGAAAGTCGCATATCGACCTGATTGGTGCCGTGGCGCTGACGCTGTTTTCGTTGAACCTTGGGTTCAATCAGGTCGTTATCAAAGTCTCGAATGCAGGATTTCAGCCCGTCTTTCTTGCTGGTTTGCGTTCGCTTGGGGCGCTTGTGCTGCTGGGGCTTTGGATGTGGGCGCGCGGGATCCCATTGCGTCTGCCAGCCGAGGGCAGAACGGGCGGCATCGTCGCGGGTGTCCTGTTCGCAGTTGAGTTCATCTGCCTGTTTTTAGCTTTGGACCTGACCAGCGTCGCGCGGACGTCGATCCTGTTTTACTCGATGCCGGTCTGGTTGGCTGTGGCTGCACATGTGCTGCTTCCGGGGGAACAGCTGAATGGTGTGCGCCTGATTGGCCTTGCCTTTGCGATGGGCGGCGTCGTTTTGGCACTAGCGGATCGTGACGCGGGGCAGGGCAACCTGCTGGGAGATGCCTTTGCCCTTGGGGCGGCGCTGTGCTGGGCCGGTATTGCCCTGTGCGTGCGTGTCACTCCGCTGAGCCGTATTCCCGCAGAACAACAACTTTTCTGGCAATTGCTCATATCAGCCCCGGTTTTGCTGATCCTTGCGCCGGCTTTCGGTCCGCTTTTGCGGGATCTGGAGGTGATCCACGTTGTCGGTCTTGCCTACCAGATCGTGTTTATCGCGAGCTTCGGGTTTCTATTCTGGTTTTTCCTGATGAAGATTTATCCCGCATCTGGGGTTGCGTCGTTCAGCTTTCTGTCGCCTGTCTTTGCCGTGGTCCTTGGCTGGTTGATCCTAGGCGAAGATATCACGGCAACCATATGGGCAGCACTTGCATTGGTGGCCGTGGGATTGGTGCTGATCAACAGGCGTTAAGTGCCGCAAAACGTGGCTGGCACAATCTCGGCTTGCGTTGGCGGGCGACGCAGATCGTCAAACTCATCTGGCAAGTCATACGGTTTCGCCAACGCCGCCATGAGCCGTTCGAAAGGAGCCATATCGTCCGAAACGGCGGCCTCGATCATCGTCTCGATGCGATGGTTGCGCGGAATGATCCGGGGGTTTGTGCGTTGCATCAAGTCCATGTCAGGGCCGCGCTGCGCCCAGCGTTTCGCCCACGCGTCAAACGCGTCGCGGTTGGTGAACTGATCGCGGGCTGCTTCTGCGTTCAGGGCTGCAAACGTGTTGGTAAAGTCAGCGCCGTCCGTCTGCATGAGGTTCAGAAGATCTTCGATCATGGACTGATCATCTGCAGTGACATCGGCGAGGCCGAGCTTGGCCCCGAAGCGGCGCAACCATGCGTCTTCCAACTGCTGCGGCATGGCGTGAACGATGGCTGTCGCATCCTTTACAGCCTGATCCTTGTCATCAAGCAGCTGGATCAATGCCGTCGCCAACTGCGCCATGTTCCAAACGGCGATGCGGGGCTGGTTGCCAAATGCATAGCGCCCCATTTGGTCGATGGACGAGAACACACGGCCCTCGTGAAAGGCATCCATGAACGCGCACGGTCCATAGTCGATCGTTTCGCCAGAGATCGTGCAGTTGTCGGTGTTCATCACGCCATGAATGAAGCCGACAGACATCCACGCAGCGACAAGTTCGGATTGCACAGCGCACACGGAGCTGAGCAAACCCATGGGGCCATCTGCGTCAGGGTGATGGCGCGCGATGGCATAGTCGGCCAGTGTGCGTAATTCGTCGATCTGCCCGCGATGGGCAAAGATTTGAAAGGTCCCGACGCGTAGATGGCTGGATGCGACGCGGGTGAGGACAGCGCCGGGCAGGGCACCTTGTTCGCGGTACACCGGCTCGCCCGTTGCGACAGCCGCAAGTGCGCGCGTTGTGGGAATGCCAAGGGCATGCATGGCCTCGCTAACAACATATTCGCGCAAGACCGGGCCGAGCCAAGCCCGCCCGTCGCCCATGCGGGAGTAGGGGGTGGGACCTGATCCCTTGAGCTGTATGTCGCGGCGTTGCCCATGGGTGTCGACCACTTCACCCAGCAGGATAGCCCGCCCGTCGCCTAATTGCGGGTTATAGTTGCCGAATTGGTGCCCGGCATAAAGCTGTGCCAGCGGTGCCGCCCCGTCGGGGACGCGGGATCCAGCGAACACGGTGGGGTCGGTGCCTTCAATCCCCAACTCGGCAGCGAGTTTTTCGTTCCATGCCAGCATTTGCGCGTCTTTGACGGGTGTTGGGTCAAGACGGCTGAAAAACCCACTCGGTAGGGTGGCGTAGCTGTTATCGAAGGGGATGTGTAAGCTCATGGTCATGAGATAGGCGGCGATGCACCGCGTGACTAGAGCATACGTGTCATCAGGTGGTATCCATCACGCAGACGGAAACCAGCCCGGGCGTAGAGACGCTGTGCAGTGATGTTGTCGGATGCGACTTCGAGATGAAGGGCTTTGACGCCAGCACCCCCTAAAGCGCGGGGCAGGGCCAACAGCACCTCGGTGGCAATGCCGCGACCGCGCACGCCGGGTCGAATGAATATTTCGTCAACGAACCCATCCATTCCACCGAATTCGATCGACCAGCCGAAGGTGACCACAACATATCCAATGGGCGCACGCGGCGGACCAATCAGATATGCGGCCCCATGCGGGATACCATCCAACAGCGGTTGCAACCCGGCAGCCCGCGCGTCGTCAGACAGGGTGATCCCTTCTTCTGCGTGAAAAGCAGCAACCAACGCATCAAGCCGTGCAAAATGCTCTGGCGTAGCAAGGGTGAGTGCGGCGCTCACAGTCGGGCCAACCGTTCGGTCAACAAACCAAAGAAGCCATCCGCGTCTATATCGCCCATGAACATGGCATTCGCAGGCCTGCCAGTTACGCGCCACCAATCCGCGACGGTCATTCCCATGGTAAGATCTGACGACGTCTCAACCTCAACGTTGACATGCCGCCCAGTGAACAGGTCCGGCCGGATCAGATAGGCCGTGACACAGGGATCGTGCAGTGGCGCCCCGGCAGAGCCGTATTTTTCTTTGTCGAACCGCTCAAAGAAGTCGGTCATCTCGGCCACCGCTACGCCAACGGGTGTGCCCAAAGCGCGAAAGGCGTCGTTGCGTGGTTTTGTCACCAGTGCCTTGTGCGTAACATCCAACGGCATGACGACGATATCGACGCCACTTTTAAAAACGATATCAGCGGCTTCGGGATCGACATAAATGTTGAATTCAGCGGTGGGGGTAATGTTGCCAACTTCAAAATACGCCCCGCCCATCAGCACGATTTTCTGAACCTTCTCAACGATGTCCGGGGCGCGTTGAAAGGCTGTCGCGACGTTCGTCAACGGACCCAAGGGGCACAGGGTTATGGTGCCAGTATCATGAGCGCGCACCGTTTCGATGATGAAGTCGACGGCGTGCTGTTCCTGCAGGGGCATTTGGGGGTCCGGCAAACTTGGCCCGTCCAGCCCGGTCTTGCCGTGAACATGCTCTGCCGTCACGAGGTCTCGACCAAGGGGCCGGTCACATCCGGCAAATACCGGAACATCAGTTTTGCCAGCCAATTCGCATATAATGCGGGCATTTTTCGCTGTCAGTTCAAGCGGAACATTGCCCGCAACAGCCGTGATCCCCAACACATCGACATCTTCCGGGCTGGCCAGAGCCAGCAGAATTGCGACCGCATCATCCTGTCCGGGATCCGTGTCAATGATGATCTTGCGGGGTGCCATGGTCTCTCCAGCCAATTTCCGCGCAACGTGGCCTCTTTGGCAACTCTTGTCCAGAAGCGGCGAACAGCCGTGCGCAAAACCTTGCGTGACGCGGGGTGGCTGGCGTAAGGGCAAATATTATGGCTGATGCTCCGATCTATATCCACGCTGGCGCGCATCGCACGGGCACTTCGTCTTTCCAGATGTGTTTGCATGAGAACTGGCAGTTATTGGATCGCCAGGGATGGACAACCGCTTATCCTGGGCGTGATGGCAACCCTTCGGGAGAGTTGGCGCTGCGCCTTCCGTCCGGTCATCGCGTTGATCACGCTGCCGCCGCGATCAAGGCCAAGCTGGGTCTGGACGCCTATCGGGATGGCCGTCCAGTCATCTTGTCCGAGGAGAATATTCCCGGTCGCATGTTTCACTTTCTGCAAGGTCAATTCTATCCTTTTGCAGAGATGCGCTGCACCGCTTTACGGGCGGCATGGACAGGTCCAATTGCGCATTTGATGCTCGTCGTACGCCCATATGACCAGCTGTTTGAATCCGCTTTCCGTAAACGTGCCGAAGATAATGAAATGTCAGACTTCTGCGACGTAAGCGGTAACTACATGAATATGGACAGAGGGTGGCCCGACCTTGTCCAACTGATGCAAGACATATTGAGGCCCGAAGCCATAACAGTTGTCCCCTACGAGGCGCGTGGAACCAGCACAGATTTGCTCAAGCGGCTTGTGCCAAGCCTCTCGGGAGAGGAGTTGGTGGAACCTCAGCGCATCTTGAACCAAAGTGCCACCGATGCGGCCTTGGAAGCGCTTCAAGTCCGGTATCGTCGCGGTGAAAACCTGTCGCGCAGCGATTGGCAGGCGGTTATCAGTCAGTATGCGGGTGAAACGGCAAAGACTGGCTTTGCTGCATTCAGTGAGGATGAAAAAGCAGAACTTTCGGCGCGCTACGCATCAGACTTGAAGCAGATCGAGTGGATGACGAGCGTCAATTTCGCCTAGTGCGTTCAGCAGCCTTTGCCGCGTCCCATAGCATGTCCATTTCTTCGAGCGTGCTGTCTTGCGGCGCGTGTCCCCTGGCCGCAAGTGCCGCTTCGATCGTAGTGAACCGGCGTGTGAACTTTGCATTTGTGCGTCGCAAGGCTTCCTCCGGCTCAACCCCAAGGTGGCGGGCAAGGTTGGCAACGACGAACAGCAAGTCGCCCATCTCGTTCACCATTTCCTCGTGGTCCATCCTGTCTCGGGCCTCGACCAGCTCGGCGGCTTCTTCCTTGATCTTGTCCAGCACCTGCGCTGTCTCTGGCCAATCAAAGCCCACACGGGCGGCGCGCTTTTGCAGCTTCACAGCACGCAGAAGTGCGGGCAGGTTGGGTGCCACGCCATCCAGTGCCCCTTTTTGCGCCTTGCCAGCGCGTTCCGCGGCTTTGATGGCTTCCCAGTCGCGGGTTTGCTGTTCCGATGATTTGTCACGAGACTCGTCACCGAAGACGTGAGGGTGACGGTCCACCATCTTGTTCGAGATGTTGGTCACAACAGACTGAAAGCTGAAATGTCCGGCCTCTTCCCCCATGGCCGTGTGATACACCGATTGCAGCAGCAGATCGCCCAGTTCGCCCTCAAGCTCACCCCAATCCTCACGCTCAATCGCATCGGCAACTTCGTAGGCTTCTTCGATGGTGTAGGGCGCGATGGAGCGAAAGGTTTGCTCAACGTCCCAAGGGCAGCCCGTTTCCGGGTCACGCAGGCGGCGCATGATTTCCAAAAGCCGTTCGATGCCCGCCGTTTGATCGTGGATCAGATCGTCACCCATTGCAGCCCCTCGCGGTTTCAGGTTTGCTGACATGTGACGTATCTCAGGGACCGGAGTCCACCCATGCCCATCATCAACCGCATCGGCGATCTTGCGCCCGACATGGCCGCGTGGCGGCAGCACCTGCATTCGATCCCTGAACTGTCCTTTGATTGTCCCAAGACGTCAGCGTTCATCAAAGAACGGCTGGCCGAGATCGGTGTGGATGAAGTGCATCCCGGCATCGCGCAGACAGGCATCGTTGCCATTATCAACGGCCAAGGGGACGGTCCGACGATTGGCTTGCGCGCGGATTTCGATGCTTTGCCCATCGAAGAGGAAACCGGAGTTGACTATGCCTCAACCCATCCAGGAAGGATGCACGCCTGTGGTCACGACGGACATACTGCGATGCTGCTTGGGACAGCGAAGTACCTGACCGAAACGCGGAATTTCTCGGGCCGGGTCGCGCTGATCTTTCAACCTGCCGAGGAAGATGGCGGGGGCGGCGAGGTCATGGTGCAGGAGGGTATCATGGAGCGTTTCGAGATCAACGAGGTCTATGCAATCCACAACGCCCCCGGAAAGGATTTCGGCAAGTTCCACACGCGCGGCGGACCGATCATGGCCGCAGCGGACACGTTTCATATCCATATCACCGGCAAAGGTGGTCATGCGGCACGGCCCCATGACACGGTCGATCCGGTGGTTGCGGCATGCGCGATTGTCACGGCCCTGCAGACCATCGTCAGCCGCAATCAAAAGCCGCTGGACCAGTTGGTGATTTCCACCACACAGATTCATACCGGAACCACGGACAATGTGATCCCCGAGACCGCCTATATCAACGGCACCGTCCGCACCTTCAGTAAAGAGGTGCAGGCAATGGCTGTAAGTCGCATGGAGGCGGTCGTTGAGGGCACCGCGGCAGCCTATGGGTGCGAGGCCAAGCTAGAGCTCGAATTTGGCTATCCCCCAACGGTCAACGATGCGGACAAGGCAGAGTTCGCAGCGCGCATCGCCGCCGATGTCGCGGGGGAGCCGGGGGTTGATCCAGATGTCGAGCCCGTCATGGGCGCCGAGGATTTCTCGTACATGCTGGAGGCGCGGCCTGGCGCTTATCTGATGCTAGGGCAGGGTGACGGCGCAGGCGTTCACCACCCGAAATACAATTTCAATGACGAGATTGCGCCCATCGGCGCATCGTTCTTTGCGCGCCTTGTCGAAACAGCGCAGCCGGTGGGGCGCTGATGGCCCTGGAAGATGCAAAGAACCAGATGGATCATGCGTTTACACGTGATGATCCGCGCGGGCCGTCGTCTGAACTGACCTTTGGCGGGGCAACATCCTTTTTGCGAAGGCGCTACACCAAGGATCTGACTGATGTGGATATCGCAGTGACCGGTGTGCCGTTTGATCAGGCGGTTACGAACCGGCCGGGCACCCGGTTGGGCCCTCGCGCGATCCGCGAGGCATCGAGCCTGCAGGCACCGGATGCGCCCTATGGCTGGCCTTTTGACGTCCTTAGCGAACGTACGATCATCGACTATGGTGATGTGGCCTTTGATTACGCCAACATCCCTGCCTTCCCGGATACGCTGACCGCCCATATTCGCGGTATTCTGGACGCCGGTGCCGCGAGCGTGGTGCTTGGGGGGGATCACTACATATCTTTCCCCATTCTCAAGGCATATGCAGAAAAACACGGGCCGATGTCCCTGATCCAGATCGACGCGCATACGGACACATGGGCCGATGATGACATGAGCCGGGTGGATCATGGCACCATGTTCTACAAGGCGGTGAAATCCGGCATCGTGGATCCTGCGACCTCGGTTCAGATCGGCATTCGCACCACGAACGAGGACACGCTTGGCGTCAACATCATCGACGCCCCCGAATTTCATCGCATTGGGCCCGCTGCAGCGGCTGAGCGCGCGCGTGAGATCGTTGGCGGCAGACCCGTCTATCTGAGCTTTGATATCGACGGACTTGACCCTGCATTTGCCCCCGGCACAGGAACGCCCGTGTGGGGTGGCCTGAGTTCGGCGCAGGCAGCGGCCTTGCTGCGCGGGCTTGCCGGGATCAACATTCAAGGCGGTGATGTTGTCGAGGTGTCCCCACCTTTTGATACAACCGGGGCTACTGCCATCGCGGGCGCGCATGTCGCGACCGAAATTTGCCAGCTTTTGGGATGGAGGATGCGCGGTGGCGCCTAAGAATCAACCGCTCAGCGGCAATGACCTGGCTCGGTTCTCGGGTCCCAACACATTCATGCGTCTGCCGTTCTCGAATGAATTGCACAAGCTGGACGTGGCTGTTCTGGGCGTGCCGATGGACATTGGCACCTCCTGGCGGTCGGGCACACGGTTTGGTCCCAAGCAGGTTCGATCGGAATCTGCGATGATCCGCCCCTACAATCTGCAAACAGGGGCAGCACCATTTGACAATCTGCATGTCGCAGACATTGGTGACCTGGCTATCAATACATTCTCTCTTAGTGACAGTTTACGCATCATTGCAGAGAGTTATGAGGCGATCTTGAATTACGATGCGATCCCCCTGGCGATCGGTGGCGATCATTCGATCACACTCCCGATTCTTCGGGCAATTGCCAAGCGGCACGGGCCTGTCGCGTTGATCCACGTCGACGCCCATGCGGATGTGAACGACGAAATGTTCGGCGAACGGGAAACCCATGGAACAGTCTTTCGACGCGCCTATGAAGAAGAGTTGATCCAACCTTCAAAGGTCTATCAGGTTGGGTTGCGCGGTACCGGATACACGGCCGAGGATTTCACTGAAGCGCAGGGGTGGGGGTTCCAACAGTTTCCTGCACATGAGCTGTGGGGGCGCGATCTGGGTCAATTGGGCGCGGAGATCAGGCGTGATATCGGCAGCGTACCAACCTATGTCACCTATGACATAGACAGCCTTGATCCAGCTTTTGCTCCGGGTACGGGCACACCTGAGATTGGTGGATTGACGACTCCGCAGGCACTGCAGTTGATACGGGCGTTCAAGGGTTTGAACATTGTGGGCTGTGATCTTGTAGAAGTTTCGCCACCCTACGATACCTCGGGCAACACTGCCCTGACCGGGGCAAATATTCTGTACGAACTGTTGTGTGTCCTTCCGGGTGTTACCTACCGTTGAGCCGAAAACATCCCGATCGGGAGCCATCATGCGGGATTGAAGGAGTGAAATGAAGTTCGCAATGTATACCACTGTTTTAATTTGTATTGTTTTGGTGGGGTTGCTTGCTTTCGTACGCCTGGCACCGACCGATCCTGCGCGGTGGCATGTGCTCATTGCCGAGACGAACAGTCAGAACATGGTGGGCGGTGCAATCCGCGTCGTAGAGGCTGACGATATGGCTTTCGCACGCGTTGATGCTGCCGCGCGCGCTCTGTCTCGCACCCAAGTTGTCGCCGGCTCTGTTGACGAAGGACGCGTGACGTATGTGACTCGGTCCAAATGGATTGGTTTTCCTGACTATACGACGGTCGAATACAGCGACGGCCTACTAAAGATGCACGCCAGACTGCGGTTTGGCCGTTCAGATTTTGGCGTCAACAGGGAACGATTGCAGCGGTTGCTGGCTGCCGCCCAAGAGGGATGAGCTGAGGCACCCTTCTTGAACTTCACGCCACATGGGCGAATTCAGAGACATCTGGCATTGCGCCATGAACATACGCCCATCCACCTGAAGACAGATGGTTTGACCTAACTCGACTCGGGCGCCGGATTTGTCGGTGCAATAACACTCGACCGTCTTGCCAGAAGGTGAGGTGACATCCGCCAACGTCGGGCTGGCCATGAGCAAGAATATCAAGGCGTTACGCATCATGGCGCGCAATATAGCACACCCGGCCCCTTGACCAATACCCTGCCTTGGATCAAACCGACGTTATGATCCCCCAAGACCGCCTTATCCAGATCACCCAGCGCTTTCAGTATCTTGAAGCCGCCATGGCCGATGGGTCAGGCGACATCGCCGCATTGGCCAAGGAATACTCTGACCTCAAACCTGTTGTTGATCGGATCGAAGCCTATCAGCAGATCGTGACGGACATGGAAGAGGCCGAGCTGATGCTGTCCGACCCGGACATGGCTGAACTGGCCGAAGAAGAGCTGCCGCGACTCAAGGCGGCGTTGCCGGATGCGGAGGCCGCTTTGCAACTTGCCCTGCTCCCAAAGGATGCAGCGGACGCGCGGCCTGCCATGCTGGAAATCCGTCCGGGCACCGGAGGAGACGAGGCCGCGCTTTTTGCGGGAGACCTCTTGCGCATGTACCAGCGCTATGCCGAGGCGCGGGGCTGGAAGATCGACATTGTCGAAGAGCAGGCCACCGAACTTGGCGGCATCAAAGAGGTTGTGGCCCACATCACCGGCGACAATGTCTTTGCCCGAATGAAGTATGAAAGCGGGGTGCACCGGGTGCAGCGGGTGCCAACGACCGAAAGCGGAGGGCGCATCCATACTTCGGCTGCGACCGTTGCGGTTCTGCCAGAGGCTGAGGACGTCGATATCGAAATTGCATCGCAAGACATTCGAATCGACACCATGCGATCCTCCGGGGCGGGCGGGCAACACGTGAACACAACCGACAGTGCCGTGCGCATCACGCACCTGCCCACAGGTATTGTCGTGACCAGTTCCGAGAAATCGCAGCACCGCAATCGCGACAAGGCCATGCAGGTTTTGCGGGCGCGGCTCTATGATCTGGAGCGGTCCCGCGTTGACAGTGAACGATCCGCTGACCGCGCCGCGCAGGTGGGGTCTGGCGACCGGTCCGAGCGCATTCGCACCTACAACTTTCCGCAAGGGCGCATGACCGATCACCGGATCAACCTGACGCTCTACAAGCTGGACCAGGTGATGCAGGGTGATCTGGACGAGGTGATTGACGCACTTACCGCGGACGCACAGGCCCGTCTGATGGCCGAGATGGGCACGTGACCACCGCCGCCGAAGCCATGGTGGCCGCCACGGCGCGGCTGCGCGCAGCGGGTGTGCCGGACCCTGCGCGGGATGCGCGTGTGCTGCTGGCGCATGCGGCGCAAGTCGATGCCGCCCGCATCACACTCATTGCCCCAGAGGACATCGCGCCTGACATAGCGGACCGCTATGACCATCTGATTGCCTTGCGCGCAGTGCGGGTGCCTGTCAGCCACCTGATAGGTGAGCGCGAATTCTATGGCCGCCGTTTCAAGATCAGTGCCGATGTGTTGGACCCTCGGCCTGAAACCGAAACGCTGGTCGAAGCGGCATTGAGCGAAGACTTCGAACGTGTTTTGGATCTTGGCACTGGGTCAGGCTGTTTGCTGGTGACGTTGCTGGCGGAACGCGAGAATGCCATTGGGGTGGGCGTCGATCTGTCTGAAGCGGCATGTTTGCAGGCGTCTGCGAATGTTGCGCTACACGAGGTCGCGTCACGTGCCCAGATCAAGCAGGGGGATTGGTTCGATCCCGTCGATGGTCGTTTTGACCTAATTGTGGCGAATCCTCCTTATCTTTCTGCTTTCGAGATGGAGGAGGTGTCGCCCGAGTTGCGCGAGCACGAACCGCGCATGGCACTCACCGATGAGGGCGACGGGCTGTCGGCCTATCGAACGATTGCAGACCAAGCAGGTAGCTATCTGACGGCCAATGGCCGTGTTCTGTGCGAGATTGGTTGGCAACAGGGCGCTGAAGTGCGCACCATTTTTGAACGGAGCGGGTGGGGTACTGTGGACGTGTTGCCAGACTTGGATGGACGCGACCGTGTCATTCTTGCGCGGAATCCAGCATGAAACGATCAAAAATAGCGAAAATTTGGCTTTAACCCTTGTCGGCGGGCCATGTCCGTGCTTATTCATTTATCAGACGCAGATGCACCGGCTTCTGCCTTGCAACAGCGTCCCATCCACAAGATCGCCAAGAGACTGTGACACGCAACCAAGATGATGCGGCACGGGCGATCACAAAGAGTTATGCCAGAGAGCCATATATATCCATGAAGTCTTCGAGATCACGGTCCCGGTCCAAGAACAACCGCAACCGCAATTCCGGTGGGGGTGGCGGCAACGTCGTCAACCGCGTGTTCGACAGTTCCGGCCCGGAGGGCAAGGTCCGCGGTACGCCGCAACAGATCATTGACAAGTACAACCAGTTGGCGCGCGACGCACAGCTGTCTGGTGACCGCGTCGCGACTGAGAACTTTCAGCAGCATGCAGAGCACTATCTGCGGATGCTGGCCGAAGCCCAACGCGAGATTGAGGCGCGCCGTGAAGAGCAGGAGCGCCAGAACCGCGAGCGTCAGGCAGAGCGTGATCGTGAGCGCTCCTCTCGGCAAGAGCAGGAAGCGAGTGCCGATCCTGCGCAGGCCCCGCAGCCCGACATTGTCGAACCTGCGGGAGAAACCGGGTTGGTCGAAACACCGGAAAGCCAACCCAAGCCCAAGCCGAAATCAACGCGCAGCCGCTCGCGCAAGCCCAAGGCCGAACCGGTTGCCGAGCAGCCTGAGGCGCCGCAACCCGATGCGGATGGGCCAGCGCCTGAAGCGGCAGAGTAAGCTTTGCTTCCGATTTGAAACGAGGCGCGCCGGCGGCGTGCCTTTTTCGTTTCAGCCCTTGGCCACTTCACGTGCAAGGGCGCAGAAACCTTCAAGTGGCACTTGTTCCGCCCGATCCGTTGGCTTGATGCCCGCGGCAAGCAACCGATCTTCGATGTCGGGCGCCGTGCCCTTCAAAGCAGCGCGCAGCATCTTGCGTCTTTGGTTAAAGGCGGCGGCGACGACGCGGCTCAGGACAGCGGCGTCCGCGTCGAACCTTGGCGCAGGCAGGGCAGTCAGGTGGACAACTGCGCTGGATACTTTGGGGGGTGGCGTAAATGCCTCCGGTGGCAGCGACAGGACGATCCGGGCATCAGACCGCCACTGCGCCAGGACGGCCAAGCGGCCATATGCCTTCGATCCGGGCTGCGCGACGATACGCTCCGCTACTTCGCGCTGGAACATTAGCGTCAAAGACTGCCAGAAGGGTGGCCAGGTAGGGGGCGTGAGCCAGCGAACCAAAAGTTCGGTGCCGACGTTATAGGGCAGGTTGGCAGCCACCCTGATCGGTGGCGTCAGATGTTCAAGCGGATCGATATCCAGCGCGTCACCTTCGATGACCTGCAACTGACCGGGATAGCGGTCAGCGATTTCGGCGAGGGCGGGCAGGCAGCGCGCGTCCTTTTCAATGGCAAGAACCTTGCGCGCGCCTTCGGACAACAGGCCGCGGGTCAGACCGCCGGGGCCGGGGCCGATCTCGAGTACGTCAGACCCGCTCAAGTCTCCGGCTTGCCGCGCGATCTTGGCTGTCAGGTTCAGGTCCAGAAGAAAATTCTGCCCAAGCGACTTGCGCGCGCTCAGCCCATGGGTCGCGATCACATCGCGCAAGGGCGGCAGATCATCAATGGCACTCATGTGCCACTTGCCATTTGATACGCCAGCTTGATTGCTTCGATCATGCTGGTGGGATTGGCCATATCGCGTCCTGCAATGTCAAAGGCGGTGCCGTGGTCTGGCGAGGTCCGGATGATGGGCAGGCCCAGCGTTACGTTGACGCCGCGATCAAAGTCCAATGTCTTGATTGGGATCAGGGCCTGATCATGGTACATGCACACGGCAGCGTCATAGCGGCGACGCGCTGCGGCATGAAACATTGTATCGGCAGGCCATGGGCCGGTGACATTGATACCATCCGCTGCCATATCGGCAACCAGTGCCGTGATCCACTCCACTTCCTGAGTACCCATGGCCCCGCCTTCGCCTGCGTGGGGGTTTAGACCAGCGACTGCTATGCGCGGCTCAAGGATGTGAAATTGATCCCGGAGTGATTGTGCGGTGATCATGATTGTCTCGCGCAACAGGTCTGGCGTCAGAGTTGTGCGCACATCTTCAAGGGCGATGTGGATCGTTGTCGGGACAACGCGCAACGCGTCTGATGCCAACATCATCACGGGGCGTGGTGCTTGTGTCAGAGCGGCCAAGTACTCGGTGTGGCCCGGGTATGCGAAACATGCGCCGTCCATTAGAGCTTTCTTGTGGATGGGGGCCGTGCACAACGCAGATGCCTCGCCGCTTGTTACCAGATCGACCCCCCGTGCGATCACGTCGATGACACCCTGCGCGTTTTCCAGATTTGGGTGACCCGGTGTCGCGCTGGTGGGGAAATCGTGACGCAAGACAGGAAGCGCCTTAGTACCTACAGCGTCAGCGCATTCCGTAACTTCGGTCCACTGTGTGTCGCCGGGTAGGTGACGGGGATCACCGATCCAAATCATGGGTACGTCATGTTGCAGAGCGGCCCACGCTTTGGCCGCAATTTCCGGGCCAATACCCGCGGGTTCGCCACAGCAGATGGCGACCGGAGCCGTGGTCATTCGAGGATGCGTATGTCGGCTTCCGCACGCAGGTCTGCCAGCAGCGTTTCAGCAAACGCGTTCAGACGCTGATTTCGCAACTGGTTGGCGATCGCATTACGGTCAATTTCCTGATCTTCCTCCAACGCCGGTGTGCGGCCACAGAGCATCAGGAACACCAATGTATTGCCCCCGGCGCGGGTCAATGCAGTCGAAACTTCGCCCGGATCGAGTTTTGACAGCTCGATCGCGATGTCATCCGGGATCTCTTCGGGCGGCAGGCTGCCGCGATCCAGCACATTCTCAGGCTGGCCCTGCGCTATGCCATATAGGTCATCGCAGCGATCCACACTGGCGGAAATGGCACGGGCCCGTGACAAACCTTCCGGCGTGCGACCGCCATTGATGTAATATGCCGCGTATTCAATGGACGAAAACGTTTGTTGAGGCGCTTCAGTTTCACGGATGTCACGCAGTTGGAAAAGCGCCACCGCGTTAGGAATCTGAAGCGGAGCCGTGACCTGGCCCGGGCCAAGCGCCAAGAGCAGGGGACGTAACACAGGTGGCAAATCACTGATTGGGGTCCAGGGCAAACGGCCCCCGGCACCGCGCGAAGCCGTTGCGGAGACGCGGCGCGCAAAGTTGGAAAACTCGGCTTCCGACGTGGTTTGCGCAATGATTTCCGCTTGTTCCAGTACCCGCTCTGCCTCTGCTGGCGGGGCGGGAATGATGATCTCGGACACCAGAACCTCAATGCCGGAATTGCCGCGCGCACTGGCAACAGCGCGATCAATTTCACGGTCATCGATCTGTACCCGGTTGCCGTAGCGGGCGCGGATGTAGTCGCGCCACACCAGAGACACGTTCACGAAGTCGCGGAATGTTTCTTCCGCGATGCCTTCGCTGGCGAGACCTTGAACAAATTCCTCGGTCGAAAGCTCAGCGCGTGCTGCGAAGTCGCTTAGCCCCTGTGCCAGCTCTTCCGAGGACAAAACGATGCCAGCCTGACGCGTTTCAGTCTCGCGGAGGCGGTCCCGGATCAGTTCTTCGATGACTTCCGTCCGGCTGCTACCACTGGCGCCCAATATCCTTAGAAAGCGCTGCCGCTGTTGCACTTCAAATTCCGAGATGACGCGCTGGTCCACCTCCGCCACAGGGGCAAATAGGTTCTGTGCAGATACCTGAACTGTGCAAAGTGCCAAGGCACATGCCGCAATCACCGATTGCCGAATTCTCTTACCGCTCATTTCGCCCGCTTTCCGCATGATCGTGTTTCCACCCGGTCCCCGGTGTTGACCGAAAACCCGCGCAAGGACACTGTTAACCCCAGACTGGTCGAGGGCTCAAGAGTTGTCGAGTCCGCGAAGCTGCGATTGATTGACAACCCCACGCGTACGCATTCATTTGAATAGGCAATTCCGGCCCCTGCAGTCGCGGCGCGACCTTCCTCAAGATCGTAACGCCAGTTCGCACTTGCCGTCCAGAAGCGGTCAATCTTGTACGACCCGTCAAATGTGACCTCACCAATGGGGGAAGGTAAATCGATGTCCGTATCTTCCGAGATCCAGACATAGCTGCCACCAACATCCACACGAGTGTTGCTCCAATCACCCCGCACTTCGGCCTTGGCCACATCAAAGCTCTCGTTAAACAATGTGCGACCCGACATGGCAAAACCACCTTCGAATTCCAGTTTCCCGGCCAGCAGGAAATCGGAGGCGGTGCCGGAAAGCCCGGAGGTGTCATTGAAATCGGCTTGTGCCTCTTCCCGCAGCACCTGGGCCGCCGTGATGGTCGCGGACCATCCGTTCGGATCAAGCCGCGCCCAAGTGCCGCCATAGGCGACAGCCCAGCCCCGTTCCCGTCTGTCCGGTGCCGGAAAGCGGCTGAGCGACAGCAGGTTGCCTTCGTCAAACTCGACGCGCGTGCTTTCCTCATTCGGGACGTTCAGACCATCGCCGCCGACCCATGACAACTGAACCAGCGGCTCAAAGAATTGCCTTACCCCGTTGTTTCCACGGCGCACGAGCGGATAGCGCAAAGTCACACCAACCTTTGGTGCCAACCCATTATCTTCGTCGAAGGTTATGTCATCGCTCACCCGGATAATGTCACCAGCGATACCCAGATCGGTTTGTACTTGTAACCCACCCAGTTGGTACGTGCGCAACCACTCTGCTTCGAAATTGAAACGCAAGACATCACGCCCATCCACGATGCCATCCCCGTTGGCATCGAAGTTCACGTTTGAAGGGCGCTCGTGCCCATGCGCTTCCGCTGACAAGCGAATCTCACCCCCGATCAGGCTTGGGTGAAAGCGCCTTTCATAGAGCACATCAACAACATCCGATGGCAACAGGTCATCATCTTCATCATCCCGGAGCGACTTGAAGTTCACGTAAGAGAGTTGGATAAATTCGTCCCTGCGCGTGCGGGCTACCTGGATCGTGCTGTCGAGGCGGTCTTTGCCAAAAAAACCATAGTCATTGAGGTACGCATCGTCAGACACGGATTCGAGATCGAATTCGAGCACGAAGCCGCGATTCAACGCAAATTCGCCCGCGGCGAACAGGTATCCGCGTTTGTCATCGGGTTGCAGGTCATCGTCAGAATATGCGCCTTGTACGATGATACGACCGCGTTCGAATGCCTGACGATACCGGAATTCGAGTGTCCGTGTCTTGCCTGTCAGGTACGGAATCAGGGTCAGGTCTCTATGGTCGCCAATCTTGATGAAATAGGGAACTGCGAGCCCGTTACCCAAACGCGAATTTGACCGTATCTCGGGAAATAGGAAACCGGATGCCCGATCAAGTGTCGGGTCCGGAAGGCGAAGACGCGGCAAGTAGATGATTGGCGTGTTCCGTACCCGGATTTGCGCCCCGTCAAAGTAAAGCTGGCGCGCTTCTCGGTCATGCACAACACGCTTGGCCCTGATCTGCCAAAGGGGTGGGCGTGTGTCATTTTCGCATATACGGCAGGACGTGACGGCCGTCTTGTAGAGCTGGATGTACCGCCCGCCAACGCGGTTCATTTGCACCGATGCCAATTGCACCTGATCATTCAGCACAAGCCTTGCGCCCGTCAGCAGGCCGTTCTGAAGGTCTTCGCTCAGTTCTGCCTGGCTGGCCAGTATGACGATGCCCGCGCCATCATCGATTACGATAGGCCCGGTGATGGTCAGTGCCCCGGTGTCTCCGTTGTATTCGATGGACTGCGCGCTCAACCGTGTGGTGCCTTGGAATGCCTCAACATTGCCCCGGGCGATCAGTCGTCGATCACGAGTGACTTCAATATCATCTGCAACAAGGACAGCAGGGGCTGGTCGATCTGTCGGCGTCTCAGGTTGTGCCTGTGCGTTGGCGTATCCGGCCGCTCCCAGCAGAAGAATTACGGCGGTGACAATGTGTTTGATAGTCACCTGCACGTCACCCGTCCTCGGCCTGTAACAGAAGGCCCAGTGCCAGAAGAATGGAGGCCACAGGTGGTGCCCATGCCGCCAAAAGCACTGGTATCTGGCCATTTTCGCCCAGTATCTGTGCAAAGCTCCGGATGAAGTACAAACCAAACCCCAGCAACACTGCAGCCAGCACAGCCGTGCCGGTCCCCCCAAAGCGGGTATGGCGCATCGTGAACGCTGCGGCAACAAGAACCATGCCCATGAGGAAGATTGGGCGTGCGAGTTCGGATTGCATCCAGACCACATGCTTGCGTGCAGAAAATCCTGCCTGTTCCAGCTGCATGATGAACTCGGGCATATCCCAAATTGACACACCCGCCGGTGTGCCAAGACGTTCGCGTATGCCGTCGAGCGTTAGGGTTGAAGGAATCTCGAGGACATCCTGCTCGACTGCGTTTGCCTCTGGATTGATCCCGGTGGCCAGAGGCCAGGCTTTTGCATTGCGCAGCGACCACGCACCGTCCCGCAGTGCCGCGCTGCCTGCTTCGATTCGACGGACGGGTCCGCCATTCGGTGCGTAGGCAACGAATGTAACGTCATAAAGTACCGACGCATCTGCATTTGATCGCGCCGCACGGATAACGGTTTGGCCCGTTTCTCCACCTTGCCGGAGCCAAAGGCCTTCTTCTGAAATGGATACTGCAGATACACCACCTGAACGATAGGTTTCAGCGAGGGTTGCGTACTGCTTGGACGTGGCCGCAACGATAGGACCGAGTGTTGTGGTGGCCAGAACTCCAATAACGATAGAAACCGCCACCGGGCCAATAAGTGCGCGTATCGCGGACCGTCCTGCCGCACGTGTCACCACCAATTCGGATGACCTGGCGAGAGAAACAAAAAGGGCGATCGTACCGAGTATCATGATCAGAGGCAGGATCTGATTGAGCGTCTTCGGCACGTTGAGCATGGTCAGGCCGACCCTTTGACCAAACCCAACATCGAAATCCGCGAACTCACGGGTCTGATCGATGAGATCAACGAGAACAACAAGAGCGGTCAAAACTGCGGCGATCGTGAGCAGAGCCAGAGTAAAACGCCGCGCGAAGTAAAGGTGCAGGATCATGTAAAGCGTTCCCGCAATCTACGCAGCTTAAGGCCACCGCTCGACGAAACCCAAAGCAGCCCCGTGATCAGCGCCAGCCCTATGACTGAAGGCGTATAGAGGATCGGCCACATACGCGCATCTGCAAGCACTGGGCCAGACAACGTGCTGCGCATTCCGTCGAGTGCGATCAGCAAGAGAAAGGCGATGACGATCTCGCGCCAGACGCCAAAACGCGAATACCCACCAACAAGAAGCGTCGCGAAGCCGATCATAGCCGTGACAAAACAAAATGCGGCACGGGCGAAGCGGCTATGCAATTCTTCGGCGATCGAACCAGTTGTCGTTCCAAGAGAAGTCGCCAACAGATCCCAGTTGGTCAGCAATGCATCAGTGCGCAAGAATTGAAGTGACAGTGCGACTTGTTCATCGGTGCTCATCAGCGGCGAAATATCGAAGGAAAAATCTTGGAATTTCGCGGTTGAGAGCCGATTGTCAGACGTTGCAAGACGCTGAGCAAGCCCGTCCACCATAATCAGCGATGTGCCGTCGCCATTGCGTATGAGATATGCCTCGGCTGCTGTGTAGATCACGCGCTCATTCGGAGCGCGTCGATCTGCGAGGAACACGTCCTGCAGAACGCCGTCTTCGCCAATGGCACGGGTGTAAAAGGTAACGCCGCGAGTCGGGTTTAGGAACGCGCCCTCAGTCAACAGCCGCGACGTTACATTCCTTGATATTTCTGCCTCACGTTCCGACAGTTGCTGACTGGCGGCCGGGACAAGCATGTGGCTAAGAACGGACATCATCAACGCCGAAATCAAGCCGAAAACGGCTACCGGTCGCGCAAGCCTCCATGGGGATGATCCGGTGGACTGCATCACCGTCAGTTCACTCTCATTGTTCATGCGATTGGTAACGTAAACGGCCGCTGCAAAGGTTGCGATCGGCAGAACCGTGGTGATCAGGCGCGGCAGGCCAAGGGCCGAAAATTCCAGAAAAACCAGCGCTGTTTGTCCATCACCGATCAAGCGATCAAACAATTGCACGGCCTGGTTGATCCAGAATACGGCCACCAGCACAAGGGCGAAAAAGCCAAAGAGCCACAGAAGCTGTGACAACATATAGCGGTCGAACTTGACCAAGGGCCCCCCGGTTGTGTCTTTTTGTTACAGTTAGACGCGGCAGCGTGTGCCGCGAACCTAACTCAACGGATCGACGGGGAAAACTCCTAAACTGTCCATTGTGCTGGTCAGTCCGGCAGCGCCGGGTTACCTCTGTCTGAAACAAACCACCGGAGCATATGATGACTGACCTGACCCCCGTCACCTTCACCGCCACAGATTTGGATGCTCTTGCCGGGCACGAAGGGCGGGTGGCCGTTATTGTCACACCCGAAGGCAAGTTGGAGCAAAGCGCGCGTCGCGTGAACCGCCTAACCAAGGGGGCAATTCAACGGTTTGTCGACAGTGCTGCGTTTGAGAAGGTCAAAGCGGGGCAGGTTACGACCTTTGATTGGCCCGTTGGCCTGGCAGCAGAATCGCTCGACGTGATCTGCTTGGCGCGCAACCATTCCGTGGAAGATGCACGCAAGGCTGGTGCGGCCCTCGGGAAATTGCGCGGTGGCAAGGCTGCGCTGCTGGCTGCCGATGGTGCGCGGCGCGTCGCCGAGATCGTATTTGGACTGGTGATGCGTGATTACGACTTCTCAGCCCACAAGACCGATGCAGAGGTCAAGGACACCGGTGTGTTGGTCATGTGCTCAAAACCGGAAGACACCGAAGCAGCGGCAGGTCCGCTAATGGCAATTGCGGATGGCACCTTCATGACGCGCGATCTGGTAAATGAACCAGCCAATGTGCTGACCACGACCGAATTTGCAAATCGCCTGGCCGATATGAAGGACCTCGGGCTCGAGGTCGAGGTGCTGGAAGAGGCCGATCTGGAGCGACTGGGTATGCGCACGCTTTTGTCCGTGGGGCAGGGGTCAGACAGTCCATCCAAGGTAGTGGTCATGCAGTGGAACGGTGGGGCCAAGGACGCCGCACCGTTAGCGCTGGTCGGCAAAGGTGTTGTGTTTGATACCGGCGGTATCAGCCTGAAACCCGCAGCGGGCATGGAAGACATGACCATGGATATGGGTGGTGCCGGTGTCGTCGCAGGCACCATGCGCGCACTCGCCAAGCGCAAGGCCAAGGCCAATGTGGTCGGACTGGTCGGGTTGGTTGAAAACATGCCTTCCGGCAATGCGACCCGGCCCGGAGACGTCGTGACCTCGATGAAGGGGGACACCGTTGAGATCATCAATACCGATGCCGAGGGGCGCTTGGTACTGTGCGATGTGATGTGGTACGCGCAAGAGCGCTTTGAACCTGCAGGCATGATCGATCTGGCGACGCTTACCGGGGCGATCATCATTGGTTTGGGGCACGAGAACGCAGGCGTTTTTTCCAACAATGATGACCTCTGCAATTCTTTCCTGAAGGCAGCAGACAAAGAGCAGGAGGGCGCATGGCGCATGCCGTTGGGCAAAGCTTATGACGATCTGCTCAAGTCGCGGATTGCGGATATGAAAAATATCGGTGGTCGGCCTGCAGGCTCCGTCACGGCGGCGCAATTCCTGCAACGCTTTGTCAAACCCGAAACGCCTTGGATTCATCTGGACATTGCGGGCGTGGCATCCGTCAAGTCAGCGACCGCTTTTGCACCCGCCGGTGCGACCGGCTGGGGGGTGATGGCATTGAGCCGCCTTGTGGCCGATGGTTACGAGACGGAGTGATATGGGGGCCGCCTATTTCTATCACCTGACTCGGCGACCGCTTGAGGACACGCTGACCATGCTTCTGGGAAAATCCTTGCAAGCGGGTTGGCGTGTAGCCGTGCGTGGGCCTGATGTTGCTCGGTTGGGGTGGCTGGATGAAAAGCTGTGGCTGGGAGCAGATGAAGGTTTTCTGCCGCATGGAATGGCCGGTGGCCCGCATGATGCCGATCAGCCGGTTTTGCTGACCACCGGACCAGCGGCCAATGGGGCCACCTGCGTGATGAGTATCGATGGAGCAGAGGTGACTGCCGATGAGGTGGCCCAACTGGATCGGGTCTGCGTCCTGTTCGACGGGAATGATCCTGCTGCGCTGGACGTGGCCCGGTCCCAGTGGAAGGCGTTGAAGGGTGCAGGTGCATCCGCGCAATACTGGTCAGAAGAAAGTGGTCGGTGGGAGAAGAAGGCAGAGACCTGAACATGGCCGGTTTTTTTTGACAAAAGCATCGGGGCGGCCTAGCGGCTGAGCGTCATTTCTCCGCCCGCGATTTCGATGCGACCCCAGCGCTGCAGATATCCCATTCCGAGCAACGATTGATCAAGCGCACCGTCATTGACGACAGCAGGTACGTTGGTGTCCTCATGCGGACCGATGGCCACCGTATCAAGGCGTACAGGTGCTGTGCGCACCTCACCATTGGCCGTGGCGGCGCGACCAAGGAAGTTCAGGTTTGCCGGGTCTAGTCCGGCGGCAGCCGCATCTGCACGGTTCAGCACGATATCTGTCGCGCCGGTATCGATGATGAAATCGGTGGACTGACCGTTGATGTCGAGGGTCAGGTAGTAATGCCCGTCAAAGCTGCGCGGGATGGTGATGGTGCCGCTGTCATCAAACCGGGTCTGATTGACGAGCAAATCGTCCTGGATGTCGCCCCACAACCCTACAACCGCGACAGCGCCGATAAAGATCAGAGCCCAGATCGCTGCCATCTGCATCGTTTGCCCAAGCTTGAGTTTCGAGGTCAGAAGAAACCCGCCCCCCAACACCAACGCGAAGGTTCCAAGATAGACCAGTTGTGCAATGTTATCGCCGCTCATGGGTCACATATAAGCCAAGTGTTGGGGTTTGTTAGCCCGGCATCAGGCCGAAATTACTGAGACCATCCAGCACGAATTGAACCGAAAGCGCGGCCAGCAACATGCCGAGAAGGCGAGTCACAACCGTGATCCCTGTCTTTCCCAGCGCGCGTTCCAGTATGCCTGACGCAAGAAAGAGCACAAGACAAACGCCCAGTACGAGTGCGGTGATCGCCAAGACGAGTGCCAATCCCTCAACCCCCGGTTTCTGACCTGTCAGAAGGATGACCGATGCAATGGCACCGGGACCGGCGATCAGGGGGATTGCAAGGGGGAAGACCGAAGGGTCGTCATGATCTTCGTCGTCAGCTTGATCTTCGCGGCGCTTGGTCCGCCGTTCGAACAGCATGTCGAGTGCGGTGAGAAACAACAGAACACCACCTGCGACCCGGAACGCCGGCATCGAGATGCCGACAAAGCCCAGCACTGCCTCGCCAAACAGGGCGAAGACAATCAGGATGATCATGCCGATGCCGCAGGCTCGCACCGCTATCGCGCGGCGCTGGCGTTCGGGCACGCCTTAGGTCAGGGCCACGAAAAGCGGGGCAAGGCCGATGGGATCGATCACCACAAACATGGTCACGAAGGCGGTGATAAGGAAAGCGGTGTCTATCATCGTGTTTTCACATTGCGCGCCTTCGGCGCGTTTGATCCTTCTGGGATGAGGGGCGCCGCCCCTCACACTCCCCGTGGTATTTTCGGTCAGAAGAAAGAGTCAGGCTTTTTCCGCGGTTTCCAACTTCTCCAGATCTTGCATCCATAGGGCTTCGGCGCGATCGAGCGCGTCCATGACCTCGGCATACTTCTTTTGCCAGACCTCCATCTCTCTGATCTTGGCGTCTTCATAAAGGTCCGGATCGGCAAGTTTGTTGGCGAGCTTGTTCCGCATCTGGTTCAACTTTTCCACGCGCGCCTCGGATTTGCGCAGTTCGGAGCGCAGCGCGACGACAACTTCGCGGCTGGGCTTTTTGGCTTTCGGTGGTTCGGCCTTGGCCCCTTTTGCAGGTTTGCCATCGCTAAGCAGCAGCTTGCGGTACGCTTCGAGGTCGTCCTCAAACGGTTTGACCGTACCGTTAGACACCAGCCACAGCCTGTCCGCGACGAGTTCGAGCAGGTGCATGTCGTGGCTGACCAGGATGACGGCACCCGTGTAGTTCGTCAGGGCTTCCACCAAGGCTTCGCGGCTTTCGATGTCTAGGTGGTTGGTTGGTTCGTCGAGGATCAGCATGTGAGGCGCATCGAGCGTTGCCAACAGCAGAGACAAGCGTGCCTTTTGCCCGCCAGACAGCCGACCGACCAAGGTGTCGGCCTGTTCTGCCATCAGTCCGAAACCTGACAGCCGTGCGCGCCATTTCGCCGGGGATTCCGAGGGACGTTCCCGGCGCAGGTGATCAAGCGGGGTTTCATCCACGTGCAATTCGTCCACCTGGTGCTGCGCAAAGTACCCGATCCGCAGCTTGGACGATTTGGTCATCTTGCCAGACATGGACGGCAGGCGATCGCTGAGCAGCTTGGACAAGGTGGATTTGCCCTGACCATTCTTGCCCAGCAGCGCGATGCGGTCGTCCTGATCGATGCGCAGGTTTAGCTTGGACAGAACGGTGGTGTTGCCATAGCCGGTGCTGGAGCCATCGAGGTGGATAATGGGCGGCGACAGTTCCTCGGGGTTGGGGAAGTCGAACCGCTTCAGACCCGCTTCTTGCGGGGTTGTGATGGGTTGCATCTTGGACAATGCCTTGAGCCGCGATTGCGCTTGCCGGGCCTTGTCGGCCTTGTAGCGGAAGCGGTCCACATAGGATTGCAGGTGGGCGCGGCGGGCTTCCTGTTTCTTGGCCATCGCGGCGGCATTGGCCAGCTTTTCGGCCCGTTGCCGCGCGAACTGGTCGTAGGGGCCCTGGTAGTAGGTCAGCTTGCGGTCCTCGAGGTGCAGGATCGCGCCCACGGCCCGGTTCAGAAGGCCACGGTCGTGGCTGATGATGACGACTGTGTGCGGGTATTTGGCAAGGTAGGATTCCAGCCACAGCGCCCCTTCGAGGTCGAGGTAGTTCGTTGGTTCATCGAGAAGCAGCAGGTCGGGCTGTGCAAAGAGCACCGCAGCCAGTGCCACGCGCATGCGCCAGCCCCCGGAGAAATCTGCGCAGGGCTTGAGCTGTTCGTCATCGTCAAAACCAAGACCCTTGAGGATCGTGGCGGCGCGCGCCTCGGCTGACCAAGCGTCGATATCGGCCAGGCGCGTCTGGATTTCGGCAATGCGTGTGGCGTCATCGGTGTCTTCGGCCAACAGGGCTGCGCGCTCTGTATCCGCCGCCAGAACCGTGTCGATCAGGGATGTGTCCGAGGCGGGAACCTCCTGCGCCACGCCGCCGATGCGCGCGCCGGAGGGCAGGGCGATATCGCCGGACTCCAAGGCCAGCTCCCCCCGGATCAGGCGAAAGAGCGTGGTCTTGCCCGTGCCGTTACGGCCCACGAGGCCAACCTTGTGTCCTTCGGGGATTACGGCGCTGGCACCCTCGAACAATGGGCGTCCTGCAATGGCGTAGGTGATGTCTGATATTCGCAGCATGGCCGCGCTCTAGCAGAGGGGGCAGGGGCGTGCTAGCCCCTGCGGATGACCCGAACCCAGCCACACCTTGCAACCCTTGTTTTGCTGACGGCGCTGAGCGTGCTGACGTTGAACATGTTCCTGCCCGCCTTGCCTGCCATGCGGGAGGCATTTGGCGTGTCCGAGGCGGTTATGGGGCGGTCAATCTCGCTTTACATGCTGGCGGCGGCGGTGCTGCAACTGCTGCTGGGCCCGCTGTCGGACAGGTTGGGGCGGCGGCCTGTCATTCTTGGGCTTCTGGTCCTTTATGCTGTGGCGTCCGTGCTGTGTCTTTTGACCGAGAACATCACGCTTTTTCTGATTGCGCGGACCGGTCAGGCCGTGGCGGTGGGTGGCGGCATTCTGGCCTCTGCCGTGGTGCGTGACATGTACGAGGGGCGTTTGGCAGCAGCGAAGTTATCGTTGATTGCCTCGGCCATGGCGATTGCGCCGATGCTTGCCCCGATGGTGGGTGGGCTGTTGGAAACTGCATTTGGCTGGCGTTCGGTCTTTGTGACCTATGCGCTGCTTGGAACCGTGTTGCTGCTGTGGTGCCTTCGCGATCTGGGAGAGACGCACGCGCCCGGCCCGGGGCGCAGTATGCGGGTGGGCGCGTTGCTGCGTGAACGGTTGTTCTGGGCCTATGTCGGGGTGCAGGCGCTGGGGGTCGGCGCGTTCTACATGTTTTTGACGGGGGCACCTTTTGTTGCGGCAGATGTGTTTGGTCTGGAGCCTGCGCAGATCGGTATCGCGCTCGGATCGACAACTGCTGGCTTTATGTTCGGCGCCGGTTTGTCGGCGCGATTGGTTGAGCGGGTTGGACCAATGCGCCTGATCTTGATCGGGCGGACGTTGCCGATTTTGGCGCTGGGGGTGGCGATCATCTACTACATGAACGGGGGCGTTTTGGTGGTGCCGCTGTTCCTGAGCACTATTGTGGTCGGGATCGGCAACGGGTTGTCGCTGGCCAATGCGAATGCCGGTGCGTTGTCCGTTCGACCCGACCTTGCGGGTAGCGCATCGGGGTTCAGCGGAGCGGTCGCGCTGGGGCTTGGCGCGGTGCTGAGTTGGTTGACCACAGCCGTGTTGGGCGATGGCGCGACGCCCGAGGGCCTGCTCTTGTTGATGCTTTCGGCGCTTGCCCTGGCGTTGACAATGGCGGTCGCCGCCGCTGCTTGGGAGCCGGGCGAGACAGGGGTTTCCAAGCACAAAACCCCATGATACGGGGGCCCAGATTTTCGCGCCGGGACGGTCCCGGCTGCGGCTGACAGGAGACACCCATGGCCCTCGAGCGCACCTTTTCCATCATCAAACCTGATGCAACCCGCCGCAATCTGACAGGCGCAATCAACGCCAAGTTCGAAGAAGCTGGCCTGCGTGTCGTTGCGCAAAAGCGCATCCACCTGACCAAGGCGCAGGCGGGCGAGTTCTACAAGGTGCACGCCGAGCGTCCCTTCTATGACGAGCTGTGCGAATTCATGGCGTCCGCTCCGATCGTGGCGCAGGTCCTGGAAGGCGAAGGCGCCATTGCCAAGAACCGTGAAGTGATGGGCGCGACCAACCCTGCTGACGCAGCCCCCGGCACCGTCCGTGCCGATTTTGCCGAAAGCGTTGGCGAAAATTCTGTCCACGGTTCGGACGCCCCTGAGACCGCTGCGGTTGAGATCGCGTACTTCTTCTCGGGGCTGGAGCTGGTGGGTTAATCCACCGCACATCCAGTGCGGATGAGACATGCCGGCGTGCCCTCTGGGTGCGCCGGTTTTTTTGTAGTTAATCAATGGTTAATGGAGCGGACGGGCAACGGGAATTCGTTTTACCAAAATCAAGTTCAAAGCATGCCTTTACTGGTCTGAAAAATATAGATAAAGATCATATCTGATCGGTGACATCACGGGGGCACCATCCGTACACCCCCTGTGCACCCCCCGTACACCGGAGTTGGGGATATGACAGTCACCGTCACAACATGTTGCGCAGCCGGAAGTGTTGGGTGTTTGCGTTAAGATCGCGTCACTGTGCCGTGCGCTGAGACGAAGTCCGAAGGCTCAGGCTTTGGCGATTACGCCGATTTCGTTCAATTTGCGCTCGAAGTCGCTGAGCCCTTTGTCGAATGCTTGTGCCTTGATTGAATCGAACCGTTTGCGCAGCTTTTTCTTTTCTTCGCCTTTGCAATCGTTCCAGGGGCGGCCCTGCAGGCCCATGACCAGAACGTAGTAGCCGATGAAATGTGGGCGCACGCCGGATTGCAGCAGGCGGGCATAGGCGTCATCCGCACCAAGCGTACGCAATGTGTCTGCATCCGGTATGCCAGCCTTGGCACAGGCGGCATCCATGGCTGGCCCAAGGTTGCGAATTGAAGAAACGGGATCGCTCATGGTCGCACGTTAGCTGCAGCGCGAGGGGCTGTCACCCGGGATCAGATACTGGCGTAGTCTGTGAAGTAGGGCGCTGGTTTGCCGTCTTTCTTGGAGCCCTGTTTCGGGGGCTTGGGACGCTCTTTGCTCGACATTTTGACACCTCATATATTTGAACACTCCGCGTTCGTGCGCGCGGTGATCACAGCCCAGCATGGAATTGTGCCGCCGGGATGGTTCAAATGTGGCGATTATGTGGCGTGTTGCAGCGTGTATTGCGTTACTTGTGAATACGGGTGATCGGGCGTGCAGATCACGTTTGGAAAGTCGGGATGGTTGACCGCATCCGGCCACCCCTGAGGTTCCAGCGCAACGCCTGTCAGTGTTGCAATGTCTGCTTCAGGGATCGTGGGAAGGAAAGCTCCAGAATAGACCTGCAACCCCGGTTCGGTGCTGGCAATCTCAAGAACATACGAGGGTGTTGTCAGTGTTGCCATGGGGGCTGGCTGAGCCTTCGCCTGTTTGGCAACGCAGAAATTATGATCTGTGCCCGGGTCGATGGGCCGCGCGGTCCGGTGGTCAAATGGTGTGTCTGCGACAGGCGCGACAACGCCTGTTGGCAGGTTGGCATGATCCGTGGGCAGGTAGTGCGTGGCGTGGATGCGGAGCGTATGTTCGGGCGTGACGCGCCAATAGGGGTGGTGCGCGATCGAAGCAGGTGTCGGGGTATCCGTTGTCATCGTGACCCGGAATGTCAGCGTGTTGTCGGCCACCTCGAACCAGACTTCGATATCGCGATTTCCCGGCAGCCCGCCGTGACCGTCTGGCAGGTGATGGGTCAGTTGCAGTGCGGTGCGGTCCTGCGCGGCGACCGTCCAGATGGCCCGGTCCAGCCCATCCGGTCCGCTGTGAAGCGCGGTGGTCCCGTTTTCGTTGCATGGCATCTGATGCGTCGTTTCGCCGATGGATACCTGTCCCCCGCAAACCCGGTTTGCAACTGGTCCCACGATGGTGCCGCCATAGGCATCGCGCAGCTCTTGGGACGTTGTATCATCTACGTCCAGAACAAGGTTTGGCCCATTGTCCAAACACAGGCTGCGCATGCGCGCCCCGTCGGGATCGAAGGTGGCAATCAGACGGTTGGAACGGATGGAGTATGTGGTGCTCATGCCTGCACAATGTCAAAGGGAACAGTCAGGTGCAAACAGGCAATACGGGCTAGGCGGGATACCGACGGACGTGTTTTTCTGCGTGACCGTGGCGCCGAGTGAGGTGCGTCTATCCCTCTGAATTCTATGGATTTACTTTGCCATCATAGCACGCAAAGGCGAGCTTGTTTCCGTCCAGATCGCGCACATAGGCCACATAGAATTTATCTCCGTAACTTTCTGGGCGGAAGCCCGGTTTGCCTTCGTCAGAGCCGCCACCACGCATGGCAGTCTCGTACAGCGCGTCGACCTCGGACGCGGTTTTGACCCGGAAGGCTGTCATGGTTCCATTACCCGTGCTGGCGGGGTTGTCGTCAAATGGATAGCAGACAAAGAACCGGGGCACTGTTTCGTCATCCTTGTCACCCCATGATACCACCTGCGGGTCCTCAAAGCAGAGCGGAAGCCCCATGTGTTCAAAGAGTGGCGCATAAAATGCCCTGGCTTCGTCCAGATCATCGGTTCCAAGTGTCACGTAGCCAATCATTTTGAGGTTCCCCGTTTTGTATTGTCTGGCTCTTGGCGGATGAAGCGCGTCGCCTTGGCGCCGCACTTGCAGACAGAATGGCAAGGTGCACCGAGTGACGCAAATGTGCATGCGCCATGTTCCGGCAAACGTCCGCTGTGCGATGGGGTGCTTACTTTCGTTTTCCTGTGCGCAATGGCAGCTTGGAGCGACAATCCCATCCGGGAGGCGGCATGCTGAAAACCATCGACCATGTGCAACTGGCCATGCCGCAAGGCGAGGAAGATGCGGCGCGCGCCTTCTATGCCGGCGTTCTGGGGCTCTTCGAAGTTTCGAAGCCCGAGAGTCTTGCGAAACGCGGCGGCTGCTGGTTCCAGCGTGGTGGTGTCAAGGTGCACCTTGGTGTGATGCAGGACTTTAGTCTGGCCACAAAGGCGCATCCTGCCTTTGTGGTTGATGATCTGTCCGAGATGCGGGGGCGGTGCGACGCGGCGGGTGTTGCCTGTGTTGACGACCAGCCATTGGAGGGGTTTGCACGCACCTATGTCTTTGATCCCTTTGGCAATCGGATCGAGTTGATGGAGCGTCTGTAGGCGCGAGCGTATCCCCATATAGCAGGCTTTGCTGTCGTGCACTCTTGCCCTGTTGCGCATTGCGGTGGCATGAGGTTCTGCAAGGGGGCCATCCATGACAGACACACCAATCTCGACCCACGATGCGGCGGCGGATGATCGCAACGATCACATCCTGATCTATGTGGATGGGCGCATTGTCCCGCGGGCGGAGGCTGTCGTGTCCGTCTATGACAGTGGCTTCATGTTGGGCGACGGGATTTGGGAAGGGTTACGCCTGTATGATGGGCATATCCCGTTCTTTGATGATCACCTGGATCGGCTGTTCGAGGCGTCGGCCTATACCGAGATCGAGATTGGGCTGGGCCGTGCAGCGCTGAAGCAGGCCGTTTGGGATACGCTTGCGGCCAACGGGATGGAGACGGATGTCCATATCCGCCTGATGGTGACGCGGGGCCGCAAGGCCAAGCCGTTCCAGCACCCGCATCTGAGCCTGTGGGGGGCGACCATCGTCATCATTGCCGAGCATTCAAAGCCCGATGAGAGCGTGGTCGAGCGTGGCATTCGCCTCCATACCGTGCCGCATCACCGGGGGCTGCCGCTGACGCAGGATTCGAAACTCAACTCTCATTCCAAACTCAACTGTATCATCGCCCTGAATCATGCCGTACGGGCCGGAGCGGACGAGGCGTTGATGCTTGACCCGTTTGGCTTTGTGAACACCACCAATGCCTGCAACTTCTTTATCGTGAAGAAGGGCGAGGTTTGGACGTCGACCGGGGATTACTGCATGAACGGGATCACCCGGCAGAAGGTCATTGATCTGTGCCGGACCGAGGGCATCCCCGTCTTCGAGCGCAACTATTCGCTGGTTGACACCTATGCGGCGGACGAGGTGTTTCTGACAGGAACCTTCGGTGCGCAAACGCCCGTGTTCGAGATTGACGGTCGCGTCATTGGCGGCGGCAGGGCCGGCCCTGTGTTCCTGCGCCTACGCGCGGCCTACAAACGGTTGATTAAGGCTGAACGCTGACGACCATCCGTGCGATGGGTCAACTGCTAGAAAGCATCGTATTCAATCGGTGCATCCATGAAAATGACACCTTATGGCGTGTCGTGGATGTGCGGGTGTTCGCTGGGGTGACCAAAGTATTCCGCAGTGGGTTCACCGTTGAGGCCCGAGGCATACAAAGCGCCGACACTGTTTGTGTGGTCGAGGCCAGGACTTTGCCGCACGCCAAAGCGGGCTGCGGTGCTTCCGGGTATTGAAATATCGGATTGGCTGTTTGGCTGGCTCGTAACGCCTGTACCGTGTTGCGTGCGCCGGTAAACAAGCAGATCTGCGCCACCGGCAACGTTGGCCTTGCCTTGATCCTTGCTGCCTGTGTCATGCGGCGTGCATTCCGGCCTTTGAGTGGAACTATTCCCTTTTGAACGCATGTGCGACGGACGAAGCGTTTTTGACAGGCTCCTTTGGTGCGCAGACCATGGTGTTCCAGGCCGGTGGTTGTGGGGGTTGGTAGGCTCGATTCCCTTGAGCTGGTGTGCGGAGCACAAGGCACTGATTGCCAGCCGACGTTGATCCGTTTGATGACGGAGAAGTCCCGCTTGATTTCGTGTCGGCGGAATTGTTCTGGTTGAAAACGACTGGCTTGTTACATCGCGACAGCACACGTTACCTTAAAAAGATACTCCGTGCCGAACATGCTGCCAAGTGCTGCGTATTGGGGGGCATGAGAAGTTTCGAGGGTGTACTGGTGTACGTGCTCTTGGCCTTTCCCCTCTTGCGTTAAACGAAGCCGCGTTGATGCTGGTGTTCGGGATTTTTGAATGTGTGGAGTTGCGTTTCTAAGAGCTTGAGGTTTCAAGGTGTACAAGGCTTTGACGGTGAGTTTGACGAGAAGAGTTCGTGCTTTTCGGAAGATCAGTTTGGGGGTTTTCGCAGCCTTCGCGCTTTCGGCTTGCACGCAGGTTTGGGAAACGAACTACGATCAGAATCCCAGCGCAGAACAATCGAAAGGTTGGCGACTGAATACTGTGTCGGTGGACGTACCGCGGACGCTGACCGTTACCGAAGCCAATACGTTCTCTGCAGAGGCAGATATCGTGTGGCGCGGTGAGCTGCCCGGTGACCGCTACGCACAGGTCGAACGCATTATGCGCGAGGCAATCGAAAAGGGAGCCGCGGGGTTGCGGAATCGGGGGCGTGCCGTCGATCTGCGCGTGACGGTGACCCGCTTTCACGCAGTGACGGATCGGACGCGGAGGCAGCTTTCGGCTGCGGGTGTGCACAACATCAACTTTGCCATTCAGGTCGTCGATGCGCGCAGCGGTGCGGTTCTGGCGGCGGAGCCGGACGTGTCGGCAGATCTTGTCGCCTTTAGCGGGCAGCAAGCTCTGGATGCAGAGGCGGCGGGGCAGACCCAGCGCGTTCGGATCGTGAACCATGTTGCAAATGTGATTGCAGGTTGGCTCGGGACAGGGCCGGATGTTCGGCAGACCTTTTCCCGCGTTGGTATTTGAGCGGCTCGTTTTTTCGGCAGCACCGACAGGTGCGCAAGACTTGTTTCGGCGGTATCGGGATGGTGCGGAAAACTCTCTAACTTGGGCTTCTTTGCTGCGCCCTTGTCGCATGCGGCTTCCCGCGTCTCGGACCGAATGCACGTGAAATACCTGCATTGGCAGAGGCGTTGAATGCAGAAGTGCTGGCTGTTCCCGTCGACGCCCGTGTTGCACGTATTGCTGGGTCAGAGGACTTCAGCGCGCGAAGCTGCTTTCCGAACAGCTGTCTGGCCCATGGCCGCATTGACGCGGAGTTTATTTATTCCTGTGATCTGTTGAGCGTGACGATCTCAGAAAACGTCGATGATGGACTGTTTGAAACGGTTGGTGGATCCACCACGCTGACCGAGATGCAGGTGGGCTTACGGTCGAATCCGAACTGACCGAGGTTCTGGTACAACGCGGTGAGACGACCGGCAGCATTTTGGCTGGATGATCTTTTGGCAGAGCTACGGTTTGATGTTGCTTTGCTCCCAGGGGATCAGATCACGGTCCGGCAGGACCGACGTGCCTTTACCGCGATCGGCACGGTGAGCGGGCAGGCCCTTGTCGAGTTTCCGAAACCAACGATCAACCTGATTGAAGCACTTGGCCTCGTCGGCGGCTTGGCACCGCAATCAGGCTATCCCAGCAGCGTGTTTGTCCTGCGCGAAGAGCCCCCGGAGTGGTAGCAACAGTTGGCAGGCGCGGCCTTTACCGGACAGCAGCAAGCCATCTATGCCTTTGATCTGACCCAACCATCTGGCCTGTTCTTTGGCGGACGGTTCAACATCGGGGATGGTGACATTCTGTATGCTTAGAGGCTCCGTATACCTAATTTCAGAAAGCGCTATCCGCTATCACTGGCGTTGCAACACCGGTTACAGGCATCAGCAATGCGATCTGATTGACCACGGATGTGGTGCTTCAGTACTGACGATGCACTTTTAGTTGGGGGAATTGGCTCCGGCGGTAGGGATCGAACCTACGACCAATTGATTAACAGTCAACTGCTCTACCGCTGAGCTACGCCGGAACGGTTTGCGCCGTATAGCAAGGCCGATTCAGGTCGTCCAGAGGGTTTTGCAGGCCCGTGAACAAAAAAATCAAACTCCACCAATGCGTGCAAAACGGGCGTCATGTGCCAATGGATCGCTGGCTTCGATCTCTGATCGACCCATCAGGTCGATCAGATGAGCTAATACGTTGCGCGTGGCAGCAGGCAAGAGAGCCTTAGGCGTATCCACATAGACAAGTTGGGCGATCTGCACTGCGGTGGCGGGCCCTTTGTCAAGCGTCGCAAGAATGGCGGCTTCCCGGGTGCGACGATGCGCGATCAACCATTCCAGCCGTGCGGTCGGGTCGATCACTGGGCCTCCATGCCCGGGATAGAAAACGCGCCAGCGCCTCCTGCACAGCTTTTCGCAGGAGGCCATGAAATCTGTCAGATCGCCGTCAGGTGGAGACACCAGTGAACTGGCCCATCCCATGACGTGATCCGCCGTCAGGCAAGCATCGCCAAACCCAAGGCAGATATGATTGCCGAGATGCCCCGGTGTGTGAATGACATCAAGGTGCCAATCCGGGCCGTTGATCACATCCCCGTCGCGTAGTCGGGTGTCGGGCGCAAAGGATATATCGACACCCTCTCCTCCGCCCGCAAGCCCGTTGTCCACTAGGCTTTGCATGACGCTGCTTCGCCCATCCGTTGCTGTTCCAAACGCGAGAACGGGTGCGCCTGTGGCCTTGGAAAGGGGGGCAGCCAAAGGAGAATGATCCAGATGTGCATGTGTCACGATGATATGCGATACAAATTGTTCTGAACCGATTGCTCCCATGACCGCGTCAAGGTGCGCGGCGCTGTCTGGGCCCGGGTCGATCACCGCCAAAGCGGTTGTGCCGACGAGGTATGTATTGGTGCCTCGATAGGTCATCGGCGATGGATTTGGTGCCACGATGCGGCGCAGTCCGGGTTCCAGTACTTCGGAGATACCTATGGGTGGATCAAAATCGTCTGGCGGCAGCATGGTGGTCTTTCGTCCGGGATCGCGGCTCGATAGGGTTTACGCCATGTCCTTTGCCTGGCTCAAACAATATATGCCCCGTGGCATCTACGCGCGCGCCGCGCTGATCCTTCTTCTGCCGGTTGTGGTCGTGCAGCTTGTCGTGTCTGTCCTTTTCGCCCAGCGCCATTTCGAAGGTGTGACGGTTCAGATGGCTGACACGGTCGAACGCGAGATAAACCTAGTATTGAACGTTTTGTCTGATCTGCCACCTGACGCCGATGTGACGCAGGCCGTACTAGATGCAACCGGTCCGCTGGCCATGATTGTGCAGCGTATTCCGGAGGAGGCACTGGATGCGCCCAATCAACGCGATTGGGATGACTTTTCCGGGCGTGTTGTGATCCGACGTCTGGGGGAGACGATCCCAGCGATCCGTTCCTTCGATCTGTCCGGGAGCGGTTTGGTGCAGATTGCAGTCGAAAGTGGAACCGGGCCGGTTTCCATCACCTTTGACAGACGCCGCGTTTCGGCCCGAAACCCGCACCAATTGCTGGTCTACATGGTCGTCTTCTCGGTCCTGACGACCTTTGTGTCGTTTATCTATCTGCGCAATCAGCTGCGCCCGATCCGGAGGCTTGCAAGGGCTGCCGAAGCTTTTGGGCGGGGACGTCATCTGGCCTATGTACCGGCGGGTGCCACTGAGTTGCGGGCAGCCGGGACTGCTTTTGTCGACATGCGCAACAGGATCGAAAGGCAGATGGAGACACGGACACTCATGTTGTCAGGCGTTAGCCATGATCTGCGCACGCCTCTGACGCGGATGCGATTGGCCCTTTCGATGGTCGATGACGACACGCGCGACGCTTTGGAAGCGGATGTCGACGACATGCAGAACATGATCGACGCGTTTCTTGACTTCGCGAAGGGCGATGGGGAAAGCGAGCCAAAGGCGGTAGATCCGATTGCACTGGCCCAAACACTTGTCGAAGATGCGCAGCGGGGTGATCAACCGGTGACGTTGCACGAGGTGAATGGGCAGGGCACGGTCATGCTGCGCCCGATAGCGATGCGCCGGGCGCTTGGTAACTTGATCAGCAACGCGGTGCGCTACGGCAGGCGCGCCGAGGTCAGCGTGGCACTTACCGAGAAGTCGCTGCGCTTCCGGGTCGAAGATGATGGTCCGGGCATTCCAGAAGACCGCCGCGCTGATGCGCAGCGCCCCTTCACCCGTCTTGATCCGTCGCGAAATCAGGACAAAGGCGGTAGTGTCGGGCTGGGATTGGCCATCGCCACCGACATTGCGCGCGCCCATGGTGGCGTGCTGCGCCTCGGCGAAAGCGAGCGGCTCGGTGGTCTGCGTGCCGATATCGTCATCGCCCGGTGACGTGCCGCAGCGGCACGCTTGCCGCGCAGGACGGATCGGTTTTACTGGCGACATAGCACAGCAGGAGCGCCTGAAATGACACCGTATGACATGATTCGCGACCAACTCGGCAAGGCGGTGCCATTTGCCAACCACGTTGGGGTTGAACTGCTTGAAGTTGGCGACGGTATTGGTGTCGCAGCACTGGACCAACGGCCTGAAACATCCAACCACATCCAGAGCCAGCATGCAGGGGCCATGTTCACCCTGGGCGAAGCCGCATCAGGTGCTGCCCTTGCTGGTGCTTTTGGTCCCATGATCTTTCAGGCGCGGCCCGTCGCATCCGGCGCCAACATCTCTTACGTCAAGATCGCGAAGGGGCGTCTTGAGGCCCACGCCAAAACCGAACGTCCGGGGCCGGAACTGGTCAAGGAACTGCAAGAAGTGGGCAAGACGGCCTTCGACATCAATGTTGATATCCGCGACGACGATGGTGATACGGTTGTCACTATGACGGTCGGCTGGCACGTCCGCAAAGCATGAAGGGCGGTTGGTAGGCCCGGCAGGACTTGAACCCGCAACCAAAGCGTTATGAGCGCTCTGCTCTAACCAATTGAGCTACAGGCCCGCCTGATCCCGGGGATAGCATCGCCACCCCGGGTGTCAAGACAGGCGACGGCTTAGAACCGGTAGCGTGCACCGATAAAGACAGCGTCGATATCCCGAAAGGATTCGGTCGGCGTTTCCGCGCTGAATGTGCGGAAGCCGCCGTAGACCTCGGTGTTCAGTCGATCGATCTTTTGCACCGCGAAAATACTGTAGCTTTCAGAGTCGCTGCCGTTCACCGCCTGATCGCTGCCATCATAGAAATCGACAGCGAATGACGTGCTGCCCCACGGCAGAAGATCCTGCTTCTGATAGCCCAGTTTCACATAGTTAAAGCCGGGGTCTTCACGACCGGCTGTATCCAGGTCGTCGGTCCCGGATGCAAAGGTGACATTCAGGCCAGTAGGATCGTGAAAGGCCGAAACTGAGCCCGCAACCCGATCCACCTCGTCAATCTGGGCATAGGCGATACCGCCACGCACACGCACATCGCCAAACGTTCGTGTGTACCGGATGGCAATGTCGCTATTGCTGTCTTCGCCGAAGGAAACGGACGCCACGAAACCACCGCCAAACGTGGGCGTGTCGTAGCGGAAACGTTCGACCCTGCTGATACCGTCGAAGTTTGAGAAGAAATTGCCGACAGTTTTGCCGCTAAAACCACCCGTAGCCGTGCGGAATATCTGGCCACCCGCAATCAGGCCTACGTCGGAATAGTTGCCAAGGGCTGTTCCCGACAGGTCAATCTCTGAAATCCCGTTCGAGGCAGCGTCGCCTTGTCCATAGGCGAAGTTACCGTAGGGCGTGTTCGCAAACAGCTCGAACTTGCGTTCGTTGGAAACGGATGAGCTGATGTCCGAATTCAATTGGCTAACCGAGTTTGAAGAGGAAAATTCGAACTCATACTCTACCAGGGCACCGATGACATAGTTTCCGAAGCTGTAAGCTGCCCGCGCGGTCAACCGTGTCGATGAGTTGTCGTTGTCCACGAAGAACTCGTTGCTCTCTACTCCGTCATCCGTGAACAGGAAGGCGCGGTTGATCTGACCACCCAAGGTGAAAGAGAAGCCGCCATCCTGAACGTCGACAATCTCGGCCTGGGCAGCGGGCACAGAAAGCGAGATCGCCGTCAGGGATGATCCAATGAGCAGGCGGTGAAACGTCATGGCGATGTCCTTTGAGTGGTTGGTGCAAGAACTGTGTCACGTTCTCGCAGCCTCGAATACGAGGTGTCACGAGAGGGTGACGCGCTGTGAGGGGCGCGTGAAACGCGGCGCAGCGGCGCAGAACTGCATTTCCTTTTGCAACGCCACCTGTCTTCACGTTAAGGGGCAGGCGAGCCCCCGGGGAGATTGAGAATGACCAGTAACAAGAACGGACTGACCTATGCGCAGGCCGGTGTCGATATCGACGCAGGCAACGCTCTGGTCGAGCGGATCAAACCGGCTGCCGCAGCCACGAAACGGGCAGGGGTTGCATCCGGGCTGGGTGGCTTCGGGGGATTGTTCGATCTGAAAGCTGCCGGTTTTGTCGATCCGGTGCTGGTGGCCGCCACGGATGGTGTCGGGACCAAGCTGCGGATCGCTATCGATACCGGAAACGTGGACGGCGTGGGTGTCGATCTGGTGGCGATGTGCGTCAATGATCTGGTCTGCCAAGGCGCGGAGCCGCTGTTCTTTCTGGATTACTTCGCCACCGGCAAACTGGAACTCGATCAGGCAGCACGTATCATCGAAGGTATTGCGCGGGGGTGTGAGGCCTCCGGATGCGCATTGATCGGTGGTGAGACCGCAGAGATGCCGGGAATGTATCCTGCGGGTGACTTTGATCTTGCCGGTTTCTCCGTTGGCGCAATGGAGCGGGGTACGGCCCTGCCAGCGGGCGTGGTCGAGGGCGATGTGCTTTTGGGATTGGCCTCAGACGGTGTGCATTCCAACGGATACTCGCTGGTCCGCAAGATCGTCGAAACCTCTGGGTTTGGCTGGGACGATGCTTGCCCATGGGGCGAAGGAAGCCTTGGCACGACCCTGCTGACGCCCACGCGGCTTTACGTCAAGGCGGCGCTGGCTGCGATCAAGGCGGGCGGCGTGCACGGCTTTGCCCACATCACCGGCGGTGGTCTGACCGAAAACCTGCCGCGTGTGCTGCCCGAGGGGATGGCTGTGCATGTGGATTTGGACGCATGGGAACTGCCATCGGTCTTCCAATGGCTTGCGGCGCAAGGCGGCATGGATCAAGCCGAAATGCTCAAGACCTTCAACGCCGGTATCGGGATGGTTGTGGTTGTGGACCCGGCCTCTGAAGTCGATGTGACAGCCGCACTCGAAGGCGAAGGGCAGGTCGTTACCCGGATCGGCGCGGTCGAAGCAGGGCAGGGCGTGCGCTACTCCGGGGCGCTTCTTTGAAAAAACGTGTCGGGATCTTTGTCTCGGGTGGCGGATCAAACATGCGTGCGCTGGTCGAGGACATGGATGCGTCGCATCCCGCCACGCCGATCGTCGTTGTTTCGAACAAGGCCGATGCTGGTGGCATCGCGTGGGCGAAAGACGCCGGGCTTGCCACGGTGGTGGTCGATCACCGGCCTTTCGGAAAGGATCGTGCCGGGTTTGAGGCGGCGATCTCGGAAGCCCTTGATCCCTTTGAGTTGGACCTGATCTGCCTGGCCGGGTTCATGCGCGTGCTCACGGCAGGCTTCGTGACGCCATGGCGCGGGCGCATGTTGAACATTCATCCCTCGCTTCTGCCCAACTACCGTGGTTTGCACACCCATGCCCGAGCGCTTGAGGCGGGCGATACCGAACACGGCTGCACCGTGCATCTGGTCACGCCCGAACTGGATGATGGCCCGATTCTCGGACAGGCGCGCGTGCCCGTTCGGCCGGGCGATACGCCGGACGATTTGGCCGCCCGGGTGCTGCAGCAAGAGCACATTTTATACCCGGCTGTGCTGCGCCGATTTGCCTCTGGCGATCGAACGCCCCTCCTGCTCTAGCCAGCGTGCGCGTGTTGGTGTAGGACCGGACAACCAGACGGTGAAAAGCAACAAAAAGAACCACCCATGAGAACTATCACAACCACGGACGCGTTGGCTGAATTCTGCACCGAGGCCCGCGCGCACCCGTATGTGACCGTCGATACAGAATTCCTGCGCGAACGGACCTATTACTCGAAACTCTGCCTTGTGCAGCTGGCCATGGCCGGCACAGATGACAGCAATGCCGTGCTGGTTGATCCGCTGGCTGATGGCTTGTCGCTTGAGCCGCTCTACGACCTTTTCCGCGACAAATCGGTGGTCAAGGTGTTCCACGCCGCACGGCAGGACCTCGAGATTTTCTATGTTGATGCGCAGGTCTTTCCCGAACCGCTGTTCGACACGCAGGTGGCCGCGATGGTCTGCGGCTTTGGCGAACAGGTGGGATATGAGACACTGGTGCGCAAGATCGCTAAGCAGTCACTCGACAAGACCTCGCGCTTTACCGATTGGTCGCGGCGGCCTCTGACGGACGCGCAGAAAACCTATGCGATTGCGGACGTGACGCACCTGCGGCAAATCTACGAATTCCTCGCGGACAAGCTGTCAGAAAGCGGGCGTGCGCGTTGGGTGTCGGAAGAACTTCAGACGCTGCTCAGCCCCGACACCTACATCATCAAGCCTGATGACGCCTGGAAACGGGTCAAGACACGCACGCACTCTGCACGGTTCCTTGCGGTGGTCCGGGAATTGGCCGCGTTCCGCGAAACCCACGCACAGACACGCAATATCCCTCGCAACCGCGTGTTCAAAGATGATGCGCTGGTGGAACTGGCCAGCAACAAACCGAAATCCTTTGAGGACTTGAGCCGCTCACGACTGCTGCTGCGTGAGGCGCGCAAGGGCGACATCGCTGATGGCATCCTTGCCGCGGTCCAGCGCGGGGTGGACATGGACCCCGACATGATGCCGCGTCCCGACCGGTCGCGTGAAAAGCTGCAGGTTAACCCGGCCCTGGCCGACCTGCTGCGGGTGTTGCTCAAGGCCAAAACGGAAAGTGCGGGTGTTGCGGCCAAGTTGATTGCCTCTGCTGCGGACTTGGACGCGTTGGCGGCAGGGGTGCGGGATGTTCCTGCGCTGCAGGGCTGGCGGTCCGAAGTGTTCGGAACGGATGCGTTGAGGCTGTGCGACGGACGTGTTGCGCTTACGGCCAACGGGGCCGACGTTCAGATCATTCCACTGGATTGACGCGGTGTGTCAGCGCCGCGTGGTTGATTGCGCGTTGCGCAATCCCTCAACACGGATCACGCGGATCTCGGCCAATTCCTGATCGGTCAGGCGGCGGGCAGCCGTGACCGTGCGCACACGCTGGCTGAGCGTGCGTGTGGGGCGGTCGGAGTGAATGCCTCGCAACTGATAGGTCAGCACACCGTCAACAGGCAGGTTTTCGTCGCTCTCGGTGGTCAGACGCACGTCATACACACGGTCCTCGCCCGCGATGCCCGTGGCCCGTACGATGGCGCCTCCGGGGACCGGTTCAATCACCAGATCAGTGATCTGATCAATAGGGGTGCCGACATAGAGTTCCGTCTGGTCGCGCAGACTGGAAAACAGGCCCGCCCGTCGCGTTTCCGGGATCAGCGGGTTGGTCGCAGCCCTCGGGTCGGGCTGAACTGGTCCGGACCGGCTGTTGCCAAACCAGTTGATCGGGTTCACCCGGCTGTCACGCACAGCTGCGCAGGCCGACAGGGTCAACGTGGCAACCAGAAGGGCAGGTAAGATCAGGCGCATTGTCCGCTCGCATATTTGCTTTTGGCACATGTGGTAGCGGATGCAGGCGCTGTTGAAAAGCATCCATTGCTGCTCTGGACCTTTGCGGCTGCTGCGCCTAGGTCACAAAGGCACAGGCATGATGTGGGGATACCGGATGGCAACGGCCAGCTTTGAAGAGATCGTGGAAGATTTTGAGTTTCTCGAGGATTGGGAAGACCGTTATCGTTATGTGATCGAGCAGGGCAAGGCGATGGACCCTTTGCCCGCTGCGCTCAAGGTGCCTGCAACCAAGGTTGACGGCTGTGCCAGCCAGGTCTGGCTGCATCCGCAGATCGAAAACGGGATATTCCGATTTGACGGCGAAAGCGATGCAATGATCGTGAAGGGGCTGATTGCAGTGCTGCGCAGGCTATACAACGGCTTGCCGGTGGCCGAGGTGCGGGCCGTGGATGCGCGGGCAGAAATGGCGCGGCTGGGGCTGAACGACCACCTGTCGGCGCAACGCTCAAATGGGCTTCGGGCCATGATCGCGCGGATCCAGTTGGTGGCCGCGGCTGCGTGATCCCAAGACCGCCAGAGGCGGCACCATGATTTAGGGGGCTCTGCCCCCGCCTGCGCCGCCCCGGTCGTATTTCCTGTCAGAAGAAGGTGCTGTTAAAGCCGCTTCAGAGTGGTTTGCAGGTCACCATAGCCTGTAAAGCGACGTTCAAAGGTCAGTCCCAGTGTGTGTGCCGCGGCGCGCGCCTTCTCGGTAAGGCTCGGATCATTGGTCTGGGCCTGGTAAACGAGCTTTTCATAATTGCCGAAATACATGTCCCGCAGTTCGGGATGGCGGTCGAGCCCCATGGGTTTGATTACGAAGGCTTCGAACTGGCGGACGAGGAAATCAGTCAGGTAGAAGGTGGTGATTTCACTTTCACTTTGCGCTGCAAATCTTTCATTTCCCTCGAAAAAACTGTAGCAGTGTGGGCCCGAGATCATCTCTACACCCATCTCGGCACAGGCGGCTTGCAGCAGGCCGCCCGTCCCGCAATCCGCATAGACCACAAAGATGGTTTCATAGGCGTCACGGTGCCTGGTGACCGCGTCACGCACCGCCTCCGTGATTTTGTCAGGGAACAAGTGGTACTTGGCGGGCAGGCAGGTCAGATCCATGTGATCCCAGCCGTTTGTGCGTTTGAGATCCAGTATCTCGCGGGCGAGCGCACCGCAGGCAATCAGCAAGATACGTCCCGCGCCCATGGCGGGCAGGCCGGAGTCAGTCAATTGGGCGTCTGTCAGCGCCATTTGATCGAACACCCCATGCTGGGCGTCTGGTCTTGGGGACCCTGTCCGGTTTCGGCCACCTGCCGCATGGCGTTTAGCAACTCGGGCACGCGATCTTTGGCGTCACCCATATGTGGGTCGTCTAGCCGCCCCCGGTATTGCAGCTGTCCATCGCGGTTGAAGCCGAAGAAATCGGGTGTGCAGACAGTGCCATAGGCGCGCGCAACGGACTGATCCGCGTCGATGAGATAGGGAAAGTCAAACCTGTGTTTTTCCGCAAAACCGGGCATCTTGTCCGGGGCATCAGCGGGGTAGGCGGCATAGTCATTGGCGTTGATGGCAACCACGCCGATACCCAGTGTTTTCAGGGCCTTCGCATCCGCCGCCAGTCGGTCCGCAATCGCGATGACATAGGGGCAATGATTGCAGATGAACGCCACAAGCACGCCGTTCTGACCCATTTGGTCTGACAGGTTATGCACGGCGCCATGCGCGTCCGCGAGGCTGAACTGAGGCGCTGGCGCACCAAAGTCGCAGATCGGTGTATCAAGCAGCATGTCGTCCTCCGGTTGGGCCGGGGCGACAGGACAGTTAGCCTGCCGCCATCTGGTTATGCTTGCGGGCCACGAATTCCTTGGCCGTTTCGACCGCCACGGCCGCGTCGCGGCAATAGGCGTCGGCGCCGATGGCCTTGCCGAACTCTTCATTCAGGGGGGCGCCACCGACCAGAACGATATAGTCATCCCGAATGCCCTGTTCGACCATCGTGTCGATCACGACCTTCATGTAAGGCATGGTTGTGGTCAGCAGCGCCGACATGCCCAGAATATCCGGACCTTCCTGTTCGATCGCTTCCAGATAGTTTTCGACCGGGTTGTTGATGCCCAGATCAACAACCTCGAAACCTGCGCCTTCCATCATCATCGACACGAGGTTCTTGCCGATATCGTGGATGTCGCCCTTGACCGTTCCGATGACCATCTTGCCAACGCGCGGTGCGCCGGTTTCGGCGAGCAGCGGCTTGAGGATGAACATGCCGCCCTTCATCGCGTTTGCAGCCAGCAGCACTTCGGGCACGAACAGAATGCCGTCGCGGAAATCATGTCCCACAATCGTCATACCCCCGACCAAAGCCTTGGTCAGGATGTCGTAAGGCACCCAGCCGCGTTCGAGCAGGATGTTGACCGCTTCCTCGATCTCTTCCTTGAGACCATCGTAGAGGTCGTCGAACATCTGCTGGACAAGCTCTTCGTCATCAAGTTCGGACAGGATGATTTCGTCTTCGTCTGACATGGGCATTCCTCTTGAGTGGGTGCCGGACCCGGTGCCTGGTTTTTTCGAGTTATCGTTCAGAATGTCGCAGGTGGACTGTCTGAATTGCGACATGGGCCGCTTCGCGTGCGACGCTGAGTGTCACTTTTGTGTGCTGTTGTATGCCGATGCGGCGTCTCGTGATGCGTTCATTCTGGAAAATGTTCCTGTTGTGTTCTAGTGTGGGCGTATGAAACCCGATCTGCAAACTCACACCGCCAAGGCCCGCGGCGCCGTGTCCAACGCAGTCAGCCGGTATGACAAGGTCAGCCGTCACGCCGAGGCGGATGGATGGGAAATGGTGGAGGACCTGCCGACCCTGAGGACGGAGGTCAGCATCGAACACCCGCGCAGCTTGATCAGCTACAACCGGTCTCCCGATCTGCCGTTTGACCGGTCGATCAATCCTTACCGTGGGTGCGAACACGGATGTGTCTACTGTTTTGCCCGGCCCACCCACGCCTATCTGGGCCTGTCTCCGGGCCTGGATTTCGAAACGCGGCTTGTGGCGCGGCCTGATGCGCCAGACGTGCTGCGCGCCGAACTGGCCCGCAAAAGTTACAAGGTGGCAACGCTCGCCATTGGCACCAACACGGACCCGTACCAGCCTATCGATCGCACGCACGAGATCATGCGCCGTTGCCTTGAGGTGCTGGAAGCTTGCGATCATCCCGTCGCCATCGTGACCAAGGGCACGCTGATCGAACGCGACATCGACATCCTTGCGCGTATGGCGGCCAAGGGATTGGCGCGGGTTGGCTTGTCTGTCACCACCCTCGATCCCGAACTGTCCCGCGCGATGGAGCCGCGCGCGCCCACGCCCAAGCGACGGCTCGCAACGATGCGCAGATTGACAGGGGCGGGCATTCCCGTCCGCATCATGGCCTCGCCCATGGTGCCCGCACTCACCGATCCCGAGCTTGAGGCGATCCTTGGCGCGGGCGCGGCGGCCGGGGCGGGCAGCGCCAGCTGGATCATGCTGCGCCTGCCGCAAGAGGTGTCGCCGCTTTGGCAGGAGTGGCTTGCCGCGCATTATCCCGACCGCGCACACCGCATCATGTCGCGCCTGCGCGAAATGCACGGGGGCAAGGATTATGATGCCCGCTGGGGGCACCGGATGCGGGGCGAAGGACCCTATGCCGAGATTGTCGCACATCGGTTCAAAGTGGCCGTCAAGCGTCTGGGGTTGAAGGAAAATCTGGCACCGATGCGCACCGACCTGTTTCGGCCGCCGCGCGCACCCAGCGCCCAGCTGAGCCTGTTCTAGGCCGCACGCCGTCCACGGCGCTTGCGGGTCGGGCGGTTGTCATCATCACCGGTGCCATCGCTGGCGGAAGAAAATGCACCCAGCGCTTCAACAATTGCATCCAGCGACGGGGCCGCCTGCACGGCGCGCGTGTCCAACGCCTCGCGCATCTTCTCCAGATGGGCCGGGGTCGTGCCACAGCAACCGCCAATAATGGTCGCACCACAATTACGCGCCATGGCGGCATAGTCCCCCATCAACTCCGGCGTGCCATCATAGTGAATATGTCCGTCGTGGTATTTCGGAATGCCGGCATTGCCCTTGGCGATGATGGGCAGCGTCGTACCGGTGGCGGCAAAGCCCAGCACCGTGCGCAGCAGATCTGAGGCGCCCGTGCCGCAATTGGCACCAAAAGCCACGGGCGGGAAATCCAGCCCGGCCACCAGGGTCGCCATATCTGTACTTGTCACACCCATCATCGTGCGGCCCGCGGTGTCAAAGCTCATTGTACCGACCCAAGGCAACTCCGCCCGGGCAAATCCTTCTGCGGCAGCCGTGTATTCTTCGGGGGCCGAAATGGTCTCCAACCAACCGATATCTGCGCCGCCCGCCTTCAATCCGGCGGCGGTTTCGTGAAACATCTCGACCGCGTCTGCGTGGGTCAGGCTGCCGACAGGTTCCATGATATCGCCAGTCGGACCAACCGAGCCTGCAACGATCACCTTGCGTCCGGCGGCATCCGCGACCTCGCGACCAAGTTCGGCGGCGATCTTGCTCAGTTCGAAGGCACGGTGGCCGGCGTCATGCAGCTTGAGCCGCGATGCGTTGGCGCCAAAGGAGTTGGTTAGAAACACGTCGCTTCCCGCGTCAACGGCCCCTTTGTACAGCGCCTTGATCTTCTGGGGTTCCTCCTCGTTCCACAACTCGGGGGCGTCACCTGACATCAGGCCCATGGCAAACAGATTGGTGCCCGTGGCACCATCGGCCAACAAAGTGCCTTTTTCGGCCAGAAGAGTGGTCAGAGCATCCGACATGGGGAAACCTTTCGCGCGAAGAGCTTCGATCACATGTCATGCCGCCGAACGTGAGGCCAGTTCATAATTCTCATCTTCATGATGAGCTGCGTTTGCATTTGCTTCTAGCATGTGGTTCGGCAGCGGATCAGGGGCGTGCACGGTACGGGCGATATCAGCCAAGCCCAGCACCAGGCCAGCCCAGGTTGGAGCGGCGGCATATCGGGGGACCCAGCGCGGGGCAAATGCGGATTTGAATTGGCGCAACCCCGTGCCTCCGGCGTGACGGACAGCCACCTGAGCCGCCCAACGCCACATTGGGCTTGTCGGGTCTGGGCAGGCAGTGACCGATGCAAGGCTGACGCGCGTGCACCCCATGGCCTTTGCATCCATCAGGGCCTGATGAACAAGGGCATGCATCGTACCATCGGGTGCGTCTGTGCCTTGACGCATGATGTCCAGGCACCAGTCCGATGGGCCATGATGAAATGTGGCGAACCCTACGAGTTTGTTACCTGAATATGCGCTGACAACCCGTTGCTGCGAAATATAATTCGGGCAATACCGTCCCATACTTCCGCCGCGCGCAGATCCGCATTGGGCTTGCCACTCTGCATCGACATTTGCTGCTGATTGCGGTGGCAAAGGGGCATCCGACCGCAAGGTGATCCCGGCCTTTTGCGCAGCCCGCAGCTTGCGGCGCAATCTTCGGCGTAGGGGGGTGTCGATATCGTAGTGCACCAAATCGATAATGGCATCATCGGCAATGTGCAGCACGGCCCAACCGCCACTACGCGCCAATTGGGCCAACCGCTGCCCGGATTTATAAAGCAACGGAATGCGCCCATGTGCCCGCGCGGTACCGCACAACCACGTCAATACAGAGGTGTCAGCGCGGCCCTCCGGGTCCGTAAACAGAGTGCGGGTTTGCGATGTGGGCCAGATCGGTGTGCTGCTGCCGGATGTTGCCGGATCGACCTGACCACCGTTCTGGCGCAGGGCCTGCGCTTCGCTGCGTGGCAATGCTTGCCACGGCTGCACAGCTTGGTGCCACTTGGTCACGGCGGGCAGGGGCCGCAACATGGCGAGGATGGCCAGACAGGCCGGGGCGGCATAATAGACGATGCGAAACGCAAGGATAGCTGCCAGAACACCCGCCTCGACCCCGGCACCGGCGGGCAACGCCGACACGAGGATCAATTCGAAGGGACCGACGCCGCCGGGTGTGTTCGACATCAGTCCACAGCCAAGGGCGACCATGAACAGCGGCAACAGCACCTCAAAGGCCATTGTGCCGGAGGGCAGCAGCACCCAAAGCGCCGCCGCTGCGAGGGCCATGTCGACTAGCGCCCAGATCAGGATCGAACCGGCGATGCGCAGGCTGGGCAGTGGAATCGTTTGGCGCCCAATGCGCAAGGTCGGGCACCAGAATAGCAATGCGGCACAGGCGGGCAGCAGGGCAATGGCGCCGACAGACAAGGGGATCGTCCATGCGGGGGCTGGCAAAACGGCGCTGACCAGCCCTGTCACGCCGGCCCAGGCCACGACGAAGGTTAGTGACACCAGCGTGGACAGTTTCAACGCCTGCGTTACACTCATCCCAGGCAGCATGCGCCACCGCGCCAGAGCACCCGACACCAAGCCAAAACCGACCGTTTGACCAATGGCGATTCCGACAGCCCCGGTGATCCGTGCCTGGCCTTCGGGTACACCGGTGCCAAGAGTCCGATGTGCCTGCACGTCATATTGGGCGACGGCGAAAAAGCTTCCAAGGGTCAGAACAGCGGCCAGGCCCCATTGTAAGATCGAGATGTCGGCCAGCTGTTGTGGCAGACTGGCCACCACGTCCATCGGGATTTGGCGCGCCAGAAGCATGACACATGCCACAAGGATCATCATCGGCATGCCGACCCGAAGGGCGGTGCGCACCACCGCCAATGCCTGAATTCTGTGCATGTACCGACCCTTTCCCGCAGTCCCCAATCAAGGGCTAGCGGGCAAGAGTGTGCCATTTCTTAACGGAGGTGAGGCAACTGGTGACAATGCAAATTAAAAAGCGCGCACCGGTAAAGGCGCGCGCTTCGTATCACATCAATTTTAAGCTTCAAGCCAATGATACTACTCTAGTTCACTCATCAACTGAGCTTTCGCCTCTGCCATCAGTTCAGCCATCTTGGCGCGGATTGTAGCCTCATCCGCCTTCGTACCAAGATCACCCGCCACTTTGCGATAGACGTCCTCGTGGCCTGCTTCTTCGAAGTCGGATTTCACAACTTCCCGCGCATACTCTTCGGCGGCATCGCCGGTCTTGCCCATCAGATCGGCGGCCCACAGGCCCAGCAGCTTGTTGCGGCGGGCGTCCGCCTTGAACTGCATTTCCGCGTCATGGGCGAATTTGTTTTCAAAAGCGCTTTCGCGCTCGTCAAAGGTGCTCATTTGTCACCCCCCTTTCTGGCGTGTCTTTGTTCCAGATATGCAGGCCAGGGCACGCCGCGCAACCCCATTGCTTGCGGCATTTGGGTCGATTGCTTATGAGGTGCCCATCGGCAGGGAGACTCATCACCCCTGCACACGCGAAAGGACGCCCATGGCGCGACGCAAAAAGATTTACGAAGGCAAGGCCAAGGTTTTGTACGAAGGCCCCGAGCCCGGCACTATTGTTCAGTATTTCAAGGATGATGCCACCGCCTTCAACGCCCAGAAGAAAGACGTGATCGAAGGCAAAGGCGTGTTGAACAATCGCCTGAGCGAATTCTTCATGACCGGACTCGGCCAGATCGGCGTGCCAACGCACTTCCTTAAGCGTCTGAACATGCGTGAGCAGTTGGTTCGCGCCTGCGAGATCGTGCCGCTCGAAGTGATCGTGCGTAACTATGCGGCGGGCACCATGAGCGAACGGCTTGGGATCGAGGAGGGCACGCAGTTGCCGCGCCCGATCGTCGAATACTGTTACAAGGATGACAAGCTGGGCGACCCGCTGGTGACCGAAGAGCATATCGCCGCATTTGGATGGGCCAGCCAACAGGACATGGACGACATCCTGTCCCTTGCCTTGCGGGTCAACGACTTCCTGAGCGGTGTCATGTTGGCGGTCGGTATCCGCCTTGTCGATTTCAAGATCGAGATTGGCCGCGTCTATGACGGGGATTTCATGCGCCTGATCGTTGCGGACGAGATCAGCCCGGACAGCTGCCGCTTGTGGGACATTGAGACAGGCCGGAAGTTGGACAAAGACGTGTTTCGTCGTGATCTGGGCAACTTGGCCGACGCTTATACCGAGGTGGCCCGCCGTCTGGGTGTGATGCCAAAGAACGCGGCGCCTATTTCTAAACCGACGCTTATCAACTGAAAGAGACGAACATGAAAGCGACCGTGCATGTGATGTTGAAGAACGGTGTTCTGGACCCACAAGGCGAAGCAGTGCGTCACGCACTTGGTGCATTGGGCTTTGATGGGGTGAACGGGGTGCGCCAGGGCAAGGTGATTGAACTCGACCTGGCGGATGGTACCAATGAAGCAGACGTGACGGCCATGTGCGAGAAGCTGTTGGCTAATACGGTGATCGAAAGCTATCGGGTGGAGATGAGCTGAGCCACCCGCGGCATTATAAACCGATTTAGTACATTAGCTCGCTGGCCAAGCTTTATTGGAATCATTTCCTCAGTAGCTGTCAAAACCTGAATACAAAGGAGCGCATAACGTGAAAGCTGCCGTTGTTGTTTTCCCCGGATCGAACTGTGATCGAGATCTCGCCGTGGCCTTTCGCAATGCGGGTGCGGATGTCGAAATGGTTTGGCACAAAGACACCGAGCTTCCTGCTGGCGTTGACATGGTGGGTGTCCCGGGCGGTTTTTCCTTTGGTGACTACTTGCGGTGTGGTGCCATCGCGGCCAATTCACCGATCTGCAAAGCCGTTAAGGCGCATGCAGAGCAGGGCGGATATGTGTTTGGCGTATGTAATGGTTTTCAGGTCCTGACCGAGACCGGAATCCTGCCGGGTGCGCTGCTGCGCAATGCCGGGCTCAAGTACATCTGCAAAACGGTTGGCCTTAAAGTCGAGACGTCGCAATCGGCCTTTACCGAAGGCTACAATGCTGGCGATGTAATCGACATTCCCATTGCGCATCATGACGGTAACTACTTTGCAGACGACAGCACGTTGAATGCACTTGAGGGCGATGATCGCATTGCGTTCCGCTATACCGACAACCCGAACGGATCGCGCCATGACATTGCGGGTATTCTGTCTGAGAACCGCCGCGTCCTTGGCATGATGCCCCATCCGGAGCGGGCGGCGGACTCAGGCCATGGTGGGACCGATGGACAGGCGCTCTTTCGCGCAGTGGTGGGGCAATTGACGTCCGCGTGACTTGAGCCGGAACCATCGACGCCGTAGGTTCCTCTTTATGCCAGCTGCTGATCGACCCCCTGCGCCCCGCACATCCGCCACAAGTTGGCGTGTTCGAGCTGCGCTTGTCCTTTTGACCGTTGCAGCGGTCACAACAGTCTTTTTTACAAACCGGCTACTGACAGATCGGTTTACCGAAACCACGCGAAACAGGGCAGAGCTCAGGCTCGCACTGTACTCTGGTAACCTGCTAAGCGAACTGCGTCAGAGTCAGATTGTTCCACAGCTTCTGGCGCGCGACCCAACTCTGATTGGGGCGCTGAACAGTCAAGATTATCAGCAATCTACGCAACGCCTGATTTCCTTTGTAGAAGAGATTGGCGCGGCCAATCTCTATCTGCTGGACCGTGACGGGCGGACCGTCGCGGCAACGGACCGCAATCGCCTCGGCTCCAATCACAGAACAGAGCCTTTTTTCATTAACGCGCTGCGGGCCAGCGGCACTATTTTTACGCTCACCGAACGCGAGGCGGGTGGATTTGACTTTACATATTCTCGCCGCGTGACGGCGGGGGGCGATGTTCTGGGCGTGATCGCCGTTGAGGTGGATTTACAGAAGTTTGAACGAGCTTGGGCTGGCATATCGGCCGCTGTATTGGTCACCGACAGTGCTGGTCAGATCATCTTGAGTACTGAACCGCGGTGGCGTGGACGCACGGAAGAGGATGCACTGGCACGCCAAACTCCACAGAGTGCGATCGAGCGTGCCATTCGCGCTACGGCAGATTGGACCGCGCTGCCGCCCGATGCCTACTTGCAGGGCGAAGGCGTGATGCGGCTTGAGGCACGCATTCCGTTTCGTGGCTGGCGAATGACGTCTTTTACCACCTATGCTAGTGTTCGTGAGCGCGTAAACGGAGTTCTCGCGCTTGAGATTATGGGATTCGCCATTCTTCTAGCGCTCGCATTTTATGCAATGAGCCGCAGGTCAGCTTTGCGGCTAGCGTTGTTCGCTCGGGAGTCGGCAGAGCTTCGCCACCTGAATGTGCAGTTGCAGCGAGAAATCGCCGAGCGAAAACGGGTTCAGGAAGACCTCGCGCAGGCCGAACAAACCCTTGAGCAGTCGTCGAAACTCGCGGCATTGGGTGAGATGTCGGCAGCGGTCAGTCACGAGTTGAACCAGCCGCTGGCAGCAATGAAAACCTATCTGGCCGGTGCACGTCTGCTGCTGCGCAGAAACCGCCCGGATGAGGCGTTGGTCGGTTTTGGTCGCATCGATGATCTGATTGAGCGGATGGGCGCGATCACCCGCCAGCTCAAATCCTATGCACGCAAAGGTCAGGATGCGCTAAGCCCTGTAAATATGGGCGATGCGCTGGCGTCCAGCCTGTCGATGATGGAGCCGCAGCTGCGGCAGCGCCGGGTTCTGATTAACCGCGTTGTTCCCCCGGAACCGATAGAAGTTCTTGGCGACCGGATGCGGATCGAACAGGTGATGGTGAACCTATTGCGAAATGCCATAGACGCCACCAAGTCGGAACGGGAGCCACAGGTTGATATTATCCTGTCGGCGGGTGAGACGGCGACACTGACCGTGCGCGACAACGGACCGGGTATCGAAGATTTGGACAGCCTGTTCGAACCATTCTACACCACCAAGCAGCCGGGCGATGGCGTAGGGTTGGGCCTTGCTATCTCTTCCGGCATTGTAAACGATTTAGGCGGACGGTTGGTTGCACGCAACGGACAAGCGGGCGGTGCCGTCTTTGAAATGCAGCTTCCGATTCTCGATGACGAGGGTTCGGGGGGTGAAGACAACAAGATCAGAGCGGCGGAGTAAGCCACAATGACACAAGCCATGAAAATTGCCATCGTCGATGACGAGCAGGACATGCGCCAATCCATCAGCCAATGGCTGGCCTTGTCAGGCTACGACACCGAAACCTTTGCGAGCGCCGAAGATGCTCTCAAGGTGCTGGGGCCGGAATATCCTGGCATCGTGATTTCAGACATCAAAATGCCCGGAATGGACGGGATGCAATTTCTGAAGAAGTTGATGGGCAATGACAGTGCGTTGCCGGTCATCATGATTACAGGCCACGGCGATGTGCCCATGGCCGTTGAAGCGATGCGGGTGGGTGCGTTCGATTTCCTCGAAAAGCCCTTTAACCCTGATCGCATGAGTGAGCTTGCAAAGCGCGCTACCGGCGCCCGCCGTCTCACTATGGATAACCGTGCGCTGCGTCGCGAGTTGAGCGATGGCGGCCAGTTGATGAAAAAGCTGATCGGCCAGTCGCCTGTGATGGAGCGTCTGCGCGAGGATATTCTGGATCTGGGGCAGGCCGACGGTCACGTGCTGATTGACGGCGAAACTGGCACAGGCAAGACGCTGGTCGCCCATGCACTGCATGCCGTTGGCAGCCGCGCCGGCAAGAAATTCGTATTGGTCAGCTGCTCGGCTTGGGAAGAGGAGGCGCTGGCCAAGCGTCTGTTCGGTCCCATGTTGCCGGAGGACAGTGCCTTGCCCGCGATCGAGGAGGCACGCGGCGGGACCCTTGTTCTTGAGGATATCGAAGCCCTGAGTGAGGCGCTTCAGGCCCGACTGTTGTCGATCATCAACGAGCAGGGCACCCCGGCAGAGACCCGTATCGTGGGCATTTGCAACATGCAGGAAGCCGGCCGGACCTGTGAGGACGCACTGCGCCCCGACCTTTATTACCGTCTGGCGGCCCTGAAGATCACTGTGCCCCCGCTGCGCCAGCGGGGCGAGGACATTCTGACCCTGTTCACCCGGCTGAGCGATCAGTTTGCGGATGAATATGGCTGTGAGGCACCCAAGGTGTCGGCGCAGGAGGCGGCTCAGCTGTTGCAGGCCCCGTGGCCGGGTAATGTGCGCCAGTTGATCAATATTGCCGAGCGCGCCGTCTTGCAGGCCCGTCGCGGCACCGGATCCATTGCATCCTTGTTGATGAACGATCACGAGGAAATGCAGCCTGTGATGACCACAGAAGGCAAGCCTTTGAAAGAATATGTCGAGGCTTTCGAACGCATGCTGATCGACAATACGATGCGTCGTCACAAGGGGTCCATCGCCAGCGTCATGGAAGAGTTGTGCCTGCCGCGTCGGACTCTGAACGAGAAGATGGCCAAATACGGTTTGCAGCGTTCTGACTATCTCTGATCACCTTACGTGACAGCCTGTTGAAACAAGTGACCGCCGGGAAACCCGGCGGTCATTTTGTTTCGTATGCGGGCGTGGCATGAGTGCGGCATTGGTGTTGGGAGATTGCAGTGATGATGCCGGATGCTTTCCTTTTTGACATGGATGGGCTGATTTTGGACAGCGAGCGGGTCTACGGCGCGGTGGCAAGGGATATTCTGGTGCCACATGGGTTCGCCGCTCAGGCCGTTGATGCGCATTTTCTAACGTTGGTCGGGGTTTCGGGCGACGCTGCGCGGCAGCGGCTGGAATCGTTTCTAGGCCCGGAATTCGATTTGGCCGGGTTTAATGTGGCCTGGCATGCTGAGGTGTCCCGCCGGGTGGCGCAGACCGTGCCCTTGCGTCCGACGGTGCGTGACAGCCTCGAGCGGTTGGCCGGGCAGGGGGCCAGGATGGCCGTTGTAACCTCGACCAATGGTGACACTGCACGCCAGCATCTGGATAAAGCCGGGCTTTTGCGACATTTCGAGGCGGTCGTAGGCGGCAACGAGGTACCAGCACGCAAGCCGGATCCGGCCCCGTATCTCCAGGCGGCGACAGCCCTTGCCGTGGACCCCACACGCTGTGCGGCTTTCGAGGACAGCGACAGCGGGATTACAGCGGCTGTGCGCGCCGGTTGCATCGCTGTACAGGTGCCGGACTTGCGTCCTGCCGACACGCCCTTACCCTCGCTTGGCCAACGGGTTGCGCCCGATTTGTGGGCGGCTATCGAAGAAGTCGGCGGATTTGGAATTCATCTCTAGCCTGGTCAGGGCACTCTGATGTTGATCCGCGAAGCATACTTGTCTGTCCCCGCCACCAGTGAGACGGTGCCGACGTGAGCAGGGGGTCATTGGTGGGGTCATGCGACGATGAAGATTGTCAGTCTGAATGCCTGGGGTGGGCAGGTCTGGGATGCACTTGCACCGTGGATTGCCAGCCTCGATGTCGATGTTTTGTGCCTGCAGGAGGTCACACGCGCCCCGGTGCAAAGCCCTGAATGGTTACGTTATGTCGATCCCTACCGCGATCTTGCACAACGGTCGGACTTGTTCGGTGACATTTCTGCGCTGCTTCCGGACCACCAGTCCTTTTTCGCGGCGGCGACGCGCGGTGTTTTAATGGATGACAAAGGCGTTGCCGTCCCCTCTGAGCATGGCTTGGGCTTGTGGGTTCGGCGGAACTTGGCGGTTACACAATTCGCGCAGGGTTTTGTCCATGGCACGTTTCGCCCAGATGGCTGGGGCGCAGAACCCGTGCCACGCGCGATGCAGGTGGTACGGGTGCAGGACCCCGGCACAGGTCAGTCGCTTTGCGTTGGCCATTTCCATGGATTGCGAGACCCGTCGGGCAAAGGCGACACGGCGGCCCGTACACGGCAGACCGAACGCGCGATAGCTCTCTTTCGCTCGCTCTGGCAGCAAGACATCCCGGCGGTACTCGCGGGGGATTTCAACCTCTTACCGGACAGTGCCAGTTTTGCGCAATTTGCACAGAACGGCCTGCATGACTTGATTGCCCATCACCGCATCATGGATACCCGCACGACGCTTTATACAAAGAGCCAACGCTTTGCCGACTACATGTTGGTGTCCAATGACTTAATGGCCAAAAGCGCCTTTGATGTGCCGGATCAACCCGAAGTATCGGACCACCGCCCATTGATCTTGGTAACCTGAACGAGTGCTGGTTTTTGCCCGGATCGGTTGGTGTCAACTGCGAGACACGCGCGTCATCTAGAGAGGTTGCGCGCACTTTTTCGTACCGGGAGGGAATGGGAAGATGCGTCATTTGCCGGTTCGGGCGATTGCCCATTGTCATTTACCCCACCTTACTCTTATCTAAAGAGACGAAGCAAATGCGCCTGTGGTGCGTCGCTTCGTTTGAGTTTCGCTGTTGGACGGAACGGACAGGACACCCTGCCGCAGTTCACAGACCGATTGGGCCAGCAATGGCCACGAATTGCTGACGCGGACCAAGGTCTGGCGCAGCTTATGAACGGACACGATGCAACGAAGCACCGTGTCGGAGAAGAACCGCGATGACGCGCGTGAGGACAGTACAGTTCCCGGCAGAAGGCCCCTCCGGCCTGATCTGCAGCGCGTCCATATTCGCTCAGACAAGACACGCCCCCAACACGCTTGCGCCGCCAGGCGCCAGACGATTGCGGGCGCGCAATGGAATTTCATGCCAAAGAAAATGCTTATCGATGCCACCCACGCGGAAGAAACCCGCGTTGTGGTGGTCGACGGAAACAAGGTCGAGGAGTTCGACTTTGAATCCGAAAACAAACGCCAGCTTGCTGGCAACATCTATCTCGCAAAGGTAACACGGGTCGAACCGTCGCTTCAGGCGGCGTTTGTGGACTATGGCGGCAATCGCCATGGGTTCCTTGCGTTCTCGGAAATCCACCCGGATTACTACCAGATCCCAGTCGCTGACCGCGAGGCGTTGATGGAGGAAGAGCGCGCCTATGCCGAGGCGTTGAAGGCGCGCGATGACGAAGAGGATAAACCCAAGCCGACGCGAAAGCGGTCGTCGCGGTCGAAGTCCAAAGCGTCAAAAGCCGCTGATACGGACGCCAAGGTATCGACCGAGATTGAGGGAATGGAGACCATCGACCTCGATACAGGCGCTGATGCTGAAACGGATGTAGCCGTTCCAGAGGGAGAGGCCTCTTCCCCAATGGAAACGGTCAAGGATACGCCTGTTGATACGCCGGAAGCGGGCGAAGAGATTTCCGAGGCTGATGATACCGGAGAGAAGGTTGAACCAGCAGCGGAGGATGAAACCTCTGCATCTGAAACCTCGGCAGCCGATGAAGCTGAAAAAGCTGTAGATACGGATGAGGCTGATGAAGCAGAGCACGATGCTCCGACTGCCGATGCCGTTGAGGACGATGACGTCAAAGCGAAGGGGGCGGATGCAACATCCAAGGATGACAGCATCGAATCTGTCGCGGATGAGGACGACAGCGAAGACATTCGTCCGCCGCGCAAACCCAGGCCGCGCCGCTACAAGATTCAGGAAGTCATCAAGGTTCGTCAGATCCTGCTGGTGCAGGTGGTCAAGGAAGAACGCGGCAACAAGGGTGCTGCCCTGACCACCTACCTTTCGCTGGCTGGACGCTATTGTGTCCTGATGCCCAATACCGCCCGTGGCGGTGGTATTTCCCGCAAGATCACCAATGCTGCCGACCGCAAGAAGCTCAAGGAAATCGCAAACGAGATCGAGGTGCCGCAGGGTGCCGGTCTGATCGTTCGGACAGCAGGGGCCAAGCGCACCAAGGCCGAGATCAAACGTGACTATGAGTACCTGCAACGCTTGTGGGAGCAGATCCGCGAGCTGACGCTCAAGTCCATCGCGCCCGCGAAAATCTATGAAGAGGGCGACCTGATCAAACGATCGATCCGCGATTTGTACAATCGCGAGATTGACGAGGTGTTTGTCGAGGGCGAGCGCGGCTATCGCATCGCCAAGGACTTCATGAAAATGATCATGCCGTCCCACGCCAAGAACGTGAAGCAGTACCAGGACAGCCTGCCGCTGTTCGCCCGCTACCAGGTCGAGACCTATCTGGGTGGCATGTTCAATCCGACCGTTCAGCTGAAGTCGGGCGGCTACATCGTGATCGGCGTGACCGAAGCTTTGGTGGCCATTGATGTGAACTCCGGCCGGGCGACCAAGGAAGGGTCGATCGAGGAAACCGCGCTCAAAACCAATCTGGAGGCTGCTGACGAGGTGGCGCGCCAGTTGCGTCTCCGTGACCTTGCCGGTCTGATCGTCATCGACTTCATCGACATGGACGAGCGTAAGAACAACTCCGCCGTTGAAAAGCGTATGAAGGATCGCCTGAAGACCGACCGCGCCCGCATTCAGGTGGGTCGGATTTCCGGCTTTGGCCTGATGGAGATGAGCCGTCAGCGTCTGCGCCCCGGCATGATCGAGGCAACGACGCAACCCTGTCAGGCGTGTCATGGCACGGGCCTTATCCGGTCGGATGATAATCTGGCCCTGTCCATTCTGCGCCAGATTGAGGAGGAAGGGACGCGCCGCCGCTCACGCGAGGTGTTGATCAATGCGCCTGTTGGCATCGCAAATTTCCTGATGAACCAGAAGCGCGAGCATATCGCGCAGATTGAGGGCCGCTATGGTCTTTCTGTCCGGATTGAAGGTGACCCGCATCTCGTGAGCCCCGACTTCTCGCTCGAGAAATTCAAGACCGCAACTCGCGTTGTGAACGCGGTTGAGGCGCCCGTGGTGTCCGTCGATACATCGATCATGGACCAGATAGACGAGGACGAAGATGCCTTGTCGGAGGTTGTTCCAGAGACATCCACAGGCGAGGACGGTGAACCAAAGCCCAAACGTCGTCGTCGTCGGCGTCGCAGCCGGAGCCGCAGCAAGTCGTCCGGCACAGAGACGGTGGCTGATCAGGTAGAAGGTGAAACATCAGAGGCCAATGAAGCGGCGTCTGACGAAGCGGCACCACTTTCCGACGAAGCACCAACTGCCGAGGAGCCGAAGCAAGACGAGGCCACGGAGCAGGCGGAAAAACCGGTGAAGAAGACCACGCGAAGCCGGTCGTCTCGGTCTCGTCCGTCCACCAAGGCCAAAGCGGACGCCGCAAAGGCTGCGGCAACAGAGGCGGAGAGCGCTGAAACTGAACCGGCTGAGGTGAAACCTGAGGTCGAAGCACCTGAGGTGCCAGTTGAAGAGGCGACAGAAGCACCCAAGAAAACCTCGACGCGCTCTACACGGTCGCGCAGCACGAAGTCCAAGACGGTGAAAGCCGATGATGCGTCTGCGTCTGAACCGGTGTCGAAACCAGTGCAGGCAGAAGAAGTTAAGGTGCCAGAAGCCGTGACCGAAGCACCAGCATCTGTTCCGGACGACCCACCCAAGCCGAAAAAGCGCGGCTGGTGGTCGCTGGGTAAGTAAAGAAAAAGGGCGTGCCTAAGGCGCGCCCTTATCCTTTGCGGATCGTGTAACGCTGGATCGGACCGCTGGTGTCTGCTGAGACAAGTATGTGACCCGCTTCAGTGCAGAAATGGGGCACGTCCACCACGGCCGCAGGATCATCAGCGGCGATGATCAGCAAGTCACCGGAGGAAAGCTTTTGCAGGCGCTTGCGTGCCTTGAGCACGGGCAAGGGGCATAGTAGCCCGACCGCATCTAGTTCGTGTGCGTCATTCATAAAAGCCGAAATAGGCGCGATGTTACATCCTGTCCACAGACATGTGACCGTGTCGCAGGTGACGTGCGGGGTAAGGACGGTTAGGTGGGTGATATGTTCGGAATCGATATCATCGACGCAAGCCTGATCCCTGCCATGAGCGTTGCGCTTCTGGCAGGCATCATCAGCTTTCTCAGCCCCTGTGTGCTGCCCATTGTGCCGCCGTATCTGGCATACATGTCGGGCATGACTGTCGGAGAGATGTCAGAAGGCCAGTCAGGCCGCAGCCGTGCCACTGTCACCGCTTTGTTCTTTGTGCTTGGCCTATCGACTGTCTTCATCATTCTCGGCTTTGCCGCGTCAGCCTTTGGCGCGTTCTTTTTGCAGAACCAGATACTCTTCGCCCAGATATCCGGTGCCGTGATCATGGTCTTTGGCCTGCATTTTCTGGGTGTGTTCCGCATTCCATTCCTTGACCGTGAGGCGCGGATGGATGCGGGAGATCAGGGTGGGTCGTCGTTTGGTGCGTATATCCTTGGATTGGCTTTCGCATTCGGCTGGACACCGTGTATCGGTCCGCAATTGGGTGCCATTCTGACCCTTGCAGCATCTGAAGCCTCGGTCACACGCGGTACATTCTTGCTTGGCATATACGCGGCCGGCCTGGGTATTCCGTTCCTGTTGGCCGCAATGTTCATGAGCCGGGCGATGGGCTTCATGAACAGGATCAAGCGACACATGGCCTTGATCGAAAAGGTTATGGGCGGACTGCTGTTGCTGGTCGGTGCTGCGATGCTGTTTGGACTGTTCACCCGGTTTTCGTTCTGGTTGCTCGAGCAGTTCCCGGCACTCGCCACATTGGGCTAAGCAGTCACAGCCTTACTTTGGCCGTAGAAGCGCGCTAGGTTGCACCAAAAGGTGCATGAATGAGCAGGCCGCATCCAAAATCCGTCTCGCGTCGCCGGGTGTTCTACATTCCGGGATATGATCCGATTCATCCCCGCCGCTACCGCGAACTCTATCGCAAGGAAGGGGCGGCACAGGCGGATATCTCGGGCTACCAGATTGCACTGCGTCCGGCACCCAAATCTGAACATTATGGCTGGCAGGTCGATGCTGAGATGGATGGCAGCAATGTGCATGCGGATATTGAGGTTCTGGTCTGGTCCGACATTGTGCGTGGCTCAATGGAGGCTTCGATACCCGGCACATATTTGCAATTGATGCGTACGGCGTGGACCTACATTGCCTCCGGCGCGTTGCGCCGCTTGATGCGACTGCGGAAAGGGCCCGTGATTGCCGCCTTGTACCCCGTTGGCATGTTGCTGGGACAAGCCTTGCTGGCTTTCGCTCTCTGGTATGCCCTGTGGCGCGCTGGCGCGGTATTTGGCTCCGTTGGCTCATGGGGGGGGCTGCTTCTTGGCGCCGCGGCTTGCATCACTCTATTGCGTTGGTTCAAGTCCAAGGATGGCAAGATTTTTGCCTACTACCTCATGCATGACTATGCCTATTCCGCTGCATCCAAAGGGGCGAACCCACCCGCATTGGAAGAACGCATGCGCGACTTCCGGAGCAGTATAGCGGCGGCCTTGTCAGAAGACGTCGACGAAGTGCTGATCGTTGGTCATTCATCCGGTGCCCATCTGGCCGTTTCGATCCTGGCAGACCTGATCCGGGCGGGGCAGGTGCCCGCCAATGGACCTGCACTGGCATTCCTGTCCTTAGGGCAGGTGGTGCCCATGGTTTCCTTCTTGCCGGACGCACACCGCCTGCGTGCCGATCTTCAATTTCTGTCGGTGCAGGACGCATTGACATGGGTCGATGTGACAGCCCCGGGCGACGGATGCGCCTTTGCGCTGTGTGATCCCGTATCGGTCTCGGGTGTTGCACCCAAGAACAAGCGCTGGCCGCTGGTGTTCTCTGCCGCCTTCACCCAAAGCCTAAGTCCGGCGCGCTGGAAAGAATTGCGCTGGCGTTTCTTCCGGCTGCATTTTCAATATCTCTGTGCCTTCGACCGGCCCAAGGATTATGATTATTTCCGGATCACGGCGGGGCCGCTGACATTGGCGGATCGATACGCAGATCGCCCACCTTCAAAGTCGCGCATAGACCACGCAGTGTCCAAGTACACGTCAGTCGCTGCATGATCCCACCCAAGCCCCCCAGCCGCCCGGACCGTGTGTCGCTGTGGCGCTACATGCAGCTCTTTCGACAGGACATCCTATCGGCCCAGCCTGCACGTCTGTACCGCGCGTGGATGGCCGAGTTTCGGACGCCGTTTTTTCGCAGTTACCTGATGAACCAACCGGAGTTGGTGAAAACGGTCCTTAAGGACCGGCCGGAGGACTTTCCAAAGTCTGACCGTGTAAGTGAGGGCCTGCGCCCTTTACTTGGGAATTCAGTGTTTCTGACCAATGGAGAGACATGGAAACGACAGCGGCGCATTATTGATCCGGCGTTTGAAGGCGGGCGCCTGCGCGAGACGTTCCCGGCCATGTGGGATGCTTCGGAGGCCGCCGCCAGTCGTATGTCCGAGGGCGTGATTGAGATCGAAGAACAGACCAGTCATGCGGCGGCTGATGTCATCTTCCGCACGCTCTTCTCCATTCCGATCGAGGACGCGTTGGCCAGCGCAGTGTTTCACGAGTTCCGCGCTTATCAGCGCAGCCAGCCAATTCTGAACCTTGCCGCCTTTGTCCCATTGCCGCGTTGGATGCCACGGCTGTTTCGCCGCGACACAAGAGCCAGCGCGGCGCGTATTCGGGCGTTGATTGCCAAGTTGGTTATTCAGCGAGCACAAGAGATTGCCGACGGCACCGCGCCTGATGATCTGGCGACCAAGATCATGACGACACATGATCCCGAAACAGGCGAGACCTTTTCCCCCGAAGAAATGGTGGACCAGGTTGCGATCTTTTTCTTGGCGGGTCACGAAACCAGTGCATCCGCGCTGGCATGGGCGCTGTATCTGATGGCTCTTTACCCGGAGTGGCAAGAAAAAGTGGCTGCAGAGGCGACGGCTCTGGCAGACTGCGATTTCGCCGTGATGTCAAAACTGCCGGTGACCCGAGACGTGTTCCGCGAGACGCTTCGCTTGTATCCACCTGTCCCGATGATGGTGCGCGAGGCGGCTTGTCCTGAAAAGTTCCGGGATCGTGAGGTGCCGCAGGGCAGTCAGCTGGTGCTGAGTCCGTGGCATTTGCACCGTCACGAGCGGTTGTGGGAGCGCCCAGACGAGTTTGACCCAGGTCGATGGCAAACCGAAAACGGCAAGACATGTGGGCGTGATGCCTACATTCCATTTTCTGCTGGCGCACGGGTTTGTACGGGCGCCGGATTTGCCATGGTCGAAGGTCCGCTGATTCTGGCGCGGTTGCTGCGCGATGTTACGGTATCATGCGTGGAGGGACGGGCGCCCGTACCTGTGGCACACCTGACCGTTCGTGCAAAAGACGGAATCTGGCTTCATATCGGCAAAAGATAGCGCAAACAGGGGCTTGGCGGGATTTCTTGCACGGCGTTAATGCGTTAGGTCTGGGGCAATTGAAGTCATGACTTTGGAGCACGGTATGACCGACTTTGCCAAGATGCAGGACCAGATGGAAAACGGAAGCGGCTTTATCGCTGCCTTGGACCAGTCTGGCGGGTCCACGCCAAAGGCGCTTGCGCTGTATGGGGTGGATGCTTCGGACTATGGGTCCGAAGACGAAATGTTTGGCGAGATCCAGAAAATGCGGGAACGCATCATCCTGAGCCCGGATTTCACAAGCGCCAAGGTCATTGGCGCAATCCTGTTCGAAAAAACACTGCACGAACAGATCGAAGGGCAGGCGGTGCCATCGTACCTATGGGACAAGCGTGGCGTGGTGCCATTTCTGAAGATCGACAAGGGGCTGCAGGACGAGGCCGACGGTGTTCAATTGCTCAAGCCCATTCCGGGGCTGGCGGACACGCTGACGGCGGCCAAGGCGATGGGCATCTACGGCACCAAGGAACGGTCCGTGATCCACGGGGCCAATGTGGATGGGATCAAGGCGATAGTCGCAAACCAGTTCGACGTCGCGCATGAGGTTATTTCCGCTGGTATGGTCCCGATCATCGAGCCGGAGGTGAACATTCATTCCAAGACCAAGGCCGAGGCCGAAGCGATGCTGGCTGATGCCCTGATGGCACAGACGGAGGCGTTGGGCGACGGCCAGGACATCATGCTGAAGCTGACCTTACCCGAGCAACCCGGTATCTATGATGCGTTGGCGGATCATCCGCGTGTACAGCGGGTCGTGGCGCTGTCTGGTGGATATTCGACGCAGGATGCCAGTGTGCGGCTTGCCCAGAACCACAAAATGATCGCGAGCTTTAGCCGCGCCCTGACGGAAGGGTTGCAGCGCGACATGACTGATGACGGGTTCCACGCCGCGCTTGGCGGAAACATCAATCAGATTTTCGAAGCATCCATCGCTTAGTTTGATCAACGACTAAACATTTCGAACCCGTTCTCTTTTGAGGAGGGCGGGTTTACACGTTGTTTGACTGTATGGCGTTGCAATGCTGGACGCAGCAGCAAGCCGATCTGTTGTGATGGTCCGTGCTTAGCGATCCATCCACCGTTTGAGCACATAGACCCGAATGGCTGACGCCAGTCCGACATCGGTGCCGCGATTTGCATCAATTTCGGCTGCCAAGTCATTGATTGGGCGCCGATCTTCTTCAGCAATCATGCGGAAGGCGTTCCAGAACTCGGGTTCCAATGACACGCTGGTGCGATGGCCCTTGAGGGTGAGGGAGTGCTTCTGTGGCCGGGTGCTCACTGCTCTGCCCAGAACCGCCGTGACGGGTCGAGTTCGGCAATACGCTCATATGTGTTCAGCAGACGCGCCAAAGATCCCTGGTTGGCACGAATGTAACGGCGCGCGCGGCGCAGGGCGCGGATACGGTCGCGCACGGCTGTGTCATCGGTCTGTGTCATGAAACACCTATAACTCTCAACGCCGCTAACTTGACTAAGATTTATGGCTTTTTGTCGTTCCCATTCGCACCATACGGGGACGTTTCGGCGGCTTTGCCGTCCAATTCTCGCGCAGACCGGGAGTTTTCCCGCTTTGCGCGATCCTTTTCCGCTTTGGTCAGCCCAAATGTGACCGCATTGGCGTCGGCGCGCGCCTTCTTCTCAGCGCGCGCATGGGTCTTGCGAACCTTGTTTAGGTTGATCGGTGTGCTCACTTGGGGCCGATCATGTTTTCGGGGCGCACCACCTCGTTGAACCGTTCTTCGGTGACAAAGCCAAGTTTCACGGCTTCTTCTATCAGCGTTGTGCCGTTCTTGTGTGCGGTCTTGGCAACCTTCGTTGCGTTGTCATAGCCGATCTCGGGCGCCAGCGCGGTGACCAGCATCAGCGACTCGCGCATCAGCTTGTCAATGCGCACTTCGTCCGCCTGCAGCCCATCCACCAGATTGTCCGTGAAGGCGGAACAGGCGTCTCCAAGCAACTGCATGGATTGCAGCACATTATAGGCCATCATCGGCTTGTAGACGTTCAGTTCGAAATGTCCCTGCGACCCGGCAAAACCTACTGCTGCGTCATTGCCCATGACGTGTGCGCAAACCTGAGTCAGTGCCTCGCACTGGGTCGGGTTCACCTTACCCGGCATTATGGACGAGCCGGGCTCGTTCTCGGGCAGAACCAACTCCCCCAGACCGCAGCGGGGGCCGGAGCCAAGCAGCCGAATGTCATTGGCGATCTTGAAGAGCGAGGCTGCAACCGTCTTCAGTGCGCCGGACATTTCGACCATGGCATCATGGGCTGCCAGCGCCTCGAACTTGTTGGGGGCGGTGACAAAGGGCAGGCCGGTGATGTCGGCCATGTGGCCCGCGACCGCCTCGGCCCAGCCGACCTTGGTGTTCAGGCCAGTTCCAACGGCTGTGCCGCCTTGCGCCAATTCGTAGATGCGGCCCAGCGCGTCTTTGACCCGCTGAATGCCCATGGCGACCTGATGGCTGTAGCCCGAGAATTCCTGGCTAAGCGTAAGCGGGGTTGCGTCCTGCGTATGGGTTCGACCGATCTTGATGATCCCATCGAACTGCGTGATTTTTGCTTCAAGGGCCGTGTGCAGTTTCTCAAGACCCGGCAAAAGCACGTCGCGCGCTGTCATGGCGGTCGAAATGTGCATGGCCGTCGGAAATGTGTCGTTCGACGATTGGCCCATATTGCAGTGATCGTTGGGGTGCACCGGGTCCTTTGAGCCGATTACACCACCCAGAATTTCGATAGCACGGTTCGCGATCACCTCGTTGGCATTCATGTTCGATTGCGTGCCAGACCCGGTCTGCCAGACCACCAGCGGAAAGTTGTCATCCAGCTTGCCCGCAACGACTTCGCCCGCCGCCTCGATGATTGCATCGGCCAGCTTTGCGTCAAGCGTGCCCTGCGCCTTGTTCTGCATGGCGCAGGCCTTCTTGATCACACCAAGTGCACGCACCAAGGCCACAGGCTGCTTTTCCCAACCGATCGGGAAGTTCATGATGGAGCGTTGCGTTTGCGCACCCCAATACTTGTCGGCTGGAACCTCCAGCGGACCAAAGCTGTCGGATTCAGTGCGGGTGTCGGCCATGGGGCGGCTCCTTTTACGCGTGTCGTCGTGATGTCATGCATCTACCGGCCAAGGGCAGCGCAGACAAGGACTGGTGCGCTGGATCATGGATGATGTCATCACACATTGGCGAACCGAGGGTGCATCCGTGTGCGAGCGTTCCTATATCTGGGGAAACAGGAGGAAAAAGGACCACCTCATGAATGTCTCACGCGCACTTGTTGGCGGCTCGACGCGGCCCTTTTTTGCTGCCCTCTTTGCACTAGGCTTTACCATGCTCGCACTTGGGGCACCTGTACGGGCGGATATTGCACCGTTTGTCGGTGAATACTCGGGCAGTGCCGATGTTATTCAAGCGGACGGAACAAAGATTCCCCGCGATATGAGCGTAAAGATCAATACGACGAAATACGGGTTCACTGTCACGTGGACATCGGTCACGCGTAGAGCATCCGGTAAGCAGTCAGAAAAATCATATTCCATCGATTTTGTGCCAAGCGGTCGAGGCGAAGTCTATGCAGCGGCTCAAAGAAAGAACGTTTTTGGTCATGAAGTGCAACTCGACCCGATGAAAGGCGAACCCTATGTTTGGGCGCGCATCGATGCAGAGACGCTGACGGTCTATTCCCTGTTCGTGAGCACCGATGGTGGTTACAGCCTGCAGCAATATGACCGCACATTGACTGAAGGCGGATTGGACTTGAACTTCCAGAACATCCAGGACGGGGAAATCCTGCGTGCAGTGGAAACATTCCTGACCCGGGACTGATTGCCGGGTTACTTCCTGAAACTGTCGAGAGACACGATGTCGGCATCTTTGCCCTCATCGTCAGCCTTCGCTTTGTCTTCAAGCGCTGGTTTGGGGGCAGCGGGTGCGCGGCTTGGTAAGATTTCCGGCGGTGTCGCTGGCGCGGTTTCGTCTTCGTCCTCGCCTTGGGTCTCAAAGCGGAGCCCAAATTCGACCGACGGATCTACAAAGGTCTTGATCGCATCGTAGGGTATGTACAGGGGTTCCGGGGCATCGCCGAAGTTCAGTGTCACGGCAAAGCCCTCGGCCCCGACATCAAGTTTGTCATACCAGTGCTGCATCACCACCGTCATTTCGCCCGGGTAGCGATCACTCAGCCAGTCGGCCAGCTCGGCGTCTGGGTGGCTTGTGTCGAAGGTAATGAAGAAATGATGTGTGCCGGGTAGCCCGTTCTGGGCAACATCCGTCAACACCTTCCGGATAAGGCCGCGCATGGCCTCGTGCATCAGGTTGCCGTAATCAATGCTCCGGCTCATGGTGATCCTCGTGCTGCGTGTATCAACCATATCCCAATTTAACGCAGAGGGAAGAGGTGGCGCGCGTTCAATGGGATTAAACCAGCCCCAAAAGTGAAAGTGCGCAACCTGACGCCGCCATGATCGCCAATGTCGCCAGCAAACTGACGCGCAAGCGCAGCATCAAAAGCCCTGCGGCAACTGTCAGGCCGATCGCCCAAGGATTGAGGGTCGAAGGGTCTGCGACGGGCAGGGCGCCTATCTTGGCTGTGCCGACATCTGCAAACACGACATGCAACGCAAACCAGACCGACAAGTTCAGGATGACGCCGACCACGGCAGCCGTGATACCCTGCAACGCGGCCGACAGCCGGGGCCGTGTGGCGATGTGATCCAGATATGGTCCAGCCATAAAGATCCAGAGAAAGCACGGCACAAAAGTCACCCACAGCGTCAGCGCGCCTGCCGCGAGGGCAAGTGTCAGACCGCCCTGAGCGTAGCCCGCAAGCAGTGCCACGAACTCGGTTACAAGGATCAGTGGGCCGGGTGTGGTTTCTGCAAGCCCCAGGGCGTCTATCATCTGCCCGGTTGTAATCCAGCCGTGATCCTGGACGACTTGCTGGGTCATATAGGCGAGCACCGCGTAAGCCCCGCCAAACGTCACGACCGCAAGTTTGGAAAAGAACAGGCCGATTTCGAGCAGGAAACTCTGGGCAGTGAGCCATAGCGCAACAAGCGGCGCGAGCCAGAGTGTCCCGAAAACCGCGATGGTGCGCGCAGTTTGGGTCCTGACCGGAGCGGGGTTTGTCACGGCGGCCGCACCATCGGCACGCAACGCGCCAACCAAGCCCGCGCCAATCACGACCAAAGGGAAAGGGGCACCAAACACGAACAACGCAACAAAGGCCGCGCCAGCAAGGCCCCACGCGATAAGGCCGTTCAGTGCCTTTTGTCTCAGCCGCATAAGTGCCTGCAACACGATGACGATGACAGCCGCCTTGATGCCAAGGAACGCGGCCTGCACCATAGGGATATCGCCAAAGCGAATATAGGCGAGTGCGAGAACAAGGATCACGGCGGCCCCCGGAATGACAAAAAGCAATCCGGCAAGCAGCCCTCCCGCCACACCGCGCAACCGCCAGCCCGCATATGTGGCCAATTGCATTGCCTCGGGTCCCGGCAGCAGCATGCAGAGCGACAGGGCGCGCAGGTACTGATCCTCGGTCAACCACTTTTCGCGCGAAACGAGTGTGTCGTGCATCAATGCAATTTGTGCTGCAGGCCCACCGAAAGACAGCAAACCGATGCGTCCGAAGATCTGGATCAGCCGGGACCAGCTCTGTTCCCTCATGCGACCTCCTGCCGATTGGATTGGCGATGTAGCAGCCAGGCCGCGTCAAGAAACGGCAGGGCGGCGTGTATCAAGTCTTCATCACTTTCATGAAGATTGGGCAACACGCCAAGCAGTGATGTGACGGGATTTGTCAGAGTATCAACGGATGTGACAAAATCCAAAAGATCAGGATACCTGAGGCCGGTTGCGGCGAAGCTCTGAGCAAGAGGGGTTTCTGGCAGAGCATATGCCTCAAAGCGCGCGGCAACATCCTGCACATGTTCGGAGGCCACCCACATCAGTATGGCGCGGGGGTCATACCAGCGAAGGATCACCCAAGCAGCAATACACGCATGTGCGTCGCGGGTCGCATGCAAAACCCATGATGTTCCCGGTGCAGGAGAGTCGCTCAACGCAATGCGTGGATAATTGGCGGTACACCATGCGCGGTTCCCGCCTGTCAGTGCTCGTGCGTCAAAGCCCATGCTGCGCAATTGGGCTGCGGCGCCATGCGACAGCTTCAAACCCTTTTGGCAAATAGTGATGACTGGTCTGTCTCGGGCATGTGCAGCACCCCACAGCTGGACGTCGCGGTGCTGGACATGTTGCGCGCCAGGCAGACGCCACGGTTCAGCTTTAATGTCTTCGGTTAGGCATACGTCGATCAGGCACGGCGCCTTGTCTGTTCCCAACAAAGTCAGTAGTTCAAACGCAGATATGGAGTAATACGAATGGTCCATTGCAGCATCCTTTGAGCACAACAAAAGGATGCGACGTTTGGGCCAGTAAGGATGTTCAGCCTGATGGGGCAGTCGCGTTGGCCCCACTGACAAAATTGCGCTTGGATGTCGCGTCCGTCAACCCTTTGGATTGCCGGAAGCTTTGCAGATTTAAATACAACCCCATAACGAAGTCGACATACCGGTAGCAGGCTCAGGATGTTTCAACAGAAAGGAATTTCGAAGCAGAATGGCTGCCGGATGTGGGATACGATCGTCAACTGCACAACAGAGCTTACTGAATGGTAGGTTTCTCGTGTGGACACTGGAGAAAATGGGAGTGCTGACAGGAAGGTATGAACAAAACACTTTGCAGCCACTATCGCAGACGCGTCCCGCCAAGCATGACAGCCATCGCATTTTCGGGAAGTAAGCTGAGTTGCTCAAATAGCGTCAGTGAATCTGTGCCCGTGTAAACTTCGACCATCTGCGTTCCCTCGAACCGTGCGATCACTTGCCCGAAGACATGTACCGGATCACCCGTGTCCGCCGAGTGACTTTTGATCTCAACCAATGCCGAAAGCCAGTCGTCTTGCTCCATGGTGATCGGCAGGGTGATTTCGATGGGGCCAAGCAGTTCGCGGACCAAGGTCACAAGCTCGCTGAGGTCCTCGATCGAAAAGGGAGTATCGCCCATGATCCCGCGCGAGCGGGCGTCGGGCGCAAGAAATTTGGGGATCGCGTCAAGATCGCCCTTGATCCACACCTCGTCGTACCAGCCTTGCAGGGTCTTGACCTTGTGCGGCATGCGCCCCTCGTATTCAATCGGACTATTAACACCACAGCGATAGCGCCACGGCCTTAACAATCCTTGAAGGTATTCAGAAAACACGAAAATTTTTGTGAAAGTGCAGGCTTCTGTTGCCAGGTGCCTGCGAACCCCGCCTAACGCGGCTAGGCGCTAGGGCTTAAAGTCGGTTCGACTAGGACTGCTTACGCAGCCATAGCAACCGGAGCACGATTGTCGTTTGCAATTGTACTGTTTTCGCCGGTAACGGTGGCAGACAGCCGAGACAAAGCTAACACCTTTAGACGTCCGTCGATCCTATTTCGGCCCCATGATCCCCCAAACGAAGGGATATTTGGTGGAGCCGCCGGGTACCGCCCCCGGGTCCGATCCGTTTATTACGAGCGCGTTTATGTCCATAGTCCCGAAGGACATCGATTAGATAAGTGAAGAGCGCACCTTTTGCAATCTGTGAGGGGCTCAGGTCGGGAATTTTTTGAAATGGGAAATGGAAATGATGCTCATTAAGTTTGGAATGTAAGCCTCTGATCAAAAAGGATTAGCGAGCAGAAACCATCCTGCAAGCGCTGCTTCGACACTACCAAAGATCAACACTTTTTTCACCGGAGGTTTGTCAAACACTAAAGACAGACACCGCCCCAAGGCCGCGCCGGCAAAGGCAAAGCCGATCATTGCATAGGCCAATGGTGCATCGATCCAGATGGCAGCGAGCCCCGCCACCACAAAAAGCCCGCCCACAGAGGCGCGCATTTCGCTCAGCCCCATGGTGCTGTGTGTCGGCGCAAGGTCTAGAGCGGAGGCCGTGTACCGCGGTGCTACAAAACCGAAGAGGCCGAAAGCGATAGTCAGGAGTGCGGCGAGGATGTTCAGTATGTCGATCATGCGCGGCACGTAGGGCCAAGTATGGCCCGAGGCAAGTCTAGAAGCTGTCGCGTATGGGTGTGTTCAACCGGTCCTCAAGATCTTTGTTGAAGGCCGCAAGATCGATGCCCGGGTCGAGGTTATCGACCGTTTTGATGTCGACCGAGATATGGCGACGCCCCTTGCTGCGTCCGATGAACGTCCAGAAATAGTCATATCGCGCGGGTTGGAACCGGCCCAAACCGTCGAGCCTGAGCAACAGGACGGGGCTATCGGGGTTGGCTTGCAGGATGTCTTGCGCACCGGACAGGTGTGGTGCAATCACCTCGGGTTCCTGTTGTCGTGTGTGACCTGAGGGGAACAGCAGGATGCTTTCGCCACTGTCGAGGGCAGACAGAATACGTTGCATGCTTGCCTCTTTCTGGGCTTGCCGCTTTTCCGCTGGCCAGGACTTGGGTGAACTGACCGGGATCGCACGGGCCACGAGCATGGGGAACCATTGCATCCAGTTATAGTATTCTTTGTAGTGCACAACGGGCCGGATACGCTGCGTCGTATAGAGGATCGCGGCGATCAACGGTCCGTCGAAGCGGCTGACATGGGTGGCGAGGATCAATGCGCCTTGCGTGTCCTGCAGCAGATGTTTGCCCGAGCAGCTGACATTGTAGAACAGCGAAAAATACGTGCGCACAATGGCAAAGAAAAAGTGGCGCAGCCATTTACCCAATGTTCTATCGATCAGTCGCAACATATTGGGCATTCCGGTACCGCACGTCTCTTCTCAGACAGTTGCGGTCTGTTGCCGCTAGGTCAATGCCTTTTTCAGAACGCGGTCCACAGCCCGACACCACCTACCACAATCAGGCTGAGTGCCCAGACAAGCTCGAGGTCGAACCAACCCCGCTTGAGGAAATTGAGGCCCAACCAGCGGTGCACGGCATAGGCCACGGCCCCGCCAGACCCCATCATGGCAGCGGTGTGCAGCACAGCCACGCCAAGGGCCAGCGCTGTCGTTGCCATCAAGGCGGAGGCTGCGCGGTGACCCGCATCCAGTTCCTCAATTGCACATAGGCCCAGGTAGATCGGCACCAGCATCAAGGCGGCGCCATGCGCGAGTGCGACAAGGAAAGACCACAGCGTAAGCTTGTGCGGAGGAATGCGCGCAAGGAAACGGGGATGTTTGCGCGTGATGGCAAGGTAGACGCCCATCGCGATCACGATCAGCCCCGCGCCAATGCGTATTTCGCCTTGGTAATCGATCAGCAATGTCATCATCGAAAACGGCAGCAGAATGCCCAGCATAGCCACGAAGTGACCGAGCGATAGGGCACCCAGAGCGGGCCAGAGCGCACTGCGCCTGCGTTCAAACAGGGCCGACGACACGGCCAGTGGCCATCCCATGCCGGGGTTCAGGCCGTGGTAGAGGCCGGAGAGGATGACGGCGAGCCAGAGGCCCGCCGCCGTCGTCATGTCCATCTAGACGGATGGGTAGCAGAAACTGTCCGTCGAACAGTCGCCACCTTCAAGCCGGATCTGGTGGCTGCGGTAGCCTTCGGGAAACTTGGTCCAGAAGTTTTCATCCAGCGTCAGTCCGCCATTTTCACCCACGTGGGCCATGACCATCGCCGCACCACGCTCGCCGGGATAGAACTGGTCATCCCAGGTGGAATAAAGCGAGTTGGTCCAGTAGACGCGTTTGCCATCGCGGCTGATCTCGACCATCTGCGGGCCGTATCCAAAGTCCTTGCCATTGGGGTGCTTGGTTTTCTTGACGATGCCGCCAATTTCGACCTTGCCAGCAAGGACCGGGTTCATCGGGTCGGACACGTCATATTGGTGCATTTCACCAAGGCCCCAGCACGCGACATAGAGGTATTTGTCATCGAGGCTCAGGTCGATGTCTGTGACCAGCGGTGGCACCGCACCAAAGCCTTTGAGGAGATCGGGCAGGTCGTCCGCGTCCGCAGGCACGGGGTCGATGGTGATCGTCTTCTTGGCCTGCCATTCACCGTCCTCATCCCGCCACCAGGTAAAGATCGCACCCTGCAGGTTGGTGGTATCAACCACCACGCCACAGAACCCATATTCCTTGACCGGGTCGTGGGCTGGGCGGATTTCCAGCGCCATCTGGTGATTTTCTCCCAGGTCGATGGACTTCGTTACCTTGCGCCCGCGCAGGTCCCAGAAGTGGATCGTGTGGCCGTATTTGTTGGACAGAAGATCCTCGGGCACCACACCGTTTTCAAACTGCGGCGGGAGGCCCCATTCGCTGCTGACCATGTAGTCGCGCGGCAGGTTCCACCAGAAATCGTAATGCTTGTCCTGAATGCCGCGGTCCATCTCGTAGCGGCCCAGAATGTCGAAGGTTTCGCAATCCATGATGAAGATACCGGGAGGGCCATCGGTGCCATCCTCACCACCGCCGCCCAGGGTCGATACATAGATGCCCTCGGGTCCGCAGTGAATGGTGTGAGGGCGGGAATAGCCCGTCTTCTCAAACAGTTCTTCGGGTTCGATGATCTTGTGGATCTTGGCTTTGAGCGGTTCCTTTACATCAATAATGTAGATGCGCGACGATCGGATGCCAGGAATGATCAGGTAACGGCGTTCAAGAAACGCGTGGCCGGTGAGGGGGCTGAGCGCCGAAGAACAGGCATTCCAACCGAAATGGTGAAACTCGTCACCAAGGTTGGGGACATAAAGCTCATGGACGATCTGGCTGTAAGTGTCGCTCGTGGGATCAACATCGACAACCGCAAGGCCATCGGGTTTGGTCCCATCAGGGCTGAGCATCAGCGTAAACGCCAATTTCTCAACCGGGGCTTCCATGGCCATCTTGGGCGAGGGGTGAAATGTGGGATCTGGTCTTAAATTCATAGCGTCCTCCCTGACGTATGGTTGACGATCAGTGCCCGACCCCTCGGATGCCTTTGCGACTTTTGGGGGAAGGATCAGGCGGTCTTGTGCTCCTTTTCTGCGGCCTTTTGCGCGCGGGCAGTGACGACCGAATGGGCCAGCTCTCGCGTGTAGGCTTCTAATTTAACCAATGTCGCGTCGATCTTGGCGGCGTCCCGAGCCTCGACCGCGTCCGCGATGTCCGTGTGCAGCGCCACAATCGCTTCGCGCGACCGGGCGGTGAACGTGATCATGTTCATAAGAGGCTGCATCGCCTCGACCGCACCGGCAAGCTGATAGCTGAGTACCTTGTTGCCTGCGCCATCCACCAATGCCCGGTGAAAGGTGACATCGGAGGCACAAAACGCCTCGTCGGTGAGGCCGGGCTGGCCTTGACGGTGAATTTCCGCCCGCATCGTCGCCAAATGATCCGGCGTACGGCGTTCCGCGGAAAGCGGGGCACAGGCACGCTCCAGCGCATAGCGCGCTTCACAGGCGACATCGAAACTGACAGCATTCATGGACAGCAGCAGGGTCGAGGTCGTGACCTGCTGGGCATAAGCATCCTCGAATCGCAGGCGGTTCACGAAAGCGCCGCCCGTGGCCCCGCGCTGGGTTCTGATCAGCGATTGCGCCGCGAGTCGCTTTAGGGCCTCGCGCACCGTGGGCCGGGATACGTCAAAGTGATCGGCAAGCTCGGCCTCGCTTGGAAGCCGTTGATCCACAATCAAATCACCTGCGATAATGGCATCCCGGATCGCCTTGGCAATCTGGGCAGAGAGATCAACTGTGCTGTCGGGATCAATTTTCATTTGTCATACATTTTAATGTCTGACATTTAATCTGGCAAGCATTGAGTCGCATGAGGTCAGGGAGGGCACATGTCGCACATCGTTCGTTCGACCCTCTGGCTGGGGTTCTTCGGCGCGATTTTGGCGTCGTGGTGGGTCATGTATTCCATGTCGCTTTCCATGGACGTGGACCTGTTTGGCCGACCAGGAGATATGGGCGCGCGCATGGCTGCCATGGACCCGCGCATGCCCATGTACATGCCGATGGCCAATTTTGGTCCGCTGTTTGCCATGTGGGCGATCATGATGGCCGCGATGATGTTGCCGACATTGGTGCCGACCTTGCGCAGCTACGAGGACCTGATGGTGTCGGCGAACGGCACGCGGGTAGGGTGGCTGGGTGTGCTACTGGGCTATTTCGTGGTTTGGGTCGCCTTTGCCGCACTGATCTCGGCTGTGCAACTGGTCTTGCTTTATGGTGGCATCATTGACATGCTCGGCATATCCAAGACCACCACATTTGCGGGCCTGCTTCTGCTGGCCGTCGGTCTGTTCCAATTCACCCGAGCGAAGGAAATCTGCCATGGCGTCTGCCATAGCCCCATGACCTATTTTCTCGGCCACTGGCGCACCGGCTTTGCGGGCGGGTTGCGCATGGGGCTAGGCCTCGGCGCGTTTTGCGTGGGCTGTTGTTGGGGCTTCATGGCCCTTGGCTTTGTCGGCGGCGTGATGAGCCTTTTGTGGATGGGCCTTGCCACGCTGTTTATGGTGATCGAAAAACTGCCCCAGATCGGGCATGTTGTTACAAAACCCATGGGGGTTCTACTGGTGCTGGGTGGTATCGGTGTGCTCGCATATCCCGTTGTTTCAGGAGGATAAGATGGCCGTGAAAAAACGCCCCGACGCGGATAAGTTGCCGGTCAGTCAGCGCATCGACAGCCGGATGCCCAACCCGGGCCGGCGGCAGATGTCGCCCACCGAATGGGCTATCAAGGGCGAACTGTTTCTCAACTGTTCGTGCGAGCTCTTTTGTCCCTGCGTCGTCTCACTTGGCGCGCATCCCCCCACCGAAGGGCATTGCCACGCGTGGATGGCCATTGCCATCGACGAAGGGCATTTCGAAGGCGAGGACCTGAGCGGCCTGAACGTCGGCCTGATGGTCGATATCCCTGGTCGTATGGGGGAAGGCGGCTGGCGCGTCGCGGCCTATGTGGACGAGCGCGCAAGCGGCAAGGCCTACAATGGCATCCTGCAGATCTTCTCTGGCGCCGCAGGCGGCACAACGGGTCTCTTCACCATGCTGGTCAGCGACATCGTGGGCGCCGAGCGTGAAAAGGTCGAGATCGTGCGCGAAGGCAAGAAACGCGGCCTCTATATCGGGCGCAAGATCCAGGGCGAGATCGAGATGATCACCGGCAAGTCCGAGGATCATCCGGTGATGATCACCAACTCCAAGTACTGGATGGGGCCGGATATCATCGCAGCCCGCGGTGTGAAATCCAAGGTGCGTGACTACGGCCGCATCTGGGACTTCGGCGGCAAATCCGCGGAAATCTGCCCGATCGACTGGAAAGGTCCCAAACCATGATCGACGCGGGTTATGTACGTACCATGGCCCGTTACAACGCCTGGCAGAACCGCCAACTGACGGAAATGCTCACAGGCGTGCCGGACGAGGACCTGCGCAAGGATCGCGGTGCGTTCTTCGGGTCCGTCATGGCGACGCTCAACCACATCCTGTGGGGCGACACGATCTGGATGAGCCGGTTCGACGCGGACCTGCCTCCGCCGTCGGTTCCGCCCGAACAGCACAAGGAATTCACCCCGACATTCGCGGTCTGGAGTGCGGAGCGCTTCCGCATGGACGGGACGATCCGCCTTTGGGGCGACCGCCTCGACACCGTCGCGCTCAAGGGCGATTTGTCTTGGCATTCCAGCACCTTACAGCGGGACTTTGAAATGCCGCTTGAAACCTGCGTGGTGCACCTTTTCACCCACCAGGCCCACCACCGGGGTCAGGTCCACGCCATGATGACGGCCGCCGGTCTGACCGCTCCCGTTACTGATATTGTGTTCATGCCAAAGGACGACTGATGGCCGTCATATCTCCGTCACGCCGCCTGCGCCGCACGCCCTTTTCTGAAGGGGTCGAGGCGGCAGGCGTCAAAGCCTACACCATCTACAACCGCATGCTGCTGCCGACCGTGTTCGAAAGCGTCGAGGCAGATTACCGCCATCTCAAAGACCACGTTCAGGTCTGGGACGTCTCGGTCGAACGGCAAGTCGAACTTCGCGGTCCGGACGCCGGGCGGCTGATGCAGATGCTGACACCGCGCGATCTGCGCCGGATGCTGCCGGGACAGTGCTACTACGTGCCCATCGTGGATGAGACGGGCGGCATGCTCAACGATCCTGTTGCGGTCAAGCTCAGCGAGGACCGGTGGTGGATTTCCATTGCTGACAGCGATCTGCTGCTCTGGGTCAAGGGCATCGCTAACGGCTACCGCCTGGACGTGCTGGTGGATGAGCCGGACGTGTCGCCGCTGGCCATCCAGGGGCCCAAGGCCGATGATCTGCTGGAGCGCGTGTTTGGCGACCGCGTGCGCGACATCCGCTTTTTCCGCTTCGACATGTTCCAGTTCGAGGGGCAGGACCTAGCCATTGCCCGCTCAGGTTACTCCAAGCAGGGCGGGTTCGAAATCTATGTGCCAGACAGCGCGCTTGGCATGCCGTTGTGGGACGCTTTGTTTAATTCAGGCGAAGACCTACAGGTCCGTGCGGGCTGCCCCAATGCCATTGAGCGGATCGAAGGTGGGCTCTTGAGCTATGGCAATGACATGACCGACGACAACACACCGCATGAGTGCGGGTTGGGGCGGTTCTGCGACACCCAGACGGCTATCGGTTGTATTGGACGTGATGCGCTTTTGCGCGTGTCCAAGGAAGGACCGGTTCAGCAAATTCGCCCCATCGTTATCCATGGGGATGCGGTGCCGACCTGTGACCGGCCTTGGCCACTTCTGGCCGGTGGCAAACGCGTGGGGCAGGTAACGTCGGCTGCATGGTCGCCGGACTTTAAGACCAACGTGGCCATCGGTATGGTGCGCATGACGCATTGGGATCCCGGAACTGACCTCGAAGTCGACACCCTCGATGGGATACGCCGGGCCACGGTACAAGAGGCGTTCTGGTTATAGATGTGGAACCGGGGCGCTGCCCCGGACCCCGAAGTTTACTTTGCAAGATGAAGCAGGGGATCATCCCCAGAAAAATGGAGAACAAAATGTTCAATGCACTGGTGGTCAACAAGGACGAAGAAAGTGGCAAAACGTCCGCTGCGGTGCAGGAACTGTCGCTGGATGATCTGCCGCAGGCTGAGGTGACCGTAGCGGTTGAGTATTCGACCGTGAACTACAAGGACGGTCTTTGCATTGGTCCGGGCGGCGGACTCGTTCGCAAATACCCCCACGTGCCAGGCATCGACTTTGCCGGGACGGTCGAGGCGTCCGATGATGACCGCTACAAACCCGGCGACAAGGTCGTGCTGACCGGCTGGCGCGTGGGCGAGGCGCATTGGGGCGGCTATTCCCAGAAGGCGCGCGTCAGGGCGGATTGGCTGGTGCCACTGCCGGAAGGCCTTGATACGAGGCAGGCCATGGCCGTGGGTACGGCGGGCTTTACTGCAATGCTGGCGGTGATGGCGCTGGAAGATCATGGTATCAAGCCTGGTCCGGTGCTTGTGACCGGTGCCGCGGGTGGTGTTGGGTCTGTGGCAACGGCCATCCTGGCCAATCTGGGCCACAAGGTTGCTGGTGTGACCGGACGGCCAGAAACCGCAGACTACCTGACATCGCTCGGGGCAACACAGATCGTGGCGCGGGAGGAGATCAACGAAACGGTCAAGCGGCCGCTGGAATCTGAAACCTGGGGCGGCTGCGTGGATGCCGTGGGCGGAGCCATGCTTGCTCGGGTATTGGGGCAGATGGAATATGGCGCTTCGGTTGCTGCTGTTGGTCTCGCGGGGGGGGCAGGTCTGCCCGCGACAGTTGTCCCGTTCCTGCTGCGGGGTGTGAACCTCTTGGGCATCGACAGTGTCATGCAACCTTACGACAACCGCGTCCGCGCTTGGGGTCGCATCGCGAAAGATCTCCCCATGGACAAGCTTGAAGCCATGGTTCAGCCCGCCACTCTGTCCGATCTGCCAAAGCTGGGCGCAGACATTTTGCAAGGGCAAGTGAAGGGCCGCGTCGTGGTCGACGTGAACGCCTGATCGGTCTAGACGGGTCTTCGAACAGCTTTCGGAGACCCGCGATGACCGCCTATGACGACCAGAACATCTTTGCCAAGATCCTGAGGGGCGAAATCCCCAATGTCACCGTCTACGAGGACGATGACACCCTTTGCTTCATGGATATCATGCCGCGCACAGACGGACATTGTCTGGTAATCCCCAAAACACCATGCCGCAATGTGCTGGATGCCAGCGACGCACAGTTGGCCTCCGTCATGTCCACGGTCAAGAAGGTGGCAAACGCGGCCAAGACCGCATTTGATGCCGATGGCATCACCGTTCAGCAGTTCAATGAAACGGCGGGCGGCCAAGAGGTGTTTCATTTGCACTTTCATATCCACCCACGTCACGACGGTGTTTCGATGCGTCCACCGGGCAAAATGGGTGATATGGAGGCGATCAAGGCGCATGCAGAGAAGATGCGCGCGGCATTTTAAGCTTGAACCTGCGATGTAGAAGGGGTGCATAACATGCGCCCCTTCGCCGTTCCTATTTGCGCTTACTCGGCTGGTTGACCGATGGCACCGTCCTCTTTGGCGCGGCGGCTGTCATTGAACAATGCCTTGATCAGCGACAACACCATCAGCACCATGATGATGGTAAAGGGCAGGGCGCCTATGATCATTGCGTCCTGAAGCGATGCCAGGGGGTCGCCCCCGCGTCCTGAAGCCCCCGCGATGATCAAACCGCCGATCACCCCTGTCATGATCAGACCCCAGATGATCCGGTGCTTGATACCTGTTTCCTGCGCGCCGCCGGACATGATCGTGTTCATCACAAGAATCCCGGAATCCGCCGAAGTGACAAGGAACGTCATGATAAGCACCACGCACATGATGGTGATGGCAGACAGAAAGCCGCCCTCGATCATGTAGCTGAGTGTGACAAACAGCTTGTTGGTGTTTGACGCGCCGATGATGGCGCCTTCGGCCACGCCTTGCAGCTCCAGATCAATGGCGGTGCCGCCAAGGATTGTCATCCAGGCAAAACAAACCAATGCGGGTGCAAATACACAGCCGAGAATAAACTCACGGATCGTGCGACCCTTTGAGATGCGGGCGAGAAACAGGCCCACAAAGGGCGAGAACGCGATCCACCAGGCCCAGTAAAACGTGGTCCAGCCCGATTGCCAGCCAAAGAGCCGTCCCTGGCTGCCTGCATCGTACGCTGCGGCTTGTGTCTCGGGTGGCAGAGAGGCAGCCGCACCCTCCAGCCCTTGGGTAAAGCCATCCAGACTACCCCACGCATTTGTCGCCCCACCGTACAGATCGGCTGCAAGCGGTGCGGCGTCGGCCGGCAGAGTGGCGGCAAAGGCATCTTGCGCCAAAGGACTATACGCTTCGAAGCTGAGCGGGATGAACTGGATGATATAATCTACCAGCGCTGTTCCATAGGTCGTCATGGCAAACACGAAGCTGCCAAAGATCACGAACGTCATCAGTAGGATGATTGACAGAACGAGGTTCAGGTTCGACAGGTACTTGATTCCGCGTCCGACGCCCGACACGGCAGACAGGATCGACAGGAACATGATGATGGCAAGTGCCGACAACAGGCCGACGGTGGACGGGGCAGGTGGTGCATCCCCTTCACTGGCACCCATCAACCATTCCAGGCCCGTCACGGCGTAAACACCATCGACGAACTGGCTGACCCCGTAGCCGATGGTGACAGAGACACCAAGGATGGTTGCGACAACGCCCAGCACATCGACAACATGCCCCACGATTCCGTTGGCGACCTTCCCCAGAAGCGGGGTCAAGGCAGACCGGATCGTCAAAGGCATGTCGCGGGTATAGGCATAGTAGGCAAGGCTCAGCCCTGTCACGACGTAGATAGCCCAGGCATGGAATCCGTAGTGCAGGAACGTGTAGCGATACGCAGACGTCAAGGCTTCGGGCGAATTGCCCTCTACATTCCCCGCAACAACGACGGGGTTGGATCCCCACAGCCCAAGCGGCTCAGCCGTCGCAAAGACCATAAGGCCGACACCAAGTCCGGCGCCAAACATCATCGAGAACCAGGAGAAGTTGGAGAATTCCGGGACCGTATCGACGCCCCCCAGCTTTCGCCTGCCTGTGGGGAGTATGGCGAGGGCAAACAGGAAAAACGCAAATGCACCCACAGAGATGATGTAGAATGCATTAAAGCCCTGCAACAACGCCCAGTTCCAGTCATCCAGAGTGCCATTGGCACTGACCGGGAAAATGATGGCCCACAAGACAAGCGCGACCATGATCGCTTTGGACTTGAGGGCGATGGGAAGGCTGTAGCCTTCGTAGAACCCTGACTCCTGTTTGTTGATATCAAGATCCGTGAATGGTTCTTTTATCGCCATGAGATTGGCTCCCTGTTTCTGAGTTGGCCTGCCATCTTGTGTGACCTGGGCATCAGCGTGGGTTTCATCGTTTCGTAAGGTCTGAAAACGACACCCTTTGTCCGCGGCTTCGCGCGGTGCGTGTATTAAGGGTGACAGGGTTCAGGGCGAATACTGGTGAAACAGCGACAGTAAATGGGTGTGATTTGACGATTTTGGGCCGTTATCGGGGATGAACGGTACCGTCGGGTCCGACCATGCAGAAAGCAATGAAAGCCGCGAATCTCTAAAAATGAGACATATTTTGCGGGCAATACGGCCATTTTCGACGCAAGAAACGGCGCTGTTTTTGAAAATTGAAGGCCGTTTTTTCATATCAGAAACAAAAACGGCGTTCTGGTGTCCAATGCGACCTGTACTGTTCGAATTAACACTTCGTTTATGTCTCTACCCGTGCTTTGCTCTTGTCATAAAAACGACAACAGGAAGGTATCTATGTCTATTCAACCTCCATTGACGGAGCTGCCGATCAAAACCGCTGATAGCGGTTTTTATCGAGGGTTCAGCGTCAACGTTGCGGTGATCAGTAAGATCATCATCAGTATGCTCGTCGTCTGGTGCATTGTCTGGCCAACCGAGGCCGGCACGATTCTGGGCGACTGGAACAGCGTAATTCTGGAAAACTTCGCCGCCTGGTACATCTGGGTCGTGACGTTTTTCGTGCTTGTCTGCCTCGGGCTCGCCCTCTGGCCGACTGCAGGGCGCTTGAACCTCGGCCAACCGGGCGAAAAGCCCGAGTTCAGCAACTTCTCCTGGTTTTCGATGATGTTCGGTGCCGGGATCGGTGTCGGCATGCTGACTTGGGCCGTGGCCGAGCCGGTGGCCCACTTCAAGAACAACCCCTCCGTCATCCAAGGCGCCACCACGGCGCTGGGTGAGGATAACGTGCGCGAGGCCTATGTCTGGTCGTTCCTTCACTGGGGTCTGGGCGCCTGGGCGTGCTACGCTATCGCGGGTCTTGCGCTTGCGTTCTTCAGCTACCGCCGCGGTCTGCCGCTGACGATCCGCTCGTCGCTGACGCCGCTGTTTGGCTCTTCGCTGTCGGGCTTTCTGGGCAACCTCATCGATATCGTGGCGGTTGTGGCAACCATTCTTGGTGTGGCGCAAACGCTTGGTTTTGGCGTTGAACAATTCGTGGCCGGTCTGACCCGGATCGGGATTGGCGGCCTGGTGCTCGACGATGGCTCTGCCACGACACTCGGCATCATCGTGGCGCTTCTGGTCATCATGGGCGCGTCGACCCTGTCGGCACTGTCCGGTGTGGGCAAGGGCATCAAGTGGCTCTCCAACATCAACATGGTTCTGTCGATTGTCCTTCTGGGCTTCTTCATCCTGTTCGGCGCGACCTTCTTTGGTGCAGCGGCCTTCTTCGTTGGGATCTGGGACTACCTGATCGCGCTGCCATGGCTCAGCTTCAATGTATACGCGTCTGACGGTGTGGACGGATCCGAAGCGTTCCTGTTGGCACAGTGGCAGGGCTGGTGGCCCGTGTTCTACTGGGCCTGGTGGATCGCGTTTGCACCATTCGTGGGTCTGTTCCTGGCGCGCATCTCGCGCGGTCGGACCATCCGCGAGTTCGTGCTGGGTGCTATGATCGTTCCGTCGCTGATGTGCTTTGTCTGGTTCTCATGGGCCGGTGGCACAGCCATTGACCTGGAACTGAACGGCGATGCCAATGGCGTCATTCTGGACGCGGCCAATGGCGACAAGATCTTTGCCATGACCGAGTTCATGTTGGCACCAATTGCACAGGCACTGGCATGGGGCATGGCGGTTCTGATCGTTGTGTTGCTGATGACGTTCCTGGTGACGTCCGCAGACTCTGCCGTGCTGATCGTGAACACCATCAACGCGGCCGGTGACGAAGGTCCAAAAGCGCGTCCCCACATCCTGTTCTGGGGTTCAGCCCTTGGCCTTGTTGTGGCAGGCCTGCTGATTTCCGGCGGGACCGGGGCCATTCAGACGGCCATGGTGATTGGGGCGTTGCCGTTCTCGATCGTGATGGCGTTGATGTGCATCGCGCTGATCAAGGCGATCTATAATGATGGTCGCCGCGAGGCCGCAGGCGTGCCCGCCGTCCATTCGGAAATTCCGGGTGCGACGGGCAATGGCTTGCCGGCTGAGTAAGACCTGACTTCCCAGTTGTCCTTGATGACAGCTGGGATAGCATTGAAAGGCCCTGATCAATTGGTTGGGGCCTTTTTCTTGTTAAGATAAAGGACCAGCCGATGCCTCTTGATCTTGAGTTTGTGCGCGCGCAATTCCCTGCCTTTGCCGAACCGTCGTTGCAGGGACAGGCTTTCTTCGAAAACGCCGGGGGGAGCTACACTTGCAAACAGGTCATTGATCGCCTGTTTCGCTTCTACACGCAGCGCAAGGTGCAGCCCTATGCCGACTACGAGGCATCACGGCTAGGCGGGGAAGAGATGGACGAGGCACGCGTGCGGATGGCTGCCGTCCTTGGTGTGGATACGGATGAGTTGAGTTTTGGACCATCAACCACGCAGAACACCTATGTCCTGGCGCAAGCCTTCGCCCAGATGATGCAGCAGGGTGAAGCGATCGTGGTGACCAATCAAGATCACGAGGCCAACACGGGCCCATGGCGGCGTCTGGCGGATCGGGGGATCGAAATCCGTGAATGGCAGATGGATCCCGGCAGCGGCCACTTGGATACCGCAGCGCTGGAAGACCTGCTGGACGAAAATGTCCGGTTGGTCTGCTTTCCCCATTGCTCAAACGTGGTGGGAGAGATCAACCCGGTGACCGAGATCACCGCGCTTGCCCATGCCGCCGGGGCGTTCGTCTGTGTCGACGGCGTCAGTTACGCGCCGCACGGCTTCCCCGATGTTGGCCATCTTGGCCCCGACATCTATCTGTTCTCGGCTTACAAAACCTACGGTCCGCATCAGGGTCTGATGGTCATCCGGCGCGCCTTGGGAGAGTTGCTGCCGAACCAGGGACACTACTTCAACGCTGACAGCCTCTATAAACGGTTTACTCCCGCTGGGCCCGATCATGCTCAAGTGGCCGCATGTGCGGGCATGGCAGATTATGTGGACGCGCTTTACGATCACCATAAAAGCGGTGGTGGAGCACAAGTGTCCCCGCGGGGACAAGTCGTTCATGACCTCATGCGCGAACGAGAAATCGACGCGTTGACCCGGGTCATGGATGCTGTGAAAGACCGCAATGATCTGCGTGTTATAGGTCCCACGGACGCGGCGATCCGTGCACCAACCGTTGCGTTGGATTTGGGACGTGACCCGGTCGCAGTAGCCGCCCGCCTTGCCGATCATGGTATCATGGCCGGAGGTGGGGATTTCTATGCAGTCCGGGCGCTTCAGGCCATGGGGGTCGATCCGGATCAGGGTGTTTTGCGGCTGAGTTTCACACACTACACGAATGATGCAGAGATTGATCACCTTCTGACGGCCCTTGACGCGGTTCTTTGACGTAAAGGCAACCTGCGACAACTTGATCCATCGGCGCGCGTGCTACGTAAGCCTCGGTAAGAAAAGGGAACGGGGCGTTGAGCAGCACACCGATCATCATGTGGTTTCGCCGCGATCTGCGGTTGAGCGATCATCCGGCTTTGAAAGCCGCCTGTGACAGCAATCGGCCCGTCATTCCGGTCGTGATCCGTGACGCCAGTGTGGATGATCTGGGCGCTGCGCCAAAGTGGCGTTGGGGATTGGGCGTTGAACATCTTGCCCAGTCTTTGGACGACAAAGGCAGCAGATTGATCTTCCGCTCGGGCGACGCTTTGGACGTTTTGCAAAAGCTGATCGCCGAGACTGGAGCAGGGGCGGTTCATTGGTCGCGCCTTTACGATCCGCAAGCTGTGGAGCGCGATACAGCAATCAAAGCTGCCTTGAAAGATCAGAGCATTGAAGCGCGCAGTTTCGGTGGCCATCTGATGTTCGAGCCATGGACGGCGGAGACAAAGACTGGCGGCTTCTACAAGGTCTACACACCGTTCTGGCGATCAGTGAAGGACCGGGAAGTTGATGCGCCGCTGTCTCTGCCGGGGCGCATTCCAGCGCCTGAAAGCTGGCCTGAGAGCGAGGTGTTGGCTGACTGGGCTCTTGGCGCAGCTATGAACCGTGGGGCAGGCGTTGTCCGCCCTCATGTGCGGCTTGGCGAAACCGCGGCACAGTCACGGCTTGGCGATTTTATCGAAACCAAAGTCGCCGGTTACGTCGAGGGCCGGGATATTCCGGCCGAAGACCGCACGTCGAACCTGTCAGAAAACCTGGCTTTGGGTGAGATCAGCCCGCATCAGTGTTGGCATGCAGGCATGCGGGCGCTTCATGAAGGCAAGGCAGGGGCAGAAGTATTCTTGAAGGAACTGGTATGGCGTGAGTTCGCGTACCACCTGATGCATCACACCCCCCATATTCTGGATCGCAACTGGAAAGAACACTGGGACGGGTTTCCTTGGAACGAAGGCGAAACCGCAGAGGTCCTCGCTTGGAAACAGGGGCGAACCGGTATTCAGTTTGTCGATGCCGCGATGCGCGAGATGTACGTAACAGGCCGCATGCACAACCGGGGCCGCATGATCGTGGCATCCTATCTATGCAAGCATCTGATGACGCATTGGCGGATCGGTCAGCAATGGTTTGATGACTGCCTGATTGACTGGGATCCGGCAAGCAATGCGATGGGGTGGCAGTGGTCAGCGGGATCAGGCCCCGATGCGACGCCGTATTTCCGCGTGTTCAACCCGGTGACCCAACTGGATAAGTTCGACAAGAACCGCGACTATGTCAGCCGGTGGATTGCCGAAGGCCGGCGCAATCCGGCGCCGGAGGCGCTGTCATATTTCGACGCGATCCCGCGGTCATGGAACCTGTCGCCGAATGACATCTATCCCAGCCCGATTGTACCAGCGGATGAGGGGCGGAAACGGGCGCTAAGTGCTTATGAAAACCGTAATTTCTAATGACAACCGCGTGCGCATGGTTGCGCGGCTCAATGTGTCAAGCTAACTTGACAAAAACACGAACGGGGAGCGTGTATGATCCTTACTACGACTGACGGCCAAACGGGCTTGCCACGCTATTTCGCCCGTGTTTTCAGCATGGCTCAGGGGATGAACAATGGCCGGGTGGATTTCATCCTGCCGGACGGTCGCCACTTTCGGGCCGAGGGACCAAACCCCGGTCCGGTGGCAGAGGTGCATATCCACAACGATGACCTGTTTGCCCGGCTGATCCGTGAGGGTGACTTGGGTTTTTGCGATGCTTACCTTGACGAGTGGTGGAGCACGCCAGATCTGCAATCCTTTATGGATTGGGTCCATGCGGACAACGACAACATCTATGACGGGTTTCCCGGCATGGGTCTGGTGCGCCGGTTCGAGAAGTTCCGCTTTTGGTTGCAGCGCAACCATCGCGAACAAGCCCGCAAGAACATCAGCTATCACTATGACCTTGGCAACGAGTTTTATGGCCTTTGGCTGGATGACACGATGACGTATTCATCAGCCCTGTTTGAGACGGGGCAGGAAAGCCATGAGGCTGCGCAGATCGCGAAATACGCGAGCATGGTAGACCAGATGGGCGCGCAGCCTGGGGATCATATCCTTGAGATCGGGTGCGGTTGGGGCGGGTTCGCCGAATATGCGGCCAAGGAACGCGGATTGAAGGTCACAGGTCTGACCATTAGTGAAGAACAGTTTAAGTACGCGCAAGATCGCATTGAAAAAGCAGGACTTTCCGATGTCGTGAACTTCAAGCTGCAGGACTATCGGGATGAGCGTGGCACTTATGATGGCATCGCCTCGATCGAGATGTTCGAGGCGGTCGGAGAGAAGTACTGGCCCGTCTACTTTGAGACGGTCAAACAGCGTTTGAAACCCGGTAAGAATGCCACGTTGCAGATCATCACCGTGCAGGACCGCCGTTGGAAGGTTTACAAACGTGGCGTCGACTTTATCCAGAAGTACATTTTCCCGGGTGGTATGCTTCCCAGCCCATCTGTTCTGCGTCAGCAGATCATCAAGGCAGGTCTGGGCGTCGAGACATCCATTGAGTTTGGCCAAAGCTACAACATCTCACTCAGACGCTGGCATGAGGCGTTCAACCAGAGGTGGGACCAGATTGCCGATATGGGATTTGATGATCGATTTCGTAGAATGTGGAATTTTTACCTCACCTCTTGCGCGGCGACCTTTGAAAGTGCCAACTGCGATGTAACGCAGATCACGATCAAACGACCTGGATAGCCATGAAAGACCAAAAATATGCCTGACGCAGCCAAGTTAGTGGCCGCTTTGGGCCTTGGGCTATTGGCCTTTATCGTGTCGGGCATGATCATGCCGTTGTTCGAGGAAGACACGAACTTTGGCTGGTTTACCTACGTGAATATCCTAGTGGGCGCGATCACCGGTTGGATGGTGATTGGCTCGCGCGCGGGGCGTGGGCTTACATCGGCTGTCAATGTCGGGCTTACTGGTCCGATTGTCATGGTCTTCTGGGCACTGTTCGTGCAGTCGTGCAACGAGATGGTGCGTATCGCCATGAAGAACCGGTACGATGGCGCGTTTGAGGCCTTGCTGGCAATTTTTCAGATCGGATCGGAGTGGGCGCTTTTGATGAGTACGGTCCCCATCTGGGCGACATTGCTGATCGGCGGGGCGATCACGGGTGTTTTAACCGAATATGCGTGGCGCACCTGGCGGTGAGACAATGAACAGTTTGTTTTGCTATGGCACGTTGCAGCACGTGCCGCTGCTTGAGCGCGTTCTGGGGCGCAGCGCCGACAGCATCGATTTGGCCCCTGCATCCTTGCGTGACTACGTCGCCTTGTCCGAGCAGGAAGGGCACTACCCCGTTCTGCGCCAACGTGCCAACGCTGAAACAGCAGGTATTATTGTGCGCGGCCTTTCGACCGAGGATTTCGCACGGCTGAACTACTATGAGGGTGGTTTTGATTACGAGTTGCGCGCCGTTACGCTGACCTCTGGCGAGGCCGCGGATGTCTATGTTCCGGGTCAAACGGTTTCATCCACTGACGATGTCTGGGACTTTTCCGCGTGGCAAGAGCGCTGGGGTGCAATGACCGTCTGGGCCGCCGAAGAGGTTATGGATGGCTTTGGCAAACTGAATGCCGACGATGTGGCCCGTCGGTTTCCACGTATCCGTGCGCGCGCCTGGAGCAAGGTGCTGGCGCAATCGGGCCGACACGGGCAGGGGGTTCTGGATGGGCGCGTGGATATCGTGTCGCATACGCGGGCCCACACGAATTTCTTTGCAATGGATGAGGTGGCGCTGCGCCATGAGACTTTTGGCGGCGGTATGTCTGATCAGATCGAGCGCGCTGTATTCGTTTCGTCCGACGCTGCGATCGTATTGCCCTATGATCCGGTGCGGGATCGGGTTTTGCTGGTGGAACAGATCCGTCTGGGTCCAATCGGTCGGAACGATCCGGTACAATGGCAAATGGAACCTGTTGCCGGATTGATTGATCCTGGCGAAACCGCGGAAGAAGCCGCGCGGAGGGAAGGGGCCGAGGAGGCTGGGCTTGAGTTTCGCCTGCTTGAACCTGCTGGCGAGTGTTATGCCTCGCCCGGTGCAGCGACTGACTTCTTTCATCTGTTTGTCGGGATCTGCGATTTGCCCGATGACAGTGCCGGTATTGGTGGTCAGGAAGACGAAGGCGAAAACATCCGCAGCCACCTGTTGTCTTTTGTAGATCTGCTTGAGATGGCCGATGATCGCCGGGTTGCCAATGCGCCCCTAGCGTTGCTCACCTATTGGTTGGCCCGCCACCGTGCGCGTTTGCGCGCCGCTGTGTGACCCAACGCGGCTTGAGGTCGCCGGATACCACAGCTACACCTTTCGTGAATGACAAAAGGAACTCGCCCATGCGTTACGCGCCTGATCTGGCTTCGGCCATTGGAAACACGCCACTGATCAAGCTGCGCCGCGCCAGCGAAGAGACCGGCTGCACGATTCTGGGCAAGGCCGAGTTCATGAACCCTGGTCAATCGGTCAAGGATCGCGCGGCCCTGTCCATCATCCAGGAAGCCGTGGCCAGCGGCGAACTGCGTCCGGGCGGCACGATTGTCGAAGGGACAGCAGGTAATACCGGCATCGGCCTTGCGCTGGTTGGTGCGTCGATGGGGTTCAAAACCGTCATCGTCATCCCCGAAACGCAGAGCCAGGAAAAGAAGGATATGCTGCGGTTGGCAGGTGCAGAGCTGGTGCAGGTGCCCGCGGCGCCATACCGCAATCCGAACAACTTTGTACGCTACTCCGGTCGTTTGGCCGAGGAGCTGGCAAAGACGGAACCGAATGGTGCCATCTGGGCCAACCAGTTCGACAATGTTGCCAACCGTAAGGCCCATGTCGACACCACCGGGCCGGAGATCTGGGAACAGACAGATGGCAAGGTGGATGGCTTCATTTGCGCAGTCGGCTCCGGCGGTACGCTGGCAGGGGTGGCCGAGGTCTTGCAGCCCAAGGGCGTCAAAATAGGTTTGGCAGACCCCGATGGCGCGGGCCTGTTCAGCTACTACACCACCGGCGAGATCGCGATGGAGGGCAGTTCGATTGCTGAAGGGATCGGGCAGGTGCGCATCACCAAGAACCTTGAGGGGCTGACGCCTGACTTCAACTACAACGTTTCGGACGCCGAAGCGCTGCCCATTGTCTTTGATCTGCTGGAACATGAGGGGCTGTGCCTTGGTGCGTCTTCGGGTGTTAACGTGGCTGGCGCCATTCGTATGGCCAAGGATATGGGGCCGGGCCACACCATCGTGACGATCCTGTGTGACTTTGGCACGCGCTATCAGTCCAAACTGTTCAATCCGGACTTCTTGCGGGAGAAAGAATTGCCGGTGCCACAATGGCTTGAGCAAGGTCCTTCAAGTATTCCCGGCGTCTTTGAGGATGTATGATGGGCCTGACGTGGCTACGCGCTGCGGTTCTGTCCGTTTGTCTGGCGCTGCTGGCAACGCTTGCAGTCGCGCAAGCTGACGGGCCAGACTACGACCGGTGGCAAAACACCGCGACCCGGGCGGAACAGGCCGTTGAAGCGGCCCGCGCCTCGGACCAGGCATTTGAAATACTGAGGGCAGAGGTCGCCGGATGGCGGCAGCAGTTTCAAAACCAACTGAGTGCCAATGACAGCCGCCTGCAAACCCTGCGCGATCAGATTGCAGCCCTTGGTCCGGCCCCGGAGGAGGGGCAGGACGAGGCAACTGAGATCGCGGATCGCCGCGCTGAACTGAACGCACAGCTTGAACGGCTCAGCACGCCGCGACGGACCGCCGAGGAAGCGTTCAGTCGCGCCAACGGGGTTATCACCGAGATTGATGATATCCTGCGCCAGCGCCAAACCGATGCACTGCTGAACATGGGACCATGGCCGGTCAATCCAGCCAATTGGCCCGGTGCGATGCGCCATGCGCAGGATACGATGATTGCTGTTGTCGCTGGTGTGCGGCAAGCATGGCACAATCCGTCCCGCCGCTCGAATGCCAGGGACAACCTGCCGCTGATCGCGGTCTTGCTGGTTGTTGGCGTCGTACTTCTGGCGCGGTCGCGGTATTGGTCGGAGTTGCTGGCCGTACGCATTCAAAGGTCGGATACGCGGTCAGGCGCCCGGGTGGCTGGGTTCATCGTGTCCCTTGGACAAATCCTTTTCCCGATGCTGGGACTGGTTGCATTTGTGCGCGCGGTACGCGCCACCCAACTGTTTGGCCCGCGCGGTGACCTCCTGCTGGATACTCTGGAAGTTGTTGGGCTGGTCCTTTTCTTTGCCCGCTGGCTCGCCAGCCGACTGTTTCCCAAGGACGAAGCGCTGCGCGTGTCATTTACGGTGCCGGCGCGTCGTCGGGCCGAAGGACGCATATATGCCGTGACTCTTGGCATTGTCTTGGCGCTTTACATCCTCCTGGCAGAGTTTTCTGATTTCGATCGTTACGATGCAGGTTCGGATGCGGTTCTGAACTTCCCGCTGATCGTTCTGGCCTGTCTGATGCTGACGCGATTGGGCTGGCTGCTGCGCCGCCGTGTGCGCGACGCGGCGGAAGGCGCTGACCAGGAAATTCCCTATGGTGACCGTATCATCGCCAGTGTTGGTCGGTTGGTTATCTTGGTGGGGCTTGTTGCCCCAATTCTGGCAGCACTTGGGTTCGGGGCGGCTGCCAAGTTCCTGACCTATCCCATGATCCTCACGCTTGCGCTGATCGGTATGGTGGTTCTGTTGCAAGGTGTTATCCGCGATACCTATGCCACGTTGCGACCGGGTGATGGCGCCCGAGACAGTCTTGTGCCGACTTTGCTTGGCTTTGTGGTCGTTCTGTTGGCGATCATCCCTCTATCCCTGATCTGGGGCGCACGTGTCACCGATCTGACAGAGGTGTGGGCGACCATTCGATCGGGACTGACCATCGGCGACATGACCATTTCGCCGGGCAGTTTCTTTACACTCCTCATTGTCTTCACTGTCGGATACCTGATCACGCGCGCCGTGCAAAATGCACTCAAGGTGTCTGTCCTGCCCAAAACGCGGATCGACCCCGGCGGTCAGGTCGCGATTGTATCTGGTCTTGGATATGTCGGCATTTTTCTGGCTGCCCTGTTTGCGATCACCGCAGCCGGTATTGATTTGTCCAGTCTGGCCATCGTCGCGGGGGCCTTGTCAGTTGGTATTGGTTTTGGCCTGCAAACCATCGTGTCCAACTTCGTGTCGGGCATAATTCTGTTGATCGAACGCCCGATATCAGAGGGCGACTGGATCGAAGTGGGTGGGCAGATGGGCTATGTCCGCTCGATCTCGGTCCGGTCCACGCGGATCGAAACCTTTGATCGCACGGACGTTATTGTTCCGAACGCGGACCTTATTTCCGGTACTGTCACGAACTATACCCGCGGCAACACGGTGGGGCGTGTGATCATTCCGGTCGGTGTGGCCTACGGTACTGACACCCGCCGAGTCGAGGCCGTGCTGAAAGAGATTGCCGATGCGCATCCCATGGCCCTGGCCAATCCACCCCCGGCTGTCCTGTTCATGGGGTTTGGTGCCGACAGTCTCGATTTCGAAATCCGTATCATTCTCCGCGATGTGAACTGGATGTTGGCCGTCAAGAACGAGATTAACCACCAGATCGCTGCCCGGTTCGAAGAAGAGGGGATCGAGATACCCTTTGCCCAGCGGGATGTGTGGCTACGCAATCCCGAGGTGTTGCAGGCCGGTCCCAAAGTAAAAACGCCCCCATCTGCGCCGCCGACCAAAGCGCATCTGGAAGAAAGTGATATGGACCCGGATATGCCGGGCGAAGATGGAGATGGCAGATGACAACGCCCTTGTTCCGCGAAGACGCCTATTTGCGCGATGCCAGCGGTGTCGTGACAGGTCACACGCCCGAGGGCGGGATTATCTTGGATCAGAGCATCTTTTATCCGACGGGCGGTGGGCAACCCGGCGATAGTGGAACGCTCAGCTGGGATAGTGGTGCATTGAGCATTGCGACCGCAATCAAGGGAGACGGTGACGGCATCATTCTTGTCCCGGCCGAGCCACGTGCCTTGCCCGGCCTTGGTGCGACCGTCATGCAAAGCCTCGATTGGGAGCGCCGTTACGCCCATATGCGTGTGCATACAGCGCTTCACTTGCTGTCTGTGGCGCTGCCTTTTGGTGTGACTGGAGGGTCGGTCGGGGCCGGGCGCGGGCGGCTGGATTTTGACATGGCCGACGCGCCGGAGGATCGTGAAGGCCTTCAAGACGTATTGAACAGTCACGTGACCAGCGACATGCGGGTGCGTGCCGAGTGGATCAATGAGGCGGAACTGGATGCCAATCCGAGCATGGTCAAGACGTTGTCGGTGCAACCGCCGCGCGGGGCGGGTGAGATCCGCCTGGTTCGCATCGGCGAAGGCGACGCAACGGTCGACCTGCAGCCCTGCGGCGGCACGCACGTTGCGCGGACAGGCGAGATCGGCGCGCTGCGCATCGGCAAGATCGAAAAGAAGGGGCGGATGAACCGCCGTGTTTACCTGCATCTGGACGGCTGAAAAATTTAGTACGTAACCTGCTTGCATCCCCATACCCGAATTGGATAGAGACGGCGGTGGACAGGTGGCCGAGTGGTCGAAGGCGCGCGCCTGGAAAGTGCGTAGGCGGGAGACCGTCTCGAGGGTTCGAATCCCTTCCTGTCCGCCACCCAACCTTTTTCCCGGGTTGCCCCCACGTCGCTCAAATTGGCTTTGATCTTTGTTTCTAGGGACTTTGGCGAAGCTTGCGTTTTCTGGGTTTCTTCTGATTGATGCCGTTTGTACGTATTCAGTGGTAGGGAAATCGAAAGGTCTCAGGTCAGGAGAGAACCGGGTAGCGGCTATTCGAGACGCCAAGGTATGCTACGTGTTGTGTGTGAGTTCTTCCACTGGCTCATTGGGTTGCGTGGGTCTAAACGCGATCTAGGGCGCAATGAGCGGGTCTATCTCAAAACAGCCCTTGAAGGACGCCCGGATTGCGAGGATCTCAACCCCGCGCCCGATCCCTGTGGTTGACGTTATCCATAAAGCTTTCGACGCCATGCCCGATGGCACCAGTCAGCAAAAGCGACGGGGCGTCGATTGCCTTGCTGATGCCAACAGGCGCACGGATTGGGGCAGCAACTCCCCGGCGTCTCAAACACCTTGATTTGGACGCCAAGCGCATCTTCCAGGACCCACGCGAAGTACATACCAAGTTTGCTGAACCGCTGAACACGGCGTTCTTTCCGATGGGGGCAAAGTTTGTAGATGCGTTAGCCGCGTCTCTCGCTCGTCTCTAGGACGGCCTTTACTTAGGCGCAGAAGAACCGTTGTTTCCCTCGTTTTGATCTGACGGATCTGTTTCAGTCAGGCAAGCCCAGCGCTTTCTTTCGATCTGTCGCCCATTTCATGATCGTCAGATCGAATGTCAGCGCCATGAGCGACACGCAAATCCCCAGAACAAAGTTCTTGCCCAGATCCGTACCTGCCAGAGTGCGTTGCAATTCCTGCCCCAAATCCTGGGTGCCGATAAAGGCCGCGATAATGACCATGAAAAACGCAAACATAATGGCCTGGTTGAACCCCACGGCCATCGTCGGCAATGCCAAAGGCAACTGCACTTTCAGCAGCTTTTGCATGCGTGTGGCACCTGCCATGTCGGCAGCTTCCGTCATCTCTGGTGGCACCGTTCGCAGCCCTTCGATTGTGTAGCGGGTCAGCGGCACCATCGCAAAGATCAGGATGGACATTACAACCGATGTCGCCGTGATGCCGAACAGCATGATGGCCGGGATCAGGTAGATGAAGCTGGGAAAGGTCTGTGCCGTATCACACGCCAGAAGCACCCGGCGTGACCATTTTTCCGAGCGGGCAGCGGCGATGCCCAACGGCACGCCGATCAACAATGCCAGCATGACGGCCGAAATGACGGAATAGAGCGTGATCACCGACCGGTCCCACCACCCCGAAAGCGCGACAAGGCCAAAGAAGATCGCGGCATAGATGGCGGGGCGTTTGCCCCCAAGCGAGAGCGCAAAGGCTACAACCAGCAAGATGAATGCGGGCGTCGGGATTGAGAGCAGGAAGTCGCGGAACGGATTAAGTATCCAGACATTCAGAACGTAGCGGATTGACTGTGTTGTGTTCTGCACTGGATCGAACGCAAGAAACGCCTTTATCGCCGTATCGATCTCCTTGCCTTGGCTGAAGTTCTGCTTGCGCCCGATTTCGGCAAACACTTGCACGAATTGCGCCGCGATGCAGAAGAACACAAAAACAGCAATGCCCGTCAGCAGGTAGATATGCCGGCGCCACCAGGGCGTGTCGCGTTCAAAGTGCTCGGGTTGCTTGACGACCCATGCCTTTGACATCCGGTCCAGCATCACCGCCAGCAATACGATCGTCACGCCAATTTCGAACGAGCGTCCCAGCTTGAAACTGCCCATCATCGCCAGCAGCTTGGCACCAAGGCCAGGCATCCCGATAAAGGCGGTCAGCACCACCATCGCCAGGCACAGCATGATGACTTGGTTCACGCCCACCAGGATCTCGGTCCGGGCGGATGGAAGATAGACATGGCGCAGAAGCTGCCACTTGGTGCAGCCACTCATGTTACCCGCTTCGACCACTTCGGACGGCACCTTTTGCAGGCCCAGCGTTGTCATCAGGATCATGGGTGGGATGGCGTAGATTGTCGTCGCCACGGCCCCGGCGGTTGGGCCGACCTTGAAGAAGATGACAGCGGGCAGCAGGTAAGTGAAGAAGGGCAGCGTTTGCAGCACCGACAGGATCGGCTTGATGGCCCGGTTCACGGTTGCGTATTTCCACGCAAGGATACCGAGGCCGAGGCCGATAAAGAACGCCAACGGCGCCGCGACCATCAGCACCGACATGGTTTCCATTGCGATTTTCCACTGTCCGATCAGGGCGGTCCAGATAAACGTGCCCGCACCCAGTAACGCCATGCGCCAACCGCCAAGGTAGTAACCGATCACCGCGGCCACACCAGCCACCGCAGTCCACGGGATCGGGCCAAGGTGCGGCCATCGGCGCTTGCCGAACATCAGGTTGGCAGTGGCGTCCAACAGCCATTCCAACCCTTCGGTCAATGTGCGGGTGAGAGCCAAAAGGCCCAAGTCATCCTTCACAAAGTTAAAAAACACATCCAGCCACGCGGCAAAGGGCGGGATCAGTGCGTCAGGAATGCGATGCATCGCTTCCGGCAAAAGCCCGCCATAGCGCAGGATGGTTAAAAGAACGGCTGAGATCAGAAATACAGAGGCCCACTTGCCCCGCGTCCATTGCGCCACGCCGGAGGTATCTGATTTCAGATCGCTCGCGACATCTGCCATCAGCTGGCCTCCAGCAGGATTTCCAACGCCGCCGCACGGTCCATCCCGCCGATTACCTGGCCGCCTTTGGCGACGGGGATGATCGCGCGAGTGTCCTGCACCAGCAGGCGCGCAAGGTCCTGAACGGAGGCCGTTGCGTCCACTGGGTCACCTTCGCCGTTGGTACCTTCGCGTGCCAGAACACCCGCATGGACGACGCGAGCCTTGTCGATCTCCTCGGTAAACTTGCGGACATATTCGGTGGCGGGGTTCAGAACGATCTGGTCGGGCGTGTCGCATTGCTCGACTGCGCCGTCCTTCATGATGGCAATCCGATCGGCAAGGCGCAGCGCCTCGTCAAAATCGTGGGTGATGAACACGATGGTTTTGCCCAGCAATCCCTGCAAGCGCAAGAATTCGTCCTGCATCTCGCGTCTGATCAGCGGATCAAGCGCAGAGAATGGCTCGTCCAGAAACCAGATATCCGGTTCGATGGCGAGACTGCGGGCAATGCCCACACGCTGCTGTTGTCCGCCCGAAAGTTCGCGCGGGAAATACTCTTCACGCCCTTCAAGGCCCACCAGCTTGATCACTTCGAGGGCACGTTCGCGGCGCGTGTGTTTATCCTGTCCGCGCATCTCGAGCGGAAAGGCCACGTTTTCCAGCACGGTACGGTGCGGCAGCAGGCCAAAGGATTGGAACACCATGCCCATCTTGCTGCGACGCAGTTCAATCAGTTCTTTTTCGGACAGGGACATCAAGTCCTGCCCTTCGACGGTGATCGTCCCGCCGGTGATGTCATGCAGACGCGAGAAACAGCGCACCAGTGTCGACTTGCCAGATCCCGACAAGCCCATGATGACCAGCATCTCGCCCCGGTTGACGTCGATCGACACATCCTTGACCCCGGCAATATAGCCATCGGCCTGGATGTCGTCGAAGCTGTGCCCGGCGGGCATGGACTTCAGATATCTCTTGGGATCAGGCCCAAAGATCTTCCACGCGCTTTTGCAGGAAATCACGGTGTCGGCGGTCATTTTTATGCTCTCTCCTCACCGGACTGGGCGCCGGTGTTCAAAACGCCCGCCCGGAGTGTAACCCCGGACGGGCGCAAGGTCTCAACAAAGTCTGACGACCTTACGAGGCCCAGCCCTGCCAGACGTCCGGGTTGGCTTCCAGCCATTCGGCGGCTGCCTCTTCCGGCTCCATCTCTTCAACGTCTACGAGACGCGCCATTTCAGCGATCTGCGGGTTGGTGAAAGAGATCTTGGTCAGCACGTCATAGGCACCTGGCCACTTGTCTTTCATGCCATCCCAAGCGGCCTTTTTCAGGTAACCGTCAGCAGGGTTTCCGCAATCATAAAGTGCGTCCTTGTTAGGTCCTACGGCGGGGTCCTTGTCGCAGCCGTCGACCCATGTGGGGAACTCGACAAACTCACCGGGCCAGACGGCTTCGGCAAAGTTGGGCGTCCAGTTGAACACCACGACGGGGCGCTTGTCCGCTTCAGCGGCGCCGATCTCGGCCCAGAGAGCGGCAGCGGAGCCTGCGTTCACAACGACAAAGTCCATGCCAAGCGCTTCAACGCGTTCCTGCCCGTGCTTGAGCCAGTCCACCGGCCCATCCAGATACCGGCCCTTGTCGCCAGTTTCGGCCGTCGCAAAAAGCGCGGCACAGTCGTTCAGCGCTTCCCAGCTTGGCAGGCCCGGGCAGGCGTCCTTGGTCCACATGGGATACCACCAGTCTTCGCGCGTGACCGCGTCGTGATCCCCGGCATCATGCAGACCACCCTTTTCCAAAGCCGCACGGAAGGACGCGCCAAACGCACCCTCCCAAACTTCCAGCTCCAGCGTTACGTCACCGAGGCGCACCGATTCATACACAGCCTGACTGTCGGTTGTGACAAATTCGACATTGTTGCCCATCGACTCAAAGATCTGGCCGACCACGTGGCTCATCACGATCTGTGATGACCAGTTGTGGATGGGGATTACGATCGGATCGCTGCTGTCTTCGGCCAGAAGCGTCATTGGCGCAAACGCCAGAACGCCCGCCGTCAAAGCAGTTGTAAACTTGTTCATTGATATTCTCCCTAGTGGTGTACCGCTGTGTCGCGGCTTGATCATCACGAATGGCTTCATTGTGCAGGGTCCGAATTCGAATCCGGACATGCGCCATTTCTTGGTGCCAACACTCTTGCATTATTTTCCTATCAAGCAAGTTTTTTTCTTGCTGAGATGATTTTGTGATGCGCGCAAAGGCGGTAAATCTGTGCAGAATGTCCGATTTCAGATGTTGCGTGTCGCATCTCAAACTCATTTTTCCTTTAAAACTAACTTAGGAGTGGGGCAGGGGGTCCGATTCCATGCGTTATTCTGGGTTCAAGGTGATAAAAGAGGCGCTGACCGGCCACAAAGGCTGGAAACCGGCATGGCGTGATCCCGAGCCGCAGGCGCACTACGACATCGTCATCATCGGCGGCGGCGGCCATGGGCTGGCCACAGCCCACTACCTCGCATCGGTCTACGGCCAGCAGCGTGTCGCCGTGATCGAAAAGGGCTGGATTGGCGGCGGCAATGTCGGCCGCAACACCACCATCATCCGCTCGAACTACCTGCTCGACGGAAATGAGCCGTTCTACGAGTTTTCCCTCAAGTTGTGGGAGGGGCTGGAGCAGGATCTGAACTATAACGCCATGGTGTCGCAGCGCGGCATCATGAACCTGATCCACTCGGACGCGCAGCGCGATGCGTTCATCCGGCGCGGCAACGCCATGATCCTGAACGGGGCGGACGCCGAATACCTCGACCTCGACCAGATCAAGAAGGAATATCCGTTCCTTAACTTCGACGACGCCCGTTTCCCGATCAAGGGTGGTTTGGCGCAAAGGCGTGGTGGCACCGTACGCCATGATGCGGTCGCTTGGGGCTATGCCCGTGCCGCTGACAGCCGCGGTGTAGACATCATCCAGAATTGTGAGGTCACGGGTTTCCGCATCGAAAATGGCAAATGCTTGGGTGTCGAGACGTCCAAGGGGTTCATCGGTGCGGGCCGGGTCGGCTGTGCCGTCGCGGGCAACTCAAGCCGGTTGATGGCCAAGGCGGGCATGCGGTTGCCAATTGAATCCCACGTGCTGCAAGCCTTTGTCTCCGAAGGGCTGAAGCCCGTTCTGCCGGGCGTGATCACCTTTGGGGCCGGGCATTTCTACGTCTCGCAATCTGACAAGGGCGGGCTGGTCTTTGGCGGCGATATTGATGGCTACAACTCCTACGCCCAACGCGGCAATCTGCCAGTGGTCGAGGACGTGTGCGAAGGCGGCATGGCAATCATGCCGATGATTGGCCGCGCGCGGCTGTTGCGCATGTGGGGCGGGATCATGGACATGAGTATGGACGGCTCGCCCATTATCGACCGCACGCATATCGACGGGCTCTATTTCAATGGCGGCTGGTGTTACGGCGGGTTCAAAGCGACACCTGCTTCTGGCTACGCCTTTGCGCATCTGCTGGCACAAGACGAACCGCATGAGACTGCCACCGCTTATCGCTTTGACCGGTTCCGCACCGGTCACATGATCGACGAAAAAGGGATGGGCAATCAGCCCAACCTGCACTGAGGGGCCGCACGACATGATCATAAACCATCCCTTGCTTGGCCCGCGCGACAGCGCCGAATTTGTCTATCTCGGCGCGGCGGAACTGATGAACCGCCCCGATCCCGAGACGGCCAACGCCGAAGATTGGCACGACTACGCCTACCTCCGCGACAACCCGGCAGGCGTGCACCGCGAGCTGTGGTTCCACGAAGGCGGCGACCGGTCGATCCTGATCGTCACACGCGACACGACCACGCACGAGATTTCAGCCGTTGAACTGGCCCGCAAACCGAGGGCACAGACATGACCCAGAAAAACAGGCTCGCGGGGGGGCAACTGGACCGCGACACGACGCTCAGCTTCACCTTCGACGGCAAAAGCTACTCCGGCCACCTCGGCGACACGCTCGCCTCGGCGCTGTTGGCAAACAACGTCCGCCTCATGGGACGGTCCTTCAAATATCACCGCCCACGCGGCCCCCTGACCGCCGGGTCGGAAGAACCCAACGCGATTGTGGAATTGCGCAGTGGCGCACGGCAGGAACCCAACACCCGCGCCACCACGGCCGAGCTGTGTGATGGTCTATCCGCCAAGTCGCAGAACCGCTGGCCCAGCCTTGCCTTCGACGCCATGGCGATCAACGACCGGTTCTCGAACTTCCTGACAGCTGGCTTTTACTACAAGACCTTCATGTGGCCCGCCGCGTTTTGGGAAAAGCTGTACGAGCCGATCATCCGCAAGGCAGCAGGTTTGGGGTCATTGTCGATGCAGGCGGACCCCGATGAATATGACAAAGGCTTTCGTCACTGCGATCTGCTGATCATCGGCGCGGGCCCCGCCGGGCTGAACGCGGCCCTGACCGCGGGGCGCACGGGCGCGCATGTGATCCTTGCGGATGAGGATTTCCGCATGGGAGGCCGTCTGAATGCAGAGACGTTCGCCATCTCGGACATGGCAGGCGCCGATTGGGCAGCGCAAGCGGTGGCCGAGTTGGCCTCTCTTCCCAATGTCCGTTTGATGGCGCGCACTACGGTGATCGGCGCATTCGATCACGGTATCTACGGCGCGGTTGAGCGGATCAGCGACCACCTTGCCACAGCACCTAGGGGCAAACCCCGCCAGATCCTCTGGCGCATCTACGCCAAGCAAACCATACTCTGTGCCGGGGCAACGGAACGGCCCATCGCCTTTGACAACAACGACCGCCCGGGCATCATGCTGGCCGCATCCCTGCGTGCCTATGCCAACCGCTGGGCAGCGACTCCGGCCCAGCGTGTCGCTATTTTCACGAACAACGATGATGGGCACCGCACCGCGCAAGACCTGCACGCCAAGGGCGTCAAGATTGCGGGTGTGATCGATACCCGCCCCGACGCGCCGCGCGCGCTGGATTATGAAGTGATGCAAGGGGCGCATGTGACCGACACCAAGGGTCGTCTGGGCCTCACCTTTGTCGAGGTCGCGTGCGCCGACGGCAGCACCCGTACAATCGAATGCGGCGCCTTGGGCGTGTCCGGCGGCTGGAACCCCAACGTGCATCTGACCTGTCACCAACGTGGACGCCCCACATGGGACAACGACCTTGCCGCTTTCATCCCCGGCGGCGCATTGCCGCCCGGCATGGTGGTTGCAGGGGCCGCGCAGGGCATCTTTTCAACACACGGCGCTCTGAAATCCGGGGCGGACGCCGCCCGCAAGGCGCTTGACCTCAAGGGCCGCGCCCCCGCTGTGCCGGACGCCGAAGATAGCCCCGTCACCCAGACCCCGTTCTGGTATGTCGAAGGCTGCTCTCGCGCATGGCTTGACCAGCAGAACGACGTGACCGTCAAGGACGTCAAGCTGAGCCATCAGGAGGGCTTTCGTTCGGTCGAGCACCTCAAGCGCTACACAACGCTGGGCATGGCCACCGATCAGGGCAAGACGTCCAACATGGGCGGGCTCGCCATTATGGCCGAGCTGGCCGGCAAGCCGATTCCCGAGGTTGGCACAACGATCTTCCGGCCACCCTATACACCCACAGCCATCGGCACGCTGGCGGGCCGGATGCGCGGCAAGGAGTTTCACCCGACCCGCCTCACGCCTTCGCACTACTGGGCCGAGGAACGTGGGGCGGTCTTTGTCGAAGTTGGCAACTGGTTGCGCGCGCAGTGGTTCCCGCTGCCGGGCGAGACGCACTGGCGGCAATCGGTGGACCGCGAGGTCACCGCCACCCGCGCCTCGGTCGGGGTGTGCGACTGCACCACGTTGGGCAAGATTGATGTGCAGGGCACCGACGCCGCCACCTTCCTGAATAAGGTCTATTGCAACGGTTTTGCCAAGCTGGCGGTGGGCAAAACGCGCTACGGCCTCATGCTGCGCGAGGACGGGATCGCCATGGATGACGGCACCGCCGCCCGACTGGCCGAGGATCAGTTCGTCGTCACCACCACCACGGCCAACGCCGCCAAGGTGTACCAGCACATGGAATTCGTTCGCCAATGCCTGATGCCCGATGCGGACGTGCAACTGATCTCCACCACCGAGGCGTGGGCACAATACGCGGTCGCAGGCCCCAATTCACGACGCCTGCTGCAACGGATCGTGGACCCAGACCACGACATTTCGAACGAAGGATTCCCCTTCATGGCCTGCGGCAACATCACAGTCTGCGGGGGCTTGCGGGCTCGGCTTTTCCGGATTTCGTTCTCGGGCGAACTGGCTTTTGAGATCGCAGTCCCAGCCCGCTACGGCGATGCGCTCATGCGCAAACTGATGGCCGAGGGCGAGGAGTTCGACGTCACGCCTTACGGCACCGAAGCGCTGGGGGTCATGCGCATCGAAAAGGGGCACGCGGCGGGCAATGAGCTTAACGGCACAACCACTGCGCTGAACCTCGGCATGGGCCGCATGGTGTCCAAGGCCAAGGACAGCATCGGGTCGAAACTGTCGGAACGGCCCGGTCTGAACGAAGCCAACGCATTGATGCAGGTCGGTCTGCGTCCGGTCAAGGCGGACGACAAGGTGACAGCGGGCGGCCACTTGATGAACGCAACAGGACCCGTCGATGCGGCCCATGACCAGGGCTATTTGACCTCTGCGGCATTCTCGCCAACGCTAGGTTGCATGATCGGCCTGGGCTTTCTCAAGGATGGCGGTAACCGCACCGGCGAAACACTGCGCCTCGTCTCGCCGTTGACAGACCTAACTGTCGAGGTCGAAGTGGTCTCCGCCCATTTTGTCGACCCGGAAGGAGAACGCGTTCGTGCATGATCTGATCCCAATCACCGCCCTCGGCGGCACGACGCCACGCGTGGACACTGTCGGCGAAGTGACTCTCACCGAAGTCCCAAACGTCGCGCTCGCCTCTGTTGCCGCGCGGCTCGGGCAGGAAAGCGCGTGTGCAAAAAAACTCAAGAGTCTATTGGGTGCTACGGTACCGGAACCCGGTCGCGCAGCCATTGGCAGGGACTATGTGGCTCTATGGGCGGGGCCGGACCAGTGGATGCTCAGCGCCGACTTCGACACGCATGAAGACATCGCAGCCCAGGTCAAATCCCATTTTTCCGACACGGCATCCGTCACCGAACAGACCGACGCATGGACCTGCTTTGACCTGACGGGTCCGCGCGTCAATGCTGTGCTTGAACTCATGTGCAACATTGACCTGACTGGCTTTGACACTGGCCACGCCACGCGCACTGGTATCCACCATTTGGGCTGTTTTGTGATCCGTACCGACGCGCGCCAATCGGTCCGCATCATCGGCCCTCGCGCCTCTGCCGGGTCGTTGCATCACGCGATCACAACGGCAATGGTCGCTGTACTTTAGGCCGGTGGCAGCGGCACATTGCCCTGCACACGGAACGAGTTGATCTGCTTGCGATCCTCTTGCGGACTGACACCAAACGCAACGCGGTAGTGGGCTATCAGCGGCGTGGCAGAGGTGTAGCCAACAGCCTGCGCGATGCTTTGCATATTCTGTTTGGAATACAGCACAAGCTGACGCGCGGCCTTCATCCGCATGCCACGATAATAATGCGTCGGGCTCTGGCCCGTCGCCCGTTTGAAAGCGCGTTCCACCTGGCGCGGGGTCACATCCACGGCCCGCGCGACCTCAGCGACAGAAATCGGATGCTCGATATGTTCGGCAAACAGGGCGACCGCGTCTGCGACAAGGTTTGGCAAATCAGGCGCCGCGCTTGAGCGCATCGGAATGCGTTGCTGCACCCCTTCGCCCCGCATGGTGGCGTGCTGAAACCAGCAGGCCACCTCATACGCGACGTCTGCCCCCAACCGATCCTCGATCAACCGCAAAGCCAGATCAAAGGCAGATGCCGCACCCGACACCGTGTACCGGCGTCCATTCATGCTGATGACATCATCCGTCATCTCGATGTCGGGAAACGCGCTGCGAAACGCCGCCTCATAGCACCAATGGACCGAACACCGATAACCGGTCATGACGCCCGCGCGGACCAACGGGAACACGCCGCCGCTGATCGCTCCTAAAACCACGCCATGCCGATCCAGCCTGCGCAACGTCGCATTGCCCGATTTCGGCGCCTCAAAAACGCTGTTCGGCGCGCCCAGAACAAACAGGATGTCTACGTCCGATACATTGGCCAGCTTTGCTTCCGGTTCAAAGACGACGCGCGCGCTGGATGTGGTCGGCGCCCCGGTTTCGGAAATGACATGCCAGTCAAAAACAGCGGCGCCCACAATCTCGTTCGCAGCGCGCAGAGGCTCGATGATGGATGTCAGACATGCCATCGGAAAACCCGGAAAGATCAGAAAACCGATCTGCATTATTTCACTGTCATTCAACTTTTGTGTTCTCTCGGGAAAAAATCGGCTTATGATACTCAACTATAGGCGCAAAATGGAATTGTTTAGTGGCACTGGGCTGCCTAGAAAGCGGACGGCGTGAACATAGAGAAAAATGACGCGGAAATGGTCAGCAAGCTTACTCAAGACCCGCACAGCACACGCGACGGCGAACGCGAAAAAGTGCTGGAGGTTGCCATCGGGCGCGAAGTCCGGGCGTTTCGACGTCAGCAGGAAATTACCGTGGCCGAACTGGCACAGATCACCGGTCTGTCGATCGGGATGCTGTCCAAGATCGAGAATGGCAATACCTCTCCGTCCCTGACGACGCTGCAACTTTTGGCCAACGCGCTGTCGGTGCCGCTGACCAGCTTTTTCCGTCGGTTCGAGGAAAGCCGACAAGCGGTCCATACGAAGTCGGGCGAAGGGGTGTCCATCGACCGCGAAGGCACGCGCGCGAACCACCAGTACAACTTGCTCGGCCATATCGGGTCGAACGCCTCTGGCGTGATTGTTGAACCCTATCTGATCACGCTGACGGCTGAATCGGATGTGTTCCCGACCTTCCAGCACGGCGGGATCGAGACCATCTACATGCTCGAAGGCGAAGTGGATTATCGCCACGGTGACGAGGTCTATCCGCTCAAGCCGGGTGACACATTGTTCTTTGACGCCGACGCACCGCACGGGCCGGAAAAGCTGGTCACGCTTCCAGCCCGCTATCTGTCGGTCATCAGCTATCCGCAAAACGCCTGAGGGCTATTTTGCCAGCGGCGGCTCCGTCTCGAAATCCGGCCAAACACCTGGCGAGGTGGGCAAGCCGTCATCGAACTGTGACAGGTAGTCCAGCATCATCGGCCGGTTGTCGATGAACCCTTTGTAGGTCGCCAATTCAACGGGCAGATCGCGCACCACACGGTGCAGGCGGCGGCCCCATTTCGGCATAGTCATCAGGTCCTGGAAGCTGCACAGGTAGCATCGGATCGGAAACACTAGTGCGTTTGATCGGGGCAAGCGGAAGAATGTCTGCAACTCCACCCGCAAATGCTGTTTTGCGCCGATGTTCTCCGGCGTCAGCGTCGTCTTCTGGATGCCCCATTTGTGGTAGTTCTCGGGGCTGGTATCGAGCAGCGGATTGACCGTCATCGTCCAGTTCAACCGGCGGGCAGGCGCCCCTTGCTGGATGTTCAGCAGGAATTTTAGCGCCCGGACAAAGATACCTTTTTCATGCGCCAGCGGCACCGGTGCGTGCCATTCGAAGAAGTTCATGCCGATGTCGAAATCCAGGCTCCAGTCCGCCTGCGTCGTGACCATGCCTGCGTCCATCCACAGGTTGTTATCCCGTTGATCCAGAACGCAGAAGTCGCCTTGGGTCTGGCGGGTGATGTACTCCATGGGCCCATAGGGCAGGGTGGTGTCATCGAGGAACGTAAACGTGTCATCAATGCCCATCGGCTTGTTGACCCACCGCCACGTGTCGCCGTCACGATGCAGTTCGAACAGATCCGGGTAATCCTCGGACTTCGATACCATGATCAGTTCCAGCAGGTCCCACCCGGCAAGCGTCATATGCGGCAGGGATTGGCAGCGCAGCGGATCGTCCGCCAGCACCATCGCCCGGTCGCGCATCTCGGCCACGTAATGCTCGTCCACATCAAACCGCTTTTCATAAACGGACCCCTCGGGCCCGCCCCGGTGCTGCTCCATATTGACGGCATACATGTAGCTGTCTTCGTGGAACGGAAACGGAAACCGCTTGATCGCCCAGTCCGAGTTGTGGAACGAATAGTCGTCGCGGAACGTTTCGTCGTTGAATTGAATGGTCATCGCTCAAGCTCCAATGTTCCGATAAAGCGGCTGACGCAGGGCATGATCTTGCCTCCGCTGGCGTGCTGGTCATCGTCCAGCCAGTGATCGCGGTGCACAAACTCGCCATCTGCACGCGCCACATCCGTCTCGCATTGCCCGCACGACCCGCCGCGGCACAGGAACGGGGCTTCGACCCCGGCGCGTTCGATGGCTTCCAGCAGGCTTTCGTGTTCGCCCACAGTGATGGTCTTGTCGGACTTACACAGGCGCACCTCAAAGGGCACGCCGGGTGCGGGTGCCAGAAACTCTTCGGAATGCACATGGGCATCCGGCCAACCGGCGGCGGACGCCGTCGCGTGCACCCAATCGATCATGCCCTTCGGGCCGCAGACATAGGCATGCGTGCCCAGTGGTTGGCCGTCCAACAGGCTCTCCAGTTCAATCGACTGGTTCTGATCATCGTAATAGACATGCACCTTATTCGGGTGCTTGTAGGTCAGTTGATCCACATAGGTCCCAAGCGCCTCGGTGCGGCAGGCATAGTGCAGCTCCCACGCGCCGCCCATCCGCTCAAGCTGGGCAATCATCGACATGAACGGGGTGATCCCGATGCCGCCTGCGAAAAACACGTGCTTGCGCGCGCGCAGGTCGAGCGAGAACAGGTTCACCGGGAAGGTGATCGTCATCTCGTCGCCGACGGACACGCTGCGGTGCATGAAAAGCGACCCACCGCGCCCCTCGTCATCACGACGCACGGAAATCGCATAGGCGTTCAGATCGGCAGGGTCTGACATCAGCGAATAGGGGTTCAGGCGGGTGCGATCCGCGTCCTGCATGGTCACGACCGTATGCGCGCCGCCGGAAAAGGGCGGGAACAATGCGCCGTCGCGGCGCTTGAATTCGAACCGCGTGACAAGGTCATTGATCGGGGTCACCGCCGATACGACAACGTCGATCTTTTCGGCGCCGGGCTTGGCTTTCTGCGGGGCGGCACTCATTCGTAAATCCCCTTCGGCGCGGGCACATTGCTCGGATCCTCGGCGTCGATGCACACACCCTGATAGGCGGCCAACCGACGGGAATAGTGGTCACGGACAAACAGGTTCAGCCCGCAATGGCTGCATTGAAACGGGTCGGTTTCCACATCTTCGGTGATGCCTTTGCAGTGCACGCACTGCATCCGACGGGCGACGGACCCGCGATGTTCGGTCTGAATGGCGGTGTGCGGGATACCCGCCTGCATCGCCTCGTTCTGGGCCTGGCCCATCAACCCTTCGGTGCCGGTCAGGTAGACCTGCAACCCCATATGCGCGTCCTGCAAGACACGGCGGATGCGCTGCACCGACGCGGCATAGGTGGGCCCCTCATAAAACTGCGCGGGGTTCAGTGCGCGCAACTGGTCGGTAAATCCGGCGCTGCGTGGGATATAGATAATGTGGGTCTTGGCCATCAGATCGGGTGTTGCGATGCCAAGGATCGCCTCGGCCCCTTCGGCATCCGCAATCATCAGATGCCCTTTGCCCGGTCGCGCCTTAAGCGTGCCATAGACCGGCCTGCTTTTGATCGACGGGGGAAATTCGAATTTCGACATACCTGTCCTCGTCACATGAAAAGGGCGCGGGGGGCTTTCCTCGCGCCCTTTGAAAATCAGCCCTTGGCGGTGCGGATCGACTTGTCCTTGTCATAGAACGGCATTTCCTCCGCCGTCGCGGCCAGTTCCGTTCCGTCCGGCTGGACCACGGTCAACTTGGTGCCGGGCACAGCCACGGACGGATCAAGTCGCGCGATCGCAACCGAATAGCCGTTCAACTCGGATGACAGACCATAGGTGATCACGCCCACATCCTTGCCGTCCTGATGGACTCGCGCAAACATCTCCATTTGATCCATGGCGCCACCTTCCAGCTGCACGCCATAGATCTTGAACCGCTCCTTGCCCTTCATGGCATAGTGGTTCTCGGACCCGATAAAGCCCTCCTTGCCGGGGGAGACTGTGAAATCCAGCCCCAGTTCCCATAGGCTGTCGCCTGCGGGCGTGCCGTCTGCAAATGGGAAGGTCTCGGAATTGTCGCCGGGATAGAACAGCAGATACGACTCAATCCGCAGCATATCGAGGGTCGAGAATTGCGTCGGGCGCACGTCGTCGCCACCCGCTTCCAGCACGTTGTCCCAGATATGCACCGCATCCTTGGCGCGACAGAAGATTTCATAGCCGCGCTCGCCAGTATAACCGGTGCGCGAGATCATCACGTCGCGGCCATAGAGGCGGGTCTGCATGATCCCGAAATAGGCCAGATCGCGGATGCCGGGAATGTCCTTGGCCAGAATGTCGACCGCCTTCGGACCCTGCAACGACATGTCGTGCAGGTCATCATCCATGATCACGGAACAGTTCTTGGCGGCAGCAACGGTCGTCAGCTGCTCCATACCGATACCGGTGCCATGCACGACTAGCCACGAGTTGACGGCGATGTGGTAGATCACGCAGTCGTCCACGAACAGCCCGCGATCATCCAGCATGCAGGCGTAAACGGCCCGACCCGGCGCGATCTTTTCGACATTGCGGGTCGTGACCCGGTCGATGACATATGCCGCGTCCTCGCCCACAACATGCACCTTCTTCAGGCCCGACACATCCATCAGGCCAGCCTTGGTGCGGATCGCCTCGTAATCGGCTTTGGCGCGCTCGGGCGTGTTGTCGTAGAACCACGCCGTTCCCATACCATTCCAGTCTTCTAGTTCGCCGCCGATCTCGGCGTGGCGTCCCGCAAGGGCGGATGTTCTCCATAGAATGGCCATGGTGTTTTTCCCCGTTCGTTATGAGTCTTGTTGTGACGTATTGAGCCTCAGCCTATTTTGAAAAGCAAGAATGCGATGCAACTTTTTTTCCTGCTGGGCAAATGCTGAATAGATAAGGGGCGACCGCTGGCCGCCCCTTGCGCACGTCTGGCGTGCTTACTTCTCGAATTGCTTGGTTTTGGCGCTTTCGGTCTTCTGTCCAAACAGCAGCACTGCCACGCAGATCACCATCGCGATCAGGGTATAAAGGCCCGGCATCGCGCCTCCCCACCCCATGAACATTGCACCGTCGACCACCGACCAGCTTGCTTCGTCATATGGAAAACCCATGATTTCGTCCTTTTCTGTTCGATTACTCGCCGGGCGCCAGATTGACGCCAGGTGCAGGGATGCCTTCGGGGTAGCCCTCGGCCGGGACCTTGACCATGTCCATACCTGCGATTTCTGCGCCTTCAGGGATGCGCAGCATGCCAAACATCTTCAGGACGTACGACACGGCATATCCCGGAACAAAGCCCAGCAGGAAGAACACGACCGCACCGACGATCTGACCGATCAGGCTGATGGTCGGTACTTCGCCTGCCGCCCCTTGCAGCGACGGATAGCCAGAGGCGAACACGCCCAGCAGGACCATGCCATACAAGCCGATGGTCCCGTGCACGGTGACCGCACCCACCGCATCGTCGATGCCGCGCTTTTCCAGCCATGTGGCGCAAGGCTTCAGGATCACACCGGCCGAGAAGGCGATGATGAACGCAAGCGCCGGGAAGTAGATGTCGAGGCCAGAGGCGGTCGAAATGATGCCCGCAAGCGCACCCGACATCATCCAGAACGGATCACGTGTCAGCACCCATGCACCTATGATACCGCCCGCAACCGCCATCAGGATGTTGAAGGCCAGCGCCGACAACGTGATGGGCGTGCCGTAGATGGTGGATGGCTTGTCCGCAAACCAGCTCCACGCCTCTCCGGGCACGATCACACAGGCCATGAGGAAGCCCCAGAAGCCCACGATGATCAGCATCAGGCCGGTCACCGTCAGCGGCATGTTGTGCCCGGCAATGTGGTTTGCACTGCCGTCCGCGTTGAACTTGCCGATGCGCGGTCCAAGGTTGATGAGAACGCCCAGGGCAAAGAATCCGGCGACCGCGTGCACAAGGCCCGCCGCACCAAAGTCATGCACGCCCCATTGCGTGACCAGCCAGCCATCCGCGTGCCAGCCCCAAGCGGCGGCGACAACCCAGGCAAACGAGCCCAGAACCACGGCCAGGATCACAAACCCCACGGTCTGGATGCGCTCGATAACAGCGCCCGACATGATCGACGCGGTCGTCGCGGCGAACAGCGCAAAGGCGCCAAAGAACACGCCAGATGCCTGATCCGCGATGTTCGGACCCATGTACTGCGCGCTCTCGCCCCAACCCCATGCGATTGCATTGGCGTATTCGACGCCCGAGATGCCTGCAGGGCCTGCCGCACCGGGCAGACCCGTGGGGAAGCCCCAATACACCCACCAACCGAAGAAATAGAAAGTCGGGATCATGAACGCGAAGGCCAGGATGTTCTTCACCCCTGAACTCAGTACGTTCTTCAGGCGCGACGCCCCCATTTCATAGGCAAGGAACCCCGCGTGAATGATGATCATCAGCGGGATGGTCAGATAATAGAATGTCTCGGCAAACATGGTGTTGGTCACACCACCCTTGCTTTGCAGCGCGGCAATCTGTGCCGTCAATTCTGCGATTTGCTCTTCCACGATGAACCCCCGTGTTGGACTGTTGGCTTTGTGCGCCGTCGTATGCAGTGCGCGACGCTGGCCAAAGTGAAACACGACACGTTTCGTCTGGCGACTCTTTTTTTAACTGCAGTGAAAAATAGTTTCCCATTGGTTGAGCATGTGATGTAACGATGCTAGCGTTCGAGTCGAACGACAGATCACTTTTTGGGAGGGCCTTCGCCATGTGCGGGATTGTCGGACTTTTTCTGAAAGACGCCGCGTTGGAACCGAAACTTGGCGACATGCTGACGGACATGCTGATCACCATGACTGATCGCGGTCCCGACAGCGCCGGGATCGCAATTTATGGTGATGAAACAACCGGTAACGCAAAGCTGACGGTTCAATCGAACACACCAGATGTCGACTTTGACAAGCTCGATAATGAGTTGCGCAAGCGGGTCAAAGGCAAGGTTTCGATGGACATCAAGGACACCCATGCAGTCTTGTCACTACAGGCTGATCAGGTGGCCGTGGCCCGTGAAATTCTCACTGAAATTCGACCCAATCTGCGGGTGATGAGCCACGGCTCGACCCTCGAAATCTACAAAGAGGTCGGACTGCCCAAAGATGTGGCAGACCGCTTCGATATCCGGCAAATGTCCGGAACGCACGGGATCGGGCACACGCGCATGGCGACCGAGTCGGCGGTGACGACAATGGGCGCGCACCCGTTCAACACCGGCATCGACCAGTGCCTTGTGCACAACGGATCGCTGTCCAACCACAACTCGCTGCGTCGCAAGCTGCGCCGTCTTGGCGTGCATATCGAAACCGAAAACGACACCGAGGTGGGTGCGGCCTACCTCACGTGGAAAATGCAGACCGGTTCGACCCTGGGCGAAGCACTGACCTCAAGCCTTGATGATCTCGACGGGTTCTTCACATTCGTTGTGGGGACAAAAGACGGGTTCGGCGTCGTCCGTGACCCGATTGCCTGCAAACCAGCGGTCATGGCCGAAACCGATCAATACGTGGCCTTTGGGTCGGAATACCGGGCACTTGTGAACCTGCCCGGTATCGACACCGCCAAAGTGTGGGAGCCGGAGCCCGCAACCGTCTATTTTTGGTCGCACAATGCGGCCCCAACCGCGCAAGAGAAAGCGGCATAAATGCAAACATTTGACTTGGAAGCGCAGGGACTTCGTGCGCTCAACTCTACCCTGCACGCGCAGGCGGACAATACCAACCAGACACATTGGGAAATCGTGAACCCAAAGGGCAGCCATGCAATTGCCGTGGGCCTCGATGCGCCGATTGAAGTAAATATCAAAGGTTCCACGGGCTATTACTGCGCGGGCATGAACAAGCAGGCCACCGTGCATGTGCACGGCTCTGTCGGCCCCGGTACGGCTGAAAACATGATGTCCGGCATGGTCGTGGTTGAAGGGGACGCCTCGCAATATGCAGGGGCCACGGGCCATGGCGGCACGCTGGTGATCAAGGGCAATGCGTCGTCGCGCTGCGGCATCTCGATGAAGGGGATCGACATCATCGTGCACGGTAATATCGGGCACATGTCAGCCTTCATGGCGCAATCGGGCAATCTGGTGGTCTGCGGGGATGCAGGCGAGGCACTGGGCGATTCACTCTATGAAGCGCGCCTATTTGTGCGCGGTTCGGTGAAGTCGCTCGGTGCCGACTGCATCGAGAAAGAAATGCGGCCCGAACACATTGCGATCCTCGAAGAGTTGCTCGAACGCGGCGGCTGCGATGCCAAAGCCTCAGAATTCAAACGCTACGGATCGGCACGCAAACTGTATAACTTCAACATCGACAACGCGTACTGAGGGCCGGAATATGAAAGACGACCAAAAGGGCGCACCACGCACGATGCCGATCCAGTCGGCCACATTCTCCAATCCCGTAAACGCCGAAATCCGGCGGGCCGCAGCAACCGGTATCTATGACATTCGGGGCGGCGGGGCCAAACGCAAGCTGCCCCATTTCGATGACCTGCTGTTTCTGGGCGCGTCTATTTCGCGCTACCCGCTCGAAGGCTATCGCGAGCGCTGCGACACCAACGTCACGCTCGGCACACGGTTTGCCAAGAACCCGATCCAACTTGACATCCCGGTGACGATTGCGGGCATGTCCTTCGGCGCTTTGTCCGGCGGTGCGAAAGAAGCACTGGGTCGTGGCGCCACGATGGCTGGTACGTCGACGACAACCGGCGACGGTGGTATGACTGAGGAAGAACGCGGCCATTCCAACAAGCTCGTCTATCAATACCTGCCGTCGCGCTATGGCATGAACCCGGACGATTTGCGCCGCTGCGACGCGATTGAGATTGTCGTGGGGCAGGGGGCCAAGCCCGGCGGTGGCGGCATGCTTCTGGGTCAGAAGATCAGTGACCGCGTCGCTGAAATGCGCAACCTGCCCAAGGGGATCGACCAACGCTCGGCTTGTCGTCACCCAGACTGGACGGGGCCAGATGATCTGGAGATCAAGATCCTCGAATTGCGTGAAATCACCAATTGGGAAAAGCCGATCTACATCAAGGTCGGCGGCGCGCGCCCCTATTTCGACACCACGCTGGCGGTCAAGGCGGGCGCAGACGTCGTTGTGCTGGATGGGATGCAGGGTGGGACGGCAGCCACGCAGGACGTGTTCATCGAACATGTCGGGCAACCAATCCTCGCCTGTATCCGCGAAGCTGTACGGGCGCTTCAGGATCTCGATATGCACCGCGAAGTGCAGCTTGTTGTCTCGGGTGGCATTCGTACGGGTGCGGATGTTGCCAAGGCCATGGCCCTTGGAGCTGACGCTGTTGCCATCGGCACCGCCGCTCTGATTGCGCTTGGGGACAACGACCCGAAATGGGAAGCTGAGTATAACGCGCTCGGCACCACTGCAGGCGCTTATGACGACTGGCACGAAGGGCAAGACCCCGCAGGCATCACCACGCAGGACCCTGAGTTGATGAAACGCTTTGACCCCATCGAAGGCGGGCGGCGGCTCAACAACTACCTCAAGGTCATGACGCTTGAGGCGCAGACCATCGCGCGCGCCTGTGGCAAGAACCATCTCCACAATCTTGAGCCGGAGGATCTTTGCGCCGTGACGCTGGAAGCGGCGGCCATGGCGAAAATTCCACTGGCGGGCACCGACTGGTATCCTGGCAAGCCCGGCACCTCTTACTAACCACTCAACGAAGGGCGCGGCCATCACAGCACGCGCCCTCACCACATAAAAAGACCAACAGGAACAGATAGATGACCACTGATCTTGCCAAGTTCGCCGCCGAGAATGGCGTCAAGTATTTCATGATTTCCTTTACTGACCTCTTCGGCGGTCAACGGGCCAAGTTGGTGCCGGCGCAAGCCATTGCCGACATGCAGGAAGACGGCGCAGGCTTTGCGGGTTTCGCCACCTGGCTCGACATGACGCCGGCGCATCCCGACATGCTGGCCGTGCCGGACCCGTCCTCGGTCATCCAACTGCCGTGGAAACCCGAAGTGGCATGGGTTGCAGGCAACTGCGTGATGGAGGATGAGGACGTCGCCCAAGCGCCCCGCAACGTGCTACGCCGCCTGATTGACGAGGCCGCAGCAGAGGGTCTGCACGTCAAGACCGGGATTGAAGCTGAATATTTCCTGATGACGCCGGATGGCAACCAGATCAGCGACGAATACGACACCGCCGCCAAGCCCTGCTATGACCAGCAGGCCGTGATGCGCCGCTATGACGTGGTGCGCGAGATCTGCGATTACATGCTCGATCTGGGCTGGGGGCCGTATCAGAACGACCACGAAGACGCGAATGGTCAATTTGAGATGAACTGGGAGTTCGATGATGCCTTGCGCACCGCGGACAAGCATTCCTTCTTCAAGTTCATGACCAAATCCGTGGCCGAAAAACATGGCTTCCGCGCCACCTTCATGCCCAAGCCGGTCGAGGGGCTGACCGGCAACGGCTGCCACGCCCACATCTCGGTCTGGGACGCGGCAGGGGCGGATGCGAAAACCAACGTGTTCGCGATGGAACCCAACGACAGCAGCCAGACCGCAGAGTTGGGCCTGTCGGAAAAGGGCCGCCACTTCCTTGGCGGGATCATGAAGCACGCAAGCGCCCTCGCGGCGATCACCAACCCGACGGTCAACAGCTACAAACGCATCAACGCGCCCCGCACGATGTCGGGGGCCACATGGGCGCCGAACACGGTGACGTGGACAGGGAACAACCGCACCCACATGGTGCGCGTGCCGGGTCCCGGTCGGTTCGAACTTCGCCTGCCGGATGGGGCGACAAACCCCTATCTGTTGCAGGCGGTTATCATTGCCGCTGGTCTTGATGGTATCCGCACCCAAGCCGATCCGGGCAAGCGGCACGACATCGACATGTACGCCGAAGGCCACAAGGTGCGGGGCGCGCCAAAGCTGCCTCTGAACATGCTGGATGCCCTGCGTGAATACGACAAGGACAAGGGGTTGAAAACCGCCATGGGTGAGGAATTTTCGGCCTCATACATCAAGATGAAGACGCAGGAATGGAATGACTTTACGGCGCATTTCTCGCAGTGGGAGAAGGACAACACACTGGATATCTGAAGGTTGTCCCCGCGGGGACACGCTGTTCGCTGTGGCGACGATATCTTAGTGTGTTTGGAATTTGCGCGCGGGATCAAATGGTTGGTTCTGCGCGCGCTCCGTTTCCCAAAAATTTACCAGACTTCTGGCAAGCTGACGCCGATGACGAGCGGTCGCGAAATCTAACGTAACCAGCCGCTGCGTTGCGCAATCGTAGCGTACCAAAACAGGGCCGCGCCAACGAGCAGCGCAAGGAACGTGCTGGGGGCCATGCCGACAACTGCAATCGTCTGGACCACTGTCAGTCCGATGGCCAGCAGCGACACCGCAAGGGCCACGGTGGCCATCCGGCGCCGCAACAGCAGCAAGATGCACCCAAGCGCCCCACCAAACACGGCAAAGCCAAAGGCGAGCGTGGCCCAAAGCGGACGCGCGGCAATGATGAGCTGATACAGCTCTGGCATCTGGGCGACCGCGTCGGGGTTCATCTGGGTGACGAAGTTCAGGCAGCCCATCAGGTTCCACGCGAGGCCCAACCCCGCAATGATCCAGAAGCTGAAATGTGGTTTCGCCATATCTTGTTCCGTTCCTTTTGCTCGGATCATCAGCGCAAAACACACTCATGTACACCTAAAAGGCGCACGGTATGATTTTACTGTGGTTCAAATTAGTTGACTTGCAGGGGCGATAACGGTCGAATTGACCCAACGCAAATATCGTCAGGAGAGTCGCTCAATGCCCAAACGTATCGCCATCATCGGGGCGGGTCCTTCGGGCCTCGCACAATTGCGTGCCTTTCAATCGGCCAAGAAGAATGGCGAGGATATTCCCGAGATCGTCTGCTTCGAAAAGCAGTCCAACTGGGGGGGATTGTGGAACTATACGTGGCGTACGGGCGTGGACCAATATGGCGAGCCGGTGCACGGGTCGATGTACCGCTATCTGTGGTCCAATGGGCCCAAAGAAGGCCTCGAATTCGCGGACTATTCCTTTGAAGAACATTTTGGCAAGCAGATCGCATCGTATCCGCCCCGCGCCGTTCTGTTCGACTACATTCAGGGCCGTGTGGATAAGGCGGGCGTACGGGATTGGATCCGGTTCGAGACGACAGTGCGCCGGGTCGAATTCGAAGACGGTTCATTCAGCGTGACGGTCAAGGACTTGCCCAATGACCGGGAATACACAGAAGAGTTCGATCACGTGATCTGTGCGTCGGGCCACTTCTCGACACCAAATGTGCCGGAGTTTCCGGGCTTCGAGAGCTTCAAGGGTCGTGTGCTGCACGCCCATGATTTCCGCGATGCGTTGGAGTTCAAGGATCAGGATATTCTGATCGTCGGCACCAGCTACTCCGCCGAGGACATCGGCTCTCAGTGTTGGAAGTACGGGGCGAAGTCGATCACCGTGTCGCACCGGACAGCGGCCATGGGGTATGATTGGCCCGACAACTGGGCCGAGGTGCCGTTGCTGACACATGTGAGCGGCAAGACGGCGCATTTCAAGGATGGCACCAGCCGCGATGTGGACGCGGTGATCTTGTGCACAGGATACCAGCACCATTTCCCCTTCATGGCAGAAGAACTACGCCTGAAGACGGCGAACCGGCTGGCAACGGCAGACCTGTATAAAGGCGTGGCATGGGTGGATAACTCGGCCCTGTTTTATCTGGGCATGCAGGACCAGTGGTTCACCTTCAACATGTTCGACGCCCAAGCCTGGTGGGTGCGCGACGCGATCATGGGCAAGATCGCTATGCCGTCAAAGGCTGTGATGGAGGCTGATGTGGTGGACCGTGTGGCGCGCGAGGATGCAGGTGAAGATGACTATGACGCGATCTGGTATCAGGGAGACTACATCAAGGAATTGATTGCCGAGACGGATTATCCGTCATTCGATGTCGAAGGCGCGTGTCAGGCGTTCAAGGCGTGGAAGGGTCATAAGAAGCAGGGCATTATGACCTTCCGTGACAATTGTTATGCGTCGGTGATGACAGGGTCGATGGCACCCATCCACCACACGCCGTGGGTGGATGCGTTGGATGACAGCCTAGAGGTATACTTGCAAAACTAGGCCTTGGCGTGGGTCGTTTCGGCCCGCGCGCTCAACACCGGCGGTGTGTCGAACTCATTCCGCCACAGCACCAGACACAGAACCGGGTCATCGCGCGTTTCCATTGCGTGCGACTGGTTGCTTTCGTGAAAACTGACGTCTCCGGCCCGCAGCGTGGTGTCGGGCGCGTCTGCCTTGCAGAAGATCGCCGCGCCGGAGAGGACGAGGTAAAGCTCTTCGGCCGGGTGATGGTGCCATGGGTAGTAAAGATGCGGGGGCATGTAGACCATGAAAACGCGCGCGGTTTGCGATGTGAATGGACCCTCAGGTCCGATGATGCAGTAGCATCCGAACCGATCCATGAAGTGATCGCCGATACCGGTGTTCTTGTAGGTTTCGCGCCAATGCGCATTTGGCCCGGAGCGGATGATGGCGGTGGACAGTTCCGCGTAGGCCGGATCGTGGTCCCAGCCGTTTTCTTGTTCCAGGTAGGCGCTGCAGGGGCAGGGTTTGGGTGTCACCGGCTGCGGCGTGATGTCTGTCGGAAACGGGACAAAGGCGCGCACGTCTGGATGCTGACGGCATACCGCGCGGGTTGCTTGCAACAGGGTTTCAAAGGCATTTTCCGCATCCATGCCGTCAGTCTGCTCCGCAATCCGTTTGATCGTCTTGCGTAAAAACGACGTGAGGCCGCGTGTTCAATCCTTGGGTGCGATGCGCAGAAAGACATAGGTCTGCTGGAGCGCGCCCTTGTCCTTGATCGACACGCTGATCTGCGCCGCTTCTGTTTGGAATATGCGCAGGTCGTAGCTGTCGGGATGGTTGACGCCCTGATCAGTGACGCCATCGGTGTTGAGGCATTGCGTGGTTGCGCTCAGTAGCGCGGTAAAGGCCGCTGTCGCGGCATCGGCGCGGTAGTCGAAGGGCCAGCGGCAGTTGATTGCCTGCGCGCCGGACAGATCCAGTGACGTGCTGCAGGTGCCCGGCGTGCCATCGGGAAGCGCGATTTCGGTGGTTGTGCGTGCGGTCAGATCCGCGCAATACGTGTTCGCATGGGTGGCGCTGGCGCACAGCAACAAAAGACCAGTGGCACGGATCATGGTGCCACCAGCCGTTCGCCTTCGACCAGTTCGAAGGGGGTGGGTGGGGTTGCCTTGCTGACCCAATAGAACCTGCCGTCCCATTCCATGACGAACCATCCTTCCCAGTCGGCGTCCCGGGGCCAGATGCTTTGGTATTCGTCTTTCTCAACGTCGATGCGCCATTGCCCAAGGGCCGACCGTGCGCCTTCTTGGGCGTAGATCGTGGTCCCGTCGGGGTCGAAATACTGGCGGTAGGGGGTGCCCTCCCATTTGCCGATGGCGGTGTTGCCGGACAGGAGCGCGTCGATCTCGTGTGCCTTGAGTTTCACCGACTGTGCGTGGGCGGGCAGCGCGAGGGTGAGAAGCGCGATGAGGAAGACGCGGCGGATCATGAGCGGGGTCGCTCTTTTTTCGGGTCGTAATGAGCGAAGGGGACGACTTCCGCGGGCAGCCGTTTCTGGTGGCCGTCGAGTTTGCCGACCTCGACTTGGGTGCCTATGTCGGCGTGGGCGACGTCGATGCGGGCGAGGGCGATGTTTTTATCCAGCAGTGGCGAGCGCATGGACGATGTGACCTCGCCCACTTGCGCACGGCCGATATGGATGCAGTCGCCGTGATCGAGCTGCACGTTGCTATCGATGTCGAGGCCGACGAGCTTGCGGCTGGGATGTTCCTTGCGCCGGATCAGGGCGTCGCGCCCGATGAAGTCGTCGGGTTTGGATTTGAGTGGAACGGTGAAGCCGATGCCTGCTTCAAACGGATCGGTCTGGTCCGAGAAATCATAGCCTGCAAATATAAGCCCTGCCTCAATCCGCACCATGTCGAGCGCTTCCAGCCCTATGGGGCGCAGGCCATGGTCCTGGCCCGCGTTCCAGATCGCATCGAAGATTTCGGGGGCGTGTTTGGGGTGGCACATGACTTCGTAGCCCAGCTCGCCTGTATAGCCGGTGCGAGAAATGACGAAAGGCGTGCCGGATTCGTTGTTGAGGCGCGCGGGGGTGAAGCGGAACCAGCCCAGTTGGTCGAACTCTGGATTATGTGGTGCGGTCCAGACGATCTTGCGCAAGAGGTCGCGGCTCTCGGGGCCTTGGACGGCGACGTTGTGCAGCTGGTCGGTGGAGGAACGGACAAGGACCTTGAGGCCGAGCTTGTCGGCCTGTTCCCGCAGCCATTCGCCGCCATAGTCATTGCCACCGATCCAGCGGAAGTTGTCCTTGCCCAGCCGGAAGACGGTGCCGTCGTCGATCATGCCACCATGTTCATAGCACATGGCAGTGTAGACGACGCCGCCGACGGCCAGCGTTTTCATGTTGCGGGTGAACACGTACTGGCAGAGTGCTTCTGCATCCGGCCCCGTGATCTCGAACTTGCGCAGCGGGGACAGGTCCATGATCACCGCTTTTTGGCGGCAGGCCCAGTACTCCTCGATCGGGCCCGCTTCGGCAAAGCAGTTGGCGAGCCAGTAGCCATTGTATTCGACAAAGTTGCGGGTGTGCTTGGCAAAGCTGTCGTGGAAGGCGGTTTGTTTGGTCATTTTAGGGTCCGCATCAGGGGTGGGCCGGTAGGCGACGCTGCGTTGGAAGGTCTCGCGCCCGCTATAGGTGCGCACGTGGATGTCGGTGGGGTTCCAGCCGTTGGCGGCGGTTGTGTCATCAGGGCAGGCCGAGGACACACAGACGATATCTGTGAGGGCGCGCAGCAGGACATAGTCGCCGGGGCGCGACCACGGCTCGTCTGAGTACATGACGCCGTGTTCGTCGAGATATGTGTTGAAGAAGAAGTTGATCGCCATCCAGCCGGGGCGGCCCGTGACGTTGAACGCGGACAGGGCCGTGTTGAAGTTTTCCGAGCAATTGACGTGACCGGGGTATCCGATGTCGTCATAGTACTTGGCCGAGCATGCCAGCGCGAAGGCATCGTGGCGGCCGCAGGTGTCTTGCACCACTTCGACCAAAGGCAGCATCTCCTGATCGTAGTATTTCGCGTGCAGGCCGGGCATGGGGTAGGCGTGGCCCATCAGCGTGCGGGTCGTCGTCACGTCGAGCGCGTGTTCGATTCCCTTGTCGAGCTTGCGGGCTGAAAAACATTCGAAGTCGGTGCACTGGCGACCATCCACATCGATGATCTGGATGTAGTCGCCCGCTTTGACAAAGAACGCCTCGGCCGTTTGGGTGTGCACCCTGATGTCGGCCACAGGGTCGGCCAGCGGATCGGGCAATTCGAACTTCACATGGCTTTTGATCGTGGCGCGCCGGATCATCACGGTCAGGGGCGTGACGGTATCCTGCACTTCGGGATCCATGGCACTGCCAGAGGCCGCGATGATCAGTGTGCCGTCGCGGGTGACGCGCATGTCTTCTTCGGCCTTGGCGCGAGTGCCTGTGTCAAACAACCGAACTGCGCGCGCTGCGGCAAGGTCGATACGGCGCGCATCAATGCCCATCCGCAAGCCGCGCAGGGATTGATCGCTGCCCGTCAGCAAAGCCCGCAGACCATTGGCAGGCGCGTCCGCAGGGCGATCCAGCAGGCTGTCGGCGACACGCCCTTGATCATCAGCGCAGACCACTTCGCAGACCTGACCACCTTCGTCATTTATGATTGTTACCTGATCGCCGGCTTCGACTGGGATCAGGACGGCCCCACCACCCTGTACAACGTAGCGTTCGGTGCCGGGCGGCAGAGAGAACTGGACAGGCTGAATGATCCGGCTGGGACGCGGTGGACCGGGCTTCACCTTAGGATAAGGATCGTCAAGCATCGTCGCCTCCCATACCGCCTGATTTTTGCACTAGCGGAATAAATGTTTAACTGTGAGAATAACGAAGCGGCTGCCATGCCGCAAGCAATGGGGCAGTGCTAGGTGAGAAAAATATATCAGGGTTTGATGGGCCGCCAATGGGTGCGTTGACGCTCGGCCTGATCGCGGCGTTTTGCTGGGGCGTGCACGATACGCTTGTACGCTACATCTCGCGGCGGGTGGGTGTTTTCCAGTCCCTGTTTCCGGTGCTGGTGAGCGGATGTATCGCCACAACCATATTGGCAGGCGCGCTTGGCGCCGACGGGCTGGCAACGGATGCCGCCGTGTATGCAGTTCTGTCGGGCGCGATCTTTGGCCTCACAGGTGCTGCTTTTTACAAGGCGCTGGCGATTGGACCAGTGCCGGTCGTGGCTCCGATTGTCGCGAGCTTTCCCATCCTGTCGGTGGGCTGGGCCGTGATGAATGGACAGACCGTGACGGCCCTTCAATGGATTGCGGTGCTGATTGTGGTCGTGGGCTGCGGGTTCGTTGCAGCCACGTCGAAGGATGATACAGGTGCTGGTGCGCAGCCTGCAGCCATCCTGTGGTCCGCGCTGGCGGCCATCGGGTTCGCAGCGTCCTTTGCCGTTGGGCAACTGTCCGTCGACGGCGGGTCGGAGATGACGGCCATCGCGGTCGCGCGCGTGGCTGCGGTCTGCGTTGTTGGAGTGGCTGCGCTGATCCTGCGGCAACCGGTCATACCGGCCAAGTCGGCGTTGTCGGTGCTGGCGATCATGGGCGTGCTGGACGCGACCGCGATTGGTGCGGTGATGCTGGCAGGCAGTTTTGCCTATCCCGCCTTTGCGTCTGTGGCGGCGTCAACCTTTGGCGTGCTGACCATCATTCTGGCTGCCGTGTTCCTGCGCGAGGCGGTGGCCCGTATCCAATGGCTCGGGATCGCGGTTGTATTCATGGGGATTGGCTATCTGGCCGTCTGACGACCCTCATAGGTTAAAAGCTGGATGCTTTTGCGTGACCGCATTTTGGACGGCGTCACACCGTATTCCCCTTTGACCGCCTTGGCCATGGTTGTGCAGGAGGCAAAACCGCAGGCAATAGCGATGTCGATCATGGGCAGCAGGGACTCTTCGATCATGGTGCGCGCACGTTTCACCCGCAGGCGTTTATAGAAACGCGCGGGCGTGTCGTTAAACGTGGTGCGGAACACCCGCTCCAGATGCCGGGTCGAGACACCAACCCGCGCCGTGATTTCATCCATGGACAGGGGGTCGTTCACCGTGTCTTCCATCAGGCGGATGACCTTGGTCAGGCGGGCGTCAAACATGCCTTCGTTGTCCGCCATGCCCTTGGGTTGCTCCGCGTCGCTTTTGCGGAGGGTCTGCAGCAGCAGGTGATTGCCTAGCTCGGCCACCTGCGGGCTGGTCAGGTAGGGCGCCACCAGGCCCACCATCAACTCAAGTGTCGCCCCTGCACCTGCGGCGGTGATGATGCCATCGGAGTTTTCACTGAGATGCGTTGTGAGCTTGGGGTGATAGCCGGTTTCGACAAGGCTCGTGATGTCGCGCCAGTGGGTGGTGACGCGCCCACTGGGGGCCTTGGTCGCCTGAATATAAGCCGTGGCGGCGTCGGACAGCACCACCACGGTGCGCGCCTTGCGCTGCATCGCGCGTGCCCGCGCCAGCCATTTGCCTGCTGCGGCCCCCTTGCCGCCGACCACAACCATCATGTCGGCCAGCCGGTGGTCGCCAATGGCCGGTTCGGCCCGCACAAGGGCGCCCTGATCGCCCGCGATGATGCCGGGTGTGTCTGTGCTGTAGCGCCAGGAGAACAGATCGCGCCCCAAAAGCGTGTTGGCGGTGGCCAGCACGTGGGTGATTGATGTCAATTCAAGCCCACTGAACCCCTTGGTGACATGGATTTCGATCACCCGCGATTGCGCTTGGGTGTCTATCGCGGCGGCTACGTCGAAACGGTTGTCGGGTTTGCCCATCTCAATCCATCCATCCTGCTGCGACCTGGCGCTGGTGCGCTACGGTTGCGTTGCGCATCAGAATTGCCACCGTGACCGGCCCCACGCCGCCCGGCACGGGGGTGATCCAGCCTGCGATGTCTCCGACCGCGTCTGTATCGACGTCGCCCACGATTTTGGGTGTGCCGTCTGGCCCGTCGATCTGGTTGATCCCGATGTCGATCACCGCAGCGCCCGGCTTGATCATGTCGGGGCCCAGAAAGTGCGGAATGCCAACGGCCACGACCACCACGTCGGCTCGGCGCGAGTGCATGGCAACCGACCGGGTCAGGTGGTGGCAGACGGTGACGGTGGCCCCTTCGGCCATCAGCATCATGGCGGCGGGTTTACCAACGATTTCGGAGTGGCCGATCATCACCACTTCCAGCCCTTTGAGGTCAAGGCCCGTTTCCTTGATCAACTCGACGCTGGCCGCTGCCGTGCAGGGTGCCAGGGCCACGTCCGAATAGACGATGTTGCCGATGGACGCGGGGTTCATCCCCTCGACATCCTTAAGCGGGTGGATCGCCGATTGCAGCGAGCGCAGGTTGATGTGATCAGGCACAGGCCGCTGAAGAATGATCCCCAGCACCTCGGCGTCATCATTCATGCGCTGGATTTTCGCTTTGGCCTCATCCTGAGTGATGTCGCCGTGCCAGAATTGGGTTTCAAAGGGCAGGTTGGCGCGGGCGGCGCCGCGTTCCTGATTGCGCACGTAGACCGCGATTTCCGGCACGTCACCGATCGAGACCGAGACAAGCCGCCCAATGGGGCCGTTCTCTTCGATGAAAGTACGGCAGGCGTTCAGGATCCGGGCAGCGACAGAGCGGCCGTCGATGTGATGATGGGTCTGGGCGCTGTCTTTCACTGGGGTTCCGGTGACATTTGCTGAGCTAACACGTTCGACCGTTCCAGATTATTTCCCTTAGTGCAACTTTTTTTACTGTTGGTGTGGGTGGCTGTTGAGTAAAACCCTAGACGCTAGCCATCCCGCCGCCACTGGTTACACTTCTTGAATGGTGACCTTAGAGTTCCTTGCATCTGAGCCTCCTGCGGTATCGGACTTTGACGCCCCAGTACGCGTCACATTGTTCGACTAAAGTGCGTATTGATTCAAAGCCCGCTGTCGAGGCGCTGCGGCGCAGCGCGATTGAACACAGGCAAGGTCGGCTTTGGGCCGGAACAAATCCTACTTTTGGCGCTATTCACTAGGCTGGATTTGTTGCTTCCAAACTGCTGAAGCGCTGTCGCTGGAGGACAGCGAACCGTTGGCATCCGGTTTCGAAGGAGAAAGAGAATTCAACAACATTTGGTAGGTTTTAGGGTTTAAATTTTCACTTCTCCAAAATTAATACGCATTGTTAATGTGGTAAAGGAACAGCCCGGCGGACCTCCTGTCCGCCACTCCTCTCAATCTTTCTATCTGCGTTGCTTTGGCCGAGGTATCGCTGTCGTCGCCGAACGCAACGTCCTGCTAGAGTAGGGATCATGTGTGGTTCGATTGATTTCATTCCTGGGTCACTTAGGTTGGTTTGAAGGCAAGGACTATAAAGCACATGACCGATCACTCACACCTGTCGCGCCCGCTGGCGGTGCCTGCGGGGCGCATCTCGCGATTTGGGCGGATGGGATCGCTTGCTGCAGGTGTGGCCGGGCGCATGGCCGTCGGCGGCGCGCTGCAACTGGGGCAGGGCCGTCGCCCTGTTGCGCGCGATTTACTGCTGACACCCACAAACATGCGCCGCATCGCGAACGAGCTTGCGCGTATGCGCGGCGCTGCCATGAAGGTCGGGCAGTTGATGTCGATGGACACCGGCGATGTGCTGCCGCCTGAGCTGGCCGATATCATGGCCCGGCTGCGTGCAGATGCGGATTTCATGCCGCCGCAGCAGTTGCGCGATGTGCTGGACGCGGAATGGGGCGCAGGCTGGCGCAAGCGGTTTGCACGTTTTGATGTTCGGCCCATTGCTGCTGCATCGATTGGCCAGGTTCATAGGGCACAATTGCCCGATGGAACCGATCTTGCCATCAAAGTTCAGTATCCCAGTATCGCGCGCAGCATAGACAGTGATGTTGCAAATATCGGCCGATTGATCCGATTGTCCGGTCTGTTACCCGACGGCTTTGCTATCGACCCCTACTTGGATGAGGCGCGTTCGCAGTTGAAGGAAGAGGCGGACTACCACGCTGAGGCCGCACATCTTGAACATTTCGCTGCATTGCTGAAGGGCGACCCGAGCCTAACTCTGCCAGAACTGCACGCGCCGCTTTCCACGGACAAGGTCCTCGCCATGACCTTTGTGCCGTCAGACGGGATCGAGAGTGTCGCCGACTTGCCGCAGGAACAGCGCGATCATGTCATGTATGTGCTGTGTGATTTGATGTTGCGCGAGCTGTTTGTGTTTGGCGCCATGCAGTCCGATCCTAACTTTGCCAATTATCGCCATGACCCTGACACTGGGCGCATTGTACTTTTGGATTTCGGTGCAACCCGCAATGTGCCACCAAGGCTGTCAGAACAGATGCGTGCGCTCATGCGGGCCGGGAATGAGGGGGCGCGTGCCGAGGTGGCACAGATTGTTGCGGCGATGGAACTGGTGCCTGAAACGGTGGATGAGCCGTTTCGCGCACGCATCCTTGATATGATCATGCTTGTTTTCGACGAGATACGTGCATCTCCTTTCTTGGACATTGCCGCGTCTGGACTGTCCCAGCGTTTGCAACAGGCAGGGGAGGCACTGGCGATTGACGGCTTTGTACCGCCGCCGGTTCCAATGGACTTGCTGTATATTCAGCGCAAGGTTGCGGGCATGTTCTTGTTGGCCAATCGGTTGCGTGCGCGCGTCCCGGTCGCTGATCTGATGGCTAAGCACATGGATCACACATGACGGCTTTGCCTCCGGTTTTACAGTTTAGCGGTGTTAAGAAGTCATTCGCCAATGGTGGAGCACCTGTACCGGTTCTGCGCGGTGTCGACCTGACGCTGGAAGCGGGGGAGACATTGGCCCTGACCGGAGAATCTGGCAGCGGCAAGAGCACGCTTTTGCACATTGCCGGTGGGCTTGAAACGGCAGATGAGGGCGTTGTGCGTGTCGCGGGCCATGATCTGGGGGCAATGTCGGACAGTGCGCGCGCAGAGGTTCGATGCAAAGACGTGGCCGTCGTATTTCAGCAGTTCAATCTGATCCCGTCATTGACGGTAGGTGACAACATCACGTTCCAGGCGCGGCTGTCCGGACGGGTAGACAATGATCTGATCCAGCGTCTTTCACAGCGATTGGGCCTGAAAGATCAAATGCGAAAATACCCCGAAGCCTTGTCCGGAGGTCAACAGCAACGCGTGGCGATCGCGCGCGCGATCGCGGCTCGGCCCAAAGTGCTGCTGGCTGACGAACCCACAGGAAACCTGGACGAGGGCACGGCGGCCGAAGTCTTGGACCAATTGCTTCATCTTGTTGAGGATACAGGGGCGGCGCTGCTTTTGGTCACCCATTCACCGGCCATTGCGGCACGGATGGATCGACGCTTGCATCTAAGCCAGGGACATCTCGCATGACACGTGCCTGCATGGCAGCGCTACTGTCTCATTGGCGGCGAAACCCATTGCAGCTGTTTGCCTTTCTGGCGGGCCTCGCCCTGGCAACGGCACTTTGGTCTGGCGTGCAGGCCATCAATGCAGAGGCACGCGCCAGCTATGATGCTGCCGCTGCAACGCTGGGTGAGGGTCAGTTCGATCAGATCGTGCCAAAAACGGGTGACAGTATTGGGCAGCAGGACTTCGTGGAACTGCGCCGCGCAGGATGGCTGGTTTCGCCCGTGCTTGACGGACGGTTCGAGGGCGTCCGCCTGCTTGGTTTTGACCCTCTTTCTTCGCCTGCGGGTTTTGGCGTCGGGCAGGTGGCCCAGACCAGTGATCTGACGGCCTTTCTGGATCCCGGGCAACTCTATGCAAATGCAACCACTGCGGCACGACTGCAGACTGAAATCGAGATAGTCATTGATCCCGCCATCGCGCCTAGCATCGCGGTGGGTGACATCGGTGTCGTTCAACGATTGCTTGATCGTGATGATCTGTCGCGCCTCTTGATGCAACCTGTGCAACCGATGGCAAAGCCCGACCTTGATGACGTCGCACCAGGGCTGCGCCTGCAACGCGCAAACCAAACCGCCGATATGGGAGAACTGACCGACAGCTTTCACTTGAATCTAACCGCCTTTGGTTTGCTCAGCTTCGCCGTGGGCCTCTTCATCGTGTACAGTACGATCGGCCTTGCCTTTGAGCAGCGCCGGGGGCTGGTGCGCACCTTGCGCGCGCTGGGTGTGCCTTTGCGACGCCTCGTCAGTTTGATGCTGATCGAGCTTCTGTTGCTGGCACTTGTTGGCGCAGGTTTGGGTATTGTTCTGGGTTATGTGATCGCGGCCATCTTGCTGCCAGATGTGGCTGTGACCTTGCGGGGGCTGTATGGCACCGAGGTTGCTGGAACGCTTCAATTCCGTGCGTCTTGGTGGGCTTCGGGTCTTGCCATTGCGGTGCTTGGGGCCTTTGCTGCCGCTGGTGGGCGGCTGTGGCAAATCGCGCGCATGCCCCTGCTGGCGAGCGCGCGACCCCGCGCATGGGCCATGACTTCTGGACGTATGCAGCGTGTACAAGCAGCTGTTGCAGCTGCCTTGCTGCTTTGTGCGGCTGGGCTTCTCTGGGGCGGGTCGGGCTTGTTGGCCGGATTTGCGCTCTTGGGGTTTTTCCTGATCGGCGCAGCGTTGGCTTTGCCGGTGGTTGTCCATCCGTTGCTCAGGTACGCGGAAAACCTTGCGAGAACCCCGGCAAATCGCTGGTTTTGGGCGGACACGCGGCAGCAATTGCCAGGTCTTAGTCTTGCCTTGATGGCGCTCTTGCTTGCGCTTTCGGCCAATATTGGCGTGGCAACCATGGTGTCCAGCTTCAGGCAGACATTTGTGGACTTTCTGGATCAGAGGCTCGCATCGGAATTGTATGTTGAAGCCACGGATGCAGCGCAAGCCGCAACGATCGAGACGGCGATGGCCGGGCAGGGGGTCACGGTCCTTCCACTACTTGCAGTGGATGTACAGGTCGCGCGGCTTCCAGCCCGCCTTTTTGGTGTGCGTGTTGGCCCAACATACCGGGACAACTGGGCGTTTCTGGATGCGGTGCCGGACGCCTGGGATCAGGTTGAGGCCGGGGAGGCGGCGGTCGCCAATGAGCAGCTTGCGCGGCGTGCGGATTTGTGGGTCGGGGATCAGATCGACATTGCGCCGGGACAGTCATTGCCCATTGCCGCGGTGGTGGCCGATTATGGCAATCCGAAAGGGCAGGTTGTCGTAGCTGAAACCCTGTTCCGCCATCTACATCCGGACATTGCACCCCGCCAATTTGGCTTGCGCACGCAGGACCCGCAGCAGGTCCGGGGTGTTCTAACGGACGACTTGGGCATTGCCGACAACGCAATTACGGATCAGTCGGCGATCAAGGCCTTTTCACTGCAGGTGTTCGACCGCACCTTTACGGTGACGGCCGCGTTGAATGTACTGACGCTGGCGGTCGCTGGCTTTGCCATGCTGATGAGTTTGCTGACATTGGCCGATCTGCGGGTCCCGCAATTGGCTCCTGTTTGGGCGCTTGGACTGACACGGCGCAAGATTGGACAACTTGAAATGATGCGCGCCGTTGTCTGTGCTGCGCTGGTATGTTTCTTCGCGTTGCCTGTTGGCCTTGGGCTGGCCTGGGTGTTGCTGGCGGTCATCAATGTCGAAGCGTTTGGGTGGCGCTTGCCTATGTTCCTGTTCCCTGGTGATTATGCGCGCCTGGGTCTTTATGCCATACTCGCAGCTCTAGCGGCGGCTGCGTGGCCCGCATTGCGGCTGGCGCGAACACCGCCAAATGCGCTGCTCAAGGTGTTTGCCAATGAACGTTAGAGCAGTGATTTTCTGTTTGCTCTGGCCAATTGCGGCGCTGGCGCAGGGTTTTGCGGGGTTGGGATCCGATGCCGATGGTTTCGCCGTGCCACAGCCAGGTCGGCAGTTTGACTTTCCCGCCGATCACGGCCCGCATCCGGATTACAGGATTGAATGGTGGTATCTGACGGCCAACCTGAAGGCTGCGGATGGCACACCATACGGGCTTCAATGGACATTGTTCCGGTCGGCTCTTGCACCGGGTGAGAGCGAGGGTTGGAGATCGCCACAGGTGTGGTTTGCCCACGCTGCCGTCACAACACCCGACGCGCATTTCGCAACGGAACGCTTTGCACGCGGCGGGATCGGGCAGGCTGGTGTGCAGGCTGATCCATTTCGCGCGTGGATTGATGAATGGACCATGGAAGGCCCGGATCTGGATACGCTTTCGCTTAGCGCTCAAGGTTCTGACTTTGGGTACGACATGGCGTTGCAGGCCGACGGGCCGTTGGTTTTTCAAGGGCAAGACGGGTATTCGGTAAAATCGGCCGATGGACAGGCCAGTTACTACTATTCGCAGCCGTTCTATAGCATTACTGGCATCTTGGTTCTGCCGGAAGGCCCCGTTGAAGTCACAGGTAGTGCATGGTTGGATCGCGAATGGTCGTCGCAACCTTTGTCAGAAACGCAATCGGGGTGGGACTGGTTTTCCTTGTCTTTTGAGAGCGGTGAGAAGTTGATGGGCTTCCAGCTGCGCCAACGCGATGGGACGTTTTACAGCGCATCCACATGGATCGATCCGGATGGTGGTACGACCGCGTACCCGGATGGTGCATTTACGGCTGAGCCTGTCACGCGAAGTGCTGTTGCCGAACGTCACGTGCCGACGACGTGGCGTGTCCGCCTGCCCGACAGGGGCGTCGATGTTTCTGTAGAGGCATTGAATACTGAGGCATGGATGCCCTTGGCCATTCCATATTGGGAAGGGCCCGTGCATATCACTGGCAGCCACGATGGCGTCGGATATCTGGAGATGACGGGATATGAGTGACCCGGGCGATTTGGCAGCCTTTCTGTCCACAGCGTGGCTGCAGATGCGTCGAGGTGTTGCGGATGGCAGATCACCGGCGCGATACCCGACCTTTGCCACCGTGTCGCCGTCCGGCGTGCCCGAGGCGCGCACAGTCGCATTGCGCCGCGCCAATGAACCTGACGCGGTGGTCGAGGTGCACACCGATATCGTGACGGCCAAGATAGAGGCATTGCGCCAATGTCCAAAGGCAGCCGTTCACATGTGGTTGCCCCGATCGCGCCTGCAAATTCGTTTGACCACGACCGTTGAAATCCTGACGGGAGCCTTTGTCGAGCGGGAATGGGACAGGGTTCCCGTTGCATCGCGGGTGTCCTATGGGACGGCACCCGATCCCGGCACACCGATCGAGGATGTGTTTGCCTATGACAAGCCGCCGGTCCGTGAGCGTTTTGCCGTATTGCGATGCACGATTGACCATATTGATCTCGTGCATCTGGGCGAGAAACACCGCCGCGCCGCATATGTCCGGGAAGATGGTTGGAGGGGCTCTTGGTTGGCACCATAAGGCGAACCGTCGCCTGCCTGCGCGAAGCGTCCCGACCAAAAGTCGCGAGACCGGTGAGTTGTCTACTCGTCGTCGTCCAGGGACGGCAATAGCCTGACGATAACCCCCATCAGCAACGCAGTGCTGATGCCAAAAGTCAAAAGGCCGGTGATGGCAGCGAATGTCCCAAAGATGCGCAAACCCGAACCCAATAGCAGATCACCGTATCCCAATGTCGTATATGTCGCGGTCGCGAAGTAAAAACTGGTCGGAAAATCATCAAATGCCCGCATGGCGAAGAACGCCAATGCCCATGCCCAGACCTGAACTGTATGCGCGACCAGTAGAATGAGCACGTTGAGCCCAGTTATGATCAGTGTCCGCAAGCGTGATCCGGTTTCTTCCAAACGATCGGCGGCACGCGCCAGAAACGGGACAAGCATCGCAACGGCTCCGACGTGGATCAGGGCGCAAATCGTCAAAAGCGCGCTGCCAAGCAGGATTTGGGACGCAGCAGTCATTGGCGGCCTTTCGGAAGGTCACAGTTTGATCCTGTACTGTGCAACGCGATATCCGAAGGCTCAAGACCCTGTAAACAGGTGGCTTTCCACGCCGCAGCTATATGCCTAGGTCAGCTGCCAAGCAGCAGGGTTCGACATGTTGCCAGATGAGTGTTGGCGACATGGCGCGCGGTCTTGGCGCGGTCGGCGCGTGTTCCAAAGCTGGCTTGCTGCAAGAGCGCTGCGTGGGCAAGTTTGACTTCTACCCTGTGACTGAGGATTGCACGGCCCTGTCCGGGTGCAAATGATGCGTCGGTCAAACTGACAAAAGAAGCCCGGTCTTGCTCGTACACTTGCGCCACAGGATCATTCAGAAGCCATGCATGCTCCATTTCAGCCGAGAAACGGCCAGCGCATTCGGCGAAGGAAAAGGCGATGTCGTTGTCGGCTGCGGCCTGTGTGATCCCGGTTGCCATAACGACGAACGCTGCGCACATCGTTTTTATTCTGCTCATGTATTGAGCATTGCGGTCAAAAAGCTGCGCGTCAACTGTGCATAATATAAAGAATTGTGGCGGATTCTTTCAATCTCGAGCGGTCGGGTCTTTCGCGGCCGGAACGACTCCGCGGCAGATGATTTCAGTTTCTATCCAACAGACCGGATGTCTCGCGCTTTTCTGATGCGCTCGAAATGGTTTCCATGGCATCCTCGGCGCTGAAAAGGCGGGAAAACGGATACAATTGTCGCGCTTGCGTGACTGGCATTGAGCCTTTGCCGCTGACCCGTTATCTGCACGGCATACAATGGTGTGCAGAACGTCATGCCATGCGCCCCTCGTGTGAGAAACAAGCGAAAGACTGCATTATGTCCCAAGACGCCGCTCCCGACATCATTTACACCGTCACGGATGAAGCTCCACAATTGGCGGCCGCATCGCTGCTGCCCATCGTGCGTAAATTCGTGTCTGCCGCAGGCATCGACGTGTCAACGCGTGATATCTCGGTCGCGGGCCGTATCCTGGCAACATTTCCCGAACGTCTGACGGACGCGCAGGCGCAAAGTGATGATCTGGCGGCCCTCGGTCAGTTGGTGACCACACCGGACGCAAACGTGATCAAACTGCCAAACATTTCGGCCTCGGTGCCGCAGCTGCAAGCGGCGATCAAGGAACTGCAAGGTCAGGGCTTCGACATTCCCGACTATCCGGAAGCGCCTTCCACGGATGAAGAGAATGACATCCGTGCTCGCTACGACGCGATCAAGGGCTCCGCCGTGAACCCGGTCCTGCGCGAAGGCAACTCGGACCGCCGTGCGCCTGCCGCTGTCAAAGCCTATGCCAAGGACAATCCACATTCGATGGGCGCGTGGAGCGCCGACAGCAAGACCAAGGTATCGACCATGGGCGCTGGCGATTTCCGGTCGAACGAGAAATCGGTGACCTTGAGCGACGCACAGGCCGGTGCTTTGAAAATCGAGCATACGGCAGCAGATGGCACCGTGACGGTGCTCAAGGATGGCCTGAGCATGGAGGCGGGCACCATCGTCGACGCGACCTATATGTCGCGGGACGCGTTGATGGCATTCCTTGGCAAAGCGATTGATGACACCAAAGCTGACGGTACCCTGTTCTCGTTGCACATGAAGGCAACAATGATGAAGGTGTCGGACCCGATCATCTTTGGTCACGCGGTTCGCGCCTACCTCAAGCCTGTCTTTGACAAATACGCTGACGATTTCGCAGCCGCCGGTGTGAACCCTAACTCCGGTCTTGGCACCATGCTGGACGTGATTGCGGGTATGTCCAACGGCGCTGAAATCAAGGCCGAGATTGACGCGGTCATGGCGGATCGCCCACCAATGTACATGGTGAACTCTGACAAGGGCATCACCAACCTGCATGTCCCATCCGACGTGATCATCGACGCTTCAATGCCTGCCGTGCTGCGCGCTGGTGGCAAGGGCTGGGGTCCGGATGGGAAAGAGGGCGACACGAACTGCGTTATCCCCGACAGCTCTTACGCGCCGGTCTATGCCGAGACGGTTGATTTCTTCAAAGCCAATGGCGCGCTTGATCCGACAACGGCCGGGACCGTGCAGAACATCGGTTTGATGGCGAAAAAAGCCGAGGAATATGGCTCGCACCCAACCACTTTCGAAATCCCGGCAGACGGTACGGTCAAAGTGATCGCGGCCAATGGCGGCGACGTGCTTACCAGCCATGACGTGGAAGCTGGCGACATATGGCGGATGGCGTCGACCCGAAAAGAAGCGGTTGTGAACTGGGTTGATCTGGCGATTTCACGCGAAGCCGCAACGGGTTATGCCTCGGTCTTCTGGTTGGATTCCACGCGCGGCCATGACGCTGAGCTGATCAAGATGATCACCCCGATCCTGACCGAAAAGGGCAAGTTCGATGCGTTCCAGATCATGGACCCAGCGGCCGCCACGCGCCACGCGCTCAAGGTCATCACTGCGGGTGACAATTGCATCGCCATTACCGGCAATGTGTTGCGTGACTATCTGACCGACCTGTTCCCGATCCTTGAGGTGGGGACATCGGCCAAAATGCTGTCGGTCGTAAAGCTGATGAACGGTGGCGGCATGTTCGAAACCGGGGCAGGTGGGTCCGCCCCGAAGCACGTGCAACAGCTGGTTGAGGAAAACCACCTGCGCTGGGACAGCTTGGGTGAGTTCTGCGCCATTGCAGAAAGCCTGCGCTTCTTTGGTGATGCACACGGCAATACGAAGGCGTCCATCATGGGTGATGCCGCGGATGCTGCGATCATCAAGCTGCTGGGCGAGGGCAAATCCCCGAGCCGCAAGGTCGGTCAGCCGGACAACCGTGACAGCCACTTCTTTTTTGCCCTCTATTGGGCCGAAGCGTTGGCGGCACAAAGCGATGACGCGGATCTGGCCGCATCCTTTGCCGATCTTGCCGCATCGCTTGGCGGCAATGCAGACACGATTTCAGCAGAACTCATGGCCGGTCGCGGTGCGGCGGTCGACTTGGGTGGCTACTACAACACCGACGCAGCCAAGGTGGCGGGCATCATGCGCCCATCCGGGACCCTGAATGCCCTGATCGACAGCTAGGAGTCTCGCGTCGCCGGGCGCTTTTCCCGGCGGCGCTCACTTCGCAGTATTCAGGTTGTGAATGCTGTGCCAACGTGAAGCGCCAAAATTGAGACAATTGGCTATCATATCTTTCGGATAGTCAAAAGTGGGGCGGCTTGTTCGTGAATGTCACGTCTCCCGTCTCAGCTGACCTTGCGTCGCCTGACAACAACCCCCTAGCGTGCGCCGGACTGCAAAGTGAACCAAGGCATCCGATGGCACGTGAATACCTCAAGAAAGCAACGCTGACCGCAACATCAGGGGCGTCTGACGTCAACCAGATTGTGAGCGATATTTTGGCCGATATCGAAACTGGCGGTGATGCCAAGGCATTGGAGTATGCGGCCAAGTTCGACAAGTATGAAGGCAACGTGCTTTTGACTGCTGACGAGATCGAAGCGGCTGTCGCCCAAGTACCTGACAAGCTGAAAGCGGATATTCGGTTTGCCCATGACAATGTGCGCCGGTTTGCAGAGACACAGAAAGCAACGGTAGCGAATGTTGAGCTTGAGGTTGTGCCGGGCCTGATCGCCGGGCAGAAGGCGATCCCCGTCGATGCAGCCGGTTGTTATGTGCCCGGCGGTCGATACAGTCATATTGCCAGCGCCATCATGACGGTCACAACGGCCAAGGTTGCGGGCTGCAAGCACATCACCGCGTGTTCACCACCGCGTCCGGGCGTCGGTGTTGCGCCGGCCATTGTCTATGCCGCGCATATCTGCGGTGCGGACAAGATCATGGCCATGGGCGGCGTGCAGGGCGTCGCGGCCATGACATTCGGCCTGTTTGGCTTGCCCAAGGCGAACATTCTTGTCGGTCCCGGCAATCAGTTTGTGGCCGAAGCCAAGCGTATTCTCTTTGGTCGCGTGGGCATTGATATGATTGCGGGCCCGACTGACAGCCTGATCCTAGCCGATGGAAAGGCCGACGCGCATATCGTTGCGACCGACCTCGTGAGCCAGGCCGAGCACGGCTATAACTCACCCGTTTGGCTGGTCACGGATAACCGTGATTTGGCTGAGCGTGTGATGGAAATGGTGCCCCAGTTGATCGATGATCTGCCGGACGTAAATCGCGAGAACGCGACCGCGGCCTGGCGCGACTATGCCGAGGTCATCCTGTGTGCGGACCGTGAAGAGATGGCCGCCTGTTCGGATGATTACGCACCGGAGCACCTGACCGTGCAAGCCGAGGACCTGGATTGGTGGTTGGAACGGCTGACATGTTACGGTTCGCTGTTCCTTGGGGAAGAGACAACCGTTTCGTATGGCGACAAGGCATCTGGTACAAACCACGTGTTGCCGACATCTGGCGCGGCAAACTACACAGGCGGCTTGTCTGTACATAAGTACATGAAGATCGTGACATGGCAGCGTGCGACCCGTGAAGGGTCGAAACCGGTGGCAGAAGCAACAGCTCGTATCTCGCGCCTTGAGGGGATGGAGGGGCACGCCCGCGCCGCGGACGTACGTCTGGCCAAGTATTTCCCGGGTGAGAACTTTGATCTGAGTGCCGAGGGCTGAGCCGGTTGGCATCGGCAAGGCTGTTGCTGATGCGGTGGCGGGGGAGAGGAGCCGGCAAATGAAAGCACTTGTTTATGATGGCGTCGAAACTCTGACATTTCGCGATGTGCCGGATGCAGTGCCGGACCCCGAGCAGGAACTTGTGCGCGTGGTGGCATCGGGCATCTGTGGATCAGACATGCATGCTTACTTGGGACATGATGACCGACGACCCGCGCCACTGATCCTTGGGCACGAGGCGGCTGGTGTGATCGTAGGTGGGGACCGCGATGGCAAACGGGTCACGATCAATCCGCTGGTGGGCTGCGGGATCTGTGCCGCTTGTACCTCTGGCCGTGACAATCTCTGTGCGGACCGCAAGATCATTTCCATGCCGCCGCGCGAAGGTGCCTTTGCTGAATTTGTGGCGATGCGCCCCGCAAATCTGATCGAAGTGCCGGACGCTGTGTCTCTGGACAAGGCTGCTTTGGCGGAACCGCTGGCGGTCAGCTGGCATGCCGTTCGTCTTGGGTTGGTAGCATTGGATCCAGCGGCCAGCCGCTCTGCGCTTGTATTGGGCGGCGGCGCAATTGGTCTTGCCGCAGCCTTGGCATTGAAAGCGCAAGGCCTGTCCAATGTCACCATCGCCGAGCCGAATGAGGCAAGGCGCAGCTTTCTGGAAAAACGATGTGACATTCCATGTTTCCCCGCGGGGACAGGCAGCTACGGGCTGGTTGTAGATGCCGTCGGATACGCCGCCACACGGGCTTCAGCCTCATCACTCACGGAACCTGGCGGCGTGATCGTTCATATCGGGCTTGGCGAAGACACCGGCGGTCTCGATATTCGGCGCATGACACTGCAGGAAATTACATTCATCGGCACGTACACCTATACGCCGCAGGATTTCCGCGACACATGCAGTGCAATTTTCGATGGGCGCTTGGGTCCGCTGGACTGGGCCGAAGAACGTCCTTTGTCGGACGGGGCCCGCGCTTTCGCCGACTTGCGCAGCGGAGCGGTTGCTGCGCCCAAGATCATCCTCCACCCCTGATGCCGGAGACAGCATATTCATGACCATAGACAAGAAGATTACCGATGATCTGGTTGCGAACGACATTTCGTTTGTGACGACGGTGCCCTGCAAACAGCTTGCGGGTGTCATCGACGAGATCGACCAGCA
>NZ_JCAPFI010000007.1:0-247653 GCF_059611725.1 Tateyamaria sp. LSS28 | reverse complement strand
ACCAAAATACTTCGTGATCGCCGCCGTCAGCGTCGTCTTGCCGTGGTCAACGTGGCCAATCGTGCCAATGTTAACGTGCGGCTTCGTACGTTCAAACTTTTCCTTTGCCATGATGGCCTCCTTTTACTTTCCCAATGCAGTCAGCTGACTGCAAATGTGTTTTCTTTCGCGGTCAAAAAATCCCCGAAAATATCGTAGTCCCGTGCGTAGATCTGCTTGATCCGATCAAGGGTCTGTCCAGAAATACTGCGTTCCTTCAGGTCCCGCCCGCCGGTTTGCTCATGCGGGATTTCAGGCAACGTCCCGATCCGTTCACGGAGCATCGTCCAAAATTCCGACAGATCAGCAGAGTCGAAAATGCGGGTGTAACGGTCAGCACGCCCGCCCAGGAAACGTTCCATCGGCAGGCTGTGATGCTTGATCTTGTCAGACAGCTCCCGATACCGGTGCAAATGCGCCACGAACGTTCCAAACGAAGGCCGCATTGTTACGCCCTTCTCATGATCTTCGTCCGTGAGGGGCAGTTTATCCAGCTCTCCCAAGTGCAGAACACGATTGGAATGGCATGACAAAAGCCGTTCGACGGGGTCGCGGATGACCGCGAACACGGCATTCTTCCAGTTCACCATATCCCGGTCAAATTTGAACAAGCGGGATTGATACAGGTGATGGACCTGACGACGGCGGCTGTTGGTGAAAAAGGGTTTGAACGGGTACCCGTTCTCAATCTCGAACGCCACGTGCTTAATCGTCGTGCTGGCCCCTTTCGGGACCAGCATGATCGATAATTTGTATTTGTTAAGCACGACAGCCACCAAACCGTTCCCTAGCTGATCAGGCGTATTTTGCCTGGATCTCGTCGCTGATGTTCTGCGGCACGGGATCGTAGTGGTCGAATTGCATGGTGAACTGGGCGCGGCCCGACGACATCGAACGCAGGGTGTTGATGTAGCCGAACATGTTGGCCAGCGGCACCATCGCGTCGATGGCGATGGCATTGCCGCGGTTTTCCTGACCCGACACCTGACCCCGACGCGATGTCAGGTCACCGATGATGCCACCGGTGTATTCTTCAGGCGTGATGACCTCGACCTTCATAATCGGTTCAAGCAGCTTGGCGCCCGCCTTCTTCATGCCTTCACGCATACCCATGCGGGCCGCGATTTCAAAGGCCAGAACGCTGGAGTCAACGTCGTGGAATTTACCGTCGATCAGGGCCACCTTGAAGTCGATGACGGGGAAACCCGCCAACGGACCGCTGTCCATGACCGAGTTGATGCCTTTTTCCACACCCGGGATATATTCCTTGGGCACGGCACCACCAACAATGCGGGACTCGAACGAATAGCCTTCGCCCGGCTCTGTCGGGGTGATGATCATCTTCACCTCGGCAAACTGACCGGAACCACCCGACTGTTTCTTGTGGGTGTAGGTGTGCTCGACCTCGTGACCGATGGTCTCGCGGTAGGCCACCTGTGGCGCACCAATGTTGGCTTCGACCTTGAATTCACGCTTCAGACGATCCACCAGGATGTCGAGGTGAAGTTCGCCCATGCCTTTCATGATGGTCTGACCGCTTTCGAGGTCAGTTTCCACGCGGAAGGACGGATCTTCGGCTGCCAGACGGGCCAGGCCTTGCGACATCTTCTCTTGGTCGCCCTTGGTTTTGGGCTCAACCGCGATCTCGATGACAGGATCGGGGAAGTTCATCGTTTCCAAGATCACCGGATCATTCTTATCACACAGCGTGTCACCGGTTGTGGTGTTCTTCAGACCACCCAGCGCGATGATGTCACCAGCAAATGCTTCGGTAATCTCATCCCGGTCGTTCGAGTGCATCATCATCATCCGACCAACGCGTTCGTTGTTGCCCTTGGTCGAGTTCAGCATCGAGTCGCCCTTGTTCAGGGTACCCGAATAAACGCGAACGAAGGTCAGCGAACCCACGAAGGGGTCGTTCATGATTTTGAAGGCAAGCCCCGAGAACGCCATGTCATCATCCGCGCGGCGGGCAATGTTACGTTCTTCGGTTTCATCACCGGGTTTGAAGCCCATGTAGTCGACCACGTCCAGCGGGCTGGGCAGATAGTCGATCACGGCGTTCAGCAGCGGCTGGACACCCTTGTTCTTGAAAGCGGAACCGCCCAGCACAGGAACAAAGTCCAGCGCCAGCGTGCCCTTGCGCAGCAACGCGCGCAGGGTTGGAACATCGGGTTCGTTGCCTTCAAGATAGGCTTCCATCGCGTCGTCGTCTTGCTCGACGGCAGCTTCGATCATCTTTTCGCGCCACTCGGCGGCCATGTCGGCCAGATCGGCACGGATAGGTGCCTTGATCCAGGACGCGCCCAGATCTTCACCCTGCCACAGCCACTCTTCCATGGTGACGAGGTCGATCAGACCTTCCAGCTCGGTCTCTGCACCGATCGGAATACCGACAGGCACAGCACGCGCGCCGGTGCGGTCTTCGATCATGTTGACGCAGTTGAAGAAGTCAGCGCCGATCTTGTCCATTTTGTTGACAAAGACCATGCGCGGAACCTTGTAGCGATCCGCTTGACGCCACACAGTTTCGGTTTGCGGCTCAACACCGGCGTTTGCGTCCAGAACACAAACGGCACCGTCGAGAACCGCCAGCGAACGCTCAACTTCAATGGTGAAGTCCACGTGGCCGGGGGTGTCGATGATGTTCAGGCGGTGCTTTTCGGTTTCAGCCGTCTGGCCGTCCTCGGTGCGCTCCCAGAAGGTTGTGGTCGCAGCCGACGTGATGGTGATCCCGCGTTCCTGCTCCTGCTCCATCCAGTCCATGGTGGCCGCACCATCGTGCACCTCACCGATGTTGTGGGACTTGCCTGTGTAGTACAGGATGCGTTCCGAACACGTGGTCTTGCCAGCATCGATGTGAGCCATGATGCCGAAGTTGCGGTAGCGGTCGAGCGGATATTCGCGTGCCATGGGGCTGCTTCCTCAGGGTGTCTGGATTACCAACGGTAATGGCTGAACGCTTTGTTGGCGTCGGCCATCTTGTGCGTGTCTTCACGCTTCTTCACGGCAGTACCGCGCGACTGTACAGCGTCGAGCAGCTCACCGGCGAGGCGTTCTTCCATCGTGTTTTCGTTGCGGCCGCGGCTGGCTGTGATCAACCAGCGGATGGCCAGCGCTTCGCGGCGCTCGGGACGAACTTCGACCGGCACCTGGTATGTGGCACCACCGACGCGGCGCGAACGCACTTCCACGGACGGTTTGATGTTGTCCAGCGCTTCGTGGAACACTTCCACGGGTGCGCGCTTGATTTTGCTCTCAACGCGATCAAGCGCGTTGTAGACAATACGCTCGGCAGTCGATTTCTTTCCGTCCAGCATCATGTTGTTCATGAATTTGGTCAGAACCTTATCGCCATATTTGGCGTCGGGCAGAACTTCGCGCTTTTCGGCGGCGTGACGACGTGACATCTGCTGCTCTCCTTATTTGGGGCGCTTGGCGCCGTATTTCGAACGGCGTTGCTTACGATCTTTGACGCCCTGGGTATCCAGAACACCGCGCAGGATGTGGTAACGCACACCGGGAAGGTCTTTCACACGACCGCCGCGGATCAACACAACCGAGTGCTCTTGCAGGTTGTGGCTCTCGCCGGGGATGTAGCTGATGACCTCGTAACCGTTGGTCAGGCGCACCTTGGCAACCTTCCGCATGGCCGAGTTCGGCTTCTTCGGTGTCGTTGTATATACGCGTGTGCACACGCCGCGCTTCTGAGGGTTGCCCTCAAGGTGCAGCGACTTCGAGCGTTTTACTTTGGGCTGCCGCGGCTTGCGGATCAGCTGTTGGATCGTTGGCATTGCAGGTTCTTTCCCCGTCTCATCAACACATGTGTCATGCGGGTCCAACCCGCGGTTTCAATTCCATCGCCGCCTGTGCGTCCACAACAGCGCAAAAACCGCAATCGCTCCTGTCGAAGGGGCGACGCGGTGGGTTTCCAGAGGATCGGGCCAATGCAGGGGCCGGATCGTGTCCACTTAAGTTTTGATTTCGGTGCCGGGGCGACCCCCTTGCCGAGATAGCGCGCGTATATGGCGAGTCTCTGAGGGTGTCAACAGGGCGGCCGACCGTGAGATAGGGCACATTGCCGAATTCCAACTCTCACGGATCGGCCCCTTTCACTGGACAGGTCCGCGAGATGGCCGCTAGACCTTGAGGCAATAGTATTTCGGACGAAAAATGAAACTCTTATCGCTTTTTGGGCTGCTCTGCCTCACCCTCACCGCTTTCACCATACCCGACCCGGTCAACGCCCAGCGTCTGCCCGTCGAACGCAGCATGAAACAGAACATCACCAAGCACGGCTTTGCAAACGTCAAAGGTAATGCACGGTTGGGCAAACGCGCGCAGCGTTTCGAAGTGCGAGCAGGTGATTGTGGTTGGGACGAGGGCTGGAGCGATTGCGACAATGACCGGGAACGATCCGAGCTTTACGTCAAGAAGGACTGGCGTGCGGGCACGGACCAATGGATTGGATTCTCGATCTACCTGCCGCCGGATTTCAAGACCAGTTCACGCGTCCGCACAACAGTGGGTCAGGTCAAGATGAAGGGCGGCCCGACCGGCTTTACCGGCGGCTTCCCGTCCGAGCCGGGCGTGTTCCAGATGGAGATGCTAGGCGACCGCTACTTCCTGCGTGTGCACGTGCTGTCCGGCCCGTTCGACAACGTGCGCAATGACATCAAGGACTACAACATTGCCTCCATCCGTGAGTTACGCGGCAAATGGACAGACTTGGTTGTGCGCGTGAACACCAAGACGGCACCCGGCACCATCGAAGTGTACAAGAACGGAACGCGTGTGGCGGCGCATAATTACAATCAGAACTATGCGCCCCAGGCGTATTACTTCAAATATGGCATCTATCGGTCTTTCGTCAGTCAGCACCGCGGGCCCATGCCAACACAAGTGGTGTATTTTGACGAGGTGCGAATGGGGCGCAATTATGAAAAGGTCGCGGTCGACGCTCAACGCCGAGCAGTCGACTGAGCAAAGAGGCACAACCAGACCATGCAGATCATCGGGCTCTGCCGCTTTTCCTACCCCGCCATTGGCGGGTTCCAGGTAGGCCATGAAACGATCGAAGATCGTATGGCCTATCTCTGGGCGCGCGACCGGCTCGAAGAACGGTTCCGCCTTCTTGAAACGATGGCCCTGCCCTGCTTGCGCGCACAAACAGATCAGGATTTTGACCTTCTGATCCTGATCGGTGATCAGTTTCCCAAGGAACATCGCGACCGGTTGCATGATCTGACGTCAGACATGAAACAGGTACAGATCATAGCCGAGCCACCCCATCCCAGCCGCGAGATGTCCAAGGCATTACTGAACAATGCCCGCCGCAACCCCTCGAATCCGTGCATCCAGTTCCGGCACGATGATGATGACGCGTGTGCCGTCGACTTCATCGAAAAGCTGCGCGAAGCGGCCAAGGACGCACGCCCACTGACAAAGAAACACAAGACCATCGGATTGGACTGGAACCAGGGATATGTCGCCGAGGTTGGAGCAGATGGCATTTCAGCGGCGCAGATCTACCGCACGTTTTATGTGTCGGCCTTGGGGATGTACATTCAGGGGGACTGCAAGTTGACGATCCACAACTTCATGCATGAACGGATCCCGCAATTCATGCCGTGCATCACCTATGCCGACCCAGACATGTTTGTTCGCACGCACAACGGATACAATGACAGCCGTCAGAAAAAGGTCAAACCGGTGCCGGTCGACCCGCTGACACCGCAGCAGGAACAACTGTTCCGAGACCGCTTCGCCGTGGATATTGACCACGTGCGCAGCGTGTTCTCAGCGCGCTGACAGCTTACGCTCGCGATAAAGGGTGAACAGGCCAGTCGCCACCACGATGGCGGCCCCCGCCAAGGTCAGCGACGATGGCCAGTCACCGAATACCAACCAGCCCAGAACCAAGGCCCACACAAGGCCGGTGTACCTGAACGGTGCGATAAAGCTGATCTCGCCCACACGCATCACCTGTACGGAAAAGAAGTAGCCGCCGATGATAAAGACCGATGCGCCACAGATCAGCAGGCCAAGGCGCATGTCGATGGGCACCCATTCCGTAGTGGTCGAGGCAACACCGGCAAAGGCAGTAACGGTCAGTGCCGCGACCCAAGTTACTGTCATGGACGGCACATCCGCCGACAATCGACGCGTCGCCAAGTCGCGCACCGTGACACACAGCACGGCGATCAGGGCATAAACTGACCACAGTGAAAAACCTTCCGCGCCCGGGCGCACGATCAAAAGCATCCCCATAAAGCCCAGAAGGATCGCCGACATACGGCGCCAACCCAATGGTTCTCGAAAAAACAGGGCTGCCCCAACTGCGACCGTCAAAGGCAAGACCTGCAGGATCGCGGTCACATTCGCCAGCGGCATATTCAATAGTGCGGTTATGAAGAAGTAGGCGGCGCCTACCTCTGCCACCGATCGCACCGCGATCAATGCCCAGTCCTGCGCCCCAATGCGAAAGTGTATTCGTCCCAGCCACCGGGCCATACACAGGATCAAAAATGATGACAGCACACCTCGGATGACCAACAGCTGCATCAGCGGCACCGCGCCATCCGTTAGCTTGATCAACGTATCATTGATCGTGAACGACGCCATGGACGCCATCATCAAGAGCGCGCCGATTGTGTTGGGGGACATCAGGACCTGCCGGATCAATTCACGGACACGCTAGCGTTCAGCCACGGTGAAGACCAGAGCGAAACCAGACAGACAACAGGCCGCCGGTCGGCGTCCTGTTGCGTATCTCATGTCTAGCTGACTTGTGAAACACCCAAATCATACTAAATCAATCAGGTACTTAGCAACATGAGGATCATATGCGTATTTTTCTGTCTTTGGCGGTCGTCATCGGCATTACAACTCCGGCACTGTCCGACGTTGTACCCATCGCCAGTATGCAACGTGGCCAGACCGCCACTGTCGAAGGTTTTGTAGACAAGTTTTTTGACAGCGATGAAATCCGGCTGCGCGATGAATCTGGCACGGTGCGTGTGTACCTTGGGCCGCAAATGATTGACCTAAAAAGCGGCGAACGCATCCGTGTGTCGGGTGTCCTCGATAATGATCTTTTGCTGAATGAATTTTACGCGCGCGAGATCACGCGCGAGAACGGGGAAAACATAACCATTCGTCACGAGTACGAGTGATTTCCGAGCGGTTTCTGCTTCACAGCCGCAAGCAAAAACAAGGCGTCCGTTTGGGGCTTGACCTCAAGTTCACTTAAACCCCTACACATGGTCCATCGCTTGTAACGAGGTGACCATGTCCAAGCCCAACCGTCTGCCCCGTTTCATTGCCGCGAGCGGCATGACAAATCTGGCAGATGGCATTGCCGTGGTTGTATGGGCGTGGATCGCTTCGCTGCTCAGCCGCGATCCGCTTTTGATTGCGCTCATGCCCATTGCACTGCGACTGCCGTGGTTCCTGTTTGCCTTGCCTGCCGGAGTGGTGACGGACCGCGTGGATCGCAGGAAGCTCATTCTAGGCATGGACGTTCTGCGCGCAGTTGCCTTTGCATCCGCCACGATCCTGGTCTGGACCGCGTCCCCACTGGCACCCGCGCCCAACGACGGAACATCGGACCCATTTCTTTTTTATGCTCTCCTCGCCTGTGCGCTGCTTGTGGGCACGGCCGAGGTCTTTCGGGATAATGCCGCTCAAACCATGTTGCCGGCCCTTGTGCCGCACGATCAACTTGAAAAGGCCAACGGTCGGCTCTGGAGTGTTGAACTGGTTGGCAATTCGCTGCTTGGCCCCGCGCTCGGCGCCTTTCTGATCGCCGCCGTGGTCTGGGCGCCTTTTTCAATGAATGCCGTCATGTTTGCGCTCGCCGCCCTGCTCATACTAACGCTACCTGGCAATTTCAGACCAACTCGCACACAGCAAAGCTCACTGCGTGCCGATCTGGCCGAAGGTATCGCCTTCCTGCGGGCAGCCCCCTTTCTTCAGGTGCTTGCCGTGATCACCGGCGTTTGGAACCTGCTGCATCAGATGGTCGTGATCGCACTCATTTTGCACGTGCAAGAAAATCTAGGGATCGGGGCACAAGGGTACGGGCTGATCCTCGCCGCTGGTGCGATCGGCGGGATTGCCGGAGGGTTAGTGGCGGACCAGGTGGTGAAAGTCATTGGTCAGAATAGGGCCGCCCAGTGGATGACACTGGCGTCGGCCGTGGCCTTCGCCATCATCCCATTTGCACCGAACGGTTATGTGCTGGCTCTGGTTCTGGCATTGTTCGAGTTCACCGGCCTGATCTGGAATACCGTTTCGGTATCTTACCGCCAACGATACATTCCCGACGCCTTGCTTGGACGCGTGAACAGCATCTATCGCCTGCTGGCCTGGGGCATGATGCCCATCGGCTTGCTGCTGTCCGGGCTGGTCGTGGGCGTGGCAGAAGAGACAATACCGCGTTCATTTGCACTGATATCACCCTTTGTCTTGGCAGCCGCCGGGGCGACTCTCCTGACGGTGTGTGCATGGAGACCATTGGGGCGTGGCTTTCAACCGATGAACCAATCCGACTAGAAACGTAACCTGCGTCGCGTCACAGCACTCAGCGACACGTACAGAACGGTCGGTTACCGATGTAGGACCGCTAAGTCAGCAGCGCCACTGACCCACGCTCAATGATGCGCGCGGTCAGGTGTTGGCTTTGCATCGGCGCGTTGGTTTCAAGGCATTCCACGATGTGGGTGCCCACAGCTTCCCCCATGCCAGACGCAGGCAGGTCGATGGTCGTGAGCGGCGGCACAACGGCCTCCGCCCAATCGAGGTTGTCAAACCCCATGACCGACACGTCTTGCGGGATCTGTTTGCCTACGTCTGCGCAAGCAAAGTAAGCGCCTAGTGCAAGCACGTCGGAAAAACACAGATATGCGGAGTACCCTCCCCCATCCGCCAACCGGTGACCAACGCAGGCTTTGCCCCCCGCCACACTCAATGGCGTTTCGAAGAAATCCAGCGTATCGAAAAGGCCGCGCAATGCCCGCGCGCCATCCCGGCGCGCCACTGTCCTGTCGCTTTCAACAAGCGGCCCATGGACGACTGCCACCCTTCTGTGCCCATTGGCGTACAGATGCCGCAAAGCTTGGCCTGCCAAATCGGCATTGTCATATCCCACGGTGGGTTGCTCGCAGTCCGGATCCCAGACGGAAGTATAGACAAACGGCACTTGTCGCTTGGCTAACATCTCAAGCAGTGCCGCAGAATGCGTCTGACCGCTGAGAATGAAAGCATCCGCGCCCATACCCAACAGCTTGCGGGCTGCCGCCAATTCCTCTGCCTCATCGGCATTCGAGATCGCAAGAACCAGGGAATAGCCATGCAGGCCGAGCGTCCGTTCGATGGCTGAAATGAACTTGGCAAAGACCGAATGCTCAATTGTCGGGATAATGGCAGCCACCACTCTGCTCCGGCGCGTTGACAGCGCGCGAGCCGCCGGGTTGGGCAGATAGTCAAGACGGCTACACGCATCCAGCACAAGTTGCCGGGTCTTTTCGCTGACCTTCGTGTCACCATTCACGACGCGAGAGATCGTCGCCGTGGATAACCCGGTGTCCCGTGCCACATCTCTGATACTTGCCGCGATTTTTGCCACGATAATCCCCCTCCTCCGCACCAGATGCTTGACCAAAGCGATTCGCAAGTGTTCAAATGTAACCGGTTACACAGCGCACCTATCAATTGACGCTTGAACCAAACAGGGAATAGCCACGTGCTAAAACGAAGCGATACCTACACGCCTGCTCGCGCGCGGTATCAGGGTCTAAAGGACGCCGCCGCACTCCGCCGCGACATACGTTACGGCGAAATGGGCAGGATACGCGTTCGCGCAGGCTCGGTGATATCGATCACCAATGTGGACGGCGGATGTGACGTCTGGTTGACCGCGCTGACGGACAGTACCCGCGATTTTGACCTCTCGGCATTTGCGCAAGTCGGCGAAGCTGGTCAGCCACTGCCCGTCGATGGGTTTGACAAACGTCAGATGGACATGCTCGCACATGGACGCGACAGTGATCTTGCCCGGGGCCGCGGCCTGCGCATCTTTGGCGCATCAGACGCACCGGGTGACATCCACATTGCGAAGATGACCGAGGACGCTGACCTGTTTTGCATCGTCCCCGTGTCACGGGAATATCTCAGTATCGGTGGCGGCGGTCTTGTCGCTCTGTCCGTCCAACCTCCAACTGGATCGATCCGTGACGCATCGCTGCCCGAACCGATGGGCCGTGTTGTTGACGAATGGCGTGTCAGCCGCGGTACGGCACACGCTTACACACTAATAAAGGGGCAATTCGTCCAGATTATTGATGTCGACGGGCAGCAGTGCTCGGATTTCATGGCGATGCGCAGTGACGCACTGGACCAAGGAACCGAACGGTACATCGACAGTGCCGTTTCCCGCACACTGGCACGCGGCGCCTATCCCCTGCCCGGCTTGCACGACAAGTTCTTTGATCAGGACATGAAACCGCTGCTGGCGGTGCGCCAGGATACCGTCGGACGGCACGACACCTTTGCGCTTGCCTGCACCGCACGCGGGTACGAGGAACGCGGATTTCCCGGCCACATCAACTGTTCCGACAACATAAGTGCGGCCTTTGACCCCTACGGCATTCAATCGCGGCGCGCCTGGCCCGCGATCAACTTCTTTTTCAACTCGTGGATCGATTGGCAAGACCATCACATCGCAACAGACGAGGCATGGTCACGACCCGGAGATTACGTGGCCCTTCAGGCGCTGACGGATCTGGTCTGCGTGTCTACGGCCTGCCCCGATGATGTCGATCCCATCAATGGCTGGAACCCAACGGATATTCACGTGCGTATTTATGAAGAAAACAGCGATATCCAACACGCGGTGTCGTGGCGGTCAAATCCTGGAGATGCTGCACAGATGACGGCCCATTCGGCCTTCCACCCACGCATCTCGAAACTGACAAGCAGCTACCAGGTCGCCCGGCAACTCTGGATGCCGACACAGTATGACGCAACCGGCGCGGTTGCCGAGTATTGGGCCTGCAAGAACGCCGCCACCCTGCAGGACATGTCCGGGCTCAGGAAGTTCGACATCGTGGGACCGGATGCCGAAGAGCTTTTGCAGCTTTGCATGACACGCAATGTGGCCAAGCTGTCTGTCCATCGCGGCTTGTATGCCTTGCTGTGCGATCAGCGCGGATCCGTGCTGGACGACGGGACCCTGTTCCGGCTGGAAGACACCGCATTCCGCTGGTGCTGTGGATCGGATAATTCCGGCTTGTATTTGCGCGAACAGGCAGAGGCGCATGGCCTGAACGTGCGGGTCCTAAGCCATAGCAGCAAGATGCAGAACCTTGCGCTGCAGGGGCCGAAGTCACGGGACATCCTGCGCAAGCTGGTCTTTACCCAACCGTCCCGTCCCACACTTGATAACCTTAAGTGGTTCGGCTTCACCATTGCCCGGCTTCACGACCGGGAGGGGCCGATGTGCATGCTGTGTCGCACTGGTTTCACAGGTGAACTGGGATACGAAATTTTTTGCGACAGCAACGACGCCGTTGCCATTTGGGACGCGTTGATCGACGCGGGAACCCCGCTTGGCTTGGTGCCGATGGGCGGTGACGCGCTCGAAATGCTGCGGATCGAAGCAGGCTTGATGATCGCCGGCGCAGAATTCGGCCCCGACATGGATGCGTTTGAATCCGGGCTGGGCTTTGCAGTCGATCTGAAGAAACCTGACTTCATCGGACGCGCCGCGCTTGAGCGTAATAACATTGCCCCCCGACGCAAACTCGTGGGGCTATCCATGGTCGGAAACGAGGTGCCAAGCCACGGCGATGGCATCTTTGTCGGCCGCGAACAGGTGGGCACGATCACCAGCGCCTGCCACTCTCCTGCGCTCGGCCATGCCATATGCATGGCGCGGGTCGCCATCGAAAACGCCGCACCCGGCACGGAACTGGAAGTGGGCAAACTGGACGGACATATGAAGCGCCTAGGTGCTACGCTTGTCGACCTGCCCTTCCTGGACCCAAAAAGAGAAAAGGCACGCGCGTGACCGAAAATACAGAAGAAGGGGTGGTCGTCACCCGCAACGTTTGGAAGATATTTGGCAACCGGGCTGACGAAGCCATGGAAGCCGTCCGCAGGGACAACCTGTCAAAGGCGGACGTGCTGGAAGAATTCGGCGCCGTTGTCGGGGTCAAGGACGTGTCGATCTCGGTCGGTGAAGGAGAAATCTTCTGCATCATGGGCCTGTCGGGCTCAGGCAAATCCACCCTTGTTCGCCATATCAACCGTCTGATCGAACCCACGGGCGGAGAGATCCTGATCAACGGCGCCAATGTCGGCCAACTGAATGCCGAAGAATTGCGGGCCATGCGCGCCGACAAGATCGGGATGGTGTTCCAGAACATGGCCCTGCTGCCGCACCGCACGGTGCGTGACAACGTCGCCCTGTCTCTGGAGCTGCGCAATGTCGACGCCTACACGCGGGCGCAAGTCGCAGACCGCGTGATCGAACTGGTCAGCCTGCAAGGCTATGGTGACCGCTTGCCCTCCGAACTCTCCGGCGGGATGCAGCAGCGTGTGGGCCTTGCCCGCGCAATGGCCGCCGACCCCGACATCTTGCTGATGGACGAACCCTTCTCGGCCCTCGACCCGCTCATCAGGCGCGTCTTGCAGGACGAGTTCCTCGAACTGTCAAAGTCAATGAACAAGACGACGCTGTTCATCACCCACGATCTGGATGAAGCGATCCGCATGGGCAGCCGCATCGCCATCATGAAGGATGGTGAGATCGTGCAGGTCGGCACGCCCGAAGACATCGTGACCAATCCGGCGGACGCCTATGTGGCCGACTTCGTGGCGGGTATCTCGAAGCTGAAATTGCTCTACGCCCACACGGTTATGGAGCCACTGGCCGCCTACGAGGCGCGTAAAGGGCCTGTGGCACAGGCCGAGGCACCCGTGGCGGAACCGGATGACGACCTCGACAAACTGATCGCGCTCAGCGTCAACCAAGACCATCCGGTCCTGATCAAGGATGACGGCAACGTTGTGGGCGTCGTGTCCAAAGATGCAATCCTGCACGGCGTTCAGGGGGAGGCATAAAATGACCGATACAACACCCGATCAAATGGGCGGTGCGCCAGCGGCAGCAACGGATGAAACCAAGCCCTTTGCCGATTTCGCCGACAAGTCTGGCGGCTATTTCGCCCAGACGTTCCTATCGATCCAAAAGGCCAAGCTGCCTTCCACCCACATCAACTGGTTGGCTGCCATTGCTGGCTTTCCCTGGGCCGCGATCCGCGCCAACAAAATGCTGTTCTGGATCGGCTTCCTGATCGACCTCGTGGCAGCCGTCTACCTGATGCAGGTCTGGAAATTCTCCCGTGCTGCGGAACAGGCCGTGATCGACGGCAAGGACTTCCTCGTGGTTCGCTACGAAGACTGGACGATGTCCAGCCTCTGGGCGGCTGTGATCATCTTTGTCCTGGGTCGTGTGCTGTTTGGATGGCTCGCCGACCGCATCTATTTCCGGCAATACAATGTCTGGCGGGTGGATCACAGCAAACCCTCGGGATGGGACATGAAACGGCTGATTTGGGCTGCGGTCATCGTCGCCATGATCGCACCACTGATGCTGTATCGCGCCTCGCAATTCCCACCCGAAGAACGGACTTGCATCAAACAGGCACGATCCATTGCAGCAGGCGAAGAGGTGGCGTTCAAGGATCAATTCGACTGCATGATCATCGGGGAATTTCCCACCATTGTCTGGCTCGAACGGCGCGACACCGTCACCTATCCCCGGGACGATGACGGCAACCGCTTTGTGCGCCGTGAAGCACCGCGCGACGGTCTGCCGCCGGTCAACCTGAACAGCTACACAGCGCAATTGATCGATGACGGCATCGGCTACCTCACAGCCTTCTACGGCTTCTTCTTTGACGGGATCACGACCTTCCTTCGATCAATGCTGTCAGCCATCACCGCCGTCTTCGTAGGCACGCCGTGGATCATCGCCATGGGGGCCATCATGGCCATCAGTTACACGATGGCCGGGGCGCGAATAACCATATTCGTAGCCGCCTCTCTCGTGTACCTCGCCCTCTTCGGCTTCTGGCAAACGGCCATGGACACGATGAGCCTCGTGGTCGCGGCATCGATCATCTGCGTGGTCTTCGGCCTGCCGCTGGGCATATGGGTGGGCAAGTCGACACGCGGACAGGCGATCATTACGCCCATCCTCGACATCATGCAGACGATCCCGTCGTTCGTGTACCTGCTGCCTGCGGTCGCCTTCTTCTCAATAGGCAAGCCGCCGGGCATCCTCGCCACGGTGATCTTCGCCATGCCACCCATGGTCCGCCTGACAGCGCTCGGGATCAAACACGTGCCTGAAAACACCAAGGAAGCGGCGCTCGCCTTTGGCGCCAACCCCCGTCAGTTGCTGACAAAGGTGGAATTACCCCAGGCGCTTCCCTCGATCATGGCAGGCGTCAACCAGGTGGTGATGATGGCGCTGTCCATGGTCGTCGTAGCCGCACTGATCGGCGCGGGCGGCATGGGCTTTATCGTGACCGAAGCCCTCGCAAATACCCGCACAGGCGCTGGCATCCTGGCCGGCATCGGCATCGCACTTCTGGCGATGATGATCGACCGCGTTGTGCAGAAAGCCAACACCGTCAAACACTAACCAAGAATGAGTTCAATAAGGGAGACACATATGAAACTCATGACAACCCTCACCGCTGCAGGGGCCCTGTCGGTTGCCGCAGTCGGTGCCTCGGCCCAGGAAAAGGTAGCCATTTCGGACCTGAACTGGACCGGTGCCAAAGCCATCGCGCACGTCATCAAGACCGTGATCGAAGGGCCGCTCGGGTCTGAGGCGGAAATCGTCGAAGGTCTGTCCGACCAGGCGATCATCGCGACCGGTATGGACAAGGGCGACGGCTCGGCCGACGTCTGGACCGACATGTGGATGCCGAACCAGCAAGGCCCATGGGATCGCTTCATCGAAGATGCAGGCACAGTGGCACACAACCAGCCCTATGCCGGTACACAACAAATGTACGTGCCCGCCTACATGTCCGACCAGATCAGCTCGTTCGAGGATCTGAAGGACCCGGCGGTTGCGGCCATGTTCGACAAGGACGGCAACGGCAAGGGTGAATACTGGGCCGGTGACGCGTCGTGGAAATCCACGAAGATCTGGCAGGTCAAGATGAAGTCCTATGGCCTCTCCGAACTGTGGGAGCCCGAGATCATCTCGGACGCGACCTTCAAGGCACAGCTGAAATCGTCCTACGGCAACCAGAAACCGATCCTGTTCTACTACTGGACGCCTGAATGGATCCACGCCGCCTATGACATCGCGCCACTGGCAGAGCCCGAGCACTCAGAAGGCTGCCTGAACCTGCAGCTGGATGGTGAGGACTGGCTGGAAGTGTCCGAAGCAGGCTGCAAAACGCCGGACGCTCAGATCTTTGTCAGCTACTCCAAGTCGCTGGAAGAGCGGAACCCACCCGCGGCCAAGTTCCTGAGCCAGATTCAACTGGATCCTGCGGTCGTGAACGGCTGGATCCTGGCAATCGGTCGGGACGAGATGGATCCGCAAGATGTGGCCGAAGAATGGGTGGCCGAAAACATGGACGTCGTGAACGGCTGGATCAACTAAGCCGCTGACAGTTCAGGAAACCCGGCGTGAGGACTACCTCGCGCCGGGTTTTTTTATGGCCCCCAAAACGGCTATTTCCGGTCGGGCCAACTTCAAGGAAAGAAGCGCTTTCGCCATTACCCAACTGACACCGCCCGCGCAGAATGACGAAGCATGAGCGTAGGTTCGCAGTGTAAACTGCGCTGGTCCCAGGTCTCTTGGTCGATGATTGCAGCGACCAGGGCCTTGCCGGCCTCGTGACCAATACGCTTTGCCGGAAGCCGCACTGTCGTCAACGCAGGTTCGATGTCCGACGACCCTTTGAAGTCGCCAATCCCAACGATCGAGATATCGTTTGGGACCGATAGCCCTGCCGCCTTGGCACCATAAAGTGCCCCGGTTGCAAGGATGTCGTTGCCACAAATCAGAGCGGTGGGCCGGTTGAGACCAGAAAACAGTTTTCGAGCGTCCGTTTTCGACTCAGAGATGCTGTAAACGGTGGTGAGAGACCAAGCATCGGGAACGGATACACCTGCGTTTTTCAAAGTCTGTAACACGATGTCGCGCCGGGCAAGCGCCCGGTCATTGCCGTCAGTGGGTGGAAACATGCAGGCGATCTTTCGGTGCCCCAGTGACAAGACATGCTCCGCGATCATGCGCCCTGCCTGTTCATTGTCTGCACCGATACAGGGGAAGCGCGATCCTGCCGCGTGGTTCCACATCAGCACGCAAGGGATCTCCTGCTGGTCAAGAAGCTGAAACACAGCGTCATCATGATCCAGACCCGTCAGAACGACCCCATCTACGCGATGTTCAAGGAACTTACGCAAGATCGCGTATTCGCGCTGCAAGTCATACCCGTGCGAGGCGAGAAGAATAGTAAAACCCTTTTCGGCCACGGTGTCGGAAAAGGCCTGCACAACTTCGGCAAAAATCGCGTGGTCCAATGTCGGGATAAGCACACCAATCGTTCCCGAACGAATGCCGTGGATGGTTTGGGCCGCACGATTTCGAATGTATCCCGTCCTACGCACCGCGGAATCGATGCGCTTGCGCGTCGCGGGCTTAAGCAAGTCTGGATGGTTGAAGTAGCGTGAAACCGTCGACGCTGACACGCGCGCGGCTTTTGCCACGGTCAAGATATCCACTTTTTTTGTTTTTGTTTCAGACACCTAAATACCCAAACTCGGAAATTTATGAAAACATTTGCAAAACTATTTTCATTGCTTAGCGTAACTGGTCAAGCCTGAGTTTGGGAGGAGTTGGGCCTGATGGACTTTCTGTTCTACATGGGCGATGTCTTCACCCCGATTAATTTCGGGCTGTTGTTACTCGGAACGATTGGCGGCCTGATCCTTGGGGCCACACCCGGGCTTTCGCCGACAATGGCCGTTGCGCTGTTGATCCCCTTCACCTTTCAACTGGAACCGCAACAGGGGCTGATCCTGCTGGGGGCCGCCTATACATCAACCGTGGCTGGCGGCGCGGTGAGTGCAATCTTGTTAAAAATCCCCGGCGCGCCAGCCAATATCGCCACAACGCTGGACGGGCACACCATGGCGACCAAGGGCGAAGGTGCCAAGGCGCTGCAGCTTTCCTTCCTCGCGTCAGCAGTGGGCGGATTGTTCGGTGTCTTCCTTTTGATTTTCCTCACCCCCGTCCTTGCGCAATGGGCACTGGCATTCGGTCCATCCCATCTGTTCTGGCTGGCAATCCTCGGCGTGACCGTGATTGGAACCCTCGACTCCAGCTCGGTCGTAAAGGGTTTGCTGTCCGGGTGCATCGGCCTTTGGCTCGCGACAATTGGTTTTGACGACATCATGGGGGCGCAGCGCTTCATATTCCATCCGTCGGTCAGCGGGGGGATCAACGTAATCCCCGCGCTTATTGGCCTCTTCGCCATCCCGCAGGTGATCACCATGTTCACCAAGGGACGCTCAAGCGATGATGCTGAGGTGATCAGCGTCAAGCGGCATCCGATCCGGCTCGCCGTCGTCGAAGTGATCAAACGCAAGACAGCGCTGACAATAGGAACTTTGACAGGCTCCATCATTGGGCTGATCCCCGGGGTCGGTGGCCAGATCGCAGGGTTGGTGGCCTATGACCAATCCAAGAAATTCAGCAAGGAAAGCCAGAAATTCGGAACCGGCCATAGCGAAGGCATCATCGCGGCGGAAAGTGCCAATAACGCAATGGTCGGACCCTCTCTTGTACCACTGCTCACGCTTTCAATTCCGGGCTCACCCACAGCGGCGGTGCTGCTTGGCGGGCTTTTGATCCACGGGATTTTCCCCGGTCCTGATCTCTTCATGAACTACCCGCAAGTCGCCTGGACATTCATCGACTCCATGCTGATCGGGCAAATCCTCATGTGTGTCTTCGGGCTTTACATCGCTGGGCTGGCGGCCAGCGTTGCACGGGTACCGCATGCGGTGATGGCCGCAATTGTGCTGGGCCTGGCCGTTTTCGGAAGCTACTCGGTTCAGAACTCCATGGGCGATGTCTATGTGATGGCGACGCTGGGGATGGCGATGTACTTTCTTGAACGGTTCGGCTTCTCGGCAGCACCGCTTGTCCTTGGTCTGATCCTGGGACCCATTGCCGAAGCGAATTTCATACAAGGCTCCATGATCGCCAACGCGACGGTTGGAACGGGCACCTATTTCTTCACGGGCTGGCTCAACTGGTTGCTGATCCTGATCGTGCTGGCCTCCATCAGCTACTCGATCTGGATGGAGGTGGCCTCGCGTCGCTACACCACCAAGGACGACGCCGTCGCCAAGGAAGAGGCCATGTCATGAGCGATCTGCCCCGCAGCCAGCACATCATCGCCTCAGGTCTTATCGCCGGGGTTGGCATCAGCGTCGCTTACATCAGTTTCACGCAGGAACCAGCAGACGCATTTGTCTTCCCACGACTGATCTCATCGGTATTTGCAGTTCTCGCCATCTGGACGTTCGTCAAGGCTGTCCTTGGGCGGACCAAAGTCGGCAACGGGATCAGCGCCCAGGCGATGCGTAAGATGCTGCCGGGGCTGATTGTTGCAATCATCTATGTCTTCTGGGCGGCGAAGGGGTTGGGGTTCTACACGGCAACCGCCATTGCCTTCTTTGTCCTCGTATCGCTCTACGATCCGGCCCCGCATTCAGACATCAAAAGCTGGATCAAACGGATCTTGATCACCGCCGGTTTTATGGCGGTCATGTACGGTCTCTTCGCGGCATTGCTGAATGTCTTCACACCGCGAGAGATATTCTTCTGAACCGCAAAAGCGGCAGATTTAACCCCAAGGGAGGAATAAAATGAAAAAATGGATCACAGGGGCGGCGCTTGCACTCGCCGCAATGGCGGGGTCGGCGCATGCCGATGGCCATGAAGCCTATCCAGAACGGCCCATCCTGATGATGGTCAGCTACGGTGCCGGTGGTGCGACGGATTTCCAGGCGCGCATCGTGACAATGACCGCCGGGAATGAGGATGCGCTTGGCATGCCCATCGCCATCGTCAACCGTCCCGGCGCGGGCGGCCGCGTTGGCTGGAACTGGTTCGCCTCCGAGGCGGAGGCTGACGGCTACACGCTGGGTGCTTACAATATCCCGCACTTCATCGCGCAGTCAATCGAAGGCGGCGTGTCCTACTCCGCCGAAAGCTTTGAACCTATTGCGAACTGGGGTGCAGACCCTGCGGTCTTTGTTGTTGGTGCGGACAGCACATTCAACTCGATGGAAGACGTCGTCAACTATGCCAAGGAAAACCCGGGCGGCTTGACGTTCTCTGGTGCCGGTCTGTTCGTAGGTCACCACATTGCCGCGCTCCAGCTCGAAAAGGCAGCGGGCGTGAAACTCGCCTACATCCCCAACAACAAAGGGGGCGCAGGTGCGATGCGTGCCGTCATCGCAGGCGAGGTTCTGGGCGGAGTGAACAACCTGTCTGACGCATTCCGCGCGCGTGAAGCGGGCAACGTAAAAATCCTCGGTGTCTTCGATCTGGAGCGGAACGAAGAGTTCCTGCCGGATGTCCCCACAATGATGGAACAGGGTTTTGACATCGACAACGCGTCGGTCAACTTCCGCGGTGTGATGGTGCCCAAGGGTACGCCACAGCCGATCATCGACAAGCTGGCCGCAACCGTGCCCACTATGTTCGAAAACGGTCGGGTTCAAAGCCGGATGGCTGCAGGCGGCTCACCCATGAACATCATGACGCGCGACGAAGTGCTCAAAATGTGGGCTGCACGCCAGGAAACACTCGAAGAACTGCTGGCCGGTCTCTAAATCACAGGTGCAGCGCCCGATTGGCGGGCGCTGCACCCTAATCAGGACACACCCATGAACACCATTGATCCCATTGCAGACGTGGAAGCCATCGTAGCCCGCGCGCGGGCGGCCCAAAGCGCCTTTGAACGCAATGGATCGCAACAAGCATACGACCGGGCCGCGCAGGCCGCCGCCTGGGCGATCATGGAGCCCGCCCGCAACCGCCATTTGGCTGAGCTCGCGGTTGAGACCACCGGCCTGGGAAACGTGCCCGACAAGATCACCAAGAACCATCGCAAGACCCTTGGCCTGATGCGTGACATCAAAGAAGTCCAAACATATGGCGTCATCGCCGACGACCCGGCCACTGGCATCACCGAGGTGGCCCGGCCCATTGGTGTCATCGGAGCGGTGGTGCCCTCGACCAATCCGGGCGCGACCCCTGCAAACAACATCATCAACGCGTTGAAATGCGGCAACGCCATCGTCGTTTCGCCTTCCCCCAAAGGCGTGCCGACCTGCGAAACACTATTGGGCTACATCCACGCCGAATTCGACAAGCTGGGCATCGACAAGGATCTTGTCCAGATGATCCCCGGACGCGGCTCCAAGGAAACGACGCAGCGCCTGCTTGAGATCACCGATCTGATCGTCGTCACCGGCAGCCAGAACAATGTCAAACGCGCCTACACGTCGGGCACACCCGCACTCGCCGTTGGGGCAGGCAACGTGGCGGTGATCGTTGACGAAACAGCAGATCTGGCAGCGACAGCCGAGAAAATTAAAGCGTCCAAGACGTTCGACAACGCCACCTCATGCTCATCCGAGAACGCTGTCGTTGTAGTGGGCGCGATCTATGACGACTTTGCCACCGAAATGGCCCGTACGGGCGGCGCACTGATCCGGGACGAAACCAAGGTCACGTCCAAGCTGTGGGTCAAAGGCCACTTGAACCCAAAGGCCATCGCGCAGGACGCAGACAAGATGATCGCCGCACTCGGGCTGACAGATGAGGTGCCGGCCGACACATCCTATCTGGCCGTCGAAACATCAGGCATCGGGCCCGATCATCCGCTGTCGGGCGAGAAACTCAGCCGGGTTCTGACAGTCTATCGTGCAAAGGATTTCGAGGATGCGGTGCGCATCACCCGCGAGATTGAGTTGCACCAGGGCGCGGGTCATTCCGTCGGGCTGCATACGCAAATGGAAGACCGGCCATTGATCCTCGCACAGGCAATCCCCACCAGCCGGGTGATCGTCAATCAGGCCCATACATTTGCCACGGGCGGATCGTTCACCAATGGCATGCCCTTTTCGCTGTCGATGGGGTGCGGGTCTTGGGGTGGCAATTCGATTGATACCAACCTGCACTGGCGCCACTTCATGCAAACCACCAAGATCGTGCGGGAAATCCCGGCCAATGAACCCGCACTCGATGAGATTTTTGGCGACTACTGGAACGAAGCCGGACAATGATCCTTGACCGGAACACGCCGCCCAAAGGCACCGTGAAGGACTGGCTTGATGCCAGGGCAGACACGGGTGGCGTCGCGATTGTGTTCCCCGAAACGGGGGATGCGCTTAATTGGCGAACCCTGCGCGATGAGGCCCGAGCAGCGGCCGAAGGACTGGCAGGGCAAGGTGTCGCCCCCGGCGAAAGCGTAGCCATCGTTCATCCCAACGGTCGTGCCGGTGTCGTGGGGCTCTATGCCGCTCTTTATGGTGGGTTTCGGGCAACCATGATCAATCTGGCGGCGGGCCCTGATGCAATCGCTTATGCCCTCGATCACAGCGGTGCGCGCTACGCCTTTGTCCACGACAGTCAGAGGGACGTGATTGCTCGGGTTGCACCAACCCGACTGACAATCCTTGAACCAGACATGCTGGCGCAGCGGGCGTCGTTGGCAACTTTCGATGCCGCGCAGCATGCATTGCTGATGTACACGTCCGGCACAACCGGTCAGCCAAAAGGTGTCGTGCATGCACACGCCAGCCTGCTCGCGGGCGGATGGACGACTGCCATCGCACATGACCTATCGGCAAAGGATCGCGGCTTTTGCGTTTTGCCAATCTACCACATCAACGGGCTTTGCGTCACCTTGATGGGGTCACTCGTCTCTGGCGGATCGCTGGCGATGACCGCCAAGTTTTCAGCCAGCCAGTTCTGGGAACAGGCCGACTGTGCCAAGGTAACCTGGTTCTCGGTCGTGCCGACAATCATCAGCCATCTTCTGCACAGCGAAACCAACCCGAACACAGATGTTTCCACCCGGCTGAGATTTGGGCGCTCTGCCTCCTCCGCCCTGGCGGTCGAGACTCAATCCGCCTTTGAGGAGCGCTTCAAGGTTCCGATCATCGAGACAATGGGACTGACCGAAACTGCAGCGCAAATTCTTTCAAACCCACTCCCCCCCGGCACACGGAAAATCGGATCCCCCGGCATCGCCTTTGGCAACAAGGTGCGCATCCTGACCGCCGATCTTGAGGATGCACCGCCCCTGCAAGAGGGTGAAATCGCCATTCGCGGCCCGAACGTGATGGCCGAATACCTGCACAACCCGGAGGCCACAGCCAAAACTTTTGCCGGAGAATGGCTCCGCACCGGGGATCTCGGGCACATAGACGAAGACGGCTATGTTTTTGTGACCGGTCGCTTGAAAGAGCTGATCATCAAGGGGGGTGAGAACATCGCCCCCCGCGAGATTGACGAGGTTCTCTATTCCGAGCCGGACATCATCGAAGCGGCTGCCTTCGCTCGCCCTTGCAAAAGCTATGGTGAACGGGTCGAAGCTGCCGTCAGCGTAAAACCCGGGTCACAGCTCTCAGAGGCTGCCTTGATCGCCCTGTGCCACCAACGGCTTGGCGCATTCAAATCCCCGGAAAGCATCCACTTTCTGAAGGAGCTGCCGAAAGGACCATCCGGGAAAATCCAAAGGCTCAAGCTGGCATCCTTGATCTGAACGCCCTTCAACGGGCCTCTTCTCACCATCGGCAACCAAAGAAACGTGCCTCGGGACCAGCGATGACCCAATTGCGGGCGAACGGGCGGCTCGCACTCTTCCACAGCGCGCAAAAACAAGAAAACCCCCGCCATCTCTGGCGGGGGTTTGATTTTCAAACTGCAAACCTGATCAGTCGCGGCTGTCTTCCGAATGGTCGATAACCGTGTCGAACACATCGCCACCCACCACATCTTCGGCAGCCGGTGCTGCCAGGGCAGCAGCTGCTTCGGCCTCTTCCCGACGGGCTTCGATGACGACGTTGTCGCGGTCCGATGCGATCTTGCGCACGGACTGTGTTGCACCACCGGTCCCGGCAGGGATCAGACGGCCCACGATCACGTTCTCTTTCAGACCAACCAGCTTGTCTTTCTTGCCCTGCACCGACGCTTCGGTCAGCACACGGGTTGTTTCCTGGAAGGACGCAGCCGAGATGAACGACCGGGTCTGCAGTGACGCCTTGGTGATACCCAACAGGATCGGACCACCCTGAGCTGGCCGTCCGCCTTTCGACAGCGCCTTCTCATTCGCAGCATCGAACTCCTGCTTGTCCACGTGCTCACCTTTCAGCAGCGTGGTGTCGCCCGAGTCCTCGATCTCCCATTTCTGGAGCATTTGCCGGACGATGACCTCGATGTGCTTGTCGTTGATCTTCACGCCCTGCAGACGATAGACCTCCTGCACCTCGTTGATCATGTAGTCGGCCAAGGCCTCGACACCCATGATGGCAAGGATGTCATGGGGGGCGGGATTGCCATCCATGATGTAGTCACCCTTCTGGATGAAGTCGCCCTCAGCTACCGGGATGTGCTTGCCCTTGGGCACCATGTACTCGACCTTGTCCATGGTCTCGTCGGCGGGCTCAATCGCAATGCGGCGCTTGTTCTTGTAGTCCTTGCCAAAGCGCACGTAACCATCGATTTCGGCGATGATCGCGTGATCCTTGGGACGACGGGCTTCGAACAGTTCAGCCACACGTGGCAGACCACCGGTGATGTCCTTGGTCTTGGCGCCTTCACGCGGAATACGTGCCACGACGTCACCAGCGGCGACCTCCTGACCGTCTTCCACCGACAGAACCGCGTCCACGGACATCGCGTAAGTGATCGGGTTGCCCGCATCGTTGCGCACGGGCTCACCGTCTTCACCCACAAGGATGATTTCCGGCTTCAGCTCGTTGCCTTTCGGTGCGGTCCGCCAGTCGATCACGATCTTCTGGGTCATGCCGGTTGCTTCGTCAGTCTCGTCGCGAACCGCAAGGCCCGAAACCAGGTCGACATATTTCGCAGTACCGGCTTTCTCCGCGATGATCGGCAGAGTGTATGGATCCCACTCAAACAGCTTTTCGCCACGCTTTACATCCTGACCATCGGTGACGAACAATGCCGTACCGTAGCCCAGTTTGTGATTGGCGCGCTCGTCGCCGTTCTCGTCCTGGATGATCAGTTTCATGTTCCGGCCCATGACCAGAACCTGACCTGCTGCGTTGGTCAGCGTCTGCGCGTTCTCAAAGACGATCTTGCCTTCCTGACTTGCTTCCAGGAACGACTGCTGGCCACCTTGCGCAACGCCGCCGATGTGGAAGGTCCGCATCGTCAGCTGCGTGCCCGGTTCACCGATGGACTGGGCGGCAATGATGCCGACCGCTTCACCGGTGTTGACCATGGTGCCGCGCGCCAGGTCACGACCATAGCACATCGTACACACGCCTTCTTCGGCCTCACAGGTCAGCGGTGACCGGATGCGCATCGACTGCACGCCCATCTCTTCGATGGCGTCCGACATACGCTCGTCGATCAACGTGCCGGCTGCCAGGATCACCTCGTCGGTGCCGGGCTTGAGCACGTCATCGGCGGCAACACGGCCCAGCACACGCTCGGCCAGCGATGCAACCACCTCACCGTCATTCACGGCCGCTTCGGCAGTGATGGCGTTTTCGGTGCCACAGTCCAGATCGCGCACGATGCAGTCCTGTGCGACGTCCACCAGACGGCGGGTCAAGTAACCCGAGTTCGCCGTCTTCAGAGCGGTGTCCGACAGACCTTTCCGCGCACCGTGGGTCGAGTTGAAGTATTCAAGAACGGTCAGACCTTCCTTGAAGTTCGAGATCACGGGCGTTTCGATGATGTCACCGTTCGGACGGGCCATCAGGCCGCGCATCCCGCCCAGCTGCTTCATCTGCGTGACCGAGCCACGGGCACCGGAGTGCGCCATCATGTAGACCGAGTTCGGCTCCATTTCAGCGCCACTCTCATCCCGACGATCCGCCGAGATCGAGCCCATCATCGCGTCGGTGACCTTATCGTTACACTTCGACCAGGCATCGACCACCTTGTTGTACTTTTCGCCCTGGGTGATCAGGCCGTCCATGTACTGCTGTTCAAAGTCCTTCACCTGATCGCGGGTTTCATCCACGATGGTCCACTTGGTGTCGGGGATCAGCATGTCGTCCTTGCCGAACGAAATGCCCGCCTTGAACGCGTGACGGAAGCCCATGGTCATGATCTGGTCACAGAAGATGACCGATTCTTTCTGACCACAATAGCGGTAGACGGTGTCGATCACCTGCTGCACTTCCTTCTTCCGCAGAAGACGGTTCACCAGTGCAAACGGTGCCTTGTTGTTGAGCGGCAGAAGAGCACCCAAAAGGACACGACCCGGGGTCGTTTCGAACCGTTCCATCACCTCAAGCCCTTCGGGGTTGATTTGCGGAACACGAGCGGTGATCTTTGAGTGCAGGTGCACAACACCAGCGTCGAGGGCGTGTTGCACTTCCTCGATCGAACCAAAGACCATGCCTTCGCCCTTCATGCCTTCGCGTTCCAGGGTCACATAGTAGAGACCCAGGATCATATCCTGCGAAGGAACGATGATCGGCGCGCCGTTTGCAGGCGACAGAACGTTGTTCGTCGACATCATCAGCACGCGTGCTTCAAGCTGCGCCTCAAGGCTCAGCGGGACGTGCACAGCCATCTGGTCACCGTCGAAGTCGGCGTTAAAGGCCGAACAAACGAGCGGGTGCAGTTGGATGGCTTTGCCTTCGATCAGCACGGGCTCGAACGCCTGAATGCCAAGACGGTGCAGCGTGGGCGCACGGTTCAGCATGACAGGGTGTTCGCGGATCACCTCGTCAAGGATATCCCAAACTTCGGGACGCTCTTTCTCGACCAGTTTCTTGGCTTGCTTAACGGTGGACGACAGCCCCTTCGCCTCAAGCCGCGAATAGATGAACGGCTTGAACAGCTCGAGCGCCATCTTCTTCGGAAGACCACATTGATGCAGCTTCAGTTCCGGCCCGGTCACGATGACCGAACGGCCCGAGAAGTCGACCCGCTTACCCAAAAGGTTCTGACGGAAACGACCCTGCTTGCCTTTCAGCATGTCCGACAGCGATTTCAGCGGGCGCTTGTTGGCACCCGTGATCACGCGGCCGCGACGGCCGTTGTCAAACAGCGCATCGACAGATTCCTGCAGCATCCGCTTTTCGTTGCGGACGATGATGTCAGGCGCGCGCAGTTCGATCAGACGCTTCAGACGATTGTTCCGGTTGATGACCCGGCGATACAGATCGTTCAGGTCGGACGTCGCAAAACGGCCCCCATCCAGCGGCACCAGAGGGCGCAGTTCCGGCGGGATCACGGGGATCACGGTCAGAACCATCCACTCCGGGCGGTTGCCGGACTCCAGGAAGCTCTCGACCACTTTCAGACGCTTGATGATCTTCTTGGGCTTCAGCTCACCTGTCGCCTCTTTCAGATCGGCGCGCAGGGTCTCTGCCTCTTGCTCAAGGTCGATCTGGGACAGCATCTCGCGGATCGCTTCGGCACCGATATTGGCGGTGAAGGCGTCCATGCCGAACGCGTCCTGCGCGTCCATGAACTCTTCTTCCGACAACATCTGGCCGTAGGACAGATCGGTCAGACCCGGCTCGGTCACCACGTAGTTTTCAAAGTACAGCACACGCTCCAGATCGCGCAGCGTCATGTCCAGCATCAGACCGATGCGGGAGGGCAGCGATTTCAAAAACCAGATGTGCGCGACGGGAGCCGCCAGTTCGATGTGGCCCATCCGCTCGCGGCGGACCTTTTGCAGCGTGACTTCCACGCCGCATTTCTCGCAGACAACGCCGCGGTACTTCATGCGCTTGTACTTGCCGCACAGGCATTCGTAATCCTTGATCGGGCCAAAGATACGCGCACAGAACAGGCCATCACGCTCGGGCTTGAACGTGCGGTAGTTGATGGTCTCGGGCTTTTTGATCTCGCCAAACGACCACGAGAGGATGCGTTCGGGCGACGCCAGGCTCACCTTGATCTCGTCAAAGACCTTGGGCGGCGTCAGCGGGTTGAACGGGTTGTTTGTCAGTTCCTGGTTCATTTTCAAATCCTTGAAAGGGGAGCGGAGGGAAGATTGGGGCTGTAGGGCGGGGTTAACCCCGCCTTACGATTGCGCCGCTATTCATCTTCCTCCGCATCCAGGAGTTCCATGTTGAGGCCCAGACCGCGGACCTCTTTGACCAGAACGTTGAACGATTCCGGCACGCCGGCTTCGAAGTTGTCCTCGCCCTTGACGATGCTCTCATAGACCTTGGTCCGGCCTGCCACGTCATCCGATTTCACCGTCAGCATCTCTTGCAGGGTGTAGGCGGCACCATAAGCTTCCAGAGCCCAGACCTCCATCTCACCAAAGCGCTGACCACCGAACTGCGCCTTACCACCCAGCGGCTGCTGCGTGACGAGGGAGTACGGACCGGTCGAACGGGCGTGGATCTTGTCGTCCACAAGGTGGTGCAGCTTCAGCAGGTACTTGATGCCGACGGTCACAGGGCGGGCAAACTGCTCACCTGTACGACCATCAAACAGCACCGACTGACCGGAGGTCGAGAAGCCGGCACGCTCCAGCGCGTCGTTCACGTCCGCCTCTTTCGCACCGTCAAAGACGGGCGTGGCGATCGGAACACCGCGTGTGACATTACCAGCCGCTTCGACCATCCGCTCTTCGTCCATGCCCGAGATGCCCTCTTCGTAAACATCACCACCATAGGCGAGTTGCATCGCTTCACGCACCGGCGTCAGATCACCCGAACGACGGTACTCTTGCAGCGCCTCGTCCACGTTCACACCCAGACCGCGTGCGGCCCAGCCCATGTGTGTCTCAAGGATCTGACCGACGTTCATACGCGACGGCACACCCAGCGGGTTCAGACAGAAATCAACCGGCGTACCATCCGCGAGGAACGGCATGTCCTCCATCGGCACCACTTTCGAAATCACACCCTTGTTGCCGTGACGACCAGCCATCTTGTCGCCCGGTTGCAGCTTGCGCTTCACCGCCACGAACACTTTGACCATCTTCATCACGCCCGGGGGCAGATCGTCACCACGGCGCACCTTCTCGACCTTGTCTTCAAAACGGGCATCCAGGGCACGCTTCTGCGCCTCGTATTGCTCGTTCAGGGCCTCGACCACTTGCGCCGATTGCTCGTCCTTCAGGGCAATCTGCCACCATACAGACCGCGGGAAGGCTTCCAGCAGGTCCGCATCGACGTTCGAGCCTGCCTTGACGCCTTTCGGCCCCTTGGCGATCTCTTTGCCCAACAGCATATCGCCCAGACGGGCATAGATGTTGCGGTCCAGAATGGTCAGCTCGTCGTCGCGGTCACGGGCAAGGCGTTCAACTTCCTCACGCTCGATCTGCAAGGCACGTTCGTCTTTCTCCACACCGTGGCGGTTAAAGACGCGCACCTCAACGACCGTGCCGAAATCACCCGGCTTCACACGCAGCGACGTGTCGCGCACGTCCGAGGCTTTCTCACCAAAGATGGCGCGCAGAAGCTTCTCTTCCGGCGTCATCGGGCTTTCGCCCTTCGGTGTGATCTTGCCCACCAGGATATCGCCCGGCTCAACGTCCGCACCGATATACACGATGCCCGCTTCGTCGAGGTTGCGCAGGGCTTCCTCACCGACATTCGGGATATCGCGGGTGATCTCTTCCGGCCCCAGCTTCGTGTCACGGGCGGCGACTTCGAATTCCTCGATGTGGATCGAGGTAAAGACGTCATCGCGCGACACACGTTCCGAGATCAGGATCGAGTCTTCGTAGTTATAGCCGTTCCAAGGCATGAATGCGACAACCACGTTCTTGCCCAGCGCCAGTTCACCCATATCGGTGGACGGACCATCGGCAATCACTTCGCCCTTCTGAACCGTATCACCCACCTTCACCAGCGGGCGCTGGTTGATGCAGGTGTTCTGGTTCGAGCGCTGGAACTTGCGCATGCGGTAGATGTCCACGCCCGCGTCGCCCAGCTCAAGGTCGTGCGTGGCACGGATCACGATCCGGGTGGCATCCACTTGGTCGATGATACCAGCACGTTTCGCCATGATGGCTGCACCAGAATCGCGCGCCACAACTTCTTCGATACCGGTGCCGACCAGCGGCGCCTCGGCTTGCAGAAGCGGAACCGCCTGACGTTGCATGTTCGACCCCATCAGGGCGCGGTTGGCGTCGTCGTTCTCAAGGAACGGGATCAGCGAGGCCGCGACCGAGACCAACTGCTTTGGCGACACGTCGATCAGGTCCACCTGATCCACGGGCGCCAGCGTGTAGTCCCCGGATTGACGGGTGTTCACCATCTCGTTGTTGAATCGACCTTCGGCATCCAGTGAAGCGTTGGCCTGTGCAACGGTGTGCCGCATCTCTTCGGTGGCGGACATGTAGTGCACTTCGTCCGTCACCTGACCGTCGCTCACCACGCGGTAAGGCGTTTCGATGAAGCCATACTTGTTCACGCGGGCAAAGGTGGCGAGGCTGTTGATCAGACCAATGTTCGGCCCTTCCGGCGTTTCAATCGGGCACATCCGACCATAGTGGGTCGGGTGCACGTCGCGCACCTCAAAGCCCGCACGCTCACGGGTCAAACCACCTGGCCCAAGCGCCGACAGGCGACGTTTGTGCGTCACTTCGGACAGCGGGTTGGTTTGGTCCATGAACTGCGACAGCTGAGACGAACCAAAGAACTCGCGCACAGCGGCAGCAGCCGGTTTCGCGTTGATCAGGTCTTGCGGCATGACGGTATCGATCTCGACGGAAGACATCCGTTCCTTGATCGCACGCTCCATACGCAGCAGACCCACGCGGTACTGGTTCTCCATCAGCTCACCAACAGAACGCACACGACGGTTGCCGAGGTGGTCGATATCGTCGATATCGCCCTTGCCATCGCGCAGTTCCACAAGTGCCTTGATGCAGGCCACGATGTCTTCGCGGCGCAACGTGCGCTGCGTGTCTTCGGCATCCAAGGCCAGACGCATGTTCATCTTAACCCGGCCAACAGCGGACAGGTCATAGCGTTCGCTATCGAAGAACAGCGTGTCGAACAGGGCGCTTGCCGCATCAACGGTGGGCGGCTCGCCCGGGCGCATGACGCGGTAAATGTCCATGAGCGCGGTTTCGCGGTTCATGTTCTTGTCCTGCGCCATGGTGTTGCGCATGTACGGACCGACATTGACGTTATCGATGTCCAGAACCGGAATGTCGGTGATGCCCGCATCCACCAGTTCCTTGACCGTACCGCCGATCAGATCGCCATCCTTGTCATATTCAAGGGTCAGCTCATCACCGGCTTCGACATAGATCGCGCCGTTTTCTTCGTTGATGATGTCCTTGGCGACGAATTTGCCGACGATGTGCTCGTAAGGCACCAGCAACTCGGTGACATTGCCCTCGTCGATCAGCTTCTTGACGGCGCGTGGCGTGATTTTCTTGCCCGATTCGGCAATCACTTCACCGGTTTTCGCATCAACCAGATCGTATGTCGGACGGGTGCCGCGCACACGCTCGGGGAAGAACGGCGTGACCCAGCCTTTGTTCTTCTTAAGCTTGTAGCTGACGGTGTTGTAGTAGGCGTCCATGATCGCTTCTTGGTCGAGACCAAGAGCGTACAGGAGCGTGGTCACCGGCAGTTTGCGGCGACGGTCGATCCGGGCAAACACGATGTCCTTGGCGTCGAACTCGAAGTCCAGCCAGCTGCCGCGATAGGGAATGATGCGGCAGGCGAACAGCAGTTTACCAGACGAGTGTGTCTTGCCCTTGTCATGGTCAAAGAACACACCGGGCGACCGGTGCATCTGGGACACGATCACACGCTCGGTGCCGTTCACGATGAACGTCCCGTTCGGTGTCATCAAAGGCATATCGCCCATGAACACGTCCTGTTCCTTGATGTCCTTGACGGACTTCGCGCCGGTGTCTTCATCGATATCAAACACGATCAGACGCAGGGTGACCTTCAGCGGGGCCGAGTAGGTCATGTCGCGCTGCTGACATTCTTCAACGTCATATTTGGGCTTTTCCAGCTCGTACTTGACGTATTCCAGGACGGAGGTTTCGTTAAAGTCCTTGATGGGGAAGACCGACTGGAACACACCCATGATGCCTTCGCCGTCCATGGGCGTGGGCTCATCACCGGAGTTCAGGAACAGGTCGTAGGAGGACTTTTGAACCTCGATGAGGTTGGGCATATCCAAAACTTCACGGATTTTGCCATAATATTTACGAAGACGTTTCTGGCCAAGGAACGTTTGCGCCATACTGGTGTCACCTTTCAGCGTTTCTCTGGACACTGCAATGCCGTCGGGCCCCGGCACGCTGCACCCGTGAGACGATGGGTTTCAGGTCAATTCATGGCCACCGTCCCACCGGCGGCCTCCCGACCTTTCAAACCGCATCTTGGAAAAGACTTTTCAGGAAAGCCCTTACCAAGACGGGTCGGGCCGGACGCGCGATATGCGCATCCAGCCCATCGTTTTCAAGTGGGGGCGTGGAATTCGGCAAGAACCCCTGTCGCCCTTGATGCACAAAGGCGCCCCCGTCCCAGCGGGACTTAGGCCAGTTCGACCTCGGCGCCAGCTGCTTCCAGCTTGCCTTTGATCTCTTCGGCTTCGTCTTTGCCGCAGCCTTCTTTGATCTTGCCACCGGCTTCGACCAGGTCCTTGGCTTCTTTCAGGCCCAGGCCTGTGATGCCGCGGACTTCCTTGATCACGTTGATCTTGGAGGCGCCAGCGTTTTTCAGGACGACGTCGAATTCCGACTTTTCTTCCTCAGCTGCAGCGCCAGCGCCGTCAGCAGGACCAGCCATCATCACAGCGCCGCCAGCGGCGGGCTCGATGCCGTACTCGTCCTTGAGGATGGTTTTCAGTTCTTGTGCTTCCAGCAGGGTCAGACCAACGATCTCTTCTGCCAGTTTCTTCAGATCAGCCATTTTATCAGCTCTTTCCGTTTACAGTGTGTTCCAACGTGCGCGATGTCCGCACGCCAATCAGACAATGCCTTAGGCCGCCTTTTCCTCGATGGTCGAGAGAACGGAGGCGATGTTGCTTGCAGGTGCGCCAATAGCCCCGGCGATGTTCGATGCAGGTGCGCCAAGCATGCCCGCGATGGTGCTGATAAGCTCCTCGCGCGAAGGCATCTTCGACACAGCCGTCACACCGGCCCGGTCCAACGCGTTCTCACCCATGGCCCCGCCCAGGATCACGAACTTGTCGTTTTCCTTGGCAAAGTCCTCGGACACCTTGGCTGCGGCCACGGGGTCTTCGGAAAAGGTCAGAACGGTCATGCCCGTCAGGTAATCACCGATGCTTTCGCATGGCTTCCCATCCAGGGCGATCTTGGCGAGCCTGTTTTTTGCAACCCGAACAGAAGCCTCCGCGTCACGGGCACGTGCGCGCAGGTCCTGCATTTCGGCAACTGTCAGACCGGCGTAGTGGGCAACCACGACGACGCCAGAGCTTTCAAAGATCTGGCCGAGTTCCTCGACCACTTTCTCTTTCTGGGCTCTATCCACAGCTTTCTCCAAATTTGGGGGCCTTGATGGTCCCCGGCTCAGTTTGCACCGGATCACTCCGGCGGTTTGGTCCTCGAAATACACGGGTCCAAAGCCGCCCGAGGCTCGACAGAGCATCTGAGCTTAACGTGGCCTGTTCCCGCCTCGGGCAGGAATTATGACTGGCAAATCCCAGTCACCCACCGTCTCGGACGAAATGAGGGCTTGCCGAATCACACGGAAGCCCTCGCAGGTTGGTTAGTCGGTTTGGGCCGGAATGCCAAGGGGGTAAGGGTGTTTGGGGCGGTTTGGGCAGGGTGTGGCTGGGTGGAAGCAGGCTCAGCGCAAAGGAAGCAAGCTTTGCAATGTCTCGACTGATGACGGCTCCAAACCCGGCATTGAGGAATGCAGCAACATGCTTGGACGGTTACTGTATGAGACAGCAAAATAATTGTAGAATAAAGAGTAGTAGTATTCGCAATAGTTCAAACAACAAACGCTTTTTGTGCACTATTCAAATACGCAGGCGCCTCATCTCGTCGCCGTCATAGAGAGACATGTGCGGATACACAAAAAGATTTGAGGTACGGTTGGCATCAGTTTCGTACGTACCTGAGAACGCGGGGTGGAGGCAGAGTTCATCTAGCGTTGAAGCGTACAGCCGACCGTTCAGTGCATACTCGAATTCTGCATCTGCATACACAGCGGTACGATCGCGGACACGTCCGACAGCACCAATCTCGAATAGTGCCTGACGGAAGTCTCGAAAGCTTACATCGCCGACATGCGAGTGTTCCTGAATCACACGCTTGCCTCGCTCCCTATAAACTTTTTCGAACTGCTTTTCGTCGAAGAAACGAGGTAGCGTAGGCAGGCAGACGGCACAAAGGTCACTGACGTATGGATATTTAGAACGAAACGCGCCGTAGATCTCTTTGCAAAACTTTGGCTCCCAAATCTGCACCGAATTGGCAACTGCGCTTACGATGGTGTCATATGCACGAGGCATATTGGGGCGCTGAGTTGAAAACGCCTCGTTGAATATCTTGATGATTTGCCTCGGAAGCAACTGTGTATGACGCAATATGTATGCACTGCTGGACTCGATGTCTCCTCGCCTGTTGTGGATTTCACGCGGTAAAAAGTCATCTAGGACACGGTGGACGTCCGCACGATCAGATAGATCTAAACTGCAGAACTGTTCTAGTCGGTTTGGATCATATGCAGTCAAGCTCACAAGGTATCGCCACGCAATTAGACGCAGCAGTTCCATCGGCAGCCAGTGCAGGACGATAGCGTTTTCGAAGTCCTTCATTATGTTTGAAGATTCGTCCTCCAGGTCATGGTACAATTCAGCAGGAATACCAATTCTGAGGTCACGGAATTGGCCCCCATAAGCCCCGGCGCACCGAAGCAAGCCCGTAAGTGCTGTTGAAAACTGATGATCTTGAAGCGGATACTGTTCAACTGAATCGAGAATTATCACAGTTTTCAAGTTTCGCTCGGAAAGGTACTCATCCAACTCCGACAAGGCTGACTGGTATTCGAGTCCGCTTTCCCCTCGAAAGTGTAGGATACCGGTGATTACCGTGTTAAGTAAAGTTGCAAAGATGTCGCCATTTCCTGCGGAAACATTGCGCAACATACCATAGATGTTTCGACCTTTCGCATCATTGGTGAGTCCACTTACCTCGAAGTAACGCTCAATCCGGGTGAAACGGTAAACCGTGTCTTCCTTAAGGACTTGGGCCATTAGCGCTGTATTTAACATCTGACCCCAAACTTTCCCAGACTGTTCTGCTGGGACCAAGTGATAGTCGGACGGGCCATCAAAAAGCGTGTCAATGCATTGCAGCAGAAGATCTGATGTAGAGACACGATGGACTATTCCATAGGCGTCAGATTGTTCTGTCTGACGCAAAATCGAGCTCTTACCTGACCCCTTACGCCCGACGATGATGCGGGGGTGATTCAAGTATTCCTTCCAAACCTGATTTTCGGTTGTAAAAACCAGTTCGCTGACTTTTGGATGTTCCCTAAAACCATGGGCACTAGAAGGGCCGAATGGGCGCCTAGGGCCAAAAACATGCTTGATACCGTTGACGAGATGCGGCGGCAGAGACAGTAAATCTTCGATTCTTTTCATTTGGGATTCTTTACTATTTTTACGTTCAAGAAAATACATTCATTTTATGCCAGAAATAGAGCGGCTCATCGATTGTTTGTCGAGCGAAAATAACCAAACACACACACTTTCTATAACTCTAAACGTACCTCGGCAAAGTCTGCGCCGCTGAGCACAGAGGGTTGTGATCGAAGTTCGCTTCGGACTGCCAACACCACCACTTCACTTTGAAGAAAGCGAATAGCGCTGCAATGACACGCACCCCGAGACCAGTCCCACCGGGCAACAATCTCTGTCTCACCATCCACCGGCTGGCACACTGCCAGTGCTAGGTACACGGCTCCATCACTGCCAACATGATCGCTTCATAGTCTCCAGCAAATGACGCGCTCATCGGATCAAGTGTGAAAACCTGCATGCTCGCCTCCGGCACGCGCATACACTTGTACAAATCAAAACCCTCGAACAACGCCTTCTCTAACACATCATCCGGCATTCCAGGTTCCTTGAGCCGCGAAAACGCCATGACCACCCCACGGTCGTACACCGTTGGCATCAGGCACTGCGTCAAAGCAAATCTTGCGCGTGTCACGTCAAAAGAAGCCGGGTCTTGCGCAACGGCATTCGGCAGCCCGATGAAGGACCCAAAGTAGTCGGCAAGCGCTATAGCCGCCGCCGTGTACTTGTTGAACGCTGCAATGTGGGCAGAATCGACATCGGGGTCATCTTCAACCGTTCCGAACGCCGCCCACGCGTCTGGCTGCAATGTTGCAAGCGCCGACCATTCTGCCGGACAATGCTGCGCTGCGATCTCGGCATGGCTGAACGTCTCTTCGGCCCACGTCTGGGACGGCCCGCCGGTTGCCAAGACCGCGATCAACGGTCCCAAGATGTGCCGTGCTTTTCTCATGTGCCCCCGCTGGTTTCGCGGATGTATAAAGGTCCAGCATGGCAAGAGTTTGACGTCCCAGGGGTGGGCCCTTTTGTTGATCCAGAAAACCGCCCCCTTTCGAGGGGCAGGCTACGTTCCAACTCGTTAAAATCCCCAAAACGCACCGGGCGCAGGCCTAACCCTCTGACCTCGCGCGTCTTTCACAGATCGATGAAAACATCGTGGCCGCACCGAACAGCGTGTCCCCGCGGGGACACATCCCTGTTGCGCTCATGTCAGCCCGCATAATCCTCGCGCAACTGCCGCCGCAGCACCTTGCCCGACAGCGTCACCGGCACGTCATCCACAAAGCGCACCACCTTGGGCACCTTGTAGTTGGTCAACCGCGCCCGGCAGGCCTCCAGAATATCCTCTTCGCTCAACGTCTCATCTGACCGTACCACGAAGGCAGCAGGGGCTTCGGCCGTCTTGTCGTCCTCGATCCCGATAACCCCGACTTGCACCACCCCCGGCACGGTCGAGATGGCGTCCTCGATCTCGTTCGGGGACACGTTGAAGCCCGACACAAGGATCATGTCCTTCTTGCGGTCCACGATCTCCAGGTATCCGTCGTCATCCAAAACCCCGATATCACCCGAGTAATACCACCCGTCCTGGATCGTCTCGGCCGTGGCTTGCGGATTGTCGAGGTATCCGTCCATCATGCCCGGGCTCCGCGCGATCACTTCGCCCGGTGTCCCGGCGGGGACATCGTTGCCCGCGTCATCCACAATCCGGATCTGCGCGCCGGGGGCCGGCACCCCCACCATCCCAAGCCGGTTTGATCCCGGCGGGTTGAAGGTCAGGATGCCCGACACTTCGGTCATGCCATAACCTTGCAGGATCTCGACCCCGGTCATCTCCTGCCACTTCTGCGCAACCCCGGTCTGCTGCGCCGCGCCGCCAGAGCCGCAGAACCGGATGGCGGAGAACAGGGACCGGTCAAACCAGGGTTCCGCCATCAGCGCCGCAAACAGTGTGTTGATCCCGGTGAACCAGGTGATCCGGTACTTCTCGAACGCCGCCTTGAGGTTCGAGGGTGGGCGCGGGCTGGGGGCCAGAATGCCATGCGCACCCACTGTCATGCCTGAGACAAATATCAAGCTGAACGCAGTGATGTGATAGAGGGGTAGAGCAACCAGCGCGACCTCATTTCCCTCCTGCAAAATACCGGTTGTCATCAGCCGCCCCTGTTCGGCGTTGGACAGGATCGCCTGATGGGACAGGACCGCGCCTTTGCTCCGGCCCGTCGTACCGCTGGTGTATTGATAAAGGGCGGGTGAGGCTGGGGTGACATCTCGGGTGTAGGCCGACACATCTGCGGAAGACATCCGCGCCCTGCCTTTGGCCAGCGCCTTGGTCAAAGACACTGCCGAGGTGGTCATGGCCGGGACCACCTTGCGCACCCGCTTCAGCACGAATTTCAGCAGGGTTTTCTTGAGCGTCGGAAAGAAATCGACAACGGACAGAGTGATGACATGCTCCACGCTCGTGCGCGCCACCACCTCGTCCAGCTTGTTGCCAAAGAGATCGATGATGACGATGGCCTTGGCCTTGCTGTGGGTCAGCTGATGTTCAAGCTCGTGCGGTGTGTAGAGCGGGTTCACATTGGTGCCCACGCACCCCGCCTTCACGACGCCAAGTGATGCAACACAGAAACCAATACAGTTGGGCGACATGATCGCCACGGTGTCCCCGCTCGACAAACCCAACTCTTCCCGCAGATAGACAGCAAACGCCTCCGCATGGTCCTTGATCTGAGCGTAGGTAGCGGTGGTCTCTGCCCCGGTGGGCAGGATGGTGGTGAGTGCCGGTTTTGCGGCATAGGTTTCTGCCGCACTGTCCAGTGCTTCGACAAGTGTTCCGGTCTCAAGCTTGTCCAAACCGAACTCTGCCGCCTGCGTGCCGAATGGGTGTTCCAGTGAGTGCGTCATCCGTATCCCCTTTTTGGACCACTATGGGGTGGTCTGCAGAGAGTATACGCAGAATCTTTGGCTGGCATAGGGACGTGGCTTCATATGGATAGACTGCCTTCACGGTTGACCAAAGAAGCGCATAACGATCCTGATGACCACTTTGCGGACTAAAGCTGCCTTTAGCGAAAGCGCAGCATTTAGCTTGGACAATTAGCGTAAAGCGCAGAAAGCCGACTTTGCAAAGTGCGAATTGGATGCTTGCAACTAAAGCGTTGATAATCGCAAAATTCGCTGCGAGTAGGATAGGCATGTTCAAGAGACTTAGGTAGTGAAACCGTACCTCTTTCTGTGGCGGCTGGTCGCCAATCGAAACCCGTCATTCTATGGTTGGGCTTATGTTTTGTTCATTCCAGGATTTGCAGCCGTCTTCTGGCTGCTACAGGGTTTTGATACTGAATGCCTGTCCGTAGTCGACGCCCTGTATTTCAGTGCCGTGACTATCACCACGCTTGGCTATGGTGACATCCAACCCCTAACAGTCCCGGTACGACTGCTTGCTGCTGGGGAGGCCGTGCTTGGGATTGTGACAATAGGCTTTTTTCTATCGTCTTTGTCGCAAAAACGCGCGGACGAAATGGCAGACGAACAACTCGCGTGGTTAAGCGGAGGGGACTCTGTCCCTTGTCTGAATATGACGAGTGGAGGCTTTGCGCTGTCAAGATATCAGGGCAAGTACCCCATATTTGACTTGTCCGTCGATTTCCAAGAGTTTTGGTGGCCGCTAGAAGGGGAAGCACTTCCGGTCCGGTTTTGGGAAGTGTCGCCGTCCCCGCCAGGGTTCCCAATGAAAAGCACTCCGATAAGGAACATCTGTACATTGGAGGTACCGGTGCAACTCCCAAACAGGAACAAATGGTATCCTGATCATTTTCGCTTCGTCCCGGAAGATATGATTTTTCCTGAAACCGGGAAGTTCTACCTGAGTGCGGGCTTCAAGGCCAGAAACGGCTCCTTTCGTCAATTCATAGCAGGCAAGAAAAAACTGAACGAGAATGGAGAGGCGATCTTCGAATATCATTTCCTGTTGCTCAATGAGCAAGGCGAAAAACTCCAAGGTGACGAAAAATGGGTTAAGGCACAGGCGTTCATCTACGAAGGCGCAGAGTACCATTGCGATAAATACATAAGGGAGTGGTAAACAGCATTTAGGTGGACTGGCTCCGTGTTTGACCACGTCTATGTTGCGCGAATTGAGTATTAACCTTGAATGGGTCGACAGGTACCAATGACCGCTTTGGGCTGATATTGTGGCTCTAAAGCCCGAGCGTCGCGGCTACCAAACAGTACATAGTTACCAGATAAACACCGATGGGAGCTAAAAACTCCCAGGCCAATCGAGCCCTAATGGTCAAGTCCCAGCTACGTTTCCGGGAGGCAAGTTGCTCCTTGTACCAGTCCGCGGCCTGCGATTTAAGTGTTTTGTAGTCACCTTGGTATGCGCGAAAATCGACCATTGCTCTCTGAAAATCACTCGCAGCACATATCAAGAACGAAAGCAAGATGAACGATACTATTGCTCCGCCAGAAATCAACAAGTTGGTCTGACTGGGAGCGTCCAATTTCACTCCCAAGGCTGCAATCTCTTTTGGAATAACGTTGCCGTATGCAACAGCGGTCAAAATTGCGCAAAGAACCAAAAGGTTCTTCCGAGATTTTCTAGTTTGCTCGCGCAAAGGGTCCGACAAGACAACGCTCAATCGTTCCGTCAACTTGCCAATAAGAAGATTGATTTCCGCGTTGATATTTGTACTTTCTACCATGTTTTCTCGCTGCCCTTGCGCTCTTAGAATCAAAACGCCCGAACCTTTTGCATCATCTTGCCTCCTGCTCCAAGGCCGGAGTTAATTGCTATGTGTGCTGTCTTGCATTTCTGAACCAATGTCCGCTTTGGGCTGGGGAGTTGCCGAATGCAGATGCTTCAACTGGGAGCGATGACCTTATAATTCTGGGCTCTTTGCGGACGCTTCAAAACCACGCTTCGCAGACATGGCATACTTTGCATGATAAAAGGACAACTTCTTCCCTCATTGGCTGCGGGATTTTCGAATGACTTTCAAAAGATGAGATCAGAATAGTCCTGTTGCACGGGCCATCATGCAAGAACGTCCACAGATTTGATGGAGGTCGTGGTGCTCGATATGCCCGATCAGCTCCACACCACAAAAAAAGGCGCGCATCCTTTCGGATACGCGCCTCTCAAATGCTTTCTGTCGTCCGATTACTCGGTGACAGCGTTCTCGACATCGACGCTCACGCCTGGACCCATGGTCGAGCTCAGCGACACCTTTTTCATGTAGGTGCCTTTCGCGCCAGCAGGCTTGGCCTTGGCAACGGCACCCACGAAAGCGCGGATGTTTTCGACCAGCTTGGCTTCGTCAAAGGACGCTTTGCCAACACCTGCGTGCACGACGCCAGCCTTCTCGGCCTTGAACTGAACTTCGCCACCTTTGGCCGCTTTCACGGCGTCTGCGACGTCCATGGTCACGGTGCCAACCTTGGGGTTCGGCATCAGGTTACGGGGGCCCAGCACTTTACCCAGACGACCGACGATGGGCATCATGTCAGGGGTTGCGATGCAGCGGTCAAAGTCGATGGTGCCGCCTTGAACGGTTTCCATCAGGTCCTCTGCGCCGACGATGTCCGCACCGGCTGCTTGCGCTTCTTCGGCCTTGGGGCCACGAGCAAAAACAGCGACGCGCACGTCTTTGCCTGTTCCGTTGGGCAGGCCAATTACGCCGCGCACCATCTGGTCCGCGTGACGGGGATCGACGCCCAGGTTCATCGAGATTTCGATCGTCTCGTCGAACTTGGCGTTGGCATTTCCTTTAACCAGGGCCACCGCGTCTTCGACGGTCAGGTTCTCTTTGCCAGCGAAGGCTTCGCGGGCCGCGTTTGTGCGTTTTCCAAGCTTTGCCATCTTACTTCACCTCGATGCCCATGGAGCGGGCGGAGCCCAGGATGATCTGCATTGCGCCTTCGATGTCGTTGGCGTTCAGATCTTTCATTTTCGCTTCGGCGATTTCCTTGACCTGGGCCGCTGTCACGGTGCCCACGGTTTCACGCGACGGGTTGTTCGCGCCGGATTTCACCTTGGCCGCCTTCTTCAGATAGTAGGACGCCGGGGGCGTCTTGATATCCATGGCGAAGGATTTGTCCTGGTAGTAGGTGATCACGGTAGGGCACGGCGCACCGGGCTCCAGATCTGCGGTCTTGGCGTTGAACGCCTTGCAGAATTCCATGATGTTGATGCCGCGCTGACCCAAGGCCGGACCAACCGGCGGGGATGGGTTTGCCTGACCGGCGGGCACCTGCAATTTCATGGTGCCGGCAAGTTTCTTGGCCATGTGCCAATCTCCTTTTCAAACAGCCGCGGGACGCGCCCCTTGGCCTATGTTGATGTGGTCTGGTTTGGCGGTCGCGACCGTCGCACCTCCCACATGGGATGCTGCAAATGCAACAAGAGCGCCGGTTACAGCGCTCCTGTCCAAATTACAAGCCTGTTTTGAAGCTTTGTCCCTGCGGGGACGGGTTATCAGCCCTCTTCGAGGATCACGTCAAAGCGCACGCGGCTGCCCGGCAGGCCCGCATCGTTCAAGGGGCGTGAGGGGGCGGCGATGATGATCTCTTCGGCTTTCACGCCGCGACCGACAAGCATCGCCATCAGCGCCTTGGCGCGCAGCAGACCCGTCGACACATTCTCACCCGATTGCAGGTCGCCCGCGTGATGGCCAATCACGCGAAGCCGCGCGTGCGGGCACTCCATCGCCAGAGTGGCAAGTGTCATCGCGGTATCGACGTCGCTGGACCCCAGAGACACCGAGCGCGGCGCATAGAACAGCATAGTGGTATCGACAGCCTGTTGGAGCGCCGTGACACAAGTGGTATTGGCCCAGGGCTTGGGTGCCGCCGCCGGTGCCCCGACGGCCACGCGGGTCACTTCTTCGACAATCGAGAACTCAACCCGGCGATCATAGTACGACGCAGGCTCTGGCCCGTCGATGCCGGAAGGCTGGCGATCACCAAGACCTTCGGCAAAGAACATGGCCGTATTGATGCCAGACGCCCCAATGCGCTTGATGACCTCCTCTGCGCGCGCCTGGCTCAGACGCAGGTTGGCCGCGGGATCCCCAGAGGGGTCTGAATGCCCTTCCACCCGGATCTGCACATCTGGGCAGGTTTGCGCGATCAGACCGAGCAGGCGACCTTGTTCGATGCCATCCTGATCCGCATTCAGACCACCGCTTGGGAAATAGACGCGTGCTTGACCAGCCATGGTGCGCAGATCTTCGAGGCATTGCTGCTGCGCCGCTGCGCCAAAGGTGTTTGTGTCGAAGAACGGGGCTGCTGACGTTGTCGCCAAGGCCGCGGTACGTTGCGATGCAGGTGCAGGTGCAGGTGCGGGTTGCGGCAGCGCGGCCGCGGCCAGCGGCTGAGCCCGGGTGTTTGATGTGCCCACCGTTGTCAGTGTGGTTTCGGGTCCAGCCTGACGCGCGACGACCTCTTCTTCGACGGTCTCGGTCGGTGTTTGTTGAGCCGTTACACCTTGTGGTGCTGCTGCGTTTGAAAATGTCTGTTCGCTTGCAGGTGCGGCGTCTTCTTCGCCCCCAAGCTCAAGAAACCCGGATGCGGCAAATACAATTGCGGCAGATGGGACCAGCCACGGAAGGCTGTCCCGCAAATACTTCAATGCCATAGAATATCCCCCAGATACGCTGCTCGGCTTTCCGTCGCACATCTACATCGTGTGCCTGTGTCAACCAGTAGGCGATAATCCGCTTTATTCGTCAACAGGGCTTGTGGATTATTCTGTGGATAATTTCCGGTTCCTGAATTCCCGATGCATAGAATCAAAAAGGGCGCACATGCGTACGCCCCTTCGCTCGCAATGGAAATTCGATCAGATCTGTTTGGTGACTTGCGTGTATTCCAGTTCGACCGGCGTTTCGCGGCCAAAGATCGATACAGTCACTTTCAGGCGCTGGTTGTCCTCGTCGACCTCTTCGACCATGCCGTCGAAATCCTCGAACGGGCCATCGTTGACCTTGACCTTTTCGCCCACCTCGAAGCTGATCATCAGCTTCGGTGCTTCCTCACCTTCCTGAACGCGGTTCAGGATCTGGTTCACTTCGGCATCGCGCATCGGCATCGGACGGCCCTGTGGGCCAAGGAAACCAGTGACGCGGTTGATCGAGTTGATCAGGTGATAGCCCTGGTCGGACATTTCCATGTGCACCAGCACATAACCGGGCATGAAGCGGCGTTCGGTTGTCACTTTCTTGCCGCGACGGACTTCGATCACCTCTTCGGTCGGGACCAGCACTTCGTCGATCTGATCCTCAAGACCGTTTTCCTCGACCGAGGTTCGGATTTGCTCGGCAATCTTCTTTTCGAAATTCGAAAGAACGCTGACCGAATACCACCGTTTCGCCATGTTGTTTCTGGCCCCTCGCCCGATTTGTTACGCCTTGTGCAGCAGCCCGTGCCACCGCCCTGAATAAAAAGTGGCGCGGGGCTCGAATCGCCGCGCGCCTGTTTCAGATCAGGATCGGGAAATACTCTGCACCATATCAAAGTGCAAGAGGCTCGCGCCTGCTGGGCGTTACCCGAAGGTCGTCAACACCATCTCGAGCCCACCACGGATCAAGATATCGACCAGGGCGAAAAACACGGCTGTCAGCGCGGCAAGGATAAAGACCATGACAGTGGTCAGGAATACCTCGCGCCGCGTCGGCCACACCACTTTCGCGACTTCCGAGCGCACCTGCTGGATGAATTGAAGTGGGTTGGTTGTGGCCATGGATCATGTCCTTTGCTGCGGATGGATCGCATGTAACGGCAGTCAAGACCGAATTCAAGGCGGGATTGCGCCCGCCTTGCACGTCTACAGGTGTGGATGCTGATCAGGTTTCCTGCGCCATCCTGCTCAGGCGTTCCGCCACAACCTGTTGATGTTCGGCTTCGGCCTGCTGCAGCGATTGGAAATCCGGCATGTAGAGGCTGTCGACCATGCCATCGGGGAAAACGTCCAACACGCTGTCCCACCGATAGGCAAACGTGTCGAGTTTGGCGCGCAGATCTTCGGCGCGGCCATGGTCTTTCATCTCGATCCGGTCCAACCAGCCCAGAACGGACGTCCAGATCCGATCTGCACCCAACGTCAGGAAGGTCGCGACGAGAAGCACAACAGCAATGACCGCAGCGATTACAAACCAATGTGGGCGCACGACAAACAGCAATGCGGCACTGGCCAGCGCCAGATGGCGCGTTTTGGGTTCAAACCGGCGGACACGCGAGATCATGCTTGTCAATGGACGGAAGAGGCCGGTGCGTTTCTGCGCATACGTATCTTTTTCAAGTTCCGGCAGGTCTGTTGCGCGACGGCGTGGCGCTGGCGGAGGCGTACGTTCGATAAAGGCGCGGGCCGCAACGTCTTGAGAACCAGGCGCGTCCATGTCCGTCACATCGATATTGCGAGGCTGAGACTTGGAGGTATCCGCCTCATCCGTCAGGACCGAACGGATCATTGACATCGTTTCTTCCTCACTTGCGGTGTGAGGCTGACCTGGGATCAACGTGTATTTCATCGACAGCTTCCTTGCCCCGATACCGGCCGGAGCTCTAATTACCAGCCCGGGCAGATCGGGCGTTCTTGTTAATTCGCGCATGGCGGATAAGGCGAAGCTAGGGCCGGAATGTGTGGCGTAGGTGTCATGAATATGGCGAAAATGAGGCACTGGAGACCGTGCCGAGACAAAATACGGTTCTTGCCTGCAAATGTTTCGCAATTCAGGTGATCAGTTCGGATGTTTTCAGAATACGACCACAGTTTGGGCGCAATTTAGTGAGTCGGGTTTGGTGTGGGCACACGCCTTGCTTTCCTCAATGCGTGCGAACCGGCCAGTAGTGCCGTCCACGGCTCCGGTCGCATATTCGCGGTCTGAGAACCTTGCCAACAAGAAGCGGAAGACCTTGGCCACGCTGGAAGTAGTGAACCGGAGGCGGGCCAAAAGCGTCAAACCTGACCAAAACATGGATCAGTTACACGCAAAAAATGCAGTCATGTCAGTTTGTTATATGGTGCCCGGGGGCGGAATCGAACCACCGACACGAGGATTTTCAATCCACTGCTCTACCCCTGAGCTACCCGGGCACGGGTGAAGCCTGACGCTTCGGGTGGGCGCGTGATAAGCGTATCGTCAGGCACTGTCCATAGCAAAATCACACCAAATGCCTAATGTGGCAATGGACCCTCGTCATCCACGACATCGCCCTCTTCTTCACGCTGGGAAGGAACAGAATAGGCGCCGTTCATCCATCGAGCCAAGTCGATGTCTGCGCAACGTCGCGAGCAAAAAGGGCGATACTCCGGCGCCGTGTCTTCACTGCAGATCGGGCACGTCAAGACAGCACCTCGGCCAGCGGCAACCGCGCGCGTTTGCGTTGCAATTCGAAGTGACCGAGCGGTGTCCATCCGGCCATCACCGTATCCACATCATCCTTGCGCAAGGCGGCACGCAGCACTGCTTCAAAAGTCTTGCGTTCCTTTTTCGGCATAGGTGCCAGATCGATGATAATCTGGCCTCCCAAACCGCGCACCCGCAAGGCCGACGGCAGCATGCGCGCGCAGGCGAGGTTCGCCTTCAGACCCGCGGCAAACGAGCCGTCTGCACCGGTGTTCACATCCACGGCGACCAGCGCCCGTGTCGCTTCAACAAACATGCTGGCATCTGCGCCCAAACCCACGCGCGCCGCCTTCGCACTGTCTAGCGCATCCAGGATACCATATTCTTCGAAGCATCCCGGTTCCGTCACAACTGCTGCCGGATCGGTCCAGTCCCGCCACGCCAAGACATGGGGGCCATCACCTTCGGTCAGAACCTCGGGACCGGCACCCTGATCACCCATAATCGTTTCTGCCAGATCGCGCATTGCGCCAATGTCATCCGACACTGCTTCGGCATCTGCGCCAGCAGCCGCGGACCTCAGGATCAGACCCATCTGGCTTCCGTCCATTCCATCATGCGCAAGCGCCATCAGCTCATCTCGAATGTCATCATCCCGAATGCTGCGGGACAGGTTGAGACCAGGAGCATCTGGGGTGACGATGGCATAGCGGCTTTTGAACAGAAGCTTGTGACTGACGGGGATGGCCTTGCCCGGCTCGGCATAGCCGGTGACCTGCACCAAAAGCGTCTCGCCTTGCCCGATCCCTTTGACACCGCGCAAATACGCCGCGCCATCTGGGGTTTTCAGGAAAAGCCCACCCTGCCCTTTGACAGGTCTGTCTGTGACCGCGCGGTAAACGGTGCCCGGGCGCGGAGCATCAGAGTCAATCAGCAGATCATCCAGGTGCCCGTCCACGACAAGGGCGGCCGCCTCGCGACCGTTCAGATGATCCAAACATATCTGGTGACCCTTCATGCCCAAACCTTCATGCCTGCGGCTTGCAAAAGCCCTGCGGTCTCAGAAAGAGGTAAACCGACAATGGCTGAAAACGACCCTGAGATCCAAGGGATCAAAGCACCGGCTGGACCTTGTATGCCATAGCCCCCTGCCTTGCCCTGCCAATCGTTCATCGCCAGATAGCTGGTGATTTCATCTGCAGACAGAGCTTTCATGCGCACCGTACTGACAACATCGCGTTCCCAGACCCTGTCACCCTTTTTTACCGCGACTGCGGTGATAACCCGGTGACGACGACCCGACATCTGGTTCAGGAATGCGCGCGCTTCGGCTGCATCTTCAGGTTTGCCCAGAATGCGACGCCCCAGCGCAACGGTCGTGTCTGCACACAGGACGACATCATCGGAAGCGGCAACCACTGCGGTCACCTTCTCGCGGGCAATACGCGCGCAATAGGGGCGCGGCAATTCCCCGTTTCGGGGCGTTTCGTCGATGTCGGGCGGGCGTACATCATCGGGTACGACACCAAGTTGCCCGAGCAGCTCAAGCCGCCTCGGACTTCCGGATCCCAGAACAAACGCCACGAAAGTGGTTTATTTAAAGCGGTAGTTGATCCGACCCTTGGTCAGATCATAGGGGGTCATCTCGACCTGTACCTTGTCGCCAGCCAGAACGCGGATGCGGTTCTTGCGCATTTTTCCTGCCGTGTGTGCGATGATCTCATGGCCATTCTCAAGCTCGACCCGAAACGTCGCATTGGGCAGGAGTTCCTTCACGACACCGGGAAATTCGAGCGTATCTTCCTTGGCCATGGTCTCTCCTTCATTGCATTGCCCGCCAATGTGCGGACGCGCCACTAAATGCGCCTCTGCGCCCCATAATTCAAGGGCTAATCAGGCGAGTGTCACGACTTTGACAGGATCGGCGCGACCGCTTTGTGCATCCCAGTCCCTGCGGTTCAAGACCGTGCCGTTTGCCCGCACACTTGCGACGCGGGCCAAATCAATCTCGCCATACACCCATCCCGGCTCGTTTAGCGTGCCCGTTGCAATCACTCCGGTCTCGGGAAACCCCTGATCCGGTGGCCCGAAAATGCCACCCGCCCCTGTCGAGATGTCGACGGCCTCGGACCAGGACGCTTCCCCAACAACGGACGACATCACGGTAACGCATTGATTTTCCAACGCGCGCGCCTGCGCACCGATCCGAACGCGGGAATAGCCCGACAAGGCTTCAGTCACGGATGGCACCAAAATGATATCGGCATCGGCAAGGACCCGCCCCAGAAGTGGGAACTCGCTGTCGTAGCATATCAGGATGCCAATCCGCCCCAGCACCGTATCAAACAATTGCAAGGGATCGCCCGGAACGACGTTCCATGTCTCCGCCTCGAAACGGGTCATGATCTGTTTGTCTTGCACGCCAACCGCCCCGCCGGGGGCAAACAGGCGGGCGCGGTTCACAGGGCGGGCAATTTCATCGTGTCGCGCAGGGCCAGAGGCGGCAAGGATATGCACACCGAACTGAGCAGCAAGGTGAGTATGCAACGCATCCGCGTCGGGCAAGCGATCCGCCACGGCAAAAAGCGAAGCCTCCAGATCGCCAGCGATATCCTGCCCCGCAAGCGTGGCCAACTCCATCGCGCCATACTCGGGGAAAACCAGCAAATCCGCGCCGGCCTCAGCCGCTTCAGACACCCACGCCGTCAACTTGTCCTCATAGGCCGCCCAATCGGGCAATACATCAAGCGGGTAAGAGGCTGTCGCAATCTTCATACCCTTTTGTGCCTTACTCTGCTCGCCTGACGCAAGGCGGGGCATTTCTTTCGAAAAACCAAAAGCAACGCGACATCAAAGCTGATTTTTCTTGACCGCTCTACGCCTAAACATTCAAAGAATGCAAAACTGTGTAAGGGTATTCCATGTTAAGCAAGGGCGTCACCCTGCGTGGCCTTGAAGTGTTCGAGGCACTCGCCGCAACCGGTTCCGTTGCCCAAGCCGCGACAGTGACCGGTCTTAGCCAACCAGCCGTCAGCCAGCAATTACGGAACCTTGAAACGGCATTGGCCACTGATCTGGTCGATCACGGCAAACGTCCCATGCGGTTGACGCCTGCTGGCACCAGCTTTCTGGCAAGGGCGGAAGCAGCGTTGTCGCAACTGCGCCTTGCGCAATCCGAATTGACGGTAATGGACCTGGCCCATTTGTCGGCCCTGTCCATTGGGGTCATCGATGACTTCGAGAACGACCTGACCCCGCGGTTGGTGACGATCCTGGCTGACAGCCTGACGCGCTGCAAATTCACGCTTGCCACGGCCCCCAGCCACGAAATCCTGCAAGCCATTGCCGACAAGAGCCTTCACATTGCCATTTCGGCCAGTGATGGCACGATGCGCGATGGCGTTCTTGAATATCCCTTGGCCCGAGATCCATTCATTCTGGTTGCCCCACGCGGTGTGGTCCGCGATGGCGATCCCATGTCCATCCTGCCCGACCTGCCATTTCTGCGTTACGAGCGCCAACAATTGATTTCGCGCCAGATTGAAGCGCACCTGGCGCGTCAAAAGCTGGATTTCGCGGACCGCTTCGAGATCGGCAGCCACTTGGCCTTGATGGCAATGGTGGCACGACGCATCGGGTGGTCGGTTACGACGCCGCTGGGCTACATGCGAGCCGGGCGATTTCATGATCAGGTTGATGCGTTCCCGCTGCCATTCAAGCCCTTCTCACGCACGATATCGCTGTATGCGAGCGCGGATTGGGCGGGCGAAGTACCGACCGATGTGGCCAACACAATGCGGCGTCTGATCAAAACGCACATGATGGACCCCGCCCTGATACAGTTGCCATGGCTCGCGGGTGAGTTGCGTTTGCTTGATGGTTGATCGCTTGCACTTCTTGCTTGGATCGGTCCACATCAGCGCAAAACACCAAGGAGATATACAATGTCTGCCCCTTCCATCGTGATCCTGACTGGCGCCGGGATTTCAGCCGAAAGCGGTCTTGGGACGTTTCGGGATGAAGGTGGGCTATGGGCACAGCACCGGATCGAGGATGTTGCCACTCCCGAGGGCTTTGCGCGCAATCCGCAGCTTGTTGTTGATTTCTACAACGCGCGCCGTGCTCAAGCAGCGGACGCCAACCCGAATGCGGCACACATGGCCCTGGCGCGGCTGCAAGCCGAGCATGCGGGTTCCGTCACTTTGGTGACGCAGAACGTCGACGATCTGCACGAAAAAGGTGGCAGCGTGGACGTGATCCACATGCACGGTGCATTGAATTCTGCCCTGTGCGCCACATGTGAGCATCGCTGGCCCGCACCGCTTGCGATGTCAGTCGAACAGGATTGCCCCAACTGCACAGGACCAACGGCCCGACCGGATATCGTTTGGTTTGGCGAAATACCCTATCACATGGAACGGATCGAAGTTGCGTTGGCAAACGCCGACGTGTTTGTCGCTATCGGCACATCGGGCAACGTGTATCCAGCGGCCGGGTTTGTGCAGATGGCCCGACATGTCGGCGCAGAAACGATCGAGATGAACCTGGAACCGGGCGAGAATGTAGGTCTGTTCGACGACGTTCGCGCAGGCAAAGCATCAGAAACAGTGCCGAACTGGGTGGCCGAGGTTCTGGCCGGGTAAGGCGGATCAAGATCCGCCTTACGACGTTTCCAGCGATGTCCCATCCGGGTTTCAAACAGGCGGGGCAGATGTAAGGCGGATCTTGATCCGCAAGCCTTCAGTGCGAGTGGCTGCCGTGCGCACCGGCTTCGGGCTTGCGCGCATTGTCGACGGGTATGGTCACGGCAACCTCGCCCGCTTTTTCGAACGTCAAGGTAACTTCGATGGTCGCGTCCTGCTCCAGCGGGCCGGTCAGCCCCATGAGCATGACATGGTCACCGCCCCGCATCATGTGGTGTGTGCCGCCGGCGGGCAGTGGAATGCCGCCCTCGATTTCCGTCATCTGCATCACGCCGTCGCTCACCTCGATATGCGTGTGCAATTCAACCCGTGCTGCGGCGTCTGTGCTGGCCGAGATCAGAGTGTCGTCTTGCCCTGTATCATTGCGGATCATCATGAAGGCAGCGCCCGACTTTGCAGCTGGGCTTGCCGCGCGGGCATACGGGTCCATGACCATGATGCCGTCAGCAAATGCAGGCACAGAAAGAAGTGTGGCCGCGATACCTGCGGCAAGAGTAGTACGAAGGGACATGGTGTCCTCCTGAAATTAAGTGGTCTCTGATTGGAAAGTCCGGATCAGATCGACAGGAGGGGCCCGCGCAGACGCTCGCAGTTGGCACGTAACGGACTGCTGCTCAACCAGCGGCGTGGCTCGAAGCATCGTCGCGTTGTCCAGCCACTTTGGAATGGCTTCGAAAGGCGCTACAGCCGCAAACAGGTGTAACGCGCAGTCGGGGCACAGATGCGGAGCTGTCGTTGGCTGTCCATCCGTATCGATAAAGACGACGGCCACCGTAGTCCCTGAGCAGATCACCATTTGATCGACAGCTTGCGGCGCACCACGTGCCACCGCGGCATTGTAGCTTGTCGCCAACAGCACGAGGCTCAGGACTATGGACACAAACGCGCGGTACATGTCGCACACTTAGAGAGACTCGGTTCACATCACAACTGCGGCACAATCACCGCTCACAAGCGTCCGCGACCCCAAGCAGGCGTCACAAAACAAGAAAACCCCGCCTTCTTGCGAAAGCGGGGTCACAAGCTGAAAAGCTTTGAAATCAGGCGGCGGCGGCTTGCGCCTTCGCGATCTCTTTTTTGACTTTCAGGGCACGGTCCGACAGTTCAACGTCCTTGGCTTTGGCAAGGTACGCGTCCAGACCACCGCGGTGATCAACCGACCGAAGTGCCGCAGCCGAGATGCGCAATTTTACACCACGGCCCAGTGTCTCGGACTGAAGGGTTACGTCATTCAGGTTCGGCAAGAAGCGCCGACGTGTTTTGTTGTTGGCGTGGCTGACATTGTTGCCAGTCATCGGGCCTTTTCCGGTCAGTTCGCATACGCGCGACATCGGCTTGTCCTCTTTCGTCCGGCAAGGGACGCGCCCTCGCAAATATCAAAAGGGCGCCGCAATGGCAGCGCCTGAAACTTGGTCAGCGGCTGGTATGCGCTCAACCAAGATTCGTCAACCCCTAGACCTGCCAAGAGCAGTCGCGCGCGACATAGCAACCCTTGCAAGGTCAGCACGCTTGCGCAGCGTAGCAAGCTCAGCGAGTTTTTTCCAGTAAATGGCAGAATGACGGCGGGCGTTCCGGTGCAGCACAGTCACTGCGCCAGATGAGACGGGTGGGTCAAACAACATGCGCTGCAAGGCCGGAAACTGCCCCGCTTCGCGCAACACACGACTGGCCGGATGACCAGAACACGCCGTCCGCGCCAGCCCGATCCGTGGGAACAGGGTTTGAATCATGTGGGCATTGCGCATGTCCAGCGCGCGGAACGGATCCACGATCACTGTCCCGGCCAATTGACGCCGCCCATGTATGCCCAAGTCCCCTTGCGCAAAGTGGAAGCCGCCGGACGACCCACGAAAACGCTTGTCGAACGGCACCACATCCGGGTGGATCGACACCTGCGGTGACACAAGCATCACGTGGCGCAGATCAAGACAACGCGACAGCCGCAACGCTGCGTAACCCCCCATTGAAAACCCCATCGCCACCCGTCGACCATACCCGCGCAGGGCGTCTGCCAAACAGTGTTCAAGCGCTTCGGTCTCGTCATTGACAAACCAGTCGTTGAACCGCGACTGAATGTGCAGATGCGCGTGGTCTTGCGCGATGAAACTACGTACCGGGTTAGGGCGGCTGAATGCCCCATCAACTGCTATGCGTTGACGGAAACTGACGAACAGGCGCCGCCCCGACGGATTGAAGAGGTCGGCGCGCAGCAGATCGCCATCGAAGACGCGTTTGGGGTCAGCCATCCAGATGTTCTGTCAGGAACATCTGTGCGGCCGCCGAAGGACTGCGCGTTCCCGCCTCAACCTCGGCCGCCAGTTTGCCAAGCGCGGCCCGCGCCGTTGGTCTGTCCAACCGTGCGAGCAGGCCTGCGCGCACATCGTCTTCGAACCAGTAACGCGCTTGCGCAGCACGGGTTGCAGCAAAGAAACCCGCTTGCTTTCGCCAGTCCATCAGCGCCTGCATGTCGGTCCACGCGGCGTCCAGACCTTCTCCGGTCATCGCCGACACCATCATCGCCTTGGGAAATCCGTCCGGGTCCTGGGGACGCTTGCGCAACAAACGCAAAGCGCCGGTATAGTCGGCACAGGTGCGCGTCGCGGCGGGTTTCAGATCACCATCCGCCTTGTTGATCAGGATCATGTCGGCCATCTCCATGATCCCGCGCTTGACCCCCTGCAGCTCATCCCCGCCCGCCGGAGCCAGCAGCAACAGAAACAGATCGGACATCTGCGCCACAACCGTTTCGGACTGCCCGACACCAACCGTTTCAATCAGCACCACGTCGAACCCGGCGCCTTCGCACAAGGCGACCGCCTCGCGCGTCCGTCGGGCCACGCCGCCCAGATGAGTCTGGCTCGGCGACGGGCGAATGAAAGCAGCCGGTTCGCGGCTCAACCGATCCATACGTGTCTTGTCGCCCAGGATCGAACCGCCGGACCGGGCAGAGGACGGATCAACGGCAAGAACCGCGACGCGCAACCCAGCCTGTACAAGCGTCATTCCGAACGCCTCGATAAAGGTTGATTTGCCGACGCCCGGTGTGCCGGACAATCCAATCCGCAGCGACTGCCGATCTCGTGGCAATGCAGCCAATACCTCGGCCGCCTGCACCCGATGATCGGCCCGCCCGCTTTCAACCAGTGTGATACCGCGTGCCAGCGCCCGCCGCTCGCCGGCTGCAATCCGTTCAGCAAGATCCTTTGTATCCATACGCGCGTTTCTGCGTGGGCATGTTAAAAATGTCCAGAGTTGGCGACCCATGACGGTTGCGCCATAAGGCGACGTATGACCCGCTTGCCTATCGATGACATTCTGCCTGATCTGATGGACGCATTGCGCCAGTACGGGCGCGCTGTCCTTCAGGCGCCGCCGGGTGCGGGCAAAACCACGCGGGTGCCGTTGGCCATACTTGATGCCGGGTTGACCGACGGGCGCATTCTCATGCTGGAACCCCGTCGACTGGCCGCGCGCACGGCCGCAGACCGAATGGCAACAACACTTGGCGAACGAACAGGGCAAACTGTCGGGTATCGCATCCGCGGGGACAGCACTGTTGGTTCATCTACCCGCATCGAAGTCGTGACCGAAGGAATCCTGACAAGGATGCTGCAAGACGCCCCGGACCTGCCGGGCGTGGGCGCGGTGATCTTTGATGAATTCCATGAACGGTCCTTGAACGCCGATCTGGGTCTTGCCCTGTGTTTGGAGGTGGCCGAGGCCTTACGGGACGACCTGATCCTGCTGGCCATGTCTGCCACGCTGGATGCTGCACCGGTGGCCGACGTGATGCAGGCTCCGATCCTGACATCCGAGGGCAAGAACTACGATGTCGCGGCGCATTGGCTGGACCGCCCGCTTGCGAAAACGACCCGCTTCGAAAGCGCGATGGCGGACCTGATCCGCACGGCCTATTCAAACGAGCCAGGCGGCCTGCTTGCTTTTCTGCCGGGAGAAGGAGAAATCAGGCGTACCGCAGCGTTCCTGTCCGATCTGCCCAATGTGCAGCCGCTTTTTGGTGCCATGGACTTCAAAGCACAGCGCGCCGCCATTTCCCCGTCTGATCAACGGAAGATCGTGCTGGCCACAGCAATTGCAGAAACCTCGCTTACCATTCCGGACATCCGCATCGTCGTTGATGGTGGCCGTGCCCGTCGCGCGCAATTCGATCCGTCATCGGGCATGTCGCGCCTGATCACAGAAAAGGTGACCCGCGCTGAAGCCACGCAACGTGCGGGCCGTGCGGGCCGCGTCGCCCCCGGCGTCGCATACAAACTTTGGACAAAGGGCGAGGACGGCGCGCTTGCCGCGTTCCCACCCCCTGAAATCAGCGCAGGCGATCTGGCCAGCTTTGCGCTTGAACTTGCCATCTGGGGCGGAGGTGAGAATGACCTGCGGTTTGTCACGCCACCCCACGAAGGACGTCTGGCCGAAGCGCGCGCGGTGTTGCAAATGCTTGGTGCCCTCGACGCTCAAAACCGGATCACCGATCATGGGAGGGAGCTTGCCCGGCAACCGTTGCACCCAAGGCTGGCCCATATGCTGGTGACGGCTGGCAAACAGGCTGCACCGCTGGCCGCTTTGCTGAGCGATCGTGATCCCCTACGGGGAAGAGGTGTTGATCTGGAGCTCAGGCTGCGCGCGCTTAGGAACCCCGGTGACTTTGGTAACAGTGTCCATCGCGGGGCAATAGCCCGGATCAAGGATGAGACAAGGAAACTGGCCGCGAAGCAGCAGAATGCCGCACTGCTTACAGCGGCGGGAATGGCCAGTCTTGCGTATCCCGACCGCATCGGGCTGCGGCGTTCTGGTGACGCACCACGCTATGTCCTGTCCGGCGGCAAAGGCGCCGTCATGCCCGAAGGCGATGCCCTTGCAGGGCAGCGGCTTATCGTAGCGACGGACCTCGACGGTAACCCACGCGAAGCGCGGATCAGGCAAGCAACAGCTTTGACGATGTCAGAGTTGGAAGACCTTTTTGCCGACCAAATCCAATGGAAAGACATCTGCTTGTGGTCCAAACGGGATGGGGCAGTTCAAGCCCGCACGCACCGTCAGTTTGGTGCGCTGATCCTCGAAGACCAACCATGGCACGCAGCGCCAGATGAGGCGGTGGCGATGGCGATGATCGACGGTATTCGGCAGATGGGTCTGCGACCGTCCAAAGGGGCAAAACGGCTGATGGCGCGCGCGCGTCTGATGGGGAACGAATTTCCCGATCTGAGCGAAGGTACACTACTCGGCTCCCTCGACACATGGTTGCTCCCTCACCTGGCGGGGATCCGCACAACGTCGGACTGGAAAGCCTTCGACATCTTGCCCGCGTTGCAGGCGCATCTGGGCTGGGACATGCTGGAAAAACTTGATCGCGCGGTGCCGGGGCATTTTGAAACACCCCTTGGTCGGCGCATTCCCATCGACTATGATGAAGACGTGCCGGGCATCTCTGTGCGTCTGCAGGAAATGTTTGGCGTCACCCGACACCCGGTGGTGGGCACCGTGCCACTACAAGTCACCCTGCTGTCCCCTGCCCAACGCCCCGTACAGGTTACGTCGGACCTGCCCGGCTTCTGGGCCAATTCCTATGCCGATGTACGCAAGGACATGCGCGGGCAATATCCGAAACACCCCTGGCCCGAGGACCCAACGCAAGCAGACCCCACGCTTAGGGCAAAGCCAAGACGCTGAGCCCTGCCGTAGCTACGGCCGAATATCGGCTGGGGTTAACCCGGGCGGGCCCTTTCCAGCAGCTTCCGCCTCACGGATCAGTGCGCGCATGCGTGCATTCAACGGCGCTTGCCGGCCATATCGTTCAGCAAGCGCAATGATGGCACCCTGCAAAGCATCGATTTCGGTGCGACGCCCCTGTTTCAAATCATCCCACATGGATGACCGGGCCTGTGCGTCGATGGTCAGCATCTGGGCTGCGATCCGACGAAATAGAGGTGTGGGCAGACGCAGGATATGCGGGATCAAGCCGGGTGGAGCAGCAGTTGTCTTGGCAGGCTTGATCCCTGCAGCAGACAATATGCGCAGTGCTTCGGCCATTTGATCCGCCATGAGACGCCGCCACGCCCGGTCCTGCAGCTGTGTCAACAGCGGCAAGTCGGACAGCGCGTTGACGGCATTGCCCAGATTGATCAACAACTTGCCCCATTGCACCGCTTCGATGTTGTCGACCTGCTGCCACGCAAGGGTTGGCGTATCAAAATCGGGCAATGGCCCGGCTTCGATCAGAATGTCGCCAGAAGTCGCGCGGTGGTAGTGCGCAGCGCTTTCCGGCACGACATTGAATGGGACCATCGCAGCCCGGACATCGGCGCCCGGCACTTCGGCGCGTATGGTAGAGGCATTGTCGATCCCATTCTGCAAACTGACAATCTGTGCCGACGGCGCATGTGCTGCGATGTCTCGCGCCATGGCGGCTGTATCGCCTGACTTTGTGCAAACAAGGATCACATCCGCACCGACGAATGCAGTTTCGGGCGTTTCGACCATCTGCGGCTTTGGCAGGTGCACATCATTCCCAGCATAGTCCGTCATACGCAGGCCACGCTGCGCACAGGCTTGCGCGATACGTGGCCGTGCCAGAAAACAAACGTCATGCCCTGCTGCGGCCAGCAAACCGCCCACATAGCAGCCAATACTGCCTGCGCCCGCGACTGCTATGCGTGCGCCCGCCATCAGATCAGACCCCAAGACACCAGCGCATGATCGCCTTTTGGGCATGCAGACGGTTCTCAGCCTCGTCAAAAATGACCGAATGCGGGCCGTCCATCACTTCGGACGTGGCCTCGTCATCACGGTGGGCCGGCAAGCAGTGCATGAAAAGACTATCTGGTTTGGCCTGTGCCATAAGGTCCGCGTTGACCTGGTAACCACGCAGCTGGTTGTGACGCCGCTCGCGTGCGGATTGTGGATCGTGCATGCTGACCCATGTATCAGTTACGACGAGATCGGCATCTTTTACCGCCGCATGAGGATCGCGCTCGATCGTATAAAGGCCATCCAACGCGCGTTCCGGATCCAAGGGATCTGGTCCGGTAAACGTCAGATCAAACTCGAATTGCTTGGCCGCGTGGGCAAAGCTGGCAAAGACGTTGTTGCCATCGCCAGACCACACAACCTTCTTGCCCTTGATTGGACCGCGATGTTCTTCGAAGGTCATGACATCGGCCATGATCTGGCAAGGATGGGTGCGATTGGTCAGCCCATTGATCACGGGAACGCTGGCATACTCCGCCATTTCAAGCAGCGTCGCCTCTTCAAAGGTACGGATCATGATCAAGTCCACATAGCGGCTCAGCACGCGCGCAGTGTCGGCAATGGTCTCTCCGTGGCCAAGCTGCATGTCACTGCCGGACAGCACCATGGTCTGCCCACCCATCTGGCGCACGCCGACGTCAAAGGACACGCGCGTCCGGGTCGAGGGTTTTTCAAAAATCAGGGCCACCATATGGCCCGCCAATGGCTGATCGTCGTCATGGGTGCCTTTGGGGCGCCCGGCACGCGCCGTTTTCATGGCTTGGGCATTGTCGATGATGTGCCGAAGATCTGCTTGGCTGGTGGTGTGGATGTCCAGGAAATGGGTCATGTCGATGTCTCTTGGATCGAAGGGGCTGAGAGCCAAAGGCACCCAACCCACGTGGTTTATTCAATTAAGGAAAGATCAGGCCGCGACCTTTAGCGCTGCTGCATCAAGGCGTTCGACAGCAGTGGCGAGTTCCTCATCCGATATGGTCAAGGGCGGCAGAAGACGAATGGTGTTGTCTGCTGCGGGCACCGTAATGACCTCTTCGTCATAGCCGGCAGCAACGACATCCCCGCACGGAACCTTGCACTTGATGCCGAGCATGAGCCCTGATCCACGCACCAGCTCGAACACATCGGGATGCGCAGCGACCAAGCCTTCGAGCTTTTGGCGCAGAAGACCCGCCTTGCGATTCACATCGTCCAAAAACTTCGGATCCGCGACGATATCCAAAACCGCGCACCCCACGGCGCAACCCAGTGGGTTTCCACCGTAGGTCGATCCATGTGTGCCAGCTGTCATTCCGCTGGCCGCGTCTTCCGTGGCAAGTACGGCCCCAAGCGGGAAACCACCACCGATGCCCTTGGCCACCATCATGATGTCAGGCTCAATCCCGGCCCATTCATGGGCAAAGAGTTTACCGGTACGCCCAACACCGCACTGCACCTCGTCGAGGATCAAAAGGATATCCTTTTCGTCACACAGGTCGCGCAGCCCTTTAAGACATTGATCCGGTATGGGGATGATGCCGCCCTCGCCCTGCACGGGTTCGACCATGATGGCGGCGGTCGCTTCGGTGATGGCTGGCGCAATGGCATCGTGATCACCAAAGGCCAGATGCGTGAAACCAGGCAACAGAGGACCAAAACCTTTTGTCATCTTCTCAGACCCGGCAGCCGCGATGCCTGCAGAGGATCGGCCATGAAAGCTGCCCGAGAATGTGATGATGTCCACCTTTTCGGGATGCCCTTTGTCATACCAGTATTTGCGCGCCATCTTGACGGCCAGTTCGCACGCCTCGGTTCCCGAATTGGTGAAGAAAACGGTGTCGGCAAAGGTTGCGTCCACCAACTTGTCTGCCAGCGCCTGCTGTTGTGGGATGTGATACAGGTTGGACGTGTGCCACAGCGTGCCAGCCTGCTCGGTCAAGGCCTGCGTCAGAGCGGGATGAGCGTGACCCAATGCATTCACGGCAATGCCAGCCCCAAGATCAAGAAAACGTCGGCCATCTGCCTCAATCAGCCAAGTGCCTTCGCCTTTGACGAACGTCAAAGGAGCACGGTTGTAGGTCGGCAGAACGGACGTGATCATGCGGATCATCCTTTTTGGAAGGCCAATACATCAAAGCACGTTGGTGCATGAGGCATGAGGCAGGGTCAACAGATTTGAGGAAAGCGTGCCATCACGGCACATCAAGATCAGGCGCAGCAGTCAGCTGCGTCGCAAGGCTCGTCGGAGGTGTGCGAAATTGATCATGGAGTCCGTCTAGGCCAGTTGCAGCGTATTTGCCAGCAAAAATGCGCTTGCACTTGGGGTGGCGTGGGCGCAGGGACGCGATATGTACAAGCCGAAGGCCGAGAACCCCGTTTTTGCCGCGCTGCTGATAGTCGTAGCTTGCGCCTTCATCGCAGCCTCGACCTTGTTCGCAAAGGCACTGGGGACAGGTCAGTTTGGCGCGCCGTTGCATCCGTTCCAGATCAGCTTTGGCAGGTTTCTTTTTGCTTTTTTGGTCCTCGGCACGGCCGCGATGATCCTACGGCCAGAATTGCAGCGCCCCCATCTCGGCTTCCATTTGGCCCGCACAGCAAGTGGTTGGGCAGGTGTTACCCTGATGTTCGCGTCCGTTGCGTACATTCCCTTGGCAGATGCCACCGCAATTTCGTTTCTAAACCCGGTCTTCGGTATGATTTTGGCCATCCCATTGCTGGGCGAGCGGGTGGGTAAGTGGCGTTGGCTGGCCGCCCTGATTGCCTTTGTCGGGGCAATGATCCTGTTGCGTCCGACGCCGGAGAGCTTTCAGCCCGCCGCACTCCTGGCCCTCGGGGCTGCCATGGCGCTGGGACTTGAGTTGAGCTTTATCAAGAAACTGACCGCTCGCGAGGGGCCGTTTTCGATTCTACTGGTCAACAACGCGCTTGGACTTTGCATTGCCGGGGTGGCCGTATCTTTTGTTTGGCAATCCCTCTCCCTGAGCCAGTGGATACTCATGGCTGGGGTCGGATGTGCCATGGCTGCAGCACAAGCATGCTTTGTAAACGCCATGGCAAGGGCCGATGCCAGCTTTGTCGCGCCGTTCAGCTATGCCACCCTGATCTTCGCCGCGGGATACGACATCATCTTCTATCGCGTGATCCCCGATGCAATCACGATCCTTGGCGCTGGTGTTATCATCGCGGGCGCACTGCTTCTGGCCTGGCGGGAAGGGTTGCGTGCCCCACCCAAAGCCTAAGGTCACGTCTTGTAACTTTGGGCTGTGTGACTACTATAGGGCGCTGACACTGAAATGAGACACAAGGCGGCCCCACGTGAGGCCGCTTTTTAAATCGGAAAGCCTGCTGATGTCCTGGACCGACGAACGCGTTGAACTGCTGAAAAAAATGTGGGGCGAAGGCCAATCGGCCAGCCAGATTGCCAAGGAGCTTGGTGGCGTCACCCGCAATGCGGTGATCGGCAAGGTGCATCGCCTCGGCCTGTCGAACCGCGCTGGTGGCGGTGGCAGTGCCAGCACGGCAAAGGCTGAAGCCAAACCGAAACCGGCACCCAAGGCCAAGGCCGAGCCTAAGGTGCAGCCCAAGACGGAACCGGCCGTCAAACCTGTGTCCGAGACAAAGACAACCCTGCCCGCTCGCAAGCAGATCATTCCGGCAGGCCAGCCCCTGCCCCCGCAGCCCTCGGCCAACGAGATCAGCCCGGAAGCTCTGGCAAAGGTCAACGAGGTCGAAAAGAAAGCCAAGAAGATCAGCCTCATGGAACTGACCGAACGGACCTGCAAGTGGCCCGTGGGCGATCCAGCGACGGATAACTTCTGGTTTTGTGGCCTACCGGTGCAACAAGGCAAACCCTACTGCGAAGCACATGTGGGCGTGGCCTTCCAACCGATGTCGTCGCGCCGGGATCGCCGCCGCTGATCCTGCGGTCGGCTGACGGCGGCGCCATGTTCAAGGAGGCTTGCCCCCGGCCTGCATCCTCCCCCATCGTATTTTTAGTTAGAAGAAGACAAGCTGTTCAAAATCGGGCAATCGGGTCGATTGTCACCTGCACAGGTGTTGACGAGGTGACGCAGCGTATCGCGCATGGCTGACAGGTCAGCGATTTTGGCCTCAATGGCACCGAGGTGTGTCTCAGCAATATTGCGCACATCAGCGCTGGCTCGATCACGATCCTCCCACAACGCAAGAAGAGAGCGGCAATCCTCGACCGAAAAACCAAGCGCGCGGGCACGCGCCAAAAACGTCAGTTGATGGATGTGCATGTCTGTAAAGCTGCGGTAGCCGTTCGCGCTGCGCCCCGGCGTGATCAACCCTATCTCTTCGTAATAACGAATTGTTTTGGGTGGCAGTGACGTGATCTCTGCAGCGTCCGAGATATTCATGCGGCTCCCTCCGTGCGCAAGCGCAATGCATTCGTAACGACAAAAACGGACGACAGCGCCATGGCCAGGGCTGCCAAAGCAGGCGAAAGTTGCGGACCACCAAAGGGCACAAGAATGCCTGCGGCCACCGGGATCAGGGCTGTGTTGTAGACGAAAGCCCAACCCAGATTCTGCCAGATGTTGCGTAGCGTGGCACGGCTGATTCGCATGGCACGCAGGACGGCCGCTGGTTGCGGCGACATGAGCACAACATCCGCCGCTTCGATGGCGGCGTCAGTGGCCCCATTTACGGCCAGCCCAACGTCGGCAGCGGCAAGAGCCGGGGCATCGTTGATGCCATCTCCGACAAAGGCAACGGCGCCTTTGTTGGCGCGCAGTTGGCGGATCGCATCAACCTTTTGATCCGGTTTCACACCGGCGATGACAGTATCGATCTGCAATGCTGCGGCAGTGTGTTTTGCTGCGGCAACCGCGTCACCAGATATCATGGCCACCGACCTGCCCTGCGCTTTCAAAGCGGCAATGGCGTCTGCCGCACCGCTCCTTATCGTATCGCGGATGGCCAATGACGCCATGTGCCGCTCATCAATGGACACATGCACAACGGTTGCACCCGTCGCAGCCCAGCCTGCAGCGGTCTCGCTCAACGGTGCATCCGTCGTTACGTTGGCCTGCAACAGCATATCCAGATTGCCAACAACCACGTTGTGCCCTTCGACAGATGCGGATGCTCCTGCCCCCAGAGTCGCCTGGAAGTCGGTGATACGCGTCGGAACTTTCGCAACATGATCAACTATCGCGCGGGCGATTGGATGTTCGGACAGACTTTCGACACCCGCAGCCATCCGCATAACAAACGCCTCATCCACAGCACTAGCCAAGGCGATTTCATGGAGTCGCGGCGTGCCCATGGTCAAAGTCCCTGTCTTGTCAAAGGCTACGACCTGCGCATCCTGCACCCGCTGCAACGCATCGCCCTTGTGGAACAGGACGCCCAACTCTGCCGCCCGCCCCGTGCCCACCATCACGGACATGGGCGTTGCCAAGCCCATTGCGCAGGGACACGCAATGATCAGCACCGAAACGGCCGAAACCACGGCAGGGGCCAATCCGGCAAGAGCCCACCAGATCACAAATGTCCCCAATGCCACTGCAAGGACCGCGGGCACGAACCGCGCCGTGATCCGATTGACCAGTGCCTCAACCGGCAAACGCGCGGCCTGTGCTTCCTGCGTCAGAGCCGTAATGCGAGCCAGCACCGTATCCTCGCCCACATGCGTGGCGCGCAGCGCGATGGTTCCTGTGGTTGTCAGCGTCCCGCCGGTGACCACGTCGCCCTCTTGCCTGAGGACCGGCACAGGTTCACCCGTCAACATGCTTTCATCAACGTGGCTGTACCCATCGACCACGACACCATCCACCGGGATCCGCCCACCGGAACGCACACGCAGCACATCGCCGGTATGTACAGCTGTCAGCGGCACAGTCTCTGTCACACCGTCGTCTGTCAGCCGCTCGGCTGTGTCCGGGCGCAAACCCAGCAAACGCCGGACGGCGTCACCGGTGCGCCCCTTCGCGCGCGCCTCAAGCCAGCGCCCCATGAGGATCAATGTGACAATCACTGCGGCAGCTTCGAAATAGACGCCTGCAGGTGGCAAGATGCCGGGGGCAAGGACGGAAAAAGCTGAAAATGCGAACGCCGCCCCTGCCCCGAGTGCCACCAAGGCATCCATGTCCGGGCGTGCCTTGAAAAGGTTTGGAATACCACGACGGAAGAACCCCGCCCCGGGCCCTGCCAATACGACGGCAGTCAGGACAAGTTGAAACAGATGACTGTTGGCGGTGCCGATCGTGCGGGCCACCCAGTGATGCAAAGGCGGATACATGTGACCGCCCATCTCGATAACAAACACGGGCAACGTCAGCGCGGCGGCAAGCAGGAAGCGGCGGAAAATGCGCTGGGTTTCGTCTCCCTCTTGCGCACTGGCGTTGGACGCCTCCGCTGGATAGCCTGCATCCTTCAAAGCGGTTCGCAGGTCTGTGTCAGACCCGAGCATGTCAACAACAAGGGTACGGGTTGGCAAACGTGCCTCGGCCTTGATGACACCCGGCGCGGCACGCGCCGCCGCCTCGATCCGCCCAACGCAGGATGCGCACGACATGGACGGGATGTTCAAGACGATCTGCTGGACGGCAGGCGGATAGCCGGCGTCATCCAATGCCTGCACCGCGTTGGCCATATCGACCCCCGCGACACGTGCGCTGTGATCTGCAAGGTTCACCCTTACGTCATGCGCACCCGGCAATGCCGCCAAGGCCGTTTCGGCCCGTCCCACGCAAGATGCGCAGCGCAGTCCCTGCAACTGAAAGGTCAATGTTTGATCAGCCATGCATTGCACATAGGGCTTCCAGTGACTGGAAGGTCAAGTCCCTGATGAAACAAACCCAGCGCAGGTGTGAGTTGTGCGTCAGCAACGACCATGACAGGAAGACGCGGTGTAAAAACGTGAAAGACCAGCGATGCAAGACTTGCCCCCGCCCCCGACACCACCGCGCGCCGCAGATGTTCTGGCAGCGCGGCTTTTTGATGCGGGGTGCCGTTTCGCCTTTGGTATGCCGGGCGGCGAGGTCCTGACCATCGTGGACGCTCTGGAGCGGGCCGGCATTCGCTTCATCTTGTGCAAACACGAGAACGCTGCGGCTTTCATGGCCGAAGGGGCATGGCACCGCACCGGCGCACCGGGCATTCTAGTCGCTACGGTCGGTCCTGGCGCATTGAATGGCGTGAATGCGGTGGCCAATGCGCATCAAGACCGCGTGCCGCTGATTGTGCTCGCTGGTTGTGTTGATGCGGATGAGGCGCAGACCTACACGCACCAGGTGCTGGATCAGACGCAAGTGTTCCGTCCGATCACGAAGGCAACCTTCACTCTCAACACTGGTGCAACGCACGTCATTGCAGACAAGGCCGTGGGCATCGCGCTGGAGGGTCGACCCGGCCCCGTTCACATCGATGTGCCAATCACTGTTGCAGTCACCCCTGTACGTCCGGAGCTTCCGATACGCAGGTCGTGTGCCGAACCGGTTGTACCGGCGGCACAAACACTTGCCGACATGCGGGCCGCCCTGGCCAACGCAGAACGCCCCATTCTGATTGCTGGCGTCGATGCGTTGAACCAAGGTTTCGACACGCGGCGCCAAGGCATGTCAGACACGCTGCGCCAGTTTGTTGAAACCTACAACGTACCCGTCATCACCACGTACAAAGCCAAAGGGCTGCTACCCGAAGATCACCCACTGGCTTTGGGGGGTGCGGGACTGTCGCCCAAGGCAGACAAGATTCTGCTGCCACTCGTCCAGCGCGCCGATCTGATCATCGGCCTGGGCTATGACCCGATCGAAATGCGCACCGGTTGGCGTGATTTCTATTTCCCCGGCATCCAGACCATGATGGACATTACAGCTGAACCAAACCATCACTACATGCACCAAGCCACAACCAACGTGATCGGCGATTGCGCCGCTACGCTGACGGCGATGGCTGAGGGCGTATCACCACGCGCCACATGGACAGATGGAGAAATCCCGGCTGCCAAAGCCAAGTTGTTCGACGCCTTCCCGCGTGACGAAGATTGGGGACCGGCAGCAGTGATTGATGCGTGTCGTGAAGAATTGCCCCGCGATGCGCTTGCTACGGCAGACAGCGGAGCACATCGCATTCTGCTCAGCCAGATGTGGGAATGCTACGAGGCACGCGGGCTCATGCAATCTTCTGCGCTCTGCACCATGGGCTGTGCAATTCCCCTTGCGATGGGTGCGCACGTGGCTGATCCGGCGCGCACAGTTGTCAGCTTTTCGGGCGACGCCGGATTCCTCATGGTTGCCGGGGAACTATCGACAGCGGCCGAACTGGGTCTCAAGACCATCTTTGTCGTCTTCGTCGATGCTTCTCTGGCTCTGATCGAACTGAAACAGCGGCAACGACAACTCACCAATGCAGGCGTCGACTTTGCCAAACATGATTTCGCTGCGATGGGGCGCGCCTTTGGCGGCGCAGGCCATACGGTCACGTCACGGACCGAGTTGAAAGACGCACTTGCCGCCGCGCAATCCGCCGATACCTTCACCGTGATTGCCGCTGTGATTGATCGGGGAGCATATGATGGCCGCATCTGATACACCGGGCGCGCTGGATGGCCTGTTCGTTCTGGACCTGTCGCGTATTCTTGCCGGGCCAACTGCGACGCAAATGTTGGGCGACCTTGGTGCCACAGTGATCAAGATCGAGAACCCAAAGACTGGCGGTGACGATACACGAGGATGGGGTCCCAACTATGCCTGCGGCCATGATGGGCAACCTACTGATCTGTCAGCTTATTTCATGTCGGCCAACCGCAACAAGCAATCGGTGGCCGTCGATCTTTCAACCGAAGAGGGTCAGGATGTTGTTCGCCAGCTCGCCGCGCGTGCCGATGTGGTGATCGAGAATTACAAGCCCGGGGGGTTGGCAAAATACGGCCTTGATCACGACACCCTCCTGGGCACCCATCCGGGACTTGTCTATTGTTCGATCTCCGGGTTCGGGCAAACCGGCCCAAACCGCGACAAACCCGGCTACGACCTGATGGCACAGGGCTACGGCGGGATCATGTCACTGACCGGCGATCCAGAAGGCACACCAACCAAGGTCGGTGTCGGCATCGCCGACGTCATGTGCGGCATGTATGCCACCATCGGTATTCTGGCCGCACTGCGGCACCGGGATCAAACCGGCGAAGGGCAGCACATAGACCTCAGCCTTGTGGACGCGCAGATGGCGTGGCTGATCAATGAAGGATGCAACTACCTCGTGTCGGGTCAAGTGCCGGAACGGCGCGGCAATGCGCACCCGAACATCGTTCCGTACGATGCGTTTGCGACATCAGACGGACATGTACTGGTAGCCGTTGGAAACGACGCCCAGTTTGCGCGTTTCTGCGATGCCATAGGCGCACCCGAACTGGGCAGCGATCCGCGCTACACAACAAACCTTAGCCGTATCGAAAACCGGGTAACGTTGACCGCGTCGCTCACCCCGATCCTGGCGGGGATGACAAAAGATGACCTGTTGGCAAAAATGCACGCTGTCAAAGTCCCCGGTGGACCGATCCACAATGTCGCCGAAGCGTTGAACTCCGATCAGGCCGAGGCGCGCGGTACGGTGGTGCAGGTCGACAGCAGTGATGTGAAAGACGGACACGTACGTCTTTTGGCGAATCCGCTCAAGTTTTCGGCCACGCCCGTGACTTACAGACGCCCCCCGCCGCGGTTCGGGCAGGACACAGAGGCCGTACTTGCAACATTAAAGCCCCGAAATTCGCAACAAAATACCGACTAGCCCAAGCGCTTTGGCCGGTTTTTGCCTGATTTTCGCAGATGTGCTGACATTTTGCTCACGGAACCGCACATGCTGCTTCACGGTTACGTGTTTCCTATGCTCATAGCATACCATTCCTGCCTAGATGTTTTACACCCAATCAAGAACGCATTCGGTAAAAGGTCACGCACCCATGATGCACGATATTTGTCAGGCGCCCGTCAGCCTTGAAGACCCCGCTCTCGTTGAAGAGTGGAACGGCTTGATCCGCGCCTTCCTTGCGCATGGCACCGCGACCCCAACACATCTGGGAGCGGTCCTGTCTGGCGCACCCCAATTTGCAATGGGATACGCCGCAAAAGGTCTCTTTTCCCTGATGATGGGGCGAAAGGAGTTGTGGGATGTTGCCCATCAGGCCGGCAAGGATGCGGTGGCTGCATTGGCTGTTGCCGGAGGCTCCGCACGCGAACGGCTGTGGGTTCGTGCTCTGGGCGAATGGCTGGATGGTCGCCCTTCGGGCGCGATAGCTGCAATGGAGCGTGTTCTGGCTGATCATCCCACCGACACCCTGTCGGCCAAGGTAAGCCACGCCATCCGTTTCATTCTGGGCGACGGTGTCGGCATGCGCACCTCAATCGAGAACGTGCTGGATGCCCACAAGGATCACCCGCTCGAAGGGTACTTGCACGGCTGTCATGCCTTCACTCTCGAAGAAACCGGTGACTATCACGCGGCAGAAGCCGCCGGCCTCAAGGGGCTAGAACTGGCAACGGACGACGCTTGGGGTCTGCACGCCGTAGCCCACGTTTACGACATGACCGCCCGTCCTGACGCGGGCATTTCCCTCATCGAAAACAATGTCCCAGCATGGGACCACTGTAACAACTTCCGCTACCATGTGTGGTGGCACAAAGCACTGTTGCACCTCGACCGTGGCGAAAACGACATTGTACTAGCGCTCTATGATCAACAGATCCGCGCGGACAAGACAGACGACTACCGTGACATCGCCAATGCCACATCCCTTTTGATGCGGCTTGAGCTTGAAGGCACCAAAGTGGGGGATCGCTGGACCGAGCTGGCGGATTTCGCACAACACCGCACGGATGATGGATGCCTCGTCTTTGCCGACCTGCACTACCAGCTGGCCCTTGGTGCCGCTGGGCGTGAGGACGCTCAGGCTGCAATGACCGCACGCTTTGCCGTCGATGCAGCACGTCAGGGTGAGATGCCGGCACGTGTGGCTGATCCGGGCAAGGCGGCCCTATCGGGCCTAAATGCCTTTGCCGAAGGGCGCTACGACGCTGCATTCCAAGACCTCGCAGCAGCGCGCCCGTCGATGCAGACCATCGGTGGCAGCCACGCCCAGCGCGACGTGTTCGAACGGATGACGATCGATGCCGGCCTGCGGTCAGGCATGTATGACGCGACCGAAGCCTTGCTCGAAGATCGCACTGCACGTCGGGCAGGCGCAGTCGACCGGTTTGCCGCAACCCGGCTCGCCTCGATCCAGGACGCGCGGCGCATTCCCGCTCAATAATGTGCGGGGATAGCACCCATTTGTGAGGTAAAGTAGACAGCTGCCATGACTTTCGCCGACCCGACCACCACTGCAGCGCCTTCCGCTGCCGCCGTGCCAGCCAATCCGGTGCGAGTGCGTGATATCCGTCTGGATTTCTTCCGCGGGTTGGCGATGTTCATTATCCTGTTTGCACATACGCCGGGCAACTTCCTGACCTCCTGGATCCCTGCACGTTGGGGTTTTTCGGACGCGACCGAAATCTTCGTCTTCTGCTCAGGCATGGCATCCGCCATTGCCTTTGGCTCCACGTTCCAGAGGGCTGGCTTTGCCCTTGGGACAGCTCGGGTTGGCTACCGTATCTGGCAGGTTTACTGGGCGCATGTCGGCCTGTTCTTTGCCACCACAGCCCTGTTGGCCTTTGTCACGGACCTTGAAATCACAACCCGCAACTACTGGGGCCAATTGAACTTGTGGATGCTGTTTGTCGAAGGCGAGCATTGGCAGAACCCGGACATGCTGTTCCGTTTCATGACGTTGCAGTGGGTACCAAACCTTTTTGACATCTTGCCGATGTACATGGTGATCCTTGCCATGATGCCCATCGTGATCTTTCTGGCGCGAGTGCATCTGGGGCTTGTCGCGGCATTCTGCGGCATCCTGTGGATACTTGGCCAACGCAAATTCATGGAGGCGATGGGCCTGCCGTATCTGAATTTCACTGCAGAACCATGGGTCGGAAATGACGATTGGCAGCGGCGTTGGTTCCTTAACCCGTTTGGCTGGCAGCTTGTTTTCTTTACCGGCTTTGCGTTCATGCGCGGCTGGCTACCTAAACCGCCCGTCAACAAGGTGCTGATCGGTATCGCCGCCTTTATCGTACTGGCAAACATCCCTTTCTCGAACATCGGCATTCGCGAACTGGGCTTTGACTGGGCCCGTGACTGGCGTGCCGACAACCGCCAGTGGATCTCCAAATCCGACTTTGGCCTGCTGCGTTACGTGCAATTCCTGGCGCTCGCTTACCTTGCATGGGTTCTGGCAGGCGACAAGGGCCACCGCCTGCGGGTCTCGACGACCAGCGCGCTGGCTCGTGCCTGGGACAAGGTCCTGACGGTCATCCTGAAGGTGGGTCAGCAATCCCTCGCGGTTTTCGTCGTGTCTATCTTCGTTGCGCGGTTCAACGGTTTTGCGATGGACGTTCTGGGCCGCGACACAGGCACCGTGCTGGCAGTCAATGCATTCGGGTGCGGCATGCTGGTCCTGACGGCCTATTTGGCAGGCTGGTTCAAATCCGTTCCCTGGAAACCAAAGGCGAGCCGCTGATGCTGCGCCGCGAATTCCTCGCTTCCCTTGCAGCGCTTGCCGCAGCCCCCAATGCGTCTTGGGCGCAGGATGAACCCGGTTTGCCATTGGGCGATGCCGTGTCCTTCAACCCGTCAAACGTCATCGACATGGCCCGGGACAAGGCCAGCCGCGCCTATGAACCACGCCCGATGATCCCTGAAGCGTGGCAGAACCTTACCTACGATCAGTATCGTAAGATTTGGTTCGACAGCCGCAATGGCCTGTGGGAAGGCAGCGATGCACCACAACGGGTCGACGTGTTTCCGCCGGGACTCTACTTTCCACAAGCCATCCGCACATATGTGGTCGAAGGCGATCAGGCCCGTCCGATCAAGTTCGACATGGGCGTCTTCGACACGACCGACAAATTCCCTGACGTGCCGATTGACGACACCTTAGGCTATTCTGGTCTGCGTTTGCGGGCAGAGCTGCGCCAGCCCGGCATCCATGAGGAATACGCCGTTTTTCAAGGTGCCAGCTATTTTCGTGGCATCGGCACCGGGGATATTTACGGCCTGTCGGCCCGGGGCCTTGCCCTCAAGACCGGCGATCCGATGGGCGAGGAATTCCCCGACTTCACGCATTTCTGGCTGGAGCGCCCCGCAACTGGAGCGGCGCAAATCGTCGTTCATGCGTTGCTGGACAGCCCGTCCTGCACCGGGGCTTACCGGTTCGAGATCATGCCCGGCCAACCGCTTGTGATGGAGGTTGAAGCGGAAATCTTTGCCCGCGCCACTCTCACACATGTGGGCATCGCACCTCTGACATCGATGTTCATGTTCGATGACATGAACACCCAACGCTTCGATGATTTTCGGCCGGCAGTGCACGACAATGACGGGCTCATGATCCACAATGGTGGCGGTGAGGTGATCTGGCGTCCTTTGGCCAACCCGCGCACCCTGCAAATCAGTGCTTTTGGCGACAACAATCCACGGGGTTTCGGCCTGATGCAAAGGGCGCGTAAATTCAGTGACTTTAATGACCTGGAGGCTTTGTATCATCGCCGCCCTGGTCTTTGGGTTACACCGGGTGAGGGTTGGGGACGCGGAAGTGTGGCGCTGATCGAAATACCGACGGACAAGGAAATCTACGACAACATTGTTGCGTATTGGCGGCCCTCAGCCGACATTGAGGCTGGCACATCCCGCCGCATGACCTACCGCTTGGATTGGGGCGCGGACCCGGCGCCGAAAGCTGCCATGCCGTTGCGCGTTTTGAATACTGCTGCGGGCGGACGGCCCGAAGGCGGGCGCATCTTCACAATTGACTTCGAAGACGCGCCCCATGTTCCCAAGGACCTGTCAAAAGTGGATCGACTTGTCCGCTCCAGCGCGGGTGATGTGACCGAAGGTATTATCCAACGCAATCCCGAAACCGGCGGGCCGCGCCTTGCATTCACCTTCATGGCAGGCGACGCACAGTGGGCCGAATTCCGTGCGCAATTGCGGCTGGACGGGCAAGCTCTCAGCGAAGTGTGGCTCTATCGATGGACCATATGATACACACAGCAATGCCTCCCCGCGCGCCGCTCGATATGCCGGCGCAGGATTTTGCATGCGCGCCTGCGAACTCGGATGCAGGCACAGGCAAACAGGACCCGATTTGGCGCATGGCGGTGTTCATCCCGGCTCTGACAATCACAGGCCTAGTGCTTTGGGGGCTCTACGGCCTGTTCAAGATGTCTGGCATGACGGGCTTCGAGTATGTGCTTTTGGCTCTCATCGGCCTCACGTTTGTCTGGGTCACCATCGCCGTCTCAACCGTCGGTGTCGGGTTGGCTGGTAGACTTGATCCAAACCGCAAACCCGAACCTTCGGACCCGTTGGACGTGGCCCTTCTGGTGCCCGTTTATAATGAAACACCGTGGGACGTATTCGGTAACGCAGCCGCAATGCTGACTGACTTGGCCCGCCAAAAGGGCGGTCATCGGTACAGTCTCTTCATCCTGAGTGACACGACCGACGACCTCATCGCGTGGCAGGAATGGCAAGCTTTCGAAGCTTTGCGGAGCAGCGCGCCGTTTCCAGTCCATTATCGCCGCCGCGCACAGAATACGGATAAAAAGGTTGGCAACCTCGTCGACTGGATCACGGGATGGGGCGCTTCTTATGAAGCCATGCTGGTTCTGGATGCCGACAGCCTGATGACCGGCCGCGCCATTGATCGACTGGCCAGCGAGCTGGCTGCAGACCCAAAGGCCGGTCTGATCCAAAGCTTTCCACAGCTGATCGGCGCCAACACCCTGTTTGCAAGAATGCAGCAGTTTTCCAACGTTGCGTATGGTTGGTTGTTGGCCGAAGGGCTTGCGCATTGGTCCCGGACCGAGGGTAACTATTGGGGTCACAACGCAATCATCCGCACACGCGCCTTCGCTTCCTCCGCCGGACTGCCACATCTGCAGAGTATGACAGGACGTACCAACATGATCCTGTCTCATGATTTTGTCGAGGCATCGCTCCTGCGGCGTTCTGGCTGGCGCGTGCGTTTCCTGCCCCGTATCTCGGGCAGTTTCGAAGAAACCCCCGGAACACTGATCGACTACGTGATCCGTGACCGGCGCTGGTGCCGAGGCAACCTGCAACACTTGCGCCTGCTGACCACACGTGGCCTGCACCCGGTCAGCCGCTTCCATCTGTTTCAGGGGGCAGCTGCCTACTTGATGTCGCCCGCGTGGTTCGTTCTTCTCGTGTTCTGGGCGCTTCTGGGCCGCGATGCAGAGACCAACGTGATCTCGTACTTCAACGAGGCGAACCCTCTTTTTCCCAACTGGCCACCGGCCATGACACATATCGACAGCGCCATCTTCTTGGTGGTCATGTACGCTATGCTGCTGACGCCCAAGATCACCTCTGCCCTGATTATCGCCGCCAACGGCAAGGCGGTTCGGCTCTTTGGTGGTCGTAGCGTATTTGCAGGTGCGGTGGTGACAGAACTCGCGCTGTCTGTTGCCTATGCGCCAATCATGATGATCCAGCAAACCAAAGCCGTGATCGGAGGGGTGATGGGCCGTGGCGGCTGGGCACCACAAAGCCGCACTGCGCAGGCGTATCCGATGACAACGTTGATCAAGTTCCATTGGATTGAAACCCTGATTGGTGCCCTTCTGTTCCTCGGGTTAGGTACGGGACTGGTATCGTGGTGGCTTATCCCGATTGCTGCGAGCCTGGCCTTTTCTGTCCCGCTGTCTGGCCTTAGCGCATATCCTTTGGCCCATATCCGGCCACCGAGCCTACGGCTCGACAATCCTCTGACGCTTCGTGAGCCTGCCATCGTCGGCAACGCCCGTACCGCACGCGCCGAAATGCGCGCGCGGATTGAAGCGTCGGAAATCGCAGCCGAGTAGCAGTCTACGCGAGAAAGACAACGCGCGCAGTCGAGCGGTGTTGAGGCAAAGCAATGGACACCGCCAAGCGATGTCTTGTTGCGCGAAGGAATACGGGTCCGGGACCAGCCGGTAGATCGTTTCGAAGCAGAAACGGCAGCCGTCTGTTAGATTTGCGAAAACGCCCTTGCGTAGAGAGGGCGATACAATTGTTGAGCAGCACAGCGCGTCCGAAAACAACCGTTCGGAAAAAGTCTACTCGGGCTGCCATGTCACGGTCGGTAAGCCGCGCTTCAACCAACCAGGCCCTGCACCCGATCCCAGCATTCCCTCCGGCACATCGATGATCGTTGTAAATCCGGCTGTTGTCAGACGCTCGGTCAAACGACGGGAACGCACGCCGCGGGCGCAGATCAAAGCAACAGGCACATCCCTACGCCCATCCGTATGAATCAGAAGCGCGTCGGTAAAGTCCTTCCGGCGCATATCCAACGGAACAGCCCCCTCACCCACACCAGTCCGCTCCCATTCGTCAGGACGGCGAATGTCGATCAACAGGATCGCACCGTTCACCGCCGAAGCATGAGCGTCCGGGGTGCTCAGCGTTCCTTCTACCCCGGCCTCGGCCGAGATGTTGTACCAGCGGGATGCAAAAACCGCGCCGCCAACGATAGCCACTCCGGCGGCAAGACCAAAGCCCCGGCGCGTCATCCGCGCCGGGGCCTTTGCCCGATCAGTTCGGGAATGTTCTGTCGGGCGATCCGTCATATCAGGTGTTTGGAGCTTCGCTTGTGAATTTCGGAATGGTGCTTTCCGATGCTGCATCACCCTCGAGGCTGACCCAGTTGCTTTCCGAAACGGTGATATTGCCTGGAATGTCTTCTTCCCAGAAGCCCACAACAACGTCTGTGATGTTCAGATACAGCTTGTCATCGACGATGCGCCACAGGTTGGGGTTGGCGGGCACTTTCCCCCCCTTGGCAACGCCGTAGGCACAGTGACCGTCATATTGAGGGGCATATCGCGCGGGATCAGCAGCAAACTTGTCGCGGTTTTCCTCGGTTGAGAACGCAAAGGTCGCACCATTGTATTCCGCGGTGATGTCGGCATTGCCGGGAACACCTGGTGTTTGGGTTTGACCGACTGGCTTCATCTCAAGGTCAAAATAAGCCACCACATCATAACCAGAGACGGCAAATCCCGTCTCATCAATATACTGGTCGCCGGCGAACGCGGCCGTTGTGAAAGTCAAGGCACTTGCAGCCGCCGCAACGGCCAACGTGAATCGATTCATCATTTGTGATCATCCTCTGTCAAACTGAGCCCCCCGCGCGTCACTGCGGTGGATAATCAGTCATTAGGGGTCCGTGGTCCAGCATTTCAGCCCGCCTCGCGCTGATGTGAGATGGCGTCGGATTCCGTGAATACCGGATGCTCTTAACGCAGGCGCGGCGGGCGGTCCGGGTCCATGCCCGGAGCGGCAGGCTCAGGGGACCGCACGGGTGCTGGTTGCGGTAGGTCAAAGCGCAAACCGACACGTGACAGACGCTGTGTCACAGGATCATTGGCCTCAAAGAACCCAACATCCATCGCCCCGGCGTCAATCCCGGAAAAGATCAACGCCTCGGACGCAGCTCTGGCCAAGGCGCGCTCGGCGCCTGGCGCCGCGCCGACAAAAGCGAGCATATGACTGCGCGCACCATCCGCATCCGTCGTACCGACAAGATATGCAATCTGTGCCAATCCCGTTGCCGTGGCCAATTTCGTATCCACAGCGGAGATCAGTACTTCCGGCAAGCCTGTGGGAGCAGATACTTCAGCAAGCCGCGCCTCAACTTCGTCCGGACCATTGCCGAGTGTCCGCGCAAGCCATTGCACTCCATCCGCATCCAGCAGAAAAGACGACTGGGCCACGTCAAGGTTCAACCCCAACCCCAACCTCTGTTCCGCAAGCAAACCTGCGATTATCCGACCGGACAGCGCGGCATATGGTGCCTCAGCACCAACAAACAGGGCCAACCGGTCCTCGCGATCAAAGACAAGAACAAGCGGACCAGAACCGGGGTCGAAGACTTGCGGCGTGATCTGCTCCCCTTGCGCCTCTGCTTCGAGCAGAAGGAACAGCTCCGCATCCCCCAAGCGCTCAAAGAACCGCAACCGCTTTGCATCATCCTCGGGCGCAGCCAACATGGCGGCATGCGCCTGATCGAGAACCGTTTCTGTCACGCCAACACCTCTTTTACACGCGCCCGCAGCACAGGCAGCACGTCTGCCTCGAACCACGGGTTTTTCTTCAACCACGCGGTATTGCGCCAAGACGGATGAGGCAAGGGAAAGGCTCGAGGCGCGAAGTCGCGCCAAGCAGCCACGGTTTCACGCACCGACATCTTCGTCCCCAGATGCCAGGATTGGGCATATCCGCCAATCAAAAGAACCAATGGAACCTCGCCCATATGATCCATGACATCACTTCGCCACGTTTTGGCACAGATCTTGGGCGGCGGTCCGTCCGATCCCTTTGCGTCGTAACCGGGAAAGCAAAATGCCATCGGTACAATGGCCAATTTGTTTCGGTCGTAAAATGTGGCCTCGTCCATACCAAGCCAATCGCGCAGCCGGTCTCCGGAAGGGTCGGTGAAGGGCCGTCCGCTTTCGTGTACACGCGCGCCGGGCGCCTGACCCGCCACGAGGATCCGTGCGCCGGGCTTGAACCAAACGACGGGACGCGGGCTGTGCCCTGTTTCGGTCGCAGCAAATCGATCCGCACAAAGCGTGCAAGCACGAATGTCTTCAGGCAATCCCATAAAAAACACCTATGCGACAACAATGGGTTAGGCAATCAATTCGATACTCTTCGAAATAAACCTTGCGTGACTCTAACATTTCTATAATTCTAGAAGTATGAAAATAGAATCTCATCACTCGCTTGATCTGACACGCGCCGCCGCAGCCTTTGCCGCACTTGGATCAGAACAACGCCTGTCGGTTCTGCGAACGCTGGTACGGGCCGGGCCCGAAGGGCTGAGCATCGGGGCATTAGGTGACCGCACGGGCGTCACAGGCTCAACCTTGACCCATCACGTCAAAATCCTTGCCAGTGCGGGTCTTGTGACACAAGCCCGACAAGGCCGTTCGATCATCTGCGCCGCCGTCGCCTTTGACGAGGTGCAAGACCTGTCGAACTTCCTCCTTACAGAATGCTGCGCAGACAGCCCCAACTCGGATCATGATCATGGCTGACACCACTACACCGGTACCTGCTCAACGGCGCAAGTTCCTTGATGGCGCATGGATTGCATCGATCGCGGTTCTTGTGGTTCTGGCTGTTCTGGACATAGCGCAGCTTTGGCCGACGATCACCTTTGCCGCGAATGCGTTGCTACACACAGCCCCGTTCATCGCCTTTGCAGTCTGCGCAGTTGCCTATCTAAAAGCCACGGGCGCGGAAAACCTGCTGGCAAAGGCGTTTGAGGGGAACCCCGCACGCATGATCGTCATGGCAGCACTGCTGGGCGGCTTGTCACCCTTTTGTTCATGCGAAGTCATCCCGTTTATCGCTGCACTGCTTGCAGTAGGTGCACCGCTTGGCGCGGTTATGGCTTTCTGGCTGGCCTCTCCGCTGATGGACCCGGCCATGTTCGCAATCACCACTGGCGCAATCAGCTTCGAATTCGCCTTGGCAAAGACAATTGCGGCGGTCGCGCTTGGTATGTTCGGCGGGTTTGGAACGCTGATGCTGTCGGGCACACCGGTCTTTACAAATCCGCTACGTGAGAAGCCGTCGGTGGGCGGGTGCTGTGGCGTGAAACAACCCTTCTCCGCACAGCCGGTCTGGCGGTTCTGGACCGAACGCAACCGCCTCGACATCTTCCGTAGCACGGCTTTGGACAATGCGATTTTCCTGCTCAAATGGCTGACGCTCGCCTACGTGATCGAGGCAGTCATGGTGCACTATATGCCCGCCGATCTGATTGCCTCGGTTCTAGGCGATGGTGGCATCGGCACGGTGATCCTTGGTGCGCTTGTGGGTATGCCCGCCTATCTGAACGGCTATGCTGCAGCGCCGCTGGTGGCAGAACTGATGGACCAGGGTATGGCTGCAGGAGCAGCTATGTCATTCATGCTGGCCGGTGGCGTCAGTTGCATCCCCGCCGCAATAGCCGTTTGGGCGCTCGTCAAACCACGCGTCTTTGCTGCTTACCTGAGTTTCGCACTGGCGGGGTCTGTCATCGCCGGCATGGCTTGGCAAATTCTGAGCTGAAGCATACTCAGAGTACGAACAAACAGCACACGGGCATATCAAAGACCCGTGTACATTCCCCCAAACTGTCCATTCCGTCGCGACAATACCCCGTGAAACCTATACATTTAACAGGACTTTGGACATAATATCGCCTAAGTCGGTGATTAGACCGTTAAGACGCCTCTGGTAAGGAGGGCCCTGGTCTCCCACGTTAATGCGCGGGGACAAAGCAGACACCGCGGAGCAACGGGGATGCTGGAATTCGAAAATGTATCCAAGTCCTTCTGGACGGGCACACAGCGCAAGGTGATCCTTGATCGTGTATCCTTCCGGGTGGAATTGGGCCATTCGTTTGGCGTGCTGGCCCCCAATGGCACCGGCAAGACGACCCTGATCAACATGATGGCAGGGCTCGAGAAGCCAGATGAGGGCGAAATCCGCCGCAGCTGCAACATCTCCTTTCCTCTTGGGTTCATGGGCGGGGTGCTGCCCAAGATCTCTGCACTCGAAAACTCACGTTACATTGCACGGCTCTATGGGCTTGATCCCGACTATGTGGAAAGCTTCTGTCGCTGGCTCTGTAACCTGGGTGAGTATTTCGACCAGCCCTTGGGTACGTATTCATCGGGCATGCGGGCGCGGTTTTCATTCGCGCTTATGTTGGCTCTCGACTTTGACATCTACCTGATCGACGAGGGCATGCCCTCGTCAACAGACGTTGAATTTAATCGCAAAGCAGGCGAGGTACTGCAGGAACGGCTGCGTACCACAACAATCATCATCGTGTCGCATCAGGCGCAAACGCTTGAGAAATTTGCGCGCTCAGCCGCAGTTTTGCTGGACGGCAAACTGCACATGTTTGACACGCTGGAAGAGGCAAAACGGCTTTATGACTACGAAACCCAAAGCTAGGAAGTTCCGGATCAAGCGCACAGCGCCCGCGCTTGGCAGTGCGGCGCCTGCGTCCGAGCGCGATACCCCTCCCGAAAAGCCAGCGCCTGAGGCCAAGCCGCGTGAGCAAACTCAAAAACCTTCCGCCCAAAGCGGAGAAGTCGCCTCGAACCAGCAGGTGCAAAGTGAAAATACCATTGATGCGATACGCCAGGAGGGGCTGACCGGTCGGCAACTGCGCATGGCGCGACGGGTGGCGCAGAAGCACGGGCTGGCACCCACATCCGACTTTGATGCCGTTCGCCTGCTGCGCGCCAAGGGAATTGATCCGTTCCAACGCGCGAATATGCTGGAGCTTGTTGTGCCGCAGGCGGGGGCCGAACAACATGAAGGCGGCGCACCCGATGCCTTCGCAAATCTGCCGGCAAGTGCTGCAGGGGCTGGGCGCGCGCAACTGCCACAAACCGTGCCTGTGAGACAGCAGCAACTGCCGTCAACCGAACTTAGCCCGGCAGATCGAAGATCTCAGGAAATCCAGAATATCCAGCGCGACATTGCACGGCGTCGCCGCAAGAAGATGGGCCTTTTGCTGGTCCGGCTGGCCTTTTTCGTGATCCTGCCCACCTTCCTTGCCGGCTACTATTTTTACACCATCGCCACGCCGATGTACGCGACCAAGTCCGAGTTCCTGATTATTCAGAACGAAGGATCGGGTGGCGCCGGACCCCTTGGCGGCCTTCTGCCTACACAATTCGCCACCAACGCCGACAGCATCGCGGTGCAAGGCTTTTTGCAGTCCAAGGATGCGATGCTGCGGCTCGACCGCGATGTCGGCTTCAAGACGCATTTCACACAGAACTGGATCGACCCAATCCAGCGGCTGAGTGACAATCCCACCAATGAAGAAGCCTACAAAACCTATAAGAAAAACGTCAAAATCGGCTACGACCCGACAGAGGGCATGATCCGGATGGAAGTGGCCGCCGCTGATCCACTGGTATCGGCCGAGTTCTCAAGCCAGTTGATCGACTACGCAGAACAGCGCGTAAACAACCTGTCCGCACAAAAGCGCGATGACCAGATGCGCGACGCCCGCCAAGGGTTTGAACGAGCAGAGTCGGAGCGCCGCACAGCGCAAGAAAACCTTGTCCGATTGCAGATCGAGGGCTCCACCCTCGACCCGGAGGGCGTGATCGCTTCCCTGCGCACGCAGATCGGCCAACTCGAAACACAAATCATCGAAAAAGAGATCGAGCTGGCCAGCTTGCTGAACAACGCGCGGCCCAACCAGAGTCGTGTGGACGGCGCGCGCGGCACGCTTGAAATCCTCAAGGACCAACTTGCGGCTCTCAACAACAAGATGACCGACGTGAGCCAAGGCGAAAACTCACTGGCGGAGCTTGCCGCACGCATCCAGATCGCCCAGGCCGACCTTGCCTCACGCGACTTGATGCTGCAATCGGCTCTGCAACAGATGGAACAGGCGCGGGTCGAAGCAACCCGTCAGGTGCGCTATCTTACAGTTGCTGTGGAACCCATCGCGCCCGAGGAACCGACCTATCCCCGCGCATTCGAAAACACGATCTTGGCATTCCTCGTCTTTGCAGGCATCTATCTGATGATTTCGCTCACCGCGTCGATCCTGAGAGAACAGGTGACAAGCTAGGGTCTGGACCCATTATGAAACATGTTGAAGTCGCCGATCTCACGATCGGCAATGACCGTCCCTTGACGGTGATCGCAGGCCCTTGCGCCTTGGAGAGCATCGGCCTCGGCCAAGAGGTTGCCGGGCGTATGAAGGAAGTCTGCGAGGCCGCTGGCGCGCAATATGTCTTCAAAGCAAGCTATGACAAAGCCAACCGCACATCGCTAAAGGGTGGGCGCGGCCTTGGGCTGGACGCTGGGTTAAAAGCGCTGCAAGCGGTCAAAGAGTCCATCGGTGTCCCAGTACTTACGGATGTGCATACAGAGGCTCAATGCGCCCCGGTGGCTGAAGTCGCTGACATCCTACAAATCCCCGCCTTCCTCTGCCGTCAGACGGACATGCTTTTGGCCGCTGGTGACACGGGTGCCGTGGTGAACATAAAGAAGGGCCAGTTCCTAGCCCCGTGGGAAATGCCCAATATCATCACCAAGGTCGAAAGCACCGGCAACACCCGTATCCTGCTAACAGAGCGGGGCACATCCTTCGGCTACAACACTCTGGTGGCCGACATGCGGTCGCTGCCGCAGATGGCGCAAACCGGCTATCCGGTGGTGATGGATGCCACCCATTCGGTGCAGCAACCGGGGGGCAAAGGTGGATCAAGTGGCGGGCAGCGTGAATTTGCACCTGTCATGGCACGGGCAGCAGTGGCCATCGGGGTCGGGGCCGTCTTTATCGAAACGCACCCCGATCCCGACACCGCTCCGTCAGACGGGCCAAATATGATTTATCTCGATCAAATGCCCGCCCTGATCGAGACTCTTATGCAGTTCGATGCGCTCGCCAAAGCGCGCCCAATGACATTTTAGTCAAAGAGTTTTCCATGACCAAACCTGCCGCCACCGTGACCCCGAACACGTGGGAATTCCTGCGCGACCCCATGATTAAGCCGACGGGCTTCCGCGAGTATGATGCGCGCTGGAAATACCCGGACGAGATCAACCTTCCCGGGGTAACAGCACTTGGTCTTGGCCTTGGGACACAAATGCGACGGCGCGGCATCGATCCTGTGATTGCCGTAGGCAACGACTATCGTGATTACTCTCTCAGCATCAAGAACGCCCTGATCGTCGGGCTGATGCAGGCAGGGATACAGGTCAAGGACATCGGCCCCGCACTGTCCCCCATGGCCTATTTTAGCCAGTTCCACCTTGATGTGCCGGCGGTTGCCATGGTCACTGCCTCTCATAATCCCAATGGCTGGACCGGCGTCAAGATGGGCTTTGATCGCCCCCTCACTCACGGCCCGGACGAGATGTCGGAACTGCGCGATATCGTATTGAATGGTAGTGGTGAAGCACGCCCTGGCGGCGGCTATGAATTCGTTGACGACGTGCAGGAAGCGTACCTTCAGGACCTTGTCGGCGACTTCAGAATGACACGCCCACTCAAGGTCGTATGCGCCACTGGCAACGGCACCGCCGCTGCCTTTGCCCCAGAACTCTTCCGCCGCATCGGTGTCGAAGTGGTCGAAAGTCACACAACGCTCGACTACACCTTTCCAAACTACAATCCGAACCCCGAAGCCATGGAAATGCTGCACGATATGGCGGACAGCGTAAAAGCTTCCGGCGCAGACCTTGCGCTTGGATTTGACGGGGACGGTGACCGCTGCGGGGTAGTGGATGATGAAGGGGAAGAGATCTTTGCCGACAAGGTGGGGGTCATCATGGCGCGCGACCTGTCAAAACTCTATCCGAACGCCACCTTTGTGGCCGATGTGAAATCCACCGGCCTCTTCGCCTCAGACCCCGAACTGCAAGCGAACGGTGTCACGGCAGACTATTGGAAAACCGGACACAGCCACATGAAGCGGCGAGTCAAGGAAATCGGCGCCCTCGCAGGGTTTGAAAAATCAGGCCACTATTTTCTCGCTGAGCCAATAGGACGCGGCTACGATTGCGGGATGCGGGTCGCGGTTGAAATCTGCAAACTGATGGATCGCAACCCTGACATGAAGATGTCGGACCTGCGCAAGGCGCTGCCGAAAACACACTCAACCCCGACAATGTCCCCCTACTGCTCGGACACTGAAAAATACAGCACACTGGACCGTATTGTCGCCAAGCTGACAGCCAAGGCCGTTGCGAATGAACCCATCGCAGGTCGCGCAATCAAGGAGGTGGTGACGGTAAACGGCGCTCGGGTCATTCTGGATAACGGCGGTTGGGGTTTGGTGCGCGCTTCGTCCAACACGCCGAACTTGGTGGTGGTCTGTGAAAGCCCGGAAAGCGAAGACGAGTTGCGCGCGATTTTCGCAGACATCGATGCGGTAATCCGGACTGAGGATACCGTTGGGGAATACGATCAGACCTTTTGACGGGCGCGCCGACCCATAACCTGACGCAATGCTCGTAATTTAGAAACGGGCCACAATCAGTTTTGCGGCCCGCCCATTCAGACCGCCTGCCAACCCTCACTGCGAACAGGTTGAAGCCATTCAACCTCATGTTGCCTAGCCTAGAAGAAACTTATGTCTGGCAACGAGCGATCACTGCAATATGTCGAAGCGCTTGCAGATCAGGTTTCTTGGCGTCCTGTATGTTCGAAAGCCCATCGCTTCGTAGTATGCCAACCCTTCCGGATTATTCGCGCCAATGCTTGCGTCGATATGAGCCAACCCTGCATCTTGCGCAGCCCTACATGTGACATTGAATAATGCGCGACCAACGCCACGCCGTGCTGCGGAGGGTCGTATGTGCGTGCCAACAATGCCCCACCCCGGTTCTACACCCCATTGGTTGCCCGCACGGGCAGTTTTGAGTGACTGGAATCCAAGTATGATCCCATCGTCCTCGGCCACGGAGCAACGAATCTTATCGACGCTTTCAATGTAGTATTGCCGTACGAATTCCTCATCGTCAGGACTCAAACGTTTGCCAGCGGCCGTCAGCTCGCGAAGAAATGTGCTCATCTGCTCAATATCTTCAACTGTGCCATCCCTGATCATCATCGCCACTCTCCATTGCGTTTTGGCGATCATGCACATCAGTCACATGCGACCTCAAGGACCCGCAAGCGAGCAAAAGGTGGGGTGGCACAAAACAGCAAAAGGTCGTTTGGCCGATACAAGCGCCGACCATCAGCTGGTATCAACTTTCTGCTTGCCACTTCGGGCAAGTTTCCGATACGAAACTCTCACAGCTTGATGTTGGGAGAACCAGCTTACTGGTGCCGAAGGAGCAACTGCCTCGGAAACTCTCAGGCCAAAGGACCAATGTCAGGCCAAACTACTCTGGAGAGTGATGCCATTGGCATCCGCCGAAGGGATAATGATCTCAGGCACCCGGGACAGAGGAGGCACCGACGCGCAAGAGATGTCTTGCGCATGACTTGGTGCCGCATGATTTGACGCAAATCTTGTCGGCTTGAAAAAGGTGATGAGGCATGTCCGATCTAAAGCAGACCCCGCTTCACGCGTTGCACGTTGCCCTTGGGGCCAAGATGGTACCCTTTGCGGGGTATGACATGCCGGTGCAATACGAACTGGGGGTCATGAAAGAGCACCTCCATGCGCGGGCGAAGGCCGGTCTTTTTGACGTCAGCCATATGGGGCAGATCATTGTGCGCGGGACGACTTATGACGCGGCTGCACGTGGTCTGGAATCGCTGATTCCAGTCGATGTGTTGGGCTTGGGCAAGAACCGCCAACGTTATGGCTTTTTCACGAATGCGGATGGCGGCATCGAAGACGATCTGATGCTGGCGAACCGCGGGGATCATGTGTTCGTTGTGGTGAATGCTGCCTGCAAGGACGCCGATATTGCGCATATGAAAGCCGCGCTTGAACCGGATGTGACGGTGACTGAGATCACCGACCGTGCCTTGCTGGCTTTGCAGGGGCCTGCCGCTGAAGGTGTGCTGGCCGCGCTCGATCCGCGTGCAGCAGAGATGCGCTTTATGGATGTGGCTACGCTGGATCTGAACGGGGTTGAGGTCTGGGTTTCCCGGTCCGGCTACACGGGCGAAGACGGGTACGAGATTTCGGCACCCATGGATGTCGCGGAAGACATTGCAAAGGCCTTGCTGGACCATTCTGACGTTGAAGCCATCGGCCTGGGCGCGCGCGATTCCCTGCGGTTGGAGGCGGGGCTGTGCCTATATGGGCACGACATTGACGCCGCAACAACGCCTGTTGAGGGCGGTCTGACATGGGCGATCCAGAAGGTGCGGCGCGCGGGCGGAGACCGGGAAGGTGGCTTCCCGGGCGCGGAGAAAATCCTGGCCGAGATGGATAGCGGCGCTGCGTGCAAGCGCGTGGGGTTGCTGCCTGCCGGTCGCGCGCCCATGCGCGAGGGCGTGGTGCTGTTTGTAACCGAGGATGCAACGGATTCAATTGGTACCATCACCTCGGGTGGGTTTGGCCCCACGGTCGGGGGACCCGTTGCTATGGGTTATGTCACCACTGAATACGCCGCGTTGGGCACCACGATTTTCGGCGAATTGCGTGGAAAACGCCAACCACTCACGGTCGCAAAAATGCCGTTCACGTCAGCCAATTTCAAACGATAGTAGAGAGGAAACCCTATGAAATTCACCGAAGAACACGAATGGCTGCGCGCCGATGGGGATGCGTATGTCGTGGGTATTACCGAGCACGCGACAACGCAGTTGGGCGATCTGGTCTTTGTCGAATTGCCCGAGGTTGGCGCGACCGTGAGCAAGGACGACGAAATTGTGGTCATCGAAAGCGTGAAGGCGGCGTCCGACATCATGGCCCCGGTCGATGGAGAGATCACCGAAGTGAACACGGCATTGGCAGATGATCCGAGCCTCGCCAACAGTGATCCGTTGGGTGAGGGCTGGTTCTTCAAGATCAAGGCTTCGGATCCGTCGCAGCTGGACGCGCTGATGGATGAAGCTGCCTATAACGCACTGATCGGCTGAGGAACCTGCCTGATGACTTTCAAACCCACCGACTATCTGCCCTATGATTTTGCGAACCGCCGCCATATCGGGCCATCCCCCGCCGAAATGGAAGAGATGCTGGAAGTGGTGGGGGCGAAAGACCTCGACGCGCTGATTGACGACACGATTCCGGCGAATATCCGGCAAAAGGAGCCGCTGGATTTCGGCAAGGCCAAGTCGGAGCGCGAACTACTGCATCACATGCGGGTAACGGCCTCGAAGAACAAGGTTCTGACCTCGCTGATCGGGCAGGGATACCATGGGACGGTCACGCCTCCGGCTATCCAGCGCAACATCCTTGAGAACCCGGCGTGGTATACGGCCTATACCCCGTATCAGCCGGAAATCAGCCAGGGGCGGCTTGAGGCGCTGTTGAATTTCCAGACGATGGTGTCGGACCTGACCGGGCTTGAGATTGCCAACGCGTCGCTGTTGGACGAGGCCACGGCCTGTGCCGAGGCGATGACCATGGCACAGCGGGTCAGCAAGTCGAAGGTTGCCGGCTTTTTCGTGGATGAAAACTGCCATCCACAGAACATCGCCGTGATGAAGACGCGGGCACAGCCGTTGGGCATCGACATCGTCGTTGGCAACCCGAACGATCTGGATGCCAGCGCCGTGTTTGGCGCGATCTTTCAGTATCCCGGCACCCATGGCCACATCCGGGATTTCACCGATCAAATCGCCAAGCTGCACGAGAACAAGGCCATCGGCATCATCTCGGCCGATCCGCTGTCGCTGACGTTGCTCAAGGAGCCGGGGGCGATGGGCGCGGATATTGCCGTGGGCACGACCCAGCGCTTTGGTGTGCCTGTCGGGTATGGTGGTCCGCACGCGGCCTATATGGCAACCAAGGCCAACTATGCCCGCAACATGCCGGGCCGCATTGTCGGCGTGTCAGTCGACAGCTTTGGCAATCGGGCCTACCGGCTGTCCCTGCAAACGCGCGAGCAGCACATTCGCCGAGAAAAGGCGACGTCGAATGTCTGCACAGCGCAGGCGTTGCTGGCTGTGATGGCCGGGTTCTACGGCGTTTTCCACGGACCCGACGGCCTGAAAGCCATTGCCCAACGCATCCATCGCAAGACCGCCCGATTGGCGGAAGGATTGAAACAGGCGGGCTTCGATGTGCGCCCGGCAACCTTCTTTGACACGATCACCGTCGATGTGGGGCCATTGCAATCGGCTGTGATCAAGTCCGCCGTTGACGAAGGCATCAACCTGCGCGCCGTGGGGACGACTGCAATCGGCATCACGCTGGACGAACGCACGCGGCCAGCCACTATTGAAAAGGTCTGGCGCGCGTTCGGGATCGAACGGCAGGACAAGGATTACACGCCGCATTACAACATGCCGGAGAAGCTGATCCGCACATCCGAGTTTATGACACACCCGATCTTTCACATGAACCGGGCAGAGACGGAGATGATGCGCTACATGCGGAGGTTAGCAGACCGCGATCTGGCGCTGGACCGTGCGATGATCCCGCTGGGATCTTGCACCATGAAGCTCAACTCAGCCGCCGAAATGATGCCGGTCAGCTGGCGCGAGTTTTCATTGCTACACCCCTACTGCCCCAAAGATCAGGCCGCCGGATACATCGAGATGATCGACGATCTGTCGGCCAAGCTGTGCGACGTCACAGGTTACGATGCGATTTCCATGCAGCCCAATTCGGGCGCGCAGGGGGAGTATGCGGGCCTTCTGACCATCGCAAGCTGGCACCGGGCCAACGGCGAAGGGCACCGTGACATCTGCCTTATTCCGATGAGCGCACATGGCACCAACCCTGCGTCCGCCCAGATGGTCGGGTGGAAGGTGGTGCCGGTGAAGTCAGCGGACAATGGCGACATTGATCTGGATGATTTCCGGGCCAAGGTGGCGGAACACAGGGACAACCTTGCCGGTTGCATGATCACGTATCCGTCGACCCACGGCGTGTTCGAAGAGACGGTAATCGAGGTGTGCCAGATCACGCATGATGCGGGCGGACAGGTCTATATCGACGGGGCCAACATGAATGCCATGGTGGGTCTGAGCCGCCCCGGCGACCTGGGCGGCGATGTCAGCCATCTCAACCTGCACAAGACATTCTGCATCCCGCATGGTGGCGGTGGCCCCGGCATGGGACCCATCGGTGTCAAAGCGCACCTGACCAAACACCTTCCGGGCGACCCTAATGGTGGCGAGGGTGCGGTCAGCGCTGCGGCCTTTGGGTCACCCTCTCTGCTGCCTATCTCGTGGGCCTATTGCCTGATGATGGGCGGCGATGGGCTGACGCAGGCCACGCGCGTTGCCATCCTGAACGCCAACTACATCGCGAAACGGCTCGAAGGGGCATTCGACGTTCTGTACAAAGGGCCAACCGGTCGCGTGGCGCATGAATGTATCATCGACACGCGCCCCTTTGCCGACAGCGCGCACATCACGGTGGACGACATTGCAAAGCGGCTGGCAGATTGCGGGTTCCATGCGCCCACGATGTCGTGGCCGGTGGCGGGCACCTTGATGATCGAACCGACCGAGTCCGAGAACAAGGCAGAGCTGGATCGTTTTTGCGATGCCATGCTGGGCATCCGCGATGAGATCCGTGCGATCGAAGAGGGGACAATGGACCCCGAGAACAACCCCCTCAAGAACGCGCCGCATACGATGGAAGACTTGGTGCGGGATTGGGATCGCCCTTACAGTCGTGAAAGCGGTTGCTTCCCAACCGGATCCTTCCGCGTCGACAAGTATTGGCCACCGGTCAACCGGGTCGACAATGTCTGGGGAGACAGAAACCTGTCCTGCACCTGTCCACCGATGGAGGACTATGCCAAAACGTAAGCCGAAGACTCGTAACCCATTGCTTCCCAAGCATTTAATAAAAATGCGGGAGGTTTTTGGCCCGGGCAGCACGCACCCAGTTTGGGACGAAGGGCACGATCTTGTCTTGGGTGGGCACCATGATTTCAATGAAACTGGCGCCGTCATGCGCGATGGCGGTTGCCAGTGTGGATTCGATATCCGCCTCTGACGTGATCCGCGACGTGGCGAACCCAAACCCTTCGGCGATTTTCAGGTAATCCACTGTGCCGAAATCCGTCGACCACGGCGCATCCACATCATCCAGCAACACGGCTTCTCCCCGGATCCAACCGAAGCTATCATTTCGATTCAGGACGATGGTCACATTCTTTCCGGATCGTTTGATCGTTTCCATGTCCCCCATCACAAAACCAAGCGATCCATCCCCGGTGAACGAAATCACCGGGCCGTCACAGGCATAGGACGCCCCCAGAGCCGCTGGAACGGAATAGCCAAGCGCCCCCATGGAATAGTTGGTGATATAGCGCCGCCCCGCCCTGCGAAACGTCAACAGCGCCGAAGGGTAGATCGCGCTGACCCCCGGTTCGGAGGTGACGACTGCGTTGTCGGGCATAAGCCTATCCAATGTCTGCGATAACTTGACGGGCGATATCGTCCCCTCCGGCATCGGAATATTCGAGTTGAACACCTTGTCGAGCGCCGTCTTTTTCGTCGCGGTCACGTCAACGCGGGGACGGTCAAGATTTGGGTGCTCCGCCTTGATGATCTCGACCATATATTCAAGGCTTGCCCGCGCATCGCCGACCATGCCAACTTCGACCGGGAAGTTGTTGCCGATATGCGCTTCTGCGATATCAAGGTGCAGGAAGGTTTTGGTGCACGGATCGCCATACAGCTTCCAGTGATCCGTAGCAGCACTGTCCGTGTTCGACCCGATGAAAAAGATCGTATCGGCGTCGTGGACATATTGATTGGAATACTCCATCCCACCGCGCCCACCGATGACCCGCAAAGCCAGCGGATGATCCTCTCGGATCGTGCCCTTGCCCGGCGTGGTCGTCCCGACCGGTATTTGCAGCAGTTCAGCCAGTTCAACAATAACCTCTGATGCTTTGGAGATCAGCGCGCCCTGCCCGCAGACAATCGCTGGTTTTTCGGCAGCCAGGAGCACGTCGATCGCCGCCCGGATCTTGCCATGGTTGGCGACCGGACGATGCGCAGGATAGGTGCTGTATTCACCTTCGGCATAGAGATCAGTAACCTCTGCCTCTTCGCCAAAAATGTTGATCGGCACGCGAATGTGGACGGGCGCCGGTCTGCCCGAGGTTGCAACGCGAAAGGCACGCCGAACAAGGAAAGGGATTTCGCTGACCTTGGTGACGACAAAAGATTCCTTGCAGATGCTGTCATACAGCGCCGTTTGATCCACACCCGTCAGCCCATGTCTCTTGTCCTGATTGATCGGAATGTCGGAGCTAAAAAAGATGATTGGGACCGAGCTGAGGAACGCTTCGGTGATGCCGGGGGTGCAGTGTGTCACGCCCGGGCTGGGTGCCTCGAGCACGCAGGGTTTGCCGGTGATCTTGGCATATGACTCGGCCGCGTAAGAGGCGGTGCGTTCATCGCGTGTCAGAACAAATTCAATATCCGAATGTGCGCGCCATTCCTTGTACCACCCGATTGTCGTTTCCCCCGGCAGACCAAAGACGTGGGTAACGTCATGCAATTCAAGCATCCGCAAAAGCGCCTGTGCACCATTCATACGTTTCGGGGCTGGTATGGTTGGCATCAGTGACTTTCCTATGTCAGCAGCTGTGTACGATAGCGGGCGAGCGTATCCGGATCAGGTGCGGTACCAAGGCCCGGAGTTGTAGGCACGTGGACATGCCCGTTGCGCACCGGGAACGGCGTTTCGGCCAGATCCGCCTCGGCATAGAATGTGGACATGTAAAATTCACAGCCCAAGGTCAGGTCCGGGATCGCCGCCATCAGATGCGCCCCTGCCATGTGGGCAATGGTGGTCTCGAACATGCAACCGCCATAGACCTCGATCCCGGCCGCCCGTGCAATCGCTGCGATTTCGATACATCGCCGAATGCCCCCGGATTTGGCCGTCTTGAGCGAAAAGATATCAGCCATTCGGGACGCCGCACCACGCGTTGCATCGCGCACATCAAATGCACTTTCATCAGCCATGATCGGCACATCGACGGCGCGGGTAATCTCGGCCAACACTTCGCGCTCGTGTCGTTTGACGGGTTGTTCTACGAAATCGGGGCGAAACGTTTCGAGGTCGCGAATGTGCCGGATCGCGTCATAGGCCGGCAGGCCCTGATTGTAATCGACACGCAAGCGGATATCGTCGCCATAGCGCGCACGCAGCTTTTCAAGGCGCATCAGATCAAAGGCGTGATCGGCAAAACCGGTCTTCAGCTTGAAGATCCGCACACCGCTGTCCCAGATGTGGGCAACATCCTCCTGATCGGCGCCGAAATCGGGGTTCGCAACCGAAAAGCTGAGCGGAATACTGTCGCGGTGCCGCCCGCCCACCAACTCGGCCACGGGCAAGCCCGCAACTTGCCCGGTGACATCCAACAGCGCACATTCCAGCGCCGCCTTGGCCTCGCCATGGCCAACGAGGGCGCGCTCAGCATCATCCATGATCGGTTCGACCAACACGGGGTCACGCCCGATGACATGAGGGCGAAGATTCACGTGCAGCGCAGCGGCATTACCCTCGACCGTTCCAGTGAAGACCGGCCATGGCGATGCCTCACCCCAGCCGGTCAGGCCAGTATCAGTCACAAGCTCGCAGAGAACCACATTGATCCCGCCCACATCGCCCGACCCGTGCGAATGCACCGCTCTGGCCGGAATGGAAACGCAATGAACGCGCATCTCAGTGATACGGTGGTCGCTCACTTTGGAACGGCCTCACTGAGACGGATGTCGTCCATATCTGCGGGAAAGCGTCGCGGCAGCAGACCCGCCTGAAACCAAGTCAGATAGGTGTAGATCGAAAAGACCGGGCGCCCCGTGGCACGCCGGATGTCGGCGGCATAGGGCACCATATTGGTGCACTCGAGCAGGATGGCACCGACCTTTGGGTGATCCGCCACCAGTTGCATCGCTGCCGTAATGTTATCCGCCCGCGCCTTGTCAAAGTCGATCTCTGCTGCATCATCAAGGATGCGCGTGGTGAAGTGTGACCCAGCCCCAGTACCTGCAACTGGTGTATCTGGCGCAATACCAGCTGCCTCCAGATGCACGGGAGTCAGTGTCTCGGACGAGATGGTGAGAATACCCAGCGACTGATCGGCAGGCAACGACTGTCGAATGAGGGGCGCTTGCAACAGCGATGAGGATGCGACCGGCACGCCGAGTGCGCGCGATATGTCGTGTTGAAAAGGAACAAGGAACCCGCAATTCGTCGCGATCCCGTCACATCCAAGATCGACCAACTCGCGGCCCGCCCCGATAAACGCGTCCAGCAGCGGTGTCGCATCGCCGCGTACCACGTTGTCGGGTGTGGCTGCAGAGACAACCTTGAACTGGACGGGGAACGGCCACGTGGCTGCGTTGCCAATATCTCCGGGAATGCGGGGAAACCGGGTGTTCAGCATCAAGATGCCCACCGTCGCCCCAAAGACTGTTTTGCCACCATATGTCGTCATGTCAGTTCTTCCTGAGGGGCGTAAAGATCAGCAAAGGCAAGGCGCACGGCCTCGGACGCATGTTTTGCGCGGTGTTCGATATGATCGCGCATGGCAGCAGAGGCCGCAGCACCATCCCCGGTGCGGACGATGTCCAGAACCGCACGATGCCGTTCCGTTGTCGTGCGTCCGGCAGCTTGCAGACGTCGCAAATCAGCCGTGCGAACAAAGCGGATCTTGTCATAGATCGTTTCGAGCATTCGCAACAGCTCGGGGTTGCCCGACAGACCCGCCAGTTGCAGATGAAATGCTTCATCCAGCTCCATCAACCGGATTGGGTTTGTGCAGTTTGAATATTCATCAGCCGAGAGGTCCAGCGATGCATCGATCGCCTCTAGTTCAACGGGTTTGGCGTGCATTGCTGCTTGACGTACCGCCTCGCACTCAATCGCCATCCGTGCCTGATACAAATGAATGATCCGCTTGTCAGACAGCGTTCGGCAAAAGAAACCGCGCCCCGCGCGAAACTCAACAAACCCTTCTGCAACCAAACGATTCAACGCTTCGCGCAACGGCGTGCGGCTGGCGCCCAAATCTCGCGATAACGATGATTCATTAATCCTTTCACCCGGTTTGAAGGCAAAAGATGCCGCCATTTCACGCAATTTCACATAAATCGCGCTAACCGTGTCGTTCATCTCGGACGTGGCATGGTTCATCTCTTGGTATCCCGATGTGTCAGAGGCAGCCTAGCGCAACCCTTGCATTGCGCACAAGGCTGTGCATTGATCTGTATACAATTCTATAACTGTTTTCAGAGGTCGAGCAGCAAGACAATGCCAAAGCGCGTGATCATAGCCGGGGCCGGGATTGTCGGCGTCTCAACTGGGATCTGGCTGCGCCGCATCAGCGATGCTGAGGTCACGATAATTGACCGGCTACCCCCGGGCGAAGGGACCTCGCACGGAAATGCCGGCGTCCTTGCCGCCTGTTCGATTGCGCCCGTGACCGCTCCCGGGCTGACACATAAAGCACCCCGGATGCTTGTGAACCCGGACTTTCCCCTGTTCATGCGCTGGGGTTACTTTCCGAAACTACTGCCTTGGTTGCTAAAGTATCTATCTAACGCCAATGACAGTGACACACGCCGCATTGCGGATGGGCTGACCACAATCGTCGCGGACAGTGTCGACCAGCACAAAGCACTTGCGGCTGAAACCGATGCAGCAAGCTGGGTAAGCGACAGCGACTATTCTTTTGCCTACGCAAACCGCGCCGCATTCGAAGCCGACGCCTATACTTGGGGCCTGCGCCGAGATGCGGGGTTTGAACCGATCATCCGGGAAGGTGATACCGCACGCGCATATGAACCCAACCTGTCGCCCGACATAGGACTGCTGGCAACGATGCAGGACCACGGATATGTCCGCGACCCGGGTCGCTACGTCAAAGCGTTGGCGGTCGAGTTCGAAAGACTTGGCGGCAGGATCTTGCAGGCCGAAATCAAAGATTTCGACCTCACCGACGGCAAGATCTCGGCAGTGCAGACAGATCAGGGGCCGCATGCTTGCGATCAAGCCATCCTTGCGACCGGTGTTTGGTCCAAACCCCTGATGCAGAAACTGGGCCTGTCGATCCCGATCGAAGCAGAACGCGGCTATCATATTATCTTCAAGGATGCCGCGGGCGGACCCTCGCATCCTGTAATGGTCGCCAGCGGAAAATTCGTCGCCACCCCGATGGCCGCGGGCTTGAGATGCGCGGGCATCGTCGAATTCGGCGGGCTGTCTGCCGGGCCTTCAAAGCCGCCTCTGGACTTTTTGCGCAGGCACGCCAAAGCCAGCTTTCCCAACCTGACCTACAGCGAAGAGGTCGAATGGCTTGGCCATCGCCCTGCCCCATCCGACAGCCTCCCACTAATTGGGCAGGTGGGCGAGACAGGCGTATTCACAGCGTTCGGACACCATCATATTGGATTGACCGGTGGGCCGAAAACGGGAAGGATCACCGCAGGTCTTGTCGCGGAACAGCCCGTAAATACTGACATAAGTGCATTTAACCCAATGCGTTTTTCCTAAGGCCGCGCCAAAAAGAAATGACCACCAGGGAGACTACAATGACAAAATTCACCAAAACATGCGCCACGCTGGCTGCGACGACGATGCTTGCGCTGCCCGCTGCTGCACAAGAAAAATGGGACCTGCCGATGGCGTACTCAGGGTCCAACTTTCACTCGGTCACAGGCGCTGAGTTTGCGGAATGTGTGACGACCGGCACAGGCGGCGCGATCGAGATTACAACACACCCCTCAGGCTCACTGTTTGCGGGTGCAGACATAAAGCGCGCCGTCCAGACGGGACAGGTGCCGATTGGTGAGCGCCTGCTGTCCGGCCACCAGAACGAAAGTGCGATCTTCGGCTGGGACTCCGTTCCATTTCTCGTCTCGTCTTTCGATGAGCACGACAAGCTCTACGGCGCGGCCAAACCACATCTCGAAGAATTGCTGGCGGAGCAGAACCTGACACTACTCTATTCGGTGCCGTGGCCGCCACAGGGCCTCTACTTCAACAAGGAGGTGAACGCCGTTGCAGACATGGAGGGGATCAAGTTCCGCTCCTACAACAACGCCACCGCACGTCTTGCTGAACTGACGGGCATGTTGCCAGTGCAGATCGAAGCCGCCGAGATTAGTCAGGCCTTTGCGACCGGCGTGGCGGAATCCATGGTGTCCTCGGGCGCGACTGGCTACGACCGGAAAGTCTGGGAAAGCCTAAGCCACTTCTATGCTGTGGATGCCTGGTTGCCACGCAACTACATGCTGATCAACTCCGACGTCTGGTCCGGCGTGGATGAGGCGAACAAGAACGTCATCAACGCCTGTGCAGGCATGGCTGAATATGCAGGCACGTGGCGCGCCAAGGAATACACGGGCTTCACCTTGGCGGGCTTGGCCGAGGGCGGTATGAGTGTTGGCCCAGCTGGCGATGCGCTTATGTCAGAGCTCAAGGACATCGGCGCTACAATGACGGCTGAATGGCTCGAAGCCGCTGGCGAGACAGGCAAGTCCATCGTCGACACCTACAACGCCAACTAAGCGACAACAGGCGGGTCGGTTTGTGAAAGATCGACCCGCTTTTCTTTTTCGCGGGGGACAGACACATGACCGGACTTCTGCGCGGTCTGCGCCGCGTCCTTGATTTCATTTATCTTGCCGCGGGCGTGCTCGCCGCCCTCTGCCTGATCGCGATATTGCTGTTGATCGTAGCGCAGATGGTGGCCCGCTGGACCGGAGAGATATTCCCTGGTGCCGCGAATTATGCTGGCTACGCCATGGCCGCCGCCAGCTTCTTTGCCTTTGCCAACGCGCTTAACCGCGGGGCCCATATTCGGGTGTCGTTGGTGCTGAATGCGGTTCCCACCCGTTTTAGACGCTTCCTTGAAATCTGGTGCTTCGGGATTGCCGCGGCGGTCATGTGGTATTTCACCTACTATGCCTATTGGTTCACCTACTGGTCTTGGAAGTTCAAGGAAGTCAGTCAGGCACAGGATGCGACGCCAATGTGGATCCCACAATCCGTCATGGTGATCGGCGGTGCCATTCTGGCGCTTTCCCTGACAGATCACCTGATCCACGTGCTGTTCCGAGGCGATCACCGGATCAAGCGCAACCTCGTCGATCAAAGCTTCGCGGAGTAGGATCATGCAAGAAATCTATGCCATCACGCTGTTTCTGTTTGTCCTGTTCCTGTTGTTGGGCAGCGGCGTCTGGGTCGGGCTTGCCCTGATGGGCGTCGCATGGGTGGGGATGGAACTGTTCACCACCCGCCCTGTCGGAGACACGATGATCACTACGATCTGGGCTTCGTCGTCGAGTTGGACGCTGACAGCACTACCACTCTTTATCTGGATGGGCGAAATCCTGTTCCGAACACGTCTATCCGAAGACATGTTTCGCGGCCTGTCGCCGTGGCTGGCGCGGTTGCCGGGTGGGCTGGTGCACACCAATATCGTGGGCTGTACGGTCTTTGCCGCTGTCTCCGGATCGTCTGCGGCAACGCTGACCACAGTTGGCAAAATGTCGATCCCCGAACTGCGCGCGCGCGACTACCCGGAGCGTATCGTGATCGGCACGCTTGCAGGCGCGGCCACACTCGGGCTGATGATACCCCCCTCGCTAGCCTTGATCGTCTATGGCGTTACCGTGAATGAATCGATCACACAGCTGTTCTTTGCAGGCGTGTTTCCGGGCCTGTGCCTAGCCCTGATGTTCATGGGCTATGTGGCAATCTACTCCTACACATCCGGCGCTTGGAACCCGAAACAGGAAACCGGTATGTCGTTCAGGGACAAGCTGCGCAATTCCCGCTTCCTGATCCCTGTTCTGTGCCTGATCTTTGTTGTCATCGGGTCAATGTATGCAGGTTACGCCACCGCAACCGAAGCAGCAGCCATCGGCGTGATCGGAGCGCTAGTTCTGGCAGCGAGCCAAGGGTCACTGAACTGGAACACATTCACCGAAAGCCTGATGGGTGCCACCCGAACGTCTGCAATGATTGCCCTGATCCTTGCCGGGGCGGCCTTCCTGAAACTCGCCATGGGGTTCACCGGATTGCCCCGCGCACTCGCCGACGGGATCGCCACGATGGAGCTGTCACGTTTTGAGCTGCTGATGATCCTGATGGTATTTTACATCGTGCTGGGCATGTTCCTCGACGGCATCTCGTCGGTGGTGCTGACCATGGCCGTGGTCGAACCCATGGTGCGCGAGGCTGGCATTGACCTGATCTGGTTCGGTATCTTTGTCGTCGTGGTGGTCGAGATGGCGCAGATCACACCCCCCATCGGTTTTAATCTCTTTGTCTTGCAAGGGATGACTGAACACGAAATGGGCTACATCACGCGCGCCGCATTCCCGATGTTCATGATCATGGTCCTGATGTGCTTTGTCCTGATCTGGTTCCCAGAAATCGCGATGTGGCTGCCCGAGACGATGAGACAGGCACCCTAAGAGGCATCGGCCTTGTACCAATGCGTCATTCGTTGAGTGTCCAACTCTCGGGTCCAAGCGACAATGGTCAAGGGCTGATTTGTGCGACCAGACTGGCGGTCGCCAGGGTCAAAATGGCAAAACCGTGGGAACATGCCCAACCGGAACAAACCAGGCTATCCGCATTTCGAAAAGCCGCAGGACGCACACGTCATACAGCCTTCGATCATGCGCATCTCATAGCTGCCGCAACTTGAGCACGCTTTGCCACGCGGTGCATCAAGGCCAACCACCTCAGCCCGTGGATCCGATTTGAGGCCCATGCCCTCGCCCTCAATGAAACCGATCTGGATCATGTGCTGTTCGATCACGCCACCAATGGCGGCCAGAATCGATGGGATGTACTTCCCTTGCATCCACGCGCCGCCACGTGGGTCAAAGACTGCCTTCAGTTCTTCAACCACAAACGACACATCCCCGCCCCGCCGGAACACCGCCGAGATCATGCGGGTCAGGGCAACGGTCCACGCGAAATGCTCCATGTTCTTGGAGTTGATGAATACCTCGAACGGGCGACGATGCCCGCCAATCACCAGATCGTTGATGGTGATGTAGAGCGCATGTTCGCTGTTGGGCCACTTGACCTTGTACGTGTTGCCCTCAAGCGCGTTGGGTCGGTCCAAAGGCTCGGCCATGTAGATCACATCACCATGAGGCTGCAGTGGTTCGGCATCGTTGTTGGCAAGCACCGATGCCTCGGCCGGTTTCTCCTCGGCCACCGTCAGCACCGAGCCAGTCACGGCGTTGGGGCGATATGTCGTGCACCCTTTGCACCCTGTATCCCACGCCTGCATGTAGACATCTTTGAAATCGTCAAAGCTGATGTCCTCGGGGCAGTTGATTGTCTTGGAAATTGACGAGTCGACCCACTTCTGCGCTGCCGCCTGCATCTTGACGTGATCGGCGGGCGCTAAAGTCTGTGCGTTGACGAAGTAGTCGGGCAGCTCGGCATCGCCAAATTTATCGCGCCACATTTGTACAGCGTAATCAACGACTTCTTCTTCGGTCCGCGAACCGTCCTTTTGCAGGACCTTGCGCGTGTAGGCGTAAGCAAAGACCGGTTCGATCCCCGACGACACGTTCCCGGCATACAGCGAGATGGTGCCCGTAGGCGCAATTGAAGTCAGAAGTGCGTTGCGGATGCCATGTTCGGCAATGGCGTCACGAACGTCAGCGTCCATCATTTGCATGGTGCCGCTTGCAAGGTAGCCTTCGGCATCGAACAGCGGGAAGGCGCCCTTTTCCTTCGCCAAGTGCACCGACGCCAGATACGCGGCGCGGGCGATGGCTTTCAACCATTGCTCGGTCTGACGCGCCGCCTCGTCGGATCCATAGCGCAGGCCCAGCATCAACAGTGCGTCGGCAAGCCCGGTAACGCCAAGCCCGATGCGGCGTTTGGCTTGCGCCTCGCGCGCCTGGGCTTCGAGTGGAAAGCGGGAGGCATCGACCACATTGTCCATCATCCGCACCGCAGTGCCGACAAGGTCGGACAGCGCTGCCTCATCCAATTCAGCAACCTCTTCAAAGGGTTGGCTAACCAAACGGGCAAGGTTGATCGACCCCAGAAGACAAGCGCCGTAGGGTGGCAGAGGTTGTTCCCCACAAGGGTTCGTCGCCGCGATGGTCTCGCAATAGTTCAGGTTGTTGGCGGCGTTTATGCGGTCGATGAAGATCACGCCGGGTTCGGCATAATCATAGGTCGACTTCATGATGCCGTTCCAGAGGTCGCGCGCTTCCAAGGTCTTGTAGACGGTGCCATCAAAAATCAGGTCCCAGGATCCGTCTGTCTTGACCGCTTCCATAAACGCGTCCGTCACCAGAACGGACACGTTGAACATGCGCAGGCGGGCGGCGTCGGACTTGGCTGTGATGAAATCCTCGATGTCAGGGTGGTCGCAGCGCATGGTCGCCATCATGGCGCCGCGGCGGCTGCCTGCGGACATGATGGTGCGGCACATCGCGTCCCAAACGTCCATAAAACTAAGGGGTCCGGAGGCATCTGCCGCCACGCCTTTGACTCCTGCCCCCTTGGGCCGGATGGTCGAGAAATCGTAGCCAATGCCGCCACCCTGCTGCATGGTCAGGGCCGCCTCTTTCAGCATGTCAAAGATGCCAGCCATGCTGTCGGGTATGGTGCCCATGACAAAACAGTTGAACAGGGTGACCGAACGCGCCGTCCCTGCTCCGGCGGTGATACGACCGGCGGGCAAAAACTTGAAATCTTCCAGGGCGTTATAGAACGTCTGCTCCCATGCTTCGGGGTCTTTTTCGACCTTGGCGAGATCACGAGCGATGCGCCGCCAACTGTCTTCGACCGTGGTGTCGATGGGCGTGCCATCGGCGTCCTTGAAGCGATACTTCATGTCCCAGATCTGTTCAGCGATCGGCGCAGCGAAACGTGTCATCAGAGCATCCCCATGGTGGCAGTCGAATCTATCGGTCGGCAGAAGATCACCAACGTAGCACACCCCAACAGATTGCAGAAGCGTGGATACACGCTACAATATAGAGTGTGGCTTGGGGACGACTCTGTGGATAAGTACATCAACCTGATCAAACTTTCTGTGGGCAGCGAATGCTATGAAAGTCTGGCGGCGTGGCAACAGACCAAGCGCGCGCAGACCGCCGATGGCTACCCGCGGCACGTGACCCGCATGTGGCCCAAGCGGCAGGCTGAAATCCTGAACGGTGGGTCGATCTTTTGGGTGGTCAAAGGCGTTTTGACCTGTCGTCAGCGCATCATCAGGCTGGACGAAGTGATTGGCAGCGACGGCATCCGCCGCTGCGCCATCGTGTCGGATCCGGAGCTGGTGCGGGTGCAATCAGCGTTGAAACGCCCCTTCCAGGGGTGGCGTTATCTGAAGCCCGAAGATGCCCCGCCGGACCTGCCGAAAGGCCGCGAGCGGGAGGAGCCGCTGCCGGTCGAACTGAACCGCGCGCTAGCCGAGATCGGGGTGCTTTAGGCCCAGAGGTTAACCGACCGTGCGGTGCGGTTTTTGGGCCGGATTTTCCGAAACTGCGCGTTTTGCCGCATAAACCGCGATCTTTGCCCCGCCCCAAAACCACGGTTTTTGACGCATTTCGGGCAAACTGCACATTTTGGCGCGCAAATTGCGCATTTTGCCGTCAGCGCACCCGTTCAGACACCGTTAACACTCTCCACCTGTTAACGTTTGCGCGGGCGCATTCACTGTTTGGAAAGAATTGGTGTCTAGTCGGCCCCCAACCTGTCCAGCAGCGTCGCCAGCACCGCGCGGTCTGCATCCGTGACCTCGGCCACGCGCGATCGCCAAAGGGTGGCCTGGCTGGCGAGGATCAGACCGTCGCTGAGGATCTTGAGGTGGTTGGCGCGCAGCGTTTCGCCGGATGAGGTGATGTCGGCAATCGCCTCTGCCGTTTCATTCGCCACTGTGCCTTCGGTCGCGCCCTGGCTGTCCACGAGGGCGTAGTCGGCCACGCCCGCCTCGCGCAGGAAATCCCGCACCAGCCGGTGATACTTCGTCGCGATGCGCAGGCGGAAGCCATGCGTCCCTCGGAAGGCCGCGGCAGCCGCATCAAGGTCGTCGGTCAGATCAACGTCGATCCAGCCCTGCGGCACGGCCAACACAAGGTCGGCGTGGCCAAAACCCATTTCGGCCATCGGTTCGACCTGCTGTTCCCACAGCGGCAGCTTTTCGTGGATCAGGTCGGTGCCCGTCACGCCAAGGTGGATGCGCCCTGCTGCAAGCTCACGCGGCGTTTCACCGGCTGACAGCAGCACAAGCGACACACCGTCGATCCCGTCAACGGCCCCTGCATATTCGCGATCCGATCCCGTTCGGCTGAGCGTGATGCCACGCTTTTCAAACCACTGGAACGTTTTTTCCATCAGCCGCCCCTTGGAAGGGACACCAAGCTTGATCATGGCGTTGCCTCCAATTCGACCAGCAGACCCGGACGGATGACGGCCCCCACTGCCGGGATTTCCTGACCTGAGCCAAGGCGGCGGGTCAGCGCGTCATAGCGCCCGCCCGAGGCGATGGGCGGCAGATCAGGGCGCTGTTCGGCGTAGAAGCCGAACACGAAGCCGTCGTAATATTCCATGGAGGTGCGCCCGAAGCTGGCCTCGAATTCCAAGTTGTCCACGTCCACACCCCGCGCGCTGAGCGCCTCGGCCCGTGCGTCGACGCGTTTGACGGCGGGGCGGATGGCAGGCAAGTCGACGCACAGCGTGTGCATCTGCGCCAGAGCGAAGGGCAGCGTTTCGCGCACGTTCAGGAGCGCGTCGAGGCTGTCCATCTGCGCGCCGGACAGGGGTGGCTCTGCCGCATCCGCGTGCAGGGCCGCGATGCGCGCATCGATTTCGGCCTGGCTGCGCAGACCAGTCAGCGGTGCGTCTGTCTGCGCCTCTCCGGCCAGCAGGGCCGCGCGCGTTTCTGGCACATCACTGCGTCCCGAAAACCGGTCGAGCAGCGCGCGGAACCGGCGCGGACGCCAGATGTGACGGCGCAAGGCCGCCTTGCGCCGCTCGGATGTGTCCAGCCCATCCACGGCCGCCATGAGCACGCCGATGTCGCCCGTGGCCGCCCGCAAGGACAAGGTGCTGATGGCGTCGGCGATCAGGGCGAACACCTCGGCATCTGCGGCTGCCGGATCGGTGCGGTCAAAGACCTCGTAGCCCACTTGCAGGAATTCATTGGCCCGGTCCGGGTCTTCCTCCTGCCTGCGAAACACCTCGCCCGCATAGGTGTAGCGTGCGGGTTCGGCGCCGTTTGACATGTGCATCTGGACCACCGGCACAGTGAAATCCGGGCGCAGCATCTGTTCCCCACGCAAGGCGTCAGAGGTCACATAGGCGCGCGCGCGGATATCCTCGCCATAGAGGTCGAGCAGCAGGTCGGCGGATTGCAAGATGGGCGGTTCCACGGCCTGTGCCCCCGCCGCGACAAAGCTGTCGCGCAGGGCATGGGCCCGCTGGCGTGCTTGCGTCATTGGTTCAGGATCTCCTGCACCTTGGCGAGCATCTGGTCGCGCGGCACTTCGAACTGGCTGGGGTTTCCGGCCCATTCTTCGTGCGTGGCCGTCTCGGCAATCTTGGCGCCCAGATAGAGGTCCTTGATCTGGACCACGCCGCGCTCTTTCTCGTCCCCGCCTTCGATGATGGCGATGGGGGAGTTGCGCTTGTCCGCGTATTTGAGCTGGTTGCCGAAGTTTTTCGGGTTGCCCAGATAGACCTCGGCCCGGATGCCTGCGTTGCGCAACTCGGCAACCATTTGCTGGTAGTCGGCCATGCGGGCGCGGTCCATCACGGTGACGACGACGGGCCCTTGTTCCGTGGTGCCGATGCGGTTGGTGGCGCGCAGGGCGGCGAGCAGCCGGTCGACACCGATGGAGACGCCGGTGGCTGGGACTTCCTGCCCAGTGAAGCGTTTGACCAGATCGTCGTAGCGGCCCCCGCCTGCGACGGAGCCGAACTGGACCGTCTGGCCCTTTTCGTTCTGGACGTCAAAGGTGAGTTCCGCCTCGTAGACGGGGCCGGTGTAGTAACCCAAGCCTCGAACGATGGAGGGGTCGATGATGATGCGATCAGGGCCATAGCCTGCAGCGTCCAGGAGGGCGGCGATATCTTCGAGTTCAGCGACGCCTTGGGCACCGATGTCAGAGCCTTGGACCAGTTCACGCAGACGGGCAACGGTTTCCGTACCGGTGTCACGCTTGGCGTCCATAAAGCCCATGACGATGTCGGCTTCGCTGTCACCCAGCCCGGCACCTTTGGTGAAGTCCCCGCTGTCGTCCTTGCGACCTTCGCCCAGCAGCGCGCGCACGCCGTCGGGGCCAAGCCTGTCAAGCTTATCAATGGCGCGCAGGACGATGCCACATTCGGCTTCCTTGTCATCACCCGCGAGGCCTGCGACTTCCATCACCCCGTTCAGAACCTTGCGGTTGTTGATGCGGATCACGTAGTCGCCGCGTTTGATGCCCACGGCTTCGAGCGTGTCGGAGAGCATCGCGCAAATCTCGGCATCCGCGGCCATGGAAGCCGTACCCACCGTATCCGCATCGCATTGATAAAACTGGCGAAACCGCCCAGGCCCCGGCTTTTCATTGCGCCAGACCGGGCCCATCGTGTAGCGGCGATAGGGGTTCGGCAGGTCGTTGCGGTGCTGGGCATAGACGCGAGCCAGCGGGGCCGTCATGTCGTAGCGCAGGGCCAGCCAGTCGCCGTCTTCTTCCTGCCAGGCAAACACGCCTTCATTCGGGCGGTCCACGTCGGGCAGGAACTTGCCCAACGCCTCGACCGTTTCCACGGCACTGGATTCGAGCGCGTCAAAGCCATACCGATGATACACCCCGGCAATCGCCTGCAGCATCTCGGCCCGGTCAGAGACATCGGTGCCGAAATAATCGCGAAACCCCTTGGGCGTCTGGGCCTTGGGGCGGGGAGTTTTCTTGGGCTTGGCCATGGTGGTGCTCCATCTGGCGTTCGGGCGCGGGGATACCGCAGGCATGGGGGCTGGGCAAGCGGAGCCTGAGATGGCAGGAGGGAGAGATGGAAAAGCTGGAAGAACAGATCGCGCATTTGCAGCGCACGGTGGATGAGTTGTCGGAAGTCACGGCGCGGCAGGAGACGGAGATTGCCCTGCTGACCCGTCGCGTGCAGATGCTAATGGAGCGGGAAGCGCAGCGCGAAGCGGATGGCGGTGGCGGTGTGATCCTTGGCGACGAACGGCCGCCGCATTATTGACCCGGTCGGCCCGGCCGAAAGCGACCCTTGGGGGAGGATTTTTTGAAATGGGGAAGCCGGACCCGTTCACCCGATATTAAGGTTAATGCACTTTGCTCACGGAGCACCGGGAGCAGGGATGCGAACCGGTGTAAACGGGGAAGGCCCTTGGTCCATTGTGATCAAGGGCTGGACTCCGACCAGATGACCTCTTGCCTCCGTCGTTATAGTGCAGGACCGTCCAGCACTTCCCTGTTTCAAAAAATCCTCCCCGAAGGGTCGAGTGGCCAGCAGCGCCGTGTTCAGGGTGTCTTGAGCGCCGTTGCCAGAACAGCACCGTCATGCAGCAGCATGTCCGCCCAGCGCGCGTTGTCGGTGAAGTTTTCGTAGGCGCTGATGAAGGTTGTGTTGCGCGACAGCCGGTCGATGCGCGTGCCGCATGGTTTGGTGCGGCCCACATTGCAGATGCGACGTTTCAGCGTCTCGTACGCTTTGTCCGTCGTGGAATAGGGGTATTCGTCGGCCGGCAGACCGTAGCGCAACTGTTCGTGAAACGCGGGCTCGCCGAACAGGGCCAACGCTGCCGTGAACTGGCGGGGGCAGTTGTCTGAAAAGCCGGTCACGTAGAACGTCCGGGGATCGGTGCTGTCAGGGACTGTGTCATAGAGGGCGTAGCCACGCCCCTTGCCCGCCGCCTTGTCCACCAGCGTCGCAGTTTTTTTGGGATTGGCGGCGCAGGCACGGGCAATCTGGCCGAAAGGGACGGTCATGCCAGGGGCGACATCGATGATGTCCGCGCTGCCGGGTGCAGAGGCGCGTGGCCGACCAAAGAGGCCACGGCGCTTTTGCGGCTCTACCAGGTCCGGGCTCTGCGCAGCCGGGGCGTCTTCGGCCTTGGCAAGGATCGTTTCCGGGTCTTGTGGAGCAGCAGCCACTGGCACGACGTCTGCCTGGGCTTTCGTGTCGTTCTGCGCCGCACCGCGAAGCCAACCCAAAAGACCGCCGGACGTCCGGGGCGTTTGCGTGGCCTGTTCCTGCGGCGCAGTCTGTGCCTGTGCAGCGGCGACTGGTCCGGTTTCGGAAACGTCGGCGGTTGGCAGTGGACGTGCAGATTGTGCTGCACCTTCGGCCACATCCGTTTCCGTACCGTCCAGAAAATCGCCCAGAATGCTGCCCTCGCGCGCCAGTTCTTCCTCGGATGGGAGTGCGTTGTTGCCGGGTTCTGCGGGCAGCGTCGCCCCTTCGGACACGCGTTCGATTCCGCGCAAGGGATCGCCACAGGCGGCAAGCGCAAGCAGCATCACACATGCCATCGCAGATCGCATCACGCGCGGCTCCTCCCACAGATTTTGAACGTCCCGGCGATGTCATTAGCGGCAAGAGGGCGTCAGGTCCAGTCAGGCGGGCGGAGCGCCGCTTACATCTCCTGCACGTCGAGCACGCCTGAAAGGGACTTGATCGCTCCCTTGATCTGCGGCGTGACCGGGAATTCCGTGCCCAGGTCCATCTCGACCTCACCCGGCAGGCTGTCGTCCATGAGGCACACGGTGATGGGCCCGCGCCCTGCCCCCTTGGCCGCTGTCACCGCGCCTTCGAGCACGGTTGCGACCGACACGAGAGCATTTGGCGCTTCGACAAAGATGCGCAGCCCCATGCCGCCCACATCCGCCACGACGGTGTCAATCGCGGCAACCGAGCGGCCCAGCAGTTTGAGCTGATCGGATTCCATGGTCGCCTCGACCGTGACGATGACCTTTGCCCCTGTTTCGAGGTGATCCTGTGCTTTCTCCAGACTTTCGGAGAACAGCGTGACCTCGAACGCACCCGTTGTGTCGGACATCTGGCAGAAGGCAAAGCGGTTGCCGCGGGCGGATTTGCGGATTTGCAGGCCCGATACAACGCCGGCCAGCTTGGCGACCAGCGGCTGGCCTTCGGCCTTGGCCGTCACTTCGTCCAGTGTGAGGATGCCCTTGCGTTTGAGTGGCCCCATGTAGTCGTCCAGCGGGTGGCCGGAGAGGTAGAAGCCGACTGCTTTGTGTTCTTCACCCAGCCGTTCCGAGGGCAGCCAGTCGTCCACCGGCATCAGCCGGGGTTCGGGCAGGTCATCGCCTGCTTCTCCGAAGAGCGAGACCTGGTTCGAGTTCTTCTGGTCATGGATGGCTGCGGAATAGGCACTGAGTGCATCAAGCGCATCGAAGACACGGCGGCGGTTGGGGTCAAGTTGGTCAAAGGCCCCGGCCCGCGCCAGCATTTCGAGGGGGCGCTTGCCGACCCGTTTCAGATCCACGCGGCGGGCGAAGTCGAAGAGGTTGACGAAGGGTTTGTCTTCTCTCGCCTCCTGCACCAGCCGCATGGCCTCAACACCCACATTTTTCAGAGCACCCAGTGCGTAGACCAGTGCGCCATCGACCACTTTGAACGTCGCATCGGAGCGGTTCACGCAAGGAGGCACCCACGGCAGGTCGAGCCCTTTGCGCACCTCTTCGAAATAGACCGCCAGCTTGTCCGTCAGGTGGATATCGCAGTTCATCACCCCGGCCATGAACTCGACCGGGTGGTTGGCCTTGAGCCACGCCGTCTGGTAGCTGACCACGGCATACGCTGCCGCATGGGATTTGTTGAAGCCGTAGTTGGCGAACTTGTCGAGGAGGTTCCAGACCTCCATCGCCTTGTCCTTGTCCACGCCGTTTTCTTTCGAGCCCGCCAGGAATTTCGGGCGTTCGGCGTCCATCGCTTCCTGGATCTTCTTACCCATCGCGCGGCGCAGCAGGTCGGCGCCGCCGAGGCTGTAGCCCGCCATTTCCTGCGCGATCTGCATCACCTGTTCCTGGTAGACGATGATGCCCTGGGTCTCGTCGAGGATGTGGTCGATGGAGGGGTGCAGCGTGTCGCGTTCGCTGAGCCCGTTTTTGACCTCGCAGAACTTCGGGATGTTCTCCATTGGGCCGGGGCGATAGAGCGCGACGAGGGCGATGATGTCTTCGATGCAGTCAGGCTTCATCCGCTTGAGCGCGTCGATCATGCCCGAGCTTTCCACCTGGAACACGGCCACCGTCTTGCCTGCGGCGTAGAGCTTGTAGGACGGTTCGTCATCGAGGGGGATGCCGCCGATGTCATTTTCCATTCCATCCGCAGGCGTATAGAGTTCGGTCCCATCTGCGGCGACGTGCAGCTTGCGGCCCGAGCCAAGGATTTGTTCCACCGCGTTCTGGATCACCGTCAGGGTCTTCAGGCCCAGAAAGTCGAATTTGACGAGACCCGCCTGTTCCACCCATTTCATGTTGAACTGGGTGGCGGGCATGTCCGAGCGCGGATCTTGGTACAGCGGCACCAGGGCGTCGAGCGGGCGGTCACCAATCACAACGCCAGCGGCGTGGGTGGAGGCGTTTCTGAGCAGCCCCTCAACCTGCTGGCCGTATTCAAGAAGGCGGGCAACCACCTCTTCGTTCCGCGCTTCTTCGCGCAGCCGGGGTTCATCTGCGAGAGCCTTTTCAATGCTGACCGGTTTGACCCCTTCGACCGGGATCAGTTTCGACAGCCGGTCCACCTGGCCATAGGGCATTTGCAGCACGCGGCCGATGTCGCGCACGGCAGCCTTGGACAGAAGTGCACCGAAGGTGATGATCTGGCCGACCTTGTCGCGGCCGTATTTCTCTTGCACGTAGCGGATCACTTCCTCGCGCCGGTCCATGCAAAAGTCGATGTCGAAGTCGGGCATGGAGACCCGTTCGGGGTTCAGGAACCGTTCGAACAGCAGGGCGTAGCGCAAGGGGTCGAGGTCGGTGACCGTGAGCGCGTAGGCCACAAGGCTGCCCGCACCGGACCCACGGCCGGGGCCAACCGGGATGTTCTGATCCTTGGCCCACTTGATGAAGTCCGCCACGATCAGGAAGTAGCCGGGGAAGCCCATGCCTTCGATGATGTCGAGTTCGAAATCGAGGCGTTTCTGGTATTCTTCCTCGCTGGTGGCATGCGGGATGACCTTGAGCCGGTCCTGCAGGCCCTCGTTGGCTTGACGGCGCAACTCCTCCACTTCGTCATCCGCAAACTTTGGCAGGATCGGATCACGGCGATAGGCCATGAAGGCGCAGCGCTGTGCAATTTCAACCGTGTTTTCAATGGCCTCGGGCAGGTCCGCAAACAGCGTCACCATTTCAGCCTGGCTTTTGAAATAGTGTTGGGCCGTCAGGCGGCGGCGTGGTTCCTGCTGGTCGACATAGGCGCCTTCGGCAATGCAGATCAGCGCGTCGTGGCTTTCGTACATGTCCGGTTTGGGGAAATAGACGTCATTGGTGGCGACCAGCGGTAGGTCCATGGCATAGGCCATTTCAATGAGTGGCCGTTCGGTCAGGCGTTCAGCTTCGGGCTGTCCGCCCTCGCCCGGGTGGCGCTGCAACTCGACATAAAGCCGGTCGCCAAAGATCTCTTTGAGCCGGTCCATCAGCGCCTGTGCGGCGGGCGTCTGTCCGGTTTGGAGCAGCATCCCGACGGGACCATCCGGCCCCCCGGTCAAACAAATCACATCATCCGAGTGGCGTGCCAATTCATCGGCCGTGACATGAGGCAGCTCTGAGCCGTCGCGCAGATAGAGACACGAGTTCAGCTTCATCAGGTGTTCATAGCCAGCCTCGGTCTGGGCCAGCAGCACCAGCGGTGCAGGGTCACGCGGGCGTTCGCCGGGGCGCGGCGTCATGTATTGCAGATCAACCTGGCAGCCGATGATCGGTTGGACCCCTGCCCCAGCCATGCCCACCGAGAATTCGAGCGCCGCGAACATGTTGTTCGTGTCGGTCAGTGCGATGGCGGGCATACCTGCGTCACGCACCAGTCCGGGCAGCTTTTTCAGGCGCATGGCCCCTTCAAGCAGGGAGTATTCGGAATGGGTGCGGAGGTGGATGAATCGGCGGGCGTCAGTCATGGGCCTACGATATGTCGTGGCGCGCCGCTGGGAAAGCCCCACAAGATGTTATCCACAGGTCAATAGATAGCTGAACAGCTAAGTATCTTGACACGAATCGCCTTGCGACAATACTTAGCTGTATGACTAACCAACTCGACAGCTTCTTCAGCGCCCTTGCCGACCCGACCCGCCGGGCGGTGGTGGAACAGCTGATACACGGCCCTGCCGCGGTCAGCGCATTGCATGACGGGCACGCCATGGCGCTGCCGACCTTCCTGCGACACCTCAAGGTGCTGGAAGACAGCGGATTGGTCACAAGCACGAAAAAGGGGCGCGTCCGCACGGTCGAGATGCAACCCGAGGCCCTGCGCGCCGGGGCGGACTGGTTCGAGGCGCATAAATCGATGTGGGAGGGCCGCATGGATCGGCTTGCCCGCCTCGCCGACCACCTGGAAAGGACCCGGACATGACCACCGACACCGGACATTTTGAACTGACGCGCACATTTCCCCTCACCCCGGATCGCTTGTGGCACGTTCTGACGGATGCCGAGATGCGAGGGGCATGGAATGCGCCAGGCGAAGGGATGGTGATGACGCTCCAAACGTCGGATTTCAGGGTTGGTGGGCTTGAGACGCATCACAGCGGACCTGCGGACGCGCCAGAGTTCACAGTCGACACGCGCTGGTACCGGATCGACGGACCACATGACGCGGCCTTTACCGAGACGGTGAACATGGGCGAAGGCGCCATTGCGACCACGCTGGTCACCTACCGCATCACCCCTGACGGTGCGGGTTCGAAACTGGATGTGGCGGTGGCCGTATCGTCTTTTGCCGGGCCGGATGCCGATGGTGAATTCAAGGCGGGCTGGGAAGCGGGGCTGGCCAATCTGGAGGCACTTGCCGCCAAGATGGTGGCCTGACAGGGCCGCACAGCTTGCCAATCCCTGCCTGCCTCGCCTAACCTGACGTCCGACAGCCCGCCCTTTGGTCTACGCCGCATCGACCAAAAGGCCCAAAAAGGGCGTTGGTAACGCGGCAGGCACAAAACAATATGCGTACGACCTTTCTTCTGAACGGAAGCGAGATCACGGCCGACACGACCCCCACGACAACGCTGCTGGACTGGCTACGGGGACATCCCGGACTGACAGGCACCAAGGAAGGCTGCAACGAAGGCGACTGCGGGGCCTGTTCGGTGATGGTCACGGATGTGGACGGGGCGCGGGCCCTGAACGCCTGCATCCTGTTCATGCCACAGCTTGAAGGCAAGGCGGTGCGCACGGTCGAAGGGATCAGCGCACCCGATGGCACCTTGCACCCTGTGCAACAGGCGATGATCGACCACCACGGGTCGCAATGCGGATTCTGCACACCCGGCTTCATCACAACGATGGCCACGGCACACCTGAACGGCGACACGGATCACGACACCGCCCTTGCTGGCAACCTGTGCCGTTGTACGGGTTACGCACCGATCATCCGCGCAGCAGAGGCGGCTGAAACAGCGCCCGTTCCTGACCATGTAAAGGACATTCCCCTTCTTCTGGCCAAAAATACCTCGGGGGAGCCGAAGGCGGGGATCGCAATTGGAACGCCATTGGTCCGAGAGACAATGGCGATGCCCCCAACCACGCTCGAAACCCTCGCCACGTGGTTGGATCAGAACCCCGGCGGCACGCTGATTGCGGGCGCCACGGATGTGAGTCTGTGGGTCACCAAGCAGTTCAGGGATCTTGGACCAGTTGCCTTCCTCAACCGCATTCCGGACTTGACGGGCGTGACTGTCACTGAGGATGGCATACGCATCGGGGCGGCCACGACCTTGACCGATTTGCACGACGCCATGGCCCCCCATCACCCGGGTTTTGCCGAGTTGATCCGCCGCTATGGGTCCGTGCAGGTGCGCAATGCAGCGACCATCGGCGGCAATGTCGCCAATGGCTCGCCCATCGGAGATGGCTCGCCCGCGCTGATCGCCTTGGGTGCAACTCTGCACTTGCGGTCGGTGGACGGGGTGCGGACGCTGCCGATCGAGGATTTCTTCATCGACTATGGCAAGCAGGACCGGGCCGAGAACGAGTTTGTCGAGGCGATCACGATTCCACGGCAAGACGACGCCTTGCGCTGCTACAAGCTATCTAAACGGTTTGATCAGGACATTTCGGCTGTATGCGGCTGTTTCTGGATCGAAGCTGTCAATGACGTCGTGACCGAGGTGCGCCTTGCTTTTGGCGGCATGGCAGGCACACCCAAGCGGGCCGCGCATGCCGAAACGGCGCTGCGCGGCCAGCCCTGGACCGATGCAATCGTGGCCCGCGCCATGCAGGCCATGAGCCGCGATTTCCAACCGCTCAGCGACATGCGCGCCTCTGCCGATTACCGGATGCAGACGGCGCAGAACATGCTGCTGCGCGCGTGGCTGGAGGATCAAGGGCAGGCCACCAATGTGCTGGAGGTGACGTCATGAGCGTTTTGCCGGAGGCGAACATATGACAGTCGCAACACCCCTGCCCCATGACGCCGCCTATCTGCATGTGACCGGGGCGGCCCGCTATGTGGACGACACGCCGACGCCTGTGGGTACGCTGCATCTGGCCTTTGGCGTGAGCGACGTCGCGTATGGCCGGATTGCCGCGATGGACCTTGATGCCGTGCGGTCCGCGCCGGATGTGGTTGCTGTGCTTGTGGCCGAAGACCTGCCTTTTGCCAACGACGTCTCGCCCTCGGCCCATGATGAGCCGCTGCTGTCGGATGGGACGGTACACTACCTCGGCCAGCCAATGTTTCTGGTGGTTGCCCGCTCGCATCTGGCCGCCCGTCACGCGGCGCGTCTGGGCAACGTTGAGATCACCGAAGAAGCGCCTGTTCTGTCCATCGACGACGCGCTGAAGGCTGGCACCCGGTTCGAGGATGGCCCGCGCATCTATGCAAGAGGCGATGCAGCGGTCGAGTTGGGCGGGGCACAGCACCGCCTTACGGGGTCGTTCGAGATTGGCGGACAGGAGCACTTTTACCTCGAAGGGCAGGCAGCACTTGCTCTGCCGGGTGAGGACGGGGACATGCATGTCATCTCGTCCACCCAGCACCCAACCGAGATTCAGCACAAGGTGGCCGATGCCATTGGCCGCCCCATGCATGCCGTCCGGGTCGAGACCCGTCGTATGGGAGGCGGCTTTGGCGGTAAGGAGAGCCAGGGCAACGCCTTGGCCGTGGCCTGCGCCGTGGCTGCCCGCGCGACCGGCAGCCCCTGCAAGATGCGCTATGACCGCGACGACGACATGATGATCACCGGCAAGCGCCATGATTTCCGCATTGATTACGATGTTGGATTTGATGATGCGGGCCGCATCACGGCCCTGGATGTGCGCCAGTACGTGCGCTGTGGCTGGGCCATGGACCTGTCCCTGCCGGTGGCCGACCGGGCCATGCTGCATGCCGACAATACCTATTTCCTGCCCCACGTGCGGATCGAGAGCCATCGTTTGCGCACCAACACGCAGAGCGCCACGGCCTTTCGCGGGTTTGGCGGGCCGCAGGGCATGTTGGGGATGGAGCGGATTGTCGATCATGTGGCGGGCCATCTAGATATTGATCCGTTGGCGGTGCGGGTTGTGAACTTTTACGCCTCCGGCGGTGGTATTTCCGGTCAGAAGAAACAGACGACGCCCTATGGTCAGGAGGTTGACGATTTCATTGGCGATGCGCTGGTGGCCCAGTTGCGGGAGACGTCGGATTATGAGGCCCGCCGGGCGGCTGTGGCGGACTGGAACGCGGCCAATCCGGTGTTGAAGAAGGGTATTGCGCTGACGCCTGTGAAGTTCGGCATCAGCTTTACCCTCACCCATCTGAACCAGGCAGGCGCCTTGGTCCATGTCTATGCCGACGGGTCCATTCACCTGAACCATGGCGGGACCGAGATGGGTCAGGGCCTGTTTCAGAAGGTGGCCCAAGTGGCCGCGAGTCGTTTTGGCGTGCCCTTGGACATGGTCAAGATCACCGCGACGGACACGGCAAAGGTGCCGAATACGTCGGCCACCGCCGCCTCCTCTGGCAGTGATCTGAACGGGATGGCGGTCAAGGCCGCTTGCGACACCATTCGGGATCGGATGTGCGAGCATCTCGCGCAGCTGCATCAGTGTCGCCCGGATGAGGTGGTCTTTGAGGACGGCCGGGTGCGCGCCGGATCGGGCGACTACAGCTTTGCCGAGGTGGCGGCCCTGACCTACGAGGCGCGTATCAGCCTGTCCTCCACCGGGTACTACAAGACGCCGGAGATCAAATGGGATCGGATCAAGGGTCAGGGCCGCCCGTTTTTCTACTTTGCCTATGGGGCGGCGGTGACTGAAGTCGTAATCGACACGCTGACCGGGGAAAACCGCATTCTGCGTACTGATATCCTGCATGATGCGGGTGCGTCGCTGAACCCTGCGCTGGATATCGGGCAGGTTGAGGGGGGCTATGTGCAAGGCGCAGGCTGGCTGACAACCGAGGAACTTGTCTGGGACGATCAGGGCCGTCTGCGGACCCATGCGCCGTCGACCTACAAAATCCCCGCCTGTTCGGACCGGCCCGATGTGTTCAACGTGGCCCTGTGGGAGGGCGAGAACCGGGCTGACACGATCTACAAGTCCAAGGCCGTGGGGGAGCCGCCCCTGATGCTGGGCATATCCGCCTTTTTGGCGTTGAGCGATGCGGCGGCGGCTTGCGGGTCTGATTATCCTGACTTGCAGGCGCCGGCCACGCCTGAGACTGTTTTGAAGGCGGTGCACACCGCGCGTGGCGATGTTTGATCGGGCTGGGTTGATCGAAGCCTGCAAGGCGCATGGCCGGGTTGTGCGGGTGGTGATTGCGTCCGTGCAGGGGTCTGCCCCGCGCGAAGTGGGCGCGGCGATGCTGGTGTGGGAGACCGGACAATCCGGCACGATTGGCGGTGGGGCTCTTGAGTTTGAGCTGGCCGCTGCCGCCCGCATGCTGGCCAAGGATACGCGCAGTCGCCATGCCTTGGGGCCTGATCTCGGTCAATGCTGCGGTGGGGCGGTCGAGGTGCTGAGCGAGGTCTATGATTTGGACCGTGCGCGTGCCCTGCCCGAGGATGTGGTCGCACGCGGGTCTGATCCAATGCCGCTGTCGGTCAAACGCATGTTGAAGGCGGCGCGGAACCAAGGACAGTTGCCCCCTGCGCAACTGAAGGACGGATGGATGATCGAACCGGTGCGCGCGCCGGATCAGGATATCTGGATCTGGGGCGCGGGCCATGTGGGTCGTGCGCTGGTTGATATCCTGCAGCATATGCCCGGATACAGCCTGACCTGGGCGGATACAGGGGCCGAGCGGTTTCCAGATGCCGTGCCCGAGTGCGTCACGACCGTGCCTGCCACCAACCTACCTGCCCTTGCCGCCCACGCGCCCCGCGGCGCGCATCACCTGATCCTGACCTATGCGCATGATATTGATCTGGGCCTGTGCCACGCGGTGCTGACGCGCGGCTTTGCCTCTTGCGGATTGATCGGGTCGGCCACCAAGTGGGCGCGGTTTCGCAAACGGCTTGCCGCATTGGGCCACGGGACAGATGAAATTGCGCGCATCACCTGCCCCATTGGTGATCCATCTTTGGGAAAGGACCCACATTTGATTGCGGTCGGGGTTGCCTATCGGCTAGCACAGTCCACGCAGACCATACCGCAACGACTGGAGACGCGTGCGTGACCCCACTTCTGTCCCTGACCGGCTTGACCAAGGCCTATCCCGGCGTGGTGGCAAATGATGACGTGTCGCTGTCCATCGCCCCCGGGGAAATCCACGCATTGCTGGGGGAAAACGGGGCGGGCAAGTCAACGCTGGTCAAGATGATCTATGGGCTGGTCAAACCCGATGCGGGTCGGATGCAGATGAATGGCAGTGATTTTGCCCCCGCAGATCCGCGGGCGGCGCGGGCAGCGGGCGTGGGAATGGTGTTCCAGCACTTTTCGCTGTTTGACGCGCTGACCGTGGCCGAGAACATCGCGCTTGGCATGGAGACACCGCCGCCGATGCGGACGCTCGCCGCCCGTATTCGCGAGGTGTCCGAGACTTATGGGTTGCCATTGTCGCCCGACAAGGTGGTTGGTGATCTGTCGGCAGGTGAACGGCAGCGGGTCGAGATCATTCGGTGCCTCCTGCAGGACCCCAAGCTGTTGATCATGGACGAACCAACCTCTGTCCTGACACCGCAGGAGGTCGAGATCCTGTTTGAAACCCTGCGCAAGCTGAGCGCAGAGGGCACGGCGATCCTGTATATTTCGCACAAGCTGGAGGAAATCCGCGCCCTGTGCGATGCCGCCACGATCCTGCGCGGCGGCAAGGTGGTGGGCGACTGCGTGCCGCGCGACACGTCGGCCCGCGCGATGGCCGAGATGATGGTGGGCAGCACGCTTGCCACGCCCAAGGCCGCCGCCCATGACGCCGGTGAGGTGCTGTTGTCGGTGACAGGCCTTTCGGTTGCATCGCCGTCTGCCTTTGGCATGTCCTTGCGGGGCATTTCTTTTGATGTGCGCGCGGGCGAGGTGCTGGGCATTGGTGGGGTTGCGGGCAACGGGCAGGACGAATTGCTTGCGGTTCTGTCCGGTGAACTGCCCTGCGGCGTCGGCATGGTGCAGTTCAAGGGCAGCGATCTGGCGAAGAACGGGCCGGAGGCGCGGCGCGGTCTGGGCGTGCTGGCCGCCCCTGAAGAACGGCTGGGTCATGCCGCGGCGCCCAACATGTCACTGACCGAGAACGCGATGCTGACCGGGGCCGCGCGCGAAGGGTTGGTGCGGCGCGGGATGCTGAACTGGACCAAGACCCGCGATTTCGCCGAACGGATCATTGCGGGTTTTGACGTGCGCACGCCGGGGCCGGAGAATGCGGCGCGGTCGCTGTCGGGTGGGAACCTGCAGAAGTTTGTGATTGGCCGCGAGGTATTGCAGCGCCCAGAGGTCCTGGTGGTGAACCAGCCGACCTGGGGCGTGGATGCCGCCGCTGCAGCTGCGATCCGGCAGGCGTTGCTGGATTTGGCCGCTGATGGATCGGCTGTGGTCGCGATTTCGCAGGATCTGGATGAGTTGATGGAAATCTCGGACCGGTTTGCGGCCCTGAACGAAGGACGGCTGAGTGATCCGCGTCCGACTGTGGGGCTGGATGTCGAGCAGATTGGCTTGATGCTGGGCGGCGCCCACGGGATGGAGGTTGCACATGTTTGAGACCAGCCCTCCGGGGGGGATTTTTTTGAAACAGGGAATTAGAGGACTGCGGGGATGATCCGGATCGAGGCGCGTCCGCAGCCATCTGCTGTTATGGCTTATGCCACGCCGGTGCTCGCGGTGGTGCTGACCATGATCTTTGGTGGGATCTTGTTTGCTGTTTTGGGCAAAGATCCGTTGCAGGCCATTGCGACGATTTTCTGGGAGCCGATCTTTGGCGAGTTTGCGTTCTTTTACCGGCCGCAACTGCTGATCAAGGGTGCGCCGCTGGTGCTGATTGCCATTGGGCTGGCCTTGGGGTTTCGAGCAGGCATCTGGAACATCGGGGCCGAGGGGCAATACATCGTCGGGGCCATTTGCGGTGCCGGTGCCGCGTTGGCCTTTTTTCCGACAGAGAGTGTTTTGATCTTTCCTTTCATGGTGTTGGCGGGGGCCTTGGGCGGATGGGCCTGGGCGATGATCCCTGCTGTTTTGAAGGTGAAGTTTGGCACCAATGAGATTTTGGTATCGCTGATGCTGGTCTATGTGGCCGAGCAGTTGTTGGCATCGATGTCGTTGGGATTGCTGAAAAATCCGGAGGGCTTTGGCTTTCCCGGTTCGCGGAACCTGCAACAGTATCCGTCTGCGCACAACGCCGAGATCATTGCGGGCACTGGCATGCATTGGGGTGTGGTTGCCGCGTTGATTGCCGTCATCTTTGCCCATGTTTTGCTGACACGGCACCGGTTGGGATTTGCCATTCGGGTGACGGGTGAGGCGCCTCGGGCGGCCAAGTTTGGCGGGGTTAATCCGGGACGGTTGGTGCTGTTCTGTCTTGGCATGTCCGGCCTTTTGGCGGGGCTTGCGGGGATGTTCGAAGTGGCGGGGCCATCGGGTCAGATCAGCATTGATTTCAATGTGGGTTACGGGTTTACGGCGATCATCGTGGCCTTTCTGGGTCGTTTGAACCCGCTGGGGATTGTGGCCGCGGGACTGCTGATGGCGTTGACATATATTGGCGGCGACATTGCCCAGTCGCAGCTGGGTCTGCCTGCGGCGGCGATCCAGGTGTTTCAGGGGATGCTGTTGTTCTTCCTGTTGGCGCTGGATGTGCTGACGAACTATCGCGTGCGGTTTGGTACGGCGGAGGTGGCGTGATGGGAAAAGCAATTGAAAACACAATCGCTGTTGCATCAGGTGTGTTTCTGCCGCCTGCGATACTTTGGGCGACGATGTCTCCGGCTGCTGCACTTTGGCCCGCGATGAACTGGAGTGTTTTGCTGCCGCTGGTGTCTTTGATTGTGGTCGCGGGCATTTCGACATCGGGTACAGCTGCGCGACGGATGTGCCGAGTGTTGGTTTTATTGTTGCTGGGATTGCTGGTGGCAAGTTTTACAATCCTGTTTTTAATGGTTTGAACTGAAATGGACCTCTCTGCCATCAACCCCATTCTCCTGATCGCTGCCATGATCGCGGCGGCGACGCCCATTCTGCTGGCGGCCATCGGCGAGCTTGTCGTTGAACGCGCAGGTGTTTTGAACCTTGGGGTCGAGGGGATGATGATCACGGGCGCCGTCTGTGGCTTTATCATTGCCGTGAACACCGGCTCACCCACCGTGGGCTTCATCGCTGCTGCTGTCGGGGGGGCGGTGCTGTCATTGCTTTTTGCCTTTCTCACGCAGGTGGCGCTGGCGAACCAAGTGGCATCGGGTCTTGCCCTCACCCTTTTTGGCCTTGGGTTGTCGTCGCTCATGGGGCAGAGCTATGTGGGGATCAAACCGCCCCGTGCCGAGGCAACGCCGCTGGGGCCGCTGGCTGACATTCCGGTCATCGGGCCGATCCTCTTTGGCCATGACCTGATGGTCTATCTGGGCCTTGGCATCGTTGCCGCCACGTGGGCGATGCTGAAATTCACCCGCATGGGGCTGGTCCTACGCGCCGTGGGCGAGAACCACGATGCCGCCCATGCGCTGGGGTACAAGGTCAAGCGCATCCGGACGTTGGCGATCCTGTTTGGCGGGGCCTGTGCCGGGCTCGGTGGCGCCTACATTTCGCTGATCCGCGTGCCACAGTGGACCGAGGGGATGACAGCCGGTGTGGGGTGGATTGCCCTCGCCCTGGTTGTGTTTGCCAGCTGGAAGCCCTGGCGCGTGTTGCTGGGTGCTTATCTTTTTGGCGGAATTACCCAGCTCCAGTTGAACCTGCAGGGCGCGGGCGTTGCCATTCCGGTCGAGTATTTGGCAATGTCCCCCTACGTCGTGACGATCATCGTTCTGGTGATTCTGAGCGCAGATAAATCACGCGCCCCCGGCTCACTGGGGCGCACATTCCACGCCTCGGGATAAGGGGCGCACCTAAATGGGGAGACTACCTGAATGAAATTCACCACTTTGATGGCAAGTGCCGCGCTGGCGCTTGGTCTGGCGGGCGGCGCCTATGCCGATGGCCATGAGAAAACGAAGGTTGGCTTTGTCTATGTCGGGCCCGTGGGCGACGGCGGCTGGACATACGAGCACGATCAGGGTCGTCTTGCGGTCGAGGAAGAGTTCGGCGATGCGGTTGAGACCGTGTTCGTAGAGAACGTGGCCGAAGGCCCGGACAGCGAGCGCGTGATGACTCAGATGGCACTGGATGGGGCTGACCTGATCTTTACCACGTCCTTTGGCTACATGGACCCGACAAACAACGTCGCGGCCAAGTTCCCGGATGTGAAGTTCGAGCACGCGACCGGCTACAAGCGCCTGCACCCGAACGTATCCACCTACTCGGCCCGCTTCTACGAAGGCCGTGCCATTCAGGGCCACATCGCGGGCAAGATGACCAAGACCAACACCATCGGCTATATCGGGTCTTTCCCGATCCCCGAAGTGATCCGTGGCATCAACTCGGCCTATATCCACGCCAAGAAGGTGAACCCGGATGTCGAGTTCAAGATCATCTGGGTCTACACGTGGTTTGACCCCGCAAAAGAAGCCGACGCCGCCAAGACCCTGATCGATCAGGGTGCGGACGTGGTACTGCAGCACACCGACTCGACAGCACCGCAAGCGGCTGCTCAGGAAGCGGGTGGCGTTGTCACCTTTGGCCAAGCGTCGGACATGGGCCAATACGCGCCCTTCCCGCGCGTGTCGTCGATCATTGATGACTGGGCCCCCTACTACATCGCGCGCACCCGCGCTGTGATGGACGGCACTTGGGAGTCGAAAGACACATGGGACGGCATCGGCGCTGGCATGGTTGGCATCGGCGAGATTTCGGACGCTGTTCCCGCCGAGGTCAAGGAAGAGGCACTGGCGATGAAGGCCGCTTTGGCGGATGGATCGTACCATGCGTTCACCGGCCCGCTGAACAAGCAGGACGGTTCACCCTTCCTGGCAGATGGTGAGACCGCCGATGATGGCACGCTGGCTGGCATGAACTTCTATGTCGAAGGCATCGAAGGCGATATCCCGCAGTAAGCCATTGTAAGGCGGGGGTTCCCCCCGCCGAACAGGATTTGCCCCCGGCCCCGCGCCGGGGGTTTTTTATTGGGTGGGGCGCACGACACGTGCGCCTTACGGGCGCGTCGGCTTTACGCGCTACACTGTAAGGCGGAGGTGTCCTCCGCCCCGCGTACCAAATGCGCCGGGGCCGTTCTATTGCGTGAAAATCCGGACCATCTGCGCGTCGAAATGCGCCCATGTCATTGTCGCCTTGTTGCCCGCATATCCGTGATAGTGGGATTTGCCGGTGTCATTGGGCAGACCCGCCCAGATCTTGGCCAGGTTGTTCATGAAGGTCTGCCGCTTCATCTCACCCGCGAGGAAGGGTGCAAGGCCAGCGTCAGCCAGCAGTATGTCAGCAAGACGGTTCTGCACTTGCGGTGTGAACTGCGTCTTGGGATTGATCCCCGCCTGCCGCACGAGCCGCCGCAAGGTGGGTGGAATGAACTGGTAGCGGCCAATGGCGTGGGGCTGGCCCGGTGTGGCGTCGATCCAGTCATAGATTTGCTGGATCGTCAGCCGGGTTGGGGCCGCTGCGGGTTTGACCTTTGCCCCGTGCTGTACCGCGTCATACCCCTTTTTGCCTGCCTCTGCCTGTGCGATCAGGTTGCGCAACCGCGCCACCCGCCCTTCGACGGGATAGTTCCGCAAGTTGTCGAGTTCCTTGGGATCGGGCGGCGCAAAAAGGCCAGTGATGGAACGCCCTGCAAACAAGCTCGGCCCGGAATGACGGATCATCGGCTCTGTACTGATCAGCGGTGCCGCCTTGGTCATCAGACTGGCTCGACTGACCATCGGCAACGCCTCCGCCCAGGCAAATGCCCCTTGCCCCACCAATCCAACACACGCCAAAAGGCCCCAAATCCGCCGCATCGCAATCCCGTTCTGAAATCATCGCGTGCGGGATTTGTGCGGCGACATCCCTAAACACGGGGTTGCCACCGCAATGCGTTTTGAGCCGAGTTTAGTTCAAATGCGATTTATCGCGTGAACGACCCCGTTCAGGCGGCCGTCAGCGTGGCATAGAGCTGGTCCTTCAGCGCCATGCGCTGCTTGCGTATGTCTTGCATATGCGCGTCTGATACGGGTTCAACATCCGTCTCGGCGCGGTGCACGGCGCGATTGACGTCGTGGTATTCATCGAGCAAGCGGGCGAAATGTGCATCGGTCTGCCGCAGGTCCGAAATGCGATCTGCATGTTCGGGAAAATCCTGCATAAGCTCGTGGGGCGTGTTCGACATCTGATCCTCCGGGTCGTCAGCTTTTGCGGGAATGCGGGTGCAGCGATGCCGCCAGGATATGTTCGGACCCGTTCACAGCAGCATCTGCCTGCTGCACGATCAGCGGGTCGGGTACGGTGGCCACTGTCAGGTCCTTGTCGGGATAGTCCAATGTCGACAGAAAGTGCTTCATGCAATTGATGCGTGCGCGTTTCTTGTCGTTGGATTTGACGACCGTCCAAGGTGCATCTGCTGTGTCCGTGTAGAAAAACATCGCCTCTTTTGCTTCGGTGTAATCGTCCCATTTATCAAGGCTGGCCCGGTCGATGGGCGAGAGCTTCCACTGTTTAAGCGGGTCCGTCTCACGCGCCTCGAAACGGCGGCGCTGTTCGTCCCGGGTGACGGAGAACCAGTATTTGAACAGCTGAATACCCGACCGCGACAGCATCCGCTCGAACTCGGGCGTTTGGCGCATGAATTCGAGGTATTCGTTGGCGGCACAGAACGACATCACCCGCTCAACACCGGCCCGGTTGTACCAGGATCGGTCATAGAGCACGATCTCACCGCTGGTTGGCAGATGCTTGATGTAGCGTTGGAAAAACCACTGCCCGCGCTCCTGGTCCGAGGGTTTGTTCAGAGCCACGACACGTGCGGCACGGGGGTTCAGATGCTCCATGAACCGCTTGATGGTGCCCCCCTTGCCTGCTGCATCACGTCCTTCGAACAGCAGCACAAACTTCTGGCCCGTCTCCTGCACCCACAACTGAACCTTCAGCAACTCGACCTGCAAGGCAGCCTTTTCCGCCTCGTATTCGGCACGCGTCATCTTGTCGGCGTGGGGGCATTGGGTCTGGTCAAAGGCCTGAGCGTTAGAGGGCTTGCGATCAATGATCTCAACAGATTGTGCCAAAAGTCTTCTCCTAGTGCTATTCGGTGAAGACGTAGAAACCCGCACGTACGCGTTGTCATTGATGTGCGTCATTTACAGGTGCGAATCGAAGACCTTCCAGACAGGCATCAAGGTGTTGATCCGCGATACGGTTGCCTTGATCAGGCCAGTGTCGCGCCAATTGGCGGGCATCGGCCCCGACATGGCAAGCGCCTTGCGCTTCAGCAGATCCCCATGCGGATGGTCCTGGTTATAGGGTTTCGGTACGCGCTTCAGCGGCTCTGGTCCCCAGTCACTGATCTCAGCACCGGTGTCGGCGGCCGCATCCAGCGCCTCCTGCAAGCTGTCCCCCCAACTGTCGACGAAGGCGCGGTAGCGGGTCAGATGCTCGCCCTGCAGGCCCATCACCCCCATACCAAGGATGAAATAGTCCTTCGACAGCCCCCAGAACCACGAGGGGGCCAGCGGGTCCTTATCCGCAGGGGACCACATGATGTGCAGATGCGTGTTGAGTGGTGTCTTGTCCTTGGAAAAGCGCACATCGCGGTAGATGCGGAAGACCTTTGGGCTGTGCGGCTTGCCGGTGATGCGGGCGATATCCTCGGCCATCAGGTCCGAAAAGAACCCGGCAGGGCCAGCGATGGCCTCCTTGTAGTGGGCCTTGTGCGGCTCGAACCAGTCCTTGGTGTTGTTCTTCTCCAGCTTGGCAAAGAAGCTGAGCGCCTCATCCACCATCTGTTCAAACCCGTCCGCCATATCCGCCCCCTGCATGTCGTTCCCTTCCGAACCTATCGCACAGCGGGGGCCAGTCCACCGCAAGCTGCTGCCAGGTTGCGGCAGTGGCGTGCATTTGCGCCGTCTTCACGCACCCGACCACAGTTTGCCGAGATACACCCAAGGCGCTTCGGGGATGTAAGCCCGGTGCACTCTGTCCATACAGACCAGCACGGCGCATCTGCATTCTTCGCACCAAAACACGCGTTAGCCGTTGCGCCCACTGTGTTCTGCATGGCACGATTTGGCGCATGATTACCTCTCTCAACGGCACCCCGCTTTCACCGCTGACCTTCGGCACCATGCAGTTCGGCGGCAAGGCCGACGCCAGCGAAAGCCGGGCGATGTTCGACGCCGCCCGCGCCGCGGGCATCACCCATTTCGACACCGCCTTTGTTTATACGGGCGGCGCATCCGAAACGCTGTTGGGTGAGATGGTCAAGGCCGACCGCGATGACTTGATCATCGCGACCAAGGCGGCATACGAGGGTGGGTCCGGGCGCGACAACATCCTGACCGGCTTTGCCACGTCTCAGCAGCGGTTGCAGATGGATATGGTCGATATTCTGTACCTGCACCGCTTTGACGATGACACGCCACTGCAGGAAACCTTTGACGCGCTGGCCACGCTGAAGGCGCAGGGCAAGATCCGCCATATCGGTGTCTCCAACTTTGCCGCATGGCAGGTGATGAAGGCGCAGGCGGTTGCCGCACAGTTCGAAGTGCGGATCGACATCATCCAACCCATGCACAGCCTCGTCAAACGCCAGTCCGAGGTCGAGATTTTCCCGATGGCCGTCGATCAGGGCATTGAAATCGCACCCTATTCACCGCTTGGTGGCGGGCTGTTGACCGGAAAGTACGTGGATGGTGGCACCGGGCGATTGACCGAGGATGACCGTTATGCCGCGCGCTACAACGTGGATTGGATGCGCGAGGCAGCGGCCAATCTGTCCGCGCTGGCAGCCGACCATGGCACCAGCCCTGCAACACTTGCCGTGGCGTGGGCCATGGCGCATCCGGCGCGGCCCCGGCCCATCATTTCGGCCCGATCGGCAGAGCAGCTGGCACCGTCGCTTGCCGCGCTCGACTTTGACATGACTGCCGATCTTTATGACCAGATCACCGGCTTCAGCGTCACGCCGCCCCCGGCCACGGACCGGATCGAGGAAGCGTGACAGACATCATCGTCATCGGCGGTGGTATCGCCGGGGTGTCTGCGGCGGCGCGTCTATCAGATGGGGCGCAGGTCACGTTGATCGAGGGCGAAAGCGCCCTTGGTTACCACGCCTCGGGCCGGTCTGCCGCGCTGTTCGAAGAGAACTATGGGTCGCCTTCGGTGGTGGCACTGAACAAGGCCAGCGCCGCCTATCAGCAACCGTACCTCAGCCCGCGCGGCTTTCTATTGCTTGGGCGCGCAGGCGAAGATGATCAATTCGATGAAGATGCGCAGACCCTGAAATGCCCCGAGATTTCGGTGGACGAGGCGCGGACATACATTCCGATCCTGAACCACGCGATCACCCGCGCCGCTTATCATGCCGATGCGTTTGATATCGACACGGACCGGATGATTCAGGATTTCGCAAAGACCGTGCGCGCAAATGGCGGGCGGGTTCTGACGGGTCAGGCGGTGACCGAGATCAAGCACGACCAAACCTGGACCGTGCATTGCGGTGACGGGGTGTTCACCGCTGATGTACTCGTGAACGCTGCGGGTGCCTGGGCCGACCAGATTGCCGCGATGGCGGGGGTCGCGCCCATTGGCATCATGCCCCTCCGTCGTTCCATGGCACGCCTGCCTGCGCCGGGTGGCCACGACGTGAGCGATTGGCCCATCTTCTTTGGTGTGGGCGAGACGTGGTATGCCAAGCCGGATGCCGGGAAACTTTTGGTCTCTCCGGCGGATGAGGACCTTGTCGCACCGCAGGACGCATGGGCCGACGACATGGTGCTGGCCGAAGGGCTGGACCGCTATAGCCAGCACGTGACCGAACCCGTCACCCGGGTTGAGACGTCATGGGCGGGTCTGCGCAGCTTTGCCCCCGACCGCACATTGGTGCTGGGCCGCGATGCGCAAGTGCCTGAATTCGTTTGGTGCGCGGGTCAGGGTGGTTACGGGTTTCAGACGGCCCCAGCGGCCAGCCAGCTTCTGGCTGATCTGGTGTTAGGCCGTCCTCCGCACATAGACGCGGACACCATCAAATCCTTGTCGCCAGCCCGCTTCTAAGCCGCTAGGCTCGGCCTCATGTTGACACGATTTTTGATTGCCGCATTCGTCATTTTATCTGCCTGCGCCCCCGGCCCTGCCCCCTTTACCGGCCCGATGATAATCGGGGACACCGACCCGGTGCGCTTTGCCGGTCGCCAACCCAGCACCTTTCCGGTGCGCGGCATGGATGCGGCCCGTTTCCAGACCAGCGTGGATTGGGTCCGGGCCAAGGCCGTGGGGATCGAGTTTGCCTTCCTGAAGGCGACCGAAGGCGGGGATTTGGCCGATCCGATGTTCAAGGATCACTGGCGTGGCGCGGGCCAAGCCGGGATCAGGCGCGGAGCCTACCACTTCTACTATTTCTGCACGACACCCGAGGTGCAGGCGCAGTTCTTTATCCGTACAGCCCCACGGACGCGCGGCAGCTTGCCGCCCGTGCTGGACATGGAATGGAACCCGTTTTCACCCACCTGCCAGCGCCGCCCGGATGCGGCCACGGTGCGTAACGAAATGCAGCGTTGGCTGAACATTGTCGAAGCACATTATGGTCAGAAACCCGTCATCTACACGACGCCGGGCTTCTACGAGGATGCGGAGCTGAACCGTTTGCGGGGCTACGAATTCTGGCTGCGCACCACGGCCAAGACCCCGGCAGAGGCCTATCCCGGCCAGTCGTGGCGGTTCTGGCAATACACGGCAACCGGGACGCTGCCAAACACGCCCGGTTCCGTTGATATCAATGCCTTCAACGGCTCAGCCGCCGACTGGCAAAGCTGGCTTGAGCGGCGCACGATCCGCTAGGCGACCTCGTCGCCGCTCACCCGGAAGAAGATGGCATAGAGCGCGGGCACAACGATCAACGTGAGAACCGCAGCAAAGCTGAGCCCGCAGATGATCACGATTGCCAGCGAGGCAAAGAACGGGTCCCACACCAGTGGCACAACGCCCAGCACGGTCGTCAGCACCCCCAACAACACGGGTCGCACCCTGCTGACCGCAGAATCCACGATCGCATCCATGCGTGGTTTGTCATCGGCAATCTGGCTATCAATTTCATCAATCAGCACGATGGCCGCCTTGATCAGCAGGCCGGTCAAGGACAGGACACCAAGGATCGCCATGAACTCGAGCGGGGTTTGCGTGGCCGCCAGCCCCCAGATCACCCCGATCAGGGCCAGCGGCACCGTCAACCAGATGATCAATGGCTGCCGAACCGCGTTGAACAGGAAGATCACAACAAGGATCATCGCGCCAAACCCCAAGGGCATGGTCGCTGCCAGTCCGGCATTCGCCTCTTGAGAGTTGCCGTATTCACCCTTCCACTCGAGCGCGTAGCCGGGCGGCAGAGCGATATCCTCGATCTGGTCCCGGACATCGTTGAACAGGTCGCCTGACAGGACACCCACCGCGTTGTCGGATTGCGCCGTGATGGCCAACTTACGGTCGATGCGACGCAGGTTACCTGCCTCGAACACAACGTCAAATCGGTCCACGACCTGATTGATCGGGATGTACCCACCGGCCACCTGACTGAAGACCTGCACATCGCGCAGCTCTGTCAGGTCGTCACGTTCTACGGCTGTCGGGCGCATGACAATGTTCAACAGCTCGTCCCGCTCGCGATAAACGCCCAAGGTGGATCCGGTCAGGTGGGTGGCAAGGGCACCCGAGATATCGCTTTGGGTCAGGCCCAGACGGCGCGCGTTTTCGGTGTCGATGACAGGCCGGAGGACCTGCACCTGTTCACGCCAGTCGTCCTTGACCGCAATGGCCCCTGCATCGGACATGATCGCCTTCGCTTTGGCGGCCAGTTCGCGCAAGACCACGGGATCGGGACCGAAGAACCGCGCCTCGACCTTGGACCCGCCACCGGGGCCCAGCACGAATTTCCACACTTTGGTATTGGCCACGGGATAGTTTTCTTCGATCCACGCCTGCAATTCAGTACGCAGGTCCTCGATCTGGTCAAAGCTCTCGACGTCGACCAGAATCTGCCCATAGGCCGAGTTCTGCGTCTCGGCCTCGTAGATCAGCATGAACCGAGTGTGGCCCCGACCGATGGCCGTGTTTGTTCCGGTGACCCCGGGCAGCGTGCGCACGTGCTCGCTGATTTCCAGTATGTCCGCCTCGGTTGCCGAGATGTCGGCGCCTTGCGGCAGGAAGTAGTCAATCGCGAATTGCGCGCGGGTGGAGGTCGGAAAGAAGCCGGGCGGCACCATGCTGAACATCGCAATCGCAGATGCGAACAGCACCACGACCAGGCCGATGGTCAGATACCGGACCGCAATCGCACGTTTGAGAATGCTGCGGTACATCCCAAGAAACACATTTTCCCGCTCTTCCACGGCCGTGCCGGGTTTGAGCAGAAGGGTGCAGAAATACGGTGTCAGCCAAATGGCGACCAGCCAGGAAAACAGCAGTGAAATGGCGATGGTCCAGAACAGGCTGCCGGCATATTCGCCGGTGTTGTCCGGCGAAAAACCGATGGGTGAAAAGGCCAGGATGCCAACAAGTGTCCCCCCCAGCAGCGGCCATTTCGTCTGGTTCACAACCGCGATGGAGGCGGACGCCGCGCTCTCGCCCCTTTGGACCCGAACCAGCGTGCCTTCGACCACGACGATGGCGTTGTCGACCAGCATCCCCAACGCAATAATCAACGCGCCAAGGGAAATGCGCTGCATGTCCAGATCATAGAGGTACATTCCGAACAGCGTCCCGGCCACAGTCACCATCAGGATGCCGCCCATCAGAATGCCCGACCGCAGCCCCATGAAGATCAGAAGCGTGCCCACGACGATGGCGAGCGCCAACACGACGTTCATGACGAAATCGTCGACCGACTCTTTGACCGTGACGGACTGATCCGAAATCGCCAGCACATCGATACCAATGGGGCGCTGATCAATCAGGGCGTCCATCCGTTCCTTGACCGCCACACCCATGTTCACGACGTTGCCGCCCAACGTGTTTGATATCCCGATCCCGATGGCTTGTTTCCCATCGCGGTACAGCAACATGGTCGCCGGATCCTCGACCCCGCGGCTGATCGTTGCAATATCGGACAGGCGGAAGGACGCGCCGGTCTGCGGATTGGTGATCATCAAGTTGCCGATGGCCTCGGTCGAGGACACCGCACTTTCCGGGCGGACCATCAGGCGGGTTTGCCCCGCCTTGATTGACCCGGCGGGACGGACGAGGTTCTGGCCTTCGAGGATTTCCGCAATCTGATCCGGTGCCAAGCCAAGCTCAATCAAGCGGGCCGACGAGTATTCGACATAGATGACCTCGTCCTGGACGCCGTTCAGAACCACCTTGGACACGCCATCGACCGTCACCAGTTCGCGTTGCAGGTCCTTGGCATATTCATGCAACTCGCTGATGGAGAACCCATCCCCTACAACAGCGAAATACAGGGCATAAACGTCACCAAAATCATCAAAGATCAGGCTTTCAAGCGCGTTGGGGGGCAGGTCCCCCTGCGCATCGTCGACCTTGGCGCGCATCTGTGCGAACCGTTCATAGAGCACAGGGTAGTCCGGCACCGAAGGAATGGTGAATTCAACATTCACGATGCTGAGACCTGGCGAGGACACCGACCGCACTTCATCCACGCCTTGTAATTGCTGCAAGGCGTTTTCAACAACCTCGGTCACTTCCTCTGCCACCTCTTCGGCGCTGGCACCGGGATAGGGCGTGATGATCTGGGCCTGACGGATGATGAATTCAGGGTCTTCGAACCGCGGGAGCACGGTGTACGCAAAGTACCCCGATATAAGAATAAGGAGCGTCGAGATCGCCGAGATCAGACGCTTTTCGATGGCAAACCGGGCCAGATCCATAGCTTAATCTCCAACCCGAGTGATCGGGCGTATGGTCATCCCGTCAACGATCTGACTGACCCCAGCAGCAATCACGCGGTCCCCCGCGCTGACCCCATCGGTCACGGCAACCTCAGCGCCGCTGGCCTCGCCCAACGTGACGGATTGCTTGGACACGGCGTTGTCATCATCCAGCAGCCATACAAACGGCGAACCATCGGGGTCTGCGCCCACTGATGTCAGCGGAATACGCAATTCCGGCGCCGACCCCGGGGCCGTTGCCAAGGCGCGGCCAACCATGCCAGGCAGAATGATGGACCCGTTTGGTTGCGCGACACTGACCCGCCCCCGATAGGTTTGGGTGGCGGCGTCGGCCTGAACAGAGAATTCCACCACCTCTGCGTCAAAGGTTTGCCCCGGCAACGCGTCAAACTGAACCTGGGATTGGATCTGGTCCTGTCCGTTTGCGGACAACGCGACCACATCCGGCCCCGGCACATCAAAGGCAAGGTGCACGGTGTCGATGTTTTGCAGCAGCGCAATGCTTTGGCCTGCCTGCACATTCGTGAAGTTGTCGATGTCACGACGCGAGATGATGCCCGCGAAGGGCGCCGTCAGCGTTGCGTCATCAAGATTGTCGTTTGCCACCTGCAATTGCGCTTCAAGCCCACGCAAGGCCGCCTCAGCCGCTTCGATGTCTTCCGCTCGACCACCGGATTGCCCGATGATCAACTGTTCTTGCTGCGCCCGCAGGTTGGCTTCGGCAACACGCAAGGACGCCTCATCCTGTTCAAGACGGGCAGCGGCAACAACGCCGCGTTCCGCCAACTCGCGTGTCCGTTCGGCCTGATCACGGGCCTGATCAACTTGGGCCTGAGCCGATTCAACTGCGGCTTCCAGCGCGACAATCTCTTCCGCACGCGCGCCCGACCGCAATGCGCGGAGTTGGGCTGCCGACTGATCACGTGAGCTTTCAAGCTGGGCAATCTGGCGTTCGAAGTCGCGCGGGTCGATCTGGGCAATCAACGCACCCAGCGCTACATCCTGTGCACCACGAATGGGGAGTTCAATGACCCGCCCACTGACGCGAAACGACAGCTCAACCTCTTCGGAGGGCAACACAATCGCAGGATACGTACGCTGGATCGTTGCTTCTGTTTCCTGAACGGTGGCGATCTTGGCAGGGCGCAAAACGTCCTGAGCGCTGAGTGACACCGCTGATGCAAGCGCTGCGCCGATGCCAAATACAAAAATCTTTATTAGATTCATCGTGGTGCAACGCCTTTTTCCAATATTGAAGCGGACAATTAAGCGACGCGCCAGCCGAGTCAACCAACAGGCGAGTGATCCCCCTTCAATCGGCGGGTTCACCCATCCTTGCGGATCACCTCGTTCTTTGGATCGTAGGGGCTGTCGCTGACAATTTCTGCCTGCCAAAGCTTGTCGAACATCCTGACCTGCAGCTGTGTGCCCGGTACAGCCAGATCGGGCTGGACATATCCCATGCCAATCGATTTGCCGAAAGCGACCGAATACCCGCCAGAGGTCAAACGTCCGACACGTGTATCCCCGTGATAGAGGGCTTCACGTCCCCAAGGGTCTGCATCATCAGGCCCGTCGATCAATACGGTGACGCAAGTCGAACGGACGCCAATCTTTTCCATCGCCGCCTTGCCATGGAAATCCTTGGACAGGTCAACGAAGCGGGGCAGATCAGCTTCCACCGGGGTCGCATCGCGGCCCAGTTCGGTCCCGAACGCGCGATAGGATTTTTCCTGCCGCAACCAGTTCTGCGCACGCGCGCCCACGAGCTTCATTCCGTGCTTTTCACCAGCCTTCACAAGCTGATCCCACAGGTAGTTCTGCATTTCGATTGGATGGTGCAATTCCCAGCCCAACTCGCCCGTGTAAGCGACGCGGATGGCCCGCACAGGACACATACCCAGTTCGATGTCGCGATAGGACAGCCAAGGGAAACGTTTGTTCGACAGGACAGTCGACGGGTCCGCATCCTTGACCAGTTCGTTCAGCACATCACGCGATTTCGGCCCGGCAATGGCGAATACACCCCACTTGGTCGTTACATCCTCTTCGTTGATGCGCCCGAACTCAGCCTCTTTCTCCATGATCGCCTTGTAGAGGTAATCCTGATCATAGGCGTGCCATGCGCCCGCCGACACGAGGTAATAGTCATCCTGGGCCAGCCGCACGATGGTGTATTCCGTGCGTGTCGTGCCCGCAGCGGTCAAGGCATAGGTCAGGTTGATGCGCCCGACCTTGGGCAGCTTGTTGGTGGTGAACCAATCCAGGAATGCCGTGGCACCCGGCCCACTGATCCGGTGCTTGGTAAACGCTGTCGCGTCGACCAGACCAACGCCCTCACGGATCGCCTTAGCCTCGTCATGGGCGTATTGCCACCAACCGCCCCGGCGGAAGGATCTGGCATCGTGATCAAAACTGTCCGGCGCATCCAGAGGGCCGTAATAGTTGGGACGCTCGAACCCGTTCACGCAGCCAAACTGTGCGCCTGCCTCCTTTTGCCGGTCATAGGCCGGACCTGTCCGCAACGGACGGCACGCTTCACGCTCTTCGTCCGGGTGGTGCAGGATATAGACGTGCTCGTAGCATTCCTCGTTCTTGCGAGCCGCATACTCGGTCGTCATCCAGTCGCCGTAACGCTTGGGATCAAGCGAGGCCATGTCGATCTCGGCCTCCCCCTCGACCATCATCTGGGCAAGGTAGTAGCCGGTGCCGCCAGCGGCGGTGATACCAAATGAGAACCCTTCGGCCAGCCACATGTTGTCCAACCCGGGCGCAGGACCGACCAGCGGGTTGCCATCCGGCGTGTAGCAGATCGGGCCATTAAAATCGTCCTTGAGACCGCTTTCTTCGCAAGACGGCACGCGATGGATCATCGCCATGTACTGGTCTTCGATCCGCTCCAGATCCAGCTGGAACAGGTCCGCCCGGAAGCTGTCCGGCACCCCATGTTCGAATCGCGCAGGCGCATTCTTTTCATACACCCCAAGGATCCAACCGCCACGCTCCTCGCGGACGTAGGACTGCGCGTCGGCATCGCGAATGACCGGGTGCTCGGCATTGCCCTCGGCCCGGTACTTCACAAGCTCGGGGTCCTGCTCCATCACGATGAACTGGTGTTCAACAGGGATGGCGGGCATCTTGATGCCCAGCATTTGGGCCGTGCGCTGCGCATGGTTGCCGCTGGCAGTCACAACATGCTCAGCCGTGATCACCACCTGCTCGTCAGAGGGTACAAGATTGCCGCCCTTCTCCACCATCTTGGTGGCCGTGATCTCCCAAGCCTCACCGTTCCAGTGAAAGGCATCGGCCTGCCACTTCCGCTCGATCATCACGCCGCGCTGGCGCGCACCCTTGGCCATCGCCATCGTGACATCGGCGGGGTTAATATAGCCGTCCGTTTGGTGATACAGCGCGCCCTTCAAATCCTCAGTCCGGATCAGGGGCCACTTCGCCTTGATCTCATCAGGCGTCATGAACTCGTAAGGCACCCCGCAGGTCTCGGCCGTTGAGGCATAGAGCATGTATTCATCCATGCGCTCTTGGGTCTGCGCCATGCGGAGGTTGCCCACAACGGCGAAGCCCGCGTTCAGCCCCGTCTCTTCCTCAAGTGTCTTGTAGAGCTTGATCGAGTAGTCGTGGATGTGGGTCGTGGCATAGGACATGTTGAAATAGGGCAGCAAGCCAGCAGCATGCCATGTCGAGCCAGAGGTCAACTCGTCCCGTTCAAGCAGCATCACGTCGTCCCAGCCCGCACGCGCCAGATGGTAGGCAATCGAGGTTCCGACAGCGCCGCCGCCGACAACCAATGCTTTGACCTGAGTTTTCATGTCCCGATTCCTTCGCAATCCGTCCCCGTTGTTCTAGGAAAACAACACGCGCGCCGCGCCAACAAGCCGACCGAACGCTGCAGAAAAACGACGCCCGCGACACGTCCCTTCTTCCCTGTTTCAAAAAATCCCGGGGGTTTGGGGGCTGGCCCCCAATAAACAGACAGCGTCGCCGCAGGCGTCCGCAGGATCAAGGCAAACGGGTAAAGGAGGCCTGCCCGATGGGGGCAAGGCCATCTGCGGTCAGAAAATCGGGATGGGTCAGCAGGCGGACAGACTGGCGCGGCTGCGTTTCGACATTTGGGCCGGTGTAATCCGGTCCACTGTCTGCACCTGCGTCCCACGGCCACAGCACAACGGTCACCTGATCCCGCCATATGTCTTCGGCGCGCAATTGCACGCCGCTGGCACCAGAAAACCAATCCGGACTGGGCGCAAGCATCGTCGCAAAGGACACACGGCTCAACGTCTCATTCACCATCAGCTCAAAGGAAAACGCCCCTGGACTGGCGACCCCCGGCAACACCACATGCTCGCCGACGCGGCCACGCCTGCGCCCCTCGGCCAGTTCCGCTTCAAGCACGCTGACGCGCCCGTTTGTGGCGACAAGGGCCAAACCGCTCGAGGCTGTTTCTCCGTCCTGGAAAAGGCTGTATCGTGATGAATGCGCAAAGGCGATCAACCTGCTCCAATGCGCGTCCAGGTCATCCGCTGCCGTCCAATTGAACGTCACATCGACACGGTAGCGTACCGTGTCTTGCGCCAGCGCGACACCTGCCATCACCACGCACAGAAACGTCGCGATTGCCTTAGCGACGCGGGCCAAAGATCTTACCCGGGTTCATGATGTTTTGTGGATCCAGCGCCGTCTTGATCGCGGCCATATATTCGACCGTGGGCCCCAGTTCCTTGACCAGATAGGGCATCTTGCCCTGACCGATGCCATGCTCACCGGTGCAGGTGCCGTCCATCCGGATTGCCTCGTCCGCGAGGAAGGCCGTGAACTCCTCGGCGCGACGCACCTCCTCGGCGTTTTCCATATCGATCAGCACGAGGCTATGAAAATTGCCATCACCCACATGCCCGACGATTGGGGCCAGAAGCCCAAGCTCCTCCGCCTTGGCCTGCGCGCCTGTCACGGCCTCAGCCAGTCGCGAGATGGGCACGCAAACATCGGTCGAGATCCCTTGTGCGCCGGGGCGCAATTGCAAGGTTGCCCAATACAGGTCGTGCCGCGCTTTCCACAGCTTGTTGCGTTCTTCTGCCGTCGCGGTCGTTGCAAAGTCGGTGCCTCCCGCATCCTCGGCGATAGAACCAAACATCTCTGCCTGTTCGATCACACCACTGTCCGAGCCGTGGAATTCCAGCAAAAGCAACGGTGTCTCTGGCAGGGTTAGACCTGCATAATCATTCGCCGCCTTCACGTTCAACGCGTCCATCAGCTCGATCCGCGCAACGGGAATGCCATACTGGATCGTCGTCATCACGGCCTGGCAGGCGGCATCGATGGAGGGAAAGGACATGCGCGCCGCAGAGATAGCCTCCGGGATACCCTGCAGTTTCAGCGTGATCTCGGTGATCAGACCCAGCGTGCCCTCGGACCCGATCAGCAAGCGTGTCATGTCATAGCCTGCTGATGTTTTCTTGGCCCGCTGCGCCGTGCGGATGACCCGCCCATCGGCCATCACAGCCTCAAGCGCCAGCACATTGTCCTTCATCGTGCCATAGCGCACCGCGTTGGTGCCCGAAGCGCGGGTCGAGGCCATCCCACCCAGCGATGCATTCGCACCGGGATCGATGGGAAAGAAGAGCCCCCTGTCCCGCAGATAGGTGTTCAACTGCTCTCGCGTCACACCCGGTTGCACGACGCAATCAAGGTCTTCGGCATTCACGGCGAGTATCTGGTCCATCTGGGTCAGATCCACGGATACGCCACCCGCCGGCGCATTCACGTGTCCCTCGAGCGACGTGCCGGTGCCAAAGGGGATCACCGGCACCTGATGTGTCGCGCAGACCTTTATGATGTCCGACACTTCCTTTGTCGAGGTGGGGAACACCACCGCATCTGGCGCCTGCGCTCGGATCCACGTCGTCGTGTGCGCGTGCTGATCCCGCATGGCCTGACCGGTATGGAAGCGGTCGCCAAACTTCTGCTTGAGGATGCCAAGCGCCGTGGCAATCCCCTCTTCGTTGCGTGGCAGATCAATGGCCTGCGGCATGTGTATTCTCCCCTTGTCGCCGGGCGTCAGTCGCCCAGCGCAATGCCTTCACGGCGCGGATCGGCCCCGCCTTGCAGCGTCTCCCCGATCTCAATCGCATGCAGACCGGAATTCAACCCACGCACATTCACTTCAAAGCCAAGCGCTTCCAGTGCCGGGGCGAGGTCTGCCGCCGATGTGCTTTCTTCGAAATCGTAGGTCCCAAACCGGTTCACGGCGTGGGGCAGGCCGACGGCCTGCTGCACGTCCATCCCCCAGTCCATCCACGCGATGATCGACTTGGCTGTGTAGCCAATGATGCGGCTGCCACCGGGCGAACCGATGGCCAGAACCGGCGCGCCATCCTTCATCACGATGGTCGGCGACATGGACGAGCGGGGACGTTTGCCCGGTGCAAGCGCATTCGCAATCGGCACGCCGTCCACATGGGTGCTGAAGCTGAAGTCGGTCAGCTCGTTGTTCAGAAGGAACCCATGCACCATCAGCCGTGAGCCAAATGCGTTTTCAATGGTCGTCGTCATCGAAGCCACATTGCCATACGCATCAACAATCGAGATGTGTGACGTCGAAGGCAGTTCTAGGCTTTGGTCATCGGCCCAAAGACTGCTGTGATCAAAGGCCGGATTGCCCGGGGCAACATCGGCCAGGGCAGTCTCTCCGTTCAGTTGCCCGGCGCGGTCGGCAAGGTAGGCAGGATCGACCAGACCGGCGGTGGGCATTGGAACGAAGTCGCTGTCGGCCATGTACCGCCCCCGATCCGCAAACGCGAGACGCGATGCGTCACCGATCAACCGCCAGCTTTCCGGGTTATCAGCCCCGAGTTCGGCAAGATCGTAGCTGTTCAGCATCCCCAGGATCTGACCCACGGTCAGCGCCCCCGACGATGGCGGACCCATCCCGCAGACATCATGTGCCCGGTAGGTAACACAGACCGGTGCACGTTCCTTGACCTGGTAGACCGCCAGATCAAGCTCGGACAGAACGCCGGGATTGCCCGCTGCAAACTGCACCGTCGCCATGATGTCCTGCGCGATTTTGCCGGTGTAAAAGCCGTCCGCACCTTCGGCCGCCAAGACCCGCAAGGTTTCGGCATATTCCGGGTTCTGCAGCACTGTGCCCGCGCTCAGCGGCGTGCCATCAGGCAGGAAATAGTCAGCAGTCACGGGGAAGCGACCCAGGCGTTCTGCATCCTGTTCGATCAAACCCGCAAGACGTGGTGATACTTCGAACCCGTCATCGGCCAGCCCAATCGCTGAGTCGAAAAGGCTGGGCCAAGGTTGGCTGCCCCAACGTTGATGCACCTCTTCCAAGAGCGCGGGTGTTCCCGGCGTGCCAACGGACCGCCCTCCAACGACCGCATCGAAGAAGCCCATGGGCTCCCCATCCTCTGTCTGGAATAGCTGCGGCGTTGCTGCCAACGGCGCCGTTTCGCGCCCATCAAGTGTCGTCAATTCCTGTGTTTCAGCATCATACCAGACCAGGAACGCGCCTCCTCCCAGGCCCGACGATTGCGGCTCAACCAATCCCAGAACGACCTGCACAGCCACAAGTGCGTCCGCTGCGGTGCCGCCCTTCGCAAGCACTTCGGTGCCGGCCTGCACGGCCAACGGGTTGGCAGCAGCGACCATGTAGCTTTGCGCCGTGACGGGCTGGCCTGCATCCTTGGATGCTTGTGCTGCGGCAATGGCTTCTGTGGTCGCAACCGCTGCGCCTTCAGTCCCGCCTTCGGGCTGGACGGCGTCCGCGGTTTGCTGGGCCAACGCGGCCCCTGCGATCAGGGTAAAGGCAACGGTCAGGGAAAAGCGCATGGGATCCTCCTTTGGCGCGGCAGGCTCGTCAATTCGGCGGTCAAAAAACCGGGCAGCTGAGCCGCCCGGGGCATCAAAGCATGGACGGCACGACCTGATCAGGTGGGCGGTGACCATCGTCAAAGGTCTTGATATTGATAATGACCTTTTCGCCCATTTCGATCCGGCTTTCGCGGGTGGCCGAACCCATATGGGGCAACAATACAACGTTGTTCAGTTCGCGCAGGCGCGGGTTCACCTCGGTCCCGTTTTCATAGACATCGAGGCCCGCCCCCGCGATCTCGCCCGCCCGCAACATGCGTGTCAGGGCGTTTTCATCAATCACCTCGCCACGCGACGTGTTCACGATCACGGCATCCGGTTTCATCAGTTTCAAACGGCGCGCGTTCATCAGATGAAAGGTAGAGGGCGTGTGCGGGCAGTTGACGCTGATCACGTCCATGCGCGCCACCATCTGGTCCAGGCTTTCCCACCACGTGGCTTGCAACTCTTCTTCGATCTCGGGCCGCAGGCGGCGGCGGTTGTGGTAGTGCACCTGCATCCCGAAAGCCGCCGCTCGGCGGGCAACCGCCTGTCCGATACGGCCCATGCCAAGGATGCCGAGCCTGCGCCCGGCCACCCGGCCGCCAAGGAATGCGGTGGGCGCCCATCCGTCCCATGTGCCTGATTGCATCGCAGCCAGCCCTTCGGGCAGGCGGCGGGTCACGGCAAGGATCAGACCCATGGTCATGTCGGCGGTGTCATCGGTCAGTACACCGGGCGTGTTTGACACCAGGATACCGCGCTGCCGGGCCGTCGAGACATCAATATTATCAACACCTGCGCCATAGTTCGCGATCAGTTTCAAACGTTCGCCAGATTGCCCGATCATGGCCCCATCCACCGTGTCGGTAATCGTGGGAACCAGAACATCAGCCGCCTTCATCGCCTCGACCAACTCGGTGCGGGTCATGGGCGCATCGCTGTCGCGCAAGGTGACGTCGAACAGTTCGCTCAACCGGGTTTCCACCTCGGCGGGCAACCGTCGCGTAACGACAACACTCAGACGTTCCTTTGGCATTGCGCCCTCCCCGGTGCTTGGCCTTGCGTCCTATCTTTGGCATGGTGGCGGATGTGAGCACGAGGCACAAGAACCTCGGCCACATCAAAAGGCGAGTGACGAGCGGAAAGTTCCCGATGATTGCGGTTTGGCGGTTTGTGCTATCGATGCTTTTGGTGCTGGGCCTGACCCTGCCCGCTGTTGCACGAGACACAGGTCCCGTGACCAACCTGCCCTTGCCGCGCTTTGTGTCGATGAAAGCGGCAGAGGGTAACGTGCGCCGCGGCCCCTCCCTGACCCACAGAATCGACTGGGTGTTCAAGCGCCGCGACATGCCGCTGCGCATCACGGCCGAACATGGCCACTGGCGCCGGGTCGAAGACCGGGAAGGACTGGGCGGCTGGGTGCACTATTCGCTGCTTTCCGGCACACGCACGGTTATTGTCGAACAGGACATGCTGACCCTGCGCACCAAACCTGACGCCAATGCGCCCGTCACCGCCGCATTGGAAGCGGGCGTTGTCGCCCGATTGGGCAAATGCGGACCCGAGTGGTGTCGCCTGAGTTCCGGCGGCTATCGCGGTTGGGCACCCAAAGCACGGCTTTGGGGTGTTGCGATAGACGAACTGCGCGACTAACCCAGCTCCGCCACAACACGGACTTCCACGACCGCCCCTTCGCGGCGCAACCCTGCCACTTCAACCGCTGTCCAAGCAGGGTAAGGTTGTGAAAGATGCGCGCGGCGCACGGCATCAAACGCATCGAAATGGGCGCGGAGCCCCACGTGGTAACTGGTCATTTCCACAACGGCGTTCAGGGTAAGGTTGGCTTGGGCCAGCACCTCGCCGATCTTGGTAAAACAGGCGTTGAATTGCGCCTCCTCCGACACTGGCATCGTTCCGTCCGCCGCTGCCCCGGTGACGCCCGTCATGAACACATGATTGTGCGATATCACCCCCGGCGACATGCCCGCCGCGTCACAGGCGGCCTCGAGCCCCGGTGGTATCAATACCCGTCGCGTCATCAGCAACTCTCCTTGCTCTTGCCCTTATCTTGTTTAGCATTCAAAGCATTGCACAACGCGTATCCAAGAAGAACATTCCAATGAAAGCCATTCAATACACCCGTTTCGGCCCGGCCTCGGATGTTCTGACCTTGGCAGAGATGCCAACGCCGGACCCCGCACCGGGCGAGGTGCTGGTCGAGTTGACCTTTTCCGGCGTGAACCCGTCAGATGTCAAAGCACGCTCTGGCACACGGCCCGGTGTGATAAAGCCTCCGTTTGACCAGATCATCCCACATAGCGATGGCGCGGGACGGATCGTGGCCGTTGGCGATGATGTGCCAGAGACACGGATCGGGCAACGTGTCTGGATCTGGAACGGCCAGTGGCAGCGCCCCTTCGGCACGGCCGCAACACATATCTGTCTGCCCGCAGACCAAGCGGTACCGCTGCCAGACCCGATCACCATGGACACAGGGGCCGTGTTAGGCATTCCTGGCCTGACCGCAGCACATGCTGTTTTCGGAGGTGGCGCTGTTGCAGGCCAAACGCTTCTTATCCAAGGCGGTGCAGGCACTGTCGGCCTGCTGGCCGTGCAACTGGCGAAATGGGGTGGTGCCAAGGTGATCGCAACAGCCCGGGGGGACGGATTGACCGCCGCGGAGGACGCAGGTGCAGACGTTGTTCTGAACTACTCCGACCCTGACCTTGCACAGCACATTCTGGCGGCCAATGACGGCGCGCCTATATCGCGCATCATCGAAGTGGAATTTGGCCGCAATGTGGGGACCGATGCGGAGGTGATTGCCCCCAATGGCACCATCGCGGCCTATGGCTCGGCGCAGGACATGGCGCCCACGCTGCCCTTTGGTCCGTTGCTGTTCAAGGCTGCGACGGTCGACATCCTGTTGATCTATCTTCTGCCGCCAGATCAACGCGCCGTGGCGATCGAGCATCTGCATGATGCGCTGCTTACAGGCGCGCTGACCTGCCCGATTGCCCAAACCTTTGCGCTGGCAGACACAGCAGCGGCACATGATGCGGTCGAAGCAGGTCGGCGGGCCGGAGCCATTCTGGTCGAGGTGCAGACGTGATCCGTGCGCTATTGATCATCCTGTGCCTGTGCGCTGCACCACTTTCGGCACAGAACGCGAGCCAGCCCCAAGGCACAATTGCAATCACGGACAGTGCCACGCAGGACGCGGCAATTGCGGTGCGTATCCGCGATATTCTGAACGAGCTTGACGGGTTCGACGGGGTGACCGTGTCCGTCACGTCGGGCATCGTGACACTGCGGGGCACGACCGTGGACACTGCAACCGCCGACCGGCTGAATGAGCTTGTTGGTCGTGTCGAAGGCGTCGTTGCCATCGAGAACGAAGTGACCGAAACGACGGATGTGGTCGCCCGGCTGAACCCGGCGGTCGAACGCTTTCAGGCCCGCATGACACAGGCCGTTGCAATGCTGCCGCTGATTGCGGTTGCCCTTTTGGCCTTTGTTCTGGTTCTGACCCTTGGGATGTTGCTGGCTCGCGCACGTTATCCATGGGACCGGATCGCGCCAAATGCCTTTATCGCCAACATCTATCGCCAGGTAGTACGCATCCTGTTCTTTATCGCAGGTGTGGTCATCGCGCTGGATATCCTTGGGGCGACGGCCCTGCTGGGCACGATACTGGGCGCGGCGGGGATCGTGGGTCTGGCCATCGGTTTTGCCGTGCGTGACACCGTCGAAAACTTTATCGCATCGATCATGTTGTCGATCCGCCAACCCTTTCGCCCCAATGATGTCGTCGAGATCGAAGGCGACACGGGCAAGGTCATTCGCCTGACCAGTCGGGCGACCATTCTGCTGAGCTTTGACGGCAACCACATTCGCATCCCCAATGCGACCGTCTTCAAAAGCCGCATCGTGAACTACTCCACCAACACCGAACGCCGTTTTAGCTTTGAGATTGGCGTGAGTTCCGACGCCGATCTGGCCGAGGTGCGGCGCATGGCAGAAGAAACCGTGGCGGAGCTGCCCTTTATCCTTTCCGAACCGGCACCGATGTCGTGGATCGAACGGATCGGGGATGGCGCGATTTTCATGACAGTCACGGGCTGGATCGATCAAGAGGCGACATCGCTGGTCCGAGCCAAGGGGGAGGCCCTGCGTCTGGTCAAGGCACGAATCGAAGGGGCCGGAATCGAAGTGCCCGACACCACCTATCGCATTCAGTTGCTGGGCGGTGCGGCACTCGACGCAGAATTGGACCAGCCCGGACCAAGCGAACAGGCACCCGCTTTGCCGACAGCCCCGGAGGTCGAAGCCGCCGATGTTACCGACATGTCAGAGCCGGGACTGGACAAGCTGGTGGATGCCGAACGCAATGACCCCGACGCCCCCGATTTGCTGACAGATGCGGCCCCCAAGGAATAGTCGGATTTTTGATGTAAAGGGGCTTGCGCACATCGCTTTGCCGCTCTAATTAGCGCGGCACGTTGGGATGTAGATCAATTGGTAGATCAACTGTTTTTGGTACAGTAGGTTGTAGGTTCGAGTCCTACCATCCCAGCCACTTTCCACAATATCACTGCACTCGCCGCATCAGCACCGCGCGATGTCGCGATTCTATCTAGCGTGGGCTGTAGCACCTGATAGCGTTTGGGCATGAAACATCTTGCCCGTACAGACACCCGCGCCGACGCAGCCATTGCCGCGCTAACTGACGTTCCAGATCCCAGCGTAGGCGCAGACAATCCGGCGCGCCTGCTGCGCCGGTGCCCGGCGGCGGCGCCAACACCATTGGTGTACTCGCCTGTCTTGGCTGACAGTACGAAAGTGGCTGAGGTGCAGATCAAAGACGAACGCGGGCGCATGGGTCTGGGCAGCTTCAAGGCACTTGGTGCGGCTTATGTCATTGCCTGTGACGCCGAAACCGGCGCAGCGTCTGGACGAACTTATGTGACAGCCAGTGCTGGCAATCACGGCCTGTCTGTCGCTGCGGGTGCACAAGCCTTCGGTGCAAACGCAGTTATTTACCTGGCGGACACCGTGCCGGAGGCGTTTGCCGACCGGCTGCGTAGCTTTGGTGCGGATGTACGGCGTCATGGCTCCGTCTACGAAGACAGCATGGCCGAAGCGGCCCGTGCAGCGGAGGCCAATGGCTGGACGCTTCTTTCTGACAGCTCCTGGCACGGTTACTTCGACATCCCACACCGTTTGATGGAAGGGTATACTGTACTGATGCAGGAAATCGTAGCTGCTATGGATGCGCCCACCCACATCTTCCTGCAGGCGGGCGTTGGTGGACTGGCCGCGGCTTGTGCCGCCTATGCGCGCGACGCATGGGGACAGGCGCCCCGGATCATCGTGGTTGAACCCGAGGTGGCCCCCGCCCTTTTCGCGTCGGTTCAGGCGGGCGCCCCGCAAGTGACCGAAGGGCCAAGTTCGGACATGGGGCGGCTTGATTGCAAAGAACCATCGCTGATCGCACTCAAAGGGTTGGCGCGAGACGCCAATGACTACGTGCTGATTTCCGAGGAGGAAGGCGCGCACGGCAGCACGGTCTCGGCCGAAGTTGGCTTGGCATCCACGCCCTCCGGGGCGGCGGGTCTGTCCGCCTTGCTGGCGAGCGCGCCATATCGTGACGCATTGGGTCTGACGGACGCGTCACGCGTGCTGCTGATCCTGAGCGAAGAGGCGTCGGAATGACACCGCACGCGCGCGGTTTCCACACGGCTGAATTTGCGGAGCGCACCCGCAAGGCCCAGTCGATGATGGAAGGTGCTGGCCTGTCTGCGCTGCTGCTCACAACTGAGCCGGAGATCAGGTACTACACCGGTTTTCTCACCCGTTTTTGGGAAAGCCCAACGCGCCCTTGGTTCGTTGTCGTTCCAGCGGAAGGCAACCCGATTGCTGTTATTCCATCCATCGGCGCACACCTGATGGGCCAGACATGGATCACCGATATTCGGACGTGGCAGGCACCGGACTATGACGATGACGGTATCGCATTGCTGGTCGACACATTGTCCGAGCACACTCCGCCCGGCGGCTCAATCGGCATTGCCGATGCGATGGAAAGCTATGTCCGCATGCCTTTGGGCGATCTGCGCAGCCTGGAGCAAAAGCTGGGATCGCGCAGGCTGGTGAGCGATATGCAGATCACGCGGCGTTTGCGATTGACCAAATCCGAGGCCGAGATTTCAAAGATACGAACCGCTGCAAACATCGCCGACCGAGCCTTTGATCGCGTGCCCGAGATCGCCCGAACAGGAACAGCCTTGTCGGAAGTGTTTCGACGGTTTCAAGCGCTTTGCCTTGAAGAAGGGGCCGACTGGGTGCCCTATCTGGCGGGTACATCGGATCAGGGCGGGTATGGCGATGTGATCTCCCCGGCGACGGACGCGCCATTGGAACAGGGGGATGTGCTGATGCTCGACACCGGCCTCGTGCATGATGGGTACTTCTGCGATTTCGATCGCAACTTCAGCATCGATGCACCGAGTACCGAGGTGCAGGATGCCCATGCACGATTGATCGACGCCACCCAAGCCGGGTTTGACGCGACCCGCCCCGGCGCGGCGATTTCCGACATTTTCCACGCCATGGACACCATCGCCAATCCAGGGGGTGAGGCGATGGAAGCGGGGCGCCTTGGTCACGGGTTGGGCATGCAGCTGACCGAGTGGCCGTCCATCATTGTGGCGGACCACACTCCACTAACCCCAGGCATGGTGCTGACGTTGGAGCCATCGGTATCCTTGGGCGATGGGCGCATCATGGTCCATGAAGAAAACATCGTGGTCCGCGAGACCGGGGCAGAGTGGCTGTCTTCCCCCCAAGACCCTGCCATTCGGGTGCTGAAATGAGTGTCTCTTATGACATCGGCAACGCCCGCCCCACGCAGCTTGGACTGATCGTCCTGCAGGCGGATGAAACGATCGAACAGGACATGCGCGTCCTGATGCCCCCGGATGTTGAATACATGATCAGTCGCGTCCCTTCCGGCACATCGGTGACACCCGACACGTTGCGCGAGATGGCAGGCAACCTGACTGGTGCCGCAGCGCTGTTGCCGCGGGGTGCTGAGATGGCCTGCGTCGCCTATGCCTGCACCTCGGGTACCGCCGAAATTGGCGCAGGAAACATCGCTGATCTGGTGCAAGCAGGCGTGGACACTCCCCACGTCACGGACCCGGTCACGGCACTGATCGCCGCCTGCCAGCATCTTGGCGTCACTCGGCTTGGCCTGTTGAGCCCCTATATCGAGAGCGTGTCGGACCGTTTGCGTACCGTCCTGGGGGAAGCAGGAATCGACGTCGTGGCCTTTGCCAGCTTCAATGAACCCCTGGAAGAACGTGTGGTCCGCATCACAGTGCAGTCCGTCATCGACTCGGCCCAAGACCTTGGCCGGGAAACAGAACTGGATGCCCTGTTTTTATCTTGCACCAACTTGCGTACGCTGAACGCCATTCCGGACATCGAAGCCGCGCGCGACATGCCGGTCCTGTCCAGCAACCTTGTTCTGGCTTGGCACATGGCGCAACTGGCACAAGCGCCGCTTGCCGCTGATCTGCCCTTTCGCCTGACTACTCAGGTGTCCAAGCCGGTCGGGTCATCCCGATAAACGTGTCCCCCGCCCCGCCGGTCACATTGCGATCAACCACATCCCGCAGCGTTTCCGTCCGGTTGATCGCACGCCACCCCGGTCCGGAGAAGGTCGAGCGCTTGAACACATGCCGCGACAAGAGCGGGTTGGTCAGGGCCTGACTGAACGCATCAAGCGCCACGAACTTGAGCACAAGGCTGGGCAGCGGGCTGTTGGGCACCCGATCTTCACAGAACAGTCCGACGTGGAAATCCACGTCGCGCGGACCGTCGTAGAACTGGCGGAGCAGGCCTGCGACCTCGGGATCAGACGAGATCGCTTCGAAATTCGCGGGCCTGCGCTGACTCATGTAGTCGCAATAATCCGAAAAGCTGGCCAATGCACAGTCGCGGTCCTGTTTGATTGAGGCCACCTCAATATGCAGGAGCGGTTCTGCCGTGTTGCACGGTCCCAACTCGGCCGCTTGGGTGTCGCTGATCCCTGAAAATGCAGCGAGCAGGCCGTGATCGATCAGCAGCGCATTGTTCATGAATGTGGTGTGTACCGGGCGCTTTTCGCCCCCCCATTTCAGCGCATCGGGGATCAGTGCGTGCCAACGATAGAGCAGGCTGAATTCGGTGGTGATCCAGTTCGGTTTGTTCCATGGCGCGTTCCACGCAACGGACGGATCGGCGCGCAAGCTGAAAGGCAACGGAGATATGTGGTTGATGTAATCCTCAACCACGATCTTGATGAACATGACGATGACCGCGTTGCGCGCGGTCTCAAACACCCGGTCGTCATCCCAATCTGGATGATCGGCCTCAATCTCTGCCGCGAGGCGGTTGTGTTCCCGCAGGAACAACGTGTTCAACATGGCAACCTGAGGGACCGAGTTTGCACGGTCACCACCGAAGGCAAAGATCGTGGGCCGGCGCGTATCATCAAGCGTGCTTTGCCCGAGCGGTGGGTCAAGGACATCGAACTGCGGATCGACCTTGCCGTCCTTGTAAAGGAACGGTGCGTATTCCTCTCCGTTGATCATCTGCGAAGCGAGCCGCCCCTTGCGGCCTTGTTCGTCAGACCGAAGACGCAGCGCCAGAGTCTGCGCGCGGGTGCGGCCGTAAAGGGGACAAAGGTCAATTTCGTGGTTTGACGTGTTGCGTTTCAAGCGGTGAGTGGGGTCTTCGCCTACAGGCACCAAGTCTTCGGATTCCGTGCGGATAAAACCGTCGGTCAGATATTGCGCAAAGGCCGGAAACAAACATGTCGATTTGGGGCACATGCGTTGTTTGCCGTCCTTGCGACGAAACAGCGTGGCGAGATCCTCGGGATCGGCGGCATTGGCACGGGGACGCGGTGGCAGGTGTCGGCCACTCCAACGGCGATCGGTCAACCCACCCCACCAGACATAGTCGCGCTCCGTGCTTAGCGGATGCGGGCGCGGGCGGGCGCGATTGACAACGCGATTGATGGCCCACCGGTTGACGCGTTTGGCCAAGAACGGAATGGCTTCGACAATCGAAAAGACTGCCTTTTTGACGGAATACGGAAGAAATGACATAGCTGGCTCAATAATTGAAAGAATGAATGCCATCAGCATCCGCCAAAGTGACGCGCAATGCTAGGTTAAGTTGTGGCAAGTGGTGAATTTGGCGTCATCACGCAGATCACGCGCACACGAACTGTGTGAATTTGTGGACTCAAAGACAACCACCTTGGCTTACTAGTTCTACGAGACCAGGTTGATCCATACCTATGACAACCTACGTGACATGTCGGCGCGCAGATCAAACCACAATACCGGGACAGTTCTTATGAAGACTTTGGCGTCACTCTCCTTTGTTTTGCTTTTGGTTTTCGGGGCCGCCGCCACGGCGCAGCAAGGTCCACCAACCGTGACGGCGGCCAAGCCGGTCGTCAAAACAATCGTCGAAGATGACGAGTTTGTGGGCCGGTTCGAGGCAAGGTCCGAAGTGTCCTTGCGATCGCGTGTCTCAGGTTACCTCGAGGAGGTTCATTTCAAGGAGGGCAGTCTGGTCGAGGCGGGCCAGCTTCTGTTCACAATCGACCAACGGCAGTTCCGCACCGCCCTCAGACAGGCGCAGGCGCAGATTGATGTCGCCGATGCGACATATGAGTTTGCAACTGAACAGCTGGAGCGGGCGCAAGCGCTGATCGGAAACGGCACCATCCCGCAAAGTGTTCTGGATGAACGGCGCGAGGCGTATCTGGCCGCGCAAGGGGCCTTGGAACAGGCCCGTGCGGCATTGGAATTGGCCGAGCTGGATCTGGAGTTTTCAGAGATACGCGCACCGATGTCCGGACGGATTGATCGATCACTGATTGATCCCGGCAACCTGGTTTCTGCGGATCAAACCGTGCTGACGTCCATTGTGTCGAACGATCCCATCTACTTCGTCTTCGACATCGATGAACGGTATTTCCTTGCCTATGCGCGGGATGCGCGCGCGCGGGGAACCGCCCTGCAAGAAGGGGGTGGTGCGTTGGAGGTCAAGGTGACGCTGTCGGATAACAAAATCCCGCCGCAAACCGGCTACCTTGATTTCTCGGAAAACAGGATCGATGCCGAAACCGGCACAATGCGCGTCCGCGCCGTTCTGGAAAACCCGGATGAGTTACTAACGCCTGGGCTGTTTGGTCGGGTCAATGTGCCGGGATCGCTTCCATATGAAGGTATTCTGATCCCCGACCGGGCAATTGTTGCCGATCAAAACCGGCGGCTTGTGATGACCGTCGACGCCGATGGTGTGGTCACGCCTTTGCCAATCCGTCCCGGACCCGGAATAGATGGATACCGCGTCGTGCGCGAAGGTATGGATGGAACCGAAACAATCGTGATTGACGGTCTGGTGACCGCCCGCCCGGGCATGACAGTGAACCCGGATATGGTCGAACTGCCACTCATCGCGGAGAACTGATATGGGCCGCTTCTTCGTCAGCCGCCCAATCTTTGCCGTCGTTGTATCCGTGATCATGACGATTGTCGGCCTGATCTCGTACTATCAGTTGCCGATTGAACAATACCCCGAAATCGCGCCGCCCTCGATCGTGGTGCGTGCTTCTTATCCGGGGGCGGATGCGACGACCATTGCAAACACCGTTGCAACCCCGCTTGAGCAGGAAATCAACGGGATCGAGGGCATGTTGTACATGTCCTCATACGCGACAGCCGACGGCGCGATGAGCCTGACCGTCACTTTCGAACTGGGCACCGATCTGGATACGGCGCAGGTGCTGGTGCAAAACCGGGTCGCCATTGCCGAGCCGCGCCTGCCACAAGAGGTGCGCGCACTGGGTGTGACGACCACCAAATCCTCGCCTGACCTGATGATGGTCGTACACATGCTGTCGCCAGACGCAACATTTGATCAGCTCTACGTGTCGAACTATGCCCGGGCACGGGTGCGCGACAGGCTGGTGCGCTTGGACGGCGTGGGCGATCTGATCATCTTTGGCGAACGCGAGTTTTCGGCGCGGGTTTGGCTGGACCCGGACAAATTGGCCTCGCTCAGCCTGACGGCAAGTGACGTCGTTGACGCCCTACGGGAACAGAATGTTCAGGTGTCTGGCGGCTCACTTGGTGCCCCTCCGAACACGGCAGACAGTGCTTTTCAGGTGTCCGTCACAACCCAGGGCCGACTGGAAGATCCAAGGGAATTTGGACGCGTCATCGTAAAGGCATCTGATGCTGGTCGGGTTGTCCGTGTTCGCGATGTCGCTCGGGTTGAGATCGGTGCGCGGTCCTACGTCACCAACTCCTATCTCAACAACAAACCTGCTGTAGCGCTTGGTATCTTCCAGCGACCCGGTTCGAACGCGTTGGCCACCGCAGACGAAGTGCGGGCGACGATGGACGAACTGGCCCAGGACTTCCCGAACGGGTTGGAATATCAGGTCGTCTACAACCCAACCGAATTCATCAGCGCCTCCATCGACGCCGTCTACAAAACGCTGTTTGAAGCTGTGTTGTTGGTCGTCATCGTTATCATCGTCTTCCTGCAAAGCTGGCGCACCGCCCTCATTCCGCTGCTTGCGATACCGGTGTCTCTGATCGGGACATTCGCGGTGATGCTGGCGCTTGGCTACACGCTGAACCTGCTGACGCTGTTCGGGTTGATCCTTGCCATCGGTATTGTGGTGGATGACGCCATCGTTGTTGTCGAAAACGTCGAACGAAACATCCGCAACGGCATGACACCGCGCCAGGCGTCGGCCAGATCCATGGACGAGGTGCAAAGTGCCATCATCGGCACAACACTTGTTCTGATCGCGGTCTTTGTCCCTGCCGCTCTGGTGCCCGGTATCACCGGACAGTTCTACAGGCAGTTTGCCGTCACCATCTCGGTGGCAACCGTGATCTCAAGCATCAACTCGCTCAGTCTGTCCCCCGCCCTTGCCGCAATTTTTCTGAAACCGAATAGCAACTCACTGTCACGCAACCCGCTGTCGCAGCTTGGTGCTTACTTTGCCAACGCCTTTAACGGCGGTCTTGATGTCGTCACGCGCGGCTATGCCGCCGTTGTGCGGGTGCTTGTTGGTACGTGGGGCATGATCGCGGTCGCAATTGTCGCCTTCGCAGGTCTTTTGGGCACGGCATGGTGGATCAATGAACAGGTGCCGACGGGCTTCATCCCTGATGCGGACCAAGGCTATGCCATCGTCGTGGTGCAATTGCCCGAGGGGGCATCGCTGGACCGGACCGACGCGGTTATGAAACAAGCCACCGAGATTGCGCTTGAAACGCCTGGCGTCACGAATGCCGTTGCGTTCGCCGGGTTCTCGGGCGCGACGTTCACCAACGCCAGCAATCAGGGCGTGATCTTCACGACCTTCGCCCCGTTCGAGGACCGTCTGGAAAGCGGGTTGGATGCCAATGCAATTGTCGGGCAGCTCTTTGGCCGCATGCAGGTGATCCGAGAGGCATTCATCATTGCCATCGCGCCCCCTTCGGTACGGGGTGTCGGCACCGGTGGTGGCTTCAAGATGCAGCTGCAGGACACTGACAGTGCGGACATGCGCCGCGTGTTGAACAGTGCCTACGCCATCATGGGTGCCGCACAACAATCGGACAAGGTGACGGGCGTCTTCACGACATTCTCAGCCAGTTCGCCTCAGGTGTACCTCGAGATTGACCGGGTGCGCGCGCAAATGCTGAACGTTCCGATTGGAGAGATCTTTGAGACATTGTCGATCAACCTTGGTTCAGCCTATGTGAACGACTTCAACGCCTTTGGCCGCCTGTTCCAGGTGCGCGCGCAGGCCGACCAGCAGTTCCGACTGGACGAAGAAGACATTCGATCCCTGCGTGTCCGGACGGCAACTGGTGCACTTGTTCCATTGGGAACCCTTGTATCCGTGGTCGACACGGCAGGCCCTGCACTGGTGCAGCGCTATAACCAACTCGTGTCTGTGCCGATCCAGGGCAACGCCATCCCGGGTGTGTCCACGGGTGACGCCCTGATTGCTATGGAGGAATTGGCTGAACAACTGCTGCCGCCCGGCGTGGATTACGAATGGACCGAATTGGCGCTGCAGGAACGCAATCAGGGTGACACGGCAACCTACATCTTTGCCTTCTCGGTTCTGTTTGCTTTCCTCTTTCTTGCCGCTCTCTATGAAAGCTGGGTCTTGCCACTTGCCATCATTCTTGTGGTGCCACTTGCAGTCCTGTCTGCCTTGTCGGGTGTGATGCTGCGCGGCATGGACAACAACATTCTGACGCAGGTGGGACTTATCGTATTGGTGGGCCTGTCGGCCAAGAACGCCATCCTAATCGTGGAATTCGCAAAACAAGCGCAAGAGGAAAAGGGGATGTCCGCGATTGACGCCGCCGTGGATGCGTGCCGTCTGCGCCTGCGCCCGATCCTGATGACGGCCTTTGCCTTCATCCTGGGCGTGGTGCCTTTGATGATCGCCACCGGACCTGGGTCCGAGATGCGGCAAGCCTTGGGCACCGCTGTCTTTTTCGGGATGTCAGGCGTGACCTTCCTTGGCCTGTTTTTCACCCCAGTGTTCTATGTCGCCCTGCGCCGCATCTTCCCCGGAAAAGCAAAGGATGTTGAAAGCACCGAAACGGCGTCAGACCCAACGCCCGGCTAAGGGTTGTCTTGGCGCATGGCTTGCGGGCTGTGACCAAAGGCTGCCCTGAAGGCACGTGTCATGGCGCTGGCGTTCTCATACCCGCATCGGCCCGCGATCTCTGACACGGGCAAATCGGTCTCCTGCACAAGGCGCAAAACGGCGTTGAGGCGCAGACGCCGGTACACGGCCGCTGGCGTCGCCGCCATCGCAGTCTTCATACGATGCTCCAGCGTTTTCTGGGTGCATCCGACGCGACGCGCGATCTCGGGAATGGGGATCGGGTTCTCAATATTGTCCTGCATCAACGCCACCGCCCGGCCGACCATCCGCCCTGACGCGCGGACTGGCAGCGCTGGCACCGTTTCGCGCGACATGAACAGTTGGGCAACCTCCATCGCAACCAGCGGCCCATGTGCGGACGCAATCAGGCCGTTTGCCAGATCAAAGGCCGCCATGGCACCCGAACACGTGATGCGATCAGCATCGATGACATAGCGTTGCCGCACGGTCTCAACATCCGGGAACGCCTCGGAAAAGGCATCGAGCATGTCCCAATGAATGGTTGCGCGGTGGCCATCCAAAAAGCCGGCACGCGCCAATAGCCAGCTTCCTGTATCGAGGCCGCCCAGAACGGCGTATCGCCGTGCTGCACTGCGGACAGCACCCATGATACGATCCTGATCCAAGTCGCGAATGCCGTAAGACGGCATAAGCATCAGCGCGGTGCCCTCGGCGTTTGCGAGAGCATCATGTGGCGCAATCTGCAACCCGCTTGAGCTGGAGACCGGAGCGCCATCCAACGCGAAAAACCGCCATTGATAAGCGGTGCGCCGCAAGAACCCGTTCGCAGCCCGCAGCGGTTCAACGAAATTCGCGAGGCAGTGGTTCGAAAACCGATCAAACAGGACGATGTCCACATGCTGCATCGCGTCATGGATTTTCGACCATTCCTGCATGATAGATACCTAGCACTGCACGTTATATGTCGGCAAGCCGCGCTCTGATCCTGCAGCCACAACAGGGAACGCACCGATGCAGTTTGGTTTGACCGAAGAGCAGGACATGATCGTCTCGACCGTCCGCAGTTTCGTCGAGAAAGAGATTTACCCTCACGAGGCCGAGGTCGAACGGACCGGGCAGGTTCCCCACGAGTTGGGGGAGGAGATCAAGCGCAAGGTCATCGATATGGGGTTCTATGCCTGCAACTTCCCAGAAGAGGTTGGCGGTGCGGGCCTCAGCCATATGGACTTTACGCTCGTCGAGCGCGAGTTGGGGCGCGGATCGATGGCGCTGACCCATTTCTTTGGTCGTCCGCAAAACATCCTGATGGCCTGTAACGAAGACCAGCGTGAACGCTACCTGCTGCCTGCCGTGCGGGGCGAGCGGATGGATGCGCTGGCCATGACCGAGCCTGATGCTGGTTCAGATGTGCGCGGCATGAAATGCACCGCTGTCCGTGACGGCGGAGACTGGGTGATCAACGGGTCCAAGCACTTCATCTCGGGCGCGGAACACGCCGACTTCTTCATCGCCTTTATTGCAACTGGCGTCGACGACACACCCAAGGGTCCCAAGAAGCGTATCACCACATTCCTTGTGGATCGCGGCACGCCGGGGTTCGAAGTGCGCGACGGCTACAATTCAGTCAGCCACAAGGGGTACAAGAATTGCATCTTGTATTTCGATGAGTGCCGCCTGCCCGATGCGCAGGTTCTGGGTGAGGTTGATAGCGGTTTTGCCGTGATGAATGAATGGCTTTATGCGACGCGCCTGACGGTTGCAGCCTTCAGCGTGGGCCGCGCACGCCGGTGCTTTGACTATGCCCTGAGCTATGCGGCGGAGCGCAAACAATTCGGCCAACCCATTGGCAAGTTCCAGGGCATCAGCTTTCAAATCGCGGACATGATCACCGAGATTGATGCCGCCGACTGGTTGACCCTCGCGGCCGCATGGCGGCTGGATCAGGGGCTGCCGTCGAACCGCGAGATCGCGTCAGCCAAGCTTTATGCCTCCGAAGCGCTGGCGCGGGTCACTGACACCACGTTGCAGATCTATGGTGGCATGGGTCTGATGGATGACTTCCCGATTGAGCGATTCTGGCGCGACGCGCGGGTCGAGCGCATCTGGGATGGCACCAGCGAAATCCAACGCCACATCATCAGCCGCGATCTTTTGCGGCCCCTGGGTGCCTGAAATGGTTTCGTATGGGCAAGGCCCATCCGACCGGAGCGAGGGGCCAGCCCCTCGCGCTCCCCGGGATTTTTTGGAAACAGGGAAGAGCAAGCTTTCGCGACTGTTGCGCCCCAAATCAATCGCCGTCATCGGCGGCGGCCCGTGGTGCACTTCCGTTATCGAACAGGCCAAGCGTTTCGGTTTTGATGGCGCAATCTGGCCAGTACACCCAAAAAAGCCGGTGCTTGCAAACCACGGCGCATTCCCATCGGTCGAGGATTTGCCAGCGCCCCCCGATGCCACGTTCATCGGTGTGAATCGTGCTGCGACTGTTGACGTTGTGTCCACCCTGTCGCGCCTCGGCGCAGGTGGTGCTGTCTGTTTCGCCTCTGGCTTTGCGGAAGCCACCGCCGAAGATGAAAGCTCCGCTGACTTGCAGGCGCAGTTGATCCAAGCGGCCGGCGATATGCCCATCCTGGGACCGAACTGTTACGGGTTCATCAACGCGTTGGACCAGGCGCTTCTTTGGCCGGATCAGCATGGATGCACGCCCGTGGATAGGGGTGTCGCCATCCTTACCCAAAGTTCGAACATCGCGATCAACCTGACGATGCAGCAGCGGGCATTGCCGATCGCTTATGCGGTCACCTCGGGGAATATGGCGCAAACCAGCCAGGCTGAAATCGCGCTGTCCTTGCTTGATGATGGACGTGTCACCGCCATCGGCCTGCATATCGAAGGCTTCGGTGATCTGCGCCAGTGGGAAGCCTTGACCGCAAAGGCATATGATCGTGGAATTCCATTGGTCGCTCTGAAAGTTGGAGCGTCAGACCAAGCGCGGCTGGCGACCGTTTCACACACCGCATCCCTGGCTGGGTCGGATACAGGGGCTCAGGCATTTCTGGACCGTTTGGGCATTGCCCGCGTCAATGCATTGCCCGACTTTCTGGAAACCCTGAAACTGCTGCATCTGTATGGCCCGATGTCAGGGAACAGGATTGCATCCATTAGCTGTTCGGGTGGTGAGGCCAGCTTGATAGCGGATATGGCGCTGGACACGGGCCTGACGTTCCCTGCCCTGACAGACGCACAGAAAACCGATCTGCGTGCCTCTCTCGGTCCCATGGTCGCGGTTGCGAACCCATTGGATTACCACACCTATATCTGGCGCGATTCCGACACGATGGCATGTGCATGGTCGGCCATGACCGGTGACGGGGTCAACATGACCCTGTCGATCGTGGACTACCCGTTCACCGACAGCTCTGATTGGGCCTGCGCAACTGATGCTGCCCTGAAAGTACGTGCGAACACCAAAGCCCCCTTTGGCGTCGTGGCCACCTTGCCGGAATTGATGCCTGAGCAGACCGCGCAGCAATTGGCCGAAGGTGGCGTCGTCCCCTTCCTCGGCCTGCGCGAAGCTCTTGCCGCCATTGAGGCTGCGCACCACATTCATGCCCCCCACCCGACCCCGATATGTGTGCCCGGCACGTCGGAGGCCACAATGCGTCTGACTGAGGCTGAGGCGAAAGCGGAGCTTGCACTGCATGGGTTGAACGTGCCGCAGAACCGTCTTGTTTCAGCCAAGGACGCTGAGCAAGAAGCGACCGCCCTTGAAGGGCCTTTGGCTGTGAAAGGGGTTGGGCTCGCGCACAAGACGGAAGCGAATGCTGTCCATCTGAATGTAGCTGCATCGGACATTGGTGCGGTCGCCGACAGCATCGGGACACGGACAATTCTCATCGAGGAAATGGTGACGGATGGCGTCGCAGAATTGCTGGTTGGTGTTGTTCGTGATCCGGCCCACGGGTTTGTTCTGACCCTTGGTGCGGGCGGAGTGTTGACCGAACTGATGCAAGACACGCAATCACTGCTTTTGCCCGTTACTGCGACAGATATCGACACGGCCCTGTCGCGCTTGCGCTGCTCTGTGCTGCTTCGCGGGTATCGCGGTAAACCAGCTGCTGATCCTTCGGCCATCCGCGAGGCAGTACTGGCCATCCAATCCTACGTGCTTGCACATGCCGACACCGTCAGCGAGGTTGAAGTGAACCCGCTGATCTGCACCCCCACCCGCGCTGTTGCCGTTGATGCGCTGATACGAAAGGCCTGATCGATGAGCCCCATAAAAACAAGGCGCGAAGGCGCGATCCTGGAAGTCACGTTGGACCGGCCAAAAGCCAATGCCATCGACCTCGCCACAAGCCGGATCATGGGTGAAACCTTTATGGCGTTCCGCGACGATCCCGAGCTGCGCGTGGCCATCATCACGGGCGCGGGCGAGAAGTTCTTTTGCCCCGGCTGGGACCTCAAGGCCGCCGCGGACGGGGATGCTGTTGATGGCGATTATGGCGTCGGGGGCTTCGGCGGATTGCAGGAATTGCGCGGCCTCAACAAACCGATCATTGCCGCCGTGAACGGCATTGCCTGTGGTGGCGGGCTGGAACTGGCATTGAGCGCAGACATGATCCTGGCGGCCGAGCATGCGACATTTGCCTTGCCGGAAATCCGGTCCGGCACCGTTGCCGATGCCGCCAGCATCAAGCTGCCCAAGCGCATCCCCTACCACATCGCGATGGAGCTTTTGCTGACCGGGCGCTGGTTCGATGCGGAGGAAGGGCACCGCTGGGGCTTGGTCAATGAAATCGTTTCCGTGCAAGGGCTTATGGACCGCGCGTGGGACTTGGCCCGGTTGATCGCATCGGGTCCACCGTTGGTCTACGCCGCGATCAAGGAAGTGGTACGGGACGCCGAGGACTCCAAGTTTCAGGACGCAATGAACCGCATTACCAACAGCCAGTTGCCCACGGTCGAGACGCTATATCGTTCCGAAGATCAACTGGAAGGTGCCCGCGCATTTGCCGAGAAACGCGATCCGGTCTGGAAGGGCCGCTAGGGCGTTATTCTCGGATCAACCGGCAGGCCGCTTGGCACTGCCTTTGGCACGCCCAGTTTGCCGTCATTTGCGGTTTCACCTGTCAGGGCATGTAGGAACACGACGATCTGATCGACTTCGCTGTCCGTGAGAAGGTTATTTTCAATCTGCACCGCCGCGCGTTGACGCGCCATTTCGCGGCTGTCTTGCCAAACCATGAAATCGATCGCCTCAAGCCACGGAACGGACGGCAGAGCTGCTATCTCTGGCGTCCAATTATACAATGATTGCAAGGGGTTCATATGATGCCGCACGATCCCTTCGAGGGTCGGATATGCACCGTTGTGCCCATAGGGGGCGGTCAGGGCCACGTTTCGGAGCATCGGTGTTTTGAAGGCATAGGCATCTTCGAGCGCGTCGCTTTCACCCATACGCCCGACATCCCGCACCATGGGATCAAAGCGGCGGGTTCGACCCGGGCCAAAGGGCGGCACGCCGAGGGCGTGGAATGCCTGATCGGTCATCAGTGGGCCACTGTGGCAACTGCTGCAATCTGCCTTGCCATAGAACAGTTCAAGCCCCTGCTTTTGTTGAGTATTCAGGGCATTTTCATCGCCCGACAGATAGGCGTCGAAGCGGCTGTCTGTGCTGGTCCATTCCCAGATCATGAAGGCACTGAGCGCATTCGCGATATCTGAAATAGTGATGTCCTTGGCAGTCTTGATATGGTCGTAAGCGCCCGTGAACCCTCCGGCATATGCAGGGATGTGGCGCACACGGTCGGCAAGGATGGGCCACGCGTAATCCATACGCTTATGGATGGCCCCTGCAACCTCGTTTTCCTTGGGGTTTCCAGCCATTTCAAACTGAGCGACCAGCGGGAAAATTGCCTGTGCTGCCAACAGGTTATCCAGACCCTCGGGCAGCCATTCCTCTGCCGGAGAGTTAAAGCCGTTCTCATAGGTGTCGGCGACGCTGAGGCGTCCGTCGTGGAAGATGGTGTACAGATCCCTGGCCCCGAGGTTCCAGAGGCCGGGCGCGTTGCGGGGGATGCGTTTGCGGATGCGATCATCACCTGTGCCTGCGGTGCGCTGTGGGCCCAATCCTTCGCCCCCTTCGCCGATGCCGAGGCTCAGACCGTCACCGGTGCCAAGGTCGGGATGGTGACAGGTGGAACAGGCGATATTGCGGTTGCCGGACAGGATGCGATCATAGAACAGAAGCTGGCCGAGTTTGGCTTGCGCCGGGTCCACAGCGATGAAATCATCCGCAGTCAAAGCACGTGGTACACCGTCGGCAAAGGCGGGTGCGCCACAAAGGAGAAGCATATGCGCAAACTTGCGATAGCCCTTGTTTTTATGGCCTTTCCGGCACTGGCCGAGATTGAGGAAGCGCGTGATCTGATGGAGGCCGGAGACTACAAGGCGGCCTATGACTCTCTGTGGCCCGCGGCCCGGTCGGGCAATGCGGATGCCGAGGAACTGATTGGTGTCATGTACGCCTTGGGTCTTGGGGTCGAGCGCGATGATGAACGGGCGTTCGAGTGGTATTTGCGGTCCTCGATGAAGGGGCATCCGGGCGCGCAATCCGGTGTCGGATGGTACTACGAGGTTGGGCGCGGGATGCCTGCGCCGGACCTTGTGCGCGCCTATATGTGGTACACCCTGTCCGCGATTGGCGGCGATCCCGACGCGGCGATTTCGCTGGAAGAGGTGGTCAAGAAAATGACCAAGGATCAGATTGATCGGGCGCATATTCTGGTCGCTGACTACAAGGTGTGGATGTATCCGTTCCGGTGAGTGTGGCAGCAGATTTTCGCCTTGGGAAGCCTTGTCACCGTACGGTGGCGTTAACGCTGCGTACGATGGTTAAATTCGGGTAAAACGCGCATTTTGCGGGAAAAAGTGCACAGTTTGGTGCGGGTCATACCAGCCTGTTTCAGCCTCATATTCTGAAACTGCGCATTAGCAGTCCGAAACTGCACATTTTGCATTGCCACTGCGCGTTAACAACCGGTTAAGATTTGGGCGGCGTTAACGTTTGAACGCGGCCCTTTACCTTTTGTTAGGAAAGGCGGGGTGAACCCCGCCCTACCGTTAGCTGGCGGCGGCTGCGCTGTAACCTTCGGCCACCTGCGTCATGGATTGGGCGAAAGGACCCGGGCCATAGCTGGCCCGCGCAACGCCGAGGGCGGCGACTTCGGCAATCGAACTCAGGGCACCGCGCATCATCACGTTGACTGGCAGGGATGACGCATCGCAGATGCCACTGATCATGCCATGGTCGGTCAGGCCGGGGATGAAGAAGCCGCTGGCCCCGGCCTCGGCATAGGCTGCGCCGCGTTCCTTTGCCTCGGCCAGATGGGTGGCGTGGGTGTCGGGCTTGGATTTCAGGAACACATCGGTGCGCGCGTTGATGAAGAGTGGCACGCCCGCTGCGTCAGCCGTAGCGCGGATCGCCTTGATCCGGGCAGCTTGTGTGTCGATGGGATAGAGATCTGAGCTGCCGACCACCTGATCCTCGAAGTTGAGCCCGATGGCGCCCGTGCCGATCAGGGCCGTGATGTTGGCGGCCAGCGGTTCGGGGTCGGTGGCATAGCCCCCTTCGAAATCGATGCTGACCGGCAGGTCCGTGCTGTTCACAATGCGGGTGGCGATGGCGAGCAGATCGTCGAGCGGGATGTTTTCGCCGTCAGGGTAACCCTGCGCCTCGGCCACGGACCAGCTGCCGGTGGCAAGGGCCTTGGCGCCCGCCTTGGTCACGGCTTTGGCCGTGCCCGCGTCCCAGATGTTGTAGATGACAACGGGTCTGCCGGGGATGTGCAGTGCAGTGAAGGCGTTGGCTTTGTCAGCTTGGGACATGGGAGTGACCTTTGTTCGGGACAGGTAGCGGCAGCTTTGCCGCGACAGCACCGAAGCGCAAGGGGGGCTTGGCGTATTGCATCCGGACAAGTCTGAGGGACCGATCCGCCTTGCATGTCCATTCTCTTGCAGCGAGGGTCGACCGTGCAGACAAAGAGGGCCAGATGACCGCGAATGACATTCCAGAGGCCGCCCGCACACTCTGGCACTTTCATCATGTCAACAGCACACCAAGCGCGGCGGATGTCATTATTGGATTGGGGTCCTATGACATCCGGGTGGCCGCGCGTTGCGCGGAACTGTTCAAGGACGGTTTTGCGCCCCGGATCATATTCACCGGCGCATCAGGGAATTGGACAAGCGACCTTTTCCCGGCAAGCGAGGCAGAGGCATTCTGTGATCACGCCCATCAGTTGGGCGTGCCGACAGAGGCGATCACACTGGAACCGCGCGCCACGAATATCGGTGAGAATGTGCGTTTCTGCGCGGATCTTGTCCCTGATGCAAAGCAGGTGATCTTTGTGACCAAACCGCAGACGCAATTGCGGTGTCTGGCGACGGCGGAACACCAGTGGCCGGGGGTGAAATCCTTGGTCACAGCGCCCGACACCGCATTTGAGGATCAGCCCCTTCCCCATCACGATCAACGCGCATTGATTTGCGAAATGGTTGGGGATCTGGACCGGATGCGTACCTACGCCACGTTGGGTTTTCAACGGCACGTGGATGTTCCTGAGCCTGTCACACAGGCCTTCGACGCACTTGTGGCGGCTGGCTATGTCGATCACTTGCCGCAACCGCGCCCTTAGCCCATCCGTTTCCTTGTCGTTCAGATGTACCAACGAGGAAAGGCCGCCCCGGTATGGGACGGCCTTGGCTTAACGCGGATATTGGTCCGCTTTAGTTCAGGTCGGCGGCGCGCGACGCGTTCACGTCTTCTTCGGCGGCCGCAACGGCTGCGGTCAGAGCGTCAAAGATTTCCGGGCCGCGGGCCACGTTGTCTTTGAACCAGTCGTAGACCGGTGTGGACGCTTCGGCGAACGCTGCCTTTTGCGCAGGTGTTGGCACGTAGAGATCACCGCCACCGGCGACAAACTCTTCGTAAGCCTGGATCGATTTGCGCTTGGGCGAGGCGAATGTCGCCTGCTGCAGGGCGTAGAAGCCATCGACCACGACACGGCGCATGTCTTCGGGCATCGCGAGGAAGTTTTCGTTCGACATCCACCACAGGGCACCCATGTAGGCGTGGCCGTCAAGCGTGACGTATTGCAGGCCTGCATCGGGGAATTTCATACCCATGATGTCGGTGATGCCGTTCTTGGACCCTTCGACAACGCCGGTCTGGAACGAGGTGAAAAGCTCGGGCCACGGGATCGGGGTTGGGGACGCACCCAGTGCTTTGACCAGTTCCTGAGGTAGGTCGGCGACCACGGTGCGGATTTTCAGACCTTCCATATCGCCCGGTTCGGCCACACGGCGTTGCGTGTTGGCAAAGTTGCGCCAGCCGCCGGTGTTCCCGATCGTCATCAGGCGGATCGCGCCACCGGAATCCTCAAGCGCCATGTCACGCATGGTGCGGGTGAAGTCACCCGACAGCACGTGTTCCGCGATGCGGTCGTCAGCCATCAGGTATGGCAGGTCGAGCACCTGGACGTAAGGAAAGATGCCCGAAGCACCGCCAGAGGTGGAGATGTAGACATCGATCGAGCCGTCGGCCACGCCTTGCAGGCATTCCGCACCGTTCGAGCAGAGCTGGGTGCCGATGAAGAGTTCCACGGCGATGGCGCCGTTGGAGGCTGCCTCGACATAGTTCTTGAAGACGACGAGGCCGTCATAATCTTCGTCATTGGTGTTCGAGTTGGCGGTGGCGCGGATCGTGTAATCCTGCGCTGTCGCCATCATGGCCGAGCCTGCGACAAGCGCGGCAGCCGTGAGGGTTTTGAGGGTCGTTTTGAGCATTATGTTAGGTCCTCCCGTTAAGCTCTGGATTAGTTTGCAAACCCCGTCAGGCGGGGAATGGTCATGGATATTGCGGGCACGTAGGTGATCAGGAAGATCACTGCGATCTCGATGGCGAGGAAGGGCAGGATCGCCTTGGCGATGGTTTCCACCTTTTCCCGACTGACCGCCGCCGCAACGAAAAGCACCAGCCCCATGGGTGGCGTTGCCAGCCCCACCGTCAGGTTCACCGACATGATGATGGCGAAGTGGATCGGATCGACGCCGAGATCGACAAAGATCGGGCCGAGGATGGGCCCAAGGATGATGATCGCGGGCCCTGCATCAAGGAACATGCCGACGATGAACAGCAGGAGGTTGATCAGGAACAGCAGGACCAGAGGGTTTTCCGAAAGCGTCAGAATGAAATCCGCGAGGATCTGCGGCGCGTAGCTGAGCGAGACCACCGTTTTGAACGCAAGTGCTGCCCCCACCAGCAACAAGACCACGGCGCTGGTCAGCCCCGCGCGGCTGAGGATGTCGGGCAGGTCCGACAGGCGCATGGTGCGCAGGACGAAGAAGGCGACGAAGACGGCGTAGGCCACGGCGACCGCTGCCGCCTCGGTCGGGGTGAAGACGCCGCCGAGGATGCCGCCGAGGATCAGGACCGGCGTTTGCAAGGGCACGATCGCGCGTTTGCAGATGGTGCGGAATTCGCTGCTGACCTGAGTGCGGAGCGCAAGCATCAGCGCGTGGGCCACAACGACCGCACCTGCGAAAGTGCCCCAGAGGATCAGCGGGGATGTCTCGCCCAGGGGCAGGAAGGCCCAGAGCAGCAGGCCGATGTTCAGACGCACCAGCGCCCAGGACACCCAACGTTCCATGGGGCTGAGCGCAACGCCGTCGAATTTGACTTTGTGCGCCGCAGGCAGGTCGTAGCGGTCAGCGGTGAGGCGGATCATCACCATGAGGCCGACGCCCACGAGGATGCCCGGCACGATGCCCGCGAGGAACAGGGCCGCAACGCTTTCGCCCATAACGTAAGCGTAGATGATCATGATGCCCGAGGGCGGGATGATCGGGCCGATGACGGATGAGGCGGCGGTGATGGCGGCAGCGTAGCGGCGGGTATAACCCTCTTTCTCCATCGCCGGGACCAGCATGGAACCGAGTGCCGAGGTGTCGGCCACGGCAGAGCCGGAGAGGCCCGCGAAGAGGATGGACGACAGCACGTTCACTTGGGCGAGGCCACCGCGCAGGTGGCCCATGAGCGCTTGGGAAAACTGGACGAGACGGATCGTGATCCCGCCCTTGTTCATCAATTCACCCGCCAGCATGAAGAACGGGATTGCCATGAGCGGGAAGCTGTCCATGCCGTTGTAGACGTTGCGGTAGAGCAGCGTGATGTCACGCTCTTGCCCGTTCAGGTACAGCAGGATGCCAGGGGCGGCGAGCAAGCCGAAGAAGACCGGCAGGCCGATCATCAGGAACAGCAGGAAAAGCGGAAGGAACCAGATCAGCATATCATTCGCTCCCCGCGGCCATGTCGCCCAGATCGAGATCGGGCAATTGATCGCCGCCGCCCATCAGCTCGACCAGTTTGCGCAGGATCAATTCGACATTGACCATGAGCAGAAGAACCACACCGATGAGCAAAGACAGCATCATCCAGCTGCGTGGAACGCGGAACCAGCCATCGAATGTGGGCAGGTAGAGCGATGCGGTGGCAAACTTGCCGCCAAAGCCTGTCACCTCGGAATAGCCGATGGGCAAGGCGACCAGCAGGATCGCGATGGAGATCAGGAGCAGGACCAGACCAAGGAGTGTTGCGACGGGTCGTGGCAATACGCCCGAGATCATGTCGAGCGCCACGAAGCCCCCGCGCCGGAAGGCCGTGGGTGCCATCAGACCGGTCATCCAGAGCATGCAGAAGCGTGCCGCCTCGTCCGGCCAGGGCAATGCATTGTTGAAGAGATAGCGGGCCACGACCTGAATCAGGATCGCAATCACCATGGCCGCAATGGCCACGATGCCTATGGCTCGCCCGATCTTGAGCAGCAGGCCATTCAACCAGCTGATCGGCGCGAGCACCGTCAGTAATAGACCCATGAAGGGCCCTCCCTTTGTCGGTCGCCCGGCGGTTAATCCACCGTGGCCCATTTTCCGCTTTCACCCCGCGGGCGGGTCGTTTTTCACGTCAGGACGTGACGGAGCCGAAGTTGCCCCCGAAGAATGTGAGCGGCTGTCCATCGCGCATCTCTGTGCGCTGGACCTGGCCCACGATAATCACGTGGTCGCCTGCGTCATGTGCTGCCACCCTGCGACATTCGAACCGCGCAAGGCAATGATCAATCAAAGGAACACCATCGGCGTTCAAGTGATGCGTATGGTCGTTCAGCATATGCCCGTCACGCGCTGCACGTTTGCAGATGTCGTGCTGTTCTGCGGCCAGAACGTGGATTGCGTAGTGGTCGGCCGCTTCGAAATAGCGGAAGCGGCGGGCATCGCGGTCCACCGACCACAAGACAAGCGCCGGATCCAGAGAGACGGACGAAAAGCTGTTGGCCACGATGGCGATGGGGCCGTCGACGCTGGGCGCTGTGATCAGGGTTACGCCAGTGGCGAACTTGCCGAAGGCGTCGCGGAGCTGGCGGCTGGAATTGGCATCGGGGGAAAACACTGTCGATTGGTCCGGGCTTTGCATTGTCATCAAGCCACCTCATGTCCCAGGGCCGCTTCATACAAGCGGAACCATGTGGGCCGGTCCAGTGACACCTGTGCAGCATTGCCGATCTTGCTGATCCGGTCGATATTATTCGTACCCATCACCGGAATGATGTTTGCGGGGTGTGCCAGCAAAAACGCGGTCGCGACGGCAGCGCGATCTACGCCTTGTGCGCCAGCAATCTCATCCATGACGGCGTGCAGTTTGTCATTGCCCGTCATCAGGCCGCCGCCACCAAGTGGTGACCACGCCATCACAGGCTGGCCGTGCCGCTGGTGGAACGACAGGTCCCCGTTGGTGAACGGGTTGATTTCACTGAGGGAAATTTCGATCTGGTTGGTGACCAGTTGCGATTTCATACCCGATTGCAGCAGTTTCCAGTCCCAGGGGCGGAAGTTGGACACGCCCACGGCGCCGACCTTGCCGCTCGCGACCGCTTCGTCCAACGCGGCACCTGTTTCATGGTGATCCATGAACGGGTCAGGGCGGTGGATCAGCAACAGGTCGATGTGATCGACGTTCATGTCCCGCAGCGAGTTTTCGATGCTTTGCATGATGTGGGCGCGGCTGGTGTCGTAGTATTTGACCGGCGCGTCAGCATAGCGGCCCACGGGCGCGACGATATCGCATTTGGTCACGATCTCCATCTTGGACCGCAGGCCGGTATCGGCCTTGAGCGCTTCGCCCAGCACAGCCTCGGCCACGTAGCCGCCGTAGATGTCGGCCTGGTCAAAGGTGGTGATCCCCTGGTCGAGGCAGGCGTGGATCTTGGCCTGGACGTGGCCCACCGACGTGTCGCTGTCGTCAGCCAAGCGCCACATGCCATAGACGATGCGCGAGAAATTCAGGGTATCGGATAGTTGGACGCGGTCCATTAGCGGCGCTCTCCTGCGGCAAGGGGTGTTGCGGGTGCGGTCGATGGCACCCGGCCATAAGCATGGGGCAATGAGCAGGTTTTCAAGTGCGGCATGACACGCGCGCCAAAATGCTTTGCTTCGTCCAGGTGCGGGTAGCCCGAGAAGATGAAGGCGCGGATGCCCATCTTTTGATATTCTTCGATTTTCGACATCACCTGATCGGTCGAGCCGACAAGCGCCGCGCCACAGCCCGAACGCGCCCGGCCAACACCGGTCCAGAGGTTGGGTTCGACATAGCCGAACTTGTCCGCCAGTTCGCGCGCCTTGGCCTGATGCGCCACGCCAAGCGACGTGCTGTCCAAAGCCCGGTCACGGATCAGCTGGCCGTATTCGTCATCAAGTTTTGACACGATGTAGTCTGCGTATTCGCGCGCCTCGGCTTCCGTGTCCCGCACGATCATGTGCACCCGCAGGCCGTAGTCGAGCGTACGGTTGTATTTCTCGGCCACGGCGTTCACGTCGCGCATGCGCTGCGCGAGGTTTTCCTTTGGCTCGGGCCACATCAGGTAGACGTCACAATGCTGGCCGCACAGATCGAGTGCTGATGGGCTGTAACCGCCAAAGTACAGCAGCGGGCCGCCTGTCTGATAGGGGCGCACGGGGTCTGTGGTGAGACCTTCGAAGTTGTACACCTCGCCCTTGTACGTGATTTCGTCCCGCGTCCACGCCTGTTTCAGGATTTCGACCACCTCGCGCGAGCGTTGGTAGCGGTATTCGCTATCGGCCTTTTCGCCCGGAAAATCGGACGAAATGATGTTCACCGTGAGCCGCCCCTCAAGCATGTGGTCAAGTGTGGCGATGGTGCGGGCCAGCATGATCGGCTGCACCTCGCCGCAGCGGACGGCGGCAAGCAGGTTGATCTTGGATGTGATTGGCGCGCAGCCGGCAACGAAGGACAGCGTGTCCTGCCCCACCTGGTAGGAGGAGGGGCAGAGGATGTTGCGGAAGCCTTGCGCCTCGGCCTCTTTCACGATGTCGGAACAGTGCGCCCAGCTGGACCGCAAATTGCCGTCAGGCACGCCAAGAAACTGATAGTCGTCCGAGCAAAGAGCCGAGAACCACGACACTTCGGCCGCATCAAGGTCTGGGGATGTGATGGGGACGATCGTCATCTACAGTCTTTCAATGGCTTCAACTTGGCACTTGCGTAACACTGTCATTGATGTAGATCAATGGTGTATCAATTTTATGCACTGCAACCTGTAACCCCACGTGACCACGCAAAAACAATCCCCTCAGTCGCTGCCCATCTACGTGCAGATCGCCGAGCTTCTGACCCGGGATATCATTTCTGGCCGGTTGATCGATGGCGAGCGTTTGCCGCCCGAACGCGACATGGCCGCCGAGCTGGGTGTGAGCGTCGGCACGTTGCGCAAAGCCCTGCGGGACATGGGCGAAAAGGGGTTGGTGCAGAGCGTTCAAGGCTCCGGCAACTATATCCGGGCGGGGGGCGACACGGGCACCGTCTATGCCATGTTCCGGCTGGAACTGCTTGAAGGTGGTGGGCTGCCGCGGGCGCAGGTTCTGTCTGTTGATCTGATGGGCAAGCCCGCTGACCTACCAGATTTCGGAAGTGCGGTCCGGGGCACGCGCATCCGGCGGCTGCGGTCCCTGAATGACACAATCATCGCTGTCGAAGAGATTTGGCTGGATGCGGATGCGGGAATCGTGTCGGAAGCCACGATGTCCGAATCCCTTTATGCCACGTACCGCAAAGAGCTGGGTCTGTGGATCCAGCGGGCCGAGGACCGGGTGTCGCTGGGCGCGGTGCCGGACTGGGCGCCCGATGCCTATGGCCCGCGTCCCGGCGACACGGTCGGGTATGTCGAGCGCCTGAGCTGGGCAGACGCAGCGGCACCCATTGAATTTTCCCGCACATGGTACGACCCCGCGCGGGCCGTTTATGTGCAACGCATGAAGTGAAGGAACGCAGGTTGGACCAGGTACGCTATGGCATTATCGGATGCGGGATGATGGGGCAGGAACACATGCGCAATATTGCGCTGTTGCCCGAGGCAAGTGTCGCCGCGTTCTATGAACCGGATGCGGGCATGGCTGCACAGGCGTCAGCCATCGTGCCCGAGGCACAGGTGGTGGGTTCTGTTCAGGAGTTGCTGGCCGTTGAAGACTTGGATTGCCTGCTGATCGTCAGCCCGAACTTCTGCCACGTGGCACAGATGGAAGAGATCGCGGCCACGCGCCCCCTGCCCCTGCTGGTCGAAAAGCCCTTGTTCACGGACCCCGCCGATGCCGCAAAGCTGGCCGCGTTCCGCGACAGCTACCCTGCGCCGATCTGGGTGGCGATGGAGTACCGCTATATGCCCGTCATCGCGCAGTTTCTTGAAAAGGCTGCGGAGGCGACCGGGGGCATCAGGCAGTTGTCGGTGCGCGAACACCGCTTTCCGTTTCTGGAAAAGGTCGGCGACTGGAACCGCTTCAACCGCTACACGGGTGGAACTTTTGTCGAAAAATGCTGCCATTTCTTTGACCTGATGCGTCTGGCGATGGGCGCGGAGCCGGTGCGTGTCATGGCCTCGGCCAGCCAAGCCGTAAATCATCTGGACGAGGATTATGGAGGCGAGGTGCCAGACATCGTCGACAGCGGCTATGCGCTGGTCGAATTCGACAATGGCACCCGCGCGATGCTGGAATTGTGCATGTTCGCCGAAGGGTCCGCCTATCAGGAAGAGCTGTCTGCCGTTGGGCCGATCGGTAAAATCGAGGCGTTTGTGCCCGGACCGGGCCGGTTCTGGCCCGCGCATCTGGGCCCTGCCCCGATTGCCAAGCTGGTGACATCACCGCGCCAACCGCAAGGGCCTGTGACCCATGACATTCCCGTCGATCCAACACTGTTGGAGGCGGGCGATCACAACGGATCGACCTTTTATCAACATCAACGCTTTGCCGCGCTGGTGCGTGGTCAGGGTGCGCCAGAGGTCACGCTGCGCGACGGCTGGGCCGCCGTGGCGATGGGGATCGCAGCCCAGGAAAGCGCGCGCACCGGGCAAGCGGTTGATCCGCGTCAGTGGATGTAGGCGGGGCTTTGCCGCACGGTGGATTTGACTATCCTTTGGGGCGGGCCCATTGCTGGTTGTATCGCAATCATCAAAAAGGAGCTGACCCATGTCCAAAGTCATTCTGATCACCGGATGCTCCTCGGGTCTGGGCATTTCCCTGGCCGTGCAGGCCGCGCAGGCGGGCCACACGGTCTATGCCACCATGCGCAATCTGGACAAGCGGACCGCGCTGGATGAGGCGGCCGAGGCGGCAGGTGTCACCCTGAATGTCACGCAGTTGGACGTGCAGGACAGCGCGTCGATCGCTACCTGCGTTGAAGACGTGCTGGGTGCGCAAGGGCATGTTGATGTGCTGATCAACAATGCCGGCGCCGGGTTTGTGCGGTCGACCGAGCAGGCCAGCGAAGATGACATCAACTGGGTCATGGACGTCAATTTCATGGGTGCCGTGCGCTGCACCAAGGCACTGATCGCCCATTTCCGCGAGCGTCGCGCCGGGCATGTGATCACCATATCCTCAGTCGGTGGGCTGGTTGGTCAGCCGTTCAACGAGATTTACTGCGCCGCCAAGTTCGCGGTCGAAGGGTATATGGAGGCGATGGCGTCGTACATCTCGCCCCATTTCGGGATCAACTTCACGGTGGTTGAACCGGGTGGGATCGCGTCGGAGTTTGCTGCCAACGTGATGAAGCAGGTGGAAGAGACCGGCGGGATGCTGGACGATGAATATCTGCCCATTCTGCAGAAATATGTGGGCGGGTCGCAGACCCGGCAGGCGGGCAGTGACATCTACCAGACCGCCGATGAAGTGGCGGCTGTTGTCATGGAGTGCGTGGCATCCGATGCCCCGCCCATCCGCACCCGGACGTCAAAATGGGGCGAGGCGTTCTGTGCACTGAAGACCGACCTCGACCCCGATGGAAAGAAGCTGCAACAGCAGGTGGTGGATACGTTCCTCAGCTAGCGGTCAGCATGTCCTTGAACGCATGCCATGACGCTTTGGGCGTGCGTTCGAGGCTGTCGAAATCCACGTGGACCATGCCGAACCGCTTTTCATAACCCAGCGCCCATTCGTAATTGTCCATGAGCGACCACGCCATGTAGCCCTGCACCGGCACGCCCTTGGCGATGGCGTCGCGGACCGCTTGCAGGTGGCTTTGGAAGTAGGCGATGCGGGCGTCGTCCTGCACCACCCCGTCGACGATCACATCGGCATTCGCCATGCCATTTTCGGTCACAAAGAGGGGTAGATCGCCGGTGTATTCAGACGCTGTCCGCACGAGGAAATCACGCAGGCCCTGCGGGTAGACCTCCCACCCCATTTGCGTCTTTTCCAGTGGGCCTTCAACGCTGTGATGATGCGGCCAAGGACCATCATTCAGGGCAAGGATCGACCGCGTGTAGTAGTTGATCCCGGCCCAGTCCAGCGGGGCCTTGATGGTGGTCATGTCGTCTTGCCAGCCGTCAGGAAAATGGGGGCCAAACGCTGCGGTCAAGCGGTCGGGATAGGTGCCCTTGAACGCGCCGGAAACGAAGAAGTGGTTATAGTAATCATCGTAGAGGGCCGCGGCCTCTGCCGCTTCGAGGCTGTCATCGGCGGGTGTAGCCCATTCCATGTTGAACACAGCGCCGAGGTTGCCGATGCCCATGCCGCGCATCCGTTCGATCGATGTGCCGTGGGCCAGAAGCACGTGGTGCATTGCACGCGCCGTGGCCCGGATGTCGCGCAGGCCCGGCGCGTGGTGGCCGAGGAAATGAGACAGGAAGGACACGCACCAGAATTCGTTGATTGTCGCCACGGAATAAGTGCGGTCGCCGATGCGGGCCATGACCGCTTCGGTGAAATCGCCGAACCAGCCCGCGATGTCGCGGTTGCGCCAGCCGCCCAGATCGGCGAGCGCCGAGGGCAATTCCCAATGGTAGAGCGTGGCGCAGGGTTTCAGGTTCCGTTCCAGCATCGCGTCGACAAGCCGGTCGTAGAAATCCAAGCCTTCAGGGTTCACATTGCGCCCGTCCGGCATGACCCGCGCCCAGCTTGTCGAAAAGCGGTAGGCGTCGAAGCCACCATCGCGCAGCAGGTCGAGATCGCTTTCATACCGGTGGTAATGGTCGCAGGCGCGCGCGCCGTCTTCGGCCCGGACAACATTGCCGGGCGTGGCGGCGAAATCATCCCACATGGCGCGGCCCGCGCCACCATAGGCGTGCCCTTCGATCTGGTAAGCAGAGGTTGCGGCCCCGAAGAGGAAGACCTCGGGGAAATCGGTACGTTTGTGCGTGAACATGATCAGTCCTTGGATGTGCCCGGTGCCGGGCCGGTCGAGGCGCCCGAGACGAACTCGGCCTCCCAGAGCTTGGTGATATGCGGGGCGTGCGGGGCACGAATGCGGTCAATGAGCATTTGGGCCAGCGTCGCTCCAGCCGCCCGCACGGAGGATTGCCAAGCGGTGAATACGGGCTGGTCGCCGCCATTGCCAAAATAGCTCAGGCAGTCGTCGAAAGTGGCGATGGACACGTCCTGCCCCACCCGCAGGCCGCGTTCGTCCAGCGCGCGGCGGATGCCGGCGGCACAGATGATCGAGGCCGCAAGGAAGGCGGTCGGCGGCTGGTCGAGCTCAAGCATCGCGTTGGCTTGCGTATAGCCGTAGGCTTCGGTCATCTCGCCCGTGCTCATCAATGCGGGGTCGATGGAGAGGCCAGCGAAGCGCAGAGAGGATTCGTAGCCCGAGCGGCGGCGGATGGCGAAGTCCATCGTTTCCTGCCCGTTGATCAGAGCGATGCGACTGTGGCCAAGGCCCGCGAGATAGGACGTCGCCTCGGAAAAGGCGCGGGTGTTGTTCACATCGAGCCACGAGTATGGCGTCTTGATACCGGTTGAGCGGCCGTGGACGACGTAGGGCAGCCCGATCTTGTCGAGCAGTGCCAGCCGCGCATCGTTGCGGCGCGGGGCGTGCACCACGATGCCATCCACTGCGCCACGAGCCTTGAGGCTGCGATAAGTGTCCGCCTCGTCCTGCGCGCCGACGCGCGTGACCATCATGTCATAGCCGTGCGCCGAATAGGTCTCACCTGCCCCGGCCATGAAGTCCCCGAAGATCGGGTTCACCATTTCCGCCGAATCACTCACCGAAATCACGTGGCCGATGCACTTGGAATGACCGGTGGCGAGGCCCTGGGCCCGTGTATTGGGGCTGTAGGCGTGCGCCTCGGCCGCCTGAACCACGCGGGCGCGGGTTTTCTCGGACACCTCGGGATAACCGTTCAGGGCCCTGCTGACCGTGGTCTGACTAAGACCCAACAAAGATGACAGTTCCTTAAGATTCACAGGCGGATTCGTTCCAAAGCGCTTTAGTTATAGCGACGCTAACGGCTGGTTGCGCTAACGTCAAAACATCTCATCACTCTCGCATAACGTGTTAGGCTAATTTGTACCGGAGACAGCTCAGCGTTTGACAGGACGCGAAAATTCGGCAACGTTCACGGCATCCAAAGCGCTTTGACAAATATGAAAGCGGGCATGAACTGGTCAATCAGCATGTTGGATTTGAACACGAATGGGAGGACGACCAGAATGACAAATAAACTTCTGGCCAGCGCCGCGGCGTTGGCTATCACGGCTGCATCGGCACAGGCCGACGGCCATCTGGCCTTTGCACCGGGCGAAGGCCCGTTCAGCTGGGACAGCTATGACACATGGGCCGAAGGGGCCCCTGACCTGAGCGGTCAGACCATCACCGTGTTCGGCCCCTGGCTGACACCCGAGGATGGCTATCTGAACAACGCTCTGGCCTATTTCGAAGCGGCCACCGGCGCCGATGTGATCTACACCGGATCCGACAGCTTCGAGCAGCAGATCGTGATCGATGCCGAGGCCGGTTCGGCCCCGAACATTGCCGTGTTCCCTCAGCCAGGTCTGGCTTCCGTGATGGCGGGCAAAGGCCAGCTGCATCCCCTGCCTGAAGGCATGGGTGACTGGGTCAAGGAAAACTATGCCGCCGGTCAGTCCTGGGTTGATCTGGGCACCTATGCGGATGCCGATGGCAACGATCAGGTGTTTGGCTTCTTCTACAACGTGAACGTCAAATCGCTGGTCTGGTACAACCCCGAGAACTTCGAGGATGCTGGCTATGACGTGCCGGAAACCATGGAAGACCTGAAGGCGCTGACGGATCAGATCGTCGCCGACGGGGACACGCCGTGGTGCATCGGTCTGGGATCAGGTGCAGCGACAGGCTGGCCTGCGACCGACTGGGTCGAGGACATGATGCTGCGCACCGTGTCGCCAGACGTCTATGACCAGTGGACCAGCAACGAGATCCCGTTTGACGACGAACGTGTCGTTGCTGCGATCGAGGAGTTCGGCTGGTTTGCACGTGATGATGCCAAGGTCGCCGGTGGGTCTGGTGCCGTTGCATCGACCGATTTCCGCGACTCGCCCAAGGGCCTCTTCACCTCGCCGCCACAGTGCTACATGCACCGCCAGGCGTCGTTCGTACCCGCCTTCTTCCCCGAGGATGTGGAGTTTGGTGTCGACACCAACTTCTTCTACTTCCCCTCCTATGCTGAAAAGGATCTGGGCGACCCGGTTCTGGGTGGCGGTACGCTGATGGCGATCACCAATCCGTCGGATGGCGCAAACGCGTTGATGGAGTTCTTCCAGGAGCCGATCAGCCACGAGCTCATGATGGCGCAAACCGGCTTCCTCACACCCCATAACGGTGTGAACCTGGACGCCTACAAGGACGACACGCTGCGTGCGCTGGGTGAAGTTCTGCTGGGTGCCACGACCTTCCGCTTTGACGGGTCGGACCTGATGCCTGGTGGCGTTGGTGCCGGGACGTTCTGGACCGGAATGGTTGACTACGCAGGTGGCAAGGACGCCGCCACCGTGGCAGGCGAAATCCAGTCCAGCTGGGACGCTTTGAAGTAAGCGTCGACCTCACAAGAGACAGACCAGTCCGCTGCGTGCGGGCTGGTCCCACGAACCGGCCTGCGCCGGTCGCGAGAGACCCCTAAAAACCGGGCCTCGCCCCTAGGGAGGAAGCCAGATGAACCCTGCACTGTTGGGACTTGTGACCATTCTCGCCGGCGTCGGCGGATGTCTTTTGTATTTCTGGGGATCGAACCAGATCCTCGACAAGGTCGTGTTTCCCGCACGGGACCTAGATGCCCATGAGGCACAAGCAAACCGGATGCGTACCAGCATTTGGGCCGCAGGACTTGTTGGTGTGATTGCCTTTGTACTGTTTTGTCTAGCACATCTGCTGGAGTTGCTGGGTATCAACTCAGCGTCGGGCCAGTTAACCAACCAAGCTGCGGACTTATTAAGGCAAGAGGTTACGAGTGACTTTTTGAGCGGTTTGACAACTACAGTTGTCGCGGCCGTCATCGCGTTTGGGGTCCTATATCTGATTGTCGGCAAAGGTGCACAGTCCGCAGGGCAAAACATCAACCGGGCCAATATCGTGCGTCCCTGGCTGTTCCTGTTCCCGGCCATGTTCGCGCTGGGTCTTTACCTGGCCTACCCTGTGTTCGAAACGCTGCGCCTGTCCCTGACCGACCGGGACCAAGGCGGCGCCTTTGTCGGCCTTGCCAACTACAACCAGATGATGGGCGAGCCAAAGTTTTGGGAAGCACTACGCAACAACCTGCTGTGGTTGATCGTTGTGCCTGCCGCGTCGACGGCGTTTGGCCTGCTGGCCGCACAGCTTACTGACCGCATCAAATGGGGATCGGCCGCCAAATCGCTGATCTTCATGCCGATGGCGATTTCCTTTGTGGGCGCGGGCGTGATCTTCAAGCTGGTCTACGAGGCACGGCCTGCAGATCAGAACCAGATCGGTGTGCTGAATTCGGTCTGGCTGCAATTTGACGGCGGCATCGGGTCGTTCCTGTTCCTGCAGGTGCTGCCTGCCATCATGCTTTTGGCCTTTGCTGCGATTGTCGCCTATGTCGGCTGGATTTTCGTGCGCCCTATTGCTGAAAGCAAACAGCGGGGCGGCGGGGCCGGATACGTGCCCCTGCGCCTGTTCGTGGGTGTTGCGGCGCTTTACCTCGTGTACCTGTCGCTGACCTCGCTGGTGGGTATTTTCACCTTCGACTATCCCTACGGCCAGCCGCAGACATGGCTGACCATACCCTTCTGGAACAGCTTCCTGCTGATGGTCGTGCTGATCTGGATCCAGACCGGCTTTGCCATGGTGATCCTGTCTGCCGCCCTGCGCGGCATCCCCGAAGAAACGGTTGAAGCGGCCATCGTGGACGGAGCCAACCCGTTCCAGATTTTCTTCAAGATCAAGGTGCCGCAGATCATGGGCACCATCGTGGTGGTCTGGACAACGATCACCATCACCGTCCTCAAGGTGTTCGACATCGTGTTCGCGATGACCAACGGCCAGTGGGAGACGCAGGTTCTGGCCAATTACATGTTCGACAAACTGTTCCGCGCCAACGATTGGGGCGTGGGGTCGGCATCCGCGATCATAATCATGATCATGGTGTCCCCGATCCTGGTCTGGAACGTCTACAACGCCCGTAAGGAGATGAAATAATGGACAATATAGCTGGTTCCAAATCGTCTCTGGGCTGGGTGGTCAACATCTCGGTCGTGCTGCTCGTCGCTTTGTGGGTGTTCCCAACCTTCGGTTTGCTGGTGTCCTCGTTCCGCACGGCGGATCAGATCGTCGGATCGGGCTGGTGGGCATCCCTGTTTCCGTCAGAACAGACCGAGCGGTATCGCGCCGCTGACCCCGATGAAAACCGTGTACAGCGCGGAGACCTGTTCGTGGTCGAGGGCAACTTCTTTGGCGACAACGGCGCGCCGGGTGAAATTCAAAGCTGGGGCACATCGTCCCGCGCTGTCGATGCCTATCAGGCGGGAGACGTGGCTGACCTGGGTGACGGCGAGACATTCTCGGTCGACGCGGAAGGCAACTATGTCTGGTCCGGCAATGACGAGCAGATCAGTGGCCGGGGGCAGCGTGCCTTTGTCACGGCCGTCTCACCGCCCGAGTTCACGACCGAGAACTATGTGAACATCATGACCAGTGGTGACAGCAACGACAACATGGCCAAGGCGTTTTTCAACACGCTGACCGTGACCATTCCGGCCACCATCATTCCCATCGTTGTGGCCGCTTTTGCCGCCTATGCGCTGGCGTGGATGGACTTCCCCGGTCGGGCGATCCTGATTGCCTGTGTCGTGGGCCTGCTGGTGGTGCCGCTACAATTGGCGCTGATCCCGCTGCTGAAACTGCACGTGGGGATCGGCATCGGCAAAGGGTATCTGGGCGTCTGGCTGGCCCATACCGGCTTTGGCCTTCCGCTGGCGATATACCTCTTGCGAAATTACATGGTTGGCCTGCCGCGAGACATCATCGAAAACGCCAAGGTGGACGGCGCGACGGATTTCCAGATCTTTACCAAGATCATCCTCCCACTGTCGTTCCCCGCCTTGGCGTCCTTTGCGATCTTCCAGTTCCTGTGGACCTGGAACGACCTGCTGGTGGCCAAGGTGTTCCTGATTGACGCCACGGGGCAGACGACAGTGATGACCGACCAGATCGTCAACTTGCTGGGCACACGGGGTGGCAACTGGGAAATCCTTGCGACGGCGGCGTTCGTGTCGATTGCGGTGCCGCTGTGCGTGTTCTTTGCAATGCAGAAGTACCTGGTGCGCGGTCTGCTGGCCGGGTCGGTTAAATAGGATCTAGTGTATGAACAAGAAAGCGGAATTCGACATGGCTCGGACTCTTGTGGCGGACAAGGACTGGTGGCGCGGGGCGGTGATCTATCAGATCTATCCGCGTAGCTTCCAGGACAGCAATGGCGATGGCATCGGTGATCTGAACGGGATCACCAGCCGCCTGCCCTATGTTGCGTCGCTTGGGGTTGATGCGATTTGGATTTCGCCCTTCTTCACCTCGCCGATGAAGGACTTTGGCTATGACGTCAGCGACTATCGTGGCGTCGACCCGATGTTCGGCACGCTGGCCGATTTCGACGCGCTGGTCGAGACGGCGCATGCCTTGGGCCTGCGCGTGATGATCGACCTTGTTCTGTCGCACACTTCGGACCAGCATCCATGGTTCGCAAAGAGCCATGTGGACCGCAGCAATGACAAATCCGATTGGTATGTCTGGTCCGATCCCAAGCCCGATGGCACGCCACCCAACAACTGGTTGTCGATCTTTGGTGGTCCCGCCTGGACGTGGGAACCGCGGCGAGAGCAGTATTATCTGCACAATTTCCTGTCGACGCAGCCCGACCTGAACTTCCACAACGTGCAAGTGCAGGATGCGCTGCTGGACGTGACCCGCTTCTGGCTGGATCGTGGCGTGGATGGTTTCCGTCTGGACACGATCAACTTCTACTACGCGGACAAGGACTTGCGCGACAATCCGGCCCTGCCACCCGAACAGCGCAACGCAACCATTGCCCCGTCGGTGAACCCGTATAACCACCAGGAACACCTCTATTCCAAGAACCAGGTCGAGAACCTGGAGTTCCTGGCGCGGTTCCGGTCATTGCTGGACGAATACCCCGGCGCGGCTGCCGTGGGCGAAGTCGGCGACGCACAGCGCGGGCTTGAGATCATGGGCCAGTACACTGAGGGCGATGAGCGCGTACAGATGTGCTATGCCTTTGAATTTCTCGCCAAGGATCCGCTGACCGCCGCGCGTGTTGTCGAGGTACTGAACAAAGTGGACGATGTGGCCACGGATGGCTGGGCTTGCTGGGCGTTTTCCAACCACGACGTCATCCGCCATGCCAGCCGGTGGGACCTGTCCCCCGCCGCGATGCGCGCCTATGCAACGCTGATCCTGTGCCTGCGCGGCTCGGTCTGTTTGTACCAAGGCGAAGAGTTGGGTCTGCCTGAGGCCGACGTGGCCTTTGAAGACCTGCAGGACCCTTATGGCATCGAGTTCTGGCCCGAGTTCAAGGGTCGCGACGGGTGCCGGACGCCCATGGTGTGGGAGCCATCGAACAGCCATGGCGGGTTCACCACCGGTGAGCCGTGGCTGCCTGTCAGCCGTGATCATCTGCACAACGCAGTATCAACACAGGAACACGACCCAGCCGCCCTGCTGCATCATTATCGCAAGGCCATCGCCTTGCGCCACGCCCACAAGGCGTTGTCGAAAGGTGCGCATGACGAGGTCAAGGCGACCGGCGACGTCGTGCATTTCGCCCGCACGCATGATGACCAGGTGATCTTTTGCGCCGTCAATCTGAGCGACGAACCGGCCACGCTGGACCTGCCCGATGGGGCCTGGGTCACCATCGGGTCAGAACTGGGCAGCACCGCCCCCAGCCCCGATGGGCATGTCCATCTGGGCGCGTGGCAGGTGGCGCTGGCCTTGAAGACGTAAACGAGGAGAACGGGGCCCGGTCCTGACCGGGCGCCCGAAGGGAGGGACCAACCATGGCCGACTTGAAACTGACAGATGTCGAAAAGACATATGGCGGCACGGTTAACGTGCTCAACAACATCAACCTCGACATCGAAAAAGGCGAGCTGATTGTCTTTGTCGGCCCGTCCGGATGCGGCAAGTCCACGCTGCTGCGCATGATCGCGGGGCTGGAAAAGATCACCGGCGGCACGCTTGAGATTGACGGGACCGTCGTGAATGACGTGCCACCCGCCCAGCGCGGCATTGCCATGGTGTTTCAGTCCTACGCGCTTTATCCGCACATGACCGTGCGGGATAACATGACTTTTGCCCTGAAGCTGGCAAAGAAATCGCAGTCAGAGATTGATGAGGCGGTGAACCGCGCTGCGCGTATCCTGCAGCTTGAGCCCTATCTGGATCGGCTGCCCAAGGCCCTGTCCGGTGGTCAGCGTCAGCGGGTTGCCATTGGCCGCTCCATCGTGCGCGATCCCAAGGTGTACCTGTTCGACGAACCGCTTTCGAACCTCGACGCCGCCCTGCGCGTCGCCACACGGATCGAGATTGCGCAGTTGAAAGAGTCGATGCCCGACTCCACCATGATCTACGTGACGCATGATCAGGTCGAAGCCATGACCCTTGCCAGCCGCATCGTGGTTCTGGCCAACAAGGGCATCGCGCAGGTGGGTTCGCCCCTTGATCTCTATGAACGCCCCGAGAACGAGTTCGTGGCACAGTTCATCGGCTCGCCTTCGATGAACCTGCTACCGGGCGAGATTGTCGAGACCGGCGCACAGACCAAGGTGAAGATGGGCAACGGATCCGTCATCACTTCTGCCGTACCCACGCAGGATGGCGACAAGGGGATGCAGGTCAATGTAGGGGTCCGTCCCGAAGATATGGTCGAAACCGATGGTGACGCCGTGTTTGAAGGCAAGGTCGATTTCACCGAAGCTTTGGGCGAAGTCACGATCCTGTATTTCGAAGCCCCCGAGGGAGAACAGGCCGTACTGGCCAAGATGCCCGGCATCCACAAGGATCTGCGCGGCAAATCCGTCAAGGTGACGGCTGCGCCAGAGAAGGTGCAGCTGTTTTCAAACGGCCAATCGCTTTACTATCGCTAAGGATTTGGGCGCCTCGGCGCCCTACCCCTGATCGAACAAGGCCGCGGACCGATCCAGCAGCAATTGCCCGATGATCGGTCCGGCAGCCGCCCCAATCCCCCGCGCATTTCCACCGATCTGACCGGCGACTGTCACCGGCGGGATCAACCCGCGCATGTCCTTGGTCGCAAGTGCTGCGCGGGTCATGTCGACCAACCGTTCGCGTATACCGTTGGGCATGGCACCATCGATCACAACAGCCTCGACATCGATCACGGCACATGACGCCACACCGGCCAGTGCCAAGGCGTCGGCCGCCTGCTCCAACCACGGCTGAACAAAGGCTTCCAGATGGGACCAGTCCTGCGGTTGTTCCCACAGTTGCCGGGGGTCTTGCCTGGCCTCGATCAGACGCAGCTCGAGCGTTCGGATCGACGCCAGGTCAATCAAATGCGCGGGCCTGCCCCGCAAGTCCGCCACCGGCATCGTTCCGAAGGCACCTGCGTTCTTCTGATTGCCCTCGAACACGGCATGATCCAGCACCACGCCTCCGCCGACAAAAGCCCCCAGGAAGAAGTAGATGTAATCCCGATACTCCCGCCCTATGCCGAACACATGCTCGGCGCGGCAGGCAGCGGTGGCGTCATTGACCATGCGCACCGGCAGATCAGTGATGCGCCCCACCTCGGCGACGAAATCAGCGTCTTTCCAAGCGGCGAACTCGTCGGCCGGAGCATCCAGCAATTCGTGCCAGCTCCACAGCTCAAATGGGGCGGCTATGCCAACGCCACACAAGCGCGTGCGTGTATTATCGTCCATTTCCTCCATCAACCGCGCAAACCCGTCACGCAGAAACGCAAAGACAGCGCTAGGCAGCGGATAGTCATAGGTGTCGCGTAGCTGATGGCGCACCTGTCCAAGCGCATCCAGCACAAGCAGATCGGCGGTCCGTCGCCCGATCTTGAGTCCAATAGAAAACACGCCGTCCGCGTTCAGCAAGTACGGCACTGACGGCTTGCCCACCTTGCCTTTGACCGGATCGCCTTTCAGCAGCAGACCGTCCTGTTCCAGCTTGCGCAGGATCACGGATGCGGTCTGTGGCGATAGACCGGTCCGTCGCGCAAGATCCCTGCCCGGCAGTCCGCTATTGCGCTGCAGGATCGATAGGATCAGCCGTTCATTGTAAGCGCGCACGCCGGTCTGGTTGATGCCTCCGGACAGGGTGCGCACGTGGTCCAGTGTCATCTGACCGTATCCTCCCTTCATCAATCTTTGCGCGCGTCAATTAATAAATCAAGTTGAATTATTAATTGACAGGATCACAGAATCGCGTTTCCCTTGGGTCAGTTTGGGTCGGGCATTTTCCCGATCCGACAACGACTGGGAGGACACCATGAAGAAACTCTTGCTTGGCACAGCCTGTGCCATGACCACCATGGCGGGCGCAGCATTTGCAGACGGCCACGCCGTGTCTGCCTGCCTGATTACCAAAACCGACACCAACCCGTTCTTCGTCAAGATGCGCGAAGGGGCGACCGCCAAGGCGGAAGAGCTTGGCGTGAACCTCAGCTCATTCGCGGGCAAGGTGGATGGTGACCACGAAACCCAGGTGCAAGCGATCGAAACCTGCATCGCAAATGGCGCGAAGGGTATCCTTCTGACTGCCTCTGACACCGCCAGCATTGTACCTGTGGTACAGCAAGCGCGGGATGCGGGCCTGCTGGTCATCGCGCTCGACACCCCGCTGGAGCCCATTGATGCGGCTGACATGACATTCGCCACCGACAATTTTCTGGCTGGTGAGCTGATTGGCGCATGGGCTGCCGCGACCCTTGGGGATGCAGCAGCAGACGCCAAGATCGGCATGCTCGACCTCGCGATCAGCCAGCCGACCGTTGGCGTGCTGCGCGATCAGGGCTTCCTGACCGGGTTCGGCATCGACGTCGGTGATCCCAACAAGTGGGGCGACGAAACCGATGCCCGCATCGTCGGCAATGACGTCACCGCTGGGAACGAGGAAGGTGGCCGCCGCGCGATGGAGAACCTTTTGGCCAAGGACCCGTTTATCAACGTGGTCTACACCATCAACGAACCCGCCGCTGCCGGTGCCTATGAGGCGCTGAAAGCCATTGGCCGTGAAAACGATGTGCTGATCGTGTCCGTCGACGGTGGCTGCCCCGGCGTACAGAACGTGGCCGATGGCGTGATTGGCGCGACATCGCAGCAATACCCGCTTCTGATGGCATCCTTGGGGATTGAGGCGATTGCTGCCTGGGCCGCTGACGGGACCAAGCCCGAAGCTACCGATGGCAAGGCGTTCTTTGACACGGGCGTGGCGTTGGTGACAGACAAGCCTGCCGACGGGGTCGAGAGCATCTCGGTCTCCGAAGGCAAGGACCTGTGCTGGGGCTGATCAGCGAAAGCAGATCAAATTGCGGAGCGCCGGTGCCTCACCGGCCTCCCAATACCAACAAGAACTAAGCTATACTTGGGGCGGGCACGTCGCCTGCCCCATTTCATTGCCTGACATCGGGACCACCCATGACCCAATCGGACAACTACGAAGCCGCAGCCACTTCAGCCGATGCAACCGTCGCAGAGTTCGAGGATCATCGTCGAGGCCTTGTCGGGCGCGTGCAGCATACGCTGCACCAGACGCCATCACTGGTGCCGTTGATCGTGCTGATCTTTTCCATCGCGCTCTTTGGCATCCTGCTGGGGCAGCGCTTTTTCTCGCCCTTCGCGCTGACGCTGATCCTGCAACAGGTACAGATCGTAGGCGTGCTGGCCGCCGCACAGACCCTGATCATCTTGACGGCTGGTATTGACCTAAGCGTTGGAGCCATCGCCGTTTTGTGCACCGTTGTTATGGGTAAGGCGACCTTCAGCTATGGTGTTCCACCCGCTGTCTCTGTTGCCATCGGCTTGGCGGTTGGCACGACTTTGGGCGCCATCAGTGGATGGCTTGTCAGCCGTATGAAGCTGCCACCCTTCATCGTGACACTAGGCATGTGGCAGATCGTGCTGGCCGCGAATTATCTCTATTCCGCCAACGAAACCATCCGGTCGCAAGACATCGAGGCGGAGGCTTCCTTTCTCCAATTCCTCGGGACCAAGATCCAGTTTGGCGGTGCGACATTCACCCTTGGCGTTCTGGGCATGATCGCCCTGTTCATCGTGCTGGCCTATGCCTTGCGATCTACCGCGTGGGGTCGACATGTCTATGCTGTCGGGGATGACCCCGAGGCGGCAGAACTGTCCGGCGTCGACGTGCACAAGACCTACATGTCCGTCTACATGGCCGCCGGGTTCATCTGCGCGCTTGCGGGCTGGGTGATGATTGGGCGGTTCGGTTCGATCTCCCCTTCCGCAACGACCGGAGTGATTGGCAACATTCAATCCATCACCGCCGTGGTGATCGGCGGCATCTCTCTCTTTGGCGGCCGTGGATCGATTGCAGGTGCACTCTTTGGTGCCCTCATCGTGGGCGTGTTCGAACTGGGCCTACGGATGGCCGGGGCGGACCCGCAATGGACATTCATGCTGATCGGCATGCTGATCATCGCAGCCGTCGCAGTAGATCAATGGATACGGAAGGTGGCGGCATGACCGAACCCATTCTCAAAGCCCGCAACCTCGTCAAACGCTATGGCAAGGTCACAGCGCTTGACCATGCCGACTTTGACCTCATGCCTGGCGAAATCCTTGCCGTGATCGGCGACAACGGGGCGGGCAAATCTTCGATGATCAAGGCCGTGTCGGGCGCGGTTGTCCCGGACGAAGGGCAGGTGTGGCTGGAGGGGCGCGAGGTCAAGTTCCGCTCGCCCATCGAGGCGCGCGAGGAAGGCATCGAAACCGTCTACCAGCAGCTTGCCATGTCCCCTGCCCTGTCCATTGCGGATAACATGTTCATGGGGCGCGAGTTGCGCAAACCCGGGATCATGGGCAAGGTATTTCGCCGTCTCGACAAGCAGGCGATGGAGAAGTTTGCCCGCGAAAAGCTGAGCGAGCTGGGGCTTGCGACGATCCAGAACATCAATCAGGCGGTCGAAAGCCTGTCTGGTGGTCAGCGTCAGGGGGTCGCCGTGGCGCGCGCAGCAGCTTTTGGGTCCAAGGTGGTGATCCTTGACGAGCCGACGGCAGCCCTCGGGGTCAAGGAAAGCCGCAAGGTGCTTGAGTTGATCCTTGATGTGCGGTCGCGGGGCATCCCAATTATCTTGATCAGCCACAACATGCCGCACGTCTTCGAAGTGGCCGACCGCATCCATGTACACCGGTTGGGCAAGCGCCTATGTGTAATCGACCCCAAGGATCATTCGATGTCCGACGCTGTCGCTTACATGACCGGCGCGGCGGTCCCGGAGATAGCAGCGTAGATGACCTTCGACCAGATCTGTGCGCAGATCCTTGATCGGCCCGCTGCGCCACACAGGCGTCTTGTGGCCGTGGCGGGTCCGCCTGCGAGCGGAAAGAGCACGCTGGCAGAAACCCTTGCCGCGCGGCTGTCACAGCGAGGCGAGCACGCTGCCGTGGTGCCCATGGATGGGTTTCACCTTGACGACTGCCTGCTGGAACGTGACGGGACGCGCAACCGCAAGGGCGCACCACACACGTTCGATGCAGATGGCTTTTGCCGGCTGATCACCGCCCTGCAATCGCCCGACCCGATTGTGTTTCCTGTCTTTGACCGCACCCGCGAAATCGCCGTAGCAGGCGCGGGACGGGTCGAGGCGAGATGCAGCACGGTGCTGGTCGAGGGAAACTACCTGCTGCTTGACGCACCGCCCTGGACCAAGCTGCACGATCTCTGGACATTCTCGATTGCGTTGCACCCCCCGATGGATCTGTTGATCGACCGGCTGAAAGCCCGTTGGGCCGAACATGGCAAGCCTGATGCACAGGCATGGATTGACACCAACGATGTGCCGAATATCACCACCGTGCTGACTCGCTCAGCACCTGCCGACCTCACATTGAACGAGATAGACCAATGATACTTTGCGCGGGCGAAGCCCTGATCGACATGATCCCGAATGCCCACGGCGCTTACGTGCCGCATGTCGGAGGCGCGGTTCTGAACACCGCCGTGGCCTTGGGCCGCTTGGGCGAACCCGTCGGGCTGGTCACCGGCCTGTCCTCGGACCCGTTTGGTGCAATGATCGCGGATCGCCTAACCGCCAGCCATGTCTCAACGGACCATGCCGTGCGCAGCGACCGCAACACGACGCTGGCCTTTGTGCATCTGGATCAGGGCAATGCCACCTACACGTTCTATGACGACGAAACCGCTACGCGGAACATCCGACCTGTTGATATTGCTGCTGTCCCCGCGGGGACAGAGGCAATGTTCTTCGGCGGCATCTCTCTCTGCAACCCGCCGGTGGCGGACAGCCTGCTGGATTTGGCCCTGTCCCAACCCGCTGATCGGCTGGTGATGGCAGACCCGAACATCCGCCCCGGCTTTGTCTCTGATCACGACGGGTATCGCGCCCGTTTGACCAAGCTGATCGAGCGCGCGGACATCGTGAAGCTGTCGGATGATGACATCGGCTGGCTGGTGCCCAACGGCAATCTGGACGCCAAGACGCGGGCCGTACTGGACATGGGGCCGAAGATGCTTCTGCTGACCGAAGGGGGCGACGGGGCGACGGCGCATCTTTCAAATGGCACACGGGTGCGGGTCGCTGCAGAAAAGGCGGCGGTCGTCGATACCGTCGGCGCTGGCGACACGTTCAATGCGGGTTGCCTTGCGGCCCTGCGCCGCTCTGGCGCGTTGTCGCCTTCGGATGTTGCAGTGCTGGACGAGGGCACGCTGACGGATATGCTGACCCTGGCCGCCCGTGCCGCCGCCATCACCGTCTCTCGCGCCGGAGCGAACCCGCCCTGGCAAACTGAACTGGACTGATCCCATGAAACGATCCCGCGTGAATGACATCCTGGCCGAAGGGGCCGCGTTCTTTATCAAGCACGGCTGGACCGTGCCGCCCTTTGGCGGCTGGACACCGGACGAGATGCGCAGCGACAAGGCCGCCCATATCCGCGACCGGGGCCTCGGCTGGGACATTACGGATTACGGACAGGGTCGCTTTGATGAGATGGGTTTGTTCCTGTTTACCATGCGCAATGGCGATCTGACCGAAATGGGGCAGCAGGGTGCGATGCTCTATGCCGAGAAGCTGATGATCTCGCGTCAGGATCAGCTGTCACCGATGCACCGCCATGTGCTGAAGACCGAGGATATCATCAACCGTGGTGGGGCCACGCTGGTGCTGGAACTGTTCACCTGCGATGCCGAGGGGCAGATGGATCGCAAGGCGGACGTTCAGGTGCTGACCGATGGCGTTCCGGTGACCTTGCCTGCTGGGGGACATTTGAAGCTGCCCGTAGGCGCGTCCGTGACCCTGACACCCACCACATGGCACGCCTTTTGGGGCGAGGGTGGCGATTGCCTGATCCACGAAGTGTCGACCGTGAACGACGATCTGACCGACAACATCTTTGCCGAGCCCATCGAGCGGTTTTCCGACATCGAAGAGGATGTCGCCCCAACCCACCTTCTGGTCAGCGACTACTAGCTTTCGCCAGGGCTGCATCCGCCTCCGGTTTTAGCCGCGCGACAGCTTCGGCCTTGACGGGGCCGAAGCCACGAAACTCCAACGGTGCGCCAAAGAATGCGCGGGCCGCTTCGTGGTCTGTGATGCTATGGCAGAGACGGTCAAGGCCCGAAACATACCAGTCGATCAGTGCCCGCTCTTCGCGCCGTTCCGCCGTGTGGCCAAACGGATCGAACGCAGTCCCACGCAGGCATTTGCCCTTGGCCAACGCTGTCATTGCGCGGGTCATCCATGGCCCAAAGCGACGCTTCAATGGGCGGCCGCGCGCGTCGGTTTTCCATGACAGTACCGGTGGTGCCAGATGGTGGTGGACCTTGAAGTCGCCGTCGAATTGCTCGGCCAGCTTTTCTGCGAACCCCGTTTCGGTGTGCAACCGAGCAACCTCGTACTCGTCCTTGTAGGCCATCAGCTTGTAGAGCGACTTGGCCGCGAGGCGCTGGCATTCGTCGTCAAAACCCGCGGTGGCGCGGTTCAGTATATCGCGGTAGCGCTGCGCGTAGGCTTCATCCTGATAAGCAATCAGCAACGTGGCGCGGTGCGCAATAATCTCGTCCACGGTTTGGGGTGCCTGTGAACGGCTGCGAGCAGCAAAGGCCGCCGGATCATACGCCCAGATGCGCCCCATCTCGAAGGCGCGGGCGTTCTTATCGACTGCCACGCCATTGAGGTGAATGGCCTGCTTCAAGGCCATCTGACTGACAGGAACGAGACCCTTTTGCCATGCCATCCCCAGCAGCATGACATTTGCAAACACGCTATCCCCCAGCATGCGTTCCGCTAGCGCATTCGCATCACACGTGGTCAAGTTATTCACGCCGATCACACCAGCGATGGCCGCCTCGCGATCATCGACGCGCAGGCTTGCGTCGCGGTGCAGGACCAGATCACCGGTGGGCATCTCTGCCCGGTTCAGCACCATGCGGGTGCCGGGATGATAATGGGCCGACGCCTTGGGCGCTGACGACACCACAATGTCACAGGCGATAACCGCATCCGCCGCAGCCTCTTCGATCCGCACCTGATGCAGGTCGTCCGGTGTCTGCCCCAACCGAATGTAGCTGAGAACCGTCCCGAATTTCTGGGCAAAGCCGGTGAAGTCGAGGACTGAGGCTCCGCTCCCCTCAAGATGTGCCGCCATGGTGATGAGTGCGCCGACGGTCACGACGCCCGTTCCGCCCACGCCGGTGACCAGCAGGTCGAAGGGTGTGTCCAGATGCGGGAGGGTTGGTTCGGGGAGGCCGCCAAGCGCGGCTTCTATATCAAACTCCACCGCCATCGGAGTTTTCCGCGTCGCACCCTCGACCGTGACAAAGCTGGGACAGAAGCCGTTGAGGCAGGACATATCGGCGTTGCAGGTCGATTGGTTGATGCGCCGCTTGCGCCCCAAGGGCGTTTCCAAAGGCTCCACGCTCAGGCAATTGCTTTCGACTGAACAATCGCCGCAGCCTTCGCACACCTCGGGGTTGATCACGGCAAAGGCCGAGACGGGCGGCAATTCCGCCCGCTTGCGGCGGCGGCGCTTTTCTGTGGCGCAGGTCTGTTCGTAGATCAGAACCGTCACACCCGGCACCTCGCGCAGCTCACGCTGTACAGCGTCCAGCGCCTGTCGGGCATGGAAGCTGGTGCCCGGGGGAAAGTCGGGCCGTGAAAACTTGGCAATGTCGTCGGACACCAGAGCGATCCGGTCTACACCTTCTGCCCGACTGGACCACGCAATGCCGGCGGCACTGACCGGGCCGTCAACAGGCTGCCCGCCCGTCATCGCGACCGCACCATTGTAGAGCACTTTGTAGGTGATGTTCGTCCCTGCGGCGACGGCTTGTCGGATCGCCAGAGACCCGGAGTGGTACCATGTGCCTTCGCCAAGGTTCTGGAAGATATGCTTACCGCCGTTGAATTTCGAGGCCGCGACCCAGGGCACACCCTCGCCGCCCATCTGCGCATAACCACCTGTGTCCCGGTCCATCCACGAGGCCATGACATGGCAACCTATGCCTGACGCCGCCTTGGACCCTTCAGGCACCTTGGTCGAAGTATTGTGCGGACAACCCGAGCAAAAATACGGGGTGCGCGTGGCGCCTTCGACATTCAGCAGCTTTGGCGGTGTTTGCAGCGCTTTGGCCCGTGCAGGAAGGTCCAGATCGGGAACGAAGGCGTGCAATCGTTTGGCGATCAGGGGAGCGAGCAGCTTGGGGCTCAGCTCTCCGGTCCAAGGGACCAGTGGGGCACCGGTTTCGTCGTGCTTGCCCACCATGCGCTCTGGTATGTTACGCGGCAGATCGTAAAACGCCTCTTTGAACTGGCTTTCGATGATCCCGCGCTTTTCCTCGATCACCATGACCTCGCGCTTGCCCCGCACAAAGGCGCGCGCGTCGCGCAAGGCCAGCGGCCAGACCATGCCGACCTTGTAGATGTCGATACCGTGGGCGCGGCACGTGGCTTCATCGAGGCCAAGAAGGCGCAGCGCCTCCATCAAGTCCAAATGCGCCTTGCCGGTCGTCACAAAGCCGAAATGCGCGTCAGGCACATCATAGATGCGCCAATCAATCGGGTTGGCCTGCGCAAAGGCCTGTACCGCGTCCAGCTTGTGCCCGATGCGCACCTCGATCTCGGGACTGGGCAAATCCGATGGGCGGATATGCAAACCACCGGGTGGGGCGACGTAATCCGGTTGGGCAAAGACCGGACCGGGCGGCAGGATGACCGACGCGCCGCTTTCGACGGTTTCAGAGATCGCCTTGAACCCCACCCATGCCCCCGAAAACCGGCTGAGCGCGAAGCCCCACGCGCCAAAGGTCAGGTATTCGGCCACCGAGGCCGGGTTCAGCGTGGGCATGAACCACGTCATGAAGGCGACATCGGACTGGTGCGGCATGGAGGACGACACACACCCATGATCATCCCCGGCGACGACCAACACCCCTCCCAAAGGCGACGATCCATAGGCATTGCCGTGCTTCAACGCGTCGCCGGACCGGTCCACGCCCGGCCCCTTGCCGTACCACATGGAAAAGATGCCATCATGTTTGCAATCGGGGTCCAGCACGGCCTGTTGCGCCCCAAGGACGGCTGTGGCCCCAAGGTCTTCGTTGACGGCGGGCATGAACGTGATGCCTGCAGCATCGGTCCGCTGCTGTGCCCGCCACAGCTCCAGATCGAACCCACCAAGCGGCGACCCGCGATAGCCCGAGATAAAACCAGCCGTGTTGCGCCCGGCCGCCCGATCTCGTCGCGCCTGATCCAGCATGATGCGCACCAGCGCTTGCGTTCCGGTCAGGAACACGCGTCCTTCCGTTCGGTCATAGCGGTCGTGGAGAGCGTAGGTGTCAAAGCGGTGGCGCGGGTCCGACATGTGCGGCCTCCTTTCCAATAGTATCGCGGTTCCGGGGTGGGAAAGGATTTCAGTTTCTCTGCGAACGGCCTAATATGTGAAAAATCATGCCAGAAATAGCTCAAGAGATGGATAAATTACCCACATGAAGATGGATCACCGCGACCACATCCTTTTGAAGCATCTTCAAGCGGACAGCCGCATCTCCAACGTTGATCTGGCGGATGCGGCAGGCATGTCGCCGTCCGCGTGCTGGCGGCGGGTGAAAGCGCTGGAGGAGGCAGGTATCATCGACCGCTACGGCGCGGTCGTGAACGCTACAGCGGCGGGCCTGACCTTTCAGGCCATCGTACATGTGCAACTGGCCCGCCATTCCGAGGACGAGTTGAACGCCTTTATCCAGGCGGTGTCGACACGGCGTGAAGTTGTGGAATGCTATGCCACCACAGGCCAATCCGACTACCAGATGCGCGTGCTGTGCCGCGATCTGGACGCTTACAACGCCTTTCTTGAGACGTTCCTGTTCCGCCTATCCGCGGTTGCCAGTGCACAGACCAACGTTGTCTTGCGTGAAATCAAGCGCAACACCGGCATCGGGTTCTAGCGCAGCCGGGCGCGCAGGAAATCAATGACGGCTCGGACCTTGGTCGGCAGATAGGTACGGCTTGGGTACAGCAGCCACGCCCCCGTATCGAAGGTGGTCGCCGTTACGTCGTGGTCCGGAAACAGATCGACCAGTGTGCCCTGCGCCAGATCGGTTTCGGTCATCCAGTTTGCCAACAGCGCAGGACCCAACCCGTTCCGCGCGGCTGTGCGCAGGGCCAGGGCGTTTGAGATCAGGATCGGGCCTGTGACCCCGACGATCGTCTCGGTCTGGTTTTTTCGAAACCGCCATTCGGTCCGGTAGTCCGGCAAGGTCATGCGCAGGCACGCATGGTCTGTCAGTGCCTCCGGATTCTGGGGGCTGCCGTGTTGATCCAGATAGTCAGGGGATGCCACAACGCGATAGCGCGTGGACCTGAGCCGGGTGCTGATCAGATCGCCCTTGGGTGCAGGGGCAAGGCGGATGGCGATGTCGATCTGGCCCGCAACCAGGTCGATCGTCTGGTCGTTCAGGATGAGTTCAAGCTCGATCTCGGGCAGTGCTGCACGCAGATCGGCAAGGTGAGGGATTATCACCTCTTGCCCGAACGCGACCGACGCCGTGAGCCGCACGCGGCCAGACGGCTGCGTGCTGACCTCGGCCGCCGCGTCTCGCGCAAGGTCCATATCGTCCAGCAAGGGGCCGATCCGCGCCAGGTACACCGAACCGGCCTCGGTCAGCGTGAGTTGCCGGGTTGAGCGTTGAAACAGCCGCAATCCCAACTGCCCCTCAATCCCTGCCACTGTCCGGCTGACTGAGCTGGGATCAACATCGAGCACACGCGCCACGGCGGCAAAGCTTTGATGGTGGGCGACAAGTTGCACAGTGCGGAGGGCGGCGATGTCCATTCGTGTAATTTACGCATGAATACGATGCGCTCAAGCCTATTTTTTGCACCTTCCGCAATAGATAGGTGAGAGTCATCTGATCCCAAAAGGAGATATGACATGTTCCGCACACTACCACTTGCCGCCTTTTTGCTTGGCACCATGCCCGCCGGCGCCGCGCCGACGGAGTGGACCCTTGACCTTGGTCATGCCCATATTGGCTGGAAAATCAATCACATGGGGTTGAGCCGTACGGTGGGCCGCTTCAACAGCTACGACGGCACCTTTCTGATTGACGAAGAGAACCCGGCCAATTCGCAGATCACCTTCACCATCGACGCCGCCAGCATCGACAGCAACCACGAGGCGCGCGACGCACATCTGCGCCACGCGGATTATCTGGATGCGGACAACAACGCGCAGATCACGTTCACATCCACAGACATTCTGATGCTGACGCCCACAAGCGGAAAGCTGACAGGTGACCTGACGATGCGTGGCCAGACCGCGCCGGTGACGCTGGATTTCACCATGGTGCGGGACCGGGTCTATCCCGACTTCATCCCAAACTACGATGAGGTACGTGTTATCGGGTTCGAGGCCACAGGTGAAATCCTACGCCTTGATCACGGGATGGATTTCATTGCTTTCCTCGACAGCCCAACGGGCCTGAGCGTCGATGTCGATCTGCATTTTGATCTGGTACAATGCGAAGGTGCGACTGAAAATAACATTCCCTGCACATGGGGTCGTTGAGCCATGCAGCATGTCAAAGGCAAAACCGTTGTCATCACGGGTGCCAGCAAGGGGATCGGGGCGGCCAGCGCCCGGGTCCTCGCCCGCCTTGGCGCCCATGTTGTGCTCGCAGCACGAACCGGTGATGCGCTGCTGGAGTTGGCAAAGGAAACCAGCGGCATTGCGGTGCCCTGTGATGTGAGCGACTTTGCCCAAGTGCAGGCCGTAGTGGATCAGGCGGGTGATGTGGATGTGCTGGTCAACAATGCCGGTCTGATCGATCCGATAGCGCTGCTGGCGGACAGTGATCCCACCGCTTGGGGGCGGGTCGTCGATGTGAACGTCAAAGGCGTCTATCACGGCCTGCGGGCGGTGTTGCCGGGCATGGTCGCTCGGGGGGCAGGCACAGTCATCAATATCTCATCCGGGGCGGCGACAAGCGCGCTTGAGGGGTGGAGCCACTACTGTGCGACCAAGGCCGCCGTCCTGTCTATGACGCGCGTGGCGGATAAAGAGGTGCGCGGGTCAGGCGTGCGCGTTATGGGCCTGTCTCCAGGCACGGTCGCAACAGACATGCAACGCGAGATCGCCGCGTCCGGTATCAACCCGGTTAGCCAATTGCCGTGGGACGACCACATCCCCCCCGATTGGGTTGGGCAAGCCATTGCCGTCTTGATGGGGCCTGAAGGCAATGCGTGGTGTGGTCAGGACTTCTCGCTCAAGACCGAGGCTGGGCGCAACATCGTCGGGCTGCCCCCGCTTTGAGGTCGGGGCGGACGACACGTCCGCCTTACAGGTTCTGGTGCGTAAGGCGCAGCTTGCTGCGTCCGCGCGGCGGAGGACACCTCCGCCTTACGATGATCCACCTGTAAGGCGCACCTGCTGGTGCGCCCTAGACAAAGGGCAGGTAGTAGTCGCGCACCTGATCCACGGACTTGTCCTTGAGCCGCTTCCATTCATCCTGCTTGAGAAAGATCAACGCATCGCAGATCGCTTCCCCCACCGCCATGCGCAGGGGCTTGTCCGCATCCAGCGCATCCAACGCCTTGTCCAGCGCCGATGGTACATGGCGGGTCGCCCGGATGTTGTCCAAGCCGTCGAGATCCTCGGCTGGGTCCAACGCATAGCCACCACTCACACCCAGAAGCGATGCTTGAAGAACGGATGCGACCGCAAGATACGGGTTCGTCGCGCAGTCCGCCATGCGATGCTCCAACCGGGCGGAGCGCGGCGAGGTCACACAAGACCGCGTTGTCACAAGCCGGTGGTCATCCGCCCAGTTGGCCCAGTACCCCGCCATGGATGCGGGCCCGAGCCGGTCGTAGCTGTTCACCGTCGTGGCCAGCAGACCGGCCAACCCCTCGTGATGGTGGATCAGGCCCGCCATGCATCCCTTGGCGATATCAGATAGCGCACCCTCCGGCGCAATAACGTTGGCCCCCTGAGCATCCGCGAAGCTGAAATTCACATGCAGACCGGACCCGCCCCGGTCTGGAATGGGCTTGGGCAGGAAGGTCAGCAACAGCCCCATCTCTGCAGCGACCTCTCGTGCCATCGTGCGGAACAAAAACGCATTGTCACAGGCCGCCACGGCCGTCTCGAACTTCATCGTCAGTTCGAACTGGCCGCTGTCATATTCGCCATTCATCGACTCGATGGGCAAGCCCGCCGCATCTGCCGTGGACCACAGTGCGTCCATCAATCCCGCCGGATCATTCTGTGGACCTGTGCCGTACACGAACGCACCGGGTGTGTCGTAGGGTGTCCACACCCCGTCCGCGTCCTGCTGAAAAACGTAGGCTTCCATCTCCAAGCCAACCATCGGGGTCAGCCCCTTCATCTCCCACGCCGCGACTGCGGCTTGCAACCGCCCACGAGCGCAAAGGCCAAAGGGCGCGCCATCCACGTGCAATGTGCCCAGCGCGATTTCGCTGTCCTGCTGCCAGTCAGGGCGGCGGTCACCATCCAGCACCAGTTCCATGTCCGGAATGCCGTCGAACACTCCTGCCCCCGGGACCGGGATCAGGTCGCGGTCAAAGGTCGTACCAAAGACACCACGGGCAAAACCGATCTTGCCCCCCGCAGCCACGTCCGGTGGCACGAACTTGCCCCGTGGCAGGTTGAGCAGATCACAGAAAAGGGTGCGGGTGCGGTTCGTCATGGTCGTCACTTCAGCGTTGAGCGGACAGTCAACGATTTGACCCCGCAGATAAAATTCGAGCGTGTCCAGGTGGGCAGCCCCACAGCGTCTAGCGCGTAGATCCGGCCCGCAAGTTCCTGCAGCACGCATTTCAGTTCCAACTTGGCAAGCCACATGCCCAGACAGACATGCGGCCCGCCCTGCCCGAAGGCGACGTGGCGGTTCGGACTGCGATCCAGTTGCGCAACATGGGGATTGTCGAACATCGCCTCGTCGCGGCTGCCCGACACGAACCACATCAACACCTTGTCACCTTCACGAATGGTCCGACCGTGCATCTCGACATCCCGCGTCGCCGTTCGGCGGAAATGCAATGTGGGCGAGGCGAGGCGAATGAACTCATCTGCGCAGGTCTCCCACACCTGCCCGCTCTGCAATGCTCCAAGCAGGTCCTTTTGCTGTGTCAGCAGATGCAGCGCCATTGCGATCGAATAACGGGTCGTGTCATTGCCCGCCGCGACCAGCAGACAAAAGAAGTTCTTGAAGTCCTGCCCGGTGATTGCGCCATCTTCGCTGCGCAGCACACGGGCGAGGATGCCCTTGTCATTCACGTCACGTGTACCGTTCAGGATATCATCGGCATAATCGTACAATTCCACCCCGGCAGGTGAGCGGAAGGGCATCATGCGGTAAGCATCGGTATCCACCTTATCGATGACCGTATTGGTAAAGTCGGGATCGGTATTCCCGATCAATGCGTCGCCCCGTTCCACGAGCCAATCCAGATCAGCATCCGGCACACCGAGGATGCGGCCCAGCATCAACATGGGCAGGCGTTTGGCAATCTTGTCGACCGCGTCGAACTCTGAATGTTCCAAAGCCTCCGCCACGATGTTCTGCGCCAACTCGCGGATCAATGGCTCAAACTGGGCGACGACCGGCTTGGCAAAGGCTGGGTTCACGGCACGCCGGGTCACAGTGTGCTCGGGTGGGTCGGTTTCCTGAAATGTGCGGCGGGCGAGGTATTCCTCGTGGCTCTGATCTTCGATCCGGATGCCTTGGGCGCTGGAAAACGTGTTTGGGTCCTTTTGGGCCGCCATGATGTCAGCATAGCGGGTGAGAGACCAAAACCCCTTTTGCCCGCCGAACTCTTCCGTCCAGTGCACGGGGGCCTCGGCCCGCATCTGCGCAAACGTCTCGTGCGGCACGCCGTCCACGAAACTGTCGTGATCAGCGAGGTTTTTCATGGCGAGCCTCCGAAAAAGCGGGTGGCCCATTCGGCAAACAACGGGCCGTCATTGGTGCGGGTCAGTGTGGTTTCGGCCTCGGCCACTTCATCCACGCTCAGGTGCGGTTTGGTGTAGTTCAGCACACAGCGCATGAACGGGCCGGAAAACTCCGGATGCGCTTGGGTGGTGAAAATGTGGTCGCCCTTGGTAAAGCCGGCCAATGCGCATTTGGGCGATGTGGCCCAGGGCGCGCACCCATCAGGCAAGGCCGTCACCGCGTCATGGTGAAACTGGTAGAGACCGATGGACGGTACGACGGGCTGCATCCATGGCAAGGTTTCCGAGACCTCGATTTGATCGATCCCGATGTTCCAATTCTGGCGGGCCACCGTCCCACCCATCGCCATGGCAATCGCCTGATGTCCGAAACACGCGCCCAGCAAGGGCTTCTTTGCGGCATCGCAAGACCGGATGAAATCGTAGAGCGGCTGCAGAAAGGCCAGGTCATCAAGGACACTGAGCGGCGAACCGGTGATCAGATACGCATCCTGTTCGTACACATCCTGCGGCACCTCACCCCCGATGGTCATGTAGACGCGATACGTGAACCGCTGCTCCTGTGCATCGAACAAATCGCGGAAGCGGTGCGCGTCATCAGGAAAGGCATCACCAACCTCGACCGACCGGTCGTGGTTCACTTGCAGGATACCGAGCTTCAGGCGGGGCATGTACTTTCTTTCCAAAGGCGGGGACGGCGCGAACCGCCCCCGGCTGTTTCAGCGCCCGAGAATCTCGTTGATCTCGGCCGACTTGGCACGGTCCGCCTCGATGCGCGCCTGTGCCTCCTCCTGGCCTTGCCAGTAGACAGCGGCCCCGGTCTCGGCCATCAACGCCTGCGCTTCGTTCGATGCCATGGTTTTTGCGGCCACTTCGGCAATGGTGTCGATCACCTCTTGCGGCGTGCCCTTGGTCACAAACAGGCCGTTCCAAAGCTCCACATCGTTCACACCGGATTGGGCGGCGATGGTTTCCACACCGTCCAGCTTGGCGATTGGCTGCGCGCCGATATTGCCCAGCACGTTGATGTCGCGAAGGCACGGTTCGATCAGCGCCAGCGTCGTGTTGATCACATCCGCGTCGCCCGAGGACAGCGTGTTGCAGTCCAGCAGGTCAAAGGCGCTGTCATCCGCGAACTCGAACCCCATCTTGGCCGCTGCCGCCATGGACACCGCCGTGGGCGTCAGGCCCGCACCAAAGTGACCCAGAACGACGTCATTGTCTTGCGCATGGGCGGCCAGTTCGGCCATGTTGGAATAGGGCGCATCGCCCGAAGCAGCCAGCACGAACGGGTACGTCAGGAAGATGCCGACGGGAACAAAGCTGTCCTCTTCGATGCCGATGTCGATCTTGGGGCCGACTATCGGCACACCGATGACAAAGGAGCCGATGACCGACCCGTCATTGGGCGCGTTCAACACCTCCAAAGCGCCGGGGAATGGGCCATCCCCGCCGCCGGGACGGTTCACGACCGAAGCCGGTTGCCCCGTCGCTTCGGCCATATCGGCGGCGATCATGCGCGTCAGAATGTCCTCGAAATCGCCAGGAGGCCACGGCACAATGAACTGCACCGGACCGGTGGGATACTCGGCCAACGCGGGGCCGGTCAGGGCGGCCAAGGCAAGGGCCGCTGAGGTCAAAAGCTTTTTCATGTTACTCTCCCTGAGTTTGTTTTTTGCTTTTGTGGTTAGTGTTCAAACCTCTTCGTACGGAGGCTTTGGGCGATCGTGACACCAATCACGATCAGGATGACAACAAAAAGTGTTCCGGAGACGGGCCGGTTCACCAGATCGAAGACGGTTTTGATCTGACCTGCCCCCGCTGTCAGCTTCTCGATCATGATCGAACCGAGGACGAGGCCCAGAACGATGGGTACAAGTGGCCAGTCGAGACGGCGCAGGATAAAGCCCAGGTAACCGAAGCCAGCGGCGAACATGCAATCCGCAAACGAGTTGCGGATCGAAAAGACGCCAACAAAGGCCAGGATCAGGATGAACGCGCCCAAGAGACGGTTGGGGACATAAATGATGCGCGCGATCCATTTCGTGGACATCAGCAGCGTGATGATGACCAGTACGTTGATAATCAAAAGCGCGATGAAAAGAGAGAACAGGAAGTCCGGGTTGTTCTCAAAGATGTCTGGCCCGGGTTTGATGCCCGCATCAAAGAACACGACCATCATCATGGCCGTCAACGCTTCACCCGGCACGCCCAGCGCTAGAAGGGGCACCATAGCGGCAGCTGGCACTGCGTTGTTGCTGGCCTCGGACGCAATCAAACCGTCAGGCGCGCCACGCCCGAACTTGCTCGGCTCCTTCGACATGGCCCGCGCCGTGGAATAGCTGAAGAACTGCGCCACGAACTCACCCACCCCCGGGATGATCCCCATGATCGTGCCGTAGCCCGCGCTGATGGTAGCAACAGTCGGGTGTTTCTTCAGCTCTCCGAACCCGCGCAGCAGGCCGTCTTTGAGCCGCGCCTCGGGTGGGTCAGCATCCTTGCCTGTCAGCAGGAACAGCGCCTGCGAAATGGCAAAAATACCCACGATGACAACGATCAGGTTGAAGCCGGGATAGAGGTACTCGATCCCGAATGTGTAGCGGTCAATCTGCTTCAGCGATTGACGCCCGATCAGTGCAATCAGAAAGCCCAAGCCAAAGAGCAGGGCCGCAATCCCCATCGTCTTGCGATGCGCCGCGATCAGCAGAACTGCACCGAGGGCTGCAGCCATGAAAATATCCCGCTGTCCGAACAGCGCGCCCAGATCGCGCAGGTATGGGCCGAACAGCATCAGCGCCCCAAGCCCGAGCAGGATGGAAAAGCACCCGCCGAAAAAGGACGCAGAATAGGCCAGCGACAGGCCCCGCGCCGCCTCGCCCCGCCGCGTCATGGCATAGCCATCATAGGTGGTCAGCGCATTCACCGGCGTGCCGGGGGTGTTGATCAGGATGGCCGGGATCGCGCCGCCATACATGCTTGATCCGTAAACGCCCAAGAGAAGGACCAGCGACACCAGATCATCCAGAAAAACGGTCGCGGGCAGCAGGATCGCAATGGCGATGGCTGGACCGATCCCCGGCACGGCCCCAATCGCCAACCCACCCACCGATCCAATCAGGATCGCCACCAGAACAGGCACGCTGGCGAGGTTGTCGAGGCCGGTCCAAAACGCCTCCATCAGAACCACACCTGCATGAAGGTTTCCATGCGCTGCGGCAGTTGGTCATAAAGCCAGATATTCACTGGAGTCTTGATCTGTAGCCCGGTGCGAAAGACCAGAACGATGGCGAAACTCACCGCCAGGCAAATGCCCATCCACCGCCAGCCGCGATAGTCCAGACGCCATGGCAAGAGCGTCCCCAACAACAATGTCGACACCAGATAACCAAGCACTGGCACAAGCAGCGTATATGCCACGAACCACACGACATATTCCAGCGCGCGCAACCACTGTCCCAGCTCATAGGCCACGCCGGTTGGCTGCTTGAACCGCTGTCGCCACGCCTGCGCCCGCCATGCCCCGCGCAGGTTCCACAAGGCAGCAGGCACCAAAACCCCCAGACAGATCAACGGCGCCACCCAGCTTTGCTTGAGGATGCGGCCCAGACGGGCAGTGCGCCCTTCGGGTGCGGTTACCCCAAACTGGTCCATCCAATAGCGCGCCATGTTCTGCGGCAGTTTGCGGTCCTCCCACCCCGTTTGAGTGAAGAAGAAGACAAGAAAGAACAGGGCCAAACCCGCCATGAACAGGGAAAAGATCAGATCCCCCCGCCCGCGCCGGAAATCGGTGATGTCGGTGACATTGATCTTGCTGTCTGGCGGGCAGGCACTGGCAAAAGCGCGCCCCGTGGTGTCTGACCGGATGGGCCGCACCGCCGTTGCGCTGCGCGGCGCTGGGGATGCTGACCTTGACTTCACGCCACCTCGGCCATGGCCTTCAGGCCGGTTTCGGTGGCAGACAGTATTTTCTGTACGTGCCCCGCATCGATGACCAAGGGCGGTGAGAAGATGGCGTTGTTGCCTGACACCCGGATCATTACGCCATCCTCATAGGCCGCCTTCTGAAACACCAAGGGCAGCGCCTTGCCAATCGGGGTCTTCTTCCCTCGGTCGCTCACCAGCTCGATGGCGCACATCAAACCTTCGCCCCGCACATCCCCGATGTGATCATACCGTTCGGCCAAAGCGTCCAATCCGGCCTTTAGCTCCGGCCCACAGGCCCGCGCATTCTCCCACGGTCGAATGCGCATTGTCTCTTCCACCGCTGCAACAGCTGCCGCTGCGCCAACCGGGTGCCCCGAATAGGTATAGCCGGAATCGACGGACCCGACCCCGCTTTCATCATCTTCAAACACAGCCGCGACATGATCAGCGATCATCACGGCCCCGAAGGGAAAGTAGCCATTTGTGATGGCCTTGGCCGTGCACATCAGGTCCGGCTGCACGCCCCAATGGCGCGATCCTGTCTCATCCCCTGTGCGCCCAAAGGCAGTGATCACTTCATCCGCGATCAGCAGCACGCCGTGCTTCTCGCAGATGTCGCGCACCATGGGCATGAAACTGGGGTGCGGCGGGATCACACCGCCCGCGCCCTGCACCGGCTCCATGATGAAGGCAGCAATGGTGTTGGCACCCTGAAAGGCGATCTCACGCTCCAACATCCCCGCACTCAGGTGCGCGAGTTCCGCGGGATCGTCCGTGCCAAACGGATTGCGATACAGGTAAGGTCCGGGGATGTGGTAGCACCCTGCCATGAGCGGCTCATAGGAATTGCGGAACTTTGCATTCCCATTGACCGATGCCCCACCAAAATGCGTGCCGTGATACCCTTTGTCGAGGCTGATGAACTTGGTCCGCGCACCCTCGCCCCGGATGCGGTGGTACTGGCGGGCCAGCTTCAGCGCGATCTCGATACTGTCCGACCCGCCACTGGTGAAAAAGCTGCGCGTCATGCCATCGGGGCCAAAGAAATCGGCCAGCAAATACGCCAGCTCAATCGCCTTGTCGTTCGACGTACCTCGGAACGTCGAATAGTAGGGCAGCGCATCTAGTTGCCCTGCAATCGCGTCCTTCACCGGTTGGCAGGAATAGCCCAGATTGACGTTCCAGAGGCCGCCAACGGCATCAATGCTGCGGTGACCGTCCACGTCGGTGATGAACACCCCATCGCCCCCCGTCAGGATCGTGGGTGGGTTCGCCATGCTGTCGGCGGGGTGCGCCATGGGATGCCAGAACTGGCGCGCGTTGTGTTCCTTCAGAAAGTTGCTGTCCTTCATGACGCGGCCCTTTCCTGTGCCGGAGTCCAAAGCTGGACGATATGGGGTGGCACGGAGCCGCCCAGGGCCTGACTGATCTCTTCCCCGCGCGCCATGAGCAGACGCGCCAAATGCGCCTCGGTCGCCTTGCCGCCGCGACCCGTGGGATAGGCAATGGAACAGGTGGCAAAAGCCCTGCTGGCAGCGTCAAACAACGGGATGGCAACCGACGACACGCCAAGGCGCAAGGCATCGCGATTGCGGGCATATCCACGCTGCGCGATCTGCTTCAATTCCCCCTCGACCTCCATCCGGTTCGGCGCCGGCGCGCCCGGCAACTGCGTGCGTGGGTCAGCCAGGGCAAGGTCCAACAGCCCGCCCGGGGCAAAGGCCAGATACGCCTTGCCTGACGCGGTCGCAAACAGGGGTGGCAGGCCATAGGCATCGAAACTGACCCGCACTGGATGATTGTGTTCCTCGGCGTGGTGCACATGGACTAGGTCAAAGCCCTGCAAACGACTGACATGCACCAACTCACCTGCATCGCGGCTGAGATCGTCAATGACGCTGCGCAGCATCTCGACCTCGGGCACGGTGCGCACGCGCATCCCCGCCAGCCGGGTCAAAGCAGCCCCAAGGCGGTAGGCCCGCGTGCTTGTGTCCTGCTCAAGAAACCCCGCCTGCTCAAGCGCTACAAGGTGACGATGCACCGTCGCCTTGTCCCGCCCGGTCAGGCGCTGCACGTCGGACAACCCCAAACGGGGCCGGGCATCACTGAACAGGTCCAACAGACCCAAGGCCTTGGCGATGGTCGACATAGGATGAAGCTTGACGCACCTGCCATCCCCTTGCAATATATTTTTGCATCCATCGGTTCACTATGTGAACCAGTAAGAAGAAAGAAAGCATGTCAGCGCTGCACGACAACATCGCAAATCTGGCCCCACACCTGACCCGGATCGGGGAAACGGGCATCCTGAACCATATCAACGGACAGGCCGTTCCCGCCGCATCCGGAGCATGGTTCGACACGACATCACCCGTGGATGACAGCATGATCGCCCGTGTTGCCCGCAGTGATGCGCAAGACATCGACGCAGCCGCCCAAGCGGCCAAAGCCGCTTTCCCCGCATGGCGCGACATGCCTGCCACTGACCGCAAGCGCATCCTGCACGCCATCGCCGACGGGATCGAAGCCCGCGCCGAAGAAATCGCACTGTGCGAATGCTGGGACACAGGCCAGGCCCTGCGCTTCATGTCCAAAGCCGCCCTGCGCGGCTCCGCCAATTTCCGCTTCTTCGCCGACCGTGCACCAGCGGCCCGCGACGGGCAGGCGCTTCCCTCGCCCACCCTGATGAACATCACAACCCGCGTGCCAATTGGTCCTGTGGGCGTCATCACCCCGTGGAACACGCCCTTCATGTTGTCCACTTGGAAGATCGCCCCAGCACTCGCTGCTGGCTGCACGGTCGTTCACAAACCCGCCGAACTCAGCCCCTGGACCGCTCGCATCCTGATCGAGATCGCCGAAGAAGCAGGCTTGCCCCCGGGCGTCTGGAACCTGGTCAACGGGATGGGCGAGGACGCAGGGCGCGTCTTGACCGAACACCCAGACATCAAGGCCATCGCCTTCGTGGGCGAGTCGAAAACCGGGTCCGCCATCATGGCCCAGGGTGCGCCCACCCTGAAACGTGTACACTTCGAACTGGGCGGCAAAAATCCCGTGGTGGTCTTTGATGACGCCGACCTCGACAATGCGCTCGATGCCGCCATCTTCATGATCTACTCGCTCAACGGCGAACGCTGTACGTCCTCCTCACGCCTGCTGGTGCAGGACACGATCGCCGATGACTTCGAGGCAAAACTCGCGGCCCGCGCGAAAGCAATCAACGTGGGCCACCCACTGGACCCCGCAACCGAGGTTGGTCCTCTCATCCACGCAGGGCACAGGGCCAAGGTCATGGCCAGCTTCGACACGGCCAAAGCCGAAGGGGCCACAATCGCAGCAGGCGGCACACGCGTTGGAGACACAGGCCAATTCGTGGCCCCAACCCTCTTCACCAACGCGACAAACGACATGAAAATCGCCCAAGAGGAAATCTTCGGCCCGGTCCTCACCTCCATCCGATTCCAAACAGAGGAGGAGGCCCTGCACATCGCCAACGATACGGCCTACGGCCTGACCGGCTATGTCTGGACCGCGGACGTCACCCGCGCCATGCGGTTCACCGATAGGCTCGAAGCCGGTATGATCTGGGTCAACTCCGCCAATGTCCGGCACCTGCCCACGCCGTTTGGCGGTATGAAAGCCAGCGGCATCGGACGCGACGGCGGCGATTGGTCGTTCGAATTCTACATGGAACAGAAACACATCGGCATCGCCACCGGTGACCCGAAAATCCCCCGGCTCGGCACATGACCCTTCTTCTGGCCGGAAATACCTCAGGGAGTTTGAGGGACAGCGTCCCTCATTCCCCAAAAATGAATCGCGCGCGGCGCAGCCGCCCCATTTAGGAACAGCCGATGCCGATCCCTCCGCCCGAGCTTTACCCGCCGTTCAACATCGTGCGGCTCAGCCACGTGGAATACCGGGTGGCGGACCTTGCAGCCTCGCGCGCCTTCTACGTGGATACACTCGGCCTGCAGATCACACATGAAGACGATCAGTCGATCTACCTACGCGCGATGGAGGAGCGTGGTCACCACTGCATCATCCTGACCCAATCGGGCAACGCGAATGTCGCAAGGCTCGGCTTCAAGCTCTACGACCACCCCGATCTCGACAAGGCTGAGGCGTGGTTCCGCACCCAAGGTCAACCCACTGCATGGATCGACCGCCCCTTCATGGGCCGCGTCCTGCAAACCACCGATCCTTGGGGTGTGCCTCTCGAATTCTATGTTCAGATGGACCGCCTGCCGACCATCGCACAGAAATACGCGCTCTATCGGGGCGTCAAACCGCTGCGCATCGACCATTTCAACCTGTTCTCATCCGATGTGGATGGGGCCGTGGCCTTCTACACACAGATGGGGTTCCGCACGACAGAATACACCGAAGACGCAGAGACAGGTAAAACCTGGGCCGCATGGATGCACCGAAAGGGCGGCGTGCATGACATCGCCTTCACCAACGGCACAGGGCCGCGCCTGCACCATTCGGCTTTCTGGGTCCCTACCCCGCTCAACATCATTGACCTGCTCGATCTGATGAGTACGACGGGCTACCGCGAGAACATCGAGCGCGGCCCCGGGCGGCACGGCATCTCGAACGCCTTCTTCCTTTACATCCGCGACCCCGATGGCCACCGGATTGAGATCTACTGCTCGGATTACCAAACCGTCGATCCCGACCACGAACCGATCAAATGGGACCTCAAGGACCCACAACGCCAAACCCTTTGGGGCGCCCCCGCCCCGCGCAGCTGGTTCGAGGAAGGCAGCCTGTTCGATGGCGTGGACACGTCCGCCCCCCTTCTCAAAGCACAGCCCATCGTGGCACCCTGATATTGGCGGAGGACACCTCCGCCTTACACCCGTAAGGCGCACGTGCCCGTGCGCCCCGCCCGAAAGGACGAGACCATGAGCTGGGACGATTTCGCCAAACACGCCAAGGATGCTGCCGATTGGGGAGTAAACTACCACAACACCCTCCGCGATCGCCCGGTACGCGCACAAACCAAGCCGGGAGACATCGCCGCGCAACTTGCAGACGCACCGCCAGAAGATGGAACTGATCTGGCGGCGATCCTGGAAGACTTCGAACGCATCGTGATGCCGGGCATCACCCATTGGCAACACCCGCGCTTCTTCGCTTACTTCAACTCGAACGCCGCGCCCGCGTCGGTTCTGGCCGAATTTCTGACATCCATTATCGCGCCGCAATGCATGCTCTGGCAAACCTCGCCCGCCGCGACCGAGATGGAGACGCGGATGATGGACTGGCTGCGCCAGGGCCTTGGCCTGCCCGAAGGGTATCAGGGTGTCATTCAGGACAGCGCCTCGTCAGCCACGCTCGCCGCCGTCTTGACCATGCGCGAACGCGCGCTGGAATTCCGCGGCAATATCGAAGGGCTGCACGGACAACCGCAGCTGCGTATCTACTGTTCAGATCAGGTACACACCTCCATCGACCGCGCCATCTGGGTCGCGGGCATCGGACAGGACAATCTGGTCAAGATCCGCACCACAGGCGATCTGCGTCACATGGACCCGCTGGATCTGGAAGCCGCCATTGCCGAGGACAAACAAGCAGGCCGCATCCCGGCCGGGATCATCGCTGCGACCGGCGCCACCGGCATGGGCGCCAGCGACGACCTTGAAGCGGTCGCCGCTGTGGCCGAAGAACACGGCATCTACACCCATCTCGACGCGGCATGGGCCGGTACGGCCATGATCTGCCCTGAATTCCGCGCGCTCTGGACCGGAGCGAACCGCTTCGACAGCATCGTATTCAACCCGCACAAATGGCTCGGTGCACAGTTCGATTGCGCCGCGCATTTCCTGCGCGACCCGGATCAGCTGCGCCAAACCCTCGCCATCCGCCCCGAATACCTGAAAACCCATGGGGCCGAGGACATCATCGACTATTCCGAATGGTCAATTCCGCTGGGCCGCCGCTTCCGCGCACTGAAACTCTGGTTCCTCATGCGGCACTACGGGATGGATGGTCTGCGCACCCGCATCCGTAACCACGTCAAATGGAGCCAGGCCCTGTGCGAACGCCTGCGGGCCGAAGATGATTTCGAAATCGTGACCGAACCTATTCTGTCGCTCTGGACCTTCAAACTCGCAGGCTCAGCTGACGACGACACGCAGCGCCTTGTGGACGCCATCAACGATGACGGCCGCATCTACCTGACGCAAACGCTGGTCGATGGGCAAAAGGTCATCCGCTTTCAAGCCGGGCAGTTCGATTGCGAGGAACGGGATTTCGACACCGCCTTCGACACGATCACCGGGATTGCGAGGAGCCTATGAGGTTCGCTACCTACACCACCGCTGGAAACCAGTATTACGGCGCGGTGGCAGATGACGGGATGATCCCCCTGTCCCCCAATTTCCCGCAGTGGGCCACTCTGCGCAACGTGATCGAAAATGACGGCCTGCACGCGCTTGCGAAAGCCGCCCAAGGCCGCACCGCCACACATCATAACGTCACCTATGACATCCCCATCCCCGACCCGGAAAAGATCATCTGCGTCGGCGTAAATTTCCCTGACCGCAATGCCGAGTACAAAGACGGGCAAGAGGCACCGCCGAACATGTCGCTCTTCCCCCGCTTCCCGCGCAGCTTCACGGGTCACAACCAACCGGTTATCCGCCCCCCAGAAAGCGAGAAACTGGACTACGAAGGCGAGATCGCCATCGTCATAGGCAAGGGCGGGCGGCGGATTGCCGAGGCGGATGCTTACGACCACATCGCGGCCCTGACCCTCTGCAACGAGGGCACCATTCGCGACTGGGTTCGCCATGCCAAGTTCAACGTCACGCAGGGCAAGAACTGGGACGCCTCCGGTGCCATGGGCCCATGGCTTGTCCCCTTCACGGCCGCCGCTCAACTGGACGACGTCCGCCTGACAACCCACGTGAACGGCGAGCTCCGGCAAGACGACCGCACCAGCCGCATGCTCTTCCCGATCCGCCGCCAGATCGCCTACATCTCGACCTTCACCACGCTGGTGCCCGGCGACATCATCGTGACCGGCACGCCCACCGGCGCAGGTGCACGGTTCGATCCCCCGAAATTCCTGAAACCCGGCGACGTGGTCGAAGTGACCGCCGAGGGCATTGGCACGCTGCGCAGCGAGGTGGCCGATGAAATTTGAAGACCACAAGGCAGCGGCGGCGGCACTGATCGAGGCCGAGCAAACCGGTCAACAAATTGGCCTTCTGTCCGTTGCGTATCCCGACATCACGATGGACGACGCCTATGCCATTCAGGCTCAGGTCGTCGCCGCCAAGGTCGCCGCAGGTGACCCGGTGGTCGGCTGGAAGATCGGCCTGACCAGCCGTGCCATGCAGATGGCACTGAACATCGACATCCCGGACAGCGGTGTGCTGACCCGGTCTATGCAGTTCGACAGCGCCACGATCCCCGCGGGCCACTTCATCCAACCGCGGGTCGAGGCCGAGATCGCCTTTGTCATGAAATCAGATATCGGCGGCGCAGGCGTGACCCGCGACGACGTGCTGGCCGCGACAGACTACGTGGTGCCAGCCCTTGAAATCCTCGACACTCGCATCCTGCGTGCGGACCCGGACACGGGCCAGCCGCGCAAGGTTTTCGATACCATCGCCGATAACGCGGCAAATGCGGGCATTGTCGTTGGTACCCAACGCAACGCACCGGAAAACCTACGCTGGGTCGGCGCCATCGTGAAAATGGGCAACACGGTCGAGGAAACGGGGCTTGGTGCGGGTGTCCTGAACGATCCGGTGGAAAGCGTGGTTTGGCTCGCGCGGCGCATGGCGCTCTACAGCAACACGATCAAGGCAGGCCAGGTGATCTTGTCAGGCAGCTTCATCCGTCCAATCGAATGCCCGCCGGGCACCAACATAGAAGCCGATTTCGGCAGCTTTGGACGCGTCGATCTAAGCTTTAGCTGACGCGCGCCAACAACCGCGCGGCGCAGCCGCCCAAAGCGACGGTGTCCGACACGAACAGAAACGCCGGAATACGGGCGAACTGCCCGTCAAAGCTGCTGTCAGCACGCAATGGGGCTAGCACGCGCTCCCGCCGTTCCGGCGCCATCAGGAACTTCGCCAACGACCCGTTGAAGTACAGCCCCGCCCGCGGGAAATAGGAATAGGCCAATTCACGCACCATCAGGCCAAAGGCCTCGGTACAAACCTCAAGCGCTTCGCGGGCACGGGGATCATCGGACTTGGCCAATTGCTCGGCACTATCGACATCCACACCAATGACATGGGCCAGACGCAACAGCCCCACACCGGAAAACAGATTCTCGACACTGTCAAAGCGCGACGTGTCGGGCATATGCGCCTGCAGGATCGACATCACGCTCGACGGCAGACTGGCATGGCCCTGCTCAGACGTGAAAACGGTGCCGCTCTCCATGTTGACGGCCGACACGTTGAACCCCGTACCAAGGCCAACCACCAGCGCCTGCCCGGCGCCGCCAAGAGCAGCGCCGTCGTGCAATGGCTCAACCGCATCGGGTGCAACGGTGGGCACCGCCTGTCCCAACGCCTCAAGGTCGTTGATCAAAACCACCTCGTCAGCACCGAAAGCGGCAGCAAGGGCACCCGCATCGAAATCCCAATTCCGGTTCGTCAGACGAGCGCGATCGCCTGCCACAGGACCCGCCACCGCGATAACGACATGAGATGGCACTGAACGCCCATCCAAATAGTTGGTCGCAAGATCAAGAAAGCTGCCGAAATTCGCGTTGGGGCACTTGACCACCGTGTCCGCTATGACTCCATCGCGACCAACAAAGGCCATTCGCGTATTCGTCCCGCCAACATCAGCAACAAGGCCAATAGCCCGATCCTGCCCACCCGCATCCTGCATTACGATTCGCCCGGCTTCTTACCCAAGATGATCATTCCGAGCAGGTCATCGTCCGTCACGTCGGCAACGTCAACAGTCCCAACCAGCTTTCCGTTTTTCATCACGGACGCGCGGTCACACAGCTCCATCACATCATGGATGTCGTGACTGATCAGGAAGATGCCGATGCCTTCAGCCTTCAACTGCTGGATCAGTTCCGACACCATCTGCGTCTCGTGTGGACCAAGGGCGGCGGTGGGTTCATCCATGATCAGAATGCGCGCATTGAAATACACCGCACGGGCAATCGCCACCGACTGACGCTGACCACCCGACAAGGCACTGACCGGATCCTTGAACTTTTTGAAGTTCGGGTTCAGCCGCGCCATGATCTTGCGGGTCTCGGCCTCCATCGCGTCATCATCGACAAAGCCCATTGACGACACCAATTCGCGTCCCAGAAACAGGTTCGACGCGGCATCAAGGTTATCGGCCAGCGCAAGCGTCTGGTAGATCGTCTCGATATTGTAGGTCCGCGCGTCACGCGGGTTGTTGATGGTCGCCTTTTCGCCGTTGATACGGATTTCACCCGTGTCCATGGCATAGGCGCCCGACAATATCTTGATCAGCGTCGATTTGCCTGCACCGTTGTGACCCAGGAGGCCCACAACTTCGCCCGGCTTCAGGTCGACCGACACGTGGTCTACCGCCTTGATCCCGCCAAAGCTGATCGAGATGTCCTTCATTTCGACAAGAGGTGTTGTCATATCAAAGTCCTCCCTCAGACGCCCGCACGGCGGCGATAAACGATGTCGATCCACACCGCGAGCACGAGCACAAAGCCCACGACGATGTTCTGCAGCGGAGCGTCCACGCCGACCGAGGCCATGCCCGATTGCAGCGACTGCATGATCAGCGCACCAATGACAGCACCGTAGATCGTACCCGCGCCACCCGACAGGGCAGTGCCCCCGATGACAGCAGCGGCAATCACGCGCAGCTCGTCCAGTGTGCCCAGACCCACGTCTACGGCGTTCAGACGGGCCGATGCGATGATCGACGCGATGCCGGTCAGGGCCCCCATCAGGGCAAAGACCTTGACCGTCAGAAGGCGCGTATCGATGCCCGACAGCGATGCCGCTTCCGGATTACCACCGGTGGCATAGACATAGCGGCCAAAGCGGGTGCGCGTGGCGATGATGGTCATCACGATCGTGACGGCCAGCAGGATCACAACCGGAATAGCGATACCATGGTTCCAGACCATGCCGTCAGTATACTCGATACCGCGCGCTTCGGTCATGCGGCGCATGGCGCCCCGCGGGATCGGATAGCTGTTCATGATCCAGACAAAGGCAATGATCAGACCGGCGGCCATGGCCATCAGGATCCCTTCGGCCCAGACCGGTTTGACGGTAAAGCCGTGGGTCGCCTTGCGACGCCGGCTCAGCAGCATGATGCCAACGGCAACAAGCGCGGCGATGGTGCCGAACACCCAGCTCAGCGTTTCACCCAGCGTGCCCTCGGCGCCGCCACCCAGTAGGCGGAAGACAGGATCAAGCGGCGCTTGGGTTTGGCCCTTGGTGACCCACCACATCGCACCGCGATAGACGAGGAAGCCGCCCAGCGTCACGATGAAGGCAGGCACGGTCAAATAGCCGATGACCCACCCTTGTATCGCGCCCAAGAACGCGCCCATCAAGACTGCGGCAATCACAGCGATGACCCAGATCATAGGATGACCCAGACCCAGCATGGATGGCAGCCACTGGACCTGCAGCGCCGCCACAGTCATACCGATAAAGCCCAAAAGCGAGCCTACGGACAGGTCGATGTTGCGTGTGACGATCACGAACACCATGCCCGTTGCCATCACGGCAACGGATGCTGTTTGAACGCTCACGTTGAAAAAGTTGCGCGGGGACAGAAAGCGCCAGTCGGTAAAGAAACCGAACACGAGCCAGATGACGACAAGCGCCCCGATCATCCCCAAAAGCCGGGCATCAAGGCCCAGCTTGTCCATCATTGATTTGGCCTGGTCTTCCATGCGCCCTGCCCTTTGTTACCCGGTTGCGGTGGCACAATGTCCCCGGCGACAGGCAAGCCTGCCGTCACGATGTGCCGAAATGTGTGGTGAGTGTGGTCATGTGCCGCCCCGGCGCGCAACAGGCGCCGGGACGTAACTTGGTGCGCTCTTATTCGCAGGCGGCCAGCGAGGAGCCCGCGCACAGCGCGTCTTTTTCGATCCAACCTGCGTCCAGAACAACGTCCAGGTTGTCGGCTGTCACCGGAACGGGCTCAAGGAAGATCGAGGTCATTGTGGTGCCACCGGGCGATGTCCAGTCAGCTGCGCCTGCAACATCTTCACCCTTGGCCAGGGACACGGCGATCTCGCCTGCTGCCTTTCCAAGCGCACGTGCGTCTTTCCACACGGACACTGTCTGCGTGCCGGTTGCGACACGGTTCAGAGCGGCATGGTCACCGTCCTGGCCGGACACTGGAATACCTTCCATGCCTTGCGCGGTCAGGGCCGCCACAACACCACCCGCGGTGCCGTCGTTGGACGCGACAACCGCGTCAACCTTGTTGTCAGCTGCGGTCAGGATCTGTTCCATGTTGCGCTGCGCGTTCGCAGGCACCCAGCCATCGGTGTAGGCTTCGCCAACGATGGTGATGTCACCGGCGTCGATGGCCGCCTGCAGCACCTCTTGCTGACCGCCACGCAGGAAGTCCGCGTTCGGGTCGGTGGGCGAGCCCTTGATCATGACGTAGTTGCCCTTGGGCTGCGCGGCCAGAACGGCACGGGCCTGCATGCGGCCAACTTCGACGTTGTCAAAGGTCAGATAGAAGGCGCGGGCGTCTTCGATCAGACGGTCATAGGCAACGACCGGGATATCTTCGTCGGCAGCGGCTTGCACGGCTGGGCCAATGGAAGATGCGTCCTGCGCCAGAATGATCAGCGCGTTTGCGCCCTGTGCAATCAGGCTTTCGATATCTGCCAACTGCTTGGCCGACGACGATTGCGCATCAGCGGAAATATAGTTTGCACCAGCGGCATCCAGCGCGGCCTTGATCGCGGCCTCGTCAGTTTTCCAGCGCTCTTCCTGGAAGTTCGACCAGCTCACGCCTACGGTCACTGCATGACCATCAGCCAGAACTGGTGAAGTAAGCATTGTGGCAGCCGCCAAGGCGCCGAGTAGCGTGCGTCGTTTCATAAGTGTCCTCCCAAAGACATGCCCGTCCGTTACGATTTTGCGGCGGGTGACCCATTGTTAGCAACTTAAATTCGAAAAGCAAATTAAATTGGACAGCTTTCAAAAAAACCGGCATCATCGTTACCAAGGGTCGCAGGCGTTGCTTCGCGGCGGGAGGAAAAAAGAGAATAAAATCATGGTATTCGGTCATCAGAAGATCGAAAGCAGACGGCTGCTTTTGCGTGAGATTGCGCAACGCGGACCCGTACCGCGTATCGATCTTGCGGAACATACCGGCATCAGCCGAGCCACTGTCACGTCCGTCACAGCCGACCTTTTGCGCGGCAGATTGATCGAGGAAGTGCCTCGCGAATCACGTAGTGACGAATCGGCACGCGGACGGCCCCGGGTCGATCTGAAGATCGCCGGCGACGCCCATCTGATTGCCGGTCTCAAGGTGTCGGACAGGTCCATTTCACTGGTTCTGATGCGGTTTGACGGCACCCATGTCGCGGACCACGAATGCCCCATCCCGACGGGACGTCTGACGCCAATCGACCTGGCCACACATATCCGCGATGGGCTAAGGGCGCTGGCTGAAAAGGCGGGCCATGATCTCAGCGATATCTCGGGCGTAGGCGTCGGGCTGGCGGGCGTTGTGGATGCGGATCACGGGCTGGTCTACTGGTCACCGTCGCTCGATCAACGCAACGTCCCGTTCGGTGAAGTGCTGCGCGACACGCTTGGGGTGGCCGTCTACCTCGACAACGACGCGAACCTCGTCGCCATGGCCGAACTGACCTTCGGACTGGGCAAGTCGCACTCGGATTTCATCGTGATCACTATCGAAAGCGGTGTGGGCATGGGCATGGTGCTGGGCGGCCAACTCTATCGCGGCACGCGCGGCTGCGGGGCCGAATTCGGACATACCAAGGTGCATCTGGACGGCGCGCTCTGCCGGTGTGGGCAGCGCGGTTGTCTAGAAGCTTATGTGGCGGACTACGCGCTCGTGCGCGAGGCCTCCAGCGTTGGCGGAATGAGCCTGACGACGCCAACCAGCCAAGCCGTCAGTACCGTGCTGAAAGCGGCCAAAGACGGTGACGCAACCGCACGCACAGTTGTGGAGCGGGCGGGCAAGATGTTTGCGATGGGCCTTGCCAATCTGGTGAACATCTTTGATCCCGAACTGGTGATCCTTGCAGGCGAGCAAATGCAGTTCGACCACCTGTATGCAGACACGGTGATCGAGGAAATGCGCAAGAGCATCGTGGAAATCGACAAACCCGCGCCCGAGGTTGTTGTCCATAAATGGGGCAATCTGATGTGGGCGCAGGGGGCAGCAGCCTACGCGCTTGAGTTTGTACAGGATACAGCGGTGGGGGCGTTGGAAGATGCCTAACGGGCTTGGATGTCTCACCAAACATGATACCGGACTAGGGCGCACTACCGCACAGCGCGGGGCACTCACCGCCCTTTTTCTCTGCGCCGTCCAGCCACTTGCTGCCGACGTGCGCTTTGCCCCGATCGATGTTCCAAACCATGTCTACGATGGAGGATGGGAGCATTTTGTCGGTGGCGGACTGGCCGTTCTGGACTGCAATGGTGATACGCGGCCCGATCTGGTGGCAGCGGGTGGCTCAAATCCGCCCTTGTTGCTCAAAAACACGTCCGACGACGCTATTTCCTTCGAAGCGATAGAGGACCCGGCGCTCAACCTGACCGGTACGACCGGAGCCTATCCTTTGGACATCGACAATGACGGTCATCTTGATCTGGTGATGCTGCGCGTGGGGCCCGATACCATCTTGCGTGGGCGCGGCAATTGCAGCTTTGAACCCATGCCCTTTCGCTTCGATGATCATTGGAGCACGGCCTTCTCCGCCACATGGGAGGCAGGCCAAACCGCCCCAACACTCGCCTTTGGTCACTATGTGGACCGCAGCGATCCCGACGGGCCGTTCGAAGCCTGCGACGTAAACCACCTGTGGCGTCCGGGCGGGGCAACCTATGCAGTGACCGACCTCAGCCCGGGGTTTTGTGCGCTGTCCATCCTCTTCACCGATTGGTCCCGCACCGGCCGCGCCGACCTGCGCATGTCGAACGACCGCCACTACTACATTCGCGACGGCGAAGAACAGCTTTGGGCGATGGAGGAAACACCCCGGCTCTACACTGACGAAGACGGTTGGGTGCGCCACATGCTGTGGGGCATGGGCATAGCTGCGCGCGATCTGGACCGCGATGGGCGGGACGAGGTGTACCTCTCCTCGATGGGCGATCAGCGGTTGATGAAACAGGTCGGCGACGGACCTGGCTTCGAAGATGTGCCCTTTGACATGGGCAGCGCCGCGCACCGCCCATATGTGGGTGGTGATGGGCGTCCGTCGACCGGCTGGCATATCGCTTTTGGGGACGTGAACAACGACGGTCTTGATGATGCCTTCATCGCCAAGGGCAATGTGCAACAGATGCCGGGCAGCGCGATGGAAGACCCCAATAACCTGCTGATCGGTCAGGCGGATGGCAGCTTTGTCGAAGCCGGAGATGCGGCCGGCGTCGCCTCCATGCACCGGGGGCGCGGCGCGGCCCTCGTCGACTTCAACGGGGACGGATTGCTGGACCTTGCCGTCGTCAACCGACGTGCACCGCTAGAGGTGTGGCAGAACACGACAGAAGCAACTGGCAACTGGCTCTCGGTGTCTGTGATCCAGGAAGGAACAAACACCCAAGCCGTCGGCGCGTGGATCGAGGTCGATGATGGCACCGCCGTTCAAGCACGCGAGATCACCGTTGGTGGCGGCCATGCAGGCGGTGTGGCCGGGCCACAGCACTTCGGGTTGGGTGATGCTGAAGCGGTGCGACTACGGGTGCGATGGCCGCATCAGGGCTGGAACGATTGGCGGGATGTGCAGGTCAACGCGCCGATCTTGATCACCCAGTGAATTAAGGGGTTCTGCCCCTCGGCCTGCGGCCTCACCCAGTGGTATTTGCAGTCAGAAGAAGTCAGGACCGCGGCTACTGATCCACCGGTAGGCCACTTGGCACCGACGCAGGCACGCCAAGCGCACCACGGATGCTTTGCGGATCGGTGAGTGCGTTCAGGAAGGCGAGGATGTCATCCACCTCGTCATCCTTGAGCGCGATGGGCGCCAGATCATTGGCTGCTGCGATCCGCTCCACCTCGGCCGGGTCGGACAACACGCGCATGTCGTCTGCGTCAAATCCCGGCATGATCGATTGGGTAATGTCGTAGCTGCGCAAGCTGCTCACCGGGTCAAGATGGTGACGCACCACACCTTCGAGCGTCGCATAGGCGCCGCTGTGTCCGTACGGAGCTGTCTGCGCAACATTGCGCAAAGGTGGGGTGCGGAAGGCATACGCGTCCTCGGCATCCCCCGTCACCCGCATCCGGCCTGTATCCTGCGCGTGGCTTTCAAACCGGGCGGCCTTGCCGGGCCCGATCTGCGGCATGGCGATGGCGTGGAAATCATGATCCGTCTGAAAGCGGCCGGAATGACATGTTGAACACTGCGCCTTGCCGTAGAACAGGTTCATGCCACGCATGGCAGCAGGCTCCATTTCGGTGCCGTTGCGCAAGTACAAGTCGAACGGGCTCGCCACTCCGCGCCATTCAAAATCGAGAAACGCGGCCACCGCGTCCGAGATATCGGTGAAGTGGATCGGAGCGTCACCGATCACATCATCAAAATGCGCACGGTATTCCGGGATGCTCTCGACACGCTGCGACAGCAGATCCCACGCTCCGCCTGGCCCCGTGATCAGACCCTGGCGCACGGCCTGGCTGATCTCGTTTTCACTATAGTGCCCCGCCATCTCATCCGCGGACAGCACCGGGAACATGGATTGCGCGGACAGGGCCGAGGCAAAGCCCATCTCCATCTCCGACCCCAACGGCGTCCGGATACCCGAGGGCCGACGTGGATCCTCCTCCAACCGCCCATCATGGAAAAACACCGTGAATTCGGCTGCCCCAAGATTGAACAAGGGCGGCGCATTCCGCGGAATGCGTTGCTCCGGCATGTTCTCATGATCGGCCACACGGTCAGGACCAAGCCCCTTGGCCCCGTCACCAAGGCCAAGCGAAACGCCATCGCCGGTGGCAAATTTCGGATGGTGGCAGGTGGCGCAGCTGACCGTTTTCGACCCAGACAGGATCGGATCGTAGAACAGCAAACGGCCCAACTCGACCTGCGCGCTGTCAACCTCCGGAAACACTGGCTCGTCAAACGGCAAATCGGCGGCCCACACCGGGGCCGCCATCACGCCAAAAACAAACGCCTTATACGAAACGCGAGACATAGTTCTCCAATATCTCCTGCCGGCCCGAATGGGGCTGCGGTTCGATCCCGTCGGCAATCACCCGGTCGGAAATCGACGCCAGATCGCTGCCAAGCATCGCTTGCGCCTCCGCTGTCTCCCACCCCGCATAACGCGCCTTCAACGCATCGTCCAAACCACCGTCCTCGATCATCGCAGCCGCAGATTTCAGACCCCGGGCACAAATGTCCATGGCACCGACATGGGCAGCAATCAAATCCTCGGCATCGAGGCTCTGACGACGCAGCTTGGCGTCGAAATTCGTGCCGCCCTTGCCCAGACCACCGGCTTTCAGAATGTGGTAGTAGCACAGCGCCACCTCGGGCACATTGTTGGGGAACTGATCGGTGTCCCAGCCCGATTGGTAGTCGTTGCGGTTCATGTCGATGGACCCCAGCATCCCGTCGGACGCCGCAACTGCAATCTCATGCTCGAACGAATGACCAGCCAGGATGGCATGCCCCTGTTCAAGGTTCAGCTTCACCTCATCCTCAAGTCCATACTTGCGCAGGAACCCGATGCAGGTGGCCGCATCGAAATCATACTGGTGCTTCGACGGCTCTTGCGGCTTCGGCTCGACCAGGATCTGGCCCTTGAACCCAATCTTGTGCTTGTATTCGACGACCATCGACAGAAAGCGGCCCATATGGTCCAGTTCCTGCCCCATATCGGTGTTCAGCAGGGTCTCGTAGCCTTCACGACCGCCCCACAGCACGTAGTTCTGCCCACCCAGCTTCAGCGTCGCATCCATGCAGGATTTCACCGTGGCGGCAGCATAAGCAAACACATCCGGATCGGGGTTGGTCGATGCGCCTGACATCCAACGCCGGTGACTGAACATGTTGGCCGTGCCCCAGAGCAGGCCCACGCCCGTCTCTTCCATCTTGGGGCCAAAGTAATCCGTGATCTCGTTCAGCCGGTCCAGGCTTTCGGCAAAGGTCGCACCTTCTGGCCGCACATCCGCGTCATGCCAGCAGAAATAGGGTACGCCGAGACGCGCGAACATCTCGAACGCAACATCGGCCTTCATCTTGGCGCGGCCCATATCGTCCTGCGGATGCCACGGACGGATGAAGGTCTGACCGCCAAAGGGGTCACCGCCTTCCCAAGCAAAAGAATGCCAGTACGCAACAGCAAAGCGCAGGTGATCTTCCATCCGCTTGCCCATGACCATTTCGTCCGGGTTGTAGTGGCGGAAGGCCATCGGGTTGGTGCTGTCCGGGCCTTCGAATGTGGTGGGCGGGACGGCGTCAAAGAATCCAGTGGTCATGGCATGGCTTTCAGTTTGGGGTAAGCGCCTGAAAAGGCAGAGTAAGCATCGTCATAGGCAGCGACCAGGTCGGCCTGTGGGTGTATCACATCAGCGACGGGCGGCTTGGTCATCACGCTGGCCGGATCGGCACCGGTATCACCGCACATGGCAATCCGCGCTGCCCCCAAGGCCGCACCAAACGCGCCCTCGTCGGGCCGCTCCAGCGGAATGTTCAGGGTCGTCGCCAGCATCCGTGTCCAATAGTCGGACCGGCTGCCGCCCCCGATGGCAAGGGCCGAGGGCAGTTGCGCCCCCGTTGCCTTCAGCGCCTCAAAGCTGTCGCGCAGGGCAAAACTGACCCCGCTCATCACAGCGTGGGTCAAGTCCTCGGGGCCGGAGGCGATGTCGAGGCCGGTAAACCCACCGCGCACCTGCGCGTCATTGTGCGGTGTGCGTTCCCCGGACAAGTAGGGATAAAATTTCACGTCACTTGGTGAAGCGAGCGTATTGCCCAAAGCGGATGACAACTCACCTGCCCCCTGCCCGGTGATACGGCTCAGCCAGTTCAGACTGTCAGTTGCAGCCAGAACCACGCCCATCTGATACCAACGCTCCGGCACCGCATGACAGAATGTATGCACGGCACTGCCCGCATCCGGCGCGTAACTGCCCCGACCAGCCAACACGACACCCGAGGTGCCCAGCGACACAAAGCCATCGCCCTCACCTAATGCACCAACACCACAGGCGGCCACCGCATTATCCGCTCCGCCCGCAACAACCTTGCATCCTGCAGGCAGACCCAGATCAGCCCGCGCGGCCTGCACCTCACCGACAACATCCGTGCCTTCCAGCAAGTCCGGCATCTGCTCGCGCGACATGCCCCCAAGCGCCAGCAGGCCATCCGACCACTCCCGCGCTCCCACATCCAGCCACGCCGTACCCGCCGCATCCGACATCTCGGTCGCATAGCGGCCCGTCAGCCACCACAGCAGGTAGTCCTTGGGCAACATGACCCGCGCCACCCGGGCAAATATGTCGGGTTCATTCTTCGCCACCCAGGCCAGCTTGGGTGCAGTGAAGCCAGGGAATACGATGTTTCCACTGATAGCGCGCGCTATCGGGTCGGCATCCATGGCTGCCGCCTCGACGTGGCTGCGCGTGTCATTCCACAGAATGCATGGGCGCAACACGGCGCCTGCGCCATCAACCATGACCGCGCCATGCATATGACCGGAAAAGGACAGCGCCCTGATGGCGCCATACGCTGACGGATGCTCTTGCCGCAACGACGCCAGAACAGCGCCAATACCCGCAACCCAATCGGCCGGGTCCTGTTCGCTCCACCCCGCATGCGGGTTTGACACGTCATAGGTCGCATCAGCACTGCCAACGGCGTGGCCATCGCCATCCACCAACAATGCCTTCACGCCCGACGTGCCCAGATCAAGTCCGAGATACATCGAAGTCCTCCCTTAAACGTACATTCGTGCCATTTAATTCGATTGTCAAACTAATTATGATGTACGCCCCTCAGTTTCTAATTAACACGGAAATACACCCCCAAATCGCAAATCACCCAAGGCGGCGTACCCCCACCCGGTCCACCTTCCTTGTTTCAAAAAAATCCTCCCCGAAGGGCCCCTTCCCACCGGGCCGCCGGACCGATATATCGCACCCAAACATGCAAGGAGCCTGGCATGACCTTCGACCGCTCGATCAAGATCGCCCCCTCTATCCTCGCCGCCGATTTCGCCAATTTCGGCGCGGAATGCGCAGCCGTCGAAGCGCAGGGCGCAGATTGGATCCATGTCGATGTGATGGACGGACATTTTGTGCCCAACATCACCTTCGGCCCCGCAACCTGCGCGGCGATCCGCCCGCATATCAAGGGTGTGATGGACGTTCACCTGATGATCGCGCCCGTTGATCCCTACATACAGGCCTTTGCAGATGCAGGCGCCGATGTTCTGACCGCTCATGTGGAAGCTGGCCCCCACATCCACCGGACGCTGCAGGCCATCCGCGGGGCGGGCATGAAGGCCGGTGTCGCCCTCAACCCCGGCACCCCCGCCGCAACGGTCGAAGAGTTGATCGGCATGGTCGACCTGATCTGCGTAATGACCGTGAACCCCGGATTTGGTGGGCAAAAGTTCATCGACATGACGGCCAAGATCCAAGCCTTACGTGCGATGATCGGCGATCGCCCCGTGCACATCGAAATCGACGGCGGTGTCGATCCGACCACGGCTCCGCTGGTGGCAAAGGCAGGGGCGGACGTGCTTGTCGCAGGCTCTGCCGTGTTCCGGGGTGGTTCCGTCGACAATCCGGGTCCCTACGGAGAGAACATCCGCAGCATCCGCGCGGCTGCGGAAGGAGTCTGGACGTAGCCGCTTTTCGGCGCGTCAGATCAGCTGGTTCGCAAAGGCCTCGATCAGCTTGTGCTTGAGAATCTTGCCCGTTGGAGCGGCCGGTAGCTCGGCCGCCAGTATATAGCGTGCCGGTCGTTTGTATCCCGCCAGCCTATCCTTGACGAAGGTCCGCAGATCCTCTTCGGAAAGGTCGCTGCCAACCGGCACCTGCACAAAGGCCAGCACTTCTTCGTCGCCGCTTTTTATCCGTCCGACAACAGCAGCTTGCACGACGTCAGGATGATCGTTCAACGCCGCCTCGACCTCGGGCGGAAAGACATTGAACCCGCCGTGGATGATCAACTCCTTGGCCCGGCCCAGAATGTGCAACTTGCCCTCTGCATCGATCTGCCCAAGGTCTCCTGTTCGCAACCATCCATCGTCATCCAAGACCTTGGCCGTCTCATCGGGATTGCGGAAGTAGCCCTTCATCACGTGGGGTCCGCGGGTCAGTACTTCGCCGCCCGGCACGGTATCGTCAATCGCGATTTCGATGCCCGGCAAAGCGGGACCAACGGAGGTATCGGGGTCGCCAATCATGTTGCGGGTGGCTGCCGTCCCAGCAGTGCTTTCCGTCATGCCGTAACCATTCTGGATCGCCACGCCATAGAACGCCTCGGCCTCACGCTTCCACGTGGGATCAAGCGGCGCCGCGCCCGAAGAGACATAACGGAGCGTGTCTGACCCGAGTGCCGTTTCCCCAAGTGACTTGGCGTGGGCCATCAGAAGGGCGTGCATCTGCGGCACGGCCGAGAAAAGAGTGATGCCATCGCGCAAAGCGTCGAACACGTCGGCCACAACAAAACGGGGCACCAACCGCACCGGGGCACCGGCATGGATGGCGGCGACGACAACCGAGCAAAGGCCGAAGACATGGGTGGTGGGCAGCACGCCGTAGATCAGATCGTCATGCGTCATACCTCGCAGCTCGGCGCTGGTCCTGCCACCGAAGCGGACGTTGGAATGGGTGAGCATGACGCCCTTGGGATCGCCTGTCGTTCCGGTGGTATAGAGGAGGACGGCGACATCCTTGTCCCCTGGAAAACTGTCCCCGCGGGGACAGTGTAGCGACAACCGCCCCCACACCCCGGATACTGTGCCGGGTTCTATATGTGCTTCGGAGTTTTGTGCATTTTTGTCGTGGTTGATTGCATCCGCGGATACCTGTGTGGTGAAGAACACTGCCTTTGGTTCTGCATGGGCGTCCACACGGGCCAGTTCAGCCGGGGTTTGGCGGGCGTTGATCGGGACGGCGGTCGCGCCCAAGCGCCAAGTGGCGAAGAGAGCGGCGACCTTGGCAGCGCAGTTTTCGGAGACGATCATCACGCGGTCGCCGGAGGCGATGCCATTGGTCTTGAGAACCTCGGCAATCTCGTCAGCGGCAGCGCTCAGCTGAGCGTAGGTCAGGTGAGCGCCGGTTGAATCCTCTACAGCCAGTGCATCAGGCCGTGTTGCAACCTGATGAGCGAGAAGACTATAGACGCTATCCACCCCGCACCCGTTTGTAGACGCCCGTGGATGTCGCAAGGACAGTGCCGCTTTCATCCTCCAACCGGCCTTCGGTAAAGATCGTGCTGCGCCCACCGCCCGACACTTCGCCCGTCGCGACCACCACCCCCTTCCGGGCAGGAGCGAGGTAGTTGGTTGTCATCGTCAGTGTCGCCACTTTGGTGTCGCCGTTGTCGTCACCTGTGCGGGCTGCTGCAAAACCCATCGCATTGTCGAGCATGGCAGACATAATGCCCCCGTGCAGACCGCCATGGCGGTTGCCATGCTGCGCGCCGATGTCGAGCCAGCAGCGTGATACGCCGTCCGCCTCGCGGATGTCCACGACGTAGCCGAGCAGCGTTTGCGCACCCGTCTCGTCGCGGATGATGCCTGGTCCGTCAGGCGGCAGAGAGGGCAATGAACCGCTCCAAATGGTAGTCCGTGTCGCCGAAGCGGTGGTCCGCCATCACGATCCGCTTGGCGATGTGGGCAAGCTCGTATTCCTGCGTCATGGCAATACCGCCATGCATCTGGATCGCTTCCTCGGCCACCAGACGGCCAATGCGCCCGATCAGGTTTTTGGAAGCCGACAGATGCAGGTCGGCGTCCTTATCGTCGGCGTAGCCTGCGGCGTTGATGACGGCAGAGCGTGCCTGTTCCATCTCGATCAACAGGTCGGACATGCGGTGGGCCAGCGCCTGGAACGTGCCGATGGGTCGCCCGAATTGCTTGCGCGTCATCAGGTAGTCCTTGGTGAGCGCGGTGGCGGTTTCCATGGCGCCGAGCGCTTCGGCGCATTGCGCGATGATTGCGAGGCGGTTGGCGGCCTCCAAGTCGGTGAGCGTCAGGCCAAGCGGCGCACCGGGCGTGTTGTCGAGGGTGACTTCGGCGGCGCGGCCTCCGGCAAGAAGCGGGTATCCTTGGATGTCGAGGCCCTGTGCGCCCTTGTCCACGAGGTAGAGCGCGATTGTGTCGCCATCCTTGGCTGAGATAATCAGGTGATCTGCCGCCTCGGCATTCATCACCACGGCCTTGCGGCCCGTCAGTTTGTTGTCTGTAGCCGTCGTGTTGACGTGGTCCAGATCATAGCGGCTGTCGGGTTCGCCATGCGCGACGGCGAGATGGATCGCGCCGCCGATAACCTGTTCGACCATATCCGTCTTGCCTGCAGCGGCGAGTAACCGCCCTCCGATCAGGGCGGAGTCCAGAACAGGCTCGACCACGCCTGCGCGGCCCAGTTCCTCGAACACCACGGCGATGTCGAAGCCTGCGCCGCCAAAGCCGCCCTGGTCTTCGGTGAAGAGTGCGCAAAGCACACCGAGTTCCGCAAGTTCCGCCCAGATATCCGGGGAGAACCCGGTTTCAGAGGCGAGGATATCGTTGCGACGTGCGGTGCCGTACTGTTCACGCAGGTAGCGCCGCAGAGTGTCCTGCAGCATCTGCCGTTCTTCGGTCAGGTTGAAGTCCATTACGCGCCTCCGCTCATAGTTACTTTGGCGATGATGCCGCGTTGAATTTCGTTGGATCCGCCGAAGATCGAAAGCTTGCGATTGTTGAAGTACTGGCCTGCGACGGGGCCTGTATCGAACGGGTCGGGGATCCGGTTATTGGCGCCTTCGACCGCTTCGGACGCAAACGGCATGGCGTAGGGGCCGACAGCGCGGCGCGCAAGGTCGTTGATCTCCTGGCGCAGGATCGACCCTTTGACCTTGAGCATCGACGCCTCAAGCCCCGGTGCCTCTCCGGCCGCGGCTTTCGAGATGATGCGCAGGTTGGTGGTGGCCATAGCGCGCAGGTCAATCTCTACCTGTGCGACACGAGCCGCGAAGTGGGGGTTTTCAAGAAGCGATTTACCGTTGTGATTGGCCGCTTTGGCGATGCGTTTCACCGCCTTCAGCCCCGCCTCGCTTGACCCGACGCCACCAAGGCCGGTGCGTTCGTGCGTGAGCAGGTACTTGGCGTAGGTCCAGCCCTTGTTTTCCTCGCCTACGAGGTTTTCGGCGGGCACTTTTACGTCCGTGAACCAGACCTCGTTCACCTCGTGACAGCCGTCCAGCAGAATGATGGGACGCACCTCGACACCGGGCGTGTCCATGTCGATCAGCAGGAAGCTTATGCCTTCCTGCTGTTTGGCATCCGAGTCTGTACGGACAAGGCAGAAGATCATGTTGGCGAACTGGCCCAGCGTCGTCCACGTTTTCTGGCCGTTGACGATGTAGTGGTCGCCGTCGCGCACCGCCTTGGTTTTCAGCGATGCGAGGTCGGACCCGGCACCCGGTTCGGAATAGCCCTGACACCACCAGTCGGTGCCGTCGAGCATGCGCGGCAGCCAGTGGTCTTGCTGTTCCTTGGACCCGAATTTCTGCAGGACGGGGCCAAGCATCGAAAAGCCAAAGGGGACGATGCGGGGGGCGTGGGCAGCGGCGGCCTCGGTGTCATAGATGTGCCGTTGCACCGCCGACCATTCCGCACCGCCAAATTCCCGGGGCCAGTTCTGGGCCAGCCAGCCGCGCGCGTTCAGGATCGCGTGCCAGCGTTCCATGTCATCCTTGGTCAGGTCCCCATCAAGCCGGACCTTTTCGGCGATGTCTTTTGGAAGATCGTTCTGCAGGAATATGCGTATCTCTTCCTGGAAAGCCAGTTCTTCGGAGGAATAGCTCAGGTCCATATCTCAGCCCTTTTTGTTCAGGTCATCGAAGGTTTTGTTTTCGGCCACCAGCTGTTCCAGCAGCGGCGCCGGTGCCCAGAAGTCAGGATCTTCTGTGGCATAGGATTTGATGTCGTTCAGCAGGGGTCCGAGCCCCATGATGTCCGCCCATTTAAGCGGCCCGCCCCGGTAGCGCGGGAAGCCGTAGCCAAAGAGCAATGTCATATCGACGTCGAGGGGACGGCGGGCGATGCCTTCGCCCACGACCTTGGCGCTTTCGTTGACCATGGCGGCCATGTAGCGGCGCACGATTTCCTCATGCGTGAAGTTCCGGGGCGTGATGCCCAGCCGTGCGCGGTCAGCTTCGATCATCGGCAGCACGTCGGGGTTGGGCACACGCGCCTTGGGGCCAGCGGCGTAATCGTAATAGCCCTTGCCCGTCTTCTGACCGAAATGGCCCTGCTCACAGAGCGTGTCAGCATAGGTGGCATCGCGCTTGGGGGCGTGTCCCTCAGCCCGTTTGCGTTTACGCACGGCCCAGCCGATGTCGAGGCCCGCAAGGTCAGCGACAGCGAAGGGGCCCATGGCAAAGCCAAAGTCCTCGAGGGCCGTGTCGATCTCGTAGGGCGAGGCACCGTCCAGGATCATCTGGTCGGCAGCGGTGCGGTAGGTGGCAAGGATACGGTTGCCGATGAACCCGTCGCAGACACCCGCGCGGACGCTGATCTTGCCCAGCATCTTGCCCAGCGCAAAGCCTGTGGCGGTGACATCGGGCGCGGTGGCGTCGCCCACAACAACCTCAAGCAGCTTCATCACATGCGCCGGCGAGAAGAAGTGCAGGCCCAGCACGTCCGCGGGACGCGAAGTGGTGGCGGCGATTTCGTCGATATTCAGGTAGGACGTGTTGGAGGCAAGGATGGCGCCGGGTTTGCAAACGCGGTCCAGCTCGGCAAAGACCTTTTTCTTGACCTCCATGTCCTCGAACACGGCCTCGATCACCAGATCGACATCCTGCAGCTTGTCGTAGTTGGTCACAACCAAAAGCGTGTGGGTCAGGATCTGGTCGTGCTGGTTGGGGGTGATCTTGCCCCGCTTCACGGCCCCGGACAGGTTGCGTTCGATGCGGTCGCGGGCGGCTTGGCCTGCCTCCGCGCTCATTTCCAGCAGCGTCACTTCCAACCCGGACAAGAGAGCTGCGGTGGCAATGCCGGCCCCCATCGTGCCGCCACCGATCACACCAATGTGCTGGATTGCCCTCGGTTTGACCGCTTTCAACTCGGGCAAGTTGCCCACCGCACGCTCTGAAAAGAACGAGTGGATCATGCCCTGCCGCTGATCCGTTTGCATGAGATCATAGAAAATCTGGCGCTCGGCCTTCAGCCCTTCGGCAAAGGGTTTTTCGACTGCGGCCTGCACGGCACGCACGCACCAGGCTGGCGAAATTTGGCCCCGACCCTTGGCAAGAATGGTTTCGAACGCCCTGTCCCAATCGATTGCGGCGGGCGGGTCCATTTCAGACACCGGACGGCGGTTGGCACCTCCATCCAGCAGCTGCTGGGCATAAGCGATACCGTTGGCCTTCGGATCACCATCTTCGATCACATCGATGATGCCCAATTCATGGGCCTTGCCAGCTCCGATATGCCGACCAGTGGTCATCACGTCCAGTGCCGCCTCGACACCGGTCAGGCGCGGCAAACGCTGTGTCCCGCCCGCGCCGGGGATCAGACCCAAATGCACTTCGGGCAAACCCACCTTGGCCGAGGGGACGGCGATGCGGTAGTGGCATCCCAGCGCCACCTCGAGCCCGCCACCCAGACTGACGCCATGCATGGAGGCCACAACGAGAAGCGGCGATGCTTCGATCCGGTTGATCAGGTCAGGCAGGTGCGGCTCAAGCGGGGGTTTGCCAAATTCGGTGATGTCGGCACCGGCAAAGAAGGCACGTCCCTCGCCCACGATAAGAACGGCGCGCGCACCATCATCTGCCTCGGCCTGCTCCATCCGGTCCCAAAGGCCTTGGCGCACGGCATGGCTGAGCGCGTTCACGGGCGGGTTTTGGACCGTCAGGATGGCGATGTCGCCTTCTCTGGAATAGGCAATCTTGTCGCTCATGGGTCCTCCGCTGGTTCTGAAACACGCGCATGGATCCTCCACCTTGCGCATGTTTCAGCCTAGGCGTGCACAGAAAAAGGGCAAGCGATTCAAAACACGCCGCAACGTCACTTGGCGCTGATCCGCCTCTTCATCTTGCCAGATAAACTTTCCCCGAAGGGCCGCTATCGACCAGGTTGCCGGTTCCCTAGCTCTCGCGTCGGTAGATGAAACAGCGGCCCTGAACCGCGCCATCCGGCAGCGGCTGTTCGACCAGATTGTCAAAATACATACGGTCGGACGACACCATCAAACCGCCAACCGCCAGCAACGGGGCGATGGCAGGTGAGACTTTCTGTGCAAAGAGGTCGTTCTTTTGCGCATTGTGGCCGCCCAGATCAGCGTGGATCAAAACCGCTGCCGCACCAAAGCGGGCATGCGCCTGCGGCAAGGTTTCAAAGACGTCGCCCAGCAGAACCATGTCTTCGGGCGGCGTGCTGTCAGGGTGCGAGGCCACCGCCCGTTCGAATACATAGATGTCACGGTCCGGCATAATGTGCCGCATGTGATGGTAGGTGCGCCCATTGCCCAAACCAAGTTCGAACACCGGCCCCTCCATGTCCGCGATGACTTTCGCTGCGTGATCCAGACAGGCCCGTTGGGACACCATACGGTCGACAAAAAGGTCAAGGCGGCTTTGTTGCATGATCATTTCCTTTGCTTTCGCTCTAGATGGGGCAAAAAGTGATCAAGCGGTAGCACATTTGCGCGACTTTCCCGTGTATGGACGTGTTGGATGGAATCGGGTTCACTGATTTCAAGACCTGCGCGCGAAAAAAGGACCATGAATGGCCCCGCTTCTGGAAGTGAAAAATCTGTCGATCGGTTTTGGCTCGGCCCCTCCGGTCGTGGCGGGGGTCAATTTTTCGGTCGCATGCGGGGAAACGCTGGCGCTGGTTGGCGAGAGTGGGTCCGGCAAGACTCTGACCTGTCGATCTGTCCTCCGCATACTGCCCAAAACGGCGCAATTGCGTCAGGGCTCGGTGATGTTCGGAGAGGGTGAGGCGCGTACTGATCTGCTGACCCTGCCGCCCCGCCAGATCCGGGGCATTCGCGGCGACCGCATTTCGATGATCTTTCAGGAACCCATGCGATCCCTGTCGCCCCTGCACCGCATCGGCGACCAAGTGTCCGAGGTTCTGACCCTGCACCGCAACATGTCGGCGGCAGAGGCCAAGCAGGATGTGTTGGCAACATTCGAACGCGTCGGGTTCGTGGACCCCGAGCGCGCCTTCCGGGCCTATCCGTTCGAGATGTCAGGCGGGATGCGGCAACGCGCCATGATTGCCATGGCGATGGTGGCCAAGCCGGACGTGCTGATCGCCGATGAACCAACCACCGCCCTGGACGTGACCACGCAGGCGCAGGTTCTGGGTCTGATGAAGGATTTGCAGCGCGACACGGGTATGGCGATGATCCTTGTGACCCATGATCTGGGCGTCGTCGCCAACATGGCCGACAGCGTGGTCGTCATGAACAAGGGCCACGTGATGGAAAGCGGTCCGGCCCCGGTTGTTCTGGGTGACCCGGGCCATGGGTATACCCAAAAGCTGTTTGCCGCAGCCCCAATGATCCCAAAGGACCCCAAACCGGCAGAGCCTTTGCCAGCAGAGGATCTGATCCTTGAGCTGAACAATGTCTGCAAGACATACACGGTGCGTGCGGGGGGCTGGCGCGAGAAAAAGAAGGTTCATGCCTGCATCGACGTGAACCTGAAGCTGCCCCGAGGCAAGACATTGGCTGTCGTTGGCGAAAGTGGGTCGGGCAAGACGACCTGTGCCCGCATCGCGCTTGGCGCCGAGGTGCCGGATGAAGGGTCGGAAGTGCTGTTTCGTCCCGAGCTGGATGCTGATCCCATCTGCATCAACGCGCTGAGCCGTTCCGACAAGGTGGCCTTTCAGCGGCAGGCACAGATGGTGTTTCAAGATCCCTATTCATCTCTGTCCCCGCGCATGCGCGTGCAGGAGGCCCTGACCGAACCGATGGAGATCCATCGCATCGGCAACAGGATGGCCCGCCGCGACAAGGCTGCAGAGATGCTGCGCTGGGTGGGACTGAACCCCGATATGCTCATGCGCTACCCGCATGCCTTTTCAGGCGGACAGCGCCAACGGTTGTCGATTGCTCGGGCGCTGACCCTTGATCCTGTGCTGCTCGTCTGTGACGAGCCGACCTCGGCCCTTGATGTGTCGGTGCAAGAGCAGATTTTGATATTGCTGGAGCGCATACGGGACGGAATGGGCTTGAGCTATCTGTTCATCAGCCACGATCTGGCCGTTGTGGCCCGAATTGCCGATGAGGTGGCGGTGATGCGTCAGGGAGTGGTTGTCGAGCAGGCCCCGCCGGAGACGCTGTTTTACAACCCGCGGCATCCCTACACCAAGGCCTTGATCGCCGCGCAGCCCGAGCCGGATGTGCAACGTCCCATTGACTTGGCCGAGGTGTCGCGTGGCGCCGGATCGCCTGCAAGCTGGCCGGACATGTTCCGCTTCGAAGGGCTTGCGGCCCCCGACCTCATCCAGATCGAACCCGGACACAAGGTGCGCTGCCATGTCTAGAGTTTTTCGAATGCGCCGCTTGCTCGGTGTCGTTTTTGCTGGGCTGATGGCCCTGCCCGCCCTGGCCCAGCCCGTCGTGCAAGAGAGCACGTTCTGGGCGCCGGAGGTGAAGAAGGGGCAGATGGACCCGGCGGTAAACCGCATTCCGGACGTGCCCCTTGTTGTCGATCTTGAGGCCAAGGGTCGGAAATTCGGGACGCAGGGCGGCACGTTGCGCACCATGGTCACCCGCACCAAGGACGTGCGTCAGATGGTGGTCTATGGCTATGCCCGGCTGGTGGGCTATGACCACGATTACCAGCTGAAGCCCGATATCCTGCGCGATGTCGAGGTGGAAGAGGGGCGTATTTTCACCCTGCATCTGCGGCCCGGTCATCGCTGGTCGGATGGCGCGCCTTTTACCTCCGCTGATTTCGAGTACTGGTGGAAACACGTGGCCCAGAACGCGGAACTGAGCCCGAACGGTCCGCCCGAAATCATGCGCATGGGCGAAGATATCGCCACGATGACCTTCCCCGATGAAACAACGGTGGTGGTCGAGTTTCCCGAGGCGAACCCGAACTTCCTGCAGATGCTGGCGCAGGCCAGCCCGCCGTTCATCTACAGGCCCGCGCATTACCTCAAGCAATTCCACGTCGCTTTCAACACCAAGGAAGCGATGGAGGAGATGATCGACAAAAAGCGCGTGCGCAGCTGGGCTCCGCTGCACAACAAGCTCGACAACATGTACAAGTTCGACAATCACGAATTGCCGACCTTGCAGCCTTGGAAGCCTGCCTCGACCGGGGCGGCGATGCGGCACCTGTTTGTGCGCAACCCCTATTTCCACCGCATCGACGCGCGCGGCGTACAGTTGCCCTATATCGACGTTGTCGAGATGGACATCGTGGGCTCGGGCCTTGTGGCGGCCAAGACCAATGCGGGCGAGGCTGATTTACAGGCCCGCGGGCTGGATTTCCGCGATGTGTCGATCTTGAAGAAGGGCGAGGCAGATGGCGCGCCCTATCGCACTTACCTGTGGTCCAATGGTGCAGCGAGCCAGATTGCCATCTATCCCAACCTGAACTTTGCCGATCCAGTATGGCGCGAGGTTATGCGCGATGCGCGGTTCCGACGCGCCCTGTCGCTGGGCATCGACCGGCGGATGATCAACCGCGCGCTCTATTTCGGGCTGGGCAAGGAAGGGGGCATGACGGCGCTGGCCAAAAGCCCGCTTTTTGATCCGGCGCTGCTGACCCAATGGGCCATCTACGACCCGGACACGGCCAACGTGATGCTGGACCAGATGGGCCTGAACCAGCGCACTCCGGCAGGCATTCGCTTGCTGCCGGACGGCCGCCCGATGGAGTTCGTGATCGAAACCGCCGGAGAGCGGCAGGAGGTCGAGAACGCGCTGGCCATCATCACTGACACATGGCGCGACATTGGCATCAAGCTGATCATGCGCCCACTGGACCGTGACATCCTGCGCAACCGCGTCTTTTCCGGTGTGACCATGGCGTCGGTCTGGTTTGGCTGGGACAACGGGTTGCCACAGCCAAACACGCCGCCCTCCTACCTTGCGCCAACAGATCAGGTATTCTTTGCCTGGCCTAAATGGGGTCAATATTACCAGACCCATGGCGCGGCGGGTGAGCCGGTGGACCTTGAGCCAGCCAAGCGCCTGATGGCGCTCAGCAAGGCGTGGCAAAACACCGATGACCCCGAGGAACACCGATCGATTTGGCGCGAGATGCTGAAAATCCACGCTGACAACCAGTTCGGCATCGGTATCCTGAGCGAGGCCCCACAACCGGTTATCGTCTCTGACCGCCTGCGGAACGTGCCTGAACAAGGCAAATGGGCCTGGGACCCGGGCGCGCATTTCGGCGTGCACCGGATTGATGAATTCTTTTTCTCTGATGCCGAGCAGATCGCGCAGGTGAGCGAATGATGTTCATCCGTTACGCGGCCTACCGGCTGCTGACGATGGTGCTGACGTTGATCGTCGTTTCCATCCTGATCTTCATCATCATCAACCTGCCCCCCGGCGACTACCTGTCGAACCAGATTGCAGAACTGCGCGCCACCGGTCAGGCCGAAGGCGTCGCCAAGGCCGAATTTCTGCGCACCGAATACGCGCTCGACCGTCCCTTGTGGGAGCAATATCTGATCTGGGCGGGCGTGGCGCCGGGCCCGCAGGGATTTTCGGGGCTGTTACAGGGCGATTTTGGCTGGTCATTCGAATTCGATGCACCCGTGGCTGACATTGTCGGGGATGCGCTTTGGCTGACCGTTCTGGTGAACCTCGCCGCCGTCTTGTTTGTCTATCTTGTTGCCCTGCCCCTTGGCGTGCTGGCTGCTGCCCGGTCGGCCACGTGGGTGGATTACACCACCGCCTTTGTTGGGTATCTGGGCCTTGCCACGCCAAACTTCCTGCTGGCGCTGATCCTGTTCTATTACGGGCACAAGTATCTGGGCCTGCCCATCGGCGGCCTGATGGCGCCAGAGTTTGAGGGCGAGCCGATGTCGCTTGCCAAGGTGCAAAGCGTGCTTGTGCATCTGATCGTGCCGACCTTTGTCATTGGGACATCAGGTGCTGCTGCGATGATGCAACGCCTGCGGGCCAACATGCTGGACGAGCTGTCGAAACCCTATGTCGAAACGGGGATGGCAAAGGGTTTGGCCCCGGCCAAGTTGCTAACCAAGTATCCGCTGCGCATGGCCTTCAACCCGTTTGTGGCCGACATTGGCAACCTGCTGCCCGCCATGGTGTCGGGATCGGTTCTGGTGTCCGTGGTGCTGGGACTGCAGACCATCGGCCCCGCCTTGCTGACCGCGCTGAAGTCGCAAGACCAGTTTCTGGCCGCTTTTGTGTTGATGTTCGTGGCGCTACTCACCCTCATCGGCACGATGATTTCAGACCTGCTGCTGGTGCTGCTTGATCCACGCATCCGCTACGGCGCACGGGAAGGATAAAACCATGAGCACCCTGCCCGACGGCCGTTTCATTGATGATGCCCCATACGATCCGAACGTGGACCTGTCCGCGCCCGAACGGTCAGACATGGACGCCCCGAACTGGGTGCTGGTCTGGCGCAAGTTCCGCAAGCACCGGCTGGGCCTGATTTCAGGCATCTTCCTGCTGCTGGCTTACATGGCAATCCCCTTTGCCGGGTTCATCTCGCCCTATACGCCTAACGAGCGCAGCGCGGATCACCTGTATCACCCGCCGCAGGCCATCAAGTTCTGGCATGAGGGGCAGTTTGTTGGGCCTTTTGTCTATCCCACCATCGGTTCTGCCGACCTTGAGAACTTCCAGTGGGTGTACGAGACGGACACCTCGCGCCCGATGCCGTTGCAATTCTTTTGCGAGCGGACCGAGTACAAGCTGTTCTTCCTGATCCCTGCCGATCGCCACCTGTTCTGCGCACCCGAGGGGGCGACGGTGTTTATCTTTGGCTCGGACCGGCTGGGACGTGACGTGTTTTCCCGGATTTCCTATGGCGCGCAGCTGTCGCTGACCGTGGGCCTGATTGGCATCACCGTGTCCTTTATCCTGGGCATCGGGTTCGGGGCCATCGCGGGTTATTTCGGCGGTTGGATCGACTGGGTTGTGAACCGCGCCATCGAGATTTTGCGGTCCTTGCCGGAGTTGCCCTTGTGGCTGGCCTTGTCCGCCGCCGTGCCGTCAAATTGGGGGCCGGTATCCGTCTTTTTCATAATCAGTATCATCCTCGGCCTGCTCGACTGGCCGGGGTTGGCAAGGGCAGTCCGAAGTAAGTTCCTCTCGCTGAGAGAGGAGGAATATGTACGGGCGGCAGAGATGATGGGGGCGAAACCCTCGCGCGTCATCCGGCGGCATTTGTTGCCCAACTTCATGTCGCACCTGATTGCATCCGCCACCTTGTCGATCCCGGCAATGATCCTGGGGGAAACGGCTTTGTCTTTCCTCGGTCTTGGTCTACGGGCCCCTGCCGTGTCGTGGGGCGTGATGTTGAACGATGCGCAGAACCTGGCGAGCATTGAGATCTACCCGTGGACGGCAATCCCCATGCTGCCCATCATCATTGTCGTTCTGGCCTTCAACTTCCTTGGCGACGGGCTGCGCGACAGTCTGGACCCCTACACCAGCTGATGCGGATTGAACGGATCAAGGCGCGGGCGGTGATGGCACCGCTGGCCGTGCCGATCACGACGGCGCAGGCGTCGATCCCAGCGGCACCCCTGGTACTGGTCGATGTAGAGACGGATGAGGGTGTCAGCGGAAGCGCCTACATTTTTGGCTACACCCCACTGATGCTGAAGCCGTTGGTGACTTTTCTGACGGACCTGTCGGAGACGCTGGCGGGGTCGTCGGCACAGCCGGCGGATGTCGCCCGGCAGACCGCCGCACAGTTTCGTCTTCTTGGGCAGCAGGGAATGGTCGGTATGGCGCTTGCCGGTCTGGACCTTGCGTTGTGGGATGCACAGGGCAAGGCGGTAGACCAGCCTGTATGCGCGTTGTTCGGTGCCGCTCCGCGCCCCTTGCCGTGTTACGACAGTCAGGGCCTGTTTGTACCCGGTCGGGACGAAGGGTTGATCGAGGCGTCTCTGGCGCGTGGGTTCACGGCCATCAAGGTCAAGCTGGGTTTTCCGACAGTGACGGAGGATGTGGCCGCGTTGCGCGTTGTGCGCGACATGATCGGGCCGGAACGGCTGTTGATGCTAGACTACAATCAGGCCTTCGCTGCGCCTGAAGCGATTGCCCGCATCCGCGCCCTTGAAGAGGCCGGGTTGGACCTGACATGGGTGGAGGAGCCCGTGCCAGCCGAAGATCTGGCGGGCTACCGATCCGTCCGTGCTGCTGTGTCCACGGCCATTCAATCGGGAGAGAACTGGTGGCAGCCGGCGGATGCGGCACGCATGATTGCGGCCACGGACTATGCAATGCCCGACATGATCAAGATCGGGGGGCTGAGCGGCTGGTTCCGCGCCGCTGCCATGGCCGAGGCCGCGGGCGTTCCCGTCTCAAGCCATCTGTTTGTCGAAGCGTCGGCCCATGCATTGGCCGCTACGCCCAATGCACATCTGCTGGAATGGCTGGATGTGGCGGGCGGGGTGATGACCGAACCCTATGCGATCGAGGATGGCTGCGTGACGGCCCGTGGGCCCGGCCTTGGCATCACTTGGGACGAGGGGAAGGTCGCACATCACCTCTTGGAGTAGTGCCCTCGCTACCCGAAACAATCGAATAAAATTCCGCCTAAAGTCGCCATACTCTCAACAAATTTGCCCCCTATCGCTGTGCCCAACACAAGGCGTGAGAGGGCGAAATGGACGCTTTTTATGAACTTCTGGACGGGTTTACCGGGTTCCTGTTTGACTGGAATTCGCGTCTGGCATTGCTCTATCTCTGCCTGACCGTCGCGCTGGTCTATGTGATCTGGCGGGTCCGCGGGCGGCCCACATCTTTCACAGCCTTCCTGCTGCCCCGCGCGGTCTATACGCACAAATCGAACCTTGTTGATATCCAGATCTTCCTGTTCAACAAGCTGCTGACGGTCTCAGGTTTCTTTGCCGCTGTGACCCTCACACCGCTTGTCACATCGGGTCTGTTGACCATGATGTTGGACGCCACTGGTGGCGACCTGGCCCCCGCCGTGGGCGAGGGGGACTGGGGCAAGCTGGCGCTCGCTACGCTGATCATGATCCTCACGCTGGATTTCTGCAAATACTGGGCGCACCGCCTGCACCATGAAAATGCGCTGCTGTGGCCATTCCACGCCCTGCACCATTCGGCCGAGGTGCTGACGCCCCTGACCGCGAACCGCAATCACCCCGTGTTCGTGGTAATCCGTTTGATGATTTACGCCCTGGTCATCGGGGCTGTTCAGGCGCTGATGCTGTTCCTGCTGATGGGCAAGATCGACGTGCTGACCATTGGCAGCGTGAATGCGGGCTACTTCCTGTTCAACGCCTTCGGGGCCAACTTGCGCCATAGCCATGTCTGGCTGAGCTATGGGCGCGTGATGGAGCATATCCTGATCTCACCGGCACAGCACCAAGTGCACCATTCCAACGACCCAAAGCATTACAACAAGAACTATGGCGAGGTGTTCGCCTTCTGGGATCTGATGTTTGGTTCGCTTTATGTACCCAAGGAGCATGAGATCCTGAGCTTTGGCCTGTCGGACGAAAACGGCGTTCCCATCGAACAACCACACCCGACCCTGCGCGCCGCCTTGCTGCACCCATTTGCCGAGGCATGGCAGACACTGACCAAGGGCACGACCGACGATCCTGCATCGCCCCAGAACCGCGAGACTGCGCAGTGACACGTGGTCTGTCCCTTTGGTTAGATGCGCTGCGAGTGGCCGCCACCCTGATCGTGGTGTTTTCCCATGTGGCCTATGCGCGGTTCACGCGCGGGGACTACGAGTTTGTCCGCGAGTTGAATGTCGGCAGTGATGCCGTCATCGTCTTCTTTGTCATTTCTGGCCTGGTGATTGCCTTTGCTGCCGAACGGGACAAGACGTTTGGCACCTATGCGTTCAACCGAATGACACGGCTGCTGTCCGTGCTGCTGCCAGCCATCCTTTTGACTTTTGTGCTGGACCGGATGGGCCGGCCCATAGACGTGTCGGCCTACCCCAACAGCTTTTACCAGCACCTGCCCCTGTGGGAGATGCTGGTGCGCGGTCTCACTATGTCGAACGAATGGGGCCTGTTCGAGCGGGTCCGGCTGGGCACGAACGGCCCGTTGTGGTCGCTGAGCTATGAGGCGGCGTATTACGTGCTGTTTGGTGTCGCGGTGTTTTGCACAGGCGCGCGGCGGCTTGTGTTGCTGGCCGCGCTTGGCGTTGTCTTTGGCCCGCGCATCCTGCTGCTGATGCCCGCGTGGTTGATGGGTGTTGTCGTCTGGCACTACGTGAAGTCCGGTCGTGCGGCACAGATGACAGAGGGTGTCGCGCGCAGTCTCGCGTGGGGCGGCCCCTTGGCATATGTCTTGTGTCAGGCCTTCAACGTCCCGGATATGCTGGCACAAGCCACGGCAGAGGCATTTGCACCCGCGCACTATCGCTACATTCTGGTCTTCTCGGACGAGTTCGTCTGGAATGGCATGATCGGCTTGATGACTGCACTCCACGTCATTGGAATGGCGCGTCTGGCACAGGACTACCAGGGCGCGCACCCGCATCTGCGCTGGTGGGCCGGGGCAAGCTTTTCGATCTATGTGGTGCATTATCCCGTGCTGCACCTGATCGACGCCGCATTCCCAGCCGAGACAGTGTCGCGCGATGCGCTGTTATTCTTTGGGTCCGTCGCCGCCGGTCTGGTGTTTGCGCAGGTCTTTGAACGCCCAATTGGAGCGATCCGCACCACGGTGCGCAGCATCGCAGCACGGTCACACATTACCGGTCGTCGGCAAAGTCAGCCGCATCCTCAAGCAACTCTTCTTCCAGAGACGCCTGCGCAGCAGCGGTAATCGCCTTGCGGTCTTCTTCGCCAAGCTCATCCGCCTTCTGCCCCTCCGCAAGGCGCACCGTCACCTCGCGGTGGGCGAATTTGATACCCTCGCGTTCAAACAGCGCGCGGATGTCTTCATAGACCTTTTTGCGCACAAGCCACTGATCCCCCGGTTTGGTCATGAACTTGACGCGGATGATCATGGCGCTGTCCTGCATCTCGATCACACCCTGAGACTTCAGGGGTTGGATGAAGTTGTCTCCGATGACCGGATCATCCAGTAGCGCGATCCCTAGGTTCTTGATCAGTTTGCGCACCTTTTCCACATCGGTGTCATAGGTCACGCGCAAAGGCAGCTTCATAATCACCCAGTCACGGGAATAGTTCGTCAGCACCTGAATTTCGCCGAAGGGGATGGTGTGCAGTGCGCCCAGGTGGTGGCGCAGTTGGAAGCTGCGGACGCTGATGCTTTCCACCGTCCCCTTGACCCCACCCACGTCGATGTATTCGCCCTTGCGGAAGGCATCATCGAACAGGAAAAACGCACCAGAGAAAATGTCGCGCACCAGCGATTGCGAGCCAAAGCCAACGGCCACACCCACGATACCGGCACCGGCAAAGAGCGGGCCGACATTCACCCCCATCTCCATCAGCATGATCAGCAGACCGGTCAGGACAATGACGATCAGCACGAAGTTGCGGAACAGCGGCAGGAGCGTGGCCAAACGCGAGGCGGACGAGCCGCCGCCCTCGTCCCCCAGTTCGACCTCTTGCACATCGCCCTGTTCTTCCCGGATCTTGTTGTCGATCCAGATGCGGAATGCGTTGTAAGCAATGTAACCAATGAACAGGATCACGATGATGTCGAGCAGCCGATCGGTCCAGCTGTCGCCCATCATGGGCGCTTCGGGGCTCCAGATCGTGACGAAGGCATAGATGCCGGCGACAAAAGCGAGGATACCTGCAATCCTCTGCGCCAGATCTTCGAATGTGCTGATCCGAGGACCCGTCACAACGGGTGGGGGCGCCGGATCTGGGTCCAGATCGGTCTCTGCTGTCACGTTGTGCTCTCTGACAAGGCGTGCGCGGGCAAAGCTGCGTTCGATAAAGAAATTGATGACCCCGTAGACCACGATGATTGTCGTCAGGATGCCCCAGGCCGCCGCAAGCAACGGCACGCCCAGCGGGTCGCCAATGACCAGGTGATAGGTCTGTTCCCCCCACGCAAACAGGAAATAGAACACCGCCAGCGGCGCCCATGCCCGCGCGAGCGTGCGCAGAACCCATGTCGAATCCGACGGTGCCTTGCCGTTCAGGATCGCCCCGGTGATCGCGCGACCGTTGGCAATCACCAACATAATGTTCAGGAACATCACCAACAGGCTGAGCAGAGAGAAGAGGAAAACGTAGACCTCGTTGTTCAGCCCCAACTCCTCGATCCAGACTCCGAAGAGGATTGCAAAGAAGCCGAAGGCCGCGACCCCGGACAGCCAAAGATGCAGTTTGCGCGCATCGCCGTCGCTGAACAGCGGGATGCGATATTGCGGCAGGTATGGCGACAGGATCATCCGCCACAGCCCGGCCACAACACGGGCAAGAAAGTACCCGATATTGATCAAGGTCACCGTGAACTGCATGGCCGGATCTTCCAGGGGGCCAAAGATGATGGCGCCAAGCAGATAGGCCACAGCCATGGAGACGAGCGTGCCAACCACCCCCATGAAGAAACGGAAGACGAGGAATGGCATTTTTTCGACATAGCCATCCGGCGCGTCATGGATGCGGTTCACCACAAAGCGTTTCGCGATGCGTTTCCCGAACACTTGCGCCTCGAACACCATGCCCACGGCGAACAGCGCCATGCTGATCAGAAGGGCCTGCACATAGGCAAAAATCGTGCCATCCGGGCTGGTTGCGCGCAGGATGTATGCGACCTCGTTGAACGCCACTGGCAGGTTCAAAAGCCGGTCCACCAAAGCCGTTCGGAAGGCAACCGCGTCGTCTTGGATCGCCATAAGCGTGGTGCCGCTGCCGGGCGCATCGCTGTCTGTGGATGGGGTTCCGGTCTGGGTGATCACGCGGCCATCGCTGTCGATGACAATAACGTTGACGCCATTCTGCGCGGCGCTTTCCATTATATCTGTGATGTCACCCGGGGCCGTTTCGGCAGTGCCAGCGCCGGGCAACAGACTGCCCAAACCTTGGGCATGCGAAAAAGCTGGAAACAGGAGCGCCATGCCGATCAGGATGGGCAGCAAGAGGCGGAAAAGGGAGTGTGTCATATGCGATGTCGCAGAACTTTCTGATTTCAACGACGCTACGCGACCGCAGGTGCAATGACAATTGCGTCTACCAGGACGTGAACTTCCGCGATCTGTCCGGTAAGCGCTGATTTTACAAAGCGTTCCATTTTTGCGATAGCGCGGGCAGAGGTGTTATCCAGATCGGCTGTTGCTATCTTGGGGAACGCAAACTCTGTGCTATACGCGCCAGAGGGATTCTCTGAGCGTCAAGGATGGTGACGTCCGTGAGGAGACGGGGAAAAGAAGACGACGATGACCCATTCCACTCCTGTTTCGCCAACTGCGGTTGGTGCCCGCCCGGGTCGCGTTGTGCTGTACAGTCACGATACGTTTGGCTTGGGCCATCTGCGGCGCAGCCGCGCGCTTGCATCGGCGCTGACCGAGTCCGGTGTTGCCGAAAGCGCCATCATTCTCACTGGCAGCCCTGTTGCCGGACGTTTCACATTCCCTCCTGCCGTGGATCACGTCCGCCTGCCCGGTGTGAAGAAACTGGCCGATGGCAACTATATCAGCCAGACCGAAGGCATGGATATCGAGGCGACGACGGCGCTGCGATCTGCATTGATCGATTCAACCATTGACCAATACGAACCTGACCTGCTGATCGTCGACAAAGAGCCGACCGGCTTTCGGGGTGAACTGCTCGACACCCTCAAGCGTCTGCGTGAAGGCAGCAAGACCCGCATCGTTTTGGGTCTGCGTGACGTACTGGACGAGCCCGACGTGCTGGCCGCCGAATGGGCCCGCAAGGGCGCAGTCGAGGCCACTGAGTCTTTCTATGATGAAGTATGGGTCTACGGCGTGCGCTCGGTCTATGACCCGACCCAAGGTCTGCCTTTGTCGCCCGATGTCCGCAATAGGACGGTCTGGACCGGCTACTTGCGGCGCAGCATCGTGGATGCCGCTGAGGTGCCAGATACGCCATATATCCTTATCACACCCGGTGGTGGTGGCGATGGGGCGGCCATGGTTGATCTTGTCCTGTCGGCATATGAACAGGACCCCGATCTGCATCCCCACGCGGTTCTGGTCTATGGCCCATTCTTGTCCGGCGAGGTGCGCGAACGGTTCGAAACGCGCGTCGAAGCGCTTGGCGGTCGCGTCACCTCAACCGGGTTCGACAGCAAGATCGAACCGCTCTTTGCAGGGGCCGAAGGCGTGATTAGCATGGGCGGCTACAACACATTCTGCGAACTTCTGTCCTTTGATCAACGCGCCGTCATCGTACCCCGTACGAAACCACGCCTTGAACAGTGGATCCGCGCCCATCGGGCCGAGGAATTGGGGCTGGTCCGCAACCTGGATCGTTTCCGCGAAGGGTTGACCACAGATGCGATGGTTGCGGCCATCCGCGCCCTGCCTCACCAGAAACGCCCGTCCGAGGCGGGGGCCGATGGCCTTCTGGATGGTTTGGACGTGGTCAATGCACGCGCGCAGGCCCTTATGCAGCATTCGTTGACCGACGCCGCAGAATGACATCCAGATCGCCCCGCTTGGCCATAGCCGTCAAAGGCTGGCCGCGCCTGTCCGAGACCTTTATCGCGCAGGAACTGGTGGCGTTGGAGGAGGCCGGGATTGATTTCGCCATTTGGTCACTGCGCCATCCGACGGACACGAAAACCCACCCGTTGCACGATCGGCTCAAAGCCGAGGTTCACTATCTGCCGGAATACCTGGGCGATGAACCCGTCCGCGTATTGCGCGGTCTGTTTTCAGTCATGGGACGTCGTACGTTTTGGCCAGCTTTGCGTCAGTTTCTGCGCGATTTTTCACGCGACAGAACCAGAAACCGCATACGTCGATTTGGACAAGCTTGCGTTATGGCGCGAGAATTACCCGCTGGCACTTCAGCCCTCTATGCCCATTTTCTGCACACACCATCTTCAGTCGCACGTTACACTGCGATGCTCAGGGGTGTGCCATGGTCTTTTTCAGCCCATGCCAAGGACATCTGGACCTCACCGGAATGGGAACTGCGGGACAAGCTGAATACTGCAACGGCGGGTGCCGCTTTTGGGGCCACCTGCACTGCATTCGGAGCCGAGCACTTGAACGGCCTGTCCACAGATACGCCGATTGATCTTGTCTATCATGGTCTGGACCTGTCACGTTTTCCGCCCGCTCCCGACCGAGCGGTGCGCCAGCTTTCCGATCCGTTTCATATGCTGTCTGTGGGCCGCCTGGTCGAGAAAAAAGGGTTTACCCGCCTGCTGGACGCGGTCGCGCTGTTGCCAGTAGACGTTGATTGGCATTGGACCCATATCGGAGGTGGTGCCCTGAAACAGGCATTGCAGGACCAAGCCATGCAATCCGGCCTTTCTGACCGCATCACCTGGCGCGGTGCATGCGACCAACCAGAGGTCATTGCAGCAATGCAAGCCGCTGATTTGTTTGTATTGCCCAGCCGGGTCGCCGCCGACGGTGACCGCGATGGTCTGCCCAACGTCCTGATGGAAGCCGCCAGTCAGAAACTGCCAATACTGAGCACGGCCGTCTCGGCCATACCCGAGTTCATCGACAATGGTGTGCACGGTATCCTGAGTGACGACGATCCGCCGGCACTGGCCGACGCAATGATGCGTGTCGCACGCAACCCCGCACTGGGCGCGACTATGGCTGATGCCGCCCATACCCGCCTGCATACGGATTTCACCATGCAACCGGGTATTGCGCATCTGGCACGGCGGTTGCGCGCCATCATGGACGCTGCGTGACCGTCGCTTTCTACGCTCCGCTCAAGGCACCGGATCATCCGGTGCCATCCGGTGACCGGACCATGGCCCGCGCGCTGAAAAAGGCACTGGACCATGCCGGATTGGCAATGACTGTCGCATCTGACTTGCGCATTTATGACCGCGCGGGTGACGCGGCTTTGCAGAACGAACTGATCGGGCAGGCAAAGAAAGAAGTTGCGCGCCTTCTGTCTGCGCCCGCGGCCGGAACATGGCAATGCTGGCTGACCTATCACAACTACTACAAGGCCCCGGACTTGATCGGGCCACCGGTCGCCCGCGCCCTGAACATTCCCTATGTACAGGTCGAAAGCACGCGCGCGCGCAAACGTCTGTCCGGGCCATGGGCCCGCTTTGCCGAAGCCGCAGAGGCGGCCAGTGACCAGGCGCGCACCATCTTCTACGTGACAGCCCGTGATGCCGAAACGCTGCGCCGCGATGCGCCCGCTGGTCAGGTTCTGACCCATCTGCGTCCGTTCCTTGATCGCGCGGAGTTGCCCAGACAGTCGGACTATTCCGGTGCCATGCTAAGTGTCGGGATGATGCGGGCCGGGGACAAGCTGGGGTCCTACAAGCTGATCGCTGACACGCTGGCGCTGCTCAACCCCGCACTGGAGTGGCAATTGGATATCGCAGGCAGCGGCCCGGCAGAGGCAGAGGTCACGACCTTGATGGCCCCGTTCGGCGCGCGGGTCCGCATGCTGGGTGCATTGCCCTCGGATGAACTGCAGGGCTGTTATGAAAGAGCATGCCTGTTGTTCTGGCCGGGTGTGAACGAGGCATTTGGCTACGCCTATCTTGAGGCGCAGGCAGCTGGTCTGCCCGTTGTGGCTCAGGACCGCCCCGGGGTGCACGACGTTGTCGCCGGGACGCAGCCTGCCGTGGCCGACGGGCCGCATGCCATGGCCGCACGTTTGACTGATATGCTGACCAATCGCGCCCTGGTCGAAGACTTGGGCGCTCAGGCCCGCGCTCAAATTGCCCAACACCATCTGCTGCCCGCTGCCGCTGGAACACTGCGCACAGCAATCGAGGGCATGATATGATCACTCTTGCCTTATTGCGTCACGGACACACCGCATGGAACCGTGAGGGCCGCTTGCAGGGGCGCAGCGACATTCCCCTTGATGAAACGGCACGCCGCGACCTGGCCGGGTTCCGACTGCCCGATGATTTCAAAGATGCCGATCTGGTGTCGAGCCCACTGGCCCGCGCCACGGAAACCGCCGCTTTGGTGGCAGGGCGTGCGCCACGTGTCGAACCTTGTTTGATCGAAATGAACTGGGGCGACTGGGAAGGGCGCTATGGCGCAGAGCTGTCCGCCGATGCGACCAGCGGATTTCGCCATATCGAAGATTGGGGATGGCACTATTGCCCGCCGGGCGGCGAAAGCCCGGACAGTCTGCGGGCACGTTTGCAGCCATGGCTGAACACACTGCCCCGGGACACCGTGGCCGTCTGCCATATCGGCACGATGCGTGTGTTGATGGCGATGGCAACCGGTTGGAATTTTGACGGCCCCGCCCCGTTTCGGATCAAGCGCAACCGCTTGTTTATTCTCCAAGTCGACAAGGGCAAACTGACCCTGATGCCCGACGTCCCACGGTTGGAGGCGCGCTGATGCAGGTCACGATTGTTGTCACGCATTTGCTGGGAACCGGGCATCTGGCGCGTGCGCTGACTCTTGGCCGCGCCTTTGTCGCGGCGGGTGATGCGGTGACGGTTATCAGCGGAGGTAAACCCGTTCCGCATTTCGAAAGCGCGGGCCTGACCCTTGTGCAATTGCCGCCGTTGCAGTCGAACGGCACTGATTTCTCGACGCTTCTGACCGACACAGGTGAGATCGCCAGCGAGGCGTATCTGGTCGCCCGGCAGATGACACTTGTTGATCACGTCGCGCAACAGAAGCCCGACGTGTTGATCACCGAACTGTTCCCGTTTGGCCGCCGCATACTGAAGGCTGAGTTCCAAGCTTTGCTTGAAACTGCAGATGGCTTGCCGTCGCGCCCCCTGATCCTGTCATCCGTTCGCGACATCCTCGCGCCACCGTCCAAGCCAGCCAAAGTCGCTTTTGCCGACCAGCTTGTGAACCACTTCTATGACGCCGTTCTGGTTCACTCTGACCCCGAAGTTGTGCCACTGGACACAAGCTGGCCCGTATCGGACATGCTGCGGACCAAACTGCGCTACACCGGTTTTGTTGCGCCCCAGGCACCTGACATAGACCCGCCTCGTCACAACGAAATCCTTGTCAGCGCGGGCGGTGGTGCCGTTGGCGACACGGTTTTTGGAGCCGGATGCGACGCCGCGACACTGGATACCACACGCCTGTGGCGTTTCCTCGTTGGTGGCGATGATGCCCGCCGCGCGCATTGGGCAAACCGCGCCCCAGCCAACGTGACGGTCGAAGGTCCACGCCCCGACTTTCGCGAGTTGCTTGTAGGCGCGACTGCGTCGGTGTCGATGTGTGGGTACAACACAGCCCTCGATATCCTGCAGACTGGCGTTCCGGCTGTCTTTGTCCCGTTTGACGATGGCAGTGAAGTTGAACAAGGGCTGCGCGCAGATGCTCTAACCACCTTGCCTGCGGTGTCCATGTTGCGACAGGCCGACCTGTCCGGACCGACCTTGGCAGATGCCATCAACACGTTGGCGCAACAGGACCGACGCAACCCTCGAACAACCGGGATGGACGGCGCCAGCGCAAGCGTAGACATCGTGCGTAGCCTATTGGCAGAGGCATCACATGCACATTGACTGGACACCTCTGCGCACGGAACTGGCCGCATGCCGTCGCGACGGATTACCCGTCCCATTCTGGTGGCGGGACGATGATGCCATTGCCCCGACAACCGAGTTGGATCAACTGACAGCGCTGACCCAAGCCACTGAATTACCTGTCCATTTGGCGATCATACCGGCCCATGCGACCGCTGAACTGGCGGGATGCGTGGATGGAAAGCAATTGATCCCAGTCGTTCATGGATGGGCGCATCAGGATCATAGCGGGCCTGATGAAAAGAAGAACGAGTTCCTGACCGATCGGCCAGACATGGCCGACGACAGCGCACTTGGACTGGCCCGCATGCGCGACCTGTTTGGCACGCAGTTGCGACACATGTTCGTGCCACCGTGGAACCGGGTTCAGCCCGCCCTGCTGCCCAAACTGCATGATCAAGGGTTCGAGGCCATATCCACATTCGGACCACGCAAAAGCATCAATGCAGCGCCGGGGCTGATCCAGATCAATACCCATATCGACCCAATATGGTGGAAGGGCACGCGCGACCTCATCGCGCCTAAAACACTGGTGGCGACGACGGTCGCGCATTTGACCGCGCGGCGGCAAGGCACTGAAGACGCACGGGAACCTTTCGGCCTTTTGACCCATCACCTTGTTCACACCCCTGCGATCTGGGCTTTCACCGAGAGCTTTGTAAACGAAATGCTGTCAGGCGGCGCAACGCCGTGGACGATGGAGACAACGACATGAGCAGACTGGAATCGATGCGGCGGCGGTTGAGCGCGCAGATCGATGGTATCAACTGGGCCGCACGGAAGATCGCCAATCTGGAAGGCGACGTATTGGAAATGGGGTTGGGCAACGGCCGCACCTACGACCACTTGCGCCAGGAACTGCCCGATCGCCGCATCTGGGTGATCGACCGGATGCTCAAATGCCACCCAAGCTGCGTTCCGCCGACCGAGGATTTTCTGGAAGGCGAGGCAGAAGCCATGCTCACCCGATTGGCCAGCAAAGGGCGTAAGATGGCGCTCGCGCATTACGATTTTGGCTACGGCATCAAGGAAAAGGATGTTGAAGAGGGGATGCGCCTGAGCCCCCTGATCGCAGCACTCATGCAACCTGGCGGTCTGATCCTGTCTCAACAACCGCTTGTTGGCCTTGAACAGGTCTGCGGACCAGACACAATTGCCCCGGATCGATACCTTTTCTACCGGGCCGTGTAGTCCCAGGGCGATTTGATCACGATTCCGCTCGCTCCTGTTGTCAGCCACGGACAAGGCCTTTTAAGGTCGTGCTGATTCAAGGCCGCGCCAAAAGCGGTCGGGACCAACGGGAGTATCAAATGAAGATGTTCAAGACGGCCGCTCTGGCCGCCACAACAATCGTGTTGGCGACAGCCACCCTTGCAGCCCCCCTCAAACTGACACCAGCCGATCCGCAACCATCTGGTCTGAACCAGGGGCTTGCGGTGAAATATTACTTTGACAGCGTGCGCACACTCAGCGAAGCCGAACGCGCTTATTCCAAAGCAAAGCCCGGCAAACCATTGGCTGGTTTAGACTATCGCGACACGGCTGAAGGTGACGAAACCTTGACCTCGGGCAAGGCGCACAAGGTTGTTGCCGTGATCGAGGGATACGTACGCTTTGATGAGCCGGGTACGTACAAAATCGACTTCATGAGCAATGACGGACTACAGATGAAGATCGGCGGCGCGGAAGTTGTTTATTTTGACGGCGTACATGGGTGCGACCCCAGCGAACAGGTTGAAGCTGTTGTACCGGAAGCAGGCTGGTACGCATTGGAAGCGCTCTATTTCCAGCGCAAGGGCACAGCATGTCTTTTGATGCGCGCCGGAATCGGAACACCTAAATGGATGGAAGACGAGTCCTTCGGCTACAATTGACGGTCTGGTGCCCAGCAGTCGCAGTGGCACCATCGCAGTGATGCGGACGCTTTCCTGTTTTTTGGAACGCATGAAAAGGACCGGAGTGCCAGCGCCGTGGCGGTTGTCCGCACGGGCGAAAGCACTCCGTATGCGAATGTCGGGTCGGTGGCTGGCGTTACGTTCTAAACCGGCTCAGCCCATGCCTGTAATCCGCCGCTGTACCACCCATGTGACCGGGAAGGCCGCGACGAAGCCAACGGCGGCCGCAATCAAGATGGGTCCGACTGTGCCATAACCCAGCGACAACGCCGCGATAACACCGGAACCGGCCATCGTTGCGCCGATGAAAATGTGCAGGAAAAAGAACAGCATGAACCGCTGCATAAGGGGCCTCCGTTACTTGTCTGCGCAGAATGTGCCCGGGTTTGCCAGAAGGCGCATTGATGTCGGTCAAAACGACGGGGCGATTTGAACGGAACACAACGTTCAGTACGCGGAGAACGCTTATGGTGGCGGCGACAGGGCAAAGAACGCCCTTCCCGAATGTGGAGATAGTGAGTGGGACACTGTTCAGACAACGAAAAGGCGCCAGGTGCGCGAACCGAAATCCGTGCAGTGCCCGAGGGCACACCCTGACGCCTCGTTGAACCTCATCATCCCCCCAGAGGGCGACATGTTGGCCCAGCTTGCTCGTGGCGTTACCGCCGTTCGCCAAGACTGCCTGACCGAAGTCAAACCGCCTCTCGCATCAACCCTGCTGACACCGCCCTTTCGCCACGCCCCTTTGGGGACCACACGATCCGACCTGCATCCGGCTGCCCGTTGATGTCCAAGCTAGACCTTGCGGTCCGTCCTGATCATCCCGTTGCCTCCGGGGCCTTTGCGTCCACCGCTTTGTTCGAAGAACTCTGCGCCGGTAGGGATAGGTTGGGGCAAGATGGGTGAGTCGTGCAAAGGAAAAATGACGGTTTGGCGAAATTTCTTGGGGATAAGCTGTTGATATCGCTTGTGGATTTCTTGTGGAGAAGCTGGGGATAAGGCGGGAATGTGTAGGGGTGGTAAGGGATTAGATTGGGTCAGGATGGGTGTCGTAGGGCGGGGTTTCGACACACCGGCGCCGTTGGAGTTCAAACACCGTTAACCATGACCCGCGCATGATTACCCATGCCAAATTACCGCCGACCCAAGATCACCGGAGCGTCCATCTTCTTCACCGTCGCCTTGGCGCAGCGTGGTCGGACGGTTTTGGTAGATGAGATTGATGCATTGCGCGACGCCGTGCGAAGCACCAAGGCCGAACGTCCGTTTCATATTGATGCGTGGGTGGTGTTGCCAGACCATTTGCATTGCGTTTGGACGTTGCCCGTCGGAGACCGGGACTATTCAACGCGATGGGGCGCGATCAAGGCGCGGTTTACGCGAACCGTTCGCGACAACGGTAGGGTGGGTTTTCAACCCACCGAGGCCAAACGGTTGGGACATGCGGTGGGGTGGAACCCCACCCTACGGCGTTCGGCAAGCAAGATCGCGAAGGAGGATGCAGGGGTTTGGCAGAGGCGGTTTTGGGAGTGAGACCCGGTTCGCGCAGCGACAAACCGTCCGGGGGAGGGTTTGAGGGTCGAACGGGCGGAGCCCAGCATTCGGGATGAGGCCGATTACCTCGCGCATGTGCGGTATTGTTGGTTGAACCCGGTGAAGCATGGGTTTGTCGAACGGCCCGAGGATTGGGCCTATTCGAGTGTGCATTGGGATGCGCGGTTTCGGGTGGATGGTCGATTTTGTTGGCTTGGACGTGATTTCACGCGGCAGAAGGACAAAAGTTAGCAATGCTTTTGACATGTGCATTCGCTAGAGTTTTTTGTTCACTTTGTATACCCCACCATTGTCGTCGTTTTTCAGCAGGCTCCTTATAGCCATTCGGTACACCGCTTTTGATATGCGAAAAGTATTACCTTGCATACCTGTCCGAATCACCGGATCGAAGCCCTCGCAAAATGGTGAGAACTTCTCGGCGAAGCTAGTATCAACCCAAGAGCAATATTTTGGGAACCTCTGCCGTATCTTTCGTTTCAGCTCGTCGGTATCGAACTCCTCAGTGTCAATTAAACCGAGGCAATAGAGTATTTGATTCCTCCTGCCATAATTTATTCCAGCCGGACTCATTAACCCCTCAATGACAGAACAGGTCTTAGAATGCTTTCCTGTAATCCAATCTGAAATCACATCCTCAATATCTAATCCTTCGATTACTCCTTCATTGATGATAGCTTTTTCAGATACTCTGAAGCCAAGGTCTTGCAATTCTACGGCTGTACGGTCGCATACAAATAAAAGCCTGTCCAAATGCTCACTCACAGCCTCATCAGCTTTGTGTCTTAACCTAAGTTTTCCAAATCCTCTTGATAGCAATTCTACGGCTTCGTCATATTTCATTCGCTCGACTTCTCTCACCTCTGTGAGCCTTGTTGCTATTGTTTCAGCGAACGGAAGTCTCGAGAAGTACTCTTTTAGATTACCGGGGACACCAACGATGCAAATCCGCACATCGTGCGCACCATAGTCTTCGTCATCAAGCAAAATTAAATAATTGGCTAATTCCTCAACTAACTCAGGCTTGTTGGAAATTCTCTCAAAGTTATCAAAGACTACTATTGCATTTTTTTTAGGGTGCCCACGCAGGAACTTAATGATCCCTAGAAATGGATTAGCAGTAGTATTTTCGTAAACCGTCTTGTTCTTTCCGGATGCACCAACTCCACCTGGCTTGAACCCCAAGTCGCGCTCGACTTCTTTCGCCGATTGGCGCTCAGGTTGAAGTATTGCAAGTTTGTCATGGAGTGCTTTGTCCACGCTCTTGTACTGCGCGGCTAAAGCCAAGTTGACTACTGTGTACGATGTCTTCGTATCTTCAAAAACCTTCTTGTACAACCAAGTTTTACCGTTTCCGCTCTCGCCATGAATAATGAAGTGACGGTGCCCAGACAACGCATTGCGTACTTGACGCTCTAGTTCCATTCGGTGGATGTACATTTCGCCGTTCACTTTACGTGCACGCGGGGTGAAGACGTCCCGTGGCGTTTGTCTATTGTAGATCATTTTAAGCTTTCTAGGCAGTTTTGAAAACCAGAGCTGATTCTACATAACAATTCAATCTGAAACTACCGAAAGAACAATATGTTGCAAAAAGGTCGACCTTGACTTCAAAGTATCCGAAACAATTTTGACTTCTGCAGCCTCAGGTTATTTCAATGCCTGGATTTCGAGAGTTCCAGTAGTGTGCGTTTTACTTCACCCATCCATCTTCAACGCACTGATGAAAGCTTCCTGCGGTATATCCACCTTCCCGAACTGACGCATCTTCTTCTTCCCGGCCTTCTGCTTGTCCAGCAACTTCCGCTTCCGCGTCGCGTCTCCGCCATAGCATTTCGCCGTCACGTCCTTGCGCATCGCGGATAGCGTTTCGCGCGCGATGACCTTGCCGCCGATGGCCGCCTGGATCGGGATCTTGAACATGTGCCGCGGGATCAGGTCCTTGAGCTTTTCCACCATGGCCCGCCCGCGCATCTCGGCCCGGTCGCGGTGCACCATGATCGACAGCGCATCGACCGGTTCGTCGTTCACCAGGATCGACATCTTGACCAGGTTGTCCTCGCGGTAGCCCGTCAGTTGGTAGTCGAAGGACGCGTAGCCCTTGGTCACCGATTTCAGTCGGTCGTAGAAGTCGAATACCACCTCGTTCAGCGGCAGGTCATAGACGACCATGGCGCGGGAGCCGGCGTAGGTGAGGTCTTCTTGTATCCCGCGCCGGTCCTGGCACAGCTTCAGCACGTCGCCGAGGTAGTCGTCGGGTACAAGGATCGTTGCCTTGATCCGGGGTTCCTCCATGTGGTCGACGATCGACAGGTCGGGCATGTCGGCGGGGTTGTGCAGTTCCATCATCGTGCCGTCGCGCATGTGGACGTGGTAGATGACGGACGGCGCGGTGGTGATCAGTTCGATGCCGTATTCGCGTTCGATCCGGTCGCGGATCACTTCGAGGTGCAGGAGCCCGAGGAAACCACAGCGGAAGCCGAAGCCGAGGGCGGCGGAGGTTTCCATCTCAAAGCTGAATGAGGCGTCGTTGAGGGCGAGTTTGTCGATGGCGTCGCGCAGGTCTTCGAATTCAGCCGAGTCCACGGGGAAGAGGCCGCAGAAGACCACCGGCTGGGCGGGTTTGAAACCGGGGAGCGGTTCGACCTCTTTGCGCTCATGCGTGATCGTGTCGCCCACGCGGGTGTCGCGCACTTGTTTGATGCTTGCCGTGAGGAAGCCGATTTCACCGGGGCCGAGGCTGTCCACCATCTCCATCTGCGGGCGGAAGACGCCGACGCGGTCCACGTGGTGGACGGTTTTGTTGGACAGAAACTTGATCTTTTCGCCCTTCTTGAGCCGCCCGTCGATGACGCGGATCAGGACGATGACGCCGAGGTAGCTGTCGTACCAGCTGTCGACCAGCATGGCCTTGAGGTCGGCATCCGGGTTGCCCTTGGGGGCGGGCAGTTCGGTGACGATGGCCTCGAGCGTTTCCATGATCCCCTCGCCCGTTTTGGCGGACACGGCGATGGCACCAGACGCGTCGATGCCAATCACATCCTCGACCTGTTCGGCGACGCGGTCGACATCGGACGCGGGCAGGTCGATCTTGTTGAAAACAGGGACAATTTCGTGGTCCGCATCAATGGCCTGGTAGACATTGGCAAGCGTCTGCGCCTCGACCCCCTGGGTGCTGTCCACGACCAGAAGCGAGCCTTCGACCGCACGCATGGAGCGGGAAACTTCGTAGGCGAAATCGACGTGGCCGGGGGTGTCGATGAGGTTCAGCACATACTGCTCGCCATCCTTGGCGGTGTAGTCGATGCGGACGGTGTTGGCCTTGATCGTGATGCCCCGCTCGCGTTCGATATCCATGCTGTCGAGCAGCTGTTCCTTCATGTCCCGGTCGGCCACAGTGTTGGTGGACTGGATGAGCCGGTCGGCGAGGGTCGATTTCCCGTGGTCGATATGCGCGACGATGGAGAAATTGCGGATATGTGAGAGCGGTGTCATGGTTGGGATATGTAAGGGTTTTGGGGGTTGGTCAATGGTGTTGCAGAGTGACAATGGTGGATGTTGATTTTTCTGACATAGGCAGCGTTAAAACGTGGTTTGAAATGCAAGGCCCACAGAAGCGGTGCGCAATGGCAAGCCGCGCCGCTTTGCGCGTCATGGCGAATGTCGGCTCAGATGACCGCAACGCGCAGCAAGGGCTTATATTGTGCGTATTTCGCGCAAACCTCACATCGGCAATATGCGGTTTTAACCATACCAACGACATGCGCGAGAATCTGTTTAGCGCAGCCAACGCGGCAGCATTCGCGGCCGACTCTTCCGCCGCAGCGACCCTTACACCCATCTCCTCTGCGCAAGCTGCTGCCAAAGCTAGCGCAAACGCCGCAATATCGGCGGCCGACGCTGTCGATGATGGGCTACACCTCGCTGCTGACGCGGCTGCTCACGCCGTGCTGAATGCTCAAAACTCTTTACTTCAGTCTACCCTATCCGCCGATTTAGCCGTTGATCCGGCGGTCAATGCTACGGCTATTGCCACTAGTATTGATAGTGGTTTTCAACCCGATCACCTAATGAACGTTCCCGTGTGGAGCGCCTCCAATACCCCCGAACCGATCTTCCTTGCACACGGTATCTTTATGCAGAGCTTGTACGTTCATCCGGATTGGTTGTTCTGGGCGAATTGGTATCGCGGGATGTGGGACGGCACGTTTCGTGAATGGGACTTAGCGATTGAGGTGGCACTGATCCCGAATGAGGTTTGGGAAGGAGAGGACGCGGTGGCCAAGGTGGCGGCGGCGATCCGGGAAATCGAAGCAAGGCGGGCTGAGTATTTTCGCCACCCTGACAGTGTACCCGAACTAAAACAGAAAAAACTCTTGGACCATGTTCGACGCCTGCTCGAGTCGCCCGACATGACAGCCTTGGCCGCAGAAGGTGCTGCGGACATACTTGAGCGCGCGATTGCACAATATCTAAAAGAGGCGCTTGCGAACTGTTTGCCGGATGCGCTGGCGCATCTGGAGGGTGTGCCGTCGTTGTTTCGTCGCATTGCGACCACGGTGAAAAGCGCCGAGCGGGCGGACGCCAAGGAAGCGAAATTGGCGGCGGATGTCGAAGCGCTGAACGCCAAGATTGCACGGTTGGAAGCGGATTTGCGTGATGCCCGCGCGAAAACAGTTCATGGGCTATTTACGCAAAGTGCGTTGAAGGCGGCCGGTACGGCGTTTGGCGCTGGCCTTGTTGGATCATTGGGTTTGGCAGTGAGCCATTTCTTTGGGGAATGGCCAAGTGATTTGACACTAGGGTCAGGACTCATAGCCAGTAAATCACGAGTGCTGCGAGGGCGATAGCTGACAGGAAGACCTTTGGGCACCTGTCGTATCGCGTTGCGACACGCCGCCAATCCTTC
>NZ_JCAPFI010000006.1:0-420614 GCF_059611725.1 Tateyamaria sp. LSS28 | reverse complement strand
AAGATGACCGTGATGGTTGTCAAATGCGACAGCGGCAACGCCAAAATGCCGGTGATCACCATGGATCCCGTCGTGATCAAGGACCGGTTTATGAAAGCGGTCACGGCCTGATGACACGCGCCGCGCGTATTCATTCCAGTGAAGATGCGCGGCGTTTGGCCAAGGCCCGTCTACCATGGATGGTGTTTGACTATATCGACGGGGCTGCGGGATCAGAAATAGGGGCTGCGCGCAACCGTGCAGCTCTTGATGCAATATGCCTCGAACCTCGGATCCTGAGAGACGTCAGCAATCGTTCGTTGGACATGCCGCTGTTTGGCAAGACGGCCAAGCGCCCCTTTGGTATTGCGCCCATGGGCATGTGCAATCTGTCCGGACCCGGCGCCGATCTGATGCTGGCGCGGCTGGCCGCGCGAGACTCCGTGCCCGTTGGCGTATCAACCGTTGCATCAACTCCGCTGGAGAAGATGATTGAGGTTGCCGAAGGGCACGCGTGGTTCCAGCTCTATTTCAGCGGAGACGGAACGGGTTCGTTCAAGCTGGCAAAACGTGCGCAGGATGCCGGTTACGAGACTTTGATCGTTACCGCCGACGTTCCTGAGGTTGGTCGCAGGCCACGTGAGTTGCGCCACGGATTTACAATGCCGTTCCGTATCGGTCCGCGCCAATTTCTGGATTTCGCCCTACACCCGCATTGGTCGCTCACGTCACTTGCTGCAGGTCGTCCTCAGATGGCGAATTTCGAGATGCCGGGCTTTGAATTCGACCGCACCGAAAGCCGAGCCAAGGCGAATTGGACAACACTGAAGGCCTTGCGCGATTTGTGGCAAGGCCACTTGGTCGTGAAGGGCGTGACCAACGCCGATGATGCGCTGAAGCTGAAATCCGAAGGCGTCGACGCCATTCAAGTGTCAAACCATGGTGCGCGGCAACTTGAAAGCGCACCTGCTGCCGTTCAAGCGCTTGGCCGGATACGCGACAGGGTTGGACCAGAGTTTCCGCTGTTTTATGACAGTGGCTTGCGGTCTGGCGAAGACGTTTTGAAGGTCCTTGATCAGGGTGCAAATTATGCGTTTTTTGGTCGCATATTGCAGTTTGCAATCGCCGCGGCCGGTGAAGAAGGCTTGCTTAGACTATGGAGCATCCTTAGCGGAGAGTTGTCCAGCGCACTTGCACAAGTTGGTCGGGATAAACTGACCTGAAGAAATTGGACAAGCTTGAATGGAACCTTACATGCCTGACAGCATCAACGTCCAACTGATGTGACCAAAAAAGAAGTATGTGCCAAGTTGGTACATGTCATTGTTCTCAATGGACTTTGTGGATCCGGCTGTCATTGCGGTCAATCCGGGATCCAACCAAGCAATAATACCGCCGGGTTTCATTGCATCTCGCGCGATTTGGGAGCGGAATGCGGCGTTTCTGATAATAACAGAGGTCAAGCGTAGCAGCTTCTGAGGATCGACCGCCGAGCGGCGGCGGTCGATGGGGTTTTTGGGGTCAGGCGGCCTTAGCCTTGTTGATCGAGGCGTAGAAGGCGCTTTCGAGCTCCATGTATCCGGTAAAGGACACCGCATCGCCAAAAGGCAGGATCTGAGTGGCCCAAAAACCGCCAAAACCGTTCTGCCGGTCAATCCAGTAGAACAGATTTGCAAGTCCGGCCCAGCCAATTGCCCCAGCGGGCCGGCCCGTGGGCGCCTGATCATCATTGACCATGAAGGTGTAGGACCATGATTTGGGTTGGCCGGGGAAGAACTCTGCATCGTTGGAAAGCGCCGGGATGACCCCTTTGAAAGGCGTGATCTTACGCTGGCCCAGATGGTTCTGCGCCGCCATCTCAACCGTTTCGGGTTTGAGCACGCGTCCGTATTCCCCCGCACCATCGTTCAACCACATGCGGATAAAGCGCATGTAGTCGCCGACCGTGCCATAAAGGCCGTGGCCCCCCATATGGACTTCTGGCTTGTCGGGCAGCTCGAAATCCATCGGCGTCAGGCTGCCATCGTCGCCGCGCGCATGCATCCCGGCCAGCTTCTTGCGGAGCGTATCGTTCAGCTCGAAAGTGGTGTCGGTCATGCCGAGTGGCTTGAAGATGCGCGACTGGAAGACTTCGCCCAAACGCTGCCCGGTGATGCCTTCGACGACCTGCCCGCACCAGTCGATATTGGTGCCATATTCCCAGCTTTCGTCCGGGTCGAACAGAAGCGGGGTCATCAGGCAATCTTTGGAAGCGGTGATGACGCTGGGCTGGCCTTTCTCTTCGGCTAGGCGATTGTAGGTCTCGTTGAAGAAGTCATAACCGAGGCCTGCAGTGTGCAACATCAGCATCCGTGTTGTGATGTCCCGCTTGGGCGCGCGCAGCCGCGGCTCACCATTGGCGTCAAACCCGTCGATCACCTGCAATTTGCCGATGTCCGGCGCATAGTTTTTTGCAGGCGCGTTCAGATCAAGCTTGCCCTCTTCGACCAATTGCAGAACTGCCGTGCCGGTGATCGCCTTTGTGGTTGAGAATATGGCGAAGGCGTCATCGGTTGATATAGGCGTGTCGCCATCCATCCTGCGCACGCCCGCTGCGCCCTCATAAATATTCTTGTCGCGATCCGTGACCATGGCGACCACGCCCGGGACGCGCGGGCTGGAGCTTACGACGCTATTCAGAATGGCGTCCGCATTGAATTCATGACTCATGATAATATCCTCCCATTGATTGATGTTTGCCCTGCGACCGGGTCTTTCAGCCGGCACAGGGCGTTGTTTGGTTGGAGATCAGGCGTCTTGCGGCGCCTTTGACTTGCTCATCGCAAAGTGCGGATAGCCGCCTTTGGCCTCTTCGTCACACTTGGTGCGATAGGTCCCGACTCCGCCAGTGTAAGACAGCACCCTGCGCGGTTTGCCCTCAACATTGGAGCCAGTGTACCACGATGTGGTCTTTGCGATCAGGGTCGCATTGGCGGTTTCGTCGTGATGCGCGACCCAGGCAGCTTCACCCTCTTCGGTGGGCTCCATCACGTCATTGCCGCTCTTACTCAGATCACCGATACAACGCGTGATCCACTCGGTCTGTTGTTGCAGGCAAGTGGTCATGTTGCAAAGGGCCGCCGCAGGCGCGAGGGGGGCACCGGTCATGAACAGGTTTGGGAAGCCGAATTTCTGCAGTCCCATTGTGGTGCGCATATCCTTGCGCCATTCCTCGGCAAGGTTGAGGCCGTCGCGCCCGTTGATGTCAATGCGTGCCAACGCGCCGGAGCCCGCATCAAAGCCGACCGCCATGATGATCGCGTCAAGCTCATAGACTGTTCCGTCCTCCAGCTTGACACCTTCGGGCACGATTTCGGCAATTGGGTTGTCGCGGACATTAACGGCCTCGACATTGTCGTGGTGAAACGCTTCGAGATAGTCGGTCTCCAAAGGCACACGATGCGTGCCGAACCCATAGTCGCCGGGCTTGGGCACAAGCGTGTCGATCAGCTTGGGATCCTTGAGCCGAGCGATCATCTTTTGGCGAACAAACTCCGATATCTCGGCGCTGACCTCCTCTTCGAAGAACATTTCCGCGAAAGAGGCGAGCCACAGCTTCAACGAGCCGTCCGCATAAACTTCCTCGAGCACCTCCAATCGTTTCTCTGGGGTCAGATCGGCCCATGTGTTTTCGAAGTCATACTCAAAGCCGGTGAATGTATGCGGCAGGTTCGACCTGAACTCGTCGAAGCGGCTTTTGTACCAAGCTTCCTCGTCCGGGCCGTATTTCGGGTTCTTCATCGGCAGCACGTATTGTGGCGTGCGGGCAAACACGGTGAGTTGGCCGACCTGTGATGCAATGGTCTGTATGACCTGAATTCCTGTTGCACCCACTCCGATCACGCCCACTCGCTTGCCTTCAATATCAAGCCCGCCCTTGGGATAGCGCCCGGTGTGGACGATTTGGCCCTTGAAGCTGGACTGGCCCGGAAACCGGTCCTCCAGTGGGGCCGAGAGCATTCCGGTGCAACCAATAAGGAATTTGGTGTCGATGACATCGCCCTGATCCGTCTCAACCCGCCAGCGTCCTGTCTCTTCGTTGAAGGTCGCTTTGGTGATCGTGGTCGAAAACGACATGTCACTTCGTAGATCCAGCGTATCGGTGACGTAATGCAGCCAGCGTTCGATCTCGGGCTGTCCGGGGAAACGCTCGCTCCAGGTCCAACCCTTGTAGAGTTTCTCGTCGAACAGATACTGGTAGATATAGGCTTCGCTATCGAATTTGGCGCCGGGATAGCGGTTCCAGTACCAGGTCCCGCCCACGTCAGTGGCGGTGTCGCAGGCATGCGCCTTAAGACCCATCTGGCGTAGCTGGTGCAGTTGATAAAGTCCGGCGACCCCGGCCCCGATCACCAGCGCGTCCAGTTGCGCAGGCACAGGGTTGCGAGCCGTCGAAACGGTCTTTTCTTGTGCGTCTAGCATATTGTCCTCCACTGCGGCAGCGGCCGGTTTCTCCGGCAGCCTCCTCCGGGTTCGGATTGCAGGTCCGAATCCACCGCGCTCCAAGTCTGGCTCTAGGCGGTAGGGGCGGTCTTGTAAGATCGGGGGGTAAATTTTGAACGATCCGGGCAGGGGTGACGGTGCCCGTCAGTGCCCCAGGCGGTACTGACCAGGTGTTACGCCCTTGGCTTTGCGGAAGCTGCGGCTCATATGCGATTGATCTGAGAACCCGCATGCGGCGGCGATGTCCTTCAGCGCGCGCCCCGGTTCGCGCAGCATGGCGCAAGCCCGTTCCATCCGCTTGTGCTGAACGAAGGCGTAGCCGGGCAGGCCCACGCTTTTGCGAAGCTGGCGATTAAAGGTCCACACTCCCAGATGCAGCACCCCTGCAAGTTCGTTCAGAGAGAGTGGTTCGTGCAAATGCGTGTCTATATATTCTTCCAACAGGGCCAGCTGTCTTTGCGACAAGCCCGACTGCCCCGATGTCGGACGGCTGTCGACCGACGCGTAGTTGCGAAGCAGGTGGACCGCAAGTTGCACCGACAGGGCCTCAGCATAAAGCTGTCCTCCGGGGCCTTCTTTGGCTGCCTCTATGGTGAGTTGGTCGGCGATATGGTTGATCACTGGATCGCTGCCTTGCAGTACATCGTACAGCCTGACCTGTTTGACATCCCTTGCCCGAATATCGCGCGCGACGCGGGTCATCAACGCGTCGGTCAGGTAGAGATGCGACACCACCAGCCCTTCAGTCCAGTTCCAGTGCGACTGCATTGCATGCGACAAGAGCGAGAAATGCCCCGGCCCGCATTGCGTACGCGTCCAACGCCCGTCAAACTGCCGGTCCATCGGCGTGTCGCCCCTGCGGTACTGCACAATCATAAATGTGTTCATCGGCGGAATGTGTACATCCTGCCCGTTATAGCGATAGGTCCGCTGCGACACGTCCTTCCAGCCTAGACCTTTGCTTTCGCACAGAACCTTTCCCGGCACCCAGATGGGTAATTCATCGGGTTCAATAAGTTGTGCGTCTGTTCCCGTCGTCCCAGTCATGGCGAGCCTCGCCGGTATCCGCTGACGCCTCGCAAGATGACAAAATTGCGGCTTCAGTAGGCCTCTATTCGAAGCGCGAACGAACCATAGTTGCTGAATTAGTTAGAGCTGCGCAATAAAGATACAGATTTCTCGTCAGTGGAGTCAATTCAACCCCCTGATGGGATAGACCAAAGCAGTAGACACCGACCCGTGCACCCGGTGAGGGTCCGGCACCACATCGATGGGCTATCTTGAGCAGTGTTTCTGGAATTGCGGGCTCATACCCAAAGCCTGATGTGGTTGGATGTGATTGTATCGTCCGAGCCAGATATCGATCACAAACTGAGCTTGTTCGGCGGTGTGGAACCGTTCGCACCAATGAATTCGCGACTAAGTTTGCCGTTGATGCGCTTGTCATTGCCTTTCTACCAAGGCGACACCGGGCAGATCTGAATCGACCGTGCTGCCGCGATGAACTCTAAGCCATAACAACTTTGGAATACCGTGGATGAGACAACCGACGCAGCCCCATGGCGAACTGCTCCCAATCCGAAACCGGGCGTTCGTTTAAGGTGCAGCTTCCGGTACTGGGGGCTGCTTCACCACGTTTGTTGCAAGCTCGATCAACGGCTACTCTGAGTGAAGCGGCGGAGGAAGGAAAGGCTGTGAGCCGCAAAAGAAATCTACTGCGTTGCGAAAAACTGAGCTGCGACCATTTCGACGGCTTGTGAGCGCGTGAATGGAAAAAACTATGCGTCGTTCCACATCTGTAGTACGTCAGACAAATTTGACCTTTGCGTCCAAAACTGACCCTAAGGGGGCCCGGCCGAACTTTTTTCATACTTGAACTGCAGTTCTCTTTGGCCTAGCGACGCGCTGCAGAAAATGTCAGCTTCTGAGCCCAAAGTGACCGAACCTGCGATGTGAATGAACAGCGGCTTTGGGATCGCCCAGCAAAGGCCATCATGTCTCGACTGTCGATGATCGCTGGGTGGCGTCCCATTCTTCTCGAAGAGCTTTGCCCTCTCCAACAAAAGTATCGCCGGTCGCACGACAGCTCGTCATACGATCAATGCGAAAATGCCGGAATGCCCTGCGCAACTCGCACCATGCGACCAGTAGTACGTTGTCAAAATAGAAGATCAGCGCGAGGGGCAGAACAATTCTTGTGCTGTCCACCCCGGTCTTGGCTCGGTAGCGGATGTCCAGCTTTTGCTCTTCCCGTATCGCGAGGCGCAACGCCTTCATGTTCACTGCATCCGAAGGCTGCACCCCCCAAGATGACGTGAGCAGATGATCGACCGCAGGGGCCGCATCGTGTAGCTTGCGGGCGGCGCGTTTTGCAGCCTTCAACAGATCGGCATCGCCGGTTCTTGCAACCATGCTCAGACCTACGGTGATCGCTTCAGCCTCTTCCTGATCGAAGTTGATCGGGGGTAGGTCATATCCTTCGCGAATGATGTACCCGACGCCGGCTTCTCCGTGGATCGGCGTTCGCATTGCCTGCAAGGTGGCAATATCGCGATAGATCGTGCGCTTGGAGACTTCGAGTTCCCGCGCAATTTCTTTTGCCATGAGGGGCGTATCCGCCGCGCGAAGGATTTGAATGATTTCGAAAAAGCGGCTGGTTTTGGCCATCAGCACCCCTGAATAATGCACCGCAATCAAAGACTGCTGACACTCAGTTGGCAACAGGGCCGGTGTATGCTTGCGCGAGAAATCGAAAGTCCGAACGATGGAGCACTCACAACATATGAAAGGCGTCGCCTTGGTGGTGCTGTCGGCTGTCATATTCAGCATGTCCGGCGTTCTGACCAAGATGATCGAGGCTGATGGATGGACCATCGCCTGCTGGCGCGGGGTGATCGGTGGATTGGCCGTTATTGCTTATGTCGAAGCCCGTCGCGGTGACACGCCCCGCAGCAAAGCATTCCGGCTGGGTCCGCGTGGTTGGTTCCTGGCCAGTGTCGGAAGCGTTGCCAGCGTCACGTTTATCTATGCGTTCAAGCTGACATACGTAGCGAATGTTGCCGTAATCTACGCGACGGCCCCGTTCTTTGCAGCAGGTCTGGCGTGGTTGGCGATGCGTGAGACGGTGAAAGGCCGAACCCTGATCGCAGGGGTGTTGTCCTTCGCTGGTGTCGTCATCATCGTGTCTGGCGGTTTGGGCACCGGGAAACTGCCCGGTGATGTGTTGGCGGTTGCGATGACATTGGGAAACGCGGCTTACATCGTTCTGATCCGCAAGTTCTCAGACGTGCCAGTTGTCTGGGCGGGTGGCGCATCTGCCTTGCAGCTATTCGTTGTCGGGGCATTCATGGGGGCGCCGCTTGAAGTAACAGCCAAGGATGCAGTTTTGCTGATCTTCTTTGGTGGCGCATTTGCCAGCGCGGTTATTTTATGGACGGAAGGGACTCGCCTTATTCCATCGGCGCAATCTGCGCTACTTGGCACGGTCGAGATCCCCTGTGCCACGCTGCTCGCCTGGATCGTTTTGAGTGAGCTTCCACCTCTTGCGGCAATAATGGGCGGGGCTGTGATCATGTCAGCGGTATTGTGGCACGCTTCGCTTGACCATCGACAAGAAAAAGATCGGTTCTTGCAATAGCGGACATTTCTCCACCATCTGTAAATGGCAGCAAAGCCCCGATAAGGGGGCATTCACGGCGCGGAGCGCCAATGACAAGTTGGGTCAACTAGGTCGGTGTGATCAACAAGACTTCAAGACAATGACTATCACACCGCTATGCTGGCTTGATGTCGCATGTTGTTCCACGATTGCAGTACCTGATATGATCTACTGCATGAAGTCGCTACGTTAATCCAAAACCGCGGCACAAGATCTTTAAACGCAAAGACGGCTCTACTACTTTAGGTAGTAGTTACACCACCGATTGAACCGACGTTTCGACGGGAGCCACCGGTGCAATGGCTACGTTTATCATCGTATCAGAAGACAAAGACCCGCTTGGTCCTGGGGAGATCAACGCAGGCGATGACGTTCGGGTTAATGAGGGAGATATCTTTGTCATCTCCCCGGCAGCAGATGAGGATGTAACTTTCGAGAGCCCGGGTGGCGCAAGCACCAACTTCACCGTCGAGTTCGGTGAAAGCAACTCGAACAACCTGGAAATCAAGATAGAGGAAGGGCTCACGCCTTCTATTTCCATCGCCGACAATGCCGATCTGTCAGATATCAAAATTGATGCGGACAAGGCCGACGCGGCCAATCTTTCCATCGGCGACGGTGTAACACTCCAAGAGTTCAAGGGATCGAACGACGGCAATGATGTCATCGACATCGGCAATGACTTCACGATGCCATCGGAGTTGAAGACAGGTGATGGCGACAACCAGATCACGATAGGTGACCGCGCCGACATCGAAGACATCGAAACGGGCGACGGCAACGACACCATCGCAATCGGGGACGATTTTGTAAGCAAGAAGATCAAAACTGGTGACGGCGCAGACCGGATCATCATCGGTGATCGCGCAGCGGTCGAAGATATCGAGACGGGCAAGGGCGATGACGACATCACGATCGGCGACGACTTTGTCGGCGAGAAGATCAAAACGGCCGATGGAGACGACAGTATCCACATTGGCGCGAATGCAGATCTTGACGAGATCGATGGTGGAAAGGGGAACGATGTTCTCAATACCCAGTCTCCTGGCATCGATAACAAAAACATCGAAACCATAAATGTGGTCTGTTTCGTCCGGGGGACGCGAATAAAAACGGACCGTGGCGAAGTCTGTATAGAGCACCTTCGCGAAGGTGACTTGGTTGTGACTGCGGACCACGGATTGCAGCCTATTCGATGGATTGGATCATCTGTCGTGAGCGGTTGGGAGGACCTGGCACCGATCCTGATCCCCAAAAATACTCTGGCAAACACGCGTGACCTTCGTGTGTCACCGCAACATCGAATGCTGATCAAACATCCACGTGCGCAGCTTCTTTTCGAGACGCCGGAGGTATTGGTGCCTGCCAAACATCTTATCGGCAAAGCTTCTATCCGTAGTGATCCATGCGACAACGTCCAATATTTTCATATGCTGTTTGACCAACATGAGATTGTTTTCTCGGAAGGCGCGGCAAGTGAGAGCTTTCACCCTGGGGTCGTTGGAATGGAAAGCTTTAGTCGACGGGTTCAGGAAGAGATCTTCGCGATTTTTCCGGAACTGCGGGTTGGGACCAGAAATTACGGTGCTGCGGCAAGGCGCAGCCTCAAACGACATGAAGCCGTCATCTTGCATGGTTTCTGACCGGAAACTGAAACTGCTTGGTGCGTTTTGAAAGTATTCGTTCGTTTGAGGAATAATAGCGTCCGGGATGCCGCGCGTGGGGCAGGGCGCTTTGCAGCTCAACACCACACAGATTGACGGAGCAATCAAACAGGCTGGAATAAACGCTCATCACGCTTCGTAGACCTTTCGAGAACAGCATTTGCTCTGTTCGCAAAACCGAAAGGAGAAGATCATGATGAAGACCGTTTTTGTTGCCTGCAGCGCAAGTATCGCCTTGGGCATGTTCTCGGCTCCTGCCATGGCGGACGATCTTGATGATGCCGTTCGCATCATCCAAAATATCTTCACAGTGCATCACCGGAACCGCGTTCTTGTCTGCGATGATGATGACGATGATGGCGGGCGCAGATGCTATTACGTCCGCCGAGGCCATACCGTCTACAAAGACTATGATGACGACGACGGTCATTGGCGTGGGTACGACGACGATGATGATGATGGAGGCCGCTGGGGCGACGATGACGACTAGACCCAACGACCAGAGACATCAAAAGGGCCCGGCTTATCGATCCGGGCCCTTTCTTTTTGAAGAAGCCAAGGTGGCCCTAGTCGGTTTCGGACAAACTATGCCCCTGCAAGGGAAGAAACGGGTAAGCTTCCGGCATCTGCCCCCGTGGTGCACGAAGTTGGTTGGGCATGATCCATGGGTTGGGCCGTGCCCATTCCCACCTGATCGCTGTCAGGTCCTGCTCTGGATCCGTGAATTGCTGCTTTGCCCGTCCATTTAGCGACTTTTGAACATCTGCATAGACAGCAACGTCCGGATAACCGCGTTCGGCCCATGCGTCCTCAAGGACTTGGGCAAAGTCGTAGATGATATCAGGTCTGCCCAGTACGTTTCTTGCCTGACGGGAACTCATGACATCATAGGGATCGATCTCCCATGTCTCGCTACCATCGGCGGCGGCGACGCGGAACATGCCTTCGCTTTTTCGATCGTAGATCCGCATCCGCCACGAGAACCGATGACCATCACCGCTCCAACCCACGAGGTTATCGAAGAAAATTTGGCGTTGGGGCACAACAACCTGCACTGCAAACCACACGGCCAATGCGGCAAGACCGACAGGTGCAAGCCGGAACTTTCTTGTTGGAAGTGACGGTAGTGCAGGGAGCGTTTCGAACTGTCCAAGGAGCGCACGCAAAAGGCGTTGCGGCCAGTCCGGGGCGAAGAATATCGTCGACAGCGCCAGCGTGATCCAAGGGAAGATACCGATGTTGAACAGCTGTGCGTTCGACCAATGGAAAAAGGCATACACAATGAATACGGCCAGCCGCGTTCGATGCCAAAGCAATAGAGGTGCGCCGACAACATGTAGGACAATCACGCCCCATGAGGCCAAAATAAAGGATACATCGTATTGAAAGAGCGCGCCAAAGAACACTTCGCCTTCGCGCCCCGTGAGCCATGTTCGCAAAGGCTCGCCCCGCAGCCAGTCATCGGTGATCTTAACAATACCGGCATAGATCAAGATGATTTCAAGCTGGAGCTTGAGCGCGGTGACCGGCCAACGTGGGATCACAATGCTGCGCAGTTGCGGCCAGAGCCATGCATCAACCGAGAATGCGCGGTTTGCAGGCATAAAGCAGAGCATCATCCCAAACAGGATGACCATGTAGTTGTGATTAAGGTATTGGGTGCGATCCAGCAGAAAGAAATAGGCAAAGATACCGGTGAGCGCGATGATCGACACGCGGTAGAATGCGCCGAGTGCAACCAACAAACCGAAAACCCCAACTCCACCCCACAGGATGTGAATCCAGGGCTCTGGCAGGGTTTGAACAAAATCGAAGAAAGGGAAGTTGAAATCAGGTTCGACATAGTACCGCGTGATCCGGTCATACTTGACATATCGCCACCAATCCCAAGCCAGGATCAAGCCGAACGCAATCCGGATGAAAACAAGCGATTGGATACTGATCGGCGTTTCAAGATAACTGCGGAGCCTTGGCCGCGCCGCTGAAAACCTGGTCATCTAACCCTCCATCGAAATGCGATTCAGAGGGAATACGGAACGAAACAGCTTCGTATTCCATCATATCGCGCACGCATCTCGTCTTGCCGAGCGCAAGTTTGCCCGTATCTAAGGAAGATGACCATGCCTGACCAAATCCGGATCATTTATGATGGCGACTGCCCGTTTTGCTCTGCTTATGTTAAACTGGTGCGTCTGCGTGAAGTCGTGGGCACCATCGAACTGATTGATGCCCGTTCAGATCATGAAGTCATCGACCGGATCAATGCGGCCGGCCTGGACCTTGATCGTGGAATGGTTGTCGAGATGGGAGGGCAACTGCAGCATGGAGATGCGGCGATGACCACGCTGGCGATGATGACCACTCAAAGTGGGGTGTTTAATCGGATCATGCGGTTGATGTTTTCCCGACCGGCAATCGCCCGCATTCTTTACCCGCCACTGGTTGCGGGACGGGCGCTGACCCTGCGTTTATTGGGGCGCCGCAAGATCAATCATTAGCATCAGACAGGCGCTTGGCTTCTTCCTCGACCGACATAACGGGACCGGCTTCTGTGTTGCGCATCCAGGCTTCGAGAACTTCAAGCGCGCTTGCAGGAGCGAACTGCGTGTCATCGGTCAGCTCAACTGCCGCAGCGAAACGCAACTCCCACCCGGTATCGGTGCGACATCCGACGCCAATCAGATCTGACCTGTCTTCAAGTCTCGCTTCGAACTCCCGGCAAAAGGCACCATCACCCGCCTCGAACGATGCGATAAGCCGTGTGTCGACACCATCGTGCGCGACGCTTGTTCCAGATGCCGCAGTTTCCAGAATTGTAACTACAGGGGCAAGATCAAAGGCGGTGGGATCATTTTCGTTCGGGTTGAGCAAGAACGCGCCCAGACCGATACCCACCAAAAGGCTTGCAGCGATAGCGCCCAGCCAAGCAAATTGTCCCGTCCAAACCGCTGGCTTTATCGGAGCTATCGTGTTGTCACCCGCATCTGTTGCTGCGATTTCCGATGCCTCAACAGTTGCCATGATACGCTCTTTCAAAGCTTCTGGCACATCCTCTAAGGGCATGGCGCTCTGCGCAAGCGCCGTACTGCGCTTAAATACATCCAACCGCGCCCTCAGGTCTGGGTCCTTCATAACAGCTGCGGCCACGCGTGCATGTTCAGTGCCCGTCAAAGCACCATCGGCATAGGCCATCAGATCTTCGTCCGAGACTGTCATTGCGAAGGTGTCTCCGTCTTGTCATTCGTATGGTCGGCATACGTAGCAGCTGTGGGGGTTATTCCAACAGCCGCAGCAAGCGCCAGACGGCCACGCGCCAGACGTGACATGACCGTACCAATTGCGATGTCCAGAACGTCGGCGGCTTCGCGGTAGGTCAAACCTTCAACACAGACCAGAACGACCACGTCACGCTGCCCCTCTGGCAACGTTTGGATCGCCTCTAGCGTCTGACGGACCTCCAGTCTTAACTCTGGACTGGCTGCATTGTCAGAGATGGCATCTGCCGTCGTATCATCAACGTGGACATGCGGACCGCGCGCACTTTGTCTGCGCATCTCATCAATCCAGGCGTTTCGCAGAATGCGCAAAAGCCACGGCGCAAGCTTCTTGGTAGGGTCATATTGCTGGCTTTGCTTCAAAGCCTTCTCGACCGTGATCTGCACCAGATCATCGGCAAGATCTGGCTGCCTTGTCAGCGAAATCGCGTACCTCCGCAGGTTTGGAAGGAGATCTATGACCTCGTTGATGAAACGGTCTTGCATCAAAAAACCTAATTCGAAGGAATGTTCGGAATAAGACTGCGTGCCGTGCGTAATCTAGGTGAAGCATGAAGGGAAAACCATGTCATACAGCGTATACCTGCCGATCCGAGCGCTCCTGTTGGCCGCAATTCTTGGCTTGTCTCCCCTTTCGTATTTGCTACCCGGTTGGCCCGACGTGGCTTACGCAGACAGCGACGACGATGATGATGATGACGACGATGATGACGGGGGCCGCCGTTTCGTTTCAGATGACGATGACGATGATGATGGACGCGTTGCACCCGCAGCGACGTCCACCCCGGACCGCGCGCCCGACGAAATCATTGCTGCCGATCTCTCGGATGCCGATCTCACCCAACTTCTTGAGGAAGGGTTCGAGCTGTTACAGCAAATCGAGGCTACACCGACACTCGTCCGCCTTCGCATCCCGCAACCCCTGACATTGGACGCCGCGCGCGTTCGTGTTCGCGCCTTGCCCACAGGCTCATCCGCTGACTTCAATCACTACTACCGGGGATCGCAAGGCACGTGTGATGGTCCAGAATGTCTGGCCTTGGAACTTATTGGATATCCCAGAGAAGGGATATGCGCGCTGACCGATGTGCGGATCGGGATGGTCGATACGGGGATCAACACTGGACATGAGGTGTTCAACGGCAGCGACTTGACCGTTCACCGCATCTCCGACGAGCGACTCGACCCATCGCGTGCAATCCACGGCACCTCGGTCGCGGCCATCCTGATAGGCGCGCCAGAAAGCCGGTCGCCCGGGCTTCTGCCTGATGCCAGTCTACTTGCGGTCGACGCCTTCTACCGCGCCGGTGCAGATGAAAGGGCAGATGCGTTTTCAGTAGCTGCCGGCATCGACTGGCTCCGCATCCGTGACATTGGCGTTCTCAATCTTTCTCTTTCCGGTTCCGAGAACATCGTTCTGAAAGAAGCCATCGACCGCATTGTCACCGAAGATGTGCTGGTCATCGCAGCAGCCGGGAACAATGGCCCGCGCAGTGCGCCCGCCTTTCCCGCAGCCTATGATACTACCGTTGCTGTTACCGCAGTGGATGTACGCGGCTCCGTTTACCGCCGCGCAAATCAGGGGACGCATATCGATCTTGCGGCTCCCGGGGTCGACGTCTGGACGGCCGCATCCGTATCCGGCGCGCGCTGGAAAACCGGAACATCCTTTGCAGCACCCTTTGTTACTGCGGCGGCAGCATTATCACGAGATGCACAACCTGACAGCATTGCCGCAGAAATTCGGGAGCAACTGATGGGCTCTGCGCGTGATCTTGGACCTCCTGGCCGCGACGAGGTGTTCGGAGCTGGGCTTCTGAACATGGGAGAGACCTGTGGCGGCGTGGCTAAGACGGAAGGGTGATGACTTGGACAGGGGTGTGACGCGGATTTTGGAAGCTACATGAAGCGCGACTAACGTGCTTATGAACGGGAAATAAATCCCGCATTAAGGGAAAATTTTGCCCTTCTGTGAGTGGATTTCCCGTTCTATGCAAGTTGCAGGAACAGACAGTTTGAGTTCGGAATCTGGTCACACTTCCAGCTGCAGGCATGACTAAAGCGGCGATCGCATCGCTTATCCGCTAAACACCTCACTTGCCTTTCTGTCGCTGCAGCCCGTGAGTTTTGAACTGTCTCGCAATCGATCAACGAAGGAAGGCCAAGAGATGGAAATCTTTGAGACCACCTTACGCGATGGAGAGCAGCAGGCGTTCCTCCATTTTTCGGCAAAGCAGAAGGGCGAGCTTGCCGTTTTATTGGAACAGCTTGGCGTGGATGTTATCGATGCCGGTTTTCCGGCGGCTTCTGACGTGGATATGAACGGCGTGATCGAGATCGCCAATGAGACCGATACCGTCAAGCTGAGCGTCCTGACCAGACCGATCAAGAAAGACATCAGACGTGCATTTCAAGCATTGAAAGGTGCCGAGCATCGGTCCCGGATTGCGACATCGGCGCGCCCGTTCGATCTTCTGTCAATCTCGGAAAGCTCAGAGGGTCGTGCCCGACAAAAGACCATAGAACGGTCCTGTGATTTGATGACAGAGGCCCGCACCTACTTTCCCGAAGCACAGTACTATCTGATTTGTGCAGGCAATCGCGACATCTCGTTTTTGATGGATCTGAGTGCGTCTGCGGCCTGCGCGGGCGCCACGCATATAGTCGTCGCCGATACACTTAGCACAACAGAGCCACGTGGCTTTGGTGAACTTGTCAGCCGTATCAAGTCCGCGTTGCCGCCAGAGGTCACTTTGGGCGTCCATTGTCACAACTTGTTGGGCCTCAGCCTTGCGAATTCCATTGCTGGGGTCAGAGCGGGCGCGTCGCAGGTCGAGGTGACGATTGGAAACACTGGCGATGGCGGCGGGAACACAGCATTGGAGCAAATGCTGGCATATGCGACCTACTTTGAACAAAACGATCCGCAATTCGCAAATGGATGCGATACCGAAAAAATTGCCGAGGTCGTGCAGGCATTCAAAGACTACACCGGCATGCGGTTCTCGCCGAACAAGCCGCTTGTTGGAGAAATCAGCTTTCTGGTTGAGACCGGCATTCACCAAGCGATCCCGCCCAAGATCATGCATGACGTGTTCGCCCCAGAAACGATTGGGCGAAGCACAGAAATTGCGATCGGGCGCCATAGCGGCATTGTCGGCATTCTGGATCAGCTCGACAGGATGAATATGCGCCCTCGGAATGTGGATCAGCGGCGGCTTTATCAGCGCGTGATGCGCGCTGCTCAAAAGAACGGCTCGGTCCCCGACCACGAACTTGGGCGGATTGCAAAATCACTGATGCTGCAAGTCGGTCCGGAAGGCCCGTAGCCCGCGCATTAATCCAACGCCCCAGAGAAGGAACCAAAATGGTCAAAAGACCAAAAACATCGGAAGGAAAAGATGACGCTGCGCTGATGACATGCCTGCGTCGTTTCGTGCGTGCCAAGGGGTCTGCATACCTCGTGGACCCGAACGTTACATCGATTGGCGTTGGTCGCAAGAATGGTGATGGCGAAGTAAGCATCGTCTTTACCGTCCGCGAGAAGGTTGAGGTCTCTGCACTTGAAGGCATCGGGTCAAAACCGTTGCCAGAGGTGATCGAGGCTAACGGGGTTACCGTTCCAACGGACGTCGTTCAGCGCGAGTATCAGCCGTCCTACATGATTGTAGAGAACGCTCAGAGTTCGGTGTTGAAAACGCGTCTTGATCCTTTGGTGCCGGGCGCGAGTGTCAGCCATCCGACCGGCACTGCCGGAACGCTTGGGGCAATTGTTTTTGATCCTGCCACGGGCGACCCTTGTATGCTGTCCAATTGGCATGTCTTGCACGGTGAGACTGGCAAAATCGGTGACAAAATCGTCCAACCCGGTCCATTTGATGACAACAACGTAGCCGCCAACAGCTGCGGTGTTCTGTTGCGAAGCCATTTGGGTGTCGCTGGCGATTGCGCGATTGCGCGGATCCAAGGGCGTGGTTTCGATCGTGCCGTCCATAGGCTTGGAGCAGTCTTGACGCAGATGGCGGAGGTCGCCTTGGGCGATACGGTCGTCAAGACGGGCCGCACGACAGAGACGACACATGGAAAGGTCCGTCGCACTGACGTCATCGTAAAGATCGACTTTGGCGCAGCTTTGGGCAGCAAAAACATTGGTTGTTTTGAGATTGGACCAGATCCCGAATATCCAGCGGAGGGTGATCAAATCAGCATGGGTGGAGACTCCGGCGCAGTCTGGATCATCTCCGAAAAGGACCGCGCAACAGAGATCTTCGCCGGCCTGCACTTTGCAGGGGAGGGGGCCGGAAGCACGGATGATCACGCGCTTGCATGCTATCCCCGTTCTATCCAGAGCAAATTAAACTTCTCGCTGACGCCACCCCAAGGCCTTGTCGTTGAAGAAGGGACAACAATCACCAAGATCGCCTCTGGATATGACGCCGACTTCTTGGGCGTTCCGGCGCCAATGCCGGAGCTTTCATTGGCGTACAAGCGTGATGCGGTGAACTTTGGTAAAGCTCAGACGATCCCCTATACGCATTTTTCAGTGTGCCAGAGCGCAAAGCGACGGCTGGCCCGCTTTGTCGCTTGGAATACGGACGGCGCGCAAAAGGTGCAGCTTGGACGCAAGGGGTTTCGTCTGGATGATCGCATCGGCGCGGAATTTCAACTGGACGACACGATTTACGCGAACAACAGGCTCGACCGAGGTCACATCGCCCGCCGGGCAGATGTTGCTTGGGGTACGGTTGAAGACGCACGGAAGGCCAATGATGACTCCTTTTGTTTCACCAACATCGCTCCGCAACACGAGAGCTACAACCAATCCAGTAGAGGCGGTCTATGGGGAAAACTCGAAGACTTGGTTCTGGAAAACGCTGATGCTCAGGATATCCGGATTTCAGTTCTTGCTGGCCCCGTCTTTGCGGACGACGACCCGAGGTACCGCGGGGCACTGATTCCCCGCAGTTTCTGGAAGCTGATTGCATATCGCGGCATGGATGAGGATCTGCGCGCCGCCTGTTTTGTCTTGTCGCAAAGTGACTTGCTGACTGACATCGAAAGCATCGACTTTGATCCGTTTCGGCTGTTTCAAGTGTCGGTTCCGACACTCGCCGATCGCACAGGGCTTGGATTTGACACCTATGTCCCGGCTGACATCACCCAAAATCCGGCACGGCTAAGCAAGGTCGGTGCGGCACTGGCGAGTGAAATCAATGTCGAAGCCGCGGTGCGGGAAATCACGAAGCAGAAGGAGATCGCGTTCTAGACAATCACGAAGGGGCAACAACGCACATCAATGAAAAGGATCTAACATGACAGATGTTGTCATAGATGCAGGACACGGTGGTTTTCGCAATGTTGGTGGCTCCAGTTGGAACAACGCTGTCGGGCCCAACGGGACACTTGAGAAGACCCTGACACTGAAGGTCGCGACGCTGTTGGCCGCACAATTGCCCGATGCCGAGCTGACCCGAACAACCGACGTGAATATCAGCCTCGCCGCGCGGGCGCGTGTTGCAAAATCTGCAAAGGCTAAAGCGTTCGTGTCGATCCATTTCAATGCGTCACGCGACGGTACTGCACAAGGGACAGAGACACTCGTCCATACAAACTACTCCAGTGCGTCCGCGCAGCTTAGCCTTTTGGTGCAGGATAATCTTCTGCAGGTCACTGGGTTGCGCGACCGGAATGCAAGCTTTGATCCGTCCCGGATCAAAGCTATGCCGCTTGGCGTTCTGAACCCGTCCCGCCACCATTTTGGTACGGCGGCGTGCCTTGCCGAGGTCAGTTTTCTGGATCAGGCCGAAGAAGAACAAAGGTTACAGGATCCAGCGTATCTTGAGGATATTGCTGGCGCGATCGGACTGGGGGTCAAAGCGTTCCTGCAATCACCGACTGCAAGCATGATGCCGGTAAGAATGGAAAGCGAGGATGCAATTGATGTTGTTGCGCGCCAGCAAGACCTGACGACCGTCAGCTATCTGAATCTGGATATTGCGGGCCCGGATCAGGGTGATGATGCCGAACAAGTTGAACGTGAAAGCAGCCCCAAAGACCTGTTTGGGGCTGACTTTCTGAGCGGTTCATTTCTCGAAGACGAGACGCGCCAGCTTATGGCGGTTGATCAAGACTACATGTCGGAGTTCACCGCCTTTTTGGCTCCGCTGGGTTTGCGATACTTCAAACCGAGCGAGGTTTTGTTCCTTGGAAATTCCCATGGTGGGTCCGGACGCTGCGGGGGACTGAACAGTCTGCCCCCAAAGACCTTATGGAACAACGTCGTTTCAACAATTCTGATGCTGGATGAAATCCGCCATCAGCTTGGGGCGCCGATCCGCGTGTTGTCGGGGTATCGCAACGATGCGTACAACAGTTGTATCTCTGGCGCGGCCAACAGTTACCACAAGCAGTTCATGGCGATGGATTTCACAGCCGCCGCCGGAACGCCCGAGATCTGGCGGCGGATCGCGGCGCGCATTCGCGCGAGTGACGCGCGATATGCAGGCGGTATTGGCAAGTACATCTCCAGCAACTTCGTTCACATCGACACGCGGGGGCAGAACAGTGACTGGACCAGACCTTAACGCGATGATCTCCCGATGCCTGAAGACAGGCTTGATGCTTGGTCTTCTTTTGGGTGTCAGCCTTGGGTCGCCCGACAGATCCTGGCCGATCTCAAAAGCATACGCACAAGACGATAACGATGATGATAACGGCAACGATGATGATAACGGTGATGACAGCGGCAACGATGATGACGACGACGATGATGACGACGTAGCAGAACCAGAGCCGTTGTTAGATCAGGCTCCAGACGAAATCACGGTGACATCTTTGTCTGACGATGACCTGGCGACCTTGCTGACCCAGGGCTTCACAATTGTTCAACAGGGCGGACGTGACGATGCGCCAATTCATCGGCTCCGCATTCCAACAGGTCGGACCCTTGAACAATCCCGCAGCGATGTGCGTGCTTTGCCGACAGGGCAGGACGCAGATTTCAACCATTACTACAGGACAGAGCAGTCAACCTGCAATGGCCCACAATGCCGGGCTTTGGAACAAATCGCCTTTCAGTCCCACACCTGCTCTCAACGCGATGTGGCCATCGGGATCATCGACACCGGCATCAATGTCGATCACGAAGTCTTTGCTGATCGTCAGGTGACTATCTACCGCGTACACGAAAGTCCTCATCCGGCATCAAGGGCACTGCATGGCACTGCTGTCGCGGCGATCATCGTTGGAGATCCAGAAAGCCGCGTACCCGGCCTTGTCCCGGCGAGCCGTCTTTTCGCGGTCGACGCCTTTACCCGTGAACGGGGCGATGAACGCACAGATGCATTCGCACTTGTCGTCGGACTTGACTGGCTTGAACAGCAAGGCGTCGAGATTATCAATATGAGCCTCGCCGGACCTAACAACACGGCTCTCGCGGCCGCCATCGACCGCGTGAGCAGGGCAGGGATCGTTGTCGTGGCCGCAGCGGGCAACAAAGGACCTACAGCGCCACCTGCCTTTCCCGCAGCTTATTCCGGCGTGATCTCGGTCACTGCTGTCGATGCAAGCAACAACATCTTCGCGATGGCGCAACACGGTCCGCATATCGACCTTGCAGCACCGGGAGTAGACGTGTGGACTGCGGCGTCTGTCTCGGGTGGGCGATTGAAAAGCGGGACGTCATATGCCGCACCATTCGTTTCGTCCGCCGCAGCGCTTGTCCTGTCCGCCGAGCCGCATCTGACGCCGGATGAAGTGATCCAACAGCTTGAAAGCACCGCACTCGATCTTGGAGACGAGGGGCACGATGAGGTGTTTGGTGCCGGCCTTGTCCAGATCGGAGGCTGGTGCGTCAACGGTAACTGAAGAGGAGGTGTTTCATGATGAATCCACTCTTACCCGGTGTCCTGGTTTTGACACTTGCAACGTCAACTATGGTCAGCAGTGAGGAAGATGAAGGCTACTTTCTTCTGACAAGCGAAGTTGCTGAGTGCATTGCAGCCAATCAGGCTCAGCTCGCTCTTCAGGACAGTTCCGTCGTCTTCATCAAGCCGCAAGAATGCCTGACCGATGTGACAGAGGATCTGCCAAGCTATGCCCCGGCTGAAGCTCCAGACGTGAGAATGCTTCAAACGGACGAAGCGCTTGATGTCGACGCCTTGATCTTCCTAAGCCGCGCGCAGCTTGCCTGCTTCGCTGATCTTTCTGTCCTTGCGAGTGAAACGGCAGGCGCACAGGACATCTGGCGCTTTTATCCTGACACCTGTCACTTTGCGCCGGATGCGTGATGCGACAGAATATTGAACTTGCACTGAAAATACTGGCGGCAGCGATTGCTGTCTTTGGCGTGTGGAAGTTCTTTTCCGACCGCGCACTTGCTGTTGAAGCCGAAAGGCACGCGACGGCGTTGTCCTACATTGAAGCCTATGGAAGCGCTGAAATGATCGAGACGCGGAACGTTCTTTTTAACTTCTGGAAAGAGAACGACACGTTCGTCGATTATATGCGAGCCGAACTTGTGTCCGAGCGGACGTATGCCTTGTTTGCCAGTGTCACGATTGACGAGCACCCCGACACCGAGGCCTTTCAAACGGCGATTTATCGGCTGGTAAACTTCTACGAACAGGTCTGGCATTGCAGAACCGCTGATCTGTGCGACCCGGGCATGCTCGACGAATACTTTTGCGACCGCGTCACACTGCAAGCCGCTGCATATCAGCCCTTTCTGGATGAGCTGGTAAGCCGCTCGGGATACGAGAGCTTTGGAAGTTCACTGGGTGATTTTCGAGTGTCTTGCACGACGCGCTGACACCTGCACTGCTACAGGAAATGGTCCGGGTTCACATTGGCAATCTCACGGAAGATGTTTTCGCCCAAGACGTAGCGCAACTGCATGGACAGGTAGCGCTCATCGAATTTTTCGGTTTGGGTCATGTAGTAGTCCGACCCGAACAAGACACGGGCGCGCACCTTTGGATTTGCTCGAAGTATGACTGCAAGTGCGGGCAGGAACCGCTGGGTCGCAAAAACCGTGTAGGAGATATCTGTATAGAGCCCGGGATAGGTGCCACAGCCGATCAGCTGCATGATCTTTGACAGCCAATTGATATGACCACGCTCTGCAATTGGTGCATCATGTGGAACAAGCTGTCGGCTTTCTGAGTCCTCAAAATAGGTCGTCCAGTCCTGCAAACCGCCAAAATGCGCAAGGCAAACCCGCACTCCGGGATAGGTGTTGAGGATGTCGCGATAGTTGTCCGGATTCGAGTAGCGTGCGGTGCTCTTGCGGCGTTCCCGTCGCGAATAGACACCGCCCTTTGAGCAATGGGTCATGACAGGCACATCATGCGCTTCGCAATAAGCCCACATCGGATCAAGCCGTTCATCCTGTGGAAAATAGCCAAGAGGCGGATAAAGCTTGATGCCCCGGAACACCCGTCGCATTGGAGATAGCTCAGCCGGAAAGCGGCGCTGGAGTTCCGCAATCAGCTTCTCCTTTCCCTCTGGGCCATCATAACGCCGCGGATCGATAGCAATAAATGGCAGGACGCGCCCGTTTGTCTGTTTGGCAATGACTTCAAGCTCGTCATGTTGCTCGTCAATATCGACTGGGGGCATTCCCGCACCCATGAACGCCATGTCCATCGGAAGGACGACGAACCTTGTGTTGTCCGGATAATAGCTTTGGATGATTTCGAATGTTTCAGCTTGAGTGCTTCGGCCGCCAATCTCCAGAAAGTTTGCATAACGACTAAGACGATCCCGGTCACTAAACGGGTTTGCCAACCTCAGCAGCCGTACAAGTGGACGTTGAAAGGGCAGGGAGGCCAGCGCCTTTGTCAGCCCGAAAGGTAGAAAACCACGCGGAACATGATCCAGAAGGAACGTGTGAGTGTGACAGTTGGTGATGACGTAGTCGACATTCTTGGGCATGCTGAACCTGCGATCTGCACATTTCAAGATTGGCGGGTAAAGGCCAGATCAGCAGGCGCAGTTCAGGTGCACGTGCTAATCAGCTACTGAGGCTTGTCCGGTGACAGCGGTGGAAGCTGGAATGTACCTTCAGGCGACACGCGCAGGACACCGTCCAGCGCTTCAAGCTGATCCACAACACTGTCGTCACACTGCCCGAAAATGACACCCATGGCACGCTGGACCTGTTCTACTGTCAGCCCGTGTTCTGACGCTTTTTTGCAAATCGTCTCAGCGTCTGCGCCGCCTTTGACGTCAAAGACAACTTTCACTGATATCTGTGACATCTGGTCGGTCCGCGTTCAGTATGAGCTCTCACAGTAAACATAGGGGCGCCGGCTAAGCCACACCAGCGGCAGCAGGCGGCGATTGAACTAGGCCCGCACCGACATCACGTGCATCTTCGGAAACAGGTGCGGCTGTTTCGATGATCTTATCCCAAAGCGCCTGTCCTCTCAGGTTTTGATCGGATTCGGCCCAATGCGCAGCAACACCCGCCACATGCGGGCACGCCATGCTTGTTCCAGAGAGGGATCTGTAAAGACGTGGTGCTGGAACGGATGAGAATACATCAACCCCAGGACCGGCCACGTTTACTTCGCCGCCGTCAGGGTTGATACCACCGCTTGAAAAATCAGCAACGCTGAGTGCCTCATCAACCGCAGCAACGGCCATAATCGATGGTGCATTGGCTGGGCTGCCGACGGGTGCGACAAACCCCAACCGGCGCGAACTGCTGTTGCCGGCCGCCGCGATGATCAGACTGCCACGGTCGAGCGCCTGGCGCCCCAAAGCTTCGTATTCCGGCGCATAGGTATCGCCTTCACGCACATCGGAGCCGAGCGACATGGAAATCACCTCGCAGCCTTGCTCAATCGCCCAAGCCATACCGATCAAAACATCGCGCTCTCGTCCGCTGCCGCTGTTTGCTAGGACTTTGCCAACATAAAGGTCGGCATCTGATGCGACGCCATATCGGAAATCGCGGTCCGATGTTCGCCCGCCCACCGCTGTTCCAGCGCAATGGGTTCCGTGACCTTGCCCGTCTTGTACGTCTTCGCCGGTGACAAAGCTTTCAGACATGATCGTGCGATCTGCAAAGTCAGGATGCTGCAGGTCAAGCCCGGTATCCAGAACGGCCACCTTGATACCAGCACCAGTGTAGCGGCTGGCCCAAGCGCCGACTGCGTCAACGCCCCATGTCTTTTGATCGTCATCCTGAATCGTCTTAAGGGCAAAGAGATAAAGTTCGGGCCGCACGGACAGCACGCGATCATCGTCCATCAGGTTTGCCCGAATGCTCTCGGATTGCGCGGCACCAACTTGGGCGGAAATGAAACCTATGTTCACGTTCTCAAGGACAATTGCTGGGGCCTCGTCAGCGCTTTCTGGCAGTCGCCCGGCACGTGATGCGAAAGTCTGGACATCTGCACCAGACAGGCTGGCAAGTATACTTTGTTGTGTGGACAGATCGACATCCGGCTTAAACAGGACAATGCTGCCCCCGGTTTCATGTGTCGGTTGCATCTCGAAGGTTGTCTTTGACATTGCGGCCTCTTGATCAGTTTAGGTCATTTGGCGAGCGATATGGTGACTTGGCGGCAACTCGGCCGCGATATTTGCAACACAAATGTAGCTGAAGCCATCTTGGTGATCCTGAAGGTCGAATGAACACAAGATGAACATTGGATTAGGCGAAGCTAAGGATAATTTCATTTCTTTGGCAGGGTACGCTCGACAACAGAACTTTGGGTCTGACAGCCACGAACTACTCAAAAGGATCCTGACCTGCCGAACTACTTCTGAGAGGCGAATGGCGACGAAATGATTGATTCTGTTAAAAAATCAGATTTCGCCAGCGGGTGATAAAATTGTCGGCTCTACAGCGGCAGGCATTCAATCCGGCGAGGAGGGGGTCGAGCAAAACACTGGTTCAGCCATGTGCGAGGCTCGCGCGGCGTCCTGCGCGCAACCAGCGCCGACTTCTCTACAGCAATGCGTTTTGGCGAAAAAGTGGAAGGACGGCTTTTTGAGCGAAGCACGCGGCGGGCATGTCTCAACGGATCCGCCAAACATTCCACATGCGCATGCAAAAGCCGTACTTCCGTGAGTGGTGTGTGGCCGGCTTTGGCGAGCGAAATGTCAATCAGCGGATCAACCCAAGCTGCAGGGCGCAGGAGTGTTGGGGCGGTGGCTTATCTGCGGGCCCGATCGCATCGAACACTAAGACAGATAAGTGTTGAACCACCCGATTGTCCGTTCCCACGCCAATTCAGCCATGGCCTCATCGTAGCGCGGCGTGCTGTCGTTGTGGAAACCATGGTTTGCGCCTTCGTAGATGTAGGCCTCGTACACCTTGTCATTCGCTTTCAGGGCCGCTTCGAAGTCGGGCCACCCCGCGTTGATGCGCTCGTCCAGCTCTCCCATCTGGATCAATAACGGGGCTTCGATTTTCGGGACGTCACCTGACGCGGGTTGCCGCCCGTAAAAGGGGACCCCGGCGGCCAGTTCCGGGTATGCCACGGCAATCGCGCCGACCACACCGCCGCCATAGCAAAAACCGACAGCGCCGACGCTGCCAGTGCTGTCGTCACGTGAAAGCAGATGTTCGAAACCGGCGAAGAAGTCATTCATCAACGCGACCCCATCAACGGTCCGTTGAAGTTCGCGACCGTCGGCGTCATTTCCCGGATAGCCGCCGACCGATGTCAGGCCATCCGGTGCCAACGCCATGAACCCCGCCTTTGCCAAACGGCGCGCAACGTCTTCGATGTACGGGTTGAGGCCCCGGTTTTCATGGATGACCAGAACCGCAGGCAGTGGCCCGTCCGCCGCGGCCGGCCGCACCAGATAGCCACGCACATCCCCGGTGCCATTCGGTGAAGGATACATAATGTAATCGGCGTGTATGTCAGCATCATTGAACGACACTTGCTGTGCCATCGCGTAGTTGGGGCTGAGCATATCCAGCAGCGCCACTGCCGTCAGGCCACCGACGGCAAACCTGGCTGCACGGTCCAGAAACTCGCGTTTCGTAATCTGTCCGTGCGCGTAAAAGTCGTACAGATCAAGAAGCTCTTGATCGAAGTCCTTGGCTGTCATGCGTTTCATTGAAAGTCTCCCTTGTGGTGAATGGTGTGGTGGAGCAGTGTCAGCTTGGGCGGGATCGGCGCGTCCCGGGTCTCTCGAAAGAGGCTCATTGATTGTCAGAGGACACTGAGCCGTCCGAGGCTGGGACAGCTCGGCCCGAAATCATACGCGTCAGTGTCGGGTCCCGGTCTATCAGATGATGTTTGAGCGCAGCCGCGATGTGCAGCACCACAATCGTGCACAGGCCAAGGCCAACATATTGGTGAATTGCAGATGACATAGCCACGATCCAAGGTACTTCTGCCACGCCCGGGATCGAGAACCAGGCAAACACGCTCACGTCTCGCCCGCGAAAGATGGTAAATCCGATGCCGGAAAGCGGCATGATCAGGATACCTGACAACAGGCTCCAATGCACCCATTTCGAAAGCCGGTGCTGCCAGCGTGGCATGGTCGAGACCGGTTCGGGAAAGCCCCGCATGACTCGCCAGGCCACACGCCAAGCGCCGTAGATAAGAACAAGGACACCGACTGAGCGGTGGACTCCGATCAAAGGTCGGCGCGCTTCACGCTCCAACCCGCCATATTCAAGGTAAAGCCCAAACAGCAGCATCCCGATGATCGCGCTTGCGATGATCCAGTGGTTCAGGCGCGAGATGAAATCATAGTGCATATGTTAGTTCCTCAAACGTGATGCAGAACAGCGGTTGACGGTCACGACGCAAGCTCGGCTTCAAGCCGCCTCATCTCTTCCGCCTGCGGCTTTGAGAAACCGGCCAGCAGCCGATAGACCACAGGTGTGACAAACAGAGTGGCCAATGTGGCCAGACCCAGCCCACCAACAATCACCCACCCCAGCGACACGCGCGCCTCTGCCCCGGCACCTGTCGACACCACTAGCGGCACACCACCCAGCACGGTTGAGATCATCGTCATCATGACCGGGCGCAGGCGTTGCAGAGCTGCTCCCTCGATCGCATCGCGCACGCTCATGCCTGCGTCCCGCAACTGATTTGCAAATTCCACGATCAGGATGCCATTCTTGGCCATGATCCCGACCAATAAAACAAGGCCAATCTGACTGTAGACATTCAAGCTGATGCCCGTGAAGGCCAGCGCAAACACGGCGCAGGCAAGGCCAAGTGGGACGGTCCCCACGATGATGAGGCTGGAAAGAAAGCTTTCGAACTGGGCGGCCAGGACGAGGATGACGATCACGATGGCAAAGCCGAACACCATGCCTAGGCCGCTCGATGTCTCGTCCAGCGTCGCCGCTTCGGACAGTGGGATCAGTCCGACATCGGGCGGCAGGATGCTGGTCGCTGCCGCCTCGATCCGCTCGATCCCGTCGCGCAAGGCCACGTCATCAGAAAGCTCTGCCGAAATGGTGATCGCGCGCAGCTGTTCCTCGCGGTCCAGCGACGGGGCTACTGCCATTTCCTGAACCGACACAATGGACGACATCGGGACGATCCGGTCGTCCGATGCCTTCAGAAAGATGTTTTCGAGGTCGGTGGGATCGTCGACCGGGTGGGTGGTCGAGATCAGTTTGACCGGGATCGCATCGCCATCAACAAACACCTCTCCAACCTCGTCGCCATCCAAGAGGGCGCGCATGGCGTCGGAAAGACCACCGATATCAATGCCCAGATCTTCTGCTCTCTCGCGGTCGACGTCGATCAGGATCTGCGGCTGCGTGGTCTCGTAGGACAGCTGGATGCGGCCCATGTCCGGGTCTTGCTCCAACTCGGCCATCAATGCGTCAGCAGCCGTCGCAAGCACGTCATAGTCGCTGCCGGTAATTGCCATGCGCAGCCCTTGCCCACCGCCCCTGATGCCCAGCGAATTGGGTTGGATGACAAAGGCACGCACGCCGTTCACCGACGCGATAAGCTGGTTCATCTCGGCCACGATCTCGCTCTGGCTGCGCTTGCGTTCATCCCAGGGCGCCAAGGTCATGACCATACGTCCCTCGTTGCTGCTGCCGCGCCCGACTATAGAGAAGATGTATTCGACTTCTCCACTGTCTCGAAATGGTTGAAAAAGTGCTTCGATCTGACGTTGCTGGCTTTCGGTGTATTCCAGACTGACACCCTCGGGCGCGCTGATCCGCATCAGTGCGACGGCACGGTCCTCTGGTGGGGTCAATTCCTCTTCCAAAGTGCCATATGTGATCCAGGCCACGCCCGAGCAAATAGCCGCGGCAGTTATCACGACCAGCGGGGCCGACAGGCAGTAGCGCAAAATGGCTGCATATCTTCGACTGCCCCATGCCCCGATACGCGCGACAAGGCTGGTTGGAAGTTTGGCCTCCTCGGGCACGCGGCGGGACAGCAAGCGTGAGGCAAGCATGGGACAAAGCGACAACGCCACGAAAGACGAAATGGTAACCGCAATGGCAAGGACGTACCCAAACTCGCGAAACAGACCGCCTGACGTGCCCGGCAAGAAGGACAGTGGAATGAAGACGGCCGCCAGCGTGGCCGTTGTCGTGATGACCGCAAAGAACACCTCGCGTGTGCCCCGCACCGCGGCGGCCCGGACCGGCATACCCGCATCCCGCTTTTTGACGATGTTTTCCAAAACGACAATGGCGTCATCCACGACCATGCCGGTCGCCAGAACCAGCGCCAGCAGCGTGATGATGTTGATCGAGAAACCCGCCAACCAGATGCCACCAATGGTCCCGATCAAGGCCACAGGCAGCGTCAGCGCAGGGATGAGCGTCGCCCGCACATTCCGCAGGAATACATAAATTACCCCAACCACAATCGCGATGGCCAGCCCGAGTGATTTCAACACTTCAACAATCGAGCCATTGATGAACGTCGCATCGTCGCTGGTCACCGCGATATCGACGTCCTCGGGCAACGTGTCCCGCATCGCCGCAACGACATCACGCACGCTGTTCGAGATGCTCAGCGTGTTCGAACCGGCCTGCCGAATGATGTTGAGCCCAAGCCCCGAATGACCGTTGGCCAGCAGCACCGAGGATTCTGCATCTGGTCCAAGGGTCACGACAGCGATATCGGCCAGTCGGACATCATCGGCGATGATCAGGCGATTGAAATCCTCCGGTGTGCGCAACGAGGCTGTCGCGCGAACCGTGAAATCCTGCGCGCTGCTTTCCAGAGATCCGGCAGGCACGTCCAGCGCCACATCATCCAAGGCATCTATCAAATCAGCGACCGTCAGGCCGCGCGTCGCAAGCTGCGCCTGATCAACATCGATCAGGAAAGTCTGTTCGCGTTCGCCAAATACTGAGACTTCGGCTACACCTTCGACGGCAGACAGGCGATCCACCACCTCTTCATCGACAAGATCTGTCAGCGCGTCGATTTCCATTGTCTCTGACGTTACGGCCAATCGCATGATTGGTTCCGCATCCGCGTCCGCCTTCACAATCGTCGGGTCATCGTCGATATCGTCAGGCAGGCTGTTGCCGATCCGGCCGATCTCGTCCCGCATATCTGAGGCCGCGACGTTCAGATCAGTGCTCGTCGTGAACTCGACGGTGACGCGGCTTTCCTCGTAGGACGATGACGAAGACATCGATTTGACACCCGACACCTGCGCGGCTGCGGATTCCACGATGCCGGTCACTTCCTGATCCATGGTCTCTGACGATGCGCCGGAATAGGAGGTCCTGATCGTGATCGTCGGGCTGTCCACCTCTGGCAGCTCACGAACGGCAACCCCCGAAAGCGCGGCAAGGCCACCGACAAGGATCAGCATGTTGACGACAATCGCGAGAACGGGTCGCCGCACAAAAAGGGCTGTCATGTCAGACAGGGTGGACGGGGCCGTCGCAGGCGCCTCTTGAGCCATCCGCCTACCCCTCCGTTTCAGAGGTGGACGGCGGGGACAGGTCGGCGCGGTCCTTGCCCGGTCGGGCGTCCACGTCCGGCACAGCAGCGCCCTGCACGACGACCTGGGCGCCATTGCGCACGTTCAACCCGCCTTCGGTGACCACTTCTGCGTCGATCCCGATGTCCGAGGCGATCAGGATGTATTCGACATTGCGCTGAACAATCTCGGCACTCGTGCGCGTGGCAACACCGTCTTCCACGACCCAGATATAGGACCCCTCGGCGTCCCAATTCACCGCCAGCGGGTCGACGGCGGGATAGGTATCGCCGTCAAAAGCCGTCGTGACACTGAACGACATGCCGGGGCGGATCAGGTCGTCCGGGTTGTCGATCAGCGCGCGCACCTGGATCGTTCGACTGTCGACCTGCACCCGGCTGCCGATCGCACCGATTTGCCCGTCGAACCGCATGCCGGACAGGGCCAGTGGCGTTGCCGTGACCTGCTGGCCGAGTGCAAGCAAGCCCACAAACCTTTCGGGCAACCAGAAATCGACCATGACTTGTGATCTGTCATCGACCATGGCGATCTCGGTCGAGGTGGAGACATAGTCGCCAATCTCAACCGGAACGATGCCCACAACGCCACCAATAGGCGAAAAGATCGAACGCCGCTCTAGCGCGACCTCTGCCTCGCGCAAGGCGAGTTTCGCGTCATCCCGCTCTGCTTGCAGGGCGTCCAGTTCTGTCTGTGACGCCACATTGGACTGGGCCAGACGTTCATAGCGCGCATACTCGGCTTCGGCCAAACGAAGGGTCACAGCCGCCCGGTCCCGTGCGATTTGCTCGATGTCTGCGTCCAGCTGCGCCAGCAGATCACCGGCGGCAACGACATCTCCGGAAGCGACTGCAACATGGGTCAGCACACCGCTCTCGAACGGAACGACCGAAACAGATCGTAGCGCCTCGGCAGAGCCTATTGCTTGTGCCGTTTCGCTGATCGTCTCCGTGGACACCGCTGCGGTGGTCACGATCGCCGCTGACCTGCCACGTTGCCCACGCGGACCTGTGGCCTCGCTTGCGTCCAATGTCTGATCGTCTGATCTGGAAATCGCTTCAAGAAGGTTAGACGGAACACCCAACCCGCCCAGGGCAGTGTTGAAATCCGGAGAGTAATGTGACGCAACCAGCGTTGCGCATGAAACCAACCCAAGTGTTGCGAGGACTTGCTTTGCCAGGTTCATAACTGCCCCCATCGTGCCCGGGACGATCCCATCAAGCATATCGAATAGTGCTGCTTAAACGGCCTGGTTCCAGAACGTCGGATACTTCCGACCCGCTTTGCGCGCGCCCACAGCGGTGTGGTGATCAATAGTCCCGTCATGCGTTTTCCAGTTTGCACGTCAGCCTCCGTCGCTGGGTGTGCGGGGATCGAACATTTACTCGATGGTGACACGGCAAAGGATGGTGTTGTCCCGCTCTAGGTCGGGGCCCCAGATGAACTGGGCGTCCTCGGACCAACTTACGGTGTCGTAGCCATCCTTCGGATCGACAGCACGGGCCGTATGAAGCGTGGCTTTGGGCCAGCCCGATGCATCAAAGCCCGGGGCGGTCCAGTCCGCTGGCTCTTCGGTCAACTCAAATGCACATGCACCTTTGCCTGCAACCGGATTGCTGGACGCCTCGCATGACTGATCGACCGGGGCGTGGTGCACGACAAGGCAACGCATGTTGTCATCCGTCACGGCAACGGTTTCTCCAGTGTCCACATCCACGAACTGCGCGATCAGGCCCCCATCTCCCATCTGCTGCCGCCGTGACCCGATATATTCCAGGCCAGTGTCGTTCTCCTTGAAATCCATTGCCTTGATCGCAATGGTCATTGGCAACTCAACGGCGAATGTGACGGTTTCGGCGTTGAAAGACCGCTCGGTCGTGATGGGAACACTGTCCTCCAGCACCTTGGTGCCGTTCACCGACATCTCGAACCAATTGTCCGCCCATATGTCCGCGGTGATAGTGAGAGGCTCTGCAAAGGCTGGCGCGACCGTCAGGATAAGGGGTGCTGCAAGGATGGTGCGCATCATGGTCTTTTCCTTCTTGGGTGTCAGTTCAGAAACGAAAGCTGGGCGGATGAGATGACCTTGCCCTCCATGGCGCCGGTCAGCATCTGCCAGTAGACCTGTCGGTCGTCATATCCGGGCAGATCGTCCATGGGCGCGTTCAGGGCGTAGATCGTGATGGTGTATTCGTGCTGCCGATCACCGGGGGAGCATGACGGAGTATAGCCGGTGTGGGTCCGATCCTTGTCCGCGCCTTCGTCACCGATCGATGTGGGATTGCCACGCTCGATCACGGTGACATCGGCAGGTATGTTCCACAGCAGCCAATAGTGGCTGGGGGCGTCCACGCCTTCGGTCGTGCCGCGCGGATAGTGATGCATGGTCAGGGCAAGGCTCTTGGTCCCATCGGGCACACCGTGCCACTCCAGGGGCGGTGACGCGCCGTCGCCGCCATCGCGGACGCATTTCAGATATGCAGGCAAAAAGCTGTCCTCGGTCAGCGCCAGGCTCGACAGCGTGAAGGCGTCCTCTGCCAGTGCTTGGCCTTCGAATCCGACGCAACGCAGGTAAGCTATCACAAACGATGCAGCGACACCTTTCATCGGCAATACTCACCGGTAACGACCTCGCCACCATTGGTCACGGTGCGGGTTTCGAACAAATAGCAGTCAGGCGTGTCCGAAGGGCTGTAGCGGATGTAGTAATCATCGCCCTCGTAACTGTAATCCATGCTGCGGGTGCCGTCGGCACCCTCGGTGAAGACAAGGTTTTCGACCCCGCCGCGCGGTGGTCGGCCCGGTTCCGTACCACGGCCCGTTTCGGCATCAACAAGCGGAGAAACGCGGGGTAACGCGCGGATGTCTGCAACCTCGCCCATGAGGCACTGCACGATATACGGCGCACCCTCGGACGTGTGGTACCTGTAGCCAAAAGTTGCGTCCGGCTGCCCGTTGCAAACATCAAGCACCCCGTCCGGAATTACACTGCCGTCCGGGTTGTTGTCGCCGTAGATCGGGAAGCCGTCGAACGCCCATCCGATGATCGCGTTGTCCCCGGCGTTTTCCATCTGGGCAATCATGCAAACAGGCTTGACGTGATAGTGGTAGTCATCCCCGCGCCCGGCATGGCCGCCGCACACATCAAGTTGCTGGGTTTGCAACGTATCATGCTGGGTCTGGTGGTGGTAAAGGTCCTCCTCCGTCATCTCACCACCGCCCGTGTAGTCAAAGATCGGCACACCGTTCACCGCCACGCCGAGCGCCGCGTCGCGTGTTTGTGGTGTATCGCCCAACACGGCCACTAATGGGATCGACGCGTCATAGCCCGGGGCGGGCACTGGCACTTGTTCATTAGTCCCGGTGATGCCTGTCATCATCTCGTGGTCGGGATATGTGTTTGACGAAATCACGGCTGCGCCGTTCTCGCAGGTGACGGTCACATCGTCGGAAAACCCCGCCTCTTCCACCGACGCGATGACGGCGGCGCAGTGCTCTTCCGCGCTGTGGGCGAGTGCCGCGCCTGACATGATGCCTACAGAGGTCGAGAGAAGAGCAAAGGTCAAAAACGGTTGTCTGATCGAGAAGCCCGTTTGCATCTGTGTCCCTCTTCGGTCTGAGAGGTGCCGCCTGGTCACAAAGACCATAGCGACACCTTTAATGTAAAACAGGGGCTGCACAGGTCGCCCCCAGCCAGTTACTCTTGCGGTGCGGGCCGCCCGGGTCGCTGCAGGGTCAGCGTTCCATCGCCATCGCGGTCCATCCGTTCGACAAAGCGCGCAACGCTGCGCTCCATCTCTTCCGGCGCGATCTGGCCGTCGCCGTCTGCATCAAGCCTTTGGAAGGCGTCGACCATCCGCGAGCGCGTGAGGCTGCGATACAGCGTGTCGAACTCTTCGATGGACAGGGCACCATCGCCAGATGCGTCCACCTCTGCCACCAGCGCGTTGCGGTAGGTTTCGATCTCCTCTGGCGTGACGGCGCCATCGCTGTCTGCATCGGCTGCGTCAAAGATATCGCGCAGCATCTCGCCACCGCGCATCTTGCCGCCGTGGCCACGCATGCGCTTTCCACCGTGGTCATCGCGCATGTCGGCTTTGGTCATCTTGCCTTCGGCGGCCGGGGGCGGGGTTGGGGCGGCGCTGTCTTGCGCATTGGCGATGACGGCGCCAATGCCAGATATGCTTAGGGCAATTGCGGTCACAGCCAGTATTTTCGGTCGGTTCATCGGTTGTCCTTTCCTTGGAAATCGAGGCGCCGTTTCGCCTCGTCTGATTTCCATATGGACATGTCGTGCCAGAAAGGTTTGTCGGGCGGGGATCTTGTTTGTCGCGATTTGTCGCAATGGCCAGCGCTGACACAAATTGCGACAAATGAAATGGCGCTCAGACTCGGAGCGCGGGCCACATGCCGCTAGAACAGGCACAAACCGGCCCGGTACAGGAGACGAAATGGAGCAGACGGCCCCTCAGGTGATGATCGTGGACGATGCCCGCGACATCCGCGAACCGCTGGACAAGTATCTGCGGAAGCAGGGCCTGCGCACACAGATGGCCGCCAATGCGATGGAAGCTCGCAGCCTGTTGGAAGAGAGTGATCCGGCCCTGATCGTGCTGGACGTGATGATGCCGGGCGAAGACGGGCTAAGCCTGTGTCGATGGCTGGTGGCTCGCGGTGGCCCACCTGTGATACTGCTGACCGCGATGGCGGATGAGACTGACCGCATCGTGGGGTTGGAGCTTGGCGCTGACGATTACGTGGTCAAACCGTTCAACCCCCGCGAACTTGTGGCGCGCATCCGCGCCGTGCTGCGTCGCAGACCACCCCCGGCGCCGCAGGTGGCCAAGGGGCGCAGAAGGTTCGGCTCCTGGACGCACGACCCCGATGCGCAGGAAGTGCGGCACACGGATGGGCGCGCCGTTGCCCTGACATCCGGGGAAAGCCGTTTGCTGGGTGTCCTGCTTGATCATCCACAAACCGTGATGTCCCGCAGCAGCTTGCTGGACCTGACACTCGGTCGTGACGCCAAGGCATATGACCGGGCCATCGACAACAGCGTGAGCCGATTGCGGAGAAAGATTGAAGTGAATGCGTCATCTCCGCGCCTGATCGTCACCGAATGGGGCGGGGGCTACCGACTCACCGCAGATGTGGAACACGTTTGAACAGGTTGCAACGATTTCTGCCTGACGGCATCGCGGGGCGCTTTGCCCTTCTTCTGACCGTATCGCTTGTCAGTGCAAATCTGCTGGCGCTTGCGGTCCTGTCCTACGAGCGAATCCGCCTGGATCGCGCGGCGCTGATCGCGCGCGAACAGGAACGCATCGTTTCGCTGGTGCCTGCGTTGGAAGCAGCCGTGCCGCAGGCCCGACCTGGGCTGGCCAACTCAGCTTCGACCCGATCATCCAGAGTGACAGTCGACCCCACACCCCTTGTGAGAGTTCAACTTGATACACAGCGTGCCCGCGCCCTCGCCGAGGCGCTGACCGAAGCGCTTGGCGGGCGGGACGTGAGAACTGCAATCAGAGTCCAGCCAGATCATGACAAAGGCGGCAGGAGGGTGGCCGTCGCGGCATCCGTGCGCCTGGTTGTCGCCGAGGATGGGGAAGCGCAATGGCTGAACATTCGGTCACGTGGCAAGCGCCCGCCGCCGCCATGGATCGAAGAAGGTGCATTCCTTTTGATCCTTGGACTGTCACTGGCTGCCATATTGGGTGTCGGTCTGATCTTCGTGCACCGCTTGACGCAACCGTTGACCGAACTTGCCACCGCCGCCCGCGCTGCGGGCCGCGGGGATCGCACAGTTCTAATCAAGACAGAGGGGCCGCGCGAGATGCGAGACGCCGCGGCGGCCTTTAACGACATGCAGGTGCGCATCGCCCGCTTCGACGCAGAACGCATGCGCATGCTCGCCGCCGTGGGCCATGATCTGCGCACACCGATTACCAGCTTGCGCATCCGGGCCGAGATGCTTGAGCCCGAGGACAGCGACGCGATGATCCGCACACTCGAAGAGATGACAGTGATGGCTGACGGGCTCGTGGCCTATGCCCGCGGACGCGGAGAGAGCGAGGCGATGCGCGACCTAGACCTCGGCGAGCTGGTTGAACGGGCCTGTGCAGAGCGGGGGGCCTCTTTTGAATGTGATGACCCTGCCACTGTTCGTGGCCGTCCGGTCGCACTTGTGCGCGCAATCGGCAATCTCCTCGCCAACGCTTTGCAATATGGAAATACCGCCCGCGCGACGGTGACCCGCGATGCAGACATGGCTGTCATAACGATCGATGACGACGGCCCGGGCATCAGCCAAGACAAACTCGCTGACGTTTTCGACCCCTTCGTGCGGGGCGACGACAGTCGCAACAGCAATACGGGGGGCGCCGGGCTCGGGCTGGCCATCGTTCGCGACGTCATCGCGGCCCATGGCGGAACGGTGACGCTCACCAACCTGCCAACTGTTGGCCTGCGCGCAACTGTAAGGCTACCAATCGAAAATTAAAGGGAGCACAGATGGCTAAGGAGCCACCAGCCAAAGAGTCAGTTGTGCAAAGCTCCGGCGCGAAGACGAGGAATGGTGGAGATGCGAGGCGCCCTCAAGCATCGGTGGACACTGTTCCTGATGAAAGTGGACACACGTGATCGTTAGGGTGAATGACTCTCGATGAGTCCAACTTGTTCGTGCGGCACGCTACGGCGAAAAGCAACATGGCATCATGATGTAAGGCGACGGGCTTAGGCGATGTACCTACGCAGTTCGTCCTGAAACGTTGTCGTTTCTCTTGCGGATTTCATGCAAACACCACGCGCCGACTGCACCGCGTCTTGGCGTACGATGGCAAGTAGTCATATCCAAGATACCACCCCAAATGAGAGCATCACAAACGGTCCGAACACCTCAAAGCCTGTAAACAGCAAAGCACCAATTAAGAAGAAGAGGCAAAATTGCACGAGGCCTGATCGGGCGCGATTTTATGAGTGACCTGTGGCAGTTCTTGCCGTTAGCCACTTTTTGCGCTTCAAAATACCAAGGTTTATCATGAACGCAGTGGCAACGATGAGCGTCCCCGCCATCTCGGCTGCGTTCGGAACTGCGCCCAACACGACACTTGCAATTCCAAGTGCAACGACGGGGGTGAAGACGGGCAACAGCGCCGAAACATGCACCGGCAGCGATCGGGCAGCGCCGATTAGGGTCACGACGCTGATAAAGCCACCGACAAGTCCCTGCATGAAGACTTGTAGGGCAATTGCTGATGAAGGCGTCACTAGCAGCGTCTCGGAGGCTGTAATGGCCGGCAACGGCACTGGGATGATGGCGGAGCCGCCGGTGACTGCCAGGGTACCTTCGACTATGGGGATTTGCCACAGACGGAGCAGCACAGTGTAGCCTCCCCACATTGCGCCAGCCAGCACGAACAGCGCCGCACCCCGCGCCCAGGTCCCGCCTAGTCCTTTGAGGTCAAGCCCGACCATTATGGCAAGACCTGCGCACATGATCGTAGCCCTAATCAGGCGGTCGGAAGTGATATTTTCCCGAAGCAGCAGGTGCCCCAAAACACTTCCTGTGACGAACACGGCGACCGGCATAAAGAGCAACCCGTGTGACAGGGGGCATGAACGTAACCGCTAGCGGCGAACAGTCCAAACAACGGGCCGCCCAGCAGGATCAGGACCAATAGCCGTCGTACCGGAATGACAACTGCCTTGCCTCGCATGTGCAGGACTGTAAGTATCGGTATCACGATGAGCCCAGGGCAGCAAAGGCGTCATTGACGGGTGCGAACACAGTGAACGGACCTTCGCTCATCAAGGTGGCAACGAGGTCTGCGGCTTTGACGGCGATAACCAGTGTCGTGTGGCCCGCCGAGTTCACGGCGTTTTCGATGATGTTCTTGTCGGTGAACATGGGGGCGCCGCCCACATCCGGGTTCACGGCATGAGAGGCGGTAGCGCTTTCGCTTTGGATTCCCGTTTTCGTTGCTACTGTTGTTCTAGTAACTGAACTTGAGCATCTTCGATTTTCGCTCATTGCTAACGGTTTTCTGACAGCAAAGCTTGTCTATGCTGTTGTGTCATTGGCCGATGCTCCCTTTCTCCGCTCTGGTGCATGGATTGTGGGCTTTGCAGCTTGGGGCTGTTTGGAGCCGATCATCATGTTCGCAATTTTGCGATGAACCTTAGATACAAGACTTCCAGACCCTGGTTTTCCGTAACATTTGCTGGAACTGCGGTGTTGCGATCTGTCATGATCTTATCTGTAGGATTGTATGCTATCAGACGGGCTTGGAACGGTTTTGAAGCACTGCGGGTGGCGCACAGCGGACCGTTCAAGCCCGCGACGGCCAACCGCTCCGCTCCGCGTTGCAATCTTCTGGTTTACTGAAATTCTGTACGATGCCCAGTCCGAGGAAGCCACATCACACGCGTCAGGTTGCGACTAATGACCGGTATGACGACCGCAGCGCAGTTGGGGAGGTAGTCGTTGGATGTTTCCTTTGGCCGTTACACTATAGATTTGATCTACGTTTTGTACCGCTGCTAACAATGGTAGAAACTTTGCTCAATGAAACTCTGCCTGAAGCCGCTTATCAGCGGCTTCAGGCAGAGTTTCATGTGTGATTAGTTGGTAACCTGAATACCGTGACTGTACAAATCGCAGCAGCGAAACAACATGCGCAAATTACCGGGCCAGCAACGGAAACTCCCGTTCCGGCAAGGGATACGACCGCAATAATTCCGCCCAACCGTGCAAGGGTTATATCCAAACTGGCGGAAATCGCGCTCAGGCCCTTGGGCGCGTGTCGTAAGATTAGCTGCGTTGAAGGGGCGTTGCTGCAAGCCAAACCGGCTCCGACGAGGATCGTTGAGCCCATAAGTAGAAAAATGTTCTCACTGTAAGATAGCAGCAGACCAGCCGCGATCAGAAGAGGAGCTGCAAGCATGATTGTTTGGACGTGATCTTGATCGACTTTGTTACGCAAGAGCGCGCTTAAAGCTGAGAAAGTCAGCCACAACGTCGAAAGCATGAAACCAATTATTGTCGTCTCGGCACCCATTTCTGAAAGCCATAGCGGAAGTCGGAACAAAAAATAGGTAATCGCTCCATAAGTGAAGAAAACGTAGGCGAGCGTCAACCACAGGTGTCTGGCACGAAAAATCGCAAAGTACTCTGGTGTTTCAGTTTGCAGCTCTTCCGGTTCATCTGCAGTCGGCGCCGACACATGGAAAAGCAATGCGAGGGCCGCAATGGTCGCTATAAAACCGAACGCGAGATTCCAGTTTCCTACTCCGAGTATGCCGCTATAGACCAGCGGTGCGAAAGCAGCTACGTAACCGGCAAGGCTTCCCCATAGTATGAGTATTCGACCTGGTTTTCCAGGCGCGTTCCGTGTGAGCAAGACCGGGACCAGAGGTGAAAACACGCCGGCACCAAATCCCTGAAATATACGTCCAACGATCAGCATCTCGGCATTGATTGATGCGGCGAGTAAAATGGAGCCGGTGAGAAAAGCGAATACGCCACACCCGAAAACCCTAGTCGTCTTAAGTGCGTCGCCGAACAGTCCGCCGACTAGAACGCCTACTGTGACTGCAACGCTGTAGGAATTGAATACCCATGCCAATTCGCCAAGTGACAAGCCAAACTGGGAACGCATTGATGGCAGCAATAGAGGCACCAATGTCAGTTCCATCACGAAAGCGACGTGAGCCGCGACGGGGCCGTATATTGCTGCTTGGCGCATGGCGCTCGCAGCATAGGGTGCGCCATGATTTGGTCCGCTGGCTCTCATGGTCGAATGATGGGGGTCAGGCATTCGCTACCGAACTCAGATCCGCCATTTGAATGGCGGGTTTCGGTTCGGCTGGCTTGGTCAAAAGACTATCCGGGCGTTGCAGGTCTTTGGTCGCTTGAGCGAATGAACTTGCCAAGTCCTTGGCGCTCATCCAGATCAGGTAGTCTTCGTCTGTTACCTGTTGGTCCGGGCCAATCCAACGCCCCGCTTCGCAGTGTATGTAGCCGTAGCGAAGATGCGCCCCCTTGGCAGCCAAAGGTTTCGGGACAAACGCAAACACAAACGAGGGATCCCAAGCGATTACGGTTAACTCAAGCAGGAGACGCGAGAGGAGCGCCGTCGCGCCTTGGCTGCGCGGACCGGCAAGCCCCTTGGCACGCAGCCAAAAGTCCCCTTGGTAGCCGACCTTGCCTGTAATCGTATTGAGTGCCTCAGGTCCCGAAAAAAAGGTCTGATCAGGGTCAGGCGTCGAGTCAGGGGTGATGTATTTGTGGCGGTGGAGTTCCAAATGTGTCGCCAATGATACTCCGGACAAGTCAAGAATTCGCACAGCTTGGGTATGGACCAATTCGCCATCCGGGTCGAAACCGCATATCCAAAAGCCGTTGTTGTGATCAACATAGGAGCTCGCAACGTCGAACATCGGATAGATCGGCCCTCGATCGATTTGCCGGTTGCGAAGGGCGCGGTACTCTTGAAAATCGTCACAGATTTTGACTCGAATATCCATCTCTTCAAGATCGCGCAGAACCCCAGAAAAACGTGTGATAACTTCAAATAGACGACTTGGTCGGAGGCCCATGTTGATGGCTTTCTGTGACAACTTTAAACAAATACGTAGTAGTGGTTGGATCTACGTAGTAGTGGCTAGATCACTTATTGGTTAATGAAGTGTTACCGCAGCCTTGCTGCCCGTTGCTGACGTTAACCGATTTTCCGTGCGCTCCCCGTGGATTGGATTTCTGCTGATCGGCTGTAACGGAAGATCAAGGGCTTCAATCGGCGTGATCAATGATGTTTCGGCCAGTTGAGTATAAACTGCAAAGCCCTGAGCGCAGGGAGATCCGCAAGTAAGTATCAATTCTACTCGAGTTCGGTCGAAACAGGTCTCAGGTTTCCACCCTATACCCCGTAGCCTCTAGTGTACGCAGGTTGAAAGCCTTTCAAATCAGACAAATCTTGGGCGAATGTGTTGAATTGAACAGGATTGCCGAGGCGGTGTGCTCCAGCTAAGTCATTCAAAGAAAAGATTTTTGGTGATCTCTTCCGAAGAAATTCATGCGACGATTCTCCGCAATGTGCATTCAATTCCTTCAGAGCCGCCAAACTACGGCACCTTCAGGGCAAGTGCTGAACATGTGCCCCATTTTGGCCAAACCACACCAGAATACTGCCTCCAAAAATGAGGTCTGTTATGAGCATCCACCAAATTTTTAACGCGCTTGATGACGTTTCTTTACTGCCATTTGGCGCGGTGAACGTCCGCACAGGCGCAGCCGTAGAAGGTCCAGGCGGGCGATGGGTTCCATGCGCATCAGCGGTCGCTGAAGGAGTTTATCTTCCCTGTGTCTACGAGGTCGGACCAGGCCGCAGGCAGGTATGTGGGGCCAGTGTTACCTTCCCGTCGGAAGATGAGGCTTTTTCTCGGGCAATGGAACTTGCCGTGACGGCCTCAGCATAGGCGCGATCTTTATTGCATTTGATAATCACCAGACTGATTGTGCTGCGGACGATCATGGGCGCTGTCGATATAGCGAGGGAACAGATGGCCGCCGAAAAAGACTGTCCGCGTTTCAATAATCGCAAAGCCGGTTAACCGGTGATGTACCGCGCCCGATCCGGTTCAATTGACATCGCGTCCGGCCAGAACAAACCGCCATTTTCAAACAGTCTGTTGCGTAGGTCTTCCAAGCTCATGGGCTTACCGAAATGAAAACCCTGCAGGTAGTCGCAGCCCATGTCGCTGACGATACGCGCATGCTCTTCGGTTTCGACACCTTCCGCAACAATACGCATCCCAAGGCTCTTACCAATGCCGACAATCGAGGCGACCAGCGGGCGTGTGCTTGCTTCTTCCACGACCGGCTGAATGAATTGACGATCGATCTTCAGAATGGACGGTCGGATTTCCAGCAACCCCCGAACGGAGGCGTGCCCGGTGCCAAAATCATCAAGCGCGATGGTTACGCCCAATTCGTCCAGCTCATCTATCGTCCATCGAACAACTTCGCCTATGCGATCAAGATAGACTGACTCAAGGATTTCGATGGTCAATCGTTCGGGGGCGATACCGGAACTACGAATGTCATGAATAAATGTTGGATCGGCCAACCGAGCGGCAGATACATTTACTGCGAACCGCGGAAGGTGTACGCCGGCTTTGTCCAAACGCGATAACGCGTCTTTCAAGCACGCAAACATGATTTCATCGATTTTCTTCAAAATTCCAATGTTTCGCGCTGTATCCAAAAAGGCTCCGGGTGCCAGAACGCCTCTGGTCGGATGAGCCCATCGTACCAATGTCTCGGCGGAGGCGATCATTCCGGTTTCTGCATCAATAAGGGGCTGGAAGTATGGGATGAACTCTTGCCGTTCACAGGCCAGCAACAAGTCCGACGCCAGTTGCTTGGTGGCGATTGACTTGGCGTGCATCTTTTCGGTGAAAAAGGACCATCGTCCCTTGCCGTGTTCCTTTGAGTGATACAAAGCTTCATCGGCATCAGCGACGATCCTGTCGGGATCATGCATGTTTGTTTTGGCGATCGCGACCCCGATACTGGCGCCACATGCCGTCGATTTCCCTTCACACAGGAAGGGGGTTTGCATCCGCGACACAATTTCGTCGGCGAGACTGCTGATTTCCAATGCGCTGTGTCCGAGCGGGCGCAGAATTGCGAATTCGTCACCCCCCAACCGCGCGACCAAATCGTACTCGTCCGTGAGCTCGCGTAGCATATCTGCGACAGAAACGAGCAACCTGTCGCCGGCATCATGCCCGAGTGTGTCATTCACGAACTTAAAGCGATCCAGGTCGATATAAAGGACAGCAAACTCTTTCCCATGCTGCTTCAACTCTTCGATCCAAGTCTTCACCTCAACTTCAAAATGCCTGCGATTTGAAAGCCCGGTGAGCGCGTCTTCATTAGCGTCCTTGGCCACAGATTTGGCCAGTTCGTGTAGGCGCGTGTTCTCTTTCTCCAAGCGATGTACTTTATCGAGCGTCTTGGCGTAGCTTCCCACCTCAACAGGGCCAGCCAGCGGCTGAGCTTCTTTAGAGAGACCAGAGGGTCGTTTCCCCAAATCAATGATAGAGCATAGCCACCAATGATCGCCCGTTGCGGGGTCGGACAAGTGGGTCCAACTCATTCGCTGCCAATACGTTTCACCATTCTTGCGATTATTCGTTGCTTCAGTCGAAAAGTTTTCCCATCCCATCAGTTTTTCAATGATGTGGAGGTGTACGCCCTGCTCAAGGTCAGCGCCGATCAAGATCGTGCCGCGTTGCCCTAACGCTTCAGCGGCGCGATACCCCGTGATCTTGGAAAATGCCTTGTTGCACCACCGCAATATCATGACGGCTCCGTCATCGGCGTCGGCTGATGCAAGAGCGAGACCTTCGTTACACTTGTCATCGACTTGATTGAAGATCTCAGGCGGTATCATGTTTTTCCTGCTTGCAAACGCAGTTTTCATAGTCGTTTTGCTGACAGAAACCGTTAATACGGCAATACAAAATATCTTTTTTTGTCGAAAAATTATTGCATTAAGTCGTCGCGCCTTAAACTCACTGCGTGCACCACAACCCAAGACCTGAGGTCTTTTGGCACAGCGCTCTGCAGCAACAATATGCATGAACTAATGGCCGCTTTTGCGCTGCGCTTCGCAACCGGCGAACTGATGGTCTAACCCCCTGAATATCGATTATGGGGCGGTCTTCTACGTGAGGAGATAGAAGATTTGTTCGCAACATCGGCCGAACCATCATGGGAAAAACAAGGCTTTTTGTGCGGCCATGATGCACCCCGAGATCGCTCTTGAACGCCGCGGCAATTGAGCCGGGCAGATCGTTTTGCGCGAGAGCATGTTGCAACTGATCTGCGGCAACGGAGTCTGTGTGTCAGGTCTTCTCGACAAAATTCACATAGTTGAGCTGGCGCTGGTCCCGCGATGTTTCAAACTGCCTTGCCGCTTTCTGTTCAGCGCATAGTTCGAGCGCCTCGGGGACTTCGACGCTTCGTGTTGATTTCTGAGGAATCTCCTCCATTACCATACCATGAACGCCGGCATCCACGAACCTGCCGCGAGACGTTGCGAGCTAACCGCCGAAACTCTTGGTCTATGCCATCGGGTAGGATGTCGAAACTTCCAAAGATAAGCCCTTTCGATCTAGGGGCTTTCGGCATTTTATAGGCAACGGAGCGAACCTTTTCATCGGGAATTCGTACCTACCAATGAGCAACGTCCGTGCAGGGTGTTTGTTGCACAGGAGGTTGCCCGATGACCAATCGATGGAAGACTGTTGCTACGGGGTCCTTAGCGGCACTCACTATTTTGGCGGCTCCTGTTCTCTGGCAGATTGCCGACGTCCGGCGTGAGACGGATTCCGAAATAGGTTCGCTCGCAGCGCTGCAAGCAGAGACACGGGCCCTGCGGAAAGAGCTTGAAGCATTGCGCGCACGTGTGGATGGGCTCGACTCGCGGACTTCCATCGGGATAACCGCCTTGCAGCGGACCGCGTTGACGGCCACTCCCGATTTGCCACCAGAACGTTCAGAGCCGGCGGCTGACAGGCCGCGCGACAACTATGCGCAGGTGGTTCTGATCGCAGATCGGAGGTCAGTCAACGACGGGTTGTCGCTCGCGACACCAAGTTTCCTGCGCCAAACCTTTGGCTTGCCGCGCAACGATCTGAACGACGACTGCCAAAGGTTGACGAACCCACGCCTCCGCGACCTGATCGCGAACGAGCCCGTGGGGCCGATACGTGTCCAGTTGCTGGCACCGGCCGTGGCTTCCCTGCGCAAGGTCTTTGCAGAGGTTGAGGCGCTAGAGCCCGAGCTTTACAAGCGCATCGCGTCGTCCGGGTCGTTGTGTGTGCGACTGATCCGCGGGTCGGCTGCGTCGGCGTCAGCCCATGCTTACGGTTTGGCGGTGGACCTTAACATCGATGGGCAGCTGGACAATTTTGCCGACGGGCGTACCCAACTCGGCCTGATCCTGTTGGCGGATTTTTTCAAGAAGGAAGGTTGGATCTGGGGGGCAGGTTTCTCCCGCGAAGACTCAATGCACTTCGAAGTGAGTCGCCAAAAGATCGAGGAGTGGCAGCGTCAGGGGCTTTTGTGATTGGCCCTTTGCTGCAGATGAACGGACCGACCTCGCAAAAGGTCGGCCCATTACGTGTTCCACTCAGACGGCGATCCGGACTTTATCAAACTCTTTGATCACGTCTGCGGTCTTGGGGAAGGCCACAGCGTGGCGGGGGTTCTTGCCCTTCATCTCTTTGTCCATCTTGGCCTTGATCGCGAGATCCACACAGGATTTGGCCAGGCCGGCCTTTCCGAGCATCAGATTGACCTTGGCATCGGCCAGATGTTGACCCGCTATCGGGGGGTACTTCAGCTTGGATGCCAGCGAAGAGCCGTCGACCTGGGTGCCGACGTAATTCTCGTAGCTGTGCGATTTTTTCCAGTTCGGAATGGCCTGATTGGTCACATAGTTTTCAGCGTGTGCCTGCGCCTTATTAAACGCATCCATAACGCCCGGGCTTCGTGATCCGGCGTAGTGCGCATCATCGCGTGACAGTTGCTCGCCGCGCTCCTGTGCCGTTTCCAACTCTGCTTGAACCGCTTGAATGTACGCCCTTTGCGCATTCTTTCGGTAGGTATCAAGACCGGGCAGCTTTACCTTCGGTTTCTTGGACATGTACAGGTCGTAGATGGCTTCGGGCTTTGGTTTGGCCGTTATGAAATCCAGAAAGTTTTCCATCTTTTGCTGCTTCAAATAGCCCGCGAAGAAGATCATCTTCGACTTGTCTTTCATAAGCTTGGTGAGTTTTGGGTTCGGCATTCGTGCGCTCCTTTAGACGAACCGTGCAACTGTCCGTTAGTCCGGCGCACAGCGGAAATGGTTCAGTCCTGACCGGTGATCCATGTGGCCAGTGGCCCCTAAGGTGCTGGGACGGCAGTTTTGTGCTGCGGCGACCCTGGTTGGGCATTGCGGTCTGAGCGTCTGAAGAAAAGAGCATTTTATCCATGCACGGATGCAATTTCCACGCTTTTTCCAACGGTTCATCCATCGTTGCACTCAACGGTTCCACCCTAGCGTGAACCGGCGACAGCACTGGGCGTGATCCAGGGCGCGCAAAAAATCTTCTTCAATCGTGAACCTTTCGGCGCCGCCCGGGGACTAACGATCACAGTTAGGGAAATGAGCTTCATGTGGATGTTGAAATCTATTAAGACCACTGCGAAATCGCCCGCAGCGCTGAGCGATGATGCTCTGATCGCGGCTGTGGCCCAAAGTGACGTCGCAGCGTTCGAACAAATTCATAAAAAGTATTTCCCGAAACTGATGCATTTCGCCCGCCGGATCACCGGCAATGCTGAGGCTGCCGAAGAGGTGGCCAATGATGTGTTGATGACAGTCTGGCGCACGGCAGATCGGTTTGAAGGCCGCTCAAAACCGTCGACTTGGATTTTCGGCATCGCCTACCGCGTTGCAATGAAGCAGCGTAAAAAGCTAGAGCGTCGCGCAGGCGACGTGGAACTTGATGAGGGCATGATTGCCGCCAGAGACGACACAGCCGAAACTGTCATCCGCGGCACTGACCTGAAGAATGCGCTGGACCAGCTTAAGCCAGAGCTTCGCGCCGTCGTCGAACTGACCTACTATAACGGTTATCTTTATACTGAGATCGCCGAAATCCTTGGTTGCCCGGTGGGCACTGTGAAAACGCGCATGATGACCGCAAGGCGGCGATTGCGCGGTATCCTATCTGATGACGAACAAACAGGCGGAGAACATGCAGTTGCGTGACAATAATTCAAACGGTCCGCAAAACGACCATGAGGAAGTGTGGGATCTGATCCCGTGGTATGTGAATGGCACGTTGCCAAACACGGATATCGCGATGGTTGAGGCCCATGCCAAGACGTGCATTGCTTGTTCGGAAGAGATCGGGCGACAGACTGTGCTGGCGCAGAAAGTGGTCAAGACAGACCCTTTTGATGTGCCCTTGCAGCGCAGTTGGGAAACCTTGCGCGGGCAGGTCGAAGCCGATCTACGGGCGCGGACGCCGGTCACACCCAAGCGTGGCTGGCTAGAGGCGATGCAGGGGCGCGGCAGGGGTATGTTGGGCGGATTGGCCATCGCGTGCCTTGCTCTGGTGTTGGTGGCGGTCCAGTTTGGCGGCCCCGGGCAGGACGATTTTGTCACCCTGACAAGCGAGCCCGCATCCGATGCACCAACCATTCAGTTTCAACCTGCATCTGACCTGACACAGGCCCAATTGACCGAGCTTTTGACGCCTTTGGGTGTTGTGGCTGTGACCGGTCCTTCGGCGGCTGGAATCTATTCGGCCACCTTGGCTGAGGATGCCGATGTGGCGGCTGTATCTGCGGTCATGATGGCGCAGGACCAGATCATCTTTGCCGCACCGGAGGCTGGCCAATGAGCCGGTTCATCGCCTTCTTTGCTCTCGTGGGGTTGATCGGGTTTGCCTTGCCCCGATCCGCTGCTTCACAGGACTGGCAACTGACGGACGCGAACACATTTGCTCCGGCCAACTATCTCATTCTCACTATCCCTCAGGATGAGCCGCAAGCACTGGCAGCCCTCGCTGATACGCTGGCGGCTGATTTTGGCGTGTCGTTGGCTGCGGAATGGTCGCTCAATGCGCTTGAAGTGCATTGTTTTGTCTTTGACGCCCGCAATGTGTCTGACGTGGACGGGCTGATTACTGCGATGGAAACGGATGCCCGTATACGCACGGTCCAGCGCCTTCGCAGCTTCAGCCTGACCGAAATGTTCCACTCCGATCCCCTTTTGCCACTGCAATGGGCGCTGCAGTCGATGCGGGTCTTGCCGATCCATGCCTCATCCTTGGGCGAAGGGGTGCGAGTCGGTATCGTTGACAGTGCGATCGACAATCACCACCCCGATCTGGCCGACCAAATGGTTGATCTGTTTGATTTCGTTGCCGCTGATCCTGTTCCGCTGGCCGAAGCGCATGGTACTGCGGTCGCAGGCATCATTGGTGCAGCAGCCACCAACGAAGGGATCGTCGGCGTGGCGCCTTCGGCCGACATGGTGGGCTTGCGCGCCTGTTGGCAGCAAGATGGGGCGCCGGGCGTTTGCAACAGTTTTTCGCTCGCGCGCGCGATCAACTTTGCCATTCTCAATGACATCGATGTTTTGAACCTCAGCATCGGCGGACCTGAAGATCCACTTTTGACGGAGCTGATCAATGTCGCGCTGGAAGCCGGTATCGTGGTGGTTGCAGCCTCGGGCGAGGGGCAAGAATTGGTCTATCCTGCCTCTTTGGACGGCGTGATCGCTGCGGGGCAGGTGGCCGGGCGCAGCGTGCCTGCCCCGATGGTCGACGTACTGACAACGGCGCCGGGGTCAGCCCATCGCTATGTATCAGGATCCTCCATCGCCACCGCCCACGTGTCCGGCGTGGTCGCGCTCATGCTCTCCCAGGACCCGACCCTTACATCCGCCGCGATTTCGGAGCGGCTGAATGGATCGATCAGTGACGTTGAAACGCTGCCTATGCTGAATGCCTGTACCGCTATTCTGGGTCCAAGCGAGGCGTGTGCGCTATGAGGCGCGCCGGTCTTCGTGCTTTGTGGACGCTCGCGTCCGTTACGCTGTTGGCGGTGGCACCCGCTGTCGCGCAAGATGCCGTACGGGTCGTTGGGATGGTCGTCTCCTCAGGCGCGGATGCTACGCGGGCCGAAAGCGCGCTGCGCAGTCTCAATGCCTTAAATGCTGAAGTCCTACAGGTCAGCGCACCGAGCAATGCAGAACTCCGTGCGATGATGCGGCGGTTCTCGCAGGAAGCGGCGCAAGCAGATGCGGCAGTGGTTTTTCTGGACATGCCCGCGGTGCGCTTCGAAGAGCGGATTTTCGTACTGCCGGGCAGCGCGCGGCTGAACCGGTCGACTGACATCTTCACCGAGGCTGTTCCACTGCGTGCCTTCGCGCGGATGACCGTTCTGGCCGAGAGGGGTGGGGCGGTGATCTTGTCCTCGGAAGCGCCGTCTGACTTGCCGGAGGGGGTGGAACATGCCGACGTGGCCTCGGCTCCTCTGGTCGGGTCCAGCGAGATTTTGGTTGTCCCGGCACAACAGGCAAGCGGGGTTCTTGATGTTCTGAACGAAAAGACCGACATCACCCCCAGCGTGGATTTGCGCGCTGTGCTTGAGGACATGTCGCTGGTGCCGGGTGCTACGCTTTCTGCTGTGCCTGCTGATCCAATCGTACTGCGTTCGCCGCCGGTCATTGCGCGCGTACCAATCGAGCCGGTTGTCATTCCAGTGCCCGAGATCATCGAGGACGCCGAAACCGTGACCCCGACGACAGAGGCTGAACTTGCGATCCTCGAACAATCCCTGTCACCTCCCGTCAAGCGCGACCTTCAGCGCGCGCTGCGCGCCTCCGGTCATTATCGCGGTCTGATTGATGGAATCATCGGGGTTCAGACCCGTGAGGCGATCAAGGGTTTTCAGGTTGCGCGCTCGGAGGCCGATACCGGGCTGCTGACCTCAACACAGCTTTTGGAACTTTTGGCACGGAAATGAACCTTGTGCCCCTTTGAGGGGACTCACCAGACAGACAACAATGGTGAGAACACATGGGGCTTCGGTTCAAATACAATCTGGTTCTGGTCTCGGCCAGCGTGCTTGGTATCGTGGCAGCCGCCGGTGCCAGCTACACGCTGGTGCGGGAAAGTGCGCTGCGAGACGTCGAGCGCGAGGCGCAACTGATGCGCGCCAATGCGACTGCGGTCCGCAATTACACCCTCGCGCATATCGAACCTCTTTTGACCGATGACGGTGACATCCTGTTTCAGCCCGAAGCGGTGACATCTTTTGCCGCCCGCACGGTTTTCGAAGCCGTCACGGCGGAGTTCCCGCAATACTATTACAAGGAGGCGGCCCTTAATCCGACGAACCCCGAGGATCTGCCCACACCTGCCGAAGCCGACATCATTGAGCAGTTTCGCGAAAATCCTGACCTCACCCAGCTTTCTGCACGGATCGAGACCGACGCAGGGCAGCTGTTGATGATGGCCGCGCCGATCACGATCAACAATCCCGGCTGCCTCAATTGTCATTCCAGCCCTGACGTGGCGCCACCCGCGATGGTGGACCTGTATGGGTCGGTCAACGGGTTTGGCTGGGAAATGGGCGAAACCGTGGGGGCACAGATCATAACCGTGCCGCGGTCGCTGATTGTCGAACGGGCCAAGGAAACGGCCCTGATGGTTACCGTGGCCCTGGGCGCCGCGTTCACGCTGGTTTTCGTGTGGACCAACATCCTCCTGAGCCGGGTGGTCATTCGCCCGGTGTCATACCTGACAAAAATGGCCGAGCGGGTCAGTATGGGCGACTTCTCTGTGCCGGAATACAGCCGCAATTCGCGCGACGAAATCAGCTCGCTTGCGCAGTCGTTCAACCGGATGCGCCGCAGCCTTGATCGCGCGATGGGGATGATCGATGACTGATCATACTGTCATAGCGCCGCAAGGCCCCCAGAAGATCGGAAAGTACCGCATCCGGGCCAAGCTGGGCGAGGGGGCAATGGGCGTGGTTTATGATGCCCATGACCAGGACATTGACCGCTTTGTCGCGATCAAGACCGTGCACAAGCACCTGATTGATGCGGCGGGCGAAGAAGACTGGTTGATCCGCTTTTCCCGCGAAGCGCAGGCTGCGGGCAGGGTGCTCCACCCCAATCTGGTAACCATCTTTGATTATCTGGAGCAAGACGGCCGACCCTATCTGGTGATGGAGCGGCTCGAGGCCAAAACCCTAGAAGACCGCATGTCCGAACCTCAGTCTTTGAGCCTGACAGAGGTGGCCGCGATCTTTGGGCAGATTTTGGATGGTCTGTCTGCCATACACGAAGCAGCGATCGTGCACCGCGACATGAAGCCCGCCAACATCATGTTGACGGCTAAGGGCGGGGTAAAGCTGACCGATTTCGGTATTGCCCGCTTTACCAAGATGGACCGCACCAGCGCTGGCATGATCGGGACGCCTGCCTATATGGCGCCCGAGCAATTCTCGGGTGACGAGGTCTGCGCCAGATCCGATATCTATGCGACCGGCATCATTCTTTACGAGATACTAACAGGGCGACAGCCCTATCGCGGCGGCGGGATCACGGCGGTCATGCTTGCAAGCAAGGGCGAAAGCGTACCGCCACCTTCGACCCTTGCGCCGGACCTGCCTGTCGCTCTTGACACGGTGGTGATGACGGCGATCTGCCCTGATCCCAAGGGTCGGTACGCCAGTGCGACAGAGATGCGCACGGCCCTTTTGGCGGCGGTCAGCACGCATGGAGCTACGCTAACGGCATCCCCCGAGGTCGGTGCACCACGTTCGTTAGAAACGATGATTGGCCGGTTGTCTCTCACGACAATGCTGCGGCTGGAGGAAAGCCTGGTGGCGCGCATCGGGCCCATCGGCAAGCTACTGGCCCGCCGCGCGGCACAAACGGCTGTGACGCAAGAAGACCTGTTGCAACAGATACTCGGTGAAATCAGCGATCCGTCCGAACGCGAGGTTCTGCGTCATACGGTGGCCAGCCTGATGACCGCTGACCCAGGGCGTGCGCAAGGCAAGTTGAACGAGGACGATCTGAAGTCCGTTATCGCGGCTTTGACCCCTCATCTGGGTCCCATCGCTGGGACGTTGGTGCGACGCCAAGCGGCGCGCTCGCCCTCGCTGTCGCAACTGTTGGACACCATGACCGAAGCGATCCCCGACACCAGCGACAGGGCCGCCTTTCTAGAAGTCGCCCAAACCCAAATTGCAAAAGGACCCCGCCATGCTTGACCTGAACGCGCTGATGGAACCCATCCGTGACGACGCGCCCGGTGGGGATGATCTGGAATATGACGACGATTTCATCGCTCTTGAGATGGCCAGCAAACCGTCCGAAGAGCGGGTGATCGGCGATAACGTGATCCCAGCCGAAGATCCCGATTACGATGACGTTTCTTCCAAAGCTGTGGCCCTGCTGGAGCGTACGCAAGATCTGCGTGTCGCGGCGATCCTGGCAAATGCGCAACTGCGCACAATCGGCTTGCCCGGGTTTCGTGACGTGCTGCGCTATGTCGAGGGATGTCTGAAAACCCACTGGGACAGTGTGCATCCCCAGTTAGACGAAGATGATGGCGACCCCACGATGCGGGTAAACGCGGTGCTTGCGCTGTCGAGCCGTGACGTGCTGTTGCGGTCGCTGCGCCAGGCGCCGCTGGTCGATAGTCCGACCTTTGGGGCCTTTTCATTGCGCGATATGGAGGTGGCTGGCGGTGAAGCCAGCCCGCCTGCAAACGCGACCAGGGTGATTGATACTCAGACCATTGCCGCCGCGTTCCAGGATGCGGGCCGCGCGGACGTCGGCCAAACGCTTGAGGCAGCGGCCGACGCGCTCGAAGCGGTTCGGGCGATATGTGACGTCTTTGATGCAAATGTCGGTGCGGCGGGGCCGGACCTAGACCCCTTGCAGAAAATGCTGGACGACATCTGTCGCAAGCTCAGCGTTTTTGCGGATGACGGTGCCGTACCTGAAACGCTTGAGCAGGCGAGTGAAGCTTCTGCTGCCGTGCCGCAATCGAGCGTCCTTCACAACGCGGCAATCACCTCACCTCAGGATGTCAAAGCGGCTCTGGACCGGATCATGGCCTATTACGCTCAGTTCGAGCCCTCAAGTCCGCTGCCTGTCCTCTTGACCCGCGCTAGGCGTCTCGTTTCGGCCGATTTCGTGACGATCATGAAGGATATGGCACCCGAGGGGGTGGGGAATGTCGCTTTGATCGGCGGATTTGAACCCGATGAGGGGGATGAGGGCACTTACTAACGGGACTGAGCCCTCGACGGGTGTTTTCAGCCGCGACAGAAAAGGAAAACAGCATGGCCAGTAGCCAGAAATTCATCGCCCGCAACCGCGCGCCCCGTGTCCAGATCGAATATGATGTGGAGCTTTATGGCGCGGAGAAGACGATCCAGCTGCCCTTTGTAATGGGTGTGATGGCTGATCTGTCAGGCAAGTCCGAGGACCCATTGCCCGCCGTGGCAGACCGCAAGTTCCTGGAAATCGATGTCGACAACTTTGACGACCGGATGAAGTCGATCAAGCCGCGTGCCGCTTTTTCGGTGCCCAACACGCTGACGGGCGAAGGCAACATTGCCGTCGATCTGACGTTTGAGCGGATGGACGATTTTTCGCCTGCGGCAATCGCAAACAAGGTCGAGCCGCTGAAAAAATTGCTCGAGGCGCGAACCCATTTGTCGAACCTGGGCACTTACATGGACGGAAAGACCGGCGCAGAAGACCTGATGGCCAAAGTCATCAATGACCCTGCTTTGCTCAAGGCCCTGACTTCGGCGCCTGCCGCGACTTCCGAGGATGAGGAATAGGCCATGACCGACGCAACCGAGACCACAACAGAGACGCAAACACAGACGATTTTTGCGTCGTCCGACTTTGCTGAGCTTTTGCAAAAGGAGTTCCGCCCCAAATCCGAGCAGGCGAAAACCGCAGTTGAAGAAGCGGTGAAAACACTCGCTGAACAGGTACTGGAAAACGAGGCACTGGTGTCTGATGACGCATTGCGTTCGATCGATGCGCTTGTCGCCGAGATCGACACGAAGCTGACCCAACAGATCAATCACATCCTGCACCACGCGGATTATCAGAAGCTGGAAAGCTCTTGGCGCGGTTTGCATTTCCTTGTGAACAACACCGAAACTGACGAGATGCTGAAGATCCGGTTCATGGATCTGTCCAAAAAGGACCTGTCCAAGACCTTGCGCAAATTCAAGGGCACCGCATGGGATCAATCCCCGATTTTCAAGAAGATCTATGAAGAGGAATACGGGCAGTTTGGCGGCGAACCCTATGCCTGCCTTGTCGGTGATTACCACTTCGACCACAGCCCACGGGACGTTGAGATCCTGGGCGAGATGTCCAAAATCGCGGCCTCTGCCCACGCGCCATTTCTGGCTGGCGCTGATCCCACGCTGTTACAGATGGACGGTTGGGACGAGTTGGCCAATCCTCGGGATCTGACCAAGATTTTCCAAACCCCGGAATACGCCGCGTGGCGCTCTCTGCGCGAGAGTGAGGATGCCCGTTATCTGGGTCTCGCTATGCCGCGTTTTTTGGGACGTCATCCTTACGGAGCGAAGACCGATCCGGTTGAGGAGTTCGCCTTTGAGGAAGACACCGAAGGTGCACATTCAAACAAGTATTGCTGGGTGAATGCATCCTACGCGATGGCGCGGAATATCAACCGATCCTTCAAGGAATATGGCTGGTGTTCCCGAATTCGCGGAGTGGAATCCGGCGGCACTGTGGATGGGCTTCCCACCCATACGTTTCCGTCTGATGACGGCGGTGTTGATATGAAGTGCCCGACCGAAATTGCCATTTCCGACCGGCGCGAAGCTGAGTTGGGCAACAATGGTCTGATGCCTTTGATCCATCGCAAGAACACCGATACGGCGGCCTTTATCGGGGCGCAGTCCCTGCAAAAGCCAACCGAATACGACGACAGTAATGCTACTGCTAACGCGAACCTCGCGGCCCGGCTGCCATATCTTTTCGCGACCTGCCGGTTTGCGCATTACCTCAAGTGTATCGTGCGCGATAAAGTCGGCTCTTTTGCCAGCCGCTCGGACATGGAGCAGTGGCTGCAGGACTGGATCAGCAAATATGTCGATTATAACGAAGAGACCTCAACCGAGGAAGTGAAGTCGCGCAAACCGCTCGCTGCAGCCGAGGTCGTGGTCGAAGAGGTCGAGGGCAACCCCGGCTACTACGACAGCAAGTTTTTCCTTCGTCCTCACTATCAGCTGGAAGGCCTGTCGGTCTCGCTCCGCCTCGTGTCCAGATTACCTTCTGAGGTCGAATAACCTCTCTCTATCAACGCCTTAAAACCTGAAGAAAGGACCGTAACATGTCATTTGACTCATTCCTACGCTTCCCCAAAAACAACATTATCCGTGGGGAAACACTCGACGAAGAAATGGCCAAGGAAGGCGCATTTCAGATCACTCAATTCAGCTTTGGTGCTGAAAACAGTTCGATCATCGACTCGCAATCTGGCGGCGGTGGTGTTGGTAAAACCGACTTTCAGGACTTTACCTTCGACAAGCTGACCGACACAGCATCTGCTGGCCTCTACCGGGCCTGCGCGACGGGCGATCACCTTGATGAAGCCGTTATGGAATGCCGTCGTCAGGGCGCTGGCAGCAACACTGGTGGCAAGCACTTCTTCATCGTGCGCTTCAAGACCGTCATCGTGAAATCGATGACCTGGTCGGGGTCGGGTGATGAACTGACCGAGAGTATCACGCTGGCTTACGGTGCCAAGCAGATCGAATACCGACGCCAAGGCAAGGACGGCAAGATGATCAAACCGTCCGGCGGCCAGGGCGAGGCCGAGTGGAGCAAGGTTCTCAACAAAGAGAAATACGAGGTCCAGAAGGCATAAGCCGGACTTCGCGTCCCGGGTGCTTCATCTCCCCAGCGCCCGGGGTCAACTCCCTCAAACCATCGAGGCATGAACCATGTCTGCGGAAACCCTGCTCAAATCCGGCGACCTGCCTGGTGCACTGTCCGCGCTTCAGGCTGAGGTGCGTGCCAATCCTGCTGATGCGCGGCGGCGGGTGTTCCTGTTTCAGTTGTTGTGTGTCGAAGGCGAATGGTCTCGTGCTGTGCAGCAGCTCAAGACGTGCGCAACGCTCGATCCGGTGGCCGTGCCCATGGCCCAAATGTACCGCGAAGCAATCGTTTGCGAGGTTTACCGCGAAAAGGTTCTGCGCGGGCAAACTCCGCCACCCTTTGACGAGGACGCGCCGTCCTGGCTTTCGGTGCTTTGGGATGCTTTGAAAAAGGAACTCAACGGTGATGCCGAGGGCGCCGAGCGGCTACGGTCCATGTCCCTGCGCGCGGCGCCCGCCACGGCGGGCAGTGCGAATGGCACCAGCTTTGACTGGATCGCGGACGCAGATCCGCGCTTTGGCCCGGTGCTGGAGCTCATCGTGGATGGCAAATACCTTTGGCTGCCCTTTGCAGAATTGCGTGGGCTAAAGGTGCATCCACCCCGCGATCTGCGCGATGTCGTCTGGACGCCTGTCACCCTGACCCTTGTGAACGGTACCGAAAGTATAGGGCTGATACCGACGCGCTATCCAAACACGCATGAACACGGCACGCCTGTACAGAAGTTGGCCCGTGCCACCGACTGGTCCGACCCCGACGGCATCACCCCTCGGGGCCTTGGTCAAAGGATGTTTTGCACCGAGGCCGACAACCTGCCTCTGATGGAGTTGCGCGAGGTCACGTTTCACCATGCCGATACACCCGCCAATCAATCGCTGAAGCAGGTCAGTCATGGTTGATCGTGCGCGACTTGAGCGTTTGCAGCCTGCACTGCTTGACCGACTTATCGACGATGCGCCGGATCAGCGCGTCGAGACCAACGCGGCCTGGATCATCGACATCAACCGGTTACGCGACATAATCCAACGCGACCTGCATTGGTTGCTGAACACCACAAATCTGCAGGCTGACACCGATCTTGGACCGTTCCCGGAGGCTGCGCGCTCCGTGTTGAACTTCGGCATCGCCGATGTGTCTGGAATTACAGCCACCAATACACGCGCCATAGAGATCCAGCAGGCGATCCGCGTGGCGATCGAACAGTTTGAACCGCGCCTTCTGCCCAACACGCTTGAGGTGGTGATCCATGAACAGAAGGATGTGCGCGGCGGGTTGTTCTCTTTCGATATCCGGGCCGAGCTGTGGGCGGAGCCCGTGCCGCTTGATCTCTATTTGCGCACGCAACTTGATGTGACGACGGGTGAAGTGACCGTCCATCGCCAAGGATAGCGTCATGGATAAGCGCCTTTTGAATCACTACGAGCAAGAGCTGACCTTCATTCGGGAAATGGGCGACGAATTCGCGGCGGCCTACCCAAAGGTTGCCGGGCGACTGGGCATGGGGCAGTTGGAAGTGATGGACCCCTATGTCGAGCGATTGATGGAAGGGTTTGCTTTTATGGCGGCGCGCGTCCAGCTGGAGCTGGAGCAGCAAAATGCAAACCTGACCCAGAGCCTGTTCGAGACGGTCTATCCCCACTACTTGGCGCCGATTCCGTCCATGATGATTGCAAGACTGGAACCTGATCCGGGACAGGGCAATCTCGCGGCCGGCGTCGCCGTGCCGCGCGGCACCGAATTGCGCGGGCGGGTGCGCGATTCCGTCCAAACCGGAATCATCTACACCACGTCCCAAGATGTCACACTCTGGCCTTTGGAAGTCACCGAGGTGGAATACATCGATGCGCGCGGCGACCTTGTTGCGGCGGGCGTCGGTCGCCACGCCCCGGCCAAGGCTGCATTGCGCCTACGCTTGCGCCGCACGGATGGCGCCCCTCTGGCGGAGTTGCCGTTAGATCGTTTGCGGATGTTTCTGACGGGCGCTGCGGCAGAGCCTTGGCGGCTGTACGAGGCGATCTTAGGGCAGGGGATCGGGATCGCGGGCCGGTCGACCGACCGCCGTGACGATTGGAATAAGTATCTGGGTGCCGAAATCTCTGCGTGTGGATTTGGCCCGGAAGAAGCCCTGCTTCCGACGCCGGGCCCCTCGTTTGATGGCTACCGGTTGCTGCAAGAGTATTTTGCGATGCCGCAGCGGTTCTTTTTTGCTGAGTTTGGGGGGCTGCTGCAGGCGGTGCAAAGAACGACCGAGGCCGATCTGGATCTATATATCCTTCTGCGCGAAGGCTTGCCCGAGCTTGCATCCGTCACGCCTGCTAACTTTGACCTTCATGCCGTGCCGGCAATCAACCTCTTTCGCAAGCGATGTGATCGCGTGCATGTCGCGGATACGCAGGTTGAGCACCTTGTGACGGTGGACCGAACCGCGCCCATGGATTTCGAGGTTTATCAGCTTGAATCCGTTGCGGGCATCGGGGGTGATCGTGACGCGGATGTGCAGTTTCACCCATTCTACAGTACAGAGGATTTCGGGCCATCAGGCGAAAAACACACCGCCTACTACAGTCAGCGACGCCGGCTGCGCCAGCCTTCCGAGCGTCAGCGCATGGCTGGATCGCGCACATCCTACCTGGGGTCGGAGCTTTATCTGACCCTCACGGACCAAACGCAGGCACCTTATCCTGCAGCCGTCAAACAGCTTGCAATAAAGGCGCTTTGTACCAACAGGGATCTACCGCTGCTGACGCCAGTGGGTCTGGGCGAGACGGATTTCACACTGCCAGAGGGCGGCTCGGTCAAGCGCGTGCGAGCGATTGTTCCGCCGACCCGCCCAAGGTCTAGCCTTGCCGAAGGCAAGCAGGCCTGGCAGCTCATCTCTCATCTCAGCCTCAATTACCTGTCCTTGGTTGACGCCGACCGCGGCAGCGGGGCAGCTGCCCTACGCGAGATTATCGGACTGTATGCCACGCTGGGGGAGCCCGCGTTGGCCAAGCAGGTCGAAGGTCTCTCGACCGTATCGTCCCGTCCCATTGTCAGACGGCTTGCCGATGGCGTTCTGAGCAGCGCGGTGCGAGGTCTGGAGATCCGGGTTGGCTTTGACGAAAGCTGTTTCGAGGGGACGGGCTGTTACCTTCTGGGTTCGGTGCTGGAAACCTTCTTTGCCAAATACGTGAGTCTCAATAGCTTTACCGAGACTTGTATCCATTCATCACAGCGCGGGGATATCGCCAGATGGCCAGCCAAGAGCGGACGGCGGGTCCTGATCTGACGCGAATTGCCGCGCTGATCGAGGCTCCCGAGAAATTCAACTTCTTCCAGGCACTGCGGCTGATCGAGGCGGTGCGTCAGGACGGGCCGCGCCTAGGCATGTCTAGTCGCCCGTCCGAGGACCCAGTGCGCTTGGCTCAGGCGGCGGACCTTGCGTTTCCACCCTCTACCATCAAATCCTTCACCGAGGATGAGGCTGGTGTGCCGAAGCTGACGCAGCTCGCCTTTGGCCTTTTTGGTCCCAATGGTCCTCTGCCACTGCACATGACTGAATTTGCGCGCGACCGTCAACGCAACATGGATGATCCCACGATGGTCGCCTTTGCGGACATGTTTCATCATCGGATGCTGTCGCTGCTCTATCGGGCCTGGGCAAGCGGGCAACCTGCCGCCTCGTTCGATCGGTCGGAGGATGACGCATTTGGCCAAAAGGTCGGAGCGCTGGCAGGTTTCGGATGCGACGCGCTGGAGGGGCGCGATGCCATGCCTGACGTGGCAAAGAAGCATTTCGCTGGCCTTCTGGCCGCTAGCCCGCGTAGCGAGGCGGGTCTGACAGCCATAGTAACCCAGCTTTTTGATACTCCTGTCGAAGTCGAAAGCTTTGTGGGCAGTTGGCTGCATCTGGAACCGGGCGACCGCGGACAGCTTGGAAACGCTTTGTTGGGCGGTGCTGCCAGTCTGGGGGAAAAGACCTGGTCCCGTTCCGCCTGTTTTCGACTGCGCATCGGTCCCCTGTCGCTGGAGGAGTACAAGCGGCTCTTTCCCGGAGCGCCCGGTTTCAAACGGCTTGCGGCGATCATTCGAACATATGTCGGCGACACCCTGGAATGGACCGCCAATCTGATTCTGGAAGCTGATCAGGTCCCCCCTTCGGTACTTGGGCAGGCTGCAACACTTGGTCGAACCAGTTGGATCGGGCGACGTCCGGCCCTCGATGCGGATGATTTGATCCTCTCTCAACCTTGCCAACACTCCCTTTGACGGCCCCCACAGGAAAGCAATGCAAATGTCCGAGATCAGCCGTGTCGCCCTTTTTGGAAAACTCAACACAAGCGCGTTCCAAGCTATTGAAAGTGCAACAGTCTTTTGCAAGATGCGCGGAAATCCCTATGTGGAGTTGGCCCATTTTATCCATCAGATCCTGAATGCACATGACAGCGATTTACACCGGATCATTCGTTTTTTTGATCTGGACGAAGGACGTATCGCGGCCGAACTGCAGCGTGCTCTGGATGCTTTGCCGCGCGGGGCAACGGCCATCTCGGACCTGTCGCCACATCTGGAGGAGGCTGTGGAACGGGCATGGATCTATGCGTCACTGGGTTATGGGGCGTCCCGGGTAAGCACGGGGCATCTCTTGCTGGGACTGCTGACCACGCCGGGATTGAAAAATGTTCTGCGTTCAATGTCTGCTGAACTGGAAAGAGTGGATCCGCAGAAGCTTGCACGTGACTTTGAGGCTGCGGTAGAAGGATCGCCCGAGGCTGGATTGCGTGCGCAAGACGGGTCGCATGTAGGGTCAGAGCCAGGGGACGCGTCGTCGGCCATGGCCTCCACTCCTCAGGACGGGTCGGCCTTGGCGCAGTTTTGCACCGATCTGACAGCGCGCGCACGCAAGGGACAGATCGATCCAATTGTTGGTCGGGACCCGGAAATCCGCGAGATCATCGACGTGCTGATCCGTCGTCGTCAGAACAATCCGATTCTGACAGGAGAGGCGGGCGTTGGAAAGACGGCCGTGGTCGAGGGATTGGCCCTGCGCATCGCACGTGGTGATGTGCCGCCTGCTCTGGCAGAGGCGCGCCTTTTGTCTCTGGATATTGGTCTTTTGCAGGCAGGGGCCTCGATGAAGGGCGAGTTCGAAAACCGCCTGCGCGGTGTTATCGATGAGGTGCAGGCCAGTGCAGTTCCGATTGTTCTGTTTGTCGACGAAACCCACACGTTGGTGGGTGCAGGTGGGGCTGCGGGCACAGGCGATGCTGCCAATCTTCTTAAGCCCGCTCTGGCCCGTGGGACGTTGCGCACCATCGGGGCCACGACTTGGGCGGAATACAAAAAGCACATTGAAAAGGACCAAGCCCTGACCCGCCGGTTTCAAGTGGTTCAAGTCGCCGAACCCGATGACGCGACCGCCCTGCTGATGATGCGCGGGGTTTCAGAAACGCTTGAGCGTCACCACAATGTCCAAATCCTCGATGAGGCATTGGAGGCTAGCGTGCGCCTGTCTTCTCGCTACATCCCGGCAAGGCAACTGCCTGATAAATCGGTTAGCGTTCTAGATACGGCCTGCGCGCGCGTCGGCATCAGCCTGCACGCGACACCGGCGCCTGTGGACGATTGCCAACGCCACATTGCCGGTTTGGAGACCGAGTTGGACATCATAGACCGTGACGAAGCCGCTGGGGCCGAGATCGGTACACGCCGCAGCAAGGCACAGGCAGAGCTGGACGCCGAAACTGCGCGGCTGACCACCTTGACTGAGCAGTGGGAGGCTGAAAAGGCACTGATGGTCCAGATTATGGACCTGCGCGCTCAGGCCAAATCAACCGAATGTCCAGATGAGGTGGCATCCGCGCTTGAAACCCTGCGCAAGGCCCAAGCCGCGCTGGACGAGCTGCAAGGCGAGACGCCCATGATGTTGCCCATCGTGGATGCCGCCGCCATCGGATCGGTGGTCGCCGACTGGACCGGGATACCTGTGGGCCGGATGTTGCGGGACGAGATGCGCACCGTTCTGAATCTGGCGGATCACCTTTCGAAACGTGTCATCGGCCAGGATCACGCAATGGAGATGATCGCCAAGCGTGTGAAGTCTTCACGCGCAGGTCTAGACAATCCGTCCAAGCCCATCGGGGTTTTCATGCTCGCAGGAACGTCGGGCGTGGGTAAGACCGAAACGGCGCTGGCGATCGCCGAAACGCTCTACGGCGGTGAACAGAATGTCATCACGATCAACATGAGCGAGTATCAGGAAGCCCATACCGTCAGCAGCCTCAAGGGGGCGCCCCCCGGTTACGTCGGTTACGGCGAAGGGGGCGTGTTGACCGAAGCTGTACGACGCAAACCCTATTCGGTTGTTCTACTGGACGAGGTTGAAAAGGCGCACCCGGATGTGCACGAGATTTTTTTCCAGGTCTTCGACAAGGGTGTGATGGAGGATGGTGAAGGTCGTCGGATCGACTTTCGCAACACTCTGATCCTTATGACGTCGAATGTCGGCTCTGACGTGATCATGGATTTATGTGCCGACCCCGAACTGATGCCTGATTCTGACGGCATCGCCAAAGCATTGCGCGCGCCGTTGCTGGAGGTGTTTCCGCCTGCCCTTCTGGGCCGGATCGTAACCATCCCGTACTATCCGCTGAGCCCAGAGATGATCGGTCAGATCACCCGGATGCAACTTGATCGGATCGGTGCCCGTGTGCAGGCGGCCTATGATGTGCCGTTTTGCTATTCGGATGCTGTTGTCGACGCGATTGTGTCGCGCTGCCGCGAGGTCGAGAGCGGTGGGCGTATGATTGACGCGATTGTCACCAACACAATGTTGCCCGCACTGTCGACCGAAGTCCTGACTCGTCAACTTGACGGAAACCACGTGTCGAAGATGGCCATCGACGTCGCGGATGGCCAGTTCCAATATGCTTTCGACTAGAATGGGTTTGATGGGGGAAGCGCCCTTTTTCTGTTGTCGGGATGAACCCTGCGCGGCGCGGTGGGCACTTACGGATTGAACGTCTGTAAGGAAGCCTGTCCGATGTCCAAGAGCAGCCAGAAATTCATCGCCCGCAACCGCGCGCCCCGTGTCCAGATCGAATATGATGTAGAGCTGTATGGCGCGGAGAAGACGATCCAGCTGCCCTTTGTGATGGGTGTGATGGCTGATCTGTCAGGCAAGTCTGAGGACCCACTGCCCGCGGTGGCAGACCGCAAGTTCCTGGAGATCGATGTCGACAACTTTGACGACCGGATGAAGTCAATCAAGCCGCGTGCCGCTTTTTCGGTGCCCAACACGCTGACGGGCGAAGGCAACATTGCCGTCGATCTGACGTTTGAGCGGATGGACGATTTTTCGCCTGCGGCTGTCGCCCGCAATGTGGAGCCGCTGAACACCTTGCTTGAGGCCCGCACCCGGCTGGAGCACCTGCGCACGTATATGGACGGTAAATCAGAGGCCGAAGATCTGATGACGCGGTTGATCCATGACCCCGTTGCCCTTGCTGCGCTGGCAGGTTCCGCCAAGGAGACGAGCCAAGCCGATGCCGCACTGGAGTCCATGCGGAATGCCGCAACCCATGTGCCAGACGATCCCGACCAGATGAACCCACCTGATCCGGACGAAAACACCAACCGCGCGCTTGCCGATCTGGTGCAATCCAAAATTGGCACAGAGGATACGAATGATGGCCCGGTGTCTCAGGAAACCCCAACCCGTGTAGAGCCTGCGGCTGGTCAGGACGCATCAACTTCAGAGCCTGTGTTCCTCCCTGATGACGACAGCGCAGTTGATACAGATATGTCGGAGATTGTGCCGGAAGATGATGCACTGGACGTAAGCGACGATGATGTCGATGCAAGGGATGAGCTTGAGGCTTTGGATTTCACTGCGGCAGATACTGATGTCGTGACTGATGACTTGGCAGATACCCCCGATTCCGACGACGTGGATGAACCCGCTGATTGTGAGGCGGTGGACACAGACGAAGGGGCTGACCTGATTGCGGACGATCTCGACATGCTTACTCAAGACGTGTTGGACGAAACGGAAGATGAAGTGTCGGTCGATGACGTCGCGCCGGAGGGTGATGAGCCCGCGGCAGAGGAGATTTCACCTCACGGGCGACTTGATCTGCCCAAACCCGAGGATCGCGATGCTGCCCGGCCCAAGTTTCGCCTCGCGATCCTTGGTGATTTTACGGGTAGGTCCAGCAAGGGTACGGTGGAGATTGGTGCGGACCTTGCCCGTCGCAAACCCATCAAATTTGATGTCGACACGCTGGATGATGTCATCGCGCGTTTCGCCACCAAGCTTGTTCTTCCAATCGGCAAGGATGGTGCGGGTGTTGAGGTGGCATTGTCTGATCTGGACGACCTGCACCCCGACACGCTCTACGAAAACGTTGAGCTGTTCGAAGCGCTCTCCAACCTGCGTGATCGTTTGGTGTCTGGAAACAGCACCCAGGACATCGCGCAGATGCAGGAATGGGCGACAGCGTTCGGCGATACCAAACCAGTTGGCCATGCCCGCGCCAGCGGGACCACCGTGCCCGCGAACCTCAAGCTGAGCGCGTTTCAGTCGCTGATCGGAGATAACACCAACAACCTTTGCACTCCATCGCCCGCTGAGGATCTGATCGGCCGTATTGTCGGCCCCTACGTGCAGGCCGCCCCCGATCCGGATCAGCCCGCTATGTTGGCGGCTGTTGATGAGGCATTGTCCGGTGGGATGCGTGCGATCCTGCATCATCCGGACTTTCAGGCGGTAGAGAGTACTTGGCGTTCGCTGGAGCTTTTGGCCCGCCGGATCACGACAGGCGCGGGACTTGAGGTCGTTCTGTACGATGTGTCGGCAGAGGAATGGGCAGCCGATCTGGCGTCCGAGGAAGATCTTGCGAAAACCGGCCTTTTTCAGATGCTGGCTGAAGAGCCGCGCCTTGATGAGGCTCAGGGCCCACTGTCGGCGATTTTCGGGCTCTATACTCTGGAAGAAACGCCGCCCCACGCGGATCTAATGGCACGCATGGCCAAGATTAGTGACTGGATGAATGCGCCTTTCCTGACAGCAATGTCCGAGAACTTCCTGGATACACCCAAACACGAGCGCCATCCGCTAGTGGCCCGATCCTGGGATGGGCTGCGCGCGATGCCCGAAGCGTCATATGTCGGCCTGGTTGCACCACAGTTTTTGCTGCGCTTGCCCTATGGTGCCAAGACCGAACCTGTGGATTCTTTTGATTTTGAAGAATTCACCCTGCGCGACGGTCTCAAGGGTATGCTATGGGCCAACCCCGTCGTCCTGTCGGCCATCCTGCTTTGCGAAACTGTGAACCAAAAGGGCAAGGCGATGCAATTGGGCGACGTGATGTCGGTGGGTGATCTGCCGCTGCATCACATCACTGATCAGCACGGCGATCAGGTTGCCCTGCCATGTACCCGTAGGTTGTTGAATACGCGCACGATGGCAGAGGTGGTCGCCCGAGGCTACATCCCGCTGTTGTCGATCAAGGGCCGCACCGAGGTTCGCCAAGGGTCGTTCCAGGGTCTGGGCGCCGGTATGTTGGCTGGTCCATGGGGGCAAAGCGCGGGCGCGGGAACTGGTCTCGGCGGCGTCAAATCCACACTCGATATCACACGCCAGGCATCGGATCACCCCGAAGACGGCGGTGACTTTGGTCCCTCCCGGCCTGGTGGAGCGGGAGAGGACTATGACGACCAATTTGCCCAAGACGAAGATGAAGACGACACGGATGACGGCGATGACCTGGGCTTCGGTGATGATGATGACGACGATCTGGATGGCTTTGACCTAAGCGACGCTGACGACGCCGACGATGGCTCGGACGACGACCTTGATGCGTTGCTTGCCGGGTTCGGTGACGATGATGGCGCTGACGAAGACAACGAAGAAGATATGGATCCCGCACTTGCTGCGTTGATGGAGGATCTGTGATGCGCGTGAACTTCACTCCGCATGCGTATCCCTGCAGCCGGGAGGCATGCTGAATGTCCAAAGATATCCTTTTGGAAAACCGCCCCGCGACACTGATCTTGCCGAACCGTATCAAAGGCTATCTGGTACGCGCGCAGATTGATGAGGCCCTGGGCGAAGTTCCTCTGATGACGGTCGAATTCATGTCTACGGACCTCGATCTTGATCTGCAAAAGCTGGTCGGCGAACGACTGCGGATCGACTTGGATGCGCCGAACAAGAAAACTCGCTACTTCCAAGGGCGGTGTGTCTCAGCTGAATTTCTGGGTGCATCGGGCAGCCAGGGGTATTTCCGTGCCGAGTTGCGTCCTTGGCTGTGGTTTCTGACGCAAACGAACAACTGCCGCATATTTCAGGACAAAACGGTGATCGAGATCATTAAGGATGTCTTTGGTACGCACGGATTTTCAGACTTCAAGGACAAGACCAAGCATCGTTTTGAAAAGCGGACCTACTGCGTCCAATACCGTGAAAGCGATTTCGCCTTCATCTCGCGTCTGATGGAAGAGGAGGGAGTTTATTACTTTCACCAGTATGATCAAACCCGCGAAACGCTGATCCTCGCTGATGACTCGAGCAGCCACGAGCCCCTTACAGATCACGGTCAGCTCAACTACTATGTGCGTGCCGCCGATATGTTTCGGGACGAGGATCACATCTACGAATGGCGCGGTTCAGAGCAGATACGGCCCGGAAAAGTGTCGTTGCAAAGCTATGATTTTGAAAAGCCCAAGACAGACCTGGCATGCGTTAAGTCGGTGTCCAAGGGGCGCCACGTGCACAACTCTTATGAAGTGTATGACTACCCGGGGCGCCATGACAGCGCTGGAACAGGCGAGCATCAGGCCCGCGTGAAAATTGAAGGAATTGCGGCTCAGACCCATCAGGCTCGAGCCGTAGGCAGTGTCCGGCAGATGGCTGTGGGCGCAAAATTCCGGTTGAACAAGCACCCACGCAAGGCAGAGAACAGTGAATACCTTGTTGTTCGCGCCCGACATCAAATCCAGCTCGATGTGATGGTGGAAGACCGCGATATCGTCGAGGCCATTCTGGGCCCGGTGTTGGATTTCGATGCCGATACCAACCCTGATCTCTACCGGTGCAATATCGAAGTGCAGCCCGCCCGCGAGCCCTACCGCTCAGGGCAGCACACGCCACCTCCGGAAAACCCCGGCGTGCAAACCGCCGTTGTCGTCGGAAAGGCCGGTGAAGAGGTTTGGACCGACACATTCGGTCGGGTGAAGATCCAATTCCATTGGGATCGGGACGGCAAACGGGATGAAAAATCGTCGTGCTGGGTTCGGGCGGCTATGCCCTGGAGCGGCAAGGGATGGGGAGTGATAGCCGTCCCACGCATCGGTCAGGAAGTTGTGGTCCAATTCGAACAAGGCGACCCCGACCGTCCGATCATTACTGGAATGGTCTATAACGGCGATACCAAAACCCCTTTTCCACTACCGGGAAATGCGACGCAGATGGGCATCAAGACCAATAGTTCCAAGGGCGGGAATGGCTTTAGCGAGTTGATGTTTGAGGACAAAAAGGGTGCCGAGTTCGTTCGTCTGCAGTCCGAGCGGGATTTCAAACAGATCATCAAGAACAATGCCGAGATCGAGGTTGGGTTGGCCCACAAAGACAAGGGGTGGCTCAAGCAGACGATCCATGGCGACAAAATCGAAACGATTGGGGGTGACGACAACACTCAGATCGACGGGGCACACGGCCTGACAGTCGCCAAGAGCGCAGAGATCGATGTGGGTGCGGCGCTGAGCCTGACGGCAAAATCCAAGATCACTTTGAAATGCGGTGGTGCGCAGATCGAGATGACGCCGTCCGGGATCACGATTTCTGCACCGCAGGTCGAAGTGAAGGCTGCAGCCACGGCCAAGATCAACGCTGGTGGTCAGCTGGCATTGGAGGGCAAAGGCATGCTCAAGCTCGAAGGCGGCGGTATGACCCAGTTGAAATCTTCCGGCATTTTGATGGTCAAGGGCAGCTTGACCATGATCAATTAGCGGTGCGCGCGATGTCTGATCCTCTATTTGATGATCTGTGCAAACTGTCGGCGGGACCCGTGGCCCGTGTCCTTACGCAGCACAATGTGATTTTGCAGACCGAACTGGATGCCCCAGCGGGAGCAACCGCCGCCGCGATCTTGGAAGAGCTTCATGGCAAGGGCGCTCAGCTCGACATGATGCAGGTGCTGGCCCATACCCTTCCGCCGCGCGAGGCGGCGTGGTGGGCCTGTCTTGCCGCGCGCGAAATGGGGGCAGAGACCCGTGCTGTCAGTGTGGCTGAAGGTTGGGTGCGCCAGCCCGGTTTTGACACAAGGCTTGCAGCCCGCGAAGCATTGGACTCCGCAAAGCAAGATGACGATACCGCCTTTTGCGCCATGGCAGCCTGCTTTGCCGATGGCACGATGGGCCCCGGCGAATTCGATGATCACCCGGCCCCGCCTGGCGCTGTGGGCGCGGCGGTCTATGGGATGCTTTTGATCGCGCTTTTTGCGGATGAGACCGCCGTGGCCACGCGCGGCTCCCTCTTTTTGAAGCGCGGTTTGGATATTGCGCGCGGCGGCAATGGTCAGATTGAACCAAATTCGGACTAGGCGGCACTAACCTAACGAACCGCCAGCGCGCTACGCACTGGTGCAACCGCCAACCCGAACGAGGTACAGTCATGACGTTGCCCGCCGCCCGTGTTGCAGACATGCACGTCTGCCCGATGCTGACCGGTGTGGTGCCGCATGTAGGCGGGCCTATCGTGACACCGACCCCGACGGTCCTGATTGGAATGATGCCGGCAGCCACGGCCACGGCGATGGCGGTTTGCGTCGGCCCGCCGGACGTTGTGGCCAAAGGTTCAATGACCGTTTTGACCGGCAAGAAGCCACAGGCCCGCATGGGGGATACATGCGGCCATGGCGGGGCGATCGTAATGGGTTGCATGACCGTGCTGGTCGGGGGGTGATGACCATGTCCTTATCCTTGAAAGCACATCATCCCAACCTGCCGAAAGATGTAACTCTCGAAGTGACGATGATCGCCGACACGATCACCGTCGGGCGCGGCGAGGATAATGACCTCGTTCTGCCTGATCCGGATCGCCACCTTTCCAAACAACACTGTGTCGTCGAGCGGAGCGGTGACAGCTTTGTCGTGAGGGATATGTCGACCAATGGCACGTTCCTCAATTACCAGGACGACCGGCTTGAGGCTGCACCCACGCCACTGAACACTGGCGATGTGATCCTTGTGGGCGAGTTCGAGCTTGTCGTGAGTATCCGCGAGGTGCCTGCGGATGCAGTCACGACCAATCCTGCGCCCGATCTGCTGGGCCCTTCGAATAATGATAAGGCCTGTTTCGAGTTGGACCCGTTGGCGGCGAGCCATGATGATGACAGTGCATTTCTGGACGCGTTGCTGAGTGAACCCGCCTCAGTTGCGCAGCCTGCAATCAGCGATCCTGTTGATGCGCTGCTCCAAGATGGACCCCAGATGGGGGCGAGTGCACCTGATCACACGCCCGCGGCGCAGGATCATTTTGTGCCGCCTCGGGCCATGAATGCGGTCATTCCCGACGACTGGGACGACAACATGACTTCGCCATCTGCCGAGGAACCGCCCCGGGAGGACCCTGAACGAACGCCGCTGCTTGAGCAGACGCCGGATCCAACTCCGTTGCCCGCGACGCAATTAAAAACCGCAGACGTGGATACAGCAGTGCAAGCCTTTGTCGCAGGCCTTGGGGTGACAGGCCTGCAGATCGCACCGGAACAGACCGAAGAGATGATGGGCCGGATGGGGCGGGTGATGGCTGCAATGATCGCTGGCATGCGAGAGATCATGATGACTCGTGCCGCTCTCAAGAGCGAAATGCGGGTGGCCCGTACGATGATCGAGCCGGATCAGAACAACCCGTTGAAGTTCTCTGTCAGCGTCGAGCAAGCCATCGAGGCGATGCTTAAACCTGCCGGGCGCGGTTATCAGGACCCCGAAATTGCCGCAGCCGAGGTGCTGCACGACATAAAAACCCACGAGGTTGCCACAATGACCGGCACGCAAGCCGCGCTGGCAGACCTTCTGTCGCAGCTTGCACCTGAACAAGTGTCGGCACGGATCGAAAAGAAGCGAGGGTTTCTGAGCAGCCGAAAAGCGCAGCTCTGGGACGCTTACGTACGTCACCATTCAGAACTGATCCGCCAGACCGAAGACGACTTTCAATCCACGTTCGGCAGGGCGTTTTCACGTGCCTACGAACAACAGATCACCAAGCTTTGAGGGGAAAGACATGTTCAACCGCACCACACTTCTTGTAATCGCGATGGCACTAGCGACCCTTGCAGGCTGTGCCGAGCGCGGCCCTGCCCCAACAACTGTAGCTCTGTCGATCACCGGAGCGGCGGACATGAACGGTGGCGCACCTGCGCAGGTCAAGGTCTACTACCTGAATGACACGGCTGCTTTTGGCTCCGCAGATTTCTTTGCTGTTTTTGAAGAACCCGAGGCGACGCTAGGCAGTGATCTGGTGGCGGTGAACCCATTCAACCTTGCACCAGGGCGGACGGTGAATGATGCCCAGAGCTTTGCTAGCCCACCCGCTGCGGTTGGTGTCGTAGCCGCCTTTCGCGATATCAACGGCACCTTCCTTGCGGTCCGTCCCCTCGTTCCAAATGCGCCGAACCCGGTCCAAGCGACGCTGACCGGTAATCGCGTCGCTATTCGTTGACGCGCCCCGAAGGAGCCCACCCAAAATGTCCTGGCAAAACAAAGTTGTGTGGCAAGAAGGCCTGTTCCTTCAACCTCACCATTTCCAGCAGCAAGATCGCTATTTGGAAGCCTTGGTGGCTGGGGTAGCGGGCTCAGTCGCGCCCTATGCCTGGGGCGTGCAGAAACTGACCATCGACACAGAACTGCTGCGATTGGGCAAGATCGCCGTGACATCGGCCTCTGGTCTAACTCCAGATGGCGCCGTGTTTCGCATTCCCGAAGTGGACGCCCATCCTGCAGCTCTTGATGTGCCGGAAACGGTGAAGGACGCGGTGGTTTTTCTCACCGTGCCAACGCGACGTCAGGGGGCAACCGAGGTGGACCTCACGGATGATCCGGCTGCGCGATCGCGCTATGTGCCAAGCGAAATCGAGGTTGCCGACAGCACCGGTCGCGACCGTCGGCCTGTCGACCTTGCTGTCGGCAAGCTGCGAATGATGCTGGCGCTGGACGTGGACGAGTTGACTGATCGGCTGTCCATCCCCATCGCCCGTATCATTGAGGTGCGCGCCGATGGCGGGGTTGTCTTGGACAAAGGGTTCATGGCGTCATGCCTTGATGCCCGCGCCGCACCTCCGCTTCATGATTTCCTTCAGGAACTGGAGGGGCTGGTCAGCCACCGTGCACATGCGCTGTCTGGGCGGCTCAGCCAAACGGGCGACGCCAAGGGCGTGGCTGAAATCTCTGATTTCCTCCTCTTGATCGCAGTAAACGCGGCGCTGCCCCAGATCCGTCATTTGTTGAACATTGAAAATGCCCATCCCGCGCAAATTTATCAGCAGCTCGTGGGGCTTGCCGGCCAGTTGGCAACATTCATGACGGCGGACAAGATTGCGCCGGAATTTCCAATCTATCGCCATTCCGATCTGACCGGTGTGTTTCAGCCGGTGATCCGGGCTTTGCGTGAAAATCTCAGCATGGTCCTCGAACAAAACGCCGTTGCGATTCCGCTTCAAGCCCGTAGCTACGGCGTGTCTGTGGCGATGGTCGAAGACAAGTCCCTATTCACCAGCGCCAATTTCGTGTTGGCAGCCAAGGCGAGTGTTCCGCCGGAAAGCGTGCGCAGGCACTTCGCCTCGCAGGCCAAACTGGGGCCCGTGGAGGAAATCCGCCAGTTGGTGAACTCCGCATTGCCTGGTGTTGATCTGCGCGCCTTGCCCGTGGCGCCGCGCCAGGTGCCTTACCACGCTGGCGTTGTCTACTTCGAACTCGACCGTGCGAACCCGTACTGGAAGCAGATGCGCGACTCCGGTGGGCTGGCGATTCATGTGGCGGGCGAGTTCCCGGATCTTGAGATGGAGCTGTGGGCGATCCGTTGATGCGGACCCGTGCAGGAGAGATGAAGATGACCAAGGATGACCCTTTCGCGGAAGCCACAGATACCGACAAAACAGTGATCCGACTTAATCCGGGCGGGCGGCTTCCCGAGCCTATGCCCTCTCCGCCCCAAACTGCACCTGCGCCCAATGTCGGAACTCCGGCGATGACCACTGCGACACGACCTGTCGCGCAGATGCCTCAGTCGCAAGATGTTCTTGCCGGTTTCAATCCGCTTTGCGCCGCAGCCTCGCATCTGTTTCAGCTCGTCGGACGCATCCGCAACCGCGCGCAACATGCCAATCCAGCCCAGCTGCGCCAGAGCGTTGTTTCAGAAATTCGCGCCTTCGAAGATCGCGCGGCACAAGCGGGCGTGCCTGGTCAGATCGTCAAAGTGGCGCGCTACGCCATCTGTGCAACGGTCGATGACGTGGTTCTGAACACGCCGTGGGGCGGTAACAGCATCTGGGCTCAGCAAAGCATGGTCGGCACCTTTCACAAGGAGACCCATGGCGGCGAGCGATTTTATGATCTTCTTGATCGGTTGCAGACCGATCCTGGCAGCAATCGGGCCTTGCTCGAGTTTCTCTATATGTGCCTCAGCCTTGGATTCGAGGGACGTTTACGAGTCGCCGCGCGGGGAACGGAAAAGCATCTGACCGTGCGCGATGGGCTGGCGCGGACCATCCGGACACAGCGGGGCCGGACAGAGCCTGATCTTTCGCCGCATTGGCAGGGTGTCAAAGTGGCACATCACGTGCTGTCGATCTGGATGCCGGTGTGGTTGCTGGCTGGGCTGACCGCTGCGCTTGCGGCACTCGCGTTCTTTATCCTGTCCTTCCTGCTAAGCCTTGATACTGAGCGGGTTCGTGGCCAGATCCTCGCATTGGACCTTGGCGGACCGATCACGCTTGCGCGACCAGCGCCGCCGCCCCCACCACCGCTGCCCGCACCCGAGCAGGTTAACGATCTCGACCGCATCCGTACCTTTCTGGCCCCTGAAATCGCCGCGTCCCTTGTGACAGTCACACGTGACGGCAATACAGTGCTGGTTCGGATCAACGGTCAGGGCATGTTCGGTTCAGGCTCTGATGTCTTGCGCGAAGACGTGCGCCCGCTGATCGACCGCGTGGCTGCCGCGCTGGAGCCTGAGGACGGTCGGATAATCGTCGCAGGACACTCCGATAATATCCCGATCAACACCGCGCGCTTTCCGTCGAACCTGGCCTTGTCTCTCGCCAGAGCTGAGGCCGTGATGAAAAAGATCGTTACGACCCTCAGCGATCCGGACCGGATTACCGCTGAAGGGCGCGCGGATAACGAACCCATCGCCACCAACGAAACGCCAGAAGGGCGCGCCCAGAACCGTCGCATTGACGTCATTCTTGTAAAGGCAGGCTAGAGCCATGATCCGCAATTTTTTCGTGAACGTCATCCTTTCGCCCATTGGCATAGTGGCCATCACCGCTGCCTTGCTTCTAGGACCCTTGTGGTACCTTGGTCCGCTGGTAGAGATTGTGGGCGTGCGACCCTTTGATACGGTTCTGGACCGTGTGGCGGCCACGCTTTCGATCCTCGCGGCCGCAACGATCTTTGTGTTGATCATCCTCCTGAGCCGCCGGTCACGCGAAACCCAGATATCGGAAGAGATCGCCAAACAAGCGGCCGAGGACACCGCCGAAGACGAGGCAGTGCGCTCCGAGCTGGCGGAGATCGGTGCGCGGCTCAAAACGGCTTTGCATACCCTTCGCAAAAGCAGGACGGGCGGATGGTTCGGTAAGAGACATCTCTATCAGTTGCCATGGTACATCATGATTGGTCCACCAGGCGCGGGTAAAACCACGGCCATCGTCAATTCGGGCCTCAAGTTCCCGCTGGCCGACAGCCTCGGCAAAGAAGCGGTCGGAGGCGTTGGTGGCACCCGGAATTGTGATTGGTGGTTCACCAATGACGCCGTTCTTCTTGATACGGCTGGCCGTTACACCACGCAGGATAGCAACGCCTCAGCGGACAGCCGCGCCTGGGTCGGTTTTCTTGAGATGCTGAAGAAGTACCGCAGTCGTCAGCCGATCAACGGTGCGATGGTCGCGATCAGCGTGTCGGACCTGTCGGAAATGGATGAGGTCACCGCCGCAACCCACGCTCAGGCGATCCGCGTCCGGTTGCAAGAGTTGCGAGATAGGCTTGGTGTCAGCTTTCCGGTCTATGTGATCTTGACCAAGGCCGATCTAGTGGCAGGCTTCCAGGAATTCTTTGATGGGTTGGGCAGCAAGGAGCGTGAACAGGTCTGGGGCATCACCTTGCCGCTGGCCACCGGCAAGGTCGCAGCTGCACCCGTTGCTGAGAGCTTTCGCACGGAATTCGACGGGTTGGTGGCGCGCCTCAGCGATCACAGTCTGGAACGTATACAGGCTGAGACAGACTTTCAGCGCCGCACTTTGATTGCAGGTTTTGCTACCCAGATGGCTAGCCTGCGCGATGCCGCAGAAACGTTTCTGGGCGAGATTTTCCAGGAAAGCCGCTACAGTGATCCGCTGCTGTTGCGCGGTGTCTATTTCACTTCTGGAACACAAGAGGGTATGCCCATCGATCGGCTCATGGCCGGGATGTCGCGCAACTTTGGCATCGGGCGGCAAGCCATCGGGACCGGCCAGGGGCAGGGGCGCAGCTTTTTCCTGACCCGGCTGATGACGGACGTGATCTTTGGCGAGGCGGGGCTTGTTTCGCGAGATGATGCGGTTGAGCGGCGGACGCGGTGGGTCACGCGCGGTTCAATCGCGACGGGTTTGGCGGCCTTTGCCTTGGTTTTCGGTGTTCTTCTGAACAGTTTTGTGGGCAATCGGAGCTTGATTGCGCAGACCAGCGCGCAGATTTCGACCTTCCAGGTCCTTGCCGCCGACATCCCGCAAAGTCCTATTTCTGATAGTGATCTGGCACCGGTCGCGCCCGCGCTGAATATTCTGCGCGATATGCCCGGCAATCCGGCTGCCACGGATCCCGAGCCGCCACGCGCGCTGACCTATGGCCTGTATCAGGGCGATGTGATCGGCACGGAGACCGCGCAAAGCTACCGGGCGGCTCTCAACTCCCTGATGCTGCCGCGCTTGCTGGTTCGGCTCGAGGACATGATGCAGTCCAACCTCAACGACAGTGCTGGCCTGTTCGAGGCTCTGAAAACCTACATGATGCTTGGCCTGCAAGTGCCGATGGACGCGGATCATGTCTCAGCATGGTTGGCCGATGATTGGGAAAACCTGTTTCCCGGTCAGCCCAGCCTTCAAGCGGACCTGCAAGGACATCTGGCCGAACTGCTTGGCCAACCCATGCAGGAAATCGCCCTGAACGGCCCGCTGGTCGCGCAAGTGCAGGCGATCCTGTCCGAAACCCCTATTTCCGAGCGCGTCTATGTCAGTATCGTCACCTCGCCTGAAGCACAGGCTTTGGCGCCGTTCCGGATCACGGAAGTGGGCGGACCTGCTGCATCGCGTGTACTGGTGCGCCCGTCGGGAAGACCGCTCACCAGCGGAATCGAGGGCGTGTACACCCGCGCGGGCTTTTATGATTTTTTCCTGCCTCAGATCCTCGTCGCTGCCGAGCGTATTCAACGTGACAGCCTGATCCTTGGGCCCGGCGGTCAGATCGAGAACAGCCCTCAGGCGCTTGCGCTGATCAGCCGGGATGTGCTGGCCTTGTACGAGACCGATTTCGTTGCACGCTATGACGAACTGTTGGCGGATATTGATGTTCTGCCAATGACCAACCTTGGTCAGGCCACTGACGTCATCAACATCCTGTCCGGTCCCATCTCGCCTTTGCGCAACTTGCTTGAGGGCGTGACCGAGCAGACTCGATTGACAGTCCTACCCTCGGTTGCCGCTGTCACCGGCGTAGCCGCAGCGGAAGCGCAGGAATTTGCGATCGGGGAAGTGGTCCGTAGCATCAGCGTCGATGCAGAAGACTTTTTTAACGCTGTGCGCGGCACGCTTGAACAGATCCCGGATGCCGAGCCTGTTGCGCCGGGTCAATTCGTCGAGGATCGGTTTCAGGAAATCCACCGCCTGACAGACCGCACCGAAGGACCATCCGAACTTGACCGCATTATCCAACTGATGACGGATGTCTATAATGAATTGAACCGGCTGTCGCTGGGCCAGAACCTTGGCACGGCACTCCTTGGGGACAGCCAGAACGCACCGGCCCGTCTTCAGGCTGAGATCGGGCGGATGCCAGCTCCAATGGAGCGGTGGGCAACACAGGTGGTTCAGTCGTCTGCAGGGGCCGCAATCGGTGGCGCACGGTCCGAGATCAACACCAAGTGGCAGTCCGAGGTTCTGCCGTTCTGTACTCGCGCCATCAATGACCGCTATCCGTTCAATAGACAGGCGCCGGCAGATGTCGCTTTGCAGGACTTCGGCCGCCTATTTGGCCCCAGTGGACTGATGGAAACGTTCTTTAACGAAAACCTCGCCCGCTTTGTGGACACATCGCAAAACCCCTGGCAGGTGCGTCGGGTCAACGGGATTGATGTGGGCGTTTCGAACTCGGTTGTGCAGCAGTTCCAGCGCGCCGACGAGATCAAGAACAGCTTTTTTGTTGCCCCCGGCTTGCCAGACATCACGCTGGAAATTACGCCCTCCGCACTTGATCCAAACGTTGAGCGCGTGACGTTGGAAACAGGCGGTCAGACTGTGAGCTATGCCCATGGCCCGCCCCAGGCGAGTGCGCTGCGGTGGCCTGGGGAACAAGGTACGCGGACCCGTGTGGCATTCACGCCTACGCGTTCGGACGTGCGCAACGATGTCACTCATGACGGGCCTTGGGCGCTCTTTCGACTGTTGGATGCAGCAGAGGTGCGGCGGACAAATGTGAGCGACCGCAACCGTGTGGTGTTCAATGTCGGCGGGCGGATCGCGATCTTTCAGCTGCGCGCCGGGTCTGTGTTGAACCCGTTTACACTGGACGCTCTCAGCGCGTTCAGCTGCCCAACCTCTTTGTAGTGGGGGCACGGATATGACTTTTGGCTACTACGGCAAACTGCCCTTTGCTGGCGATTTCCTACGCCAGGGCCTGTCTGCTGCCTTCGTGCCAGGTTGGGATGCCTGGATGCAAAGGATGCTGATTATGGCCAGCGAGACGATGGGCGAAACCCGCTGGCACGGCGCGTATCTATGTGCCCCGATCTGGAGGTTCAGCATCGCACCAGGAATATTGGCGTCGCATGGGGCCGTGGGCGTCTTTATGCCAAGCCTTGACCGGGTCGGGCGCCGATTTCCGTTCTGCATTGCGGCGGCCACGGATTTGCCACCTGTTGCTGCCTACCTGGCCCTGCAACCGGTGGCAGAACAGTTGGAGGCGATTGCGCTCGATATGATTGAAGGACAAGGCGGTCTTTCGAACCTTGACGCGCGCCTTGCTCAACTGCCCAGCCTCAGCGCATTGCCGCACGTGGTGGGCCTCGGACAGGGTGTCGGGTCGCTTTGGATCGCGACCGTAGTGGATCAGGCCCGCGTCATGCTTGCGCCCCAAGTGCCGACACGCCCGGACGAAGCCGCCGCTCTGTTCGATCCAGATGCATCCTATTGGACCAGCGCGGCCTTGACTGGTTCGGAGACCTGATATGTCCCAATCCAAAGCTTCTACGCGACGATACAGCGCCAAGACCCACATGGGCCTTGTCAGACCGGTCAACGAAGATGCAATTTTGGCACTACCGGATCTTGGGTTGTGGGCTGTAGCGGACGGGATGGGCGGCCATCAGGGCGGCGACTTTGCCAGCCAGACGGTCATCGACGCTTTGTCCACCCTGCCAGCGGATCTACCGCCTGCAGATTTGCCTGGCCGTATTCGCCAGGCCGTACATGAGGCACACAAAGACATCCAGGCTGAAGCAGCAAGGCGCGGGAATGCCATCATCGGCACAACCGTGGTGCTGCTGGTTCTGGCAGGCGATCATTTTCTATGCCTTTGGGCAGGCGACAGCCGTCTTTATCGCTTGCGCGGCGAAACGCTGGAGATGATCAGCGTAGACCACTCTGTCGTTGGCGAGTTGGTGGCCGCTGGTCAGCTGAGTTGGGACCAGGCCGAACATCATGCCCAGAGTAACCAGATTACCCATGCGGTGGGCGTAGGATCTGAGCCCGGGATCGACAAGCGCCGCGGTGAGGTTGCCTCCGGCGACAGGTTCCTACTCTGCTCTGACGGGCTGACGAAGTATGCCGACGAAGCAACACTTAAGCGGTTCATGCAAGAGGGTGCGCTTGAAACCGTGGCCGACGAACTGATGCGCGTCGCGCTCGAAGGCGGGGCTGCCGACAACATTTCCATCATCGTGGTCGACATCTGAGGAGAGACACAAAATGGTCTGTTTCTGCAAACAACCTGCCGCTACGATCCCAACGTATATCCGCCCCAGCTTTTCCATGGCCTTGCCGCAGGTTCCGCTGCAGATGCAGTTGGCCGTCGCTCTGCCCGCGATCACGCCCGAGAACCGGCTGGACATGCAGATTGGGGCCTATCTCGGTAACCTCAATCTGCCCACCATATCCATGCCGAATTCCGGGCTCTTCCAGATCGCTCCGATGTTGGCCCTTGTGGCGGGGACATTTCCACTGATGGATCTGCCCGCTCTGGAACTGTCGCTGCAAGAGATGGGCGACACGATGATGACGCATGTTTGGCCGCATGTCGGATGGCTCATGTCACTCAAGCTCGGGCCGCTCTTGAACTTTGCGCTTGCAGCCCGGCTGGTTCTGGATTTGCAGGACCTTGGCATCGATCCGTTCGATATGTCCTACACCATGCCGCGTGTCAGCTATCCGGGGCATCATTTCCGGATGTCCATGCCTATGCCGCAGTTGCACATGGCGCGCCTCCTGTTAGGGCTGCCAAGCCTGTTTTCGCTGACCGAGACATTTCAGTTGCCGACCTTGGGCGACGAGGGATCCTTTCCAGGTTTGTTCAGCGCGCTGCACCGTTTGGCGAGCGTCCGACCGCCCCAACTGGGTATCACGCTCCCTCAACTCACCAAGCTGGCTCTGGTCTTGAATTCGTTGGCAACGATCAAGATGGCCTTTGGCGATCCCGGACTGATGGGGGCCGGCCTCGCCCCTATTCGCGCGATGATGCGGTTCTGGGGGGCGATGCCTTTTCCGATGCCGCCAATGCCTGCTCTGGCATTGAACGCAGAACTTGACGCGTTACCGTCGTTCGAGTCGATCCAACTGGGCGCGGGGATGGCGTCGCCGTCGATACTCGCGCCGCTGATGGGGTTTTCGATGCCACAGATCGGGTTCTTGCCGGTCGCCAACTTGATGCTGGGTCTCAGCGCCTCCTTGCAACTTGTGCTCGACATGGATCCGCTGGATCCATGTGCCCTTTGCCCATTTTCCTGAGACCGCAAGCAAAACAAAAAGGCCCCGCGCGAAGTGCCGGACTTTCATTCGTGCGCCTTTGCAGCGCTTACATCAATTCCGTGACGACCTTGTCGGAAACCGCCATGACCAGTTCAATACCGGTTTTGTCGGTGTTCCCCGCATCTGCAAGGATAGCCTTTGCCATTGTTATGGTCTTTTTGTTCACGGCGCCGCTCTTGACAATAGAAGCGCCAATTCCTTGAGGTCTTTCTCGGCCCCCTTGGGCAAAGCGAATTCCCGCATGACGCCCGGCCATTTCACCGCGTTTACCGCTTTCTCGTTCGCGTTCGAGAACTTTGGGATGTCCTTGTACGACTTTGTCAGGTGATCCTCAAAGTCGGCAAATGCTGTGCCCGCCGGGATCTCGCCCGAGCGCATCATCGAACTGTGCAGTGTTTCACTGGCTTTCTTGGCTGCCGGTCCACCTTTCTTCTTGAAAATACTCGTCAGCTTGGCCAGTTCCGCTTTGCGCTTCTTGAACGCGGCTGAATAGCTGAAGTATCCGTGCTTCTTTAGGAAATTCTTGGCAAGGAGGGTAAAGGCCGCCATTTTCTTATCGCGGTAGACACCCAGACCGTCCACTTCGGTGATGACCTTGGCGAACCACTTCTTGGTATCGGCTTTGCGGCCGGCCCGCCGCGCATCAAGTGCTTCCTCGAACGCGTTGTAGATGGCCAACCTGGCCGGCCCCAGCACAGTTTCAGTCAGCTGATACTCCTACAAAATGCCTTGATCAGTGCTTGGTCACCTGCGGCCATCACCGGCTCCTTTCCTAGAGGGTGCGTGTAGTTGTTAGTCTCCAAAACGGGGCAAATGGTTTGATTCCACTGCGGGCTTTTTGGACACCCAGCGCACCATGGACGCAGGCGCCGCGCTTAAAGTCTTGCAACGATTGCACAAAGCCGGGATGCTCGCTTTCCAGAGAGAGTGGGCGCCTCGGGTCTTGGGGCAAGACAGCAAGGCCATCGCAGCGAACGATTGGGTGAGGGCGATGAAACAGAATTCTCTGACCGGGGGGCGCGAGTGTGCGCCTGATCGCCGCGGCGTTGGTCCGTAGGCGTATGATGCTGCATGTCTGAGCCTTTGCAGATCGACCTGATAAACGAGGTGTCCGTCAGAATATCGGGCCAAGCGGTGCCGCTCGTGCAATCCCGCAAGACCGTTGCGCTCATGGCCTATCTGGCCGTGACCGGCCAGCCGCACCGCCGAGAACATCTGTGTGAGCTGTTCTTTCCCGACACCAACGACCCCAAAGGATCGCTGCGTTGGTCACTGACCAAGCTGCGCCAGGCGCTCAACACACATTCAACGTGTTTGCAGACCCCTGGCACCTCTGTGCTGATCGATGCCGATCTAATCAGTCTTGATGTGCACCATGTTCAGGCTGTGCATGATGCCGCTGACCCGTCCAGCGCTGACTTGGTGGAGGTCGCCGAGTTATTGTCCCACAGGCCGTTCATGGGGCTGGAACTGTCACGCAACGATGACTACGCGTTGTGGTTGATGGGTGAGCGCGAACAACTTCATAGCCTGCGGCCCCGTATCTTTCAGCGCATGGTCACGGCCGAGGATGTGAGTGATCAGGACGCGGTGAAATGGCTGCGCCGGTGGCAGCGGCTCGACCCTTATTCGCACGAGGCTCCTCGCCTCTTGTCGCAAAAGCTGACTGATCTGGGGCTTCAGGATGAAGCGGCAATCGTGGCCCGCGACTACACGGCCCTCATGGGCGACAATGCTGTGATCGAACCACGACGCAACCCGCCTGAGCCTGCGCGCGCCCGTCAGTCCATCGGCTTTTGCAATGCGTCCGATGGGGTCAAAATTGCCTATGCCAAGGTCGGCAACGGCCCACCTCTTGTAAAGACAGCCAATTGGCTCAACCATCTGGAGCTGGACTGGGAGAGCCCGATCTGGGCAGACATGTTTCACGCTCTGGCTGCGGACCACACATTCGTGCGATATGACGAACGGGGTAATGGCTTGTCGGACTGGGATGTCCCGGAGATCAGCTTTCCGGCTTTCTTGGAAGACCTCGAGACGGTTGTGGACCATTTGGGCCTGACCCGATTTCCGTTGCTGGGCTTGTCGCAGGGGTGCGCTGTATCGATTGAATACTCGATCCGCCATCCGGAGAAAGTCTCTGCCATGATCCTGATTGGTGGCTATGCTGCTGGCTGGCGCGTTGGCCTGTCGCCTGCGGAACGTGAACAACGTGAGGCTGTTCTAACGCTGACTCGGCACGGGTGGGGTACATCGAACCCCGCTTATCGCCACATCTTTTCGCAGACTTTCATGCCGAACGCAGATTCTGAACGTCTGGCGTGGTTTGATGATTTCCAGCGCCGAACGACATCGCCAGAAAACGCTGTGCGCTTTCAGGAGGCGTTTGGCGACATCGACATCCGTCATCTGTTGCCCAAGGTTCAGACACCCACACTGGTCCTACATGCCCGTGACGATCAGCGTATTCCCTTGAGGTGTGGCCGCGAACTGGCGGCCAACATTCCAAACGCAGAGCTGGTGACCTTGGACAGCCAAAGCCACATCATTCTTGGCGATGAGCCGGCCTGGCAGGTGTGCATGAACGAAATCTCGCGCTTTCTGGCGAAGCATGTACCAGAAGGTCGCAAAGGCCGTCGCTGAACCAGGCTCTGGAACACAACTTCTTTTTTAACAATGGTCTACATCTTGCATTCTGCCCACGCGGCAGGTCGCAAACACAGTCTTCGTTCCCCGAACGGTTCCCGAGCCGACTGATCCGCGCCACACTTTTCGATCCGGCCGTCAGCGGATCCGAGGCTGCGCACGGCGGCATAAACATTCTTCGCATCGGCGTCCAGCAAGCCTTCGGTGGTGGCCTTGCCGATGCCGCGATTTGCATCTGTGATCAGGGCAACATGTTCGTTATGTCAAAAGCCGTTTTGACACTCCTTTCAGGGTTCAGATTTTCTGTTGGTCGTTTAGATGGTGCCGCCTACACCCCGACGGAAGTCCGGACCGACAGCGTTTAGGGGAGGATGGAACCGTAAAGATTGTCTCTGTATTCCATCAAAGCCTTAACCGCTCTCTTGGCGTTCCCGCCGTCGCGGCCACAGCCGAACCGTTTGCCGCCGGTGTGCACGGTAAGTCACATAGCCCGTAGTCTGCGCCAGCGTCTATCAAGGCACAACAGAAGTACAGTATGGCAGTGCCCAAACATAGTTGTCGCTTCGGCAGGTTCGTTTCCTTCTTTGAACGTGCTGTCGTCATCGGACCAAACGGTCGGCACGGCGAGGCAGCGACGCGCCAGAAACGGTGGGCTCTGTCCCTATTGTCGGAGGATGGCAACAGGGCGTTGGTATTGCGAGGCAGAAACCAATTTTAGGATATCCTCATGCTGGCACTCTATCACGCTCCAAACTCTCGTTCGACATCCATCGTCGCCTTAATTGAGGAGATGGGTGTCTCAGACCGCGTCAAAGTGGTTGAGGTCAATATCCCCCGACAAGACGGTGGAGGAGGCTCGGACTCGCGCAACCCCCATCCCGAAAAGAAGGTCCCTTACCTGGTTCACGGCGATGACCACGTTCGGGAGCGTGGCGCAATCGTCGCCTTCCTAACGGATATGTTCCCAAAGTCGGGCCTTGGCCGTCCGGCTGGACACCCACAACGCGGGGCATTCTTGAGCTGGCTGTTCTACTATCAAGGCGTAATGGAACAGGTGTTGGTTCTCGACTGGGCAAAGATCGAGCATCCTGCCATGCAAGCCACCTTCCGCGATCTCGATACAATGATGGACCGCCTGACTGATGCCTTGAACGGTCAACCCTACTTGCTGGGAGAAAACTACTCTGCGATCGACTTGCTGCTATCGAGCCCATTTCAATGGCTCCCGGAAGCTTTGTCGGACCGGCCCTTGGTTCAATCTTGGTCAGAACGCTGTGCCAACCGGCCGAAGTTGAAAGCTATCGTTGAGCGGGAGCAAGCGCGGATCTAAATCAGTCCCACGCGCTTGGGCCCGATCCTTTGTCAAAGTGGAACTGGACGAGCGAGCCTTCAAGCATCTGCGCCGAACGATCGCACCGAGAAGAGTTTTGCAGTTTTGAGTAAAGAGTGTCTCTGGGACGTAGCGCTAGAACACATAGGTGACTTCTGTAGTGAGAGCAGAATATTCGCACCTCTTTTTCCATGAAGAAGACGTGGGGCCGTCGCCACTGACGGTCTCATCGAGCACGCGGATTGCGGCGCGCGCCGCACAAGGCAAGTGCGGCAGGGAGGCAGTCGCCGCTAGACCTGCCGACCTCTTCGCTAACGCGGCATGAGAACTAATCGACCCTGGCTAGACACGTCCACTGCAGCCACAAAGTGTATGAGCGACACAGGTTCGACCCAAGTCGGCAGAGACCCACTGTGATCTCACGCAGTTCAACGTGGAGATGGCAGCCGGGTTCCAGTTTGTCTTGTTGGTTGTCTGTCCAATGACATTCGATTCACTCTAGTCAATCGCTCCCGGGGCAGGCATATCATCGGAGCAAGCCCGCGATGTTCGCCAGCCACATAATCTCAATGCCAATGAGAAGAGGTGTGCTGAGGTGGAGCTGCACTCTACAACTTTGTTGACTGCTTTCCTGCCCTGGGTCGTCGAGCCAAGGTTTCGCGAGCCATATCTTGTCCAACCGGTTGCACAGGGTAACGCACGCCACCCGGCGCGTGGGGAGCCCGTTGTCGGGCTGCGTCGGCGGTGTTCTCAAATATCGCAGGACAGTTTGTTCTGCCGAGACAAGAGATCGAGGCCGGAGCGATGAGGATAGCGCGTTTCGCGGACCTTGCCGTAGCCCAGCTTGGTGATGGTATTGCCCGTCACAATGGGCCGCAGGATCACGTAACCGGAGCCTGCCTATTCGCAATCCACGACGTCCGGCCGCACATGATCGCCGGACCGGCAGATGGTGCGCCACATGTCATCCCACTCTGAGAGGACGCTATGAAAGTGTATTCTGACATCGATGGTTTGGGTTTTTCCACCATGCGGAAACTGATGCTGAACGAAGCAACGGAACATGGGCTTCCAGTTCTGGAACAAGGAGAAAATCGTCTTAGGATCAAGTCAGATTATGGTGCGTTTGGCATCATTGACCGTAGTGCAAACGGCTTCCGGATTGAGATCGAAGCGGATGGTGCGGGCAATCTGCATGTTCTGCGGGACAGTCTGGTTGCACACATAGCCGATTTCCAACCGGATGTGGCAGCACAGATCGCGTGGTCGGATGCGGTGCAGGATGGGCTTAGACCGCCCAATTTTCAGTTTGCCAAAGTCAAGGCTGCAACGCGGTTGTCTGCTTCGTTTCAACGCCTGACTCTGGTCTTGTCAAAACCAGACAGTTTTGGTGATCGGGCCATTCATTTTCGTTTTGTCCTGCCCCGCCCAGATAACCCAGCACCAGAATGGCCAACGCTGGCGGCCAATGGATCGACCCGCTGGCCAGAAGGTGACAAAGCATTGCACCGACCTGTTTATACAGTGCGCGCTCAACGTCAGGCCGAGATTGACGTAGATGTATTTTTACACGACGGCGGGCAAGCGTCGGAGTGGGCTGTGGGTGTGGCTGCTGGTACTTCGGTTGCGCTTATTGGACCGGGCGGTGGCGGCGTTCTGGATACTGCTCGGGTTGTGCTGGCTGGGGACGAAACTGCCTATCCGGCAATTTCGCGTATCATCGAAAGCTTGCCAGGACAGACACGCGGTAAGGTCATCCTGTTAAGCCACGCGAAACAGCAAGACTATCCGGTGCCACATCACGTCGGTCTGACACCGGCTTGGGTCGGTCCGGATGATTTCGTGAGAGCGGTGTCGTCTGCTGCATCCGACTGCATGGGCGGATATGTATGGGCCGCTGCTGATGCGGGACAAATCAATGCGCTGCGCAACTGTGATGAGATCGCGCACCATCCAAAGGCACAACGCTATGTCGCCACCTACTGGAAACGGACATAGTTGCTTACAGCAAGCGCGGCACCATACAAGGACTACCACTTTTCGTGAAGTGGAGTGAAGGGCTCTGTCCATTTCAGAGAGTTACACCGTTAACCCCTTGCCACCAAACCACGCAAGGGCCGCTGGCTCCTACGCCATCAAGTGACCCACGCATGCCTAAGTTGCTTGAGTAAACGGGGTCTGCACGGTGTGAAGCCTCAGGTGCCGGATGAAAGCGCGGGCTATGGCGGGCGTCGGTTTGTGATCTGAAGTCACAAAATATGTACGGTACTCGATCGGTGACGCGAATTTGCGAAAGATGACGTCGTCGGAACGATATTGCGCGACAGGGAACGGATTGATGACCGTAACACCGAGACCGGTTCGGGCGAGATCCACTGCAGCAAAGGAAGTGGAAACCTCAGCGACGATGTGCGGGATGCTTCGGCGATTGGTCAGAACTTTCTCCAACTGCGCCCGTCGCGAATGCCGGTGGCTCAGAGCGATCAGGGGGTGATCGTGCAGATCTTCAGGTTGGATCACATCGAGTCCGGCCAGCTCGTGGTCTTTGGGCATCGCGCATGCTGCTTCGGAGTGCCGATACGGCGTCAGCTTGATCCCTTCTCGGGTGAGGTCCACGCCGGACAATCCCAGGTCCGACCGATCCTCCTGAATCCTCCTGATCACATCTTCGGAGGACGCAACCTCAAGGCTTACGAAGAAGTGGGGATTTGCGCGTAAGAAACTCGCGATGTGCCCGATAAGAAATCGATGCGCAAAGGTGGGTGGGGCGGTCAGACGCAAGGTTTCCTGTGCGGGTTCGGTCGGGCCATCAATGCGATCAAGCGCTTCGAACAACGGGTCCAGTCGCTTGTTCAACTGGGCGGCCTCAGTGGTTGGACGCAAGCGTCCTCCATCCCGCTCGAACAAGATCCGGCCAAGGCGGGCCTCGAGACTCGCGATGGACCGGCTGATTGCAGATTGCGATAGCCCCAGTCGAAGAGCCGCTTTCGATGTCGTGCCACTTTCCATGAGCGCGCGCAGCGCCTCATACTCCGGAAGGCTGTGCCAAGTTCGTCCTGCCATGAGACCCCTTCGATAACATCATCAGCCTATGATATTTATTCATTCTTTGAAATCTGGTTCATGAGATTTTATGGAATAAGATACCCGAGTTGTTATTGCTTGGAGCCGCCACTTTTTGGGACACGCAACCGATCCGACCATTTTCGATGGACACAACGATGTACTTTTGAAGCTCTTCAGGGCAGGCCAAGCGTCAGCTGTAGAACGTTTCATGACGGGAGACGAAGGTGCGATCGATCTGCCTTCGGCCGAATTGGGTGGCTTTGGCGGCGGCTTTTTTGCCGTCTTTGTGCCGTCACCGATGGATGCTGATGACAAGTTTCAGGAGATGACGAGGGACGCATACGATCTTCCTTTGCCTGATCCAATCAATTGGGAAGATGCGTTTCCGATCGTCATGTCCCAAGCCGCGATCCTGTTCGAGTTGGAAAGACAGGGCGCGCTGACTGTTTGTCGCTCGGCCAAAGAGATCAGGAGTTGCCTGAATGCAGGAAGGCTCGCCGCCGTTTTTCACATCGAGGGCGCGGAAGCGATTGATCCTGAACTGAATACGCTTGAGGTGCTGTGTCAGGCCGGGTTGCGGTCCCTAGGTTTGGTTTGGAGCCGCGACACTATCTTTGGCCATGGTGTACCGTTTCGATACCCCAGCGGTCCCGATACGGGCCCCGGCCTCACCGATCGCGGACTGCGTTTGGTCAAACGATGCAATGAGCTTGGTATCATGGTGGACCTTTCACATCTCAATGAGGCGGGATTCTGGGATGTGGCGCGGTATTCAACCAAACCTTTGGTCGCGACGCATTCCAATGCTCACGCGATCTGTCCGCACTCCCGAAACCTGACAGACAAACAGCTTGCGGCGATTGCCGAAAGCGGTGGTATGGTGGGATTGAACTTTGCGGCGGCGTTTTTGCGCCCGGATGGCAAGATGCTGTCTGACGTCCCGCTCGAGCAGATGATCCGCCACCTTGACCATTTGATCGGGACACTTGGCGAAGATCGTGTTGGGTTTGGATCGGATTACGACGGTGCGATTGTGCCTGAAGTGCTCAAATCCAGTGCCGGATTGCCGAAATTCAGGGCAGCCATGCGGCAACACGGCTACGACGATGCTTTGATGACGAAGCTCTGCCATGGAAATTGGCTTAGAGTTCTTGAGGAAACCTGGGGAGCATAACCCGGGCACAAACACGCCAAATTCTGACAAAGGAGAGAAACACCAAATGAATACTTTTGCGAAATTGCTCACTGGGGTCGCGATGGGTCTTGCGGTCAGCGTGACATCCTTTTCGGCAGTGGCCGAGACGCCCTCGAACATGCTTGTGATCGCGCACCGGATTGATGACGTCACCACGATTGATCCTGCTGAAAGCTTCGAATTTGCTGGCTCGGACATCAGCCGAAATGTTTACAGCCGCCTTGTCAGTCTTGATCCGAATGATCTGGCTGCAGGGTATAAACCAGATCTTGCGGAGAGTTGGGACGTCTCGGAAGACGGAAAAACAATCACCTTTACCATGCGTGAGGGGGTGACGTTTCATTCTGGCAATCCGGTCACCGCAGAAGATGCAGCCTTTTCGCTGCAGCGCGCAGTGATACTGAACAAGACGCCAGCGTTCATTTTGACACAGTTTGGTTTCACTCCTGAAAACGCGGCCGAGACGATCCGTGCCGAAGGCAACAAGCTGATGATCACTACGGATAAGCGTTATGCGACATCCTTCGTGCTCAACTGTCTGACTGCCACCATCGGGGCAATTGTGGACAAGGAAACCGTCATGGCCAACGAGGTCGATGGCGACATGGGCAACGAGTGGCTGAAGACCACCTCTGCAGGTTCAGGCCCCTATAAACTGGACAGCTGGAAGCCAAATGAAAGTGTCACCCTGTCATCCAACCCCGATTACTACGGAGGTGCACCTGCGATGGAGCGGGTCATTGTGCGCCATGTCATCGAAAGTGCGTCGCAACGGCTTTTGTTGGAACGCGGTGATGTGGACATCGCCCGCAACCTGAACCCGGAAGACATCGCTGGCGCGTCCCAAGTCGAGGGCGTGAAGATCGAGGACGAGCTGAAGGGCCGTCTGATGTACATCGCACTGAACCAGAAACACCCAGAGCTGTCCAAACCGGAGGTGCGGCAGGCCTTCAAATATCTGATCGACTACGAAGGCATGCGGGATAGCTTTCTGAAGGGCCAATACACGATCCATCAGAACTTCCTGCCGGCGACCTATCTTGGCGCGTCAGAGGAGAACCCATTCTCCTACAACATCGAAAAGGCCAAGGAACTGCTGGCAGCCGCCGGGGTCGAAAACCTTGAGGTCGAGATTGGTGTGCGCGAAGCACAGGAACGCATCGAGATCGGGCAGAGCTTCCAGAATGCTGCTGCACAGGCCGGCATCAAGGTGAACATCACCGTGGGCACCGCCAAGCAAATCTTGGCACGGTATCGCGCGCGCGAACTGGACGTGTATCTGGGCGCTTGGGGTCCTGATTACCCTGATCCACAGACCAATGCGGGTACGTTTGCCTACAATCCGGACAACTCGGATGCGGCTCAGGCCACCGGTCTGCTAGCCTGGCGCAACAGCTGGGATACTGGCGGTTTGACCGAGAAAGTCGAAGCCGCTGTGGTCGAGAATGACCGCGATGCCCGTGTCCAGATGTATCAGGACATTCAGGCCGAGTTCCGCGAGACGTCGCCTTTCGTCGTGATGTTCCAACAGATCGAGCAATCGGCGCTGCGGGACAACGTGACTGACTGGTCCACCGGTCAGGCCGTGACCTCTGCAGCCTATTGGCAGGTCACAAAGTAAATGGCCCTCACAGAGGACAACAGGAAGAGGCGCGCGCACGCGCCTCTTCCTTCGTGGATAAAGACAATGGCCCTAACGATCGGCTCGATTGCCGTTACGATGCTTGGGCTCTTATTCGTTACTTTCATTATCGGTCGCGTGATGCCCATCGATCCGGTGCTGGCCATCGTCGGTGAGCGTGCGTCGCAATCCACCTATGATGCGGTGTTTCTCGAGCTTGGCCTCGACAAGCCCTTGGTCGTGCAGTTCGGGTACTACATTTGGGACGTGTTGCACCTTGATTTCGGCACTTCGCTTTTGAACGCGAGACCTGTCTCGGAAGACATCGCACGCGTTTTCCCTGCAACGCTTGAGCTTGCGACACTGGGCATTTTCATCGGAATCGTCATTGGCGTTCCGCTGGGCGTTGTTGCCGCCGCCCGCAAAGGCTCATGGATTGATCAACTCGCCCGCGTGCTTGCGCTTGTCGGATATTCAATGCCGATTTTCTGGCTTGGCCTCATGGGCCTGCTGATCTTCTATGGCATTCTGGGGTGGGTCGGCGGGCCGGGACGTGTCGGCATATTCTATGTTGACGTGGTGCCAAGCGTTACAGGTTTGATCCTTGTGGATGCGGCTCTCGACGGAAACTGGGACGTCTTCAAGGATGCGTTCAGTCATATCATCCTGCCTGCCTCTCTCCTTGGGTACTTTTCGCTGGCCTATATCAGCAGAATGACGCGCTCCTTCATGCTTGAGCAGCTCAGTGCCGAATACATCACCACCGCGCGGGTCAAGGGCATGTCCGAATGGGATGTCATCTGGAGACACGCGTTCAAGAATATCCGCGTGCAACTGATCACGGTTATCGCACTCAGCTATGCCAACCTGCTGGAAGGCTCGGTGCTGACCGAGATCATCTTTTCCTGGCCGGGGATTGGCAGCTACATTACCACAGCTCTTCTGAGTGCAGATATGAATGCCGTCCTTGGCGGCACGGTTGTCGTCGGACTGATTTTCATCCTGCTCAATATCTTCTCGGACCTGCTCTACAAGGTCTTTGATCCGAGGGCCAAGTAGATGACGGAACAGACACTCAGGGCTTGGCTTCTGACGGATACGCCCACCTCGCGCCGCCATGCGAAACTGTCGGCGCTGTATCAGGGCTGGCTTGCGTTTCGCGCGAACACCATGGCGATGATCGGACTTGGCATTCTGCTGTCACTGGTGCTGATTGCTGCTGCCGCGCCGCTGCTGGCACCGCATGATCCCTTTGTTCAGAACCTTGGCAATCGGCTCGCGCCCTTGGGGTCGGAAGGGCACATCCTTGGCACCGACAGTCTGGGCCGGGATATATTGTCGCGACTGATCTACGGTGCGCGGATCACGCTCTATATCGTGGCCTTGGTGGCCATGATTGCGCCAATCGTCGGTCTCTTGGTTGGGACTGTCTCTGGCTATATCGGCGGGTGGGTAGATATCGTCCTGATGCGGATCACTGACATCTTTCTCGCCTTTCCGCGCCTGGTGCTTGCTTTGGCCTTTGTAGCGGCGCTCGGGGCCGGGATCGAAAATGCGGTGATTGCAATTTCCCTAACCGCATGGCCGCCCTATGCCCGCATCGCGCGGGCCGAGACACTGACCATCCGCTCCTCCGACTACATCTCGGCGATCAAGCTTCAGGGTGCCGGAGGCCTCCGGATCATCACGAAACATATCTGGCCGCTTTGCGTGTCGTCCCTCATTGTGCGGGTAACACTTGATATGGCGGGTATTATCCTCGCTGCCGCTGGTCTGGGCTTTCTTGGTCTCGGGGCACAACCGCCCAGCCCGGAATGGGGTGCGATGATTTCAGAGGGTCGCCGCTTTATTCTCGACCACTGGTGGGTCGCCACCATGCCGGGGCTGGCCATTTTTACTGTGTCGTTGGCGTTCAACCTCCTTGGCGATGGCCTGCGCGACGTGCTTGATCCGAAAGCAGGTGAGTGATGGACCCTCTTCTTGATGTCGAAAACCTATGGGTCAGATTCCCCACCCGCCAAGGCGTCTTTGATGCAGTGCGAGGTGTCTCGTTCACGCTCGGGCGCGAACGCCTTGGCATTGTTGGGGAAAGCGGCTCTGGCAAGTCAATGACTGGCCGCGCGATCCTGCGCCTCATTCGACCGCCCGGGATCGTCGAAGCTGATCACATCAAGTTGGACGGTGTGGACCTGCTGCAGAAATCCGAAAAGAGCATGCGCGATGTGCGTGGCGAGCGCATTTCGATGGTGATGCAGGACCCAAAGTTTTCACTGAACCCGGTAATGACCATTGGTGATCAGATCATCGAATCTTACCGGCTGCACAACAAGGCGACGAAATCCGAGGCGTGGGTCAAAGCGCTTGAGATGCTTGAGGCGGTGTCCATCCGTAATCCCGAACGCGTCATGCGCGCTTACCCGCACGAGATGTCGGGCGGTATGGGGCAGCGCATCATGATCGCCATGATGCTCATCCCGAACCCCGAAATCCTGATTGCGGACGAACCGACCTCTGCATTGGATGTCTCGGTTCAGCGGCAAGTGCTCGACATCATGGACAAGCTGGTCCAGGAGCGGGGCATGGGACTGATCTTCATCAGTCATGATCTCAATTTGGTCGCCGATTTCTGTGATAGGGTCCTGATTATGTACGCTGGCAGGATCGTAGAGGTCTGTGATGCCAACAAGCTGCACGAGGCGCAGCACCCTTATACGCGGGGCCTGTTGAATTCGCTGCCACGGCTCGACACGCCACGCGACCGTCTGGACGTGTTGAAGCGCGATCCTGCGTGGTCGGAAGCCCCAAGCGTGAGCGGGCGCCTATGAAGATGCTGGAAATAGATGGGCTGAACGTTTGGTTCGGAAGTGGCCGAGACCGGGTCGATGCCGTCAGAAACGCTGCCTTTGAAGTTGGGGCAGGGGAGAGCTTTGGCCTGGTTGGCGAAAGTGGATCTGGAAAATCAACGATCCTGCGCGCGATCACAGGCCTTGCCCCCTCTTGGTCGGGCGAGATTGTCGTCGGCGGCAGGCAGATCGAAAGACGGCGTCCCAAAGACTTCTATAAGCAGGTCCAGATGGTGTTTCAGGACCCATATGCGTCCCTTCACCCACGCCATTCAGTTGATGCGGTCCTTGGGGAAACGTTGCAGCTGCACGGGTTCAAGGACATCGATGCCCGTGTTGCCAGGTTGCTCGATGATGTCGGGTTGGGTCAGAAATTCCGCTTCCGCTATCCCCACCAGTTGTCCGGTGGACAGCGGCAGCGCGTGGCGATTGCCCGCGCCTTGGCCCCAGAACCTGAGCTTTTGCTTCTCGACGAGCCGACCTCTGCGCTAGATGTTTCTGTGCAGGCCGAAATTCTGAACCTGCTTGCTGACCTGCGCCAAGAACACGGACTGACTTATCTGATGGTTTCCCACGACCTCAGCGTTGTCGGCCACATGTGCGATCGGCTTGCGGTGATGAAAGACGGCGAGATTGTTGAGATCATGGATGTGGTGGCCCTGCGCGCCATGAAGGCCACGCATCCCTATTCGCAGCACCTACTTCAGGCCTCGGTTTGAGGCGAACTCCAGAAACGGGGGAATACATGTACCATTTCAGAAAATCTTTGTTGGTTGGTGTCACCGCCAGCTTGATGGCCGTTATGCCGCTCTACGCTGAAACGCCCGACAACATTCTCGTCGTTGCGCAGAACATCGATGACATTGTGACCATCGATCCTGCGTCTGCGTATGAATTCAGCTCGGGCGAATATGTGGCCAATACATATGATACACTGGTCCGATATGATGCGGCAGATACCACTGTTCTTGCCCCGGCTCTGGCAACAGACTGGCAAATCGATGCAGAGAACAAGACCGTTACGTTCACGCTGCGCGACGATGTGACGTTCCACTCCGGCAATCCACTGCGCGGGGAAGACGTTGTTGGGTCGTGGAAACGTGTCGTGACACTGGACAAAGCCCCAGCCTTTATCCTGACGCAGCTTGGCTGGACAGCTGACAACATCGAACAGATGGTTGCGACAAGCGGAGATACCGTTACCGTGCGCTACGAAGGCGATTTCGCACCGTCCTTTGTGCTGAATGTACTGGCTGCACGGCCGGCATCTGTCGTGGATATGGAAACTGTCATGTCCAATGAAGTTGATGGTGATATGGGCCACGCGTGGATGAACAAGAACTCCGCTGGCACTGGACCGTTCAGCCTTGGCACATACCGGCCTGCCGACATCCTCTCGCTCGATGCCAATCCCGACTACTATCAGGGTGGTCCGGCGATGGACCGCGTCGTCATTCAGCATAATCCAGAAGGTGCCACGCAACGTTTGCAGCTTGAGGCGGGCGATATCGATATGGCGAAGAACCTCGACCCAGGGCAGATCGCGGGTCTTGACGGGGCCGACAGCGTGCGGGTCGAAACATACCCGCAGGCGGCAGTGCACTGGGTGTCGTTCAACCAGAAAACCGAAAGCCTCACCGACCCCGCAGTGTGGGAAGCGGCACGTTATCTCGTCGACTATCAGGGCATGGCCGATGGGATGCTTGAAGGGCAGATGAAGGTCCATCAGGCATTCTGGCCTGACGGCTTTCCCGGCGCGCTGACTGACACACCGTTCAGCTATGACCCGGCGAAGGCCAAGCAGATCCTCGCGGATGCCGGTGTGGAAACACCAATCAATGTGACGATGGATGTGATCTCGGCCCCGACCTTTGTCGAAATGGCGCAGGCATTGCAGGCCTCCTTTGCCGAAGGGGGTATCAATCTTGAGATTGTTGCGGGAACTGGCGCGCAGGTGATCACCAAGTACCGCGCGCGGACCCATGAGGCGATGTTGCTTTACTGGGGCCCGGACTTCATGGATCCGCATTCGAACGCCAAGGCGTTTGCGTTCAATGCTGACAATTCGGACGACAAATATACTTCGACGACGACCTGGCGCAACGCGTGGATGCCGCCAGCCGGGATGAATGAGAAAACAATGGCTGCCCTTGCCGAGCAGGACCCTGATAAACGGCTGGAGATGTATCTGGAGTTACAGAAGGAAACTCAGGCCGAGGCTCCATTTATCATTATGTTCCAGGCGATCAAGCAGGTTGCGATGCGTGATAACGTCAATGGGTTTGTGAATGGTGCGACCTCAGACTACGTCTTCTACCGTCTTGTAGATAAGGAATGAGCGACGCGGAGTCCGCTGACGAGTTCTTTGCCGATTTGCATAAGGAAGTCGGAGGGCGCTTGTTCACCGTGACAGTCCTTGACCCCAAGGCTGGACTCGCGCAGCGCGTTTACACCTCGCACCCCGAGACCTACCCGGTCTCGGGCACCAAACCGATGTCGCAAGGCGCATGGACCGAGATGGTTATCGAACGAGGTGAGACATTTGTGGCAAACACGGTTGCGGAATTTGCAATCTATTTTGCAGACCACGCGTTAATCGAAAGCCTTGGTTGTCAGTCAGCTCTTAACGTTCCGGTCGTCGATGATCGGGTTGTTGGGACCGTCAATGTCCTAGACCAGGAACACTATTTTTTGCCAGATAGGGTGGAGCGCTATAAATCAGCAATTCTGAATCGACGTGAAGAACTGGTCGCAGCTCTGCAACGTTTTATCAGTTGAAGGATATCGGGGTACTGTGTGTCTGTTTGGCTGCCATGGAGCCAATTTCCACAAGGCTTGGGAAACAGGTGACGCGATCGTGCTAAGCAATCAATGGCACATCTTCTCTATCGGCAACGTCGTCAAAGGATTTGCAAATGCAGGTTCAGTGCGATTCCAATCAGTATGAGTCCTCCGATCCAGGCCATCTGTTCACGCATCGCCCTTTCACGGTTGATGACTTTTGTCATGGTGCCGCCCATGTAGGCGACGACAAGGTCTGACGGGATCGCCGTCAATGGCACCAATATGCCCAGTACCAAAAGTTGGACCTGGACACTGGCGTCGGCCGATTGAATGTCGGCGGTGTTGATGAAGGGTGGCAGAAAGAGCGCAAAGAACAGGACGGTTTTGGGATTCAGAACTTCCACGATCACGCCCTGCCAAATGATCGCGGGAAGCGGTTTCTGTCGCACCTTCTTAACGTCGAAGGTCACCTGGGCCTCGACCTTGGCTCCACGGATCATGTCAACGCCAAGCCAGACCAGGTAGATTGATCCGACATAGCGCAAGGCAGTCACCAGCCAGTCGGATGTCTGGAAAACCGTGGCCAACCCCAATGCTGTTGCAACCGCAAGAACGATACCCCCCAGGCACAATCCAAGGGCTGAGGCGAGGCCAGCCATACGGCTCTGACCAACGGTTCTCGACAGCACGTAGAGCATCGAAGGGCCGGGTGTCGCGCTGAGTGCCAGACCGGCCAGCGCCACGGCGATCATCGCATCCAAACTTGGCATGATTTAACGCGCACTCCGGTTCATTCGGGTTTCGAATGGATTTTTGATCGATGCGGACTGGCCTGATTTGCCGTGAGTAGTTTCACTTTGATTGCCGTTTCTCAAGTACGGAAAGTCCCGCACCAGCATTCGTTCCAGATGAACCCCAGCTTTGAAAGCTTCGTATCTGGGCGGTTCACACTGACCTACAAGTTCCGGGAATGGGCTGATCAGTGTGTCATAGTTTGCCGCGACAAAATATGGCATCGAGAACCGCTCAGGGCTGAGGTTCAGAACACGGTGCGGCGTAGAACGCAACAGGCCGTTGGTCCATGCCTCAAGCATGTCTCCGATGTTTACCACAAAAACACGCGGATCGACCGGCACATCGATCCAACGGTCATCCGTGTTCATAACTTGAAGGCCGGCATTTCGGGTGTGTAGGAGGGTTAGGCATTCGTAATCAGTATGTGCCCCCATATTGACCGATTTGACGTCGATCTCGTTGTTCTGGCGCACGTAGTGTAGCAGCCGAAGCTGCGAGATGGGTTTCGTCATGTGATCTGTCATTGTTCCAGGTGCCAAACCCAGATGGAGTTCAAGGGCCGAGCAAATGACGCGACCCAACGCAGAAATCTGCTTGTAGTACTCTGAGATGGTGGCTTGGAATCCATCGACACAGGGCCAGACATTTGGGCCTAGCAGGCGGTTGCCGCACAGATAGTCGGGATCGTCACATGGCAAATCCAGACCGAGATCGAATGCTTCGTAGCTTCGGTTCATCTCGTCCGGGTAGTCGCCCTTTTCCGTGAATGGGACATAGCCGCGGTGGTTCGTGCTTAGTCCAATGTAGTAACGTCGCTTTATTGGGTCCGGCAGGGCAAAGAAGCGCTCGGCCATTCGATAGGCTCGCTCGACAAGTGTGAGGTCAATCCCGTGGCCGATGATCCTAAAAAAACCGATCTCGCGTGCTGCAAGACCGATTTCATCGGCGATTTGTCCGTGCATGGTGCTATTTGCGGAAGCCAGTCCCCTGACGTCTATCAGAGGCAGGTTGTCGAACGCGCCCGGAATGTCTTTCATCTGTTCTGCAGTCGAAACACCCAAATGCAAAACCCTTATCAGCTATTGGTGGATGGCACGTTATTGCCGCCAGACGCCCCGGCCGGGAAGTAGAGTTCGAAGGTCGAACCTTCGTCGACACGGCTGTGCACCGCTACGGTGCCACCCGATTGGCGCATGACCCCGAGCACCATAGAAAGCCCCAACCCGGTGCCTTCGCCAACGGCTTTCGTGGTAAAAAACGGATCAAAGATTTGTGGCAAACGATCCTCCGAAATGCCTGCTCCTTGATCTGAAACACTTAACTTAACATAGCGTCCTGGCTGGAGCTCGGAAGGGAAGTGTCGTCCTTCTAGCAGGGTGTGGAAGACGTTTTCGGTTGTGATCTTGAGCGTGCCGCCGTTCGGCATCGCGTCAATACCGTTCAGTACAAGATTGAGAAGCATGTTCTCCATTGCCATGGGATCGACTGATACCGACCAAAGATCACCAGCCAGGCTCTGCGCGACGTGTTGTGCAAGCGACTGTTCAAAGTTCTCGCAGAAGATCGACACAAGTGTGTTCAGATCCAGAACCTCAGGCGCCAAACGTGTCCTTTGCGCAAAGGCCAGCATGTCTTGGATCAGCTTTGCGCCCCGCCCTGATGCTGTCTTAATGCTCTGAAGTGTGTCTTTCCTCTCGACACCTGATGCGTCCAGTTCCAGTAGTTCGATGTTTCCCGAAACTACGGTCAACAGATTGTTGAATTCATGTGCGAACCGGCCGGTCAACCACCCGATCGCTTCCAGCTTACGCGCCTCGAACAGCTTGGCCTCCAAAGCCTTTCTGCTGCGCGTTTCCAAAGTGAGTTGAGAGTGTGCCGCGACGAGGTCTTCGTATCGCTCGTGGGATCTCTGGGCCTCCGCAAGCAACTCCAGCTTTGCGCTTGTCATCGCAGCAACCGTGCTTAGTATTTCCAGTTCCGGTTCGCCGAATACGGCAACGTCCGGGTGTTCGCTGTCGATGACGCCAACCACTCGGCCAGCCGAGGTCAATGGGATGCAAATCTCGGAGCGCGCAGGTTGGGTGTCGGCGATGTAATTCTTGTCTCCCAAAAGATCGTCCACGATGATCGGTTTGCCGCTTTGTGCAACCTGCCCGGTGATGCCACGTCCGAAGGGGATGACCAGCGGGTTGATGATGTTCCGCCCAAAAGGGTTCTTCTCACCCCATGCCGCGGCCTGTGTCAGCTCTGTTTGCGCTTCATCGGCCTGGTAGATGACACAGTCGATAAACCCCAGCTTGCCAACCACATTCTGGGCGACATACCAGAACAGATCTTCGACACTTGGGATCGACATCAGGTCGACCGCAAAAGTGTTAAGTGTGCGAAGCGTTTGTGCTTCGCTGGCTCGGTTTCTCTGGCTGAGGCTCATTGGCACAGGCTGGAGCATGACTTCAATTCCCTGAACAGGCTAGCCAAACTACTTTAAGTTGTGTTTCGCCTTAGGTATAGTCTTTTTGGTGTGTTTTTCGGAAAAACTTCTTTCCCAATTGTTTTTGACACCGGCAATGACCGACCCAATCGGATCAATTTATAGCCCATTGAATTTGCCTAGTTAATGGAATTGGTCTGGCCTTGCAGATCAAAATCGTTTCGTTGTCAAAGTCAGGTGATTTAAGAATTGTTGGTGGTAACGAAATCAAACGGGCTCATGATTGTCAGTGCGGTTGTTCAACTGCGGTCAAGATCTTCCCATCTTCAATCGTAGTCGCGCCAGTGGTCATCTATTGGTCATGTGACCCGAACCTAGCTAGCGTGCGAGTATGACAGCCGCCGTACCGACAACCCTCTCAACAGTATCCTATCCGTTTATCAGCGACTGGCTTGTTGCACTGCGCGCGCTTTGCACCGATGAGCAACTGGCGTCGCTACTGGAACGGTCCCATCTCTCGATGGGTCAGGGTCAATCAAACGATAGGGTTACTCTGGATCAGATTGTTGGCCTTTATCAAATGGCCGCCGTCGAGACAGGGGATGAGATGATGGGGCTGTGGAGCCGTCCGGTCCGTCCGCGGGCGCTTCAGCACCTTTTGACTTCCGTACGCGAAGCGACGTCGCTGTCTTCAGCACTTTATCGGTTTTCAACGTTCTGGAACCTGCTGCTGGACGACTACCAGTTCGACCTAACCGAAGCAGATGACCTTCTGACGTTGACGTTGCATCCCCAGCGCGGCGCCGAGGTGCAACGGTTCGGGCATATGTTGATCCTGAAATTGGCACACGGTCTGATATCCTGGATGGCGGGGCATGAAGTGCCTGTAAAGCACGTAGGGTTCGCTTTCGCGCGACCCGAATTCGATCAGGACTATGCAATTGTTTTCCCCGCGCCCGTGTCATTCGGTAGGAAAGAAACGTCTCTGACTTTGGTCTTGGACAAGATCGGGCGCGTACAAGTGCGCAACAGAGCAGACCTTGATGACTTCTTGCAGAACGCACCCAGAGACTGGATTTTTACAAAATCACGGGAGCATACGCAGTCTTTGCGTGTGCGCACATACCTCAGTCAAACGGGGTGGGAGAACGCAAATCTGACCAATGCGGCGGATGCCATGAATATGACCTCGCGGACGCTTATTCGAAGATTGGAGGCCGACGGTACCTCCTTTCAGGCGATCAAGGATGGACTGCGCCGCGACATTGCCATTCGCAGTTTGCGTGCGGGTCTTAAAACCATTGAGGAGATTGCTCAGGATGTCGGCTTTTCGTCGGCGGCCAATTTCCATCGGGCCTTTCAGCGGTGGACAGGAAGTACGCCCAGCCACTATCGCCGCGCGCCAAACTAAGAACTCACTTTGTCACTTTTGGACAATATCTTGTCACCCCAAGAGATGGTTAACCGTTGCTGGACATCCTTATTTTAAGGGTAATTCACACGCAAACTAGCCAGCATCGGCTTTTGTTGCCTCAAGGCAATGCAGAGTGATGTGGCATGTTCTGACTGCCGGTTTCTGAAAGGAAGACACCAGTGACTGATAAACTCGCTGCCATCCTAAATGCTGCTCGTGACCACGCCGAGCAGGTGATCTTGCCGAATGTGGATGCATGGAATGCCGCCAAGATGTGGCCCCGTGATGCATCGGACAAGGCCGGGGCTGCTGGTCTGACCGGCCTTTATGCACCTGAAGAGTTTGGCGGGCAGGGGTTGCCCTTGTCCGAAGGTATCCAAGTTTACGAGCAGTTGGGCCTTGGTGATGGGGCATATGCTTTTGCCCTATCCATGCACAATATTTGTACGTTTGCGGGATGCAGCTACGGTACTGATGCCTTCAAACAGCACTGGGCCCGCGATCTGACGTCCGGCCACAAGTTGGCGAACTTTGCGCTCACCGAACCACAGTCCGGTTCGGACCCGATGCAAATGTACACCCGGGCTACAATAAACGACGATGGGACATGGACGATCAGTGGATCAAAAGCATGGGTCAGCCTTGCGACAGAAGCCGATATTTATTTAACCGTCGTCAAGACAAGCGATGCGCCCGGGCACAAGGATATGGCAATGATCGCCATTCCTGCCGATGCACCGGGGATCAGCTTTGGTCCGCTCTACGATACCCCGTCCTACAACTTCCTGCCCATGTCTGAAATGTATCTCGACAAGGTGGTCGTCAGCGAAGACAACATCATCCTGCCTATTGGTCAGGGCCTGCAGGGTTCGCTTATGGCGATCGACATTGCCCGTGTTTCTATTGCATCCGGATGCTGCGGCTTGATGCAATCGGCCCTGGATACGGCACTGTCCTATTCCAAGAACCGCAAGATGTTTGGTGGCAGAAACCTGGATCTCGATGGCATTCAATGGATGCTTGGCGAAGTCGCGACCGACCTTGAAGCGTCAAGACTGCTCTATCGCAGAGCGGCCGAGGCGCTTGGTACGCCGGACGGCCCTTTGATGGCTGCCCATGCAAAACGATTTGTCCCGGACGCTGCAGTGAAGGCTGCAAACACCTGCACTCAAGTCCTTGGTGGCATGGGTCTTTTGCAGCCTTACCGTTTGGATCGTCTGTCCCGCCTTGCTCAAATGCTTCGGATTGTAGACGGAACCACAGAAATCAGTCGCGTTGTGATCGGGCGCGCGTTGCAAAGAAGGGCGGCGGCGCTGCCGGACCTTCCGGTTCCAAAAGGGTTTGGCGAGCAGCACGAACAAGCTGATGAGATTGCGGCGCAATAAAAGACGAAAAGGACGCACTACGACGATATGATGCCTGGCAAACCGGTCGCACAAATGCAGCCGGTTTGCTGCATTGAAGACCAAAATTGTGCACGCTGCGCACCCACGAACGAGGCAAAAATTCCACCAGCAAGGATGTCCTCGGGGTGGCGATGTTGCGATCAGTTGCCGCGAACTTCGGAGATTGAGGTTTCACTCAGTCTTTGGATCAGCCTTTGTTCGACATCTTCCAGAACGCCAGTGACCCGTTTATGCAAAGCTTTTTCTACAGAACATGCAGGCGCTTCATCACTGTCACCACCGGTGACCAAACGCTCATTGAGTGCAAGGTAAACATCGGCAAGTGTAATGTCTTCCGGTGCCTGTGCCAAACGCCAGCCACCTGAATGCCCCTTTTCCGAGGTCAATAGCCCGGCTTTTCGAAGTCGGCCCAGGACACGGCGTACGACCACGGGATTGGTACCAGCGTGTTCGGCGATATCTGCGGATGTACGCATGCGGCTCGGATCGCCCGCCATATGGCTTAGCGTGTGCAGGGCAAGTGACAGGCGACTGTTTCGCTTCAACGCGTAGTTCCGCTTATTTTGACGCTCACGTAACAAACGATGTTGCGTATATTATGTAGCTCCGCTAGTTGCATGAATACCCTTTTTTCAAGCTTTGACCATTCAAGATGTCTGCGCAACTCACTCGCAATCTCGGACAAACAAGCCTTCGTGGCAAGCGTCGTCTCAGCGATCCGATGCGAACATATGACTCTCTGCCGGCACCCCTTCGGCAGTGGCTTTCACAGGCAGTTCTTCCATGGTCCCCCACATCAGCGCGTCGCATTTGGAACAAAGCTCATGCAAGAGGGCACAGTGTTGAAGAGACGCTGTATTCACTCTCGCAGGTCGAGGCGCGCATGCTGACGCGCGACAAGTATGCAACTCAACACGCCATTACCAATTCTCAAGCCTAAAGGAGCTTCCCGATGTCTATCGTCACCAGACTTGTCTTTGCTGCAATCGTGACGCTGAGCCACGCGTTGCCGACATTTGCCCAAGAGGGAAGTCTCAGCATATCGACCGGCTCGGGTCCGAGCGCTGAGGTGCCAGACCCCCGGGCTGGTTACAATGGATGGCTATCCAACCAGACCGGCGTCACCGAGACGTTGATGGGGATCGATTATGACCTGAAGCTTTATCCGCGTCTGGCTGAAAGCATTGAACAGTCTTCACCGACAAAATGGCGTGTTACGTTGCGGGACGGAGTACAGTTCCACGATGGTACGCCGCTGACGGCACAGGCCGTGATTGATGCGATTGCGCCGATTTCGGATCAGAGCCACCCGGGGCACAACGCCCGGGTGATGAACCTGCTGGATCTGGCGGAAATGTCAGCCGACGGCGATAGCGTCGTGGTATTCGAGACCAACAGCCCGAACGCGGCCTTCCCTTGGACGCTGTCTGAACCCGGTATCGCGATTCTAGGCCCGCCGTCGGATGCGTTTCCGATCAATGCGACTGGCCCGTATTCTTTTGCAGAGGCTGTACCGAACCAGTTTTATCGTGTTGAAGCGAACCCGAACTATCGGCTTGGCGCTCCCGGCTTGGAAGAGGTTCGTGCGGTTGTGTCCGGCGATCCGGCCACGGCGGCCCTGGCCTTCGAGGCGGGCGAGGTCGATATGGTTATCAATTACCCGGAGAGTGATTTTGAGCGGATCAAGAGCACTGGTGCACTTGGCTTTTCTGAGCCAACGGCCCGCCTTTATTTCTACACAGTGAATGCTGCCAGCGGGCCGATGGCCAACCCGCTGGTGCGCCGCGCTGTATCTTTGGCAATTGACCGTCAGGGCATCGTCGATGCTGTTCTCTCTGGGGTTGGTGGCTCTGCTGCCGGGACTGTGTATCCTGACGGGAAGGGCTGGGCTGCCGATGTTCAGGCAGTGTACGATCCGGCAAAGGCTGAAGAACTGTTGTCAGAAGCTGGTGCCGTCAAAGAAGGCGGGCGCTGGATGCTGGATGGTGAGCCGCTTGAGATTGACATCGTGACCTATTCTTCGCGCGCGGCCTTGTCACCGACGGCCGAACTGACACAGGCATTTCTTTCGGCCATCGGGATCATAGCGAATGTCAAAATCGGCGAATGGGGGGCGAGCAGCGACGCTATCGCGGACGGCTCAGCTGATCTTTTCCTGCAAGCCTGGGTGACTACGCCACAAGGCGATCCAGGTGCGGTTCTTGAAACACTGTTGAAATCCGGAGGTGCTTCGAACTCCGGGAACTATACGAACACCGCCTTGGACAAGTTGCTTGAGAAAGGCCGCCTTACATTTGACCACGAAGAGCGAGAAGCGATCTATGACGAAGCGCAGCATATCATCGCAGCAGATACCGCCATCATTCCTGTCTTCCATGTCAACCAAGTCAATGTCGCCAAACCCGGCCTCACTGGCTATGCCGTGCATCCAACCGAGACCTACTGGATCACGCATGAAACGAAGTTCGTTGAATGACGCTTTCCGCTTCCGGCCTAAGTGCGATGCGCTCAGGTCAGACCATTCTTTGTCCAACCTCACTTGCAATTTCACCCGGTGACAGGATCGGACTGGTTGGAGCGTCGGGATCGGGTAAGTCGACGCTAGGGCACGCATTGGTTGATGCGTTGAGGGCGCAAAACCATACCGTGGCGCATGTTCCCCAAAGCCCGGACGAGGCACTGGACCCGCTGCGCAGCATGGCATTCCATTGGCGTGAGGCAGAACAGGCTTTGGGTTTACAGCCGGGTGCCGCCGATCAGAAGGCCCTCTTTTCATCGCTGAAAATCGAATGCGGCGATCTGCGCAAGCGGCCCTGGGCGTGGAGCCGAGGGATGCAGCAGAGGTTCGTCATTGCAATGGCGTTGATGGGGGTTCCTGATCTCATCGTTCTTGATGAACCAACATCGGCGCTGGACCCGGTGATCGCGGCTGCAACCATGGGCTTGCTTGATCGACATCTTCGGGGCAGCAAAACTGCAATGATGCTTATCACTCATGACCTCGGATTGGTTGCGCGACGCGTTTCGCAATTGATGGTGATGCACGAAGGGCAGATCGTGGAGCGCGCATCAACAAAAGACATTCTTGAACGCCCCCAATCGGAACCCTCTAAAGTGCTCGCGGCTCATCGAAACTGGTTTGCCCTGCCATGTTGAAGGTCGATCACGTCTCGGTCAAACGCGGTGCTTCTGTCGCGCTCAAGGGCATCTCACTTTCGCTGGACCCTGGAAAAACTCTGGCTGTTGTCGGCGAAAGTGGTGCGGGAAAATCGACGCTGATTGCAACGATCCTTGGCCTTTTAAAACCTTCGCTTGGTTCGATCACATGGGCTGGCGCACCTGTCCGATCCTGCAAACCTGCGCTGGTCATGCAAGAACCTCGCTCTGCTTTCAATCCAGCACTATCCTTGCGCCACTCCGTTTTGGAGTCGGTCACTGCTGGTAAGCTTAAGGTGCAAGACGACCGCTTGGAACGTCTATGCCGCGGTCTCGAATTACACCCCGGCCTTTTGGACAGACGCCCCAGCGCGGTTTCAATCGGACAGGCGCAGCGGGTTGGCATCCTTAGGGCGTTGATCGCCGCACCGCCATTTGTTCTCTTCGACGAACCGTTGTCGGCTCTGGATGCTGTAACGCAAAAGCACACGGCGAAGCTGATTGCGGACTTGCAGGACGAAGAAGGTTTCGCCGCTTTAATCGTGACACATGATTTGGGATATGCCGTTGCCCATGCCGATGAAATCGCGGTTTTAAAGTCCGGTCGGATCGACGAAATCTCTACGCCGCAAGTATTCATGGCGTCACCGAAATCTGAATATTGCCGAACCTTACGAGATGCAGCCGTGGTGCTTGGCGCATTGGAACTGCCGGTATGATCGCAAGTATTGTTGACCTCGTTCTGCGTGCATTGATCGTTCTCGCGGGCACGGCATTGGCAACTTTTGCGTTGCTGTGGCATGCCCCTGGCGATCCCGCTCAGTCGATCGCCATGGCGCGATTTGATGCTCTCGTAACTGACGAAGTGATCGCCCTAGTCCGGGAAGAGGTCCGGCTCGACGTTGGTTTTTGGTCTGCATTCCAGTCTTGGGTCCGCCCTCTGCTTGTATTCGATTTTGGAAACTCATCGGTCACAGGCCGGGAGGTATTGCCTGACCTGTTGACGGCAATTTCCTATACTGTTCCGCTCGCATTGTTTGGTCTTGCCATCGGCCTCGTTGTCTCAATACCATTGGCCTTTGTCGCCACCAAACGACCGGGCGGCTGGCTCGATCGGTTGGCGGTTGCCATCGCATCTCTTGGGGCTGCCATTCCGGCCTACTGGCTTGGACTTTTGCTTATCCTAATCTTTGCTGTCCATCTTGCCTGGCTGCCTGCCATGGGCGCGCGCACATCGGCCCATGTCGTGTTACCAGCCCTTACGCTCGGTCTTGGTGTTGCTGCATCGCTAACCCGCATTATCCGTTCAGGCATCCTTGAGGCACGCGCCCAGCCATTTTTGCCAGCCATCAAACGCCGGGGCGTTTCATCGAAGGCGATTGGCAGAGATCACGTGGTGCCCCATGCTGCGATCCCGGTACTTACTGTATTGGGCTTAGAAATGGCCTTCCTCCTCGAAGGGGCGGTCATGGTCGAAATCATCTTCGGCCGTCCAGGTCTGGGAACCTTTCTGGTGACGGCCATCGAAGCACGTGACTTTCCACAAGTGCAGGCCGTGGTCATCCTGACAGCACTGCTATTTGTCACCGTCAATCTGGTCATTGATGTCATCTACCGCGCACTTGACCCGCGCATTGGAGAGCAAGATGCGTAGCGTTGTCGCGCTTGCAGGGATCATTGCACTACTCGTCGTGTTTGGACCCGTCTTTGCTCCGTATGAGCCGACAATGATCGACATCCGCAACCGTCTCAGCCCACCCAGCATGGAGTTTTTGCTCGGAACCGACGCCCTTGGTCGCGATATCCTGTCCCGCCTGCTTCATGGAGCGCGGTGGTCCCTGGGGCTGGCGTTCCTGATTTCGGTCATTGGCCTTTGTGTCGGCACGGCAATCGGCCTGGCCGCCGCGCTGGGCGGCAAGTTGGCAGATTGGGCCGTTATGCGAACAACCGATACATTCCTTGCCTTTCCCGATCTGGTGGCGGCCGTCGTGATTGCCGGGCTAATGGGCGCTGGCACATGGAGTTTGATCTTCGCCCTTAGCGCGACCGGGTGGATGAGATACGCACGGGTTGCCAGAGGCGTTGGGCTTTCGCTCAAAACCCGAGGCTATGTGATTCAAGCGAAACTCGCTGGAGTGCCTCCTTGGGCGATCGCACGCTGGCACTATTTACCGTCTCTCTTACCCTCGCTCACAGTAGTGTGGACCGGGATGTTTGCTCGCGCCATTCTGGGCATCTCCGCGCTTGGGTTCCTTGGTTTCGGTGTCCAACCACCGATGCCGGAATGGGGAACGATGCTTTTGGATGCCCGTATCCACATGCGGTCGACGCCGCTGCAAATGATCTGGCCCGGTTTGGCGGTGGTAACCAGTGTTCTTGCCATCAACCTTGCCGGGGACGCGCTCCGGGATGCTTTGACGGAAAAAGACGCCGAGTAATGAGCGGCACGGATCGCCCAGCTTTCGGTGTCACATTGCGCCTGCTGTCTGGCCTTCTGGGTGCGGGAATGTTCGTCAGTGTAAAGGCCGTCAGCGACAAGGTTCCATTGGGCGAGATCGTCTTTTTCCGCTCCTTCTTTGCGCTTGTACCTTTGGTGATGTTTCTTTGGATCAGGAATGAGTTTCCCGGTGGCTTGGTAACAAGACGACCCGGCGCTCATTTCATCCGGTCCGGTTTCGGCGCACTGGCACTTTTTACATCCTTTGCCGCGATTGATCGTCTGAACTTGGCCGAGGCCATCCTGATTGCGCAGTTGACCCCGGTACTGGTTTCTGTGGCTGCAGTATTCCTGCTCTCGGAAAGGATAACCCAATGGCGGCTAGGCGGGCTGGTTCTGGGGTTTTCCGGCGTCGTTGTACTGGTCTGGCCGGAATTGGATGGCGGATCCAATAGCAGTGCAAGGTTGCTGGGATACGCAATTGGCCTGGTGTCTGCGGTCTTGTCAGCTCTGGCACTTATCATGGTGCGCAGCCTCAACAAAACTGAAAGCCCGGGCGCCATAGCACTCTATTTTGTCTTGGCCTCCATGATCGGTGCGTTGTTTACGCTGCCTTGGGGCTGGGTCATCCCAGACATTCAGACACTGCTCCTGTTGATCGCTGCAGGTGTGTTCGGTGGATTTGCCCATATAGCGATGACACTTGCGTTTCGTTACGCCGAGGCCTCGCGTCTGGCGCCATTCGAATACGTGGCGCTTCTGTGGCCGTTTTTGGCGGACCTGTTCATTTTCAGGCTACAGCTGTCGACGGCATTCATTTTCGCGGTTCCTTTGTTTTTGGCGGGCGCATTGTTCGCAGCAGCCGAGAAGAAAAAGAACTAATGAAATGCCTCAGTGTCGATACCCAAGATGAGGAACTGCCTAAGGGCCAGCACACTGTTGCAGGGTGCTTTTCTATTCCCTACGCGGCATCCTCGCTTCCAGGGTTGGGGTGCAAGATCAGTTGATACGCGCCGTGTAAGGTCGGAACTCTGCGAGGTCTGCAGACGGGTGTTCGTGCGCCCGCCATTCGAGCAATTGTGCAGTCCGGAAGTGTGACCCAATCAAGATTCCCGTCAATGTGGTGGACCGGTTGGCATCTATCCCATAGCCTACCGTCAGAGCAGCAGAATAATGCAGGCATACGGAGGTGCCACGCCACTCTCGTGAATAGATCATAAGAACTTACAAAATAGGGACAGCCTCATGAAGTTAGTTATCGGCCTAGACGGGCAAAGCTCGGGGGACAAAGCCCTCGACTTTGCCAAGGATTTGGCAGCCAAAACGACTGCTTGCGAGTTGATCATTGTCTACGTGATCGAATGGTCGCCGTTTTCTTTCCAGACCGCAGAGGAAAACGCAGAACGGCACAAACGGCGCGAGGAAGAGATTGCCGTTGCAACAGAAAGGGTCGTTAATCCGGCGGTGGCGTCGTTGACTGAGGCCGGATTGTCGGCACGGGCAATTGTACGGCACGGGGATGTGGCTGACACCATAGACGACATTGCCCACAAAGAGGGTGCGAGCCAGATCATCGTCGCCCGCAGCAGTGCCGGTGGATTGACATCGCGCATCTTCGGCAGCTCGACCGCAAATCTTGTCATGAACGCCCGCGTTCCTGTCACTGTCGTCGCATAAGGATTGCAGAAAATGAAAAAGATTTATTCGATACTCCTCGCGCTGTCGGCGCTTGTTGCTGTCACCATACCTGCGCAGGCGCAGGATGCGGCACCGTCGCTGGATGCGCGTGTGAACGAAGCCTTCGCCAATTTCACGGGCCCCTTCGTGAATTTCATCTTTGCCCCGATCCCCGGCACGTCCTTTCCATGGATCGTGATGTGGCTCGTCATTGGTGCAACCGTGTTCACGATCTACTTTGCCGCAGTGCAGTTTCGGTTTTTCGGACACGCTATCGGCTTGGTCAAAGGCGATTATTCCGACCCGGATGACGCGGGCGAAGTCAGCCACTTTCAGGCGCTTGCAACTGCACTTTCAGGGACAGTTGGTCTTGGGAATATCGCAGGCGTTGCCGTTGCCGTTGGGATCGGTGGGCCAGGGGCGACATTCTGGATGATCCTTGCAGGTCTCTTGGGCATGGCGTCCAAGTTCACCGAATGCACCTTGGGTGTGAAATACCGCAATGAATACCCGGATGGCACCGTGTCCGGCGGCCCGATGTACTACATATCCAAAGGATTTGATGAGCTGGGCCTGCCGGGTGGCAAGATCCTCGCCGTGCTGTTTTCGGTGTTCTGTATCCTTGGGGCCCTTGGCGGCGGGAACATGTTCCAGGCCAACCAAGCACATGTGCAGATCACTGTGATCACCGGCGATTATCCGGGCTGGATCACAGGCGTCATCTTTGCAGCCGTTGTCTTTGCGGTGATCGTAGGTGGGATCAAGTCCATCGCGAAAGTGACCGAGAAGGTCGTGCCGTTCATGGGCATCATGTATGTCGGCGCGGCGCTGATCGTTCTGATCGTCAACTATGACATGATCGGCTGGGCCATCAGCCAGATATTTGTCGGCGCGTTCACCGGGCTTGGCGTGGCAGGCGGACTTGTCGGTGCGCTGATCCAAGGCTTCAAACGCGCGGCCTTCTCGAACGAGGCGGGCGTGGGCTCTGCAGCGATTGCGCACTCGGCGGTGAAAACCAAAGAGCCGATTACCGAGGGGTTCGTGTCCTTGCTTGAGCCATTGATCGACACGGTTGTGATCTGCACGATGACGGCCCTGGTTATCATCATCTCGCAACAACTGATCGTTGATCAGGCAACAGGCAACTACATGCTGAATGAAGCGGGCAGTGCAATTGCGACAGTAGACGGCAATTCCGGTGTGGCGTTGACGTCGGCGGCGTTCGGGTCCGCGATCGGCTGGTTCCCGTTTGTCCTTGCGATTGCAGTGATCCTGTTTGCCTTCTCGACGATGATATCGTGGTCCTACTACGGGCTGAAGGCATGGACCTATCTGTTTGGCGAAGGCAAAACGACGGAACTTGTGTTCAAGATCATCTTCTGCATCTTCATCGTCATCGGAGCGGCGGCAAGTCTTGGGCCAGTCATCGACTTCTCGGATGCGGCGATCTTTGCGATGGCTGTGGTCAATATCTTCTGCCTCTACTTCCTGATGAAAGTGGTGCGGGCAGAGCTGAACTCTTACAGTGATCGTCTGAAGTCAGGCGAGATTAAGAAGTTCGCGCACTAAACCATCGGAGATGTGTTTGAGAGGCCGCTCGGTTCAGAGCGGCCTCTTGTTTGTCAGACCGATGGGTTTTTAAGGTTGTCTCACTTCGTGTGTTTCTATGCGCGCGCGATACTGCGACGGGGTCACCCCAAGCTCGCGCTTGAACGCCGTGTAGAAAGAGGATCGCGAGTTGAAGCCGACGTCATAGGCGATGACCAGAATGGTCGCATGGGTGGTACGCAGCCGCTCTGCCGCATCTCGAATTCGCCAACCGTTGATGTAGTCAAAGAAGCGTATCCCGATTTTTTCGTTCAGGGCTTGCGAGGCATAGTGAGTTGTGACGCCAATCCGCCCGGCCAGATCCCACAGCGATAGATCAGGTTCGAGATAGAGCTTCTGTTCGGACATCAACGTGTCGATCTTGTTTGCGATCCTGTCCAGACGCATCTCGCTCAGCCCGCTTTTGCCGTATTTTCGTTGCGGCTCTGTTTCCTCGGGCACAGGCGTATCCGGTTTGGGTGACGGAGTGATGCCCGGCCGCTGCCGCGTGCCCCAAAGCGCAATGCTCCATATGAGCGCGTACTGCACGATGATCATGGCAACAAGTGAGTCAAACACCGCCGCCCCGGGAAATGAGAACTCAGCCAAAGAGGCGACAATCGGGATCAGGTTAAAGCACCAGAAAACGATGACTGCAGCCGCCAACCACCGGGCCCAGGCCATCTCCCTGCCTTCCGTGCTGGCAAACAAATCCTTCAGGCGGGTTCGGTATTGCCGCAACCGCAGCATGATCAATATCGCGTAGATCGGTACCAGTACATAGAACAAGGCCGTCGCAGCATACAGTCCAGCAAAGGCAATGGTTTGCCAGACAACGTGGTCGGGCGCGTCTGGATACAGGCTGGCCTTTAGTTCGGCGGGCAGGACCAGAACATACAGATAGACGATGCAGGCGAACACGATAGGCATGGCATGCCATCGCCAGCGCGGTTGTTCAGAGTGTTGGGTCGGATCACAGGTCAGCCGATGCACATAAAGCCAGAGCAAAAAGGGCTTTGCCATCGTCAACGGCACTTCCGCCAATTCAAGTGCGAGGTTGAGAAGGGGCAGGGTGCTCCCAAGGCTGAGAATACTGACTGGCAGCGCCAGCAACTCAATCGCATTGGCCCAAAAGAACAGGGCAAGTGGCACGCGCACGTGCCGATGACCATCTTGCAGCAAGAGAAGGTGTCCGCAAAACGCTGACAGGACGAGTAAACCAATCCCCGCAGCGAGCCGCATACTTTCAATGTCAAAATTCAACTGAGTGGGGTCCATGAGGTGTTCGCCATCCACGAAGAGGGGGGCACACATGACTTGCGTGCCCCCGCTTTTTCCTTGGTGTGTTCAGAAGATAAAACTGTCTTCCGTCAAGGGCTCGCAAGAGGTTGAGAAGATGGCAACCTCGTTGTCGCCATAGCTGACGCGCGTGTGTGATCCATAGCTGTCGATTTGCAGATCTTCGAAGCTGAGTCCGGTTTGTGAGAAATCCAAAAGGTCCTCATCGGCGTTGAAGCCAAAGACGCGATCCTGACCGGAATTGTCCTGGAAGACAAAGGTGTCTGCTCCTTCGCCGCCCCACATCAAATCACGTCCGTCACCACCGTTCAGAATGTCGTCACCCTCGCCACCACGGATCATGTCATTACCATCTCCGCCGGACAGCGTATCGTCGCCGTGACCGCCACAGACATGATCGCGTCCGTCACCCCCGTCGATTTTGTCATCGCCATGATCGCCGCGCAGAAAATCGTTGCCATCGCCGCCGGAAATGTTGTCATCACCATCGCGCCCTTGGATGAAATCGCGGCCGTGACCCCCGTCAATTTTGTCGTCGCCATAGCCACCACGCAGATGATCATTGCCGGCGCCGCCAATCAGTTGGTTGTCGCTGTGGGCTGCATCTGGTGTTTGGCGAAGAACGTCAATGAAATCCCGACCATCGGTGCCGATCGACAGGGTCGAGCCGTCCGAAAAGGTGAAGCGACCCGTATCCAGATCACCCAGTCGGCCTTCAAAGGTCAGGCTGGCGTTGCCCAGTTCCAAAACAGTTTCTGGTCCGCCCGGCGCATCTTCATCCTCTGTCAGCGAAATCTCGGCCGCTGTACCGGCGATGGTAAAGCTTTCATCCGACGGATCAAAACTGGCCCATGAATGATCGTTGTAGATTGCGGAAAACGCCTGAAGCAAAAGAACGGTTGGTTCGACTTCGGAAAGCGTCGCCGCTAGCGAGAAGATTGTACCGGATTCGACATGCAGGAAAGTCGCTGTGTTTGTCCCCAGGGTACCGCCCGCGAACCCAATGAACTGTTGCCCATACGCGATGCCCGACGACAGACCAAGGCTTTCTCCATCCAGACTTGGGGTGCCATCCGGTGCACGGAAGTCCAGCATCTCTTCCAGTTGATCGGGTGGCAGCAGCGTACGAGAGACCAGTAACGCGTCCATGAAACGGATCATGTCTGAAGTGGTTGATACAGCACCGCCAGCCGCACCAAAATCTATGGGTGCATCTGTGACATCCATGATATTGTCAGGGAAAAGCTCCGCATAGGACCGCAGCATGCCGTCTGTTTGGCCTTCGGATCTCATTGAGCTGTCATCCATGCCAGCAACAGAGAAAATACGGTCGGACACCACTTCTGCAAAACTATCACCAGTCTTTTGTTCGATCAGCTTTTGCAAAAGCAGATAGTTTGTATTTGAATATGCGTAGGCTTCGCCCGGCGCAAAGTCAGCCGGTTGCTCTGCAACAAGCGCCAACATGTCGTCGGGCCCAAAGGGTTGAGTTGGATTGGCCAACAGTTGTTCGATGAAAGCCGGCAACTCACCCTGACCGGGGATCGTGTCGAAATCTGGGATGCCGGACCGATTTGCCAGCACTTCGCGCACTGTCACCTCACCAATGTTGGGGATGTCTTCTAGGCCAGCGATGTTCATCTGCTCTGCCAAAGGCGCGTCGAAATCGATGACGCCTTCGCCGACCAGTTGTTGCACGATCACTGATGTCATCATTTTGGTCTGTGACCCGACCTCAAATGTATTGTCAGTGCTGGCGGCCTGGTCACCAAAACGCTCAGTCGTTCCGGTCGCATTACGAACGGACAAGCCGTCGCGCACGATTTCAAGTAGCACCGCAGGCGCTTCGTTGCTGTTTGCAAATTCCTCCAAGGCTTCTGCAGGGCCGGAGTTCAGGGCGTCAGGGTCAAATAGGGACATGGTGTCAATCCTTGTCGAAGTCGGAAATTGGACGGACGCATCGGCCCGCTACATGCCATTTGAGTGATTGGGACAAGAGATGCGTCCGGATCGGTCGGGCCGGACAAAACAAGAGATACGGACATCCGCAACTTGGCAAAACACCCCGCGTTTGATACCCGTCAGGCACGGTCGGCAGACACCGAGGCGTCGCTGCTCTTACCAGAGTGCTAAACCTGCCAGCGAACCAAAACGAAAACGCATGAAGTAGGGCGTCTTTCGTCAAGCCAGCGACCGACGAGTGAGCAAAACGCCCGACTTGGATGCATCATGACCAAAACACCTGTCCCATTGCGCGTGGACGATATGACAGCTTTCACACGCGCGCTGTCCGGACAACTGGGGGACACAAGTCCCAAACATTTGACCCTGATGAACATGGTCGCCCGGTCTGCCGGGTTTCAGAACGTTCAGCATTTGCGCGCGGTGTCCGCGGCGGCAAAGCGGTTGGATAATCAGACCGAACCCGCCACAGTAGACGCGCGTGCGGTTGAACGTGCGCTGCATCAATTCGATGCGCTCGGACGGCTCCTTCGATGGCCATCCAAACGCGCCACGCAAACCCTCGCACTTTGGGCGATGTGGGCCACGATGCCAGCCAATCAGGCATTGGACGAGCGCGAGGTGAGCACGCATCTGGCAGACGAACATCTTTTCAGGGACCCGGCGACATTGCGACGGACAATGATCTCATGCGGCTTGTTAACCCGAGACAAGGACGGGACGAACTATTGCAGAATTGAGCAGGAACCGCCCGTCGAAGCCAAAACGCTGATCCGTGCCCTAAGTTCCCGCCGAAACGCACGTGTCGCGTTGGCAACAGAACCTCAGCGCGCCCAAGGCAGATGAACCGGCGCTTTGGAACCGGCGATGACGCCGGACCAAGGCGCGGTCACACGGCCACTAGCCGGGGCGTCGGCACGTGCACCTCTGTTTCGCCCGCGTCGGGCCGTGACAGGAACAGTATTGCTGGGCTTTCGATGCCTGCGATTGCCAGTTTGGACACCATATCCTGACCGCCACAGCGCAAGACTTTTTGATCCGCGCGCTGGGCGTTGCTGACGGCTGTCACCTGTACCTGATCCAGCAGATCAGCGCGCGCGAGGCAGTCAGCGATTTTGGGGGCCGCTGCCACCCCCATGTAGACGGCGACATTGCTGCGCTGGGTCAGATGCGTGACCCAGTCCGGCGTACCGTTGCCATCCGCACAGCGGCCTGTGGTCAGAACCAGCGTGTCGCTCTTGCCCCGCTCGGTCAGGAAGCCCCCGACGGTGGCAGCCGCCCCGCTGGCTGCAGTCACGCCCGGCACGACTTCGTATTCAAGTCCCGCCGCGCGCAACGCGTCTGCCTCTTCTGCGCCGCGGGCAAACACACCCGGATCACCGCATTTCAGACGCACAACGCGCTGACCGCGCTTGGCAGCGGCGACGATGACCGCGTTGATCTTGTCCTGTGGCCAGGCGTGGCAACCGGGTTCCTTGCCTACGAACACACGTTCGGCATCGCGGCGGGCCAATTCCAGCACACCCGGATCGACCAGGCGGTCGTAAAAGATGATGTCCGCCTCTTGCAACCGCTGCACGCCGCGCAGGGTGATCAGATCACTTGCGCCTGGTCCTGCGCCAACCAGCGCGACCGGGGCAGGGGCGGCGGCGGGCACTTTGCCGGTGCGAATGACGTCCTTGATCGCGCGGGCAACAGGCGCATCCCCCTCACGCGCATGCTGGGCCCGCAACGGACCGTTGAACACCCAGCGCCACAGATCGCGTCGCTGCCGGGGGGCAAGCCGCTGGGCCGCAAAGTCGCGTAAACGTCCCGCTAGTGCAGCCAGGTCGCCCAAACGCGGGTCCAGCATACGTTCAAGTGCTGTCTTGATCTGTCGCGCCAGCACCGGTGCCGTACCCTCAGTTCCGATGGCAACCACCACGGGGTCCCGGTCCACAATGGCGGGTGTGATCGCGTCGCACAGATCGGGTTGGTCCACCACGTTCACCAGCCCGCCTGCGTCCGTCGCAATGGCGTGCAGCGCCGCGTCGATGCCCGGGCAGCCTGTGCCGACAAAAATCAGCGGCGCTCCGCGCAGCGCGTCCGCCGTGATGGGGCCCGTTCGATGAGTGATCCGCCCGGCATCGGCCAGCGATTGCAATTCGACATCCAAAGCATGGGCGAAGACTTCAATCGCGGCTTCGGTCTTAAGCATCAGGCGGCATTTCTGGGTGGCCTGCTCACCGCCGCCAAGGATGACCACCCGTCGGTCCGTCATGGTCAGGAACATGGGGAAGGTTTTCATCGCAATCCTCCTATTCCGCCGCAACGGCGGTGGGGTGGGCAGGCAGCAAGGCCGCAAGCTCGGGCTTGCAAGCGCCGCAGTTCGTACCTGCGCCGGTGCATTGCCCCAGCGCGTCGACACTTGCCGCACCATCAGCGATGGCGCGTTTCAGATCATTCAAACCGACGCTCATGCAGGCACAGACGGTGGGGCCGGGATCCGCTTGGGCACCCGCTGCGCGTCCGGCCAAGGCAGCCCCGGCGGGGCTGTTCTGCCCGATGGCTGCGACAGCGTGGGGGCGCGACAGTTGTACGGGGTCAGGCGCAAGGAACAGCAGGGCGGTCAAGCGTCCATCCGCGTGATGCGCTACACGCTGCATCCCGGTGGCGCCGTCACTCACCACACTGATGGACCCGGCAAGTGGTCCGACAAGCTGCGACAGCATGGCTTGCGGGTCTTCGATATCTGTCAGGCCTGCCAGCTCGGCCTGCCATCCCGTCTCGGTCCGAGCAATTGCGCAATAGTCGCCGTGCAGATGCATCTCTGTCGCAGAGGTGGCAAACCCGTACCAGCGGGCGGCAAAGCGCTGCGCGCTCACGCGGCCGAACTTCAGGGCGGGTTGGCCGGATACTGGATCGGTGCCGGCCTGAACAACGGCGTTCACCGGCCCGCTGGCCGACACTTGCCGCGTCCAGTGCATCGGAGCAAAGAGAGTACCACGTGCAACGCGGTCCGTGGGCAGGGTGCGTAGGACGGTCGTGTTGCGCCCATCGCTGAGAACGCACAGCTCGGCAGTGCCCAGACCCACCTTTGTGGCATCTTCCGGGTGAATCTCGACATAGGGTTCCGCCAGATGTGCGCCTAGCCGGGGCGATTTGCCCGTGCGTGTCATCGTGTGCCACTGATCGCGATTGCGCCCCGTGTTCAGGTGGAACGTGCCGTCCTCAAGTGCGTTCGGAGCGGTCAGGGGCAGCATGCGCGCTTTGCCGTCCGCGTGGAAGAAACCACCATCGGCAAAGAAACGGCGTTGCCCCTTCCCAGTCTCCGGCACGGGCCACTGAACGGGTTCAAGCGCGTTGTATTCGGTGTCGGTCAGGCTGGCGAGGCCGCTGATGTCAAAGTCGCGTCCAAAGGGTCTCATCGCGGCCGACAACTGCGCATGTTCCCGAAACACCGCTGCAGGGGAGGTATAATCAAACGCTTTCTCCCATCCCATTGCCCGTGCCACCTCGCTGATGATTTGCCAATCGGGTCGCGCCTGTCCCGGCATGGGCAGGAACGGGCGCTGACGCGAAATGCGGCGTTCCGAGTTGGTGACGGTTCCGCTTTTTTCACCCCATGCAGCGGCGGGCAGCAATACGTCGGCCAGATCGCCCGTATCTGTGCGGGCCATGATGTCAGACACAACGGTAAAGGGCACGTTGGCAATGGCGTCGGCCACGCCTTGAGCATCGGGCAGGCTTACGGCGGGGTTGGTCGACATCACCCACAGGGCCTTGATGCGCCCATCGGCACAGGCCTGGAACAGATCCACGGCTTTCAACCCCGGTGCAGTGCACATGGTGGGACTGGCCCAGAACCCTTGTACCGCATCCCGATGATCTGCGTTTTCGATGTCCAGATGGTTGGCCAGCATATTGGCCAGACCACCAACCTCGCGCCCACCCATGGCATTGGGCTGACCGGTGACCGAAAACGGGCCCATGCCCGGACGGCCAATGCGGCCCGTGGCCAGATGGCAGTTTAGGATAGCGTTGACCTTGTCGGTGCCGCAGGCCGATTGGTTCACCCCTTGGGAATAGACGGTCACAACTTTCCCGGTGCTTGCCCACATGGAATAGAACACAGCCAGATCATCCGCCGACAGCCCGCTGGCTGCGGGGTCGGTTGCGCGCGCGGCCTCAACCGCAATGTCGAACCCGGTCACATGGGCATTCACATAAGCCCTGTTCACGCGGCCTGTCGCGTTCAGATGCGCCAAGAGCCCATTGAACAGGGCCACATCGCCATCAGGCGCAATGCTCAGATGCAGATCCGCCAGTTGAGAGGTCGCCGTGCGCCTAGGATCAACATTGACGATCCGCATTTCGGGCCGCGCTTCTTTCGCGGCGGCAATGCGCTGATGCAGGACCGGATGACACCACGCCAGGTTCGAGCCCACCAGCACGATCAGGTTGGCCTCTTCCAGATCTTCATAGGTCCCCGGAACCGTATCCGCACCAAAGGCACGTTTGTGGCCCGCCACCGATGACGCCATGCACAGCCGTGAATTCGTGTCGATATTCGCGGAGCCGATGAACCCTTTCATCAGCTTGTTGGCGACGTAGTAGTCCTCGGTCAGCAATTGACCCGACACATAAAACGCGACCGAGTCCCGACCATGATCCCGAATGGTCTCCGAGAACTTTCGCGCAACCAGGGCGGTCGCCTCATCCCAATCCGTCTCGACCCCATCGACCATGGGCGTCAGCAAACGTCCCTCAAGATCAATTGTCTCTCCCAGGGCCGAGCCTTTGGAACACAGCCGCCCGAGGTTTGCGGGATGCGTCGGATCGCCCTTGATGCTGCCATCTGGCGATGCAATGATCCCGCACCCTACGCCACAATAAGGGCAGGTGGTGCAGGTGCTCATGCCGCTGACCGGGCTTGCAGGAACGTTGTGTCCAACAGGATGCGCCCGCCCTCGACCCGTGCTGGATAGTTCGCAACCTGCCCTTCATCATTGCCCTGCACCAACCCGGTCTCAAGCGAGATCACCCAGTTGTGCAGCGGGCAGGTCACGGCACTGCCATGCACGATCCCCTCGGCCAGCGGCCCTTGCTTGTGCGGACATGCGTTGTCGAGAGCAAAGACCTCGTCCGCTGCTGTGCGAAATACAGCCACACAGCCTGCCCGCGTCTTGACCACGCGGGCACCACGCTGCGGAATGTCATCGAGAGATGCAATGTCAATCCAGTCGGTCATTCCGCTGCCTCCAGGCTCAGGTTTGCAACAGGCCGATAAATCGCTGCCTTTTTCTGCGCGTGCTCTGCCCATGGGTCTTTCTGGTAAACGGTCTGGGACAGATCAAAACGTGCGGCCAAAGTGGCGCGCTCCGCCGGATCCGCAATACGCTCGCGTATCCAATCAAGCCCCACCTTGTTCATCCATTTGTAGATGCGGTCGAGGTACTTGGCGTTCTCGCGGTACAGCTGCGTCATCGCCTTGATCGCGATGATGGTTTCCTCTTCGGTCTCGACATCGATCAGCCGCTCAACCTCGCGCACATCCATGCCTGCTGCCCCGCCGATGCCTATCTGAAAGCCGCTGTCGACACAGACAACCCCGATGTCCTTGCAGGTCGCTTCCGCACAGTTGCGCGGGCAGCCCGACACACCCAGTTTCAGCTTGTGCGGGGTCCACGACCCCCACAGCGCCTTCTCCAGTTTGATGCCAAGGCCGGTCGAATCCTGCGTCCCGAAGCGGCAGTGATCGGTGCCCACGCACGTTTTGACCGTGCGCAGCCCTTTGGAATAGGCATGTCCCGACACCATCCCAGCGTCGTTCAGATCGGCCCAGATGCTTGGCAAATCCTCACCCTTCACGCCCAGCAGGTCGATGCGCTGCCCGCCCGTTACTTTCACGGTCGGCACGTCGTATTTGTCGGCGGCATTGGCAATCGCGCGCAGCTCATCCGGCGTGGTGATCCCACCCCACATGCGCGGCACCACTGAAAATGTCCCATCCTTCTGGATGTTCGCGTGCTTACGTTCGTTGATGAAACGACTTTGTGGGTCGTCCAGATACTCCAGAGGCCAATCCGCAATCAGGTAGTAGTTCAGGGCAGGGCGGCACACGTGGCAGCCATCCACCGTCTTCCACGCGCATTCCTGCCAGACGGCGGCCATGGACTTGAGTTCCTGGGATTTGATCATGCGCCGCACATCTTCATGCGTCATGTCGGTGCAGCCACAGATCGGTTGCGCACCGGGCAATACGAAATCGTCGCCCAATGTCACCGCCAAAACCTGTTCGACCAACCCGGTGCAGGTCCCGCAGGACCCCGACGCCTTCGTCACCGCGCGTACCGCGGTCAGATCGGTCGCGCCGCCCTCGATGGCGTCTACGATAGTGCCTTTGCAAATGCCGTTGCAGCCACAGATTTCCGCATCACGCGGTAAGGCTGCAACGGCTGCTAAAGGGTCCACGGGGGCACCCCCTTGGTACGCCGGTCCAAAGATCACCGTGTCGCGCATGTCCGCGATGTCGGTCTTGTCGCGGATCAGGCCAAAGAACCAATTGCTGTCGGCGGCGTCGCCATACATGACGGTGCCGACAACCACATTGTCTTCGATGACAAGCCTTCGGTAGACGCCGCGCCCGGGGTCTCGGAACACAATGTCCTCGCGTCCCTCGCCATCTGCAAAATCCCCGGCAGAGAACAGATCACACCCGGTGACCTTCAGCTTCGTGCTCAGCTCCTTTTGAACAAATGCTGCGTCTTCCCCAAGGATCGTCTGAGCGGCCACCTTTGCCTGATCGTATAGAGGGGCAACAAGACCAAAGATCGCGCCGTTGTGTTCGACACATTCCCCAACGGCGAGGATGTCTTCATCCGACGTCACCATCTGGTCGTCCACATGAATACCCTTGCCCACGGCCAATCCAGCGTCCTGCGCCAGAGCCACGTTGGGCCGGATCCCAACCGCCATCACGAGCAAATCACAGGGCAGTTCGGTGCCATCATCGAGCAGCAGCGCGCGGACCTTGCCGTCGTCCCCAAGGATCTCCTTGGAGTTGGCTTGGCACAGCACCGCAATACCCTTGTCCACCAACGCTTTGCGCAGCAGGTAGCCTGCCGCCTCGTCAAGTTGACGCTCCATCAGGTGGCCCATGATGTGCACAACGGTCACGTCCACACCGCGCGCGGCCATTCCTGCTGCGGCCTCCAGACCCAACAGGCCGCCACCGATGACAACCACTTTGTTTTGCGGCCCCATCGACATCATCAACTCGGTGTCTTCGAGATCGCGATACGCAATCACACCGTCCAAATCATGGCCGGGCAGGGGAATGATGAACGGGTTCGATCCGGTGCCGAAAATCAGCTTGTCATAAGGCAGCACGTCGCCGTTCTCGGCCGTCACGGTCTTGGCCGCACGGTCCACCGAGGCCACCCGTTCGCAAAAGCGGCAGGTCACCCCATTGGCCTCGTACCAATCGGCATCGTGCGTCACGATCTCCTCGTACGTCTTGTCGCCCGCTAGAACAGGCGACAGCATGATACGGTTGTAGTTCCCGCGCGGCTCGGCGTTGAACAAAGTGACGTTCACGTCCGCGCCCGCGTCAAACAGGTGTTCCAGCGCGCGGCCCGAGGCCATGCCAGCACCTATGACGATGATGTCTTGGGTCATGTATCTGCTCCGCTTTGCGCATCAGAGGGAAGGCCCCGGCCCTGGGTGGGGGCAATAGCCCTCTCCCGTGGGGAGGGTCGGGCGCTGCCCGGCGGTGCCGGGCGCGGCAGGGATGAATCGAGGTGCATTTGACTTACTCCGCCGCGATCGCTGTGGGTTTTGATTTGGGCTTGGCGCCATGTTCGTATTCCTCAAGGAAATCGAGCACGTCCTGCCGGTAATTGTAGTAATCGGGGTGTTCGAGCAGCGCCTTGCGGGTGCGCGGGCGGGGCAGATCCACATCCACGATCTTGCCGATGGTTGCCTGCGGCCCGTTGGTCATCATCACAACGCGATCCGCCAGCAAAATCGCCTCGTCCACATCGTGGGTCACACAGATGGCGGTCACCTTCGTGCGCGACCACACCTCCATCAGCACTTCCTGCAACTCCCACCGTGTCAGGCTGTCCAGCATCCCGAACGGTTCATCCAGCAGCAGCAGCTTCGGAGACAATGCAAAGGCCCGCGCGATCCCCACCCGCTGTTTCATCCCGTTCGACAAGGACGCCGCTTGCTTGTCCATCGCATCGGCCAGACCCACACGCTCCAGGTAGTACTCGATCACATCCTGCCGTTCCTCGCGCGAGGCGCGCGGGTAGACCTTGTCCACCCCGATCGCCACGTTCTCCTTTGCACTCAACCATGGAAACAGGTTGGGCGACTGGAACACCACGGCGCGTTCAGGGTCCGCGCCCTCCACATGGCGACCATCCAGCTTGATGGCTCCCTTGGATATCTCGTTCAGCCCCGCTGCCATCGTCAGGACCGTAGATTTCCCGCATCCCGAATGCCCAATCAGCGAGATAAACTCGCCCTTGTTGATCTTCAGGTCAAAATCCTCGACGACCGTCAGCGGCCCCTTGGGCGTCGGATACACCTTGTGCAACTGGCTGAAGTCGAGGAAACGGTTCTCGATCATACCCTTCTGCGCGTCGGCGACAGCAGATGGCACACCATGGATGGGCGTCACATCCGGCAAGGACTTGGTGCCCTCGACCTTCGCCTCGATCCCCACATCCATCAGGTATTTGGTTACATCCGCACGCAACCGCTTGAACTGCTCGTTATGGTTCATCTCCATCCGGTCGCGCGGGCGTGGAATGGAAACAGAGAACTCGTTACCCAACGTCCCATCCGGGTTCAGCGCAATGATCCGGTCGGCCAGAATGATCGCCTCATCCACATCATTGGTGATCAGCACACAGGTCTTCTTGTCGGCTTCCCAGATATGCTCGATCTCGTCGGCCAGATTGGCGCGGGTCAACGCGTCCAAGGCGGACAAAGGCTCATCCAGCAACAACACCTCGGGGTTCATGGCCAGCGCGCGGGCCACGTTCACCCGCTGACGCATGCCGCCGGATAACTCCGCCGGACGGCGCGTGGTCGCGTGACCCAAACCCACCATCTTCACATAGTGGTCCACCTTCTCGGCCCGCTCCGCTTTGGACAGATTGGGAAAGATGGTGTCCACGGCCAGACCCACATTCCCATTCACCGTCAGCCAAGGCATCAGCGAATAGCTCTGAAAGATCACACCGCGTTCCGGACCCGGTCCGGTGATAGGTGTCCCCTTGAACGTCACCTCTCCAGAGGAAGGCTTATCCAATCCAGCCATCAGGTTGATCAGGGTCGTCTTGCCGGTGCCCGAGAAGCCAAGGAGAACCAGAAATTCCCCCTCTTCCACGGACAAGGAGATGTTCTTCAGAACCTCCGTCCGCTCGGTGCCCGCCTCAAAGTGTTTTGATACGTTTTTGAACTCGATCATGCTCATGTCGATCACCGGTTGTTCGTGAAGGTGAACATGGACTGGATGGCGTACATCAGGCGGTCCAGCAGGAAGCCGATGATGCCGATTGTGAACACGGCCACCATGATCTTGGCCAGCGATTGAGAGGACCCGTTCTGGAACTCATCCCACACGAACTTGCCCAGACCGGGGTTCTGCGCCAGCATCTCGGCCGCAATCAGCACCATCCAACCCACACCGAGCGACAAACGCAGACCTGTAAAGATCAGCGGCAGGGCCGAGGGCAGGACCAGCTTGGTGATCTTGGTCCAGGTGTTCATTTTCAGAACCTTGGACACACTCACCAGATCCTTGTCGATGCTGGCCACGCCAAGGGCGGTGTTGATCAGAGTGGGCCACAGCGAACAGAGGGTCACGGTGATGGCCGAGGTCAGGAATGATTTGGCGAACCAGCCGTCCGAAGCATAGGTGGCCGACACGATCATGGTCACAATGGGCAACCACGCCAGCGGTGACACCGGTTTGAAGATCTGGATCAGCGGGTTGATGGCTGCATTCACTGTCGGGCTCAGACCAGCGGCGATGCCCAGCGGGATGGCCACGGCGGATGCGATCAGAAAGCCAAAGAACACGGTCAGGATCGACGTCCAGATTTGGTCGTAATAGGTCGGCTTGCCGGTATAGACCCGCTCTTTCACGCGGTCGGCTTGTCCGTCCGCGATTAGCTTGGCGTTGCGCTCGTCCTGACGGACGTAAAACGCGGCTTCCTTTTCCTTCTCGCGCTGTGCGTCTTGGTGCAGTTTGCCAACCTGCTCCCAGACCTGTGCCGGTCCGGGGATGGCGCCCAGCGATGTTTGCACTGTCGGTGCCAGCGACGCCCACGCGGCCAGAAACAGACCAATCGCCAATAGCGGCACACCCAGCAGACGCCAGATTTCGCGCCCCTGCGCTTTGGGGTTGTCACCCGCGGCGGCCTTTAGCACCGGAGTCAGCCAGGCCAGGCCCAGAACCTGAAACCATTTGTCGGCAGCATTGATGCGGGTAAAGGTCCGCTGTTTGCGCTCTTCGCGCGCTGTGGCGTCCAGATCGGATGGGTCGATGGCGGTCATGTCAGGGCCTCCTCGGCGGGATCGGGCGGGGCGGTCAAAACCCCATATCTTGTGTGTGGCGGGCTATGCTGCACTGCGGCGGTGCATAGGGGGTGTACGGGGGGGTGCACGTGGGGTGACACCGGGGTGTTGGGGGCTCTTGCGGCACAGCAGCGTGCCTGAATTTTGAGCAGACGCCCCGCCGTTGGGGCCAATTTGCTGCGGGGCAGCGTCGGGTGGGCAATGCTGCCCACCCCCTCATGGCTTTCAACCTTCGACCGCGTTGCCGACGACCTTCTGGTCACCCTTCAGACCGATAGGCAGGCTGTCGATATAGGCGTTCGGTGCCTTCCCGTCATAGGCGATACTGTCGATGATGTCGGCGGCAGGCGTCGGCGCCTTGAAGCCGTCGCTGTCCCAGGGGAAGTCGGCCTCATCCGCCAGCCCTTCGTCCACCAGCAGACGGGCTGCTTCGAGGTAAATCTCGGGCTTATAGACCTTGGCGGCCATGTCGAAGTACCACTGGTCGGACTTCGCTTCGGAAATCTGACCCCAGCGGCGCATCTGGGTCAGGTACCAGATCGCATCCGAGTAGAACGGGTAGGTCGCGTTGTAGCGGAAGAACACGTTGAAGTCGGGGGCCGGACGGCGGTCGCCCTTCTCGAATTCAAAGAAACCGGTCATCGAGTTGGCGATCACATCGTAATCCGCGCCCACATATTCCGAGCGGCTCAGGATCTCGACCGCTTCCTCGCGGTTGGCGTTGTCATTCTCGTCCAGCCAGATGGCGGCACGGATCAGCGCCTTGGTGATGGCCTTGGTCGTGTTGGGGTACTCTTCGGCGAACTCGTTGGTGATGCCAAAGACCTTTTCCGGGTTGTTTTTCCACATGTCATAGTCAGTGATGACCGGTACACCTATGCCTTTGAACACGGCCTGCTGGTTCCACGGCTCACCCACGGCGTAGCCATATATGGTGCCTGCTTCCATCGTTGCTGGCATCTGTGGGGGTGGAGTCACGCTTAATAGCACGTCCGCGCCGATCTGGCCGGTGATGTTGTCCGGGCTGTAATAGCCGGGTTCCAGACCGCCGGCGGCCAGCCAGTAGCGGATTTCATAGTTGTGGGTCGAGACGGGGAATACCATGCCCATGTTGAAGGGCAGGCCTTGGTCTTTATAGTCCTCGACGACCGGCGCGAGCGCTTCGGCGCTGATCGGATGTTGCGGGCGACCATCGTCCATCAGCGGCACGTGGGGCTTCATCTCTTCCCAGATTTCGTTGGACACTGTGATGCCGTTGCCGTTCAGGTCCATGGAAAAGGGCGTGATGATATGCGCCTCGGTGCCGTAGCCGATGGTAGCGGCCAGCGGCTGGCCGGCCAGCATGTGCGCGCCGTCCAGTTGCCCGTCGATCACGCCGTCCAGCAGCACTTTCCAGTTCGCTTGAGCCTCCAGTGTGACGAACAGGCCTTCGTCCTCGAAGTAGCCATTCTCGTAGGCGATGGCGAGCGGTGCCATGTCGGTCAGCTTGATGAAGCCGAACTTCAATTCATCCTTTTCCAGATCCAGCAGCTCGGCGTGGGCCGCCGTGCCAAGCAGGGCAGCCATGGCACCTGCAAATGTAGAGAGACGGGTCATCCTGTCGGTCCTTTTTTTTATAAAAAAAGCCGCCCGTTCCACAATGCGCACGGGAGGAGGTGTACGCAGGCAGAACGAGCGGCTTTGCTCTTCAGTGAGCCCCCATCGCTGGGAGCAGAGGGAAGCTTCTTTGCTTCGTTGGTATGAACCTAGCGACCGCCTTGTTCAGTATCCAACAAGAAACTCCGTTATTCTGATGAAATTCGCTGCAATGCAGCAACTGCTCAAAAATTGGTCACTCAGACAGGGTGAAATCAAAAGTTTCGCCATCAAAAAAAGCATCCGGCCCCAGAATCATCTCGCCCCGTGTCGATGCAACAGCCATTGGATGGGTCAGGGCGCCTTCGATCTTGGCGGATGCGCCGGGCATATCGACGCCAATTGGACCAAGGTGCTGACGATAGCAGTCTGGCCGCATCGTGCCTTGCGCCACTGCAATGGCGTGCTTGCGATCAATACCGGTGAGGCGGGCGATCTCTGCCCCGATCCATGCAGCTTGGCTGCGCCAGGGGAAATTTGCCGCGCGGTCATGAAAGCGCAGAAAGCCCGGTACATCCACTGGCGCCGCACCAAACTGCGTCGCGAACCGGCCCATCAACGCATGATCCAACGCGGCATGTGGAAGGTCCAGATGTGCACTGCGGGCCAGGATTTCGATGGCGAGGGGACGGTTTTTGGGCGTGTCCAGCCATGCAGCTGCGCGCGCCACCGCGCGCATCAACGCGCCCACGGCAGGCGTGTTCTCTTCTATCCATTCGTGTCGGGCGGCCAGTACCTTTTCCGGGGCATGCGCCCATATCGCGGCGCCGGGCATGATCAGTTCGCCCACATTGTCCGCTACGGCGACCGATCCCCACGGTTCGCCAACACAAAATACGTCGATCTCGCCTATGGCCACGGCGTTGGCCATCAAGGGGGGCGGTGTTGTGATGATCCTGATGTCTGCTGATTGCAATGCGCCGGTGTGCGCAATCCAGTACTCGAATAGCAGTCGATGCATCGAGTAGGGGAACGGCACCCCGACCCGCAACGGACCATCAAGCGCCTTCAAAAGCGGGATCACGGTGTCATACGGCGTTCCAAAGCCACCGGGCCATCCGCGGTCTCGCATGGCCGCCGCCATTGCGTTCGACACTCCGATGACAGTGCCGTTGACGGATAACACCATCAGTGCGTCGATCCGCGCGATCGGTCCGCTCAAGCCAAGCGACATAGCGGTCGGCATTGGGGCCAGCATATGCGCGGCGTCAAGATGACCGAGAGCCAGCAGGTCGCGCAACGCGGCCCAAGAGGGTTGGCGCAGAAGGTTGAGCGACAGGCCTTCATCCGCCGCAAAGTTGAGCTCTTGAGCGACAATCAGCGGCGCACTGTCGACCAAAGGCACGTACCCCAGATTGAGGCGTGAAACGCTCATGTCAAAAGATCCGATGCCGTCAACAGGGCCTGGGCCACGTCGATCACCTTGCGGTTCTGCGACATCGCGGTCTTACGTAGAAGGGCATAGGCCTCTTCCTCGCTCACACCGCGAGCGCGCATGATCATGCCCTTGGCGCGATCAACGGTCTTACGGTCTGCCAGCGCCTGCTTGGCGGCTTCAAGCTCGTTGCGCATCTGGCTCATCATCTGGAACCGGGCAATGGCCGTTTGCAAAACGGGCTTGATACGTTCGGGCTGCAATTCGCCCACGACATAAGCCGACAGTCCGGCGGCCACCGCCGCTTGGGTCATCTCATCGTCAGAGCGATCGACAAACATTGCCACGGGACGACTTTGTGCTTCGGATGCGACGCTGACCTGCTCCAATGCATCCCTGCTGGGGTTGGCCAGATCGATCAAGACAAGGTCCGGGTCGAGGGCTGCCAGTTTGCGGGCAAGCCCTGTGACATCGCCCAACACAACCACATCAGTCCAGCCGCCCTCCATCAGCGCGTCGATGATATCGCGTCCGCGGTCGGGGTCAGATTCAATGACGGCTATCTTCATGGTCTTGGTCACTGAACTGTGGTGGGTCAAGTCACAGCTTTGATCCATTGACTGCGCGCTCAGACGCAGCGCGATGTCGCAGCACATCAAGGCGCCATCCCAATAGTTGGGCGAGGCGATCAAAAAATGTGCAACCGTCAAACAAAGGTCTGGTGCGCTATTCAATTCCGCCGCACAGTCACCGCCGGTAAACTGAAAAGACGGAAATAGGCCAGATGGCAAATGCACCGGAATACAGCACATACGATGTGGTGATCGTCGGAGGCGCTATAATGGGCGCATCAACGGCTTGGTTCCTGACAGACAACGCTGACTTCGACGGTAGCGTTCTCGTGGTTGAACGGGATTCGACATATTCCGCATGCTCGACCGCTCACACAAACAGTTGCATGCGGCAGCAGTTTTCCAGCGAACTGAATGTTCATATCAGCCAGTTCGCTGCTGATTTCGTAAAGAATATTCGCCAATACATGGGGGGTGATGACCGGGTGCCCGAGTTGGGAATCCGCAGCTTTGGCTACATGTACTTGGCCGATACCGTGGGGTTTGCCGACACGCTGCGTGAAAATATCGAAGTACAGCGCACGGCTGGTGCCGCAACGCAATTGATGACACCGGATCAAATCAAGGCGGCTTATCCGTTCTACAATGTCGATGATATCGTGTTGGGGTCCATCAACACGGTGGATGAAGGGTATTGGGATGGTGCTGCTGTCTTTGACTGGTGGCGGAGGCAAAGTCGAGAGCGCGGTGTTGAATACGTTGAAAACGAAGTTGTGGCGATGGCACGCAACGCTGCAGGTACACGTGTGGAAAGTGTCACGCTGGCCTGCGGAGAGGTCATTTCTTGCGGCCAAGTTGTCAACGCGTCAGGCCCGCGTGCTGCGCGCACAGCACGTATGGCGGGGATCGATGTGCCGGTGGAACCACGCAAACGTTATTCGTGGGTGTTCAAAGCCGAACAACCGCTTGAGCGCGATTTACCACTGACAATCGATCCATCCGGAGTTCATGTTCGTGAAAACGGGGGCGGCACTTACCAGGCGGGTGGACACTCGGACGTTGATCCGGCAGTCGATTATGACGATTTCGCAATGGATCACAGCATCTGGGAAAGCCATGTCTGGCCAATCCTTGCCACGCGCATCCCGCAGTTCGAGGCAATCAAGGTGACCAGTGAATGGGCAGGCCACTATTCTATGAACACATTTGACCATAACGCTATCGTCGGTCCACACAGTGAGGTCGAAAACTTCATCTTCCTGAACGGTTTTTCCGGCCACGGACTGCAACAATCACCGGCGATGGGGCGTGGCACCGCCGAATGGGTGACTTATGGGGCGTTCCGCAGTCTTGATCTCTCTCCATTCAGATATGACAGGATTGTCGCGGGCCGTCCGATCATCGAAAAAGCAGTGATCTGATAGATCGGGAAAAGGGCCGCACCATGCGTATCGACAACCTTCAATACTGCAACTGGTCCGAAAAGATCTTTCGTCAGATGCGTGAGGGCGGTGTGGATGCTGTGCATGTCACCGTCGCCTACCACGAGAATTTTCGTGAAACAGTGCTGAATTTCGAGGCATGGAACCGCTGGTTCGAGCTTTATCCTGACTTGATCATCAAGGGGTCTTCGGTCAGCGATATTGATCGGGCCAAAGCTGATGGCAGGACCGCAATCTTCTTTGGTTTCCAAAACCCCAGTCCCATAGAGGATGATATCGGGTTGGTTGAAATCGTACATACGCTCGGCGCGCGCTTCATGCAGCTGACTTACAATAACCAGTCCCTGCTCGCGACAGGGTGCTACGAGGATAACGACACCGGCATCACTCGGATGGGGCGGCAGGTGATCAAGGAAATGAACCGCGTGGGCCTGGTGGTGGACATGAGCCATTCGGCGGATCGCTCCACCATTGAGGCGGCAGATATCTCGGAACGGCCCATCGCGATCACCCACGCCAACCCGCATGACTGGCACCCGGCCCTGCGCAACAAGCGTGACGACGTGATCCGGGCGGTGACGTCGAATGGCGGGATGCTTGGGTTTTCGCTCTACCCGCACCACCTCAAGGATGGGTCAAAGTGCACGCTGCAATCGTTTTGTGAGGCGGTGGCCCGCACGGCAGACCGCTACGGCACGGACACAATCGGCATTGGCTCTGACCTGTGCCAGGACCAGCCCGACAGCGTGGTGGAATGGATGCGCGTGGGCCGCTGGTCGAAAGAGGTAGACTATGGAGAAGGATCCGCCGCCGATCCGGGCTTTCCGCCACAACCCGATTGGTTCCGCGATAATCGCGATTTCGGAAACATCGAAAACGGTCTGCGCGCCACTGGAATGTCGGAAGACGAGGTCGCTGGGATCATGGGCGGCAACTGGTATCGGTTTTACGCCGAGAATTTTGGTCCGGCGTCGTAAACAGGACGGACAGTGTCGGCGCGTCCATATCCCTTTGGGCGAAAGGCGCAAGGGAGGGTGGCGGCCATGAAAATCGGGTTTATCGGTCTGGGCAATGTCGGTGGAAAGTTGTCCGGCAGCTTGATCCGCAATGGACATGACGTAGCCGTGCATGATCTGAACGCGGTTTTCGTGGCGGACAAGGTCGCAGCAGGCGCCCAGAACGGGGTAAGCCCCTCCGCCATGATGCAGGCCTGTGACGCGGTTATCACTTGTCTTCCGAGCCCCGCGGCCTCTGCTGCGGTGATGGAAGAGATGCTACTGCATGTCGGTCCCGGCAAAATCTGGATGGAGATGTCGACGACGGACGAAGCCGAGGTCAAACGGATCGGCGCGCAGGTTATCGAAGCTGGGGGTGCAGCAGTAGATTGCCCCGTGTCGGGAGGATGCCACCGGGCGGATACCGGCAACATCAGTATTTTTGCAGGCTGCGATCGCGCCACATTCGAGCGTATACTGCCGCTGCTCACAACGATGGGACGCCGCGTGCTGCACACCGGCGATCTGGGTTCGGCGTCTGTGCTCAAAGTGCTGACCAACTACCTTGCTACTGCAAATCTTGTCAGTTGTGCCGAGGCACTCACGGTCGCCAAGGGGGCGGGCATGGACCTAGGCGTCGCTTACGAAGCCATGACGATCAGTTCGGGCACTTCCTTTGTCCATGAAACCGAAAGCCAGGTGATCTTGAATGGCAGCCGCGACATCTCTTTCACAATGGACCTGGTGGCCAAGGACATTGGTCTGTTTCAGGGCGTGGCAGACCGGGCGGGGGTGCCGCTGGACCTCAACCCGTTACTGATCCGGCTGTTCAACGATGCCATTGACCGCTTTGGCCCACGTGAGCTGTCGCCCAACATCATCAAGCGGCTCGAAGAGGCGACGGGCCTGGACGTAACTGCCCCCGGCTTCCCGGCGGAAATGACCGATTATGAACCGGAAGAGCAGGGGGCCGAGGTCATCGTTCGACGTTGATCCCCTTGTCCGCACGCATCGGCCAAGCTAAGGGCGGACCATGCAAGGTCTGGATTTCAAAAAAGGCGAAGTGATCGCAACGATCACGGCATCGCCAGGGCGGCGCATCCTGGGCATTGGTTCGCTTTGGGTGCTGTCATTGTTGGTGATTTACGTCGGCATCGTGCGCCCACCCGAGATTGGCTGGCAATTGTTCCTGTTCGCGTTGGGCGGAGGCTCAATCTGGATTGCCGAAAAGATGCGACGCGCGACAGCCCTGACACTGGAGTTGACGCCAGAAGTGTTGCGAGACAGCTCAGGCGAGATTGTCGCACGGACCTGTGACATTCAATCGCTGGATCGTGGCATGTTCGCCTTCAAACCATCGAATGGGTTTCTTGTGCGGCTGAACACCTCGAAGGGACGCGCGTGGCGTCCCGGTCTTTGGTGGCGGCTTGGAAATCGGGTTGGCGTTGGTGGAATGACACCCGGTCACCAAGCAAAATTCATGGCCGAGATACTCTCGGCCATGATTGCGGAGCGATTGCCCGACTGATTATTGGCTCAACCAAAGCACGCGGGGTGCGTAGCGAGGACGTGTGAACACGAAGTTCTCAATCTCGCGGTCTTGTAAGCCCGTTGCGAATGGTGGGTCGTACTTCACGAACGTTTCCACCACCATCACCCGCTCATTGTGGGGCATGACAGGCAGCAGGTCCTTCAGCTTGCCGACGTCACTGTTGCTCAGCGCAGGTTTCCACCCTTTGGCCTGGGACCAGTCGCGTTTGTAGACGTCATTATTACCGTCATACTTCACGCTGGTCACACGCACCGCCACGTCACTTTCGGTGTTGGCCGTCAGGTAGGCAAGAATATCGCGCGTGCCATTCAGGTAGTCATTGTCCAGCGGCGTCGTCTCACGCGATATGATGTCGCCGATCGTATATGCCGCCTTTTGGTTGATCGAGTGCTGGCGATACGCATCAAAGATGGCGAACATCGACAGATAGGCCCAAAACAGGACGGGAATGATAAGCACGGTTTCGACCGCAAGGCTGCCACGCTCGTCGTCGCGGAAGGACTGTAGTGTTGCGATAAGACGTTTCATCAGCTTGGCTCCTGCACAAATCCGGACATCGAGACCATCTTGACGCGGCCCGCACCATCCTTCGAGAACGAAGCGCCGAGGCCTGTCATCGGGAATACCGGTTGGAACGAGTAACATGCGCGCAGCATCATGAGCTGGTGCTCCGCTCCATGTACGAAAGTGGTCGAAGGTGTAACGGCCAGTGACACGTCAGCACAGTCAGGTGAGTCTGGGAAACCTGCGAAATTGCGTGCCGACACTGGCTTCATTTCCAGCTTCAGGGCCGAGTCACAGTCTTCGAGGAAGCCTGAATACTCACACACCATCGTCTTGATGTCGCCGTGGGTATAGTTGGCTCCGGTGTTTAGGCGGACATTGCGGACCGCCATATCCAGGCCCCGGTCCAGAAATCCTTGGCGTACCGAGTAGATGCCGAGTTCGACCGAGGTCATGAAGAGAGTGAACATGAGGGGGACTGCAAGGGCGAATTCCACCACCATCTGGCCATCCTCTTCACGCCGGAAACGACGAAGGAATGATTTGGGATTGAAGGTCATTGGGTCAGCCTCAGTTGGTTGATTTGCTTGGCAATTGCCTCGAAGGCTTCGGTAATTTCGACGCCTTCCACCCGGAAGAAGTGGCTTGGAGAGGAAGCGCAGTCTTCCATCACACCGGCCGAGTAGTCTGTGACCTCGAAGCCGACGGACCACACCACAATGCCCTGGTCCTTTGCTGCGCTGCAGATGTTTGCGAGCATGGAGTCAGCTTGAGACGAGGTGTACTTGGTGTAGCGCCAGTTAGACCAGCTCCCACGAACGTAGTTGTTCAGGTACCAGTGCAGCGGGTAACGGCTCCAGTGTGCGTAGTGGGATGAATTGGCATAGTACCACGGCTGGATGCGGGTGGTGTCTACGTTCTGGCCGTCTGTCATCAGAACGACTGTCTTGAGCGTTTCAACATCCGAGTAGGCGGCCGGGCGGCTTGCAAACGCATCATCCACGATGTTCTCGCCGGGTCCGGCCAATTCCTGAACGATCGGGCGGAATGACGGGTCCAGCAGTGCCACACCCCATTTCATCCCAAGGTGGATCGAAGTATTCGCGCGGGCGCGATAATCGTCGATCGTGTTCTTGAGTGTCGTTGCGTTCTGGCTGAACGGCACAATCTCTTCAAAATCGCGTTTGGGGCAGCCCGGGTTGTTGACCGGGTTGGAGTAGTCCCACCCCTCGTCAAAATGCTGCATCTGTTCATAAGGTGAATCCAGATCCAACCCGCTTGACGAGAAGTCGTCGATTTCGAAGTCGACGCAGTATGAGTAGTTGTGCAGATGGTTCGTCTCCATCCGCGAGAAGATGTCGTAGCCGGCATTCACCTGCGCGGTGTAAGGGATCAGCGAGATTGAGATCAGATCTTCGTTTTCCGCGCGGACAACAGTGTCGACAAAGGTTTTCGCTGCATCCTGAAGGTTGGCCATCTTGTTGTTCCAGCCCATGGAGCCCGAAATATCGAGAACCATCGAAATCTCTACGTTCGACACGCGCTCTTCCGCCTGGCCCAACGCAGGTACCGGCAACTCGCTAACACCCATCAGGTGCATGAACTGCGTGCTCGTCGACATGTTGGCGGATGCTGTCACTGTCCGATAGTTCAGACCCTGATCAACGGTAACCGAGGACAGGTAGTCGCTCATCCCGGCTTTATTAAAGTAGTCGCGCACGACTGCCTCGGGCTCGAGTGGCTGATCCAAGTCCGCAGCCGCCAGAACGGCGCGGTCGACCGTCGCTTGCATGCGCGTACGTTCCATTTCGTTGCGCATGAGGTCGACGCCGATACCGCCAACTAAAATCATCATGAAAAACATCGCGACGGCGAAAATGGTCATGGACCCCGAGTCGTCGCGCGCAAATCCGGCAACGCTGCTTTTCAGCCCTGCCTTCGTCGTCAATTTCCGTGTCCACATCATTAACATAATGCACCTTATTGTTTTTTGGTCATCACAGGCTTTGACAGCCTTTTGTCCAACGTTGGGTGTGGGCTCTGAATGTGGCTGAAATCGGGCAAAAGGGGGAAACCTCTGGGGTGATTTCGATCCAATTGTCGTCAATCCGTGCGCGTATGCCTCACTGTTTACGATTCATTAAGAAATGGCGCGAAAGCGCGTGATGTTTTCAACGCGCACAAAAAATTCGCACTGATTAACGGAACCGTCATAGGCTGGCCTCACAGACTCGCACCCAAATGAGTCGTGCCGGAAAAAGGAGATCCCGGATGAGCACCCCCAATGAGCCCAGTTTCCGTGAGAGTGTGGACATCATGTTCAACCGTGCTGTTGCACTGATGGACCTTCCACCGGGCTTGGAAGAGAAGATCAGGGTGTGCAACGCAACCTACACCGTTCGGTTCGGTGTGCGGTTGCGCGGGCAAATCCAGACCTTCACGGGATACCGTTCCGTACATTCGGAGCATATGGAACCCGTGAAGGGCGGTATTCGCTTTGCGCTGGGCGTCAATCAGGATGAAGTCGAGGCTCTTGCTGCGCTCATGACATACAAGTGCGCACTGGTCGAAGCTCCATTCGGTGGCTCGAAGGGCGGATTGCATGTTGATCCGCGTGAATATGATGAGCACGAGATGGAGTTGATCACCCGCCGTTTTGCATACGAACTAATCAAGCGCGACATGATCAACCCGGCTCAGAACGTGCCTGCCCCCGACATGGGAACCGGTGAGCGCGAGATGGCCTGGATCGCGGACCAGTATAAGCGGATGAACACGACTGACATCAACGGGGTGGCCTGTGTTACTGGCAAACCGACCAACGCAGGTGGTATTCAAGGTAGGACCGAGGCCACGGGACGCGGCGTCCAGTATGCTCTGCGTGAGTTTTTCCGCGATGCAACCGGCGTTGAGAAAGCGGGCATGTCCGGTACTCTGGACGGCAAACGTATCGTTGTGCAGGGGCTGGGCAATGTGGGTTACCACGCAGCGAAGTTCCTCGCGGATGAGGACGGATGCAAGATTGTTGGCATCATTGAACGCGATGGTGCGCTTGTGGATGACCGGGGGTTGGACGTGGACGCCGTACGCAACTGGATTGGTGGCCACGGCGGCGTCTCCGGGTATCCTGATGGCACATATGTGGAAAACGGCAGTTCAGTTCTGGAAAAGGATTGTGACATCCTTGTGCCAGCTGCACTTGAAGGTGTGATTAACCTGTCGAACGCGGCGCGGATAACGGCACCGTTGATCATCGAGGCGGCGAACGGGCCGGTCACAGCGGGTGCGGACTCTGTATTGCGTGAGAAGGGCACCGTCATCATCCCGGACATGTATGCCAACGCTGGCGGTGTTACTGTTTCCTATTTCGAATGGGTCAAGAACCTTAGCCATATTCGGTTCGGCCGCATGCAACGCCGCCAGGAAGAGGCACGGCACCAATTGGTGGTGGATGAACTGGAGCGGCTCAGCCGCCACTTGGGCGATTCTTGGTCCATGACCCCGGATTTCAAGGACAAGTATCTGCGGGGCGCGGATGAGTTGGAATTGGTTCGCTCTGGTCTCGATGACACGATGCGGGCGGCTTATCAGTCCATGGCGTCAGTTTGGCATGACCGTGGCGATGTTGATGATTTGCGTACGGCAGCGTATCTTGTTTCGATTGGGAAGGTGGCTGAAAGCTATCGCGCCAAAGGACTGTAGTTCTGAGACGGTATGCCAGCGCGAACAAAAACGGCGCTGGCATACCTTACGAAGATTTACTTCAGCTCCTTACATACGCCGACGTTTTCACAGGTGTGAAAGTAATCGCTGCATCGTCGATGCTTGTCTAACGGGCGGCCAATTCCGGCATGGCGGCTTCGATCTGTTCGTAAACCGCAGTACAAATATCGTCCATTGCGATCATGAAGAAGGTTTTGGCCGCTTTTTCATTTGGGTGATACGGATCCTTGACCTTGCCAGATTTCGAAAGACGAAAGTACGTCTTGTTCCCCTGGTTTGCGGCGACCGTCTCGGGGGTTGCCCCCTCAACAAAACTGCACTGGCTGCCCGTTTCTGCAAATGCGCGTTTCACATTCGCTTGCGCCTTCAGGCGCAAATCGGTGATCTTCTTTGAGTAGCTCGGGGCCGTTGTCATGAAAACGCAAGGAACGCCCGCAGGCAATTGCGCATTCATCGTCTCGACATCTTTTACTGCTTGATCGTAGCTGCTCGCCCAGCGTTTCGCCGAATTTCCCAAGAACGATAGAAGTATCAACTTCGGTTCGTAGTAACCGGGGCGAAACATGGTCTGAAAGGCAGACATATCCATCTTGCAAAACTGGTAGGCATCCCCCTTGCCAATTTGTTTGTACTTGTTTCCCGTCGTGTTGATGAAGCCGTAGGTGCCCGCGTTGACCTTCCATTTGGGATCAACGTCACAGATCGCCCCTTTGGCCTTGCCCATCTTGGCTGTCCATGAGTGCAGCGACGTCGAACGAACACCGATGACCGCAACCTTCATATCCGCCAGCACTTCCAAGTTAGCGGCCTGCTTAGGCGTCGGTGGGCAGTGGGATTTGATGTTTTCGAAGAACTCGAGAAAGGCGGGGCCGGAGCCAAACGGAATTTGACTGTCGCCGAGGATGACGATCGACGGTGAAACAAAGTCCGAAGACTGGGCAGAAATTTGGGCCGGCAGAACTGCACTGAGGGCGAAGGCAAGTGTGCGAAGCAAGGTCATAGAGGTATTGAACGCCAAAGTGATGTTTCATCAAACAAAATACTACGTGAGCTTTGCAATTCGTCGCTGGCAGACCTGCGCGTGTCGAAAAGCGCCACGAGGTAAAATACTGCTCTTGCTAGACCTGTCAGGATGGTGATGGTGGTGCCATGAAAGGGCGGAGGTGCGCATGCGCTTTTCAGGGCTGAAAGTGTTGGCCGAAGGACTAACCGGTAACAAGGGCTGGGGTCCGCATTGGCGCAGTCCCGAACCAAAGTCCGAATACGATGTTGTACTGATTGGTGGTGGTGGTCACGGTCTGGCCACGGCTCATTATTTGGCCAAGGTGCATGGCTTGACCAACATTGCAGTACTCGAAAAAGGGTATCTTGGCGGCGGGAATGTCGGTCGGAACACGACGATTGTTCGTGCCAATTACATGCTGCCCGGCAACTCCGAATTCTATTCCCATTCGCTGAAGCTGTGGGAGGGTTTGGAAGAAGACCTGAACTACAACGTCATGCACTCGCAGCGTGGCATTATCAACCTCGTCCATTCGGACGGCCAGCGCGACGCGTTTGTTCGCCGGGCCAATTCGATGTGCGGGCAGGGGGATGACGGTGCGATGCTGGACCGGGCAGGGGTAAAGAAGCTACTGCCGTTCCTGGATTTCGACCAGACCCGCTTTCCGATCTATGGTGGTCTCTATCATAAACGCGGCGGCACAGCGCGACATGACGCGGTGGCGTGGGGTTTTGCTCGTTCGGCCAGCGATCGTGGTGTCGATCTGATCCAGCAATGCGAAGTCACGGGCATCGATGTTGTGAATGGTGTCGTAAAGGGTGTGCAGACCACAAAGGGGCCGATCCGCGCCAGGAAGGTCGGCATGGTCGCGGCTGGACGATCCAGCCAGGTTGCCGCCATGGCCGGGCTACGTCTTCCTATCGAAAGCCATGTGCTGCAGGCTTTTGTCACAGAAGGGCTGAAACCTTGCCTGGATCGCGTTGTTACCTACGGGATGGGACACTTCTATATCAGTCAATCCGACAAGGGGGGCCTCGTGTTCGGGGGTGATCTGGATATGTACGCAAGTTATGCTGCGCGCGGGAACCTAACGCTGGTTGAGCATGTGGCCGAGGCTGCGATGACCCTGATGCCGGTGATCGGCAAGGCCAAGATACTGCGCAGCTGGGGCGGTGTCATGGACATGTCGCCCGACGGGTCCTTCATCATCGACAAGACGGATATCGAAGGCCTGTTTGTCAACACGGGTTGGTGCTACGGCGGTTTCAAGGCGACGCCGGCCTCGGGCCACACCTTTGCCCACTTGCTTGCTACGGGTCATCCACACCCTACAACCTTGCACCACCGTTTGGATCGGTTCCGCACAGGCCGCGGCATCATGGATGAAGAGGCGACCGGGTCTCAGCACAATCTGCACTAGGAATGGTTGAGATGACGGGAGCCTCCGGCGGGGATTTTTTTGAAACAGGGAAGGGGTATACCGTGCACTCTGATAGAGAGGTCTGATGCGCCTGCCATGTCCGATTTGCGGAGAGCGCGACCGGCGCGAGTTCTACTATCAGGGGGCTGCGGTCATGCTGGACCGGCCTGCACCGGATGCAGGTGAGGCGGCGTGGGATGACTATCTGCACCTACGCGAGAACCCGGCAGGTGATCTGGATGAACTGTGGAGCCATGACGCGGGCTGCGGTGCATGGCTCAGGGTGACCCGGAACGTGTCGACCCACGAGATCAAAGCTGCGGTGCTGGCGCGGGATGTCAAACGATGAGGATTGATGGCAAGGGGTTGATCGACCGATCGCAGCCGGTCTCCTTCTGCTTTGACGGCAACACCTATCGTGGGTTTGCAGGGGATACGCTGGCGTCGGCCCTGTTGGCCAATGACGTGCGGCACGTGGCGCGGTCGTTCAAGTATCACCGCCCGCGCGGTATTCTCACCGCCGGGTCGGAAGAACCCAATGCCTTGATGACCATCGGGCACGGGGCGGCAACCGATCCGAACGTCCGCGCAACGGTGCAGGAGCTCTATGATGGGCTAGAGGCGCGCAGCCAGAATGCGTGGCCATCGCTGGCTTTTGATCTGCTTAGTGTGAATGATCTCGCTGCGCCATTTCTGGGTGCGGGCTTCTACTACAAGACCTTCATGTGGCCGAGGGCTTTCTGGGAGAAGGTCTATGAGCCGTTCATCCGCCGTGCAGCGGGCCTGGGTGCACTGAGCGGTGCACAAGACGCCGATCACTACGAAAAGGCCTACGCGTTCTGTGATGTGCTGGTGATCGGCTCAGGGCCCGCTGGCTTGATGGCCGCGTGGGTGGCCGCGCAGTCCGGTGTCAGAGTCATTTTGGCGGACGAAGACAGTTTGATGGGCGGTCGTTTGAATGCGGAAACCTTGACTGTGGACGGCATGTCGGCTGCGGACTGGGCGGCGCACATGGTCACAAAACTCTCAGCTATGGACAATGTCCGGCTCATGCCGCGAACAACGATCACCAGTGCGCATGACGGCGGTACATTTGGCGCCCTCGAGCGGGTCTCGCATCACGTGAAGGACGTGCCGCGTGGCGGGGTCAAGGAAACCTTCTGGCGCATCGTCGCCAAACGCTCGGTTCTGGCGGCAGGGGCCATTGAGCGTCACATCGCGTTTCAGAACAATGACCGTCCCGGCATCATGGCCGCAGGTGCCGTGCGCGCCTATCTCAACCGGTTTGGCGTCAGTCCGGGCAAGGCAGTAACCGTCTTTGCCAACAATGACGACGCGCATCGCACGGCCATGGACCTGCAGGAGGCGGGCGTGCACATCGCCGCTGTTATTGACAGCCGTGCAGATGCGGCGGCCTTGGGGGATTACCGCCTGATGAGCGGTGCAATGGTCTCGGGCGGTTATGGGCGCCGTGGTCTGCAGGCCATCAACGTCCAGACAGCCTCAGGTACACAAAAGATTGCCACCGATTGTCTTGCTGTGTCGGGCGGGTGGAACCCGACCGTGCACCTCACCTGCCATATGAACGGGCGGCCGACCTGGCATGACAACATTGCCAGCTTCGTACCGACGCGCGGAGCAATCCCGGGGATGGAAACTGCTGGGGCATGCAACGGGACCTTTTCGACAACGGGCTGTCTGACCGAGGGTGTTGAGACGGCCAAAAGGAGCCTTGAAGCGCTTGGCCTCAAGCCCGCTGAGGTTGATCTGCCCGATGCTGATGACAGCGCCTATACCATTGATCCGCTCTGGGCCGTACCGGGCAAAGGCCGCGCGTGGCTCGATTTCCAGAACGATGTGAGCGTGAAGGACGTCAAGCAGGCTGCGCAAGAGAACTTCACGTCCGTCGAGCACATGAAGCGATACACGACCCAAGGCATGGCGACCGATCAGGGCAAGAATTCGAACGTGGCAGCATTGGCCCTTCTGGCGGATGCGACAGGCCGCGGCATACCCGAAACGGGCACGACAACATTCCGCCCTCCGTACAGCCCAGTGGCGCTCGCAGCGCTGGGCGCCGGGGCGCAGGGCAAAGGGTTCGCGCCGGAACGCAAGACCACCAGCCACGCAGCCACCATTGCTGCAGGTGCTCCGATGATCGAGGCAGGGCTTTGGTATCGCCCGTCCTACTATCCGCTGCCGGATGAAAAGACATGGCACCAGTCCTGCGACCGTGAAGTTGGTTGGGTGCGACACAGGGTCGGCGTCTGCGATGTCAGCACCTTGGGAAAGATCGACATCCAGGGGCCAGACGCTTCACGGCTCCTCGATTTCGTCTACACCAACATGTTCTCGACTTTGAAAGAGAACCGAGTGCGCTACGGGCTCATGCTGCGCGAAGACGGGTTCGTTCTGGATGATGGGACGACCGCCCGGCTAGGTCTGAACCACTATGTCATGACAACGACCACCGCCGCGGCTGGGCAGGTGATGCGGCACCTTGAATTCGTGACGCAGGTCCTACACCCCGAGTGGGACGTGCGCATCATGTCGGTCACCGAACAATGGGCGCAGTTTGCTGTTGCTGGGCCGAAGGCGTGTGAGTTGCTGAACGGCTTGCTCGATCAACCTATCGACAATGATACATGGCCGTTCATGTCCTGTGGTTCGGTGGATGTACAAGGGGTCAAGGGGCGGCTCTTCCGCATCTCTTTCTCTGGCGAGCATGCCTATGAAGTTGCGGTGCCATCCCGCTATGGCGACAGCCTCTTCCGACTGCTGGTGGCGAGGGCCGAGGCATTGGGCGGCGGCGCTTACGGCATGGAGGCACTGAACGTCCTGCGGATCGAAAAAGGGTTCATAACCCACGCCGAGATCGATGGCCGCGTGACGGCGCAGGATATCGGGATGGAACGTATGCTGTCCAAGAAAAAGGATTTCATCGGAGCAACGATGGCGCAGCGGCCCGGCCTGACCGAAGAGGGGCGCGAACAGCTTGTTGGCATGAAGCCGGTGGGACCTGTCAAACAGCTGACCGCGGGCGCGCACATCTACACCGACGGGGAGGAACCCGTGCGGGCGCATGATCAGGGCTACGTCACCTCTGTCGGCTTCTCCCCGACCCTCGGGCATTTCATTGGTCTTGGCTTTGTGCGGGACGGGCTGGCTCGGCATGGCGAAGTGCTGAATATGGTAGATCACGTCAGGGGCATCCAGACGCGGGTGGAACTTTGTGATCCTGTGTTCTTTGACCCGGACGGAGAGCGCACACGTGGCTGAACTGATTGCAAAAACACCGCTGGATGACATGGCGCCGCTCACCATCGGCACCCTTACACTCGCCGAGGTCGATCTGGGCATCCTGACCTCGATCGCGCCCTACGCACAGGTCAAGATCGCCGAACCGTTCAAGGCCACGCACGGCTTGGCCTGGCCTGCCCCGAACCGCGCTACGGGCAAGGCAGGTGCACGCGCCATCTGGTTCGGACGCGAGATGGTCCTTTTGGCCGGTCCAAAGCCCGATCCGACACTTGCCGAACACGCCGCGCTGACAGATCAGTCTGACGCATGGACGGCGGTTACCCTGTCCGGGGACGATGCCGAGGAAGTCTTGGCCCGCCTCATCCCCCTTGACCTGTCAGTCGGGCAGTTCAAGCGCGGGCATACAGCGCGCAGTCAAATCCAACACATGACCGGGTCGATCACCCGCATCGGCAATGATACATTCCTTCTCATGGTATTCCGGTCCATGGCAGGCACGCTTGTACACGATCTGGAAAGGGCCATGGCAAGCGTCGCGGCACGGCGATAAAAACGTTGAAACTGATTCCCTAGTGACTGGAGCCATCCATGATCCGTTTTGCCGTTATCGCCGCCATCGCAATGTCTGCCGCCCCCGCCTTTGCCCAAGATAACAAGGAGGAAAGCTGTGGCTATCAGGCTCAGGTGGTTGGCGCGATCCAGCAAGCCCGCCTTGACCGGGTCAGTGAGCGTGATGTGCAGGATCACATCCTTGCCCAGAACCCGGAATGGCCCGTGCAATACAACAACGCGATCCCGCTGATGGCACCATGGGTCTACGAACAAAAGCGCCGCGTGTTGCGCAATGAAAGCCTGTCGGATGCGTGGACTGAGTTGTGCCTTCAGCAGTGACTCGACTTCGGTGCTCACACCACCAATATTAAGGGCATGAGCCTGCCCCCCGGATTTCTTGATGAATTGCGCACGCGTCTGTCCCTCGGGCAGGTGGTTGGGCGCAAGGTCATGTGGGATGCCCGCAAATCCAACCAGGGCAAGGGCGATCTGTGGGCGCCATGCCCGTTCCACCACGAAAAGACGGCCAGCTTTCACGTCGACGATCGCAAGGGCTACTATTACTGCTTCGGTTGCCACGCCAAGGGCGACGCAATCTCCTTTGTCCGCGAGACCGAGAATGTGGGCTTCATGGAGGCCGTCGAAATCCTCGCGGGTGAGGCCGGTATGTCGATGCCGGAACGCGACCCGCGCGCGCAGGAAAAGGCTGACAAACGGACACAGCTTGCCGACGTTATGGAAATGGCCGTCCAGCACTTCCGGCTGCAACTCAAAACCGGGGTGGCCGGTCCGGCGCGCGACTATCTCGAACGGCGCGGGCTTGATCCGGAAGCGCAAGACAGGTGGGAGATCGGCTTCGCGCCCGATGCGTGGCAGGGCTTGTGGGACTCTCTCAAGGGCAAGGGGGTCGAAGATGACCTGATCCTTGACGCGGGCCTTGCCAAACCCAGCCAGAAGGGTGGCAAGCCTTATGACACCTTCCGCGGCCGCATCATGTTCCCGATCCGTGACGCGCGCGGTCGCTGCATCGCCTTTGGTGGGCGGGCGATGGACCCGAACGACAACGCCAAGTATTTGAACTCTCCCGAGACTGAGCTTTTTGACAAGGGCCGCAGCCTCTACAACCACGGACCAGCGCGGACGGCGGCGGGTAAGGGCCAGCCTCTGATCGTGGCTGAGGGCTACATGGACGTCATCGCGCTGACCGAACACGGCTTTGGCGCGTCCGTCGCGCCCTTGGGCACTGCCGTGACCGAGAACCAGCTCGCGATGCTCTGGCGCATCGCAGATGAACCCATCATCGCACTGGACGGGGACAAGGCGGGCCTGCGCGCCGCCATGCGCCTGATCGACCTCGCGCTGCCCATGCTGGAGGCAGGCAAATCCCTGCGCTTTGCGCTGATGCCCGAAGGGCAGGACCCGGACGATCTGCTCAAAGCGCAAGGCGCGCCAGCCCTACAAAAGCTGCTCGATGCCGCGATGCCAATGGTCCAACTGCTCTGGCAACGCGAGACGGAAGGGAAAACGTTCGACAGTCCCGAACGCAAGGCGGCGCTCGACAAGGTGCTGCGTGATAAGATCAAGCTGATCCAGGACCCGTCGATCCGCCAGCACTATGGGCAGGCGGTCAAAGACATGCGCTGGCAACTTTTCCGCCCGCAGCGCGGGGGCGGGGGACAAAAGCGCAACTGGCAACCGGGGCGCGGCTGGCAGGCCCCACCGGTGCCTATGCCCAGCACCAAGACATCCGCACTGGCTTCGGGCGATGCGCAGGTGACCGACCACTTGCGGGAAAGGGTGATCCTTGCGGCGCTGATCTGCACGCCCGAGGTGGCCGAAGACTTTGAAACTGGGCTTGAAAGTCTGGTTTGTGCTGATCCGGACCATGCCGTCTTGCGCGACCTGATTCTGCACCATGGGAATGCCGGTGCGGAGGTGTTGCGCGAAAAGATTTTCAGCGCACTGGGGCCGGATGCCCTTGATAACCTGCTCTCTTCACGCCATGTGGCAATTGTCCCGTGTATCCGCACACCCGGCGATGCCGACATGGCCCGCATGACCGTGGCCGAAGAGCTCGCAAAACTCAGCGCGGCGAAGGGACTGGACGCCGAGATCGCGGATGCGGTGCAGGACCTCGAAGGTGTGGCTGATGAAGGCGTGACATGGCGCCTCAGCCAAGCGGCTCAAGCCGCAGCTCAGGCCAGCCGCAGCGGGAAAGAAGATGATTCGGAATACGATACGGGCGACAACGGCGCCCGAATCAGTCGCAGCGAGCGAGATGCTTTTGCAGCGCTCATGGACCAGATCAGATTCTCAAAACGCCGCAACTGATGCGATTTGGTCTCAAAACATAAAGAAAATGCACGTACATGGGTGGCCGAATCACCCAAAGCACTAAATGTTTCTGGGAGTGATTCGTGGGGACGAATCACCAAGGAGCCCCGGTAAAGGAGCCCAGTATGGCCGCAAAAGACACGAACGAAGACGCTAAGACCGAAGATCAGGACAGCGCCCACTCGCTGGACATGAGCCAGGCAGCCGTCAAAAAGATGATCTCGGAAGCCCGTGACAAGGGCTACATCACCTATGATCAGCTCAATACTGTGCTGCCGCCCGATCAGGTCAGCTCTGAGCAGATCGAAGACGTGATGTCGATGTTGTCCGAAATGGGCATCAATATCATCGAAGACGAAGAGGCCGAAGAGGAAGAGCAAAAGGGCTCGACCGAGGTCACGACCACTGAAGGCACCCGGGACCTGACGCTGGGCGCGACGGGCCAGGAAAAACTCGACCGCACCGACGACCCGGTGCGCATGTACCTGCGCGAGATGGGCAGCGTCGAACTGCTGTCCCGCGAAGGCGAGATCGCCATCGCCAAGCGGATCGAAGCTGGCCGCAACACCATGATCGCGGGCCTGTGCGAAAGCCCGCTGACCTTCCAGGCGATCACCATCTGGCGGGATGAACTTCTCAGCGAAGAGATTTTGCTGCGCGACGTCATCGACCTCGAAGCTACCTTTGGCAACCAGATGGGCGAAGACGGCGAAGAGGTGTCTGAACCGGTTGTCGATACCAGTGCCAAACCCGAGGATAAGGCGGATGCCGGTCCCGAGCTTGACGCCGACGGTAACCCCATCGCCAAAGATGATGACGACGACGAAGACGAACAGGCGAACATGTCGCTCGCCGCGATGGAAGCTGCGCTTAAGCCGCAAGTGCTCGAAGCGCTGGAAGTCATCGCACACGATTATTCCCTGCTGTCCGAAATGCAGGATAGCCGGATTTCGGCAACGCTGAACGAAGACGGTTCGTTCAGCAAAGGCGACGAAGAGACCTATCAGAAGCTGCGGGCCGAGATTGTGTTACTGGTCAACGAACTGCATCTGCACAACAACCGGATCGAGGCACTGATTGACCAGCTTTATGGCATCAACCGCCGGATCATGCAGATCGACAGCTCTATCGTGAAGCTGGCAGACCAGGCGCGGATCAACCGCAGGGAGTTTGTCGACTCCTATCGCGGGCGCGAACTGGACCCGAACTGGCTGGACGAGATGGGCGAAAAGTCCGGGCGCGGCTGGCAGATGTTCATCGAACGCTCGGCCGAGAAGGTCGAAGAACTGCGCGCGGACATGGCACAGGTTGGCCAATATGTCGGCCTCGACATCTCTGAATTCCGTCGCATCGTGCAGCAGGTTCAGAAGGGCGAGAAAGAAGCCCGTCAGGCCAAGAAAGAGATGGTCGAAGCCAACCTCCGCCTCGTGATCTCGATCGCCAAGAAGTATACCAATCGCGGCCTGCAATTCCTCGACCTGATCCAAGAAGGCAACATCGGCCTGATGAAAGCGGTCGACAAGTTCGAATACCGCCGCGGCTACAAGTTCTCGACCTATGCGACATGGTGGATCCGCCAGGCGATCACCCGGTCCATCGCGGACCAGGCGCGCACCATCCGTATTCCCGTGCACATGATCGAAACGATCAACAAACTGGTCCGGACGGGCCGCCAGATGTTGCACGAGATCGGGCGCGAACCCACGCCCGAGGAACTGGCTGAAAAGCTGCAAATGCCGCTCGAAAAGGTCCGCAAGGTGATGAAAATCGCCAAGGAGCCGATTTCGCTCGAAACCCCCATCGGGGACGAGGAAGACAGCCAGCTTGGCGATTTCATCGAGGACAAGAATGCCGTGCTGCCCTTGGACAGCGCCATTCAGGAAAACCTCAAGGAAACTACCACGCGGGTTCTGGCCTCGCTCACCCCGCGCGAGGAACGTGTGTTGCGCATGCGCTTTGGTATCGGCATGAACACGGACCACACGCTCGAAGAGGTGGGCCAGCAGTTCAGCGTGACCCGCGAACGGATCCGCCAGATCGAAGCCAAGGCTCTGCGCAAACTCAAGCACCCCAGCCGCAGCCGCAAACTGCGCAGCTTCCTCGATCAGTGAGGGGGCTGTCCGTCGCCCTTGCGCTGGTGCTGACCCCCGGGTTGGCAGCGGCGCAATGCGGTGGCTTGGACGTTGTCCTGAATTGCCAGATCGGAAGCAAAGCCCTCACCGTCTGCGTGGGTGAAGGGCAGGCCACCTATGCCTTCGGTCCTGCCGGATCACCGGAATTGTCCCTGACCCGCCCCTTGGGCCAGGTGCAAGCCACGCCTTGGCCCGGCGTCGGTCGCTCGATCTGGGAGGACATCACCTTCGAAAATGTAGGCACGCGCTACACCGCTTGGATTTCGGTGGACCGCATGACCGAGGACTTCACGACCACAGGCGGCGTGATGGTGGCGCAGGGCGAGCAGAAACTGGCCGATCTGGACTGCAAGACGGGAACGGCAGAGGTTGGTGTCTTTGCCATAGCGGACGCGATGCAAGCGGCAGGCTATTGCGTGGATCGGGCGACAGGCACATACGCGCAACACTGCCCGGATTGACACTGATCTTGCGTCACCAGACCGCGGTGCCAATACATGCGAACCCCACTAGCTTTCAGGCATGAAGGGATAACTCATGCCACGCCTGATCCCGTTGTCACCTGACCTGATGGACCGACTGAACCAGCGCGACGTGATCGTGTTTGATGGCGAATGCGTACTGTGTTCGGGGTTTTTCAAGTTCATGCTGCGCCATGATCGTCGCCAGCGGTTTGATTTCGTTCTGGCGCAATCGCGGCTTGGGGCCGACCTTTACAGGTCGCTGGACCTGCCAACGGACGATTTCGAAACCAACCTCGTTGTCGTTGACGGGCAGGTACATCAACGGCTCGACGCCTTTGCCGCCGCTATGCGCTGCCTCGGATGGCCGTGGAAAGCGTTGTCAGTCTGCCGGTTTCTACCCGGCGTCATCAAGAACCCACTCTACCATCTTATCGCGCGTAACAGGTATGCCATCTTCGGTCGCTACGACACCTGCATGATGCCCGATGCGGGCCTGCGGTCGCGGTTCATTGCAGGGGGCTGGACCTGACCGGTGCGGTCCTCAGCGTGTTGGGGGATCGGGCGCGGGACCTGCCTGCTGCCTTGCGGGCCTTTCACAGGGGTGAATGTGACGCCGCCTATATCGGGACTGTCACGGTTCGGCAGGGCAACGCATTGGTTCGGCTCCTGTGCCGGTTGGGTGATTTCCCTGCGCCAATGACCAAACGACCCATGCGCATGTCGATTGCTTGCGGATCAAAGGGCGAACGGTGGAACCGTGACTTCGACGGGCATATCCTGTCCTCAACCATGCGGCAGGTGTCGCCCATAAAGGTCGCAGAACGGTTCGGCCCCTTCGAGGTGCATATGTGTCCGTCCGTCACGCAGGCTGGCCTTAACATGCCGGTCACGGGAATACGCATGTTTGGCGTGCCCTTGCCGCGCCGCCTGTTCCGCGGGAGCGGCGGGCGTGAAGCGGTGGACAAGGACGGGCAGATCACCTTTCATGTGTCATCCAGGGTCATGGGGCTTGGGTGCGTTATCGACTACAACGGCACCCTAATGCGGGCATCCGATACGATGAGCTTGAGAGGCGGCGCTCAAGGCGACATGTGACGGTTTGCAACCCATCTGTATCCGGCGCAGGATCAAGTCATGCAAACGACCTTTCAGATCACCACAGCCGGGCAGGGGCTCTACGAATTCACCCGCGACGTGACGAACTGGTGCACGGGCGACGGCCTGCTGACGCTCTTTGTTCAACACACCTCCTGTTCCCTGCTGATCCAGGAAAACGCCGACCCCGAGGTGCAGACGGACCTGAAAAACTTCTTTGCGCGCCTCGTGCCGCCCACCACGGACCCGTCCATGTCCTACCTCACCCACACCTACGAGGGACCGGACGACATGCCAGCGCATATCAAGGCGGCGCTGCTGCCCGTCAGCCTGCAAATTCCGGTGCAGCACGGACAACCACAGTTGGGCACCTGGCAGGGGATCTACCTGTTCGAACATCGCGATGCACCTCACCATCGCCGGGTTGTTGCGCATCTGGGCCTCACGTGACCAAAGGTGATTTGGGGCCACGTCGTCGCTGGTCTATGCTGGCCTTACAAAGCGGAGAAGCCCCATGCGCCCACGCACCCTGATCCTGATCTTCCTCGCCATCCTGCTGCCCACCACGGTGCTGGCACAACGGTTTTTCCTGCGCGAAATCATTATCATTCCTGTGCGTCCTATCGACACCGACACATTCGAAGTGATCGAGAATGATGGCGCAGGCGGTACACAGATGTGGTGTGCCGCGGGAAAGTACGTGCGCGATTACCAGCGGCAACGCGGAGGCAGCATCACTGTCCTCACCCCGCGGGCGTCCTCGGTCGCCTATCCCGGGCGCAAAAGCGTGATGTTCACCACCAAGCCCGTCGAAAACAGCATCAGCTCGACCTCGCAGGGCGTGCGCACAGCGGGCCAGACGTTCAGCACGACCCATGCAAATGCGCTTTGCCGGTCCCGCCACGATTTGTACATCAAGGTGCGCGTGCTCGTACCCTGACCCGAAAGGTCAAGGCTTGCGGCCAACATGCAAGGCTCCGCATCGTGACAAAGCGCGTTTCTGCGCGGCGTTTTCATCACCTCGGTCCCAAAGGCGGCCAACCTGCGCATGGGACTTTAGTGCAATCGCCTTTGACCGGTTGAAATCCATGTCGCCGTAAGGTGATTTTCATTTCAGTGCAAGCTTCCTACATCCTTTGAACAAAGGAGATACCCGATGTTCAAACCTATTGCCCTTGCCATTGCCATAACGTTGCCGACCTTGGGACATGCCCAGGATTTCGCTCGCCGAGAAAGATTCACGATTCCGGTCAACCAGATCGACGGCACCACGTTCGAAGTCATCGAGGCCGACGCGGCAGGTGGCACGCAGATGTGGTGCGCGGCGGGTATCTATGCCCGCAATGTCCTCGGCGTGCGGGGCGGTGACCTTTACATCGCGCAAGGACGCGGCGACGCGCAGACAGCGCCGGGCCGCAAGGGGGTGACGTTCAGCACGCAACCCGTGCCAAACGCATTCTCCTCTGTCAGCCAAGGGGTGCGTCGCACGGGTAAGGTGTTTTCCATGGCCCATGCGTATGCGTTGTGCCGTAACCTGCCGTTCCTGAGGGTCCGCATCTCGAACAACCAGCTTGTACGGCGCTAAGGTTGGCACCGCTTATGTAGCGGTGTCATTTCCCCTCTACCCAAAACTTGGACAACCGCCTATAGTTTCGTGGAACGGGGGAAAACCCCTACTACAGGCGGGACTGAAACAAGGGGATGGGCGATGCGCTGTCCGTTTTGCGGCAATATTGACACACAGGTAAAAGACAGCCGACCGGCGGAGGATCACGTTTCGATCCGGCGCAGGCGCTTCTGTCCGGCGTGCGGTGGGCGGTTTACCACATATGAACGTGTGCAACTGCGCGACCTGGTGGTCATCAAGTCCAATGGCAAGCGCGAGGATTTCGACCGCGACAAGCTCGAACGCTCCATCCGCATCTCGATGCAGAAGCGGCCCATCGATCCCGAACGCATCGATCAGATGATCTCGGGCATCGTGCGGCGCCTTGAAAGCATGGGCGAAACCGACATCCAGTCCAAGCAGATCGGCGAGATCGTGATGGAAGCGCTAAACCGCATCGACACGGTGGCCTACGTTCGCTTTGCCAGCGTTTACAAAAACTTCCAGGCGGCGGATGACTTCGACAAGTTCGTGGCCGAGCTGCGACCAGACACTCCATCAGACGAGTGAGCAAAGCGGAGGATATCCGCTTTATGTCACTGGCGCTGTCCCTCGGGCGGCGCGGAATGGGGCAAACGGCCCCGAACCCCGCCGTGGGCTGCGTGATCGTCAAGGACGAACGTATCATAGGGCGGGGTTGGACCCAGCTGGGCGGCAGACCCCATGCCGAAACCGAAGCGCTCGCGCAGGCGGGCAGCGATGCGGCAGGGGCTACCGCCTATGTCACCCTTGAACCTTGCGCCCATCACGGCAAAACCCCCCCCTGTGCTGAGGCGCTAGTGGCCGCAGGCATCCGTCGCGCCGTGATCGCCATGCGCGACAGCGACACACGGGTGGACGGGCAGGGCATCGCGATCCTGCAAGCAGCGGGGATCGAGGTGACCACCGGCATCTGCGAGGCCGAGGCCGAGGCCGACCATATCGGTTTTACCCTGCGCACCGAACAGGGCCGTCCGTTCGTGACCCTCAAGCTCGCCAGCAGTTTCGACGGGCGCATCGCCACCGGCACAGGTGAAAGTCAGTGGATCACCGGGCCGCAAGCGCGCAGGTGTGTTCACGCCATGCGCGCCCGACACGATGCGGTGATGGTTGGTGGTGGCACGGCGCGGCACGATGACCCGTCTCTGACGGTGCGCGGCTTTGGTGATGTGCCGCAACCCACCCGTGTGGTCGTGTCACGCAGGCTGGACCTGCCGCTTATGTCCACATTGGCCCGCACGGCCAAGGACGTTCCCGTTATCCTGTGCCACGGGCGCGACGCCGACCCGATGCTTCAGGACACATGGCGTGATCTGGGCGCAACCTTGCTGCCTTGCGGCACATCCGGGGCTCAGCTTGATCCGCGGGACATATTGCAGCAGTTGGGCAGCCACGGAGTCACCCGCGTGTTCTGCGAAGGGGGCGGCGCACTTGCCGCATCCCTGATTGAGACGGATCTGGTGGACGAGCTTGTGGGCTTCACCGCCGGGTTGGTGATCGGTGCCGAAGGGTTGCCGAACATCGGCGCGCTTGGGCTGGACACGCTCGCCGCTGCGCAGCGCTACACCCTGAAATCAGTGTCCCGCATGGGGGCGGATGTGTGCCACAGATGGGCGCGCGTCTAACGCCACAGATGCGCGCGACTGGCCAGCAGGCCCTGCAGCTTTGACAGCACCCGGTTGGCAAATCCAGGTCTTGGCAAAGGTCCGTTGCGCAGCCGGTTGACAACAACTTCGACCGGGCAGGCGGTGCCGGTCACGGGGTCGAAATAACGCGGATAGTCAATTAGGGTGGCGTGCACCAGACCGCTGAGCGGAATGTCCTCGCGCCGTCGGGGCGGCACATCGCCAAGATCCTCGGTCAGCCCCCATCCCGCATAGAAAGGTGCACCTGTTGTCACGACGCGCACACCGCGCAGCAGAGCCTCGAAACCGGTCAGTGATGTCATGGTCCACAGCTCGTCCACGCGCGCCAACAGGGCCCCGATGTCGGCCTGCGTGGCAACCACATCAGCCAGCGCTCCAGCGTCGCACGCACCCTCACGCAGACCAGCCTCCACATCCGGGTGGGGCTTGTAGATCAGGATGTCGTCTGGCCGCGCGACCCGTGCCGCCTCAAGCAGCGCTGCGTTGGTGCACACTTGGCCGGCCCCCAGCCGGATTGACGCATCATCCTCGACCTGCCCGACCACCAGAACGCGCCGCCCGGCGGGCAAGTCGGGCACGTCACCTGACAGGTTGTACTTGCTCAAACCCTCCTCGGTCAGGCTGCGTATCAGCCGTTCCACGCGCTGTGTCTGATCCGGCCGCAAGCTGCGGCGCGCGCGGATCAGATGCTCCAACCGGCTGGGGCGCGCAGGGTCATAGTAAATCCCCAGATCATCCGTGACCAGGGACAGCGGCGGGATCAACGCGGCGCCCAAACCACGCGAGCGCAGGAATCCGTCCTCGACCCGAACGGCATTCTCGTGGCTCACATCCGCCTTGCCTGCCCACACCATCCAAGGGCGGTCCATCGCGCGGGCGCGACCGGGGTCATCCTGAAAGCGCACCGGCGCATAGCGACCAAAAACGTTCTGCAACGGTTGCCGCTTCCAAAGCCGCATGCCGCTGGCGACCCACCCCTTGTGATCAGCACGCCACGCGCGCGTCTCTGCAGCCAGCGCTTCCATCGTTGTGGCAAGGTCGCACAGACAATCACGGTGCGGATCGTACCATGTCGGGTAAAGGATCATGGCCCCGGCAAACAGTTGTGCACGGGTCAGCGTGCGCTGGCGGCGCTGCACCGGAAACTCGTCTGTCGTTAGCCCCCATCCCGCATAGAAGGGCTGGCCGAACACGCGCGGCTTGTGGCCCGCGATGATCGCCTCGAACCCCAGCCCGGACGAAACGGTGTAGACGGCCACCGCCCCCTCCATCAGGGCCCATGGGCTCACCGGGTCCGAAAAAAGCGATACACGATCGTTGCAATCATCTTGGCTGAAGTAGCCTTCGCGAAAGCCCTGTAGGGTTTCCGGGTGCGTCTTGATCATGATGCGGGCGCCGGGGTGTTCATCCTGCGCGACAAACAGCATTTCGAGAAACCGGTTCCGATCAGCCCCACATGCCGTCACCGATGCGTCCCTTCGCGTCTGGTCAATCACCAGAACATAACCGGGATCGGGCACCGGGGCGCTGGGATCAAAGCCGGTGTATTTGCTTAGGTGTGCCTCCTGCATCCGCGCCATTGCCCCGCGTGCCGTGTTCAGGATGACTGTGTCGTCCAGCGGATCTGTGGCCAGTATCTCTTCAAGGTCGGACGGGGTAGATGGATCAAAATGCACCCCCTTATGATCGATCAGAAGCCCCATTGGCGGACTTCCCGCGCGACCGGGTAGGACAGAGCGCAAGAACGCATCCTCAACCCGCACCAGGTTGGCGTCGCGCCGGTTGGCGACGGATTCGCCCCGATGGGCCGTCGGCGAGTTACCCCAAACACCCACCATCCCGTCGGGCTGGGGCAGACCAAGCGCGATGTCATAACCCGCAAGCTCGACAATACGCCGCACACGCCCGCGGGCCAGGAAACCACCGTTGTAAACGTAAAGCCGCCGGGCCTTTTCGGGTCCGGCGGCGGAGTCGTTTGACCGTTTCATCGGTGTCAGTTGCCAGTCACACCATTGGCAAGCGTGTTGACGCCTGTGATCGGTGTCGTGATCGACGTGATGATCTTGGCGAATTGGGTGTATGGCGCTTCAGTTACATAAAGCGTGTCGCCGTCGCGGATTACGAAATCACGGGCCTGGAACATGCCGTTGGGCTGCGTGAGATCCAGAACATAGACCAGACGCTGGGCGCCAATCAGGTCATCGCGTCCCAATACGACATTGGCCACTGCGGCAGGCTCGTTTCGGAACACGAAAATCCCAGTCGGGTCCGACGTATTGGTTTGCAGCCCACCCACTTGGGCAAGAGCTTCAAGCGCGCTCAGGGTTTGACTTTCAAAGGGTACGCGGGCCTGTCCGCCAGTGGCACCCAATGCTGTAAAGGCGCGGGTGTCTTCCTCGACCAGCACGCGATCCCCGCCACGTAGGGCGATGTCCAGCTCGGGGTGATCATAGATATCCTGGAACCACACCTGGCTGCGCACATCACCACGGATTACGGTGACACGTGCAATCTCGGGCACGATGGTTACGCCACCAGCCCGGGCAAGCATGGTCGACAACGTGCGCGTTGGGCGCTCAATGGCATAGACACCCTGCGCGCCGACAGAACCGATCAGCGACACGGTCGATCCGTCCCCGGCCACCCGGCGCACCTGCACCTGCGGGTCGGGTGTTTGGTCATCAAGTTTCGTGGTGATGATCCGGCGAATGGCATCCGGTGTATTGCCAGCAGCGCGGATTCGGCCCGCATACGGGACAAAGATGAAACCGGCGCCGTCAACCTGCACCTCTTCTAAGATGGTCGAATTCAAAGATTCTCCAGCCAGCAGACCATCGTCAACGTTTTCCCAGATGGTCAGGCCCAGAACGTCGCCCGGTTGGATGGTGTCTGATCCCAGTACGCCTGCATTCCGAAACGCGTCTGAAAAACCAAGAGCCGGGGTAACAGCGGTGGCTTCGGTCACTCGGTCATTGACCGATACGATGAACGCATCGCCCTCGCGCTGGACCGAGCCGGAGAAAATCTGACGTTTGTTCGGGCCGATCTGCGGCAAACCGCAAGAGGCCAGAATCCCTAGAAGGGCCAACGACGCACCCACGCGCGCCCAGCGGAACGGTTGGAAAATCACTGCTCGGTCTCCTCGACCTGTTTTTGTTCTGCCTCGAGTGCAGGTTGATCCGCACCCATTTTTGTATTTGCGACGGTTTTCCGAAGCTGATTTGTCGTCAAGCTACCGGAGTCCCGTAATAAAATCTAGCCATAGGGGTTGTGGTGGTCAGGTTACCAACCGCAACTGTTGCCTTGGGGCCGCGGTGCCCGATGCCAGCGCATCGTAGGGATCGTCCGGCGAAAGCATCATGTCGACAACCTGGCGCAACAACTGGCGTCGGCCACGGGCCGAATAGAAACCGCCAGCGATTTGACTGGTTTCCAGCAGGTAGCGGCGATAGTCCCGGTATGCGCGGTTGTCGGGACGGCTCGCCCCGGTAAAGAAGGCTGGCAGGGGTTGATCACTTACAAATTCGGGCTTTGCGAAAACGGCTTTGCCGAAGACCTTGAGCGGAATGCCGCGCCACAACACCTGTTGTGCAGCCGTAGAATTCACGGTGACCGCGCTGCGGGCATCATTCAGAAGCTGCGCCAGCTTGCCGCCACGCACGTAATGAATTCGCCCCTGCAGGCCCAGTTCCCGGGCCAATGTTCGAATGGTTTTGCGGATCGGCGCACGCCCGTCTTCCAGGGGGTGCGCTTTGATGACAAGGTGATGATGGGCCAGGGCGCCTTCGGCAAAGCCGCGGATCACAAGGTCCAGGAACTCTTGCATGGTTTTGAAGGGCGAGTGTTCCTGAAAGCTGCTGTCATGTTCCAGCTGAAGTAACGCGAGGTGATACGGGAACCCACCGTACCGGATACGCAACGTGGCTTGCACCCTATCCATGGTTTGGATCGGCATCAGAAACAAGCGCTTGAGATACAGCTGAAATTCACGCGAGACGCTTAATGCACGATGCGGTTGAAAGTTGCGATAACTGCCATTTCGGAACATCACAAACCAGTGGTACAGCGCGCCGTAAAATATGTGTTGACGCATGTCGCCCCAAGTGCTGGGAGGCAGCGGCGCCTCCATGTCCGACAGGGCCAGCGCTTCCTGCATCTGGGTTACTGACATGTCCATTAGGCGTGAATGGCCATTGGAGCCGCCGCGTTCGTAGGTGACCCAGTAGGGACGCATGTAGCCTTCCTCGAAGACGTGTACGGTGATGCCGCGCCGCTTGGCCTCGGCCACAGCTTGCGCGTGGATGGGGCGCACATCACCGTAAAGAACGACGTCGGTCACGCCCTTGTCGTTTAGCAGTTGGGAAAACGTGGAGGGCCACTCGGCGGTAGTGCCGGTGAAGGGGATGTAGCTGCTGCGATTAAACCAGAACGCGCGATCACCCGCGTTGAACCCGACACGCCACACGGTTGTCCCCGCACGGCGCAACATCGCGCCAAGGCGGTTGAAAAATGGGCCATGGGGTCCCTGCAGAAACAGGAACACCCTGTCTTCGGGGGCGTGCAGTGTCATCTGGTCCCTGATACTCGGCAATGTCTTGACCCATGATGAACACCTGACTGGGGCGGATTTATGGCTCAAGCGATAAAAATCTGCAACTTCTGTGACACTTGCCCTTGGTGATATGCACAGTTACCTCAGGTCAGAACGGCAAGGAGCGCAATCATGTTTACGGGCATTGTCACCGATATCGGTACCATCACGGATCTGAAGCAAGAGGGCGACCTGCGTGTGCGCATCCAGACAGGATATGACACGTCGGGAATCGATATGGGGGCATCCATTGCCTCTGACGGGGTTTGCCTAACTGTCGTCGACCTTGGTCCGGACTGGTACGACGTGCAGGTAAGCGCCGAGACGGTCTCAAAAACCAACCTGTCGGCCTGGGCCGTTGGGCGCCGGGTGAATCTGGAACGTGCGCTGCGCGTCGGCGATGAACTGGGCGGGCATATCGTATCAGGTCACGTGGACGGCGTGGCAGAGGTGGTGTCCGTTGTCGATGAGGGCGACAGCACGCGGGTGCAGTTGCGTGCCCCGGATGATCTGGCGCGTTTCATTGCGCCTAAGGGATCCGTCGCGCTGAATGGCACGTCCCTGACGGTGAACGAGGTGCAGGACGCCATCTTTGGCATTAATTTCATCCCGCATACTAAAGAGGTGACAACATGGGGCGATGTTGCAGTCGGGGATGCGGTCAACCTCGAGATCGACACACTCGCCCGTTATGTCGCGCGGCTGGCAGAGGCGGGTTGATCCAAAGAACAGGCTGCATCCCGCGTCATTCCGGACGCACCTTTCCCTCGTGCTCGCATCATGGGAGGCGAGGGCGCAGCGGCGGATCGGGCCTTCGGGGAGGATGTTTTGGAGCAGGGGAAGGACGCAGACCCTGCGCGCGCCGTAGCACTGGTATTGATATGCGCGATCCTCTATGTCGCGGACAATGCTGCCACAGGTGACCCATGAGCTTTGAGACCCCCGGGCCGGTCGAGACTGACCTCGCCGCTGCCATTTCGCCCATCGAAGAGATCATCGAAGAGGCGAAGTACGGCCGGATGTTCATCCTGGTCGACCACGAGGACCGCGAGAACGAAGGCGACCTGGTGATCCCCGCCAATTTTGCCGATGCGGCTGCCGTGAATTTCATGGCGACCCACGGGCGCGGGCTGATCTGTGTGACCTTGCCCGCCGAGCGGATCGACGATCTGGGCCTGCCCATGATGGCAATGCACAATTCCTCGCGCCACGAGACGGCCTTTACCGTGTCCGTGGAAGCACGCGAGGGCGTAAGCACCGGCATTTCGGCCGGCGACCGTGCCCTGACAATTTCGACGCTTGTGAACCCGCAAGCCACGTCTGCCGAACTGGCAACGCCCGGGCACGTGTTCCCACTGCGCGCTCGCAAGGGCGGCGTCCTGGTCCGCGCGGGTCATACGGAGGCGGGCTGTGACGTGTCGCGGCTGGCCGGGCATTACCCATCCAGCGTCATCTGCGAGATCATGAACGAAGACGGCACCATGGCCCGGTTGCCCGATCTCGTGGATTATGCCGCCAAGCACAAGCTCAAGATCGGCACGATTTCCGATCTCATCGCCTATCGCCGCCGCCACGACAACCTCGTGGTCGAGACGGACCGCCGCATGGTAACCTCTCAGCATGGTGGCGACTGGGACATGCGGATTTTCACCGACCAAACCTATGGCATCGAGCACGTGACCCTGTCGAAGGGAGATCTGACAACGGATGAACCGGTGCTGGTCCGCACGCATGCACTGACTGAAGTGACGGATATTCTGGGTCTCAGCGACAAGCCCGTGGGCGAGTTGCCCCGCGCGATGGAGTTGATCGCCGCCGAAGGGCGCGGCGTTGTCTGCCTCTTCCGCGAGCCGCGCAAGTCACTCTTCACTGATGAAGAGGCGGGCCCGCGCATCGTCAAGAATACGGGCCTTGGCGCCCAGATGCTGTCGAACATGGGCCTGTCGCGCCTGATCCTTCTGACCGATAGCCCTCGCACCACCTATATGGGCATCGACGCCTACGGGCTTGAGATCGTCGGCACCCGCCCCATCCTCGGAGAGAAATGATGGCATCCATAGACCACCACGTGCTGGACCGCCCCAGCTTTGATGATCCGACCAAGCTCCTGATCGTCGTGTCGCCCTATTACAAACAGATCGCAGACAACCTCGTGTCCGGCGCTAAGGTCGAGATCGAGGCCGCAGGCGCTACCTGGGATCTTGTGGAAATGCCGGGCGCGCTTGAGATCCCCACCGCCATCGGCATCGCCGAACGCCTGTCGAACTTTGACGGTTACGTGGCGCTGGGCTGCGTGATCCGGGGCGAGACGACGCATTACGAGACGGTCTGCAACGACTCGTCCCGCGCCATCCAGCTTCTGGGCCTTCAGGGCCTGTGCATCGGCAACGGCATTCTGACGGTCGAGAATACCGAGCAGGCCGAAGTGCGCGCCGATCCCTCAGGCCAAAATAAAGGCGGCGGGGCCGCCGCTGCGGCCTTGCACCTGATCGCGCTCAGCCGTAAGTGGGGCCGCTCCAGCAAGGGGGTCGGGTTCAAACCGGCCACCGAATACCAGCTGGCATCCAAGACAGGATCCACGACCGCATGACCCTTTCGGGCAACCAGAAACGCAAGATGCGCTCGGCCGCGCGTCTCTATGCCGTGCAGGCCCTGTTCCAGATGGAACAGACGGCGCAGACCGTCGATCAGATCAAGGTCGAGTTCATGGACCACCGCTTTGGCGCGTCCTACGAGGGCGACGAGATGACCGAGGGCGACCCGGACCATTTTGCGCGGGTCATGGACGACGCGGTGAACTACCAGGCGCCGATCGACCAGATGACGGACCGGGCGCTGGTAGCGAAATGGCCGATTGCGCGGATTGACCCGACATTGCGGGCGCTGTTCCGGGCGGCAGGGGCTGAGTTTCGCGATACCGCGACGCCGCCCAAGGTGGTGATCGTGGAATATGTGGATGTGGCGCGGGCATTTTTTCCGGAAGGGAAAGAGCCGAAATTCGTGAACGCGGTGCTGGACCACATGGCGCGGGAGGCGCGACCGGAAGCGTTTTGACGCAAGTTTTCGAACGCTTGCGCTTGAGATGAACGCGGGGTGGCCATTGCCGGATAACACCCTGCTTTGCGCCAAAATTGCAAACGCGCGAGAAAGTTTTGCCTAGGTCATCCCTCGTTTGTTTGTCGTTTTGATTTGCCAGATTGTTGTGCAGCGTCGATCCTCCAATGGGGCGTGGATGAGACGAGACCAAATCGTCTTGTGGATACGAGATGGTCTCATAGCGGGCGCTTCTACTGTGCGCTGCTGCACGCCCACACACCTGAGGTATCAGGGGGGTCACTTCAGCTAGGTTCCGGTGGCGCGTCTGGGCTGTATTGGTTGCGTGGCTCACCAAGCATTGCTTGAACCACGTCACTCCAAACCCCAATTCATAATTGAGTTGAATAACCTCTCGCGTTGCGACGCATTTAGGCGGGGGAACTTGTCGTCTCTCAACCATCCCACGAAATAATTGAGGAGTCAGAAATGGGACGTGAAATCACTCTGTTCAGCAGCAAGGAAGCAAAGAGCCGTGGCGAAATCGCGACTTTCTTGCGCGGCCTCGCAGACCGCCTTGATGCGGCCGAGGTGATCCTGCGGAAAGGTCAGGATGAAATCGTGCTGAGCTTGCCCGATCGAATGATGCTGGAGTTGAAAGTCGAGGACGAGGAGAAGCGACACAAAGGCATTCAACACAGCCTTGAAGTCGAGATGAAGTGGTATGACGGTGACGCACCAACCGGCCCTGTCGAGTTGGGTTAAGACCGGCCAGCAACCGGAAGCGCGCATTTGTTTACTTCATGGCTCAATAGCTGCTCGGTAATTACCGCCAATCACTTGGACGAGTAAGTGCGATACGGACTGCTCTGCCGCAGGGTCCCTGAGACCTTTGGCAAAACGCCGTGCGTTGCTTTTTGAGGCCTGAACTGGTGTTCCAAACTCGATCCAACCGTACCGTCAAATGAGCTGCTGAGGGTAGTCCGCCCTTATGACACCCACCATTTGAGGCCGCTCTTGCGCAGTTCGCTGGACAAAATGGTTGCTTTGTCCGACAAGGCGACCGGGGTCTCGGTTTCGGAGCATCATGCCAGTCTTTCTCTGTGTCAAAGCGGGCTTCATTGCCTTGTTTACAAGAGGTAGTCATTGCTTCCTCCGACTGCTGAACCGGGATCAAGCCACACTGACGCGGGGCTCAGCATGACAGATATCCTGTTCAACAACGCCAAACTGGTGGACCCCGAAGCGGGCACAGTGACCACGGGGTCGCTTGTCGTGCGCGCTGGAAGGATTGCGGAACGGCTCACGCAAGACACTGAATTGAATGCTGAAAAAACTGCAACTGCAAACTTCTCACAGGTTGTCGACTGCCAGCGCAAATACCTGGCGCCGGGCATCGTAGATGTCGGTGTGAAGGTGTGCGAGCCTGGGGAGAGGCACAAAGAAAGCTTCGGGTCTGCAGGGCTCGCGGCGGCAGCTGGCGGGGTTACTACAATGGTCACCCGTCCCGATACCGACCCGGTCATCGACAATCCCGAGACCTTGGAGTTCGTGATCCGCCGTGCCCGTGAGGCAGCACCAGTTAATGTTCTGCCCATGGCTGCCCTGACAAAGGGGCGGCAGGGACGCGAGATGACCGAGATCGGCTTTCTGTTGGATGCCGGCGCTGTCGCCTTCACCGACTGCGATCAGGTGATCGCTGATAGCAAGGTCTTTGCCCGCGCCTTGACCTATGCCCGTTCGCTGGGTGCATTGGTGCTCGGGCACCCGCAGGATCCCGGGTTGAGCGCAGGCGCTGCGGCCACATCGGGCAAGTTTGCGTCGCTTCGCGGCCTTCCTGCTGTGTCACCCATGGCCGAGCGCATGGGACTTGATCGGGATATCGCGATGGTCGAGATGACTGGAGCACGCTACCACGCTGATCAGATCACTGTCGCGCGTGCACTGCCGCCGCTGGAGAGGGCGAAAAACAACGGGTTTGACATCACCGCGGGGACGTCCATCCATCATCTCGCGCTGAATGCGCTGGATGTGTCCGACTACCGCACATTTTTCAAGATCAAGCCGCCTCTGCGAGACGAGGAGGATCGCGTGGCGATAGCCGAAGCAGTTCGGACCGGCCTTATCGATGTCATCAGCTCAATGCACACACCGCAGGATGAAGAGAGCAAGCGTCTGCCCTTCGAAGCGGCCGCGTCTGGTGCAGTCGCGCTTGAGACGTTACTGCCTGCTGCAATGCGCCTGTTTCACGCCGACCAAATCGACCTGCCTACATTGTGGCGTGCCATGTCGCTGAATCCCGCCAAACGCCTTGGGCTTGAAACCGGGCGGCTGGCTGTGGGCGCCCCGGCGGACCTTGTTCTTTTTGACCCGCATGCGCCGTTCGTGATGGATCGTGCCACACTGCATTCGAAATCGCGCAACACCCCATTTGACGGGGCACGGATGCAGGGTAAGGTTTTGGAAACCTTTGTCGCTGGACGATCCGTATACAAAAGAGACTAAATGCCCCTTCTTGAAAGCACACAAGCAACACTGGCCCTGTGGGCAGTGATTGGTTACCTCCTTGGGTCGATCCCTTTTGGTATGGTTTTGGCGCGGGTTATGAACCTCGGAAACCTGCGCGAGATCGGATCTGGCAATATCGGCGCCACCAATGTCTTACGGACGGGCAACAAACTGGCAGCTGCGCTGACTTTGGTGTTGGACGCCGGAAAGGGGGCCGCAGCGTTGCTGCTGGCTCGAATGATTACGGGAGCAGAAGACGCAGCACAGATAGCTGGGCTCGCTGCGATGCTGGGCCACTGTTATCCAGTCTGGCTGAGCTTCAAAGGCGGTAAAGGTGTTGCGACCTTTCTTGGTTTACTGACAGCACTACACTGGCCCGTCGGGTTAGGGGCCTGCATTGCGTGGCTTATCGGTGCGGGACTGTCGCGCATTTCGTCGATGGGTGCGCTGGTCGCAGCCGCTTCATGTACATTCCTGATGATGTTTCTCGGCGCGCCAGATGGACTGCTCCTGGGGATCATCCTTACGCTTCTGATCTTCTGGCGGCACCGCGAAAACATTCGTCGCATCAAGGCGGGCACTGAACCGAAAATCGGTCAAAAGAACGTGTAAGTGACTTCGCGGTTCTGTCTACTTTTACGGGCGCCATTATTTGTCGAATTGAACGTGAATTCGGATCTACTCAGCGCACTCAACTCTTTGCTCAACTGGCCGCGCCAAGCAGTGCCGCGTTCCCACCCGAAGCGGTTGTATCCACGCAGACATGCCGTTCGACAAAGACGTGTGCTCTGTCTGGCTGTCCTGTGATCAAGGGGATGATCGGGCCGCTGCGCTTGGCGAGGGCCTTTTCCAAGGCGGAACCTGTTGGTTCAATTGCACCCCACCAGAGCACACCGCCATACGCGGGGCCGTCGGTCAGCGTTTTGGGGTCAATCTCCCCGCTGGCTACAACAGCGTTACCTCCCAATGCTGTCACGGCCGCCATCTGGGCTGCCGCTGTTTCGGGTCCCGGTCCGGCACAAAGCAATGCAGGACGTCGGGAGCGGCTGTGTACGTTTGACTCGCCTGTTGGGCCGGGCAGAGTGGTGCTGTCCTGAACCGTATCCGAATTCGCTGGCAGCGGGGGTAGCGCTGAGGGGGCGATCCACGTTCCGGATGATGCTTCGGGTGTTTGTGCCCTGAAACGCAACAGATAGTCCGGCCCGCCCGCCTTTGGTCCAGTCCCCGACAGTCCGTGTCCACCAAAGGGCTGACTGCCCACGATGGCTCCGATCTGATTGCGATTGACATAGACATTGCCTGCAGCAATGCGGTCCGTCACATGTTGCACCCTGTCATCTATGCGGGTGTGGAGGCCGAAAGTCAGACCGTACCCCGTGTCATTGATGGCGCCGATCACGGCATCGAGGTCAGCGGCCTCGTAAGTCGCAATATGTAGAACCGGACCAAACACTTCCCGCTCGATATCTCCGATGCCATCCACACGGATCAGGGTGGGTGCAACAAAGTACCCGTGGGTCGGGGTTTCGAGCTGGTGCAGCAGTCGCCCCTCTGTGCGAGCGGTGGCAATATATGTATCTATGTCGGCCTGCGCTTCAGGATTGATGACGGGGCCTACGTCGGTTGCAAGCTGCCAAGGGGTGCCGACGTTTAGAGCGTCCATTGCCCCGATCAACATTTCGGTCAGGTGCGGCGCGATATCCTCTTGCACATAGAGGCAGCGCAGGGCGGAGCAGCGTTGCCCGGCGGATTGAAATGCGCTTTCAACGATGCTGCGTACCACTTGTTCGGGCAAAGCGGTGCTGTCGACGATCATCGCGTTCAGTCCGCCGGTTTCGGCGATCAGAGGTGTGCCGGGTGCCGCATGGTCGGCCAGATTGGCGCGGATGCGCAGCGCGCTGTCTGTTGAGCCGGTGAAGGCGACGCCGTTGATATCAGGGTGGCTGGTCAGTGCCGCACCAATATCGCCCGCGCCCAAAAGCAATTGCAGGGTGGTGCCCGGAACGCCAGCTTGGTGCAACAACTCGATGGCTCTGTATGCGATCAAGGATGTTTGTTCCGCCGGTTTGGCCAGAACCGCATTGCCGGCGGCCAGTGCTGCCGCAATCTGTCCAGTGAAGATCGCCAGAGGAAAGTTCCATGGTGAGATACAGACAAAACTGCCTGCGGGCGCGCTGCCGTCCGCGTGTGTCGCGTAGTAGCGGAGGAAATCCACCGCCTCCCGCAGTTCAGCCACAGCGTCCGGCAGCGTTTTGCCTGCTTCGCGGGCGAGAAGAGCAAAGAGCTCGCCAAACGCAGCCTCGTATAGGTCAGCAGCAGCGTTCAGGATGCGCGCGCGTTCTTCGGCAGAGGCGGACCATTCTCTGGCGTCTGCGACGGCTTTGTTCACAACGTCCGATGTGGCCCAAAAAGCGGTGCCCACGACGTCCTCCGGATCGGCTGGGTTCAAGACAGGCTTTTGAAAACCATCACCCGTTCTGACCGTGAGCGATTGTGCGCTCCACTGATGCGTGGCAAAGCCCTGACGCGTTTTTTCAATCCTTGAAAAGGTGGGTGTGTGAGTCAGGTCAAATCCTTGCGAATTGCGGCGCTTGGGCGCGAACAGCGCAGGGCCGTCTGGGATGGTGATTGCGCTGTCTTCCAGCGCTGCGAACGGATCGGCAGCCACCACCTCTGGCGGCACATCCTCGTCGACGATCTGGTTCACGAAGCTGGAATTGGCGCCGTTTTCCAGAAGCCGCCGCACCAGATAAGCCAACAGATCGCGATGCGCACCCACGGGCGCATAGATCCGGCACCGTGTTCCATTGTCGCACAGTACCATGCTGTGCAGCGCCTCGCCCATCCCGTGCAGTCGTTGAAATTCAAAGGGTTGCCCATTGGCCATATGCAGGATCGCCGCGACGGTGTGGGCATTGTGGGTTGCGAATTGCGGATAGATGCGGTCGGTCAGACCCAGCAATTTGCGCGCATTCGAAATATAGGACACGTCGGTTGCGGCCTTGCGAGTGAAGACGGGAAAGCCCGCAACACCTTCGACCTGTGCACGCTTGATTTCAGTGTCCCAATATGCGCCCTTGACCAGCCGCACCATCACCTTGCGATCATACCGTGCGGCCATATCGTGGATCGCATCGATAGCGGTGCCTGCGCGCGGACCGTAAGCCTGAACCACGATGCCGAACCCGTCCCAACCGGCAAGCGCTTTTTCCCGCAGGACCGCATCAATCACCTGCAGGGACAGTGACAGACGGTCGGCTTCTTCCGCATCCACATTCAGACCCATTCCCGCCGATGCGGCAAGCAGTGCGAGCGACCGCAGGCGGGGTACAAGATCGCGCATCACCGCGGCCTCTTGTGCGCGTTCATAGCGGGGATGCAGGGCGGACAACTTGACAGAGATGCCGGGGTTTTCGCGGATATCTGCGCTGGTGCAGGCCCGCGCTATGGCAGAGATGGCGCGGGAATAGCTCAAATGATAGCGCCGCGCGTCGGCGTCGGTCATCGCGGCCTCTCCCAGCATATCGTAGGAATAGGTGAAACCCTTGGCTTCCATTCCCGCTGCGCGCTCCATGGCGCTGTCGATGCTCTCGCCCAGTACGAATTGTCGCCCCATCTCTTTCATTGCACGTGAGACGGCGGCCCGGATCACGGGCTCGCCCAATCGTTTGATCGCCCCACGCAGGTGGCCAATGGGACCCGGTTGATCGTCATCCAGTACGCGCCCGGTCAACATCAGCGCCCATGTGGATGCATTCACCAGTGACGACGTCGAATGGCCCAAATGCTTGCCCCAGTTCGACGGGGCAATCTTGTCTTCGATCAGCGCGTCGATGGTATCGGCATCCGGCACACGCAAAAGAGCCTCTGCCAAGCACATGAGAGCGATCCCCTCATCCGTCGATAGACCATATTCAGCCAGGAAGGTCTCCATCAGACCCGGTGCGGCTTGGGTGCGGATGGCAGTGACCAAATGAGCGGCGCGTTCGCAGATCGCATTCCGGTCCATGGCAGACAGATTGGCGGTTTGGATCAGGTCCGCCAGAACGGCGTCGGGTTCAGCATACATGCCGTTGTCAAGCTGGGTAGCCAGTTCACGGTTCATTTCTCGTACCATGGCGCTTTCCTTTTCCATTTAGCCAAGTGTATCATCGGTTGAGTAGGTAAAATGATTGAATTTGACGGAAACAGCAGAACAAATGAATAGCTTCAGGCAGGATACGAAAGCGAAGAAACCGAATGCATTGGACAAGCTGGATCAATCGATTCTGACGGCTCTTGCCGAGGATGGTCGGATCAGCATCACCGATCTTGCGACGCGCATTGGTTTGTCCAAGTCCCCGACACAGGCGCGGCTGCGACGGTTGGAGAAAGCCGGGATCATAATGGGGTATCGCGCACTGCTTGATCCGATTTCGCTGGGGCTTGATCATGTGGCCTTTGTGGAAGTGCGCCTGAGTGATACCCGTGAGGCGGCTCTGCGTGGATTCAATACGGCTGTTCAGCAAATCCCGGAGATTGAGCAAGCCCATATGATTGCGAGCCATTTCGACTATCTCTTGAAGGTCCGCACTCGGAGTATGGCGCAGTATCGTCAATTTCTCGGGGATGTGATTTCAAGCCTTCCCCATGTAGCGTCAACATCGACTTATGTGGCTATGGAAGCCGTCAAAGAAGTTATGCTGCCCGGTCTTGAGTAAATGTGATTTGACCGGGGAGGTCTGAGCATCATTCTTTCGAGCATGAGATACGCTATTGTCGCCCTGTTGTTGTCCAGCCCAGCATTGGCGGAAACATGTCCGCCTGCGCCGGACATTTCTGTCGAGTTGCAGGCATTGATCGCCGATGCGAATGCTGCGCCGGATGAACGCAACGGGCAGGTTGCATCTGACCAGATGTGGCAATTGTGGTTGCGCGCACCCGACGCCGCTGCACAGGAAGTTCTGGATCGTGGGATGCGTCAACGGAGCAGTTTCGACTTTGCCGGTGCCTATGACAGCTTTGATACGTTGGTGAGTTACTGTCCAGACTACGCGGAAGGGTACAACCAGCGTGCATTCATCAGTTTCCTGCGCGAGGATTTTTCAGCCGCACTGGTTGATCTGGACCGGGCTTTGGACCTGTCCCTCGATCATGTAGGTGCGCAGTCTGGAAGAGCGCTCACACTCATGAACCTTGGCCGACGGGACGACGCGCGCGCGCAGCTTGAAAAGGCGCTGGCAAACAACCCGTGGCTGTCCGAACGTCATTTGTTGGCGGATGGGGCGCCGCTTGGTCCAGAAGGTCAGGAATTGTAGTCCTGTTGTCAGAGCCAGCGTGCTAAGAATGACGCTTAGTTTCAGTCAGATGCGGGCATTCCATCGCAGTTGTGTTCCGCAAAACATGTATTAGAGTTTTGCACGAAACCCCCGTGGTCAACATCAAAAATCTATGGCAACGTCCGACGCAGATGCGGACGTGGTGGAATCGGTAGACACAAGAGACTTAAGCCATGTTTTGAGTGCCTCGGGGGAAACCTCGGGAGTAGAACTGCTCAAATTCGGGGAAAGCTAATGGCCATACCTAGCCCATGCCAATCCCGAGCCAAGCCGGTTGGATACTTGTCCTGATCGGAAGGTGTAGAGACTAGACGGGCAGCACCTAAGGCCGGGCGACCGGGGATGGTGAAGGGATAGTCCAGACCACAAACGACGCGATGCGTCGGCGGCGAAAGCCGTAGCGGGTAAGAAAATCTCTCGATCGTATGATCGTGCGGGTTCGAGTCCCGCCGTCCGCACCAGAAACCAAGAATGTGGTCACCCTGCAATCTGCCAACGTTCTTTGTGAAGCGCGGCGTTGCATAAGGGTGTGGACCTGCCAAACAACCAGAATTGGCCGTAGTTCTTTGTAATTTTATAAAATTCTCTGCAATTTGGAAATGGAGTTCCGCGGTTGCATTAAGGCGGAAGTAAGTGCGGTGACCTAAGGACGTGGTTCAGTTCATGTCGCTGCAACAGGTGTTGTCGCGCGCAATGCCAAGGATCATGCCATGCAATTCACAGGTCGAAACCTGCTTGTTCTGCCTCGCTTGAACTCACTAATGGCGAAAGCAGTACTGATGACTGCGCTGGTCACGCTCTCAGTTCTTGCAGCGATGGTGTCGTTTGACTACTCGGCGCAACGCAAGCTCTTGCACTCAGAACTGACTTCGCGTGCGCAAAACGTGACCGAGCTTCTGGCCATGCAGATGGGTGGTTCCATCAAATTTGCAAACCAGGTTGCCGTTACGGAAATAACCGAAAGTGTGATTGCTGCGGCTGAACCCGAAGTGCAGGGAGCGCTGGTTGTCGATTCAGCTGGCTTGCAGATGTTTGGTAGTCCTCAGATGGATGTACTTGCACCGGATGCGACTTCTCTTGCCACCAGCGCGATCAAGACTGGTCAGGTGTCGGCGTCAGAGAATGGGTTGGTCGTCGCATATCCAGTGAAGTTCGGGCCGGAAGCAGTGGTTGCAGGGGCGGTTGTCACGGCATGGGACGATGCGCAGGTCATCGCCTTTCTTGCACGCAATCAGATGATGGCGATGGCGGTTGCGGCTGCGGCCTTCGTTCTCGCGATGGCCCTGATCATCACGTACGCTTGGTACGACGTGTCGCGCCCAATAAATGGGCTTACTGAAGCAATGTCCGCAATAGCGCGGAAAGAATATCAGATCGATGTTCCGGGCACAAAGCGTGGTGACGAAATCGGCAACATGGCCCGCCGTTTGGATGGGTTCAGATTGGCACTGGCCAAGGCAACGAAGGGACAGCGGGAAAGCGCATTCAAAGGTGCCGCGTTCGAAGGGTCGACCGCACCAATGATGATGGTTGATGAAACCAATCAGATCATTTTCGTCAACCCCGCCTGCACGGCGCTCCTGAACAGCCTTTTGCCCGACCTGAATGCACTATGGCCTGGTGTTCAGTGTGATGCATGGATTGGTACCAATCTTGGTGAGATGAAAGATGTTGCAGATCTGCTCGATGTCCTGAGTGATTCCGGCAGTCCGCGCGACAACAGCATGGTGCTACGGGTTGGCGAACGGCATGTGCGCATTAATCTGAGCCAGACAAAGGACTATATGGGTCGAACGATTGGTGCGGTTGTTGAATGGTCGGATCAGACGACGGCACAACGAGACGCAGCCTTATTGGCCGGAATAGATAGCACGCAGATGCGCATAGAGTTCGATGATGTCGGACGGTGTTCTGGCGTGAATGGAGTTGCCGCAAAGCGCTTGCGTATAGAACCAGGCGATCTCGCGGACGTAACTTTGGGCACCCTGTTTGCTGCTGACCAGCCTGATCCGAAGATTCCGCACGATGTTCTATTTGCCTTGCAGCAAGGAGAAAGGCTGCACGGCAAAATACATCTAAAGTCTATCGGTGGGGAAAGGCGGGTCATTGATGGTGGTTTTGTCTGCGTTCGCACCGAAGACGCGGCGATTGAGCGCTATATCCTTATCGGAACGGATGTGACCGAGGCCGAGTTGGAAGTACTGGATGCGCGGGATCATCAGGCACAGATTGCTCGCGATCAGGCCACCGTTGTTGCCGCCTTGGGGCAGGGCCTGCAAGACCTGTCCGAAGGCAATTTGACGCTCGAGTTGAAAGATCCGTTTCCCGACGAATACGAGAAACTCCGGCTGGATTTTAACGGGGCACTCACCAGTCTGCGCGATGCAATGGCCACTGTGACGCACAATGTGAACTCCATTCGGAGTGAAACAACTGAAATCACCAGCGCTGCGGATGATTTGTCACGTCGGACGGAACGACAGGCCGCCACTCTCGAAGAAACGGCAGCTGCATTGGATGAGCTCACATCTTCTGTGCGTTCTGCTGCTGAAGGCGCCGTTGCGGCGAGCAAAACCTCCGGAGATGCGAAACGCAATGCTGAGCAGGGCGGGGACATTGCACGTCAAGCGGTGAGTGCAATGGACGGTATCAAGGCGTCGTCTCACGAGATTTCCAAGATCACATCCGTGATTGATGACATCGCGTTCCAAACCAATTTGCTGGCGCTCAATGCAGGGGTTGAAGCGGCCCGTGCTGGTGAGGCTGGTCGTGGTTTTGCCGTTGTTGCAACCGAGGTGCGCGCGTTGGCACAAAGATCCTCTGACGCGGCCCGGGAAATCAATACGCTCATTTCCACGAGCGCTGAGCAAGTCCAGCACGGCGTTGAACTGGTCGATCGGACAGGGGGCGCGCTGTCAGCAATCGTATCTTCTGTTACCGATATTTCCGAACGAATGGTCGAAATCGCGACATCAACACGCCAACAATCAGCGGGCTTGAACGAGATCAACGCCGCAGTGAATGAACTGGATCATGTCACCCAACAGAATGCGGCAATGTTTGAAGAGACCACAGCAGCAAGCCATGCATTGACGGGTGAGGCAGATGCACTTGCAGACGCTGTCGCGCAATTCAAGATTGGTTTGGTCCGATTTGAAGATACTCGAGCGTCCGTAACCAGTACCGTACTGCCAGATGTAACACAGTTGCTGGAAGTGAATGGTGCCCTTGCCCTTTCGGATGATGACACGGCGGAGCCCACAGGATGGGAAGAGTTTTAGCCCATTTGATCAACTTTGGCTTGCGCAAAACCATATCTACGGAATTCATGACGATACCGCCGGTGCGTGATACCGGAATGACAGGGCCTGCGGCACCAAAAGTCTCCGGTATGAACAAGCGTTCATATAGTGCTCATCAGCCCTACACGAACGCTTCACTCACAAAACAAAAGAGGCGGCGTTACTTACATTTTCGGCGCATGCCCGCTGGACGGGTTGCCGTCAAGCACGGCCTCCGGCGAAACGATCTTGCCAGTCCTTTCTGTCTTCGTCGCTGATCTTGGCGAAAAGATTTTCAGGCACGGCAAAACTTTGTCCGGCAGGCAAGCTGTCGAGGGCATCTGATGCGTTGCTTGGCCACTGTGCCTTTTCGATCTGCAGCGCGGTGTTCATCTTTTGGGCTGCATCCGGGATGAACGGCGCGGACAAGGTGGCATAGAACGAGATCAAGTTCAGGCCAAGACGGATCTGCATGGCTGCCGTCTCGGGGTCCTCCTTGATGGTTGCCCACGGAGCGGCGGCCTGGAGATACTCGTTCCCTGCGACCCAGATAGCGCGAAGCTCTTGCGCTGATTTACGCACTTCCATGGCGTCCATCATCTGTGCGTAGCGTGTGAGGCGGGCGTCCAGTTCTGCAATCAGCGTTTCTTCTCGGTCTCCATACACTCCGCCTTTCGGAACGATCTCTCCGAACTTGGAACGGCAGAATTTTGTGACGCGGCTTACGAAATTGCCAAGGACGTCTGCGAGGTCCTTGTTCACACCTTGCTGGAAGAGTTCCCACGTGAACTCTGAATCCGATGTCTCGGGACAATTGGACAACAACCACCAGCGCCAATAGTCGGCGGGCAAGATCTCCAGCGCCTGGTCCATGAACACACCCCGCCCCTGGCTGGTCGAGAACTGACCGCCATCGTAGTTCAGGTAGTTGAAAGACTTGAGGTGATCGACCATTTTCCACGGCTCTCCAGAACCAAGGATGGTGGCCGGAAAACTGAGCGTGTGGAACGGCACGTTGTCTTTACCCATGAACTGGGTATAGCGCACGTCATCTGCGCCCCTGTCGGTCCGCCACCAACGTTCCCAATCTGCGCCGCCGTGCGCATCTGACCACTCGCCAGCGCAGGCTATGTATTCGATTGGCGCATCGAACCAGACGTAGAATACCTTGCCCTCCATACCGGGCCAGTCAGCGTCGCCACGGCGCACGGGAATGCCCCAGTCCAGATCCCTTGTGATCCCGCGGTCCTGCAGGCCGTCACCATCGTGCAACCACTTCTTGGCAATCGACGTGGTCAGCAAAGGCCAATCGGTCTTGCTATCGATCCAGGCATTCAAGTCATCCTTTAGCGCGGATTGACGCAGATAAAGGTGCTTGGTTTCACGCACCTCGAGATCGGTTGAGCCGGACACTGCACTCCGCGGCTCGATCAGATCGGTTGGGTCCAGTTGCTTGGTGCAATTCTCGCACTGGTCGCCGCGCGCCTTATCATAGCCGCAATTTGGGCAGGTGCCCTCGATGTATCGGTCAGGGAGGAAGCGGCCATCCGCGTTGGAATAGACTTGTTTCTCTGTCACCTCACGGATCAAATCCGCATCGGCCAACCGACCGGCAAAGTGCTGGGTCAAAGCGTGGTTCTGAGGCGATGACGACCGTCCGAAATGGTCAAAGGATAGACGAAAACCCTTGGCAATCTCGGCCTGGATCTTGTGCATTTCCGCGCAGTATTCAGCCACTGGTTTGCCAGCTTTGGCTGCTGCAAGCTCAGCTGGCGTTCCGTGTTCATCGGTGGCGCACAAAAACAAGACCTCGTTTCCCCGCGCACGCTGGTAGCGGGCATAAAGGTCGGCTGGCAACTGGCTGCCAACAAGGTTGCCTAGATGCTTGATCCCGTTGATGTAGGGAATGGCGGACGTGATCAGATGACGCTGCATGATGGGCCTTTGAATGATTGCGGCCCATGTATCAGCGGGATGCCCGGTGGAAAAGACCTGTTACTTGTTGTCGCGACTGCGGCCCGTCAAACGCCCAATCAGGAAGGATGTCCGTGGGGCGTAGATGTAACGCGTACGCTTGGTCGGCGTGGCACGGGCGCGCATCCGAGCTAAACCAAAGACGATCAGAATAGCATGCCCTACCGCGATCATGGCGAATAGCGCAGGTGGGCCGAAAGCGTCGATCAGGGCCGAGGCAGTAATCGGGGCTGCGATGGCACCAAAGGCGAAATAGAACATCAACGCGGCTGACAGTTCTACCCGCTCCGAAGCATCGGCAAAGTCATGGGCGTGTGCCGCAGCCACCGAATAGATGGGAAAAGTTGTCAGACCGAATAGTCCGGCGGTCAGCATTATGCCCGTTGTATCAAGGTCGGTTGCAAGGGCTGTGATCGCACAGCTGCCCATCGCCGCCGCCGACAGCCAGATCAGCACCCAGCGGCGGTCAAACTTGTCAGCCAGCCACCCCACGGGATATTGCGCCAGCGCCCCTCCCAGCACGAAGGCGGCCATGAACCATGCGATTTGCTGTGCCGTCAATCCCACTTCCTGACCATAGATGGGGCCGACCATACGGAAGGACGCGCTGGACAGGGCCGCTACGATCACCCCTGCAGCGGCAAGTGGGGAACGTTCGATTGCGAGCTTGGGGCGCAGACGTGGCGCGCTGGGTGTTTCGGGTTGCTTGACCTTGGTCAAGGTCAAAGGCAACAGAGCAGCACAACATACGATAGCCAGCAAGTTGTAGCTGACATAGCTTGCCGGTTCGAGCACCCCGATCACAAGCTGTGCGGCCAGGGACGCACCCATGTCCATCAATCGGTACACACCCATGGTCCGTCCGCGTGTGGCATTCGTGACCTTGGATTGCAGCCAGGCTTCAATCACGGTGTAACAGCCCGCAACGCACATGCCGGATGCGATACGCATGACTGCCCAGGCCATCGGGTCCACGATCATCATATGGGCGATCAATCCGATGGCCCCGGCCGCGGTAAAGGCAGCAAAGGCGCGGCTGTGCCCAACGCTGCCCATGAGGCGTGGTGCCCACCAGCATCCGATGAAGAACCCCAGGAAATGAGCGGATCCCAGCAGGCCGATCTCTTGCCGTGTGAAGTCGAGCGCGAGACCCGACAGCGCATCCAGCGGACCCAGCGCGCCTGAACTGAGTTGCAATAAAATGACCGACAGAAACAGGGCCGCGAAGGAGATGAGCATGCGCATTGCAAGCTCCTTGTGGCGCGAGTCGGGGGGCTTGCCTAGCGGGTATTCGACGGGCCTGCGTCGTTTTTCAGCCAGCTGCCGTGATTTCGGCAACGATGTCGATGCCGACAGTGTCGTCCACCAGATTAGCATAGCCTGTTGCGCCGAATTCGCGCCGGTCGATACGGCCTTTCAGCATGACGGTAAGAGTGCTGAAGTCCTCTGCGGCACTGCCGCGGGCGCGAAACAGACCCGCATCGAAGCGAATGCGGCGGGTGACACCGCGCAATGTCAGGTCCCCTTCGAGCGTGGCGCCATCGGAAAGACGCCCACCGGCCCCCAGCTTTACACGCGTTGATCGGAAGCGGGCGGTGGGATGGTTTTGCGCATCAAGAACCGAAGGTGATTTCAGCGCTTCTGTTGCAAAGATCAGACCGGTGCGTGCACGGCGCACATCGGCGCTGACGAGGGCGGTGGACTTGTCCAGATTGTTGGGGTCAACGGTCAGGTCGGCTTGGTTGACAGGCACCGTTCCTTTCACCGGCGCGCCGTTCAGCATGAATGTATAGGTGATCGTCGCGCCGCCTGTACCAAGGCGATAGGGGGTGGGGACAGCCCAACCTGTACGCGGCGTGAGTGTGGCGAGGGCACAAAGTAGCAAGTGGCGGCGGTTCATGACGATGTCCTTTGCAGGTCTGTTCTGCAGAGGTAACACGCCAGCCTTGGATTTAGTCGCAGGTCACGCAGCCTTTATCGACCCGGAGATGCGGGGAAGCACGTGATCAGGATGACGCGTGATTTCCCACGTCTGTTCAGGGGCAGCGCGTGCACGCAGCCGTGTCAGACGCCAACGGCCTTGGTCGCCCCGGTGATCAGGGGTCAAATGCCAGCGGCTTTCAACACCCTGTGCACCGCCCATTCCAGGCGTCAGCAACAGGCCCAGCGGGGCGTCGCCTTTGCCCGCTCCTCCGTTTTCGGCCGCCAGATGCATGCGGCGGACCGGGGTCAGGCCTGGCAGGCCGGGCATATCGGCAATGGCAAGGGGCACAGTGCCACTGCGCAACACTTCTTCCATACTCCACAACACGTCATCCGCCCGCTTTGCATGGACTATGATCAGCCGTGCCGGGTCGATTGACGGCATCATGCCACAAGGATTCAGGTGTTCTGTGCTCCAATCCGGGGTGATCCAGATCACTGGCCCCTTGGTTTGTGCCACCAGCCACATGGCAAGCCGGTGGCGGGCAGGGCCACAAGCCTCGTGTACCCGGCCCATTGCCAACCCATGCCCAAGCCCATGTTGCGCCCCTTCGGACAACAGGGGCAGACAAGCGCGCACGCCTGATTTGGTGTGCTGGGCAAGTGACGTGGGCAATGGCATGTGTATACGGTAGCGTGTTCTTCATATGTTCTCAATTCTGATTTGCGCGAAACGGGCAGATTTTTGGCTTGTCCCCAAGGGTCTGGCCGCTAGGGTCACCCGGACGCAACAGGAGGGCCTGACATGGAACGACGCAAGCTGGGACGCACGGGGATCGATGTGTCGGCCTTATGTCTGGGATCAATGACCTGGGGCACACAGAACACACCGGAAGAAGGCCACGCTCAGATCGACCGTGCGCTTGCTGCAGGAATAGACTTCGTCGACACGGCAGAGATGTACCCGGTGAACCCCATAAGCGCTGAAACCGCGGGTCGGACTGAGGAAATCATCGGCCTGTGGTTCGCAAGCGGTGGTGCGCGCAAAGACATGATCCTTGCCACGAAACATTCGGGTTCAGGCATGCGCCACGTACGGGACGGCGCAGATATCAGCGGTGCCACTATTCCCCAAGCCATTGAAGGGTCACTGCGCCGCCTGCAGACGGACTACATCGATCTATATCAGTTTCATTGGCCAAACCGTGGCAGTTACATGTTCCGGCAGAACTGGACGTACGACCCGTCCGGTCAGGACCCGGCAGCCGTTCGTCAGAACATGGCCGATTGCCTTGGCGCGCTGCAGCGCGAGGTGGATCGGGGAACCATTCGTGCATTTGGCCTGTCGAATGAAAGCGCTTGGGGGACTGCTGCGTGGCTTGCCGCTGCAGAGCAAACAGGTGGGCCGCGTGTGGCGTCTGTGCAGAATGAATACTCCCTCATGTGCCGTCTGTACGACACCGACATGGCTGAACTCAGCATGAACGAAGATGTCGGGCTTTTGTCGTTTTCGCCTTTGGCGACCGGCCTTTTGACCGGTAAATATCAAGGTGGGGTCGTGCCCACCGGGTCACGCATGACCCTGAATGCTGATTTGGGCGGCCGCAAGACCGAGCGGGCTTTCGAAGCAGTCGGTGCCTACCTGGCCGTTGCGCGCAAACATGGTCTGGATCCAAGCCAGATGGCCTTGGCGTGGTGTATGACGCGCCCCTTCATGTGCTCTGTCATCTTCGGGGCCACAACGATGGACCAACTGGAGGTGGCCATCGGTGCGGCTGATTTGCAACTGAGCGATGAAGTGCTGGCCGATCTTGACACTGCGCATCGCGCGCATCCGATGCCCTATTGATCCAACTGCGCTAGTGCATTCGACACTCGGTGAGCCGACTCAGATTCACCTGACTGGAAAGGCTTTGCAAAGGCTACTGGTCAAAGCGATGCGCAGCGCGTGTTGCGCGCGGGCTTTCCCCGTATTTTTCTGTATGTGCCCGGGCAAGGCTGGATTGTGATCCGAAACCTGTGGCGAGAGCGATACTGTGCAGCGGTGTTTCAGTATGCTTGATCAGCCTGTGCGCTTCCGCTAACCGAAGGGTAAGGTAATGCATTTTCGGCGTGATCCCAAGCACTTGCTGGAAGTGGAGTTGCAGGCTGCGTGTGCTCAGCCCAAGCTGCTTCGCAATGGTTGGAATTGGAACAACGGTGTCCAGCGCGCCTTCCATGATGGCATGGGCCTTGTGTGTCAGAGCACTGTGCTGACGCGCGTCCGGGTGTCGTATCTGCGGATCAGCGGAAGAGGGCGCGCGTGTATGGATGAAGCCAGCGGCGACACGCGCGGACAATGATGTGCTGTGTTGGACCTCGATCAGCTGCAGCATCATGTCGAGAGTTGGCGCTGCGCCGCTGCTGGTCCATCGTTTGCCGGATGTTACAAACCTTGCATTTTGCAGCATGATGTCCGGGAAACTTGCAGAGAACTCGGCCAGGTCCTCCCAATGTGTGGTGGCGGCATGCCCATCCAGCAAGCCGGCCTTCGCGGCCAGCCATGCGCCGCCATCAATGGTCATGAGGACGGTGTCAGGTACGGTGAGGCGTCGGATGCTCGACAACAGGGCCGGGGTGGCTTGCGGGATCACGTTGAACCCGGCCACGAGGATCAGCAGATTGCAGGATGGGACGCGTTGCAAAGGCGCGGCAGGCACGGTCAGACCACTGGTTAGCTGCACGTCCTCGTTGGTTGGTGTTGCGAAGCTCCAGTCGTAGAGTGGTCTCTCCGATTGTCGGTTGGCGGCGCGTAGGGGGTCAACGGCTGCTGCGAGCGAAAGGGTGTTTGTATTTTGCAGGACGAGTATTGCGGTTTTCGTCATATCAATTCGCTTTTTGACAAGTTTTGATCGCAATGGATGGCAGAGTGCCGTTGAATGCAAGGAGGGACACATGCCGCTGACCATGAATCGTGAGGTTTTCATCACCTGTGCCGTGACCGGATCGGGTGGCACGCAGGATCGCAGCCCTCATGTACCGCGCAGCCCTGAAGAGATTGCGAACAGTGCGATCGCCGCAGCCAAGGCCGGAGCGGCTGTGGTGCATTGCCATGTGCGGGATCCGGAGACAGGGGTGCCGAGCCGAAAAATTGAATATTATCGGGAGGTTACGGACCGTATTCGCGACGCGGATGTCGATGTTGTCCTGAACCTGACCGCTGGAATGGGTGGCGACATGATCTTTGGCGATGTCGAAGCCCCTCTGCCCTTGAAAGAGGATGGCACCGACATGATCGGCGCGTCTGAACGGGTGGCGCATGTGGCGGAATGCCTGCCGGAGATTTGCACTCTGGATTGCGGTACCATGAACTTTGCCGAGGCCGATTATGTGATGACCAACACGCCGGGCATGCTGACCGCCATGGGCCGCATGATGACAGAGCTGGGCGTGAAGCCAGAGATCGAAGCCTTTGATACCGGTCATTTATGGTATGCAAAACAACTGGTTAAGGATGGCGTTCTGGACGCGCCCGCGCTGGTGCAACTGTGCATGGGCGTGCCTTGGGGCGCGCCGGATGACCTGAATACCTTCATGGCGATGGTCAACAACGTGCCGGATGACTGGACGTTTTCCGCTTTCTCGCTTGGGCGGAACCAGATGGCCTATGTCGCGGCGGCGGTACTGGCGGGCGGCAATGTACGCGTGGGTCTTGAAGACAATCTGTGGCTGGGCAAGGGCGAATTGGCGCAGAATTGGCAGTTGGTCGAACGGGCGGGCACTATCATTGAAAACATGGGTGCGCGGGTCATTGGACCGGCGGAGGTGCGCGAGAAATTGGGGCTGACAAAACGGGCATCGAAAGGGTGATGACAGCGTGTCACCCCCCGTGCACCAGGCGTGCACCCCCTGTGCACCCCCATCGGACGCTTTGGCTCCTGATCATTAACCTTTGCGCAATAGGCTGGCTGGCTGCGTGCGCGCCTGCGCCTTCAGATGATCCTCAATTGCTGCGCAACCCGACCGTGCCAATCGGCGCCATCAGCCGGTTCGAAGAGGCGCGGTTTGACGGGCGGTGGCAGGTCGAAAGGGCGGGCGCTGGGGAGTGGGCGCTGGCAGGGTTCGAAGTTGCCGGCGGTCTATGGCAGGAGTTGAGCGCGACGGGGGCAACGCGCGACGGACGGGTGAAGCCACTTGGGCGCGGTATTTTAGAGGTCACCTACGAAGACACGACCACGCGCGATCTGTGGGTCGTATGGATCGACCCTGATCACAACACGGCGGCCTTGGGAAACCCCGACGGACGGTTCGGTTTTGTGGTGACGCGCGTTGGAAAACGGCGGGTAGATCAGATCCGCGCGGCAGAGCAGGTTTTGGACTTTAACGGATATCGGACAGAAACATGGGCAACGGTGCAGTAAGAACAGCGGCGATCATCGGCGGCGGTGTTATTGGTGGCGGCTGGGCCGCGCGGTTTCTGCTGAACGGGTGGGATGTGCGGGTGTTTGACCCTGATCCGGACGCGGAGGCGAAGCTGGCCCCGGTGCTGGCGCAGGCAAGGCGGGCATTGCCGAGCCTCACGGATGTGACCTTGCCCCCAGAGGGGCGGCTGACCTTTCACGCTGATCTGGCCGAGGCCGTCGCTGACGTGACGTGGATACAGGAAAGCGTGCCGGAACGGTTGGACATCAAGCACAAGGTGCTGGCGGATCTGCAAGCGGCGTGCCCTGCGGATGCGATCATCGGCTCGTCGACCAGTGGTTTTAAACCCAGCGAGTTGCAGGAGGGGGCGGCGCGGCCTGAGCAGATTATGGTCTGTCACCCGTTCAATCCCGTCTACCTGATGCCGCTGATCGAGTTGGTGCCCTCACCTGCAACCGACCCCGCGCTGGTGGAAAAGGCCGAGGGTATCTTGCGGTCGCTTGGGCATTACCCGTTACGTGTGCGCAAAGAGATCGACGCTCATATCGCAGACCGGTTCCTTGAAGCTGTCTGGCGCGAGGCGCTGTGGCTGGTCAAGGACGGTGTTGCCACGACCGAGGAGATCGATGAGGCGATCCGCATGGGCTTTGGCATCCGCTGGGCGCAGATGGGGCTGTTTGACACCTACCGCACCGCCGGTGGCGATGCCGGGATGCGTCATTTCATGGCGCAGTTTGGTCCGGCCCTGCAATGGCCCTGGACCAAGCTGATGGATGTGCCGGAGTTTACCGATGAATTGGTGGATCTGATTGCTGGTCAATCGGATGCGCAATCGGGGCATATGACAATTGCCGAGATGCTGAAGGCGCGGGACGACAACCTTGTGGGTATGATGCGGGCGCTCAAGGCCAATGATTGGGGCGCGGGTGCTGTGATGAACGCCCACGAGGCGCAGTTGCGCGAGGGCACTGTTCTGGCGGCGCATGCCGACGATCTGGAGGATGTGTCCGCACCTATCCTGACCGTGCATAGGGCCGTGCCGTTGGATTGGACCGACTATAACGGTCACATGAACGAGGCGCGGTATCTGCAGGCCTTTGGCGACGCGACGGACCGTTTCATGGAAATGATTGGCTGTGATGCGGAGTACATTGCGACAGGCGGCAGCTACTTCACGGCCGAGACGCATATTCGTCATGTGGATGAAGTGCATGCGGGAACCGTGATCGAGGTGCGCACACAGATCCTGGCGGGCGCCGGCAAGAAGCTGCATCTGTTCCATGAGATGTATGAGGACGAGCGGCTTTTGGCGACGGGAGAGCATTTCCTGCTGCATGTGAGCCTTGAGACCCGCCGCCCATCCGAACCTGCGGTTGGGATTGTAGCGGCGCTGGAGCGTCTGGCTGCGGCTCATGCGGATTTGCCTGTGCCGGAGGGGGCGGGGCGCGCGGTTGGCCAACGGCCCTGACAGGGTGATCGTCGGGCGGCTCTGTTTGCCTTTGGCAAAGGCGCCCGCCCGCCGACCCAGGGGTGCCGCGCTAGCGGATCAAGCTGCGCAGGCTTTCTAGGTGATCGGGTAGGGCGCGGGCCGTCATGGTGGCTTGCCTAATCAGCGTGTCGAAGTGCAAGGACAGTGTTTCGATCCGCTCACGGTCGCGGAAGGCCATGTAGTGGCCGCCGGTGTAGATCACTGCGAGCAGAGGGCCGAAGATGGTGATCGGGGCCGAGTAGAGCTTGCGCTGGTCAAAGAGGTAGATGCGCAGCCTTGGGTAGAGCTGGGTGCTTAGGTCGAGCAGCTGGTCGAGCTGGCTGTGTCGTGTGTCTGTCGGCAGGTCTGCGTAGTAGCCGGTCCCTGCGGCGAAGCTGTGCAGTTCATACAGAGGCAGCGCAATTTCGTAGTCTGATTGTGCCGCGCGCATCCAGTTCAGCCGATCCCGGGAGGCGTTGATGGCTTGCGTGGTGGTGCGCCCGAGGTGGGGGCCGTATTCCCATTCTAACATCTCTTGGGTCTTGAGCATGTCCGGCAGGCCCGCAGGGACGTGCCGGATCTTGTAACCCGCCGCTTCCTGGTGCCATGAGAAGATGCGTTCGTCGATCAGGGCGCGGGGGGCTTCAGTCCACGAAAGCGCGGCCGCGGTTAACGCTGCTGCGCTTTCGGGGCGATCGGAGAGGCCAAGCAGCCAGTCGGCGGATACGCCAAGCGCCTGGGCGCAGGAGCCGACCACCTGGGCGCCGGGCAGCCGCGCGCCATCATCACCGAGGGCCTGGCTGATGGTGGATCGGTCGGTGCCGATGTGGCGGGCCAGCGCGCTTTGCGACATGTTCTGGTCCTGCATGGCGCGGGCCAAGCGGGTGCGGAATTGGGATGCTCGAAGGCGTTTGTCGAGAATTTCAGGCATGTTGTGATAAATATCAACAATTGGCAAAATTGTTAACTCAATTCGGAATTCGCAGTGGTACGGGATCACGATAGCGTTCGGGCATCCCTTCCCGGAGCCTTTGCCAATGCCCTCACGCCGGTCGTCCCGACGCTTGCCTTTTGATCGCCCGATGCAAGTCGAGTGGATCACCTTGGGACTGTGGCTGGTGTGTGTTGCGCTGTGGAGTCTGGCCCTCCTGGTGTTGCCGGTGGGGTGGGCATGGGGCGTGCTGGTGTTCGCCCTTGTTCTGCATGCGTCATTGACCCATGAGGTGCTGCACGGTCATCCGTTTCCGTCCCGGATGGCGAGTGAGGCCCTTGTGATCGTCAATCCGGGGCTGTTTATCCCGTACCTGCGTTTTCGTGACACGCATCTGGCCCACCATCAGGATGCGAACCTGACAGATCCGTATGATGATCCCGAAACGAACTATGTTGATCCGGCAATGTGGAGGCGGATGCCACGCCTCTTGCGGGGTGTGCTTGCGCTGAACAACACGCTTGCAGGGCGTATGCTGCTGGGGCCAATCGTGGCGCAGGTCAGTTTCATGCGAGAGGACTGGCGGGCGATCCGGGCTGCTGATGCGCAGGTGTTGCGTGGGTGGTTAGTGCATCTGCCGGGCGTTTTCGCAGTTCTGTGCATCGTTTGGGCGAGCACCATGCCGATCTGGGTCTATTTGACGGCCTGCTACGCGGCAGTGTCCGTTCTGAAAATCAGGACCTTTCTTGAACACCAGGCGCATGAGCGCGCACGGGGCCGCACGGTGATTGTCGAAGATCGTGGCCTGCTGGCTTTTCTATTCCTGAACAACAACTTCCATGTTGTTCATCACATGCACCCGCGCGTGCCGTGGTACCGGTTGCCCGCGCTCTACCGGGCCAACCGCGACCGGTATTTGGCCTGTAACGAGGGGTATCGCTATGCCTCGTACAAAGACGTGTTTGTCCGGCACTTCCTGCGTGCAAAAGATCCGGTGCCGCATCCGCTCTGGTCCTCGGACCGCTGAGCCGCCATAGAGGGCCATGGCCCTTTGGATCCCCATTTCTGTCGCCGCGGCGATGTTTCAGACGCTGCGGTTCATGTTGCAGCGGCAACTGTCGCTCGGCACCCTGAGCGCGTCGGGCGCGACGCTTGCCCGGTTTCTTTATTCCGCTCCGCTCATTGCCGTTCTGATCATGCTGTACATGCGCAGCACGGACGGGGTGTGGCCAACGTTTGGACCGCTGTTCTGGATGTTCGCAGCCGTCGGGGGGCTGGCGCAGATCCTTGCGACGGTGGCCACGGTCAGCCTGTTCAAGGCACGCAACTTCGCGGTCGGCATCACCTTCAAGAAAACAGAGGTTATCCAAGCCGTCCTGGTGGGCTGGATCGTGTTGGGGGACGCGGTCAGCTGGCTGGGCTTCGCGGCCATCGGTCTGGGTCTTGTCGGAGTTCTGCTGCTGTCCGCCCCGCCCGAACCCGTGCGTTGGGACTGGCGGGATATGGCAAACCGGGCGACCGGGCTGGGACTGGCGGCAGGTCTGCTGTTTGCCGTGTCCGGGGTCAGCTACCGGGGGGCGTCGCTCAGCCTCGGGCTGGATGACCCGATTGCGCGGGCGGGTCTGACGCTGGCCGCCGTGACCGCGATGCAAACGGTTGCTATGGTTCTTTGGCTGCGGTGGCGTGATCCGGGTCAGGTCCGGGCCGTCTGGAACGCGCGCAAGGTTGCGGTTTGGGTCGGTTTGATGTCGATGGCCGGATCGTTCTGCTGGTTCTTTGCCTTCACGTTACAAAGTGCGGCCTACGTCAAGGCGGTCGGGCAGATCGAACTGGTGATGAGTGCGCTGGTCAGCGTGCTGCTGTTCCGAGAGGCGATTACGTCTCGGGAATGGATTGGCATGGCCGTTCTGCTCGGGTCCATCCTGTTGCTGGTGCTCGCGATCTAGTCCGTCATGGGATGGCCGCGCAGGCGGAGGAACAGGCTCTCTTCATCATTGTTCTTGAAATACGGCACGCTTGGCGGCGGGGCGGGGTCGGTCACGCGCGCCATGATTTCGGCCAAGACCACTTCGGTGATGAAGGGCATGTCAAAGCCACGGACATCGTCGAGCGCGATCCATTGCAGATGTGACAGTTCATCCGAGGCGCGGCTGAAGTCGTCGAGATCAGAGGCTATGTCCTGTGCGTCGATCAGGAAGAACCGGGCATCAAAGCGACGCGGGCGGCCGGGCGGGGTCAGGGCGCGAAAGACGAATTGCAGCGGCGCTGCGTGCGGGCGGTGCCCGGTGGATGCAAACTGTCTCCAATCCGGCGGGGCGTCTGACCAGTTGCCCGGCTGCCCGAGGATCTGCCCGGTTTCTTCAAACAGTTCGCGTATCGCCGCAGCAGCCAGGGCCGGTGCGAGATGGGGTTCCCCATCTTCTGCGAGCCGTGTGTCGTTCGGCGACAAGAGCGTCGACGCGAGCGGTATGGCGTGGTCACCTGCATCGACCGCACCACCTGGAAAGACGAATTTGTTGGGCATGAACGCTGCATTGGCGCCGCGCTGTCCCATGAGGATGCGGGGCGTTGTCATCCTGTCACGCAGCACGATGACTGTAGATGCATTCCGAATTTGGGTCTTGTCGATTGTGTTCATGTCACCCCTTTGGCCGATGTCGGCGCCAGGGTGCAGGTGCTACCCGGCGCGGCCGAAGCCGCCCATCGACCGTGCCCACTGAAACCCGACGATGGCCCCCTTGAGCCTCGGCAAAAGGTAGAGGGACAAGCCCACACAGCCAACTGCAAAAATCGTGAACAGCACCAGCGGCTCGGGTCGCCAATGGACAAACACTATGTGCAAGAGGGGCGCCATCAAGTGTCCGACCAGCAGGATTGTCAGGTATGCAGGGCCGTCGTCAGCACGCGCATGCGTGTAGTCGAGCTTGCACACCGGACAGGTGTCGGCGAGTTTCAGGTAACCCTTCAACAGCCTTCCGTTGCCGCAGCGCGGGCATTTGCGTTTCCAGCCACGCATCAGCGCCGGCCGCACGGGCCGCTGGACTTCATTCGGGATTGTTGTTTGCTCGGTCTGCATGGCATCTGCCTTTCTGGAAGCTCGCGGAACATGGGGGCGCATCACACAAAACGGAATGCCGCAATCTGTCCTTGCGTCCCGATGTCGCGTTCCACGTCAGGTGCGACTCGGCAGTTGTTATTTTTTTTCGACGGAATGTGCGGAACGCGCCGTTTGAGGTTGCATAGGACGGCGGGATCAACCGGCCGGACCTGAGGCAAAAAACGGAGTATACCTTATGCAACGCAGCACATTCATTGCAGCCATCGCCGCAGCGGCGGTTGGGCTTACCACATTGTCGGCCATGGCCCGCGATCGTGGCCCTGACTTTTCCGCTCTGGATGCGGATGGCAGTGGCGAAGTGACCTTGCAGGAAATGCAGGCAATCGGCCAGGCACGCTTTGCCGCGGCTGACACAGATGGCGATGGGTTCCTTTCGGTGTCCGAGCTGGAAGCAAGCGCCAGCGAGCGCGCAAAGTCCCGGGCGGAGCGCATCCTGTCCCGTATGGACGCCAACGAGGATGGCAAGCTGTCGCCTGAGGAAATGCAGAACAATCGCCGTGATCCGGCCCGCATGTTTGAACGTCTTGATGCCGACAACAGCGGCGGGATTTCGCAGGAAGAGTTCGAACAGGCCCGTGCAGAGATGCGCAAGGGTGGCCGCAAGCCGCGCGACAATAACTAAGGGCGCAGGCCCTGCCCCTTGTTCATGGGGGCAGGGCCGGGCAGGTTGCCGGAGTTATGACGATGCCGCTTGACGCACGCCCGGAGGAGGATGACGCCGCCTTGCTCGCCCGCTATGCGCGCGGAGATGCAGGTGCGGCCCGCGCCTTGACCGTTCGGTTGGCACCGCGCGCGCACGCGCAGGCCTTTCGTATGCTAGGCGACAGGTCAGAGGCAGAGGATGTGGTCCAGGATGCCATGCTGCGATTGTGGCGCATTGCGCCGGAGTGGCGGACCGGAGAGGCGCAGGTGTCGACCTGGCTGTACCGCGTCGTGTCCAACCTGTGCACGGATCGGTTGCGAAAACGCCGCCGGGGCGGTGTTGCGCTGGATGATGTGGCCGAGCCGGAAGATCCTGCACCGGGTGTGGAGGCAACGTTGCAGGACAATGCGCGTCATACCGCGCTGCGCGTCGCGATTGCAGATTTGCCAGAACGCCAGCGTCTGGCCCTGACACTGCGCCATTTCGAAGGGGTATCGAACCCGGAGATTGCGGAGCAGTTGGGTGTCAGCGTAGAGGCGGTGGAAAGCCTGACAGCACGGGCAAAGCGCGCCCTTGCAACGGCCTTGAAGGGGCGGGTGGCCGCCCTTGGATATGAAGGATGATGGATATGACAGTGGTACCAGACAAGCCTGATCCCAACGGGATCGACCAGATGCTGGACGAGCTTGCGGCACTGCCGGTGCCCGATCCCTCGGGCGATCTGGTGGCCCGGGTGCTGGCCGACGCCGAGTTGCATTTGCCAGCCCCCGGCGGTCGCGTGGCGGTGACCCCCTGGTGGCAGCAGATTGTGCGCGGCATCGGGGGGTGGGGGGCTGTAAGCGGGCTGGTTGCTGCAACCGCGACCGGCTTTGTCATTGGCCTTGGCGCGGTTGGCGACACGGGTGTCGATGCATTTTGGACCCTTGGCTATGACGATGCCTACTACGACACCGACCTGGGCCTTGATGCCTTTGGCTGGGCATTGGAGGAGGGCTGAGTATGGCAGACACACAAATTGAGCGCCGCTGCCCGGTCTGGGTGAAGATCCTGCTGGGCCTGTCCCTGGCAATCAACCTGGGCATTGCGGGCCTTGTCGGGGGTATTGCCCTTAGTGGGGGACCCTTGGGCGGCAAAGGGCCGGGCATGGGTTATGCGATGCCTTATGTACTTGCACTTCCACAAGAAGACCGGCGTGCCGTTTTCGGTGTGGTACGCGGTAACCGGGACCTGCCTGGTCTTGGCGTACGCCGTGCAGTCTATGGCGAGATGGTGGCCTTGCTCAAGGCAGACACGTTTGACCGGGCGGCCGTTAAAGCCATTCTTGAACGGCAGGCGCGTGGCGTTGAACAAGTTCAGAGTGTTGCGCAAGATGAATGGTTGGACAGGGTCGCTGCCATGTCCGACGAGGACCGCCGAGCCTATGCCGAGCGTGTTGAGGAGGTGGTTGCAAAAGGGGGCCCTCGCAAACCGCGCAAAGGGGATTGAGGAGAGCCGCACGCCTTTTGAGCCTTGATGTTCAGACGGCGGGTTCAGTCCAATCCTGCGCGGTGTGATGCTCGGCTCACTCTCAACGCGTTTCGAGGAAAGATGCCCTGCGTTCTGTGCGTTGACCTGCTAACATGCAGTGCACAGGAACGGCGCGCGCGGGTTGCGGGGTGAAGGATCAGAATGGACGAAGATGGCTACTTTGGTGACACCGTAGCGGAAAGCTATGACCGTGATCATGGCGGTGACGATCCAACGTTGATTGATCGGACGGTTGAGTGCCTCAAGGGGCTGGCGGGGTCGGGCAGCGTGCTTGAATTTGCCGCCGGAACGGGGCGCATCGCTTTGCCCTTGCTGGCATCGGGCCACGACGTGAAGGGCATCGAGCTATCGAAGGCCATGGTGGCCGAGCTTCGCAAAAAAGAAATCGGCCCGCCGATGGACGTGGTAATTGGTGATATGACCTCCGCCCAGGTGCCCGGGCATTTCTCGCTTGTCTTCCTCGTGTTCAACACGATCGACAACCTTGTCACACAACAGGCGCAGATCGCGTGTTTCAAGAACGCCGCACGGCATTTGGACAAAGGCGGGCGGTTCCTGATTGAAACCCGCGTGCCGCCCCTGCAGCGTATTCCATTTGGTGAGACTAAGATGGCCTTTGCCTGCAGCAGCGATCATTTCGGTGTGGATGACTACGATCTGGCCACGCAGTGCTACACATCCAATCATGTGTGGATGAAAGGCGATCAGCATCAACATTTGTCGATCCCGTTTCGCTATGTCTGGCCGTCCGAGTTGGACCTTATGGCGCAATTGGCGGGTTTGGAGCTGGAGCATCGGTGGGCCGATTGGGACAAGACGCCCTTCACGCATCTAAGCGAAAGCCACATCTCAGTTTGGAGAAAGCTCGAAGGGTGATTGCAAAATCCCGGTAGCGCTGCCACAGTGCGTAAGCTATCCGCCGATCCGGATCATCAGCCAGGTCAGAAGGCCCAGAACAAGCAAGGCAATCATGGCGATCCGGCCAGACATGGCGGCGTCGGATGGCTTTTTCTTCACGGTCTCGGGCGGGGCCGAGTAGGGTTTGGCACTGTCCGCCTCGACCGTTTCAGTCGCACGCCAGTCGGTACGGACCTCGCCATATGTGCCAATCAGCGTCAGCGTCGGGGCCGGCTCCAACACCGTTTCGCGATCCCCGAATGCAAGCGAAAAGACAATCATCACCCAGCCCCCCAGCTTTTCCAACTTGGTCCGATCGGGCGACAGTTGCTCGGGCGGTACTGCGTTGCCCTCAACCAGATAGCCAACAAGGCCAACCCCTTCGAGGTCCGAGATCGGGAAGACTTCGACATGCTGAGCGTCAACCGATGCCCCAAGTGCGGCATCAATCGCCTCTGGATTGTCCTTGAGTGCCTGCGCCTCCTTGTCCGTCATCGACAGGGCAAAGACGCGGATTACCCCGCGTTCATTGGGTGGCACGTCGATCAATGTGGTCATGGTTGCAGTCTCGATACGTAAGCATCACGCGCATCCAGTATGCGGCGCCGCAGATCGCGCGGAGCCTGTGGAATGGGCAAAGTCATCGCTGTTCCGTTCTCAAAGCGGACAACCAAAGACCAAAACGGCCAGCGATTGATCTTCTTGACTTCGTCCAGTGGAATCTCGGACGGGAAGTCTTCGTTTGGGGATATATGTATGGCTTCGTTGGTCAGGTGCCATTGGGTGCCACGGTGACGCCACCAAAGATCAAGCTCACCAAAGACCCACATATTAAACAGGACGATCAAAGCCGAAACAGGAATGCTTAGGAGAATGAGCCATAAGGCTTTCCCGAAATCCCCAAACAACCCGACAAGTACCCAAATGCCTGCAATAACACAGACGCGTACAACGTAAGAGCGTCTGGAAATCGTCCAACTGTGCAGTAGTGTTTCACCGGGTAGCAGTGTCGGCTGCGTCATGCGGCACCCTGAACGGTGCGCAGGTTGCGGGCCAGAAGGTCCATGGCGGCCATGCGTACGGCCACGCCCATTTCGACCTGATCTTGAATGACCGAACGGTTGATGTCGTCGGCCAATGTTCCGTCAATCTCAACCCCGCGGTTCATGGGGCCGGGGTGCATGACGATGGCGTCGGGTTTGGCATGGGATAACTTGTCCGCATCCAGGCCAAAACGGTGGTAATACTCGCGCTCGCTGGGGATAAATCCGCCGTCCATGCGTTCTTTCTGCAAGCGGAGCATCATCACCACATCGACATCTTTCAGCCCTTCGGCCATGTCGTCATAGACCTCGACACCGAACTCGGCGATGCCTGCGGGCATCAGCGTGGGTGGGCCGATCAGGCGAATCCGGTTCTCCATCTTGCCCAGCAGGATGATGTTCGACCGGGCGACGCGGCTGTGGGCGATGTCGCCGCAGATCGCGATGTTCAACCGGTGCAGCCGTCCCTTGGCCCGGCGGATCGTCAATGCGTCCAGCAGTGCCTGGGTCGGGTGTTCGTGCCGCCCATCGCCCGCGTTCAAAACCGCGCAATTCACCTTTTGCGCCAAAAGGTCCACAGCACCTGAATGTGGGTGCCGCACCACCAGCAGGTCGGGGTGCATGGCGTTCAGCGTCATTGCGGTGTCGATCAGCGTTTCGCCCTTCGAGATGGACGAGGCCTGCATCGCCATGTTCATCACGTCCGCACCCAGCCGTTTGCCCGCCAGTTCGAAACTGGCCTGCGTGCGGGTGGAGTTTTCGAAGAACATGTTGATCTGGGTCAGACCCGCCAGCGCATCGCTGTGCTTTTTGGCGGCGCGGTTAAGGTCCACATATTCTTCGGCAAGATCGAGAAGGGTGACGATTTCTTCGGGGCGCAGGTGTTCTATCCCCAGAAGGTGGCGGTGGGTGAAGGTCATGGCGATCCCTTGGCGTGTCCCCGCGCTTATATGCGCCCGCTATGCGGCGCGGCAAGCGCTTGGGTGGGCATATTTGTGGAACACGGAATAGGCATTCCGGTTCGTGTGCGGCGCGCGTAGGATTGCGCCATGGAATCGGCGGAATATCATGGTGCCCTCGCGGCCCTGGCCTGGCAGATCGAGCTGGGCGCGGACGAGTGCATCGCCGATGCGCCGGTCAACCGCTATGACGTGCCTGCAACAGTGCCGAAGGTGGCAAAGGTCCCGGCTGCCGCACAAACGCCTGCGGTGCAGATCCCGCAAAACACGGTCGACCCGGTTGTGGTCGCGCAGCAGGTTGCATCAGCGGCGACGGATCTGGATGGTCTACGCGCGGCGCTCGCCGCCTATGATCACTGCGAGTTGAAGCGTGGCGCCCGCAACCTTGTGTTTTCAGATGGTGTCGCGGGCGCCCGTGTGATGATCGTGGGTGAGGCGCCGGGCCGCGATGAGGATATTCAGGGCAAACCTTTTGTTGGGCGGGCGGGTCAGTTGCTTGATAAAATGCTCGCCGCAATCAATCTCAGCCGGGACGAGAGTGTCTACATCACCAATGTCTTGCCCTGGCGTCCGCCGCAGAACCGCGATCCAAAGCCGGAAGAGGTGGCAATGATGCAGCCCTTCCTGCACCGGCACATTGAACTGGCGAACCCCGACGTGCTGGTTGTTGTCGGCAACCATTCCTGTCAGGCGCTTCTGGGCAAACGGGGCATCACCCGCCTGCGGGGCAATTGGACCGAGGCGCGCGGCAAGCCTGCGCTGCCGATGTTCCATCCGGCCTACCTGTTGCGCAACCCGGCGGCCAAGCGTGAGGCCTGGGCCGATCTGCTCAGCCTGCAGGCTCATTTGAGAGACACCAAATGATCGACCCCATCATTTACCTGACCTTTCTGCCTGCGGCCTTTGCGCTGGTTCTAACACCCGGGCCGGACATGCTGTTCGCCATGGCGCAGGGTTTGCGGGGCGGGAAGGGGCCAGCGGTTGCAGCCTCTGCCGGGATCGCGTCGGGGGCTTTCATCAATGCGGGTCTTGCTGGCCTGGGTCTTGGCGCGCTGGTGGCTGCAGCCCCTTGGGTCTTTGGCGTGGTGCGCTGGGTTGGGGTCGCCTACCTGCTCTATCTTGCGATCAAGACGCTGATGTCGCCGCTTGTCGGTGAAAACACCCGGCCCGTGCGCCCTTCGCGGGCGTTTCGGGACGGGCTGGTGGTGAACCTGTCGAACCCGTCAGTGATCCTCTTCATCCTTGCCTTCATTCCGCAATTCGTGGACCCGGCGCGTGCCATCCTGCCGCAGTTCCTGATCTATGGCGGGACCATTGCCGTTCTGGGCTTTGCCGTAAAATCTGGCGTCGGACTTACTGCCGGTGGGCTTGGCCGCGCCCTCGCGCGCAATCCCATCATCGAACGTGTGCTGCGGTGGATCACCGCCGGTGTCTTCGGCGCCCTGGCCGCCCGCGTTGCCCTTGCTGGAGCCCGCCCATGAGCCGCATTGACGACGACCTCGACTTTATCCCGATCCGCATCGCCGTGCTGACGGTCAGCGACACGCGCAGCCTGGACGAAGACCGTTCGGGCGACGTGCTGGTGGGGCGACTGACCGATGCCGGTCATACGCTGGCTGACCGCAAGATACTGCCTGATGAGCGCGCGCAGATCGCGGATCAACTCCGTAGATGGTGCGATGAACCTGAGATTGACGTTGTATTGTCGACCGGTGGCACGGGTCTGACAGGTCGCGATGTGACAGTCGAGGCGCACAGGGATGTTTACGAAAAAGAGATCGACGCCTTTGGCACCGTGTTTACCATCGTGTCGATGCAAAAGATCGGGACATCCGCTGTGCAAAGCCGCGCAACGGGCGGCGTCTGCAATGGAACTTACCTGTTTGCACTGCCCGGCAGCCCGGGGGCGTGCAAGGATGCATGGGACGAAATCCTGGGTCGGCAGCTCGACTATCGGCACCGCCCCTGCAACTTTGTCGAAATACTGCCGCGCCTCGACGAACATCAGCGACGGAAATAGCCGTCGCTTACGTAACAGCTTTGTTGCTTGGACATTTCCCGGGCGCCACTAAATTGTGATATGATCCCATCGGGGCGGTTAATGGCGTGAAAGAATGAGATTTTTAAGGCAAAGCCTGATCGGACTTGTGCTTGCGGCACTTACCCTTGGTTTGCTCGCCTATGCAGGGTCCATCGTAAGTGGAGCTGTGCAGGAACGGTTGGCGCGTGAGGCAAACACGCCACCGGCCCGCGAACGGGTTTTTGCCGTTGGTGTCGTGCGGGCTGAAGCTGGTACCGAAACCCCGGTGCTTGAGGCGTTCGGAGAGGTTCAAAGCCGCCGCACGCTGGAATTACGCGCTGCGGCATCGGGCCGGGTGATCGAACTGGCAGACGTGTTCGAAGACGGCGGGGAGGTCGAGCAGGGCCAGGTCCTTGTGCGTATCGACCCTGCGAATGCCGAAGCGGCATTGGCACGTGCTGATGCGGATCTGATGGATGCCGAAGCCGAATTGCGTGATGCCGACCGGGCCCTTGTCCTGGCGCGGGACGAAGAGCGGGCAGCGCAAGATCAGGCCGACCTGCGCCAAAGGGCCTTCCAGCGGCAGGTTGATCTTGCCGAACGCGGCGTGGGCACCGCAGCGGCTGTGGAAGAGGCCGAGCTGGCCGCATCATCAGCCCGTCAGGCGGTGCTGGCCCGCAGGCAGGTTGTCACCTCGACCGAGGCACGGATCGACCAGGGTCGTACACGCCTTGCCCGCGCCCGCATCGCATTGGACGAAGCACAGCGCACGGTGGACGATACAACCGTTATGGCCCCGTTTGATGGCACGCTGAACGAAACCGATCTTGTTGCGGGCCGCCTTGTGTCAAGCAATGAAAAGCTTGCGGCGCTGATTGATCCAAACGCGCTGGAGGTGGCGTTTCGCCTCTCAACCGCGCAATATATTCGACTGCTTGGGGACAATGGCAGCGTGATGTCTGCACCGATGACGGCGACACTGAATGTCGTTGGTATTGATCTGACAGCCACCGGAACCGTCAGCCGCGCCAGCGCAGGTGGTGGTGACATGCAGACAGGGCGCCTGATCTTTGCTCGCCTCGACAGTGCGGTGGGATTCAAGCCCGGTGACTTTGTGACCGTTGTGGTGTCTGAACCGCCGCTGGATGAGGTGGTGCGCCTACCGGCCTCTGCCATTGATGCGGCGAACACAGTTTTGGTACTGGGTGAAGACAACCGGCTTGAATCCGTTGAAGTCGAGCTTTTGCGCCGTCAGGGCGACGATGTGCTGGTGCGCAGCCCTGACATTGTGGGTCGTGACGTGGTCGAAGCCCGCTCGCCCTTGCTGGGGTCCGGAATCTCGGTGCGGCCCTTACGTGCTGATCAGGCCGAGGCGCAGGTTGAGCCCGAGATGCTTGAGCTGACCGATGAACGCCGCGCCCGGCTTGTTGCTTTTGTGGAGGCGAACGAACGCATGCCAGCAGCGGCCAAGGAGCGTGCGTTGGCCAGCCTGAGTGAAGCGCGTGTGCCTGCACAGATGGTTGCACGACTTGAAAGCCGGATGGGCGGGTAGATGGTGCGCGACATCCCCAAGGCGGCGGGGGGGATCCTCAGCTACTTTGTTCGCCACCGCACCGTTGCCAATCTGCTGCTTCTGATGATGCTCGTGGCCGGTGTGGCTTCCATGCCCAACATGCGGGCCCAGTTCTTTCCCGATGTGATCATCGACAATGTCACGGTCAGCGTGGCTTGGGACGGGGCTGGGGCCGAAGATGTCGATGCAGGCATCGTTCAGGTTCTCGAGCCTGTACTGCTGGCAGTTGAAGGTGTTGAAAGCACAGAGTCCCGGTCGCGGGAAGGCTCTGCCACCGTAACGCTAGAGTTCGAACCGAACTGGGATATGGGCCGCGCCGCGGACGATGTGCAAACGGCGGTTGATGGCGTCACAACCTTGCCGGATGAGGCAGATGAACCAACGGTGCGCCGCGGCGCTTGGCGCGACCGTGTGACCGATGTGGTGATTACCGGGCCAGTGAACCCTCAGCAGCTCGGGCTGTTTGCCGATGAATTCATTGTGCGCCTCTTCGCCGAAGGGATCACGCGCACCACGATCCGCGGCGTTGCCGCGCCCCAAGTTCTGGTCGAAGTGCCGTCGCTGTCTCTGATCGCGAACGAAGTCACGATGTCCGAGATCGCCCAAGCGATCAACGCAGAGGTTGATACTGACCCGGCCGGCGACGTGTCAGGCGCCAATGCCCGCGTGCGTACAGGCACGCAAAAACGCACACCGGAAGAGATTGCAGGCATCGTGCTGCGGTCCAACCCGGATGGATCCAAGCTGCGTGTGCGTGACGTTGCAACCGTCACGCAGTTGGGTGCGGCGCGCAACCGCAGCTATTTCGTGGGGACCAACCCCGCCGTGTCGATCCGTGTGGACCGAACCAACAATGGCGATGCCATTGGCATGCAGGCGCAGGTGGAAAAGGTGGCGGCTGAATTGCAGTCCACCCTGCCCCCTTCGGTGACCGTTGACCTGATCCGCACCCGGGCCGAGGCCATCTCAGCTCGTCTCAATATCCTTGTCGACAACGCCATTGTGGGCCTCGGCCTCGTGATCTGCCTGTTGTTCCTGTTTCTGAATGCGCGCACGGCGTTTTGGGTGGCGGCAGGCATTCCGGCGGCCCTGTTTGCAGCCATCGCCTTGATGTTCCTTGGTGGCCTGACACTCAACATGGTGTCGCTCTTTGGGTTGATTATCACCTTGGGGATTGTCGTCGATGACGCCATCGTGGTGGGTGAGCATGCCGATCATCGCCACAGGGCGCTTGGTGAAGCGCCCATGGCCGCAGCTGAAAATGCGGCTCGCCGCATGGCAATGCCAGTCTTTGCAGCAACGCTGACGACTGTTATCGCCTTTTTTGGATTGGTCGCCGTCGGCGGACGCTTTGGCGATCTGATCCGCGACATTCCCCTGACTGTGATTGCCGTTTTGCTGGCCTCGCTTGTCGAATGTTTCCTGATCCTGCCGCATCACATGGGGCATGCGCTGGCCGCATCGGACAAACCGCGCTTTAGCCGGATCAAACTTGGCGTGGCGGTGCTGAGTGTCGCTGTGCTGTCTGCTGTGATCTCCGGTGCCGCGGGATATGTAATCTGGTCCGGCAGCATCGCAACTGCTTGGGATGTCTGGCCCTACCTGCTGGCAGGTCCCACCGTTTTGGCTGCCGTCTTCCTGCTGTCCCCTCGTCGCCTCAAGGTGGATTGGGTCGCGGGCATGGGGGCGAAGGGGCTCGACACGCCGTCGGTCATCGTCAACCACGGTTTTGAATGGATGCGTGAAAAGCTGTTCCGCCCCATGATGGCCGGTGTGATTGCCGCCCGCTACGTCGTGCTGGCGGGTGTTTGCGTGGTGCTGGCAAGCCAGGTGGCGCTGTTCATCCAGGGCGACGTGCAATGGCGGTTTTTCAACGCACCCGAACGCGGGTCCGTCACTGGCAACTTTGCAATGCTCGAAAGTGCCGCCCGCGACGATACCCTTGCCATGATGCAGGAAATGCAGCGCGCAACCGAAGCGCTCGGCGCCGAATATGAAGAACGCTATGGCCGCAACCCCATCGACTATGTGATCGCAGAGATCGGCGGCAATGCGGGCCGCGGTCTGTCCGGAACGGAATCCAAGGACACCGATCTGCTTGGCGGCATCTCGATCGAACTGATTGACGCCGACCTGCGCCCCTATTCCTCATTCGCATTCGTGGCCGATTTGCAGGATGCGGTTGTGCATCACCCCCTGGCTGAAACCGTCAGTTTCCGCGGTTGGAGATCGGGACCCGGCGGTGACGCGCTGGATGTACAGTTCTTCGGCAACGACACCGACACGCTCAAAGCGGCGTCCGAAGATCTTAAGCGCGCCTTGTTGCAGTATCCCGAGGTCAGTGCGGTCGAAGACAACCTCGCCTATGACAAGGAAGAGTTGATCCTGGACCTGACCGCCCAAGGGCAGGCCCTTGGCTTTACAATCGATACGCTCGGCAGCGCCCTGCGCGACCGGCTGAACGGGATCGAAGCGGCAACCTTTCCCGACGGTCCCCGCAGCGCCGAAATCCGGGTAGAGCTGCCAGAGAACGAGCTGACCGCCGATTTCCTGGACCGCACCCAGATGCGCACGCCCGATGGCGGATACGTCCCACTGGCGGACATTGTCAGTGTCGAACGCCGCACTGGCTTCTCCACCGTCCGGCGCGAGAACGGTATTCGGCTGATTTCCGTCACAGGCGACATCTCGGAAGATGACCCCGCCCGCGCGACCGAGATCAACCGGGCCCTTGAGGAAGAGATTCTGCCCAACATCGCCGCCGAACGTCAGGTGGATTTCCGCAAGGCAGGGCTCAGCGAACAGGAAGACGAATTTCTAAATGACAGCCTTACGGGCCTGATCCTTTGCCTGACCGGTATCTATCTTGTTCTGGCCTGGGTGTTTGCAAGCTGGACGCGACCAGTTGTCGTGATGGCAATCATTCCATTTGGCCTCGTTGGCACGATCTATGGCCACAGCGTGTGGGACATTCCGCTCAGCATGTTCACCGTGGTGGGATTGCTGGGGATGACGGGCATCATCATCAATGACAGCATCGTGCTGGTCACGACCATCGACGACTATGCCAAGGATCGCGGCCTGTTCCCGTCAATCATCGACGGGGCCGCAGACCGGCTGCGCCCTGTCATGCTCACAACGCTGACAACGGTGCTGGGCATGACGCCACTGCTCTACGAGACATCGCAACAGGCGCAATTCCTGAAGCCAACCGTTGTCACGCTGGTCTACGGCCTTGGTTTTGGCATGGTGCTGGTGCTGCTCGTGGTGCCGGCGCTGGTTGCCGTGCAACACGACGTGGCACGACAGATTCAAGCGATGCGGCGTGGGCTGGGATCACCAGCCGCGTCGGTCCGCTGGGGTTTCATGGTGCTTTGGGCGGCGGTATTGGGGTGGTTCGGTACGACGATGGGTTATGCTGTCGTCACCGGCGCATTGCCGCCTTACTTGACACATATGTTGCCGCAACTGGCAGAGAACGACGCAGTGCCAATGGCATTTGCCCTGTTTGCGGCTGGGGTGATGGTTTTGGGGCTTGTGGCCTATGTGCTGGCGGCGCTGACCTTCCAGATCATGCGCCGCCGCGCGGTCTAACCGGCCGTGCAGCCGCGCACGTCCACGGCATAGCTTCCGCCCAGAATGGTGATGCGCACGTTTGATCGGTCGATGGCAAATGCGCCGCCCTCGGTGTGCATCATCTCACTTACCGCGACGATGGTGTTGCCGCTGCGGGTGGTGGCTGCCTCGCTCACCCACACATCGGGCACGCCCGGTTCAATCACTGCCACCTCGGTGCCACCGGTATGCGGCAGGTCGATACGCGCCTCAATCTGCATGCCATGCTCGGTCGGGCGCAAGCGGCAGGTGGCGGATTGCACTTCGGCCTCGTCCGCGGAATAGGGCATATCGGCCAGAGCGGCCACAATGGCCGGGGTCGGGCTCAGGTCCGGGCTGTCCAGCAAGGCATCAATCGACACCTCGTGGGGAATGCAGACATCGGAACAGACGCCCATGGACAGCTTGGTGCGCAAGCGTATGGGCTTGCCTGGCTTCGCGGGGGTGATGTGCATGGGGATCACCACCTGCTCGGTATAGCCGATGGACCGCATCCCGTTCTGGACATGCACATCCGGGGTGGGCCAGTTCAGACCAACGGCACTGATGTTGCGGGCACGTGACCAGTCGAAATGCGGCGGAATGCCGGCATCGCCCGGTGCCCGCCAATAGGTTTTCCAGCCCGGGGCCAGAACCAGGCGCACCGCTGCCAAACGACGGCCATCAGGCAAATCCCAGCCCTGCAGCACTTCGGTTTGAACGATGTTGTCATACCGACCCTGGGCCAGGGTCGGCGCAGCGGTCACGGCAGCCAGCAAGGCGGCAAGGGGCAGGGCGCTCTGTTTCATGGTTTCTAGATGCAACGCCGGACGATCAAAGCCAAGTCACGTCCCGGTCAACTTCCTGTAACGATCCAGTGCGCGGTGGCTTGCCTGTGGCACGTCTTTCGGTTGCTCCGCGCGCGGACCGGCGGCATTCTGCCACCAGAAACAACGGAACAGGCAATGACAGTCGCCTCCAAACTGGATCTGACAGGGCAACTCCTGGTCGCAATGCCGGGCATGGGCGACCCGCGCTTTGACCGCTCGGTTGTGTTTGTCTGCGCGCATTCGGACGAAGGCGCCATGGGACTGATCGTGAACAAGCCTGCCACGGACATGATGCTGGGCGAGTTGCTGGACCAGATCGAGATTGCCTGCACGTCGCCTGAACGACGCAAGCCGGTGCATTTTGGGGGGCCTGTTGAAACCTCGCGCGGGTTTGTCCTGCATGGCCCTGACTACACATCGCGCCTTCAGACACTTAAGGTCGGCACCGCCTTTGGCATGACGGCCACGCAAGACGTGCTTGAAGATATTGCCATTGGTGACGGGCCGGAACGGGCGTTGGTCATGCTTGGTTATGCTGGATGGGGACCGGGCCAGCTGGAGGACGAGATCGCCCGCAATGGCTGGTTGACAGTCCCGGCTACGCCACAAGTGGTTTTCGGCACCGGCAATACATCGAAATGGATGAAGGCGCTGAATGCGCTGGGCATCGACCCGTTGGGTCTGTCAGGCGAAGCGGGTCGCGCCTAGGGCCGTGGGGCCGCCGCGCGCCGCAAGCGATCATTGATGGCCCGCCCCAGACCACATTCCGGAATAGGGGCCACCGCGATGGGTTTTCCAAGGGCATCCAGCGCATGTAGGTGGTCAAACAGGTTTGCAGCCGCCTCGATCAGATCACCCGAAAGGGACAGGTTCAGGTCCGACGCCATCGGCCCGAACCCCAACAGCACCTCGCCCGGATGGGCGGCATTGGCATTCAGGCGGACCGCCGCACCGGGGGCGTAATGTGATGCCAATTGGCCCGGTGCCGTGATGGCATCCCCTGCTTGCGCAAGGGGCCCGACAACGCGCTCGATGTCTTCCTGCGCCAGCCCACCGGGGCGCAACAGGGCAAGCGGATGGCCCCCGACGATTGCCGATTCCAGGCCCACGGTGCAGGGGCCTGCGTCAACGATGGCATCGATGCGCCCGCCCAGGCCCTCCATGACATGCGCCGCCGTTGTAGGGCTGATCCGTCCCGATGGGTTCGCGGATGGGGCCGCCACAGGCCCGTCAAAGACGCGCAGAACGTCCTGTGCGGCGGGATGTGCTGGCACCCGCAGCGCGAGCGTGTCGAGACCCGCCGTGACCAGCGGCGACAGACCGTGCCCATCCACCAGCGGTGCCACCAGCGTCAGTGGCCCAGGCCAGAAGCTTTCGGCAAGGTCGGCCAGCAGGCCCGTGATGTCGGCATATCGACGCGCCATATTCAGATCCGGCACATGCACGATCAGCGGGTTGAAGCGCGGGCGCCCCTTCGCCTCAAAGATGCGCGCCACCGCGTGGCTGTTCCGGGCGTCCGCGCCCAGACCATAGACCGTTTCGGTTGGAAACGACACTAACCCACCCGCCGCAAGCAGTCGCGCCGCCTCGGCAATCCCGCCCGCATCTGCAGGCAACAGGGCTGTCTCGCTTTGTGTCATTCGGCCTTGTCCGCTTTGTCGTGACGCCGCGTTTGAGTTGCGGTACGCCCATCAGAAACGCATCTATGATTTCAAACATGCCCCTTTAAGCGCGGTTGCTGCGCTTGCCAAGACTTTGATACCGGAGCTGACACATGCCATATCGCGCCCCCGTGGACGACTATACCTTCCTCTTCGATCATGTCGTTGGACTGGATCAGGTCGCCGCCACCGACCGTTTCGCCGATGCGACGTCCGATGTCACCGCCGCGATCCTGACTGAAGCGGGCAAGCTCTGCGAAGACGTGGTAGCACCCTTGCAACGCGCCGGTGACTTGCACCCGGCAAAGCTGGAAAACGGTGTCGTACGGACCTCGCCCGGCTATGCCGATGGGTACAAGGCCATCGCCGAAGGTGGCTGGGTCGGTATCGCTGCGGATCCTGAATATGGCGGCATGGGCCTGCCGATGACGGTGACCACTGCGGTGAACGAGATGATGTCGGCGGCCTGCCTGTCGCTGCAACTGGCACCGCTGATGACGCAGGGCCAGATCGAAGCGCTGGAACACCACGCCTCGGACGAGATCAAGGCGCTGTACCTGCCCAAGCTGATCTCGGGCGAGTGGACGGGCACCATGAATCTTACCGAGCCACAGGCCGGATCGGATGTTGGTGCCCTTTCGTCCAAGGCCGAGGACAACGGCGACGGTACCTACAGCATCTCGGGCCAGAAAATCTACATCTCTTGGGGCGACAACGACTTTACCGAAAATGTCTGCCACCTTGTGCTGGCCCGCCTGCCGGGCGCACCCGCCGGGACCAAGGGTATTTCCCTATTCCTCGTCCCGCGCAATATCCCGGATGAAAACGGCAATCCCGGTGTCGCCAACACGCTCAAGGTCGTGAGCCTTGAACACAAGATGGGCCTGCACGGCTCGCCCACCTGTGTCATGCAATACGACAATGCCAAGGGCTGGATGGTCGGCCCCGAAGGCGGCGGCATGGCGGCCATGTTCACCATGATGAACAACGCGCGACTTGGCGTCGGGGGACAGGGCGTAGGCGCAGCCGAGGGGGCATACCAGCACGCGCTCAGCTATGCGCTGGATCGCAAGCAGGGCAAAACCGAAGGCGACACCGGCACCATCATTGACCATGCGGATGTGCGCCGCATGCTGATGACGATGCGCGCCGAAACATACGCGGCGCGGGGTATCGCACTTCTGTGCGCCAAGGCGATTGATATGACGACTGCCACCGATGACGAAACCTGGAAATCCCGCGCGGCTTTGCTAACGCCAATTGCCAAAGCCTTTGGCACGGACATCGGCAACGAAGTGGCGGGCATGGGCATCCAAGTCCACGGCGGCATGGGCTTTGTCGAGGAAACGGGGGCAGCCCAATACGCCCGCGATGTACGTGTCACCACCATCTACGAAGGGACCAACGGCATCCAGGCCATGGATCTTGTGGCGCGCAAGATGATGGACGGGGGCGAGGCCGCGGCCCGCATCTTTGATGAGATTGAAGCTGCTGCAGAAGCTGCCCGCGCGACCTTCCCCAAGATGGCCGAAGCGGTCTGGCAGGCAAGCGAGACGCTCCGCGAGACGACGGAATGGATGATCGCGCAGAACCACCGCGTCCGGTTTGCGGGGGCTGTGCCGTACCTGCGCGCCTTTGCCCGCGTGCTGGGTGGCCATATCCACCTGCAATCCGCTCTCAATGATCAGGGCGGCGCGCATGAAAAAGTGGCGCGCTTCTACATCCAGCGGCTGCTGCCCGAACATGACAGCCTGCTTGCACAGGCACAGGCAGGCGACTACGACGTCTATGCACTGACACCAGAAGAGTTCGCCGCCTGATGAAAGACACACCGCCCGCTGGACTGAGATATCCGTGGGCGGAAGCGCCGGAGCACGGGGCCGCAATCGAAGTGGCCCCCGGTGTCCTCTGGATGCGGTTGCCTCTGCCGATGAAGTTGGATCACGTGAACGTCTACGCGCTGGACGATGGTGACAGCTGGACCGTGATCGACACGGGCTTTGCATCCAAGAAAACGAAAGCCATCTGGCAATCGCTGATGGAAGGCCCGTTGGGCGGAAAACCAATTGCGCGCGCGATCGTCACCCACCATCACCCCGACCACGTTGGGTTGGCGGGGTGGCTGCAATCCGACTTCGGGGCGGAACTTATCACCACGCGCACCGCGTGGTTGTTTGCGCGCATGCTGACCCTGGATGTGCAGGAAAAGCCTGTGCAGGAAACGCTCGACTTCTATCGCAGCGCGGGCATGGATGCGGCCATCTATGATCAGCGTGCCCAGGAACGCCCCTTCAACTTCGGGGACATCGTGGCACCCATGCCGCTGGGCTATACACGGATCAAGCAGGGCGACACGATCACCATGGGTGGCCGCACTTGGGACATCCACATTGGCAATGGTCATGCGCCCGAACATGCCACGTTCTGGAGCAGGGACGACAACCTTGTGCTGTCCGGCGATCAGATCCTGCCGTCGATCAGCCCCAATATCGGTGTCTACGCCACGGAACCCATGGCCGACCCTATTGGTGATTGGCTGGAAGCCTGCGAACGGCTCAAACTGCTGGCGCGCGATGACCACCTTGTGCTGGGCGGACATAAGTTGCCGTTCACCGGTTTGCCCACACGGATGCGGCAACTGATCGACAACCACCATGGCGCACTCAAGCGGCTGATGGAGTATATTGACACCCCTAAGGCAGCCTCCGAGTGTTTTGCACCGCTCTTCAAGCGCAAGATTGGCGAAGGCGAATATGGCCTCGCACTGGTTGAAGCTGTCGCGCATCTGTCGCACCTTTACCAAGAAGGGCGGGCGAGCCGCACCCGACGGGAGGATGGCGCGTGGGTTTACCAGCGCGCCGAGTGACAGGAGCAGGTCATGAATGACGAGATCAAAACGGCAGCCGAAGCGGTGGAAGCCGATGCCTTGCCCCGTGCGTATGAGGTGCATTGTGACCCCGACGCGCGCAATGCCGCGGATCAGCCGGTGCCCAAGGGCGTAAGCAAAACCCCGACCGAGAACAAAAGCCCGGCCCAATGGGCCTATGAGCGCATCATCATGTACCTCAAGAACTTCGAGGAAAACCTGGATAACGAACACGAGGTGGCCATGGGGTTCACCGGTGGCGATGCCGGTGTGCTGCGAATCGAGGGGATGGGATATTTCCCGCCTGACGTGGTCACGTTTTATGGTTCGGATCCGACAGGGTCGAAAACGCAGTTGATCCAGCACGTCAGCCAGTTGAATGTCATGCTGCGCGCGTTGCCGAAGGCAGTAGAACAGGCGGAACCGAACCGGATCGGTTTTCGGTTGGCCCAGGACCTCGAAGAGGAATAGAACCGTGCCGCAAAGACGCAGTGACACGACACCGCGGATGCGCTAAAGCGCAGCGCAGCTATTTGGACAAGGGAACCGGATATGGCAGATCACAAAGCGGGCGAGATGGATATTGAGGTCCAGGAAAAAACCTTTGACGGGTTCATGTCGTGGGTCACATGGTCAGTGATCGTGATCCTCGTGCTGCTCGTCGGTATGGCGATCTTCATTTCATAAAGCCTTTTGCATCTTGACGATTGATTGGGGAGTACGGGTATGCGTTTGATTGCAGCCCTAGCAGTGTGTGTCACGCTTGCCGGATGCGCGCCGCCTCCCACTGTGTCTTATGCGTCAAATGAACGTGTGGCGTCCGTCGCCTATCGCGAACCGGGTCCGGCCACCATTACGGTGCTGACCATGGTCAGCAATCGCGACGGGTCTGGTGGGCATTCGGCTCTGATGATCAACGGCAGCCAGCGCGTGATCTTTGACCCGGCAGGGTCCTTCGTGAACGACCGTGTGCCGGAGCAGCAGGACGTGCTTTATGGCGTGTCGCCTGCCGTTCTGGCGGGATACAAGAGCGCACACGCGCGCAGCACCTATCACGTTGTCAGTCAGACCGTGGAAGTGACCCCCGAACAGGCCGAGATTGCGTTGCGGCTGGCCCGGCAGAATGGTGCGGTGGCTCGTGCGTTCTGCACCAATGCCAACACGGCGCTGCTACGCCAGGTGCCGGGTTTCCAAGACATCCGCACCACCTTCTTTCCGACCAACCTGATGGAACAGATGGCCGCGCGCGTCGGCGTGATGGAAGAGAAGTATTACGAAGACGACGAAGGTACGATTGTCGACGGCATCGAAAACCTTGTTATTGCCGAGTGACGGGGTCGGACGCTCTTTGACTGTGTCAAAGTCGCCCCGCCCGCCGTCCCATCAGAGGACATAGATCAACAGAAACAGCGTTGCGGCCCCCGCGCCGATGGCGGCAAACACGTTCCGCGTCCACATCCCCACCGCGAGCGTTACAATGGCAGCCCCGACGCGCGTGATGTCCGTGCTGCCGCCTTCACCGGAGTAGACGACCAGCGGTGCAACCAATGCAGGCAGGATTGCGACGGCTGTATAGCGCAGGTGACGCAGCAACCACGCAGGCAGGGGGCGGTCGCCAACAAAACCCAGAAATGTAAAGCGCAACAGGAAGCTGCCCACGCCAAGGCAGATGATCACGGTCCACAAGGTCGCGGTGTCTGTCATGGTGCGCGCCCCTTCAGCCAAAGCTCGGCCTGCGCCCCCGCCATCATCCCTGCCGCACCGGCGATGATCAGGCCAAGCGAGTAGGGGACTGACACCGCCAGCAACCCGACGATCACAGCCACCGTGGCGGCGATCAGATGGGGCAAGGTGCGTACCATGGGCGCAACCATCGACAGGAACGCGATCGGCAGCGCGAAATCGAGGGGCAAGTCCGCGGGCAGCTGCGTGCCCAGAGCCGCACCGGCGTAGCTCATCCCGAACCAGACGATCATCACCAGCAGGCAGGTCCCAAAATAGTAGGCCATGCGCTGCGGTATGGTCAGCTCTGGGACGGCTTCGAATTTTGCGTGGCTCAGAGCATAGCTTTGATCGACCAGCAGATAGGCAGCGAACACGCGCTGCCACAGCGGGGCATGGCCCAGATACGGCGTCAGCGCGGCTGAATACATCGCCACGCGCAGGTTCACGGCCGGTGCTGACAGGATGACCACGACTGTCGGCGCATCGTTTTCCATCACCTGCAACGCGGTGAACTGGGCGGCACCCGCAATGACGGCCAGCGAAAAGGTCATCACCTCGAACACGTTCAGCCCCGCTTCGGTCGCGAGTACGCCAAACAGCATGGCAAACGGGCCAGCGACGAAGATAAACGGTGCGCCGTCGCGCACACCCGCCCAAAAAGCGGATTTGGTGGTGGTGATGGGCATGAGGGGGCCTTAGACTATCCGCCAAGACTTAAGAGCTACTAAGGGGGGATGCAATTGGCACGTGACAGCGATCAAAGTGGATACCTGATTGCACCCGATCCATCGGCACCCCGACTGACACGCGCCGTCACAGGGTTCGACCATACCGGGGCCGAAACGGAAATCTCCGTGGTCGAGGAACGGCCCTTGACCATCTATCTGAACGGGCAGGAAATTGTCACTGCCATGACCATTGGCGATTACCCCGACTATCTGGCGCTTGGCTTTCTGCGGAACCAGCGGATGCTGACCGATGCGGACACGGTGACGCGCGTCGACTATGACGAGGAACTGGAGACGGTTGTTGTCCGCACTGAGAACCCCACGAACCACGAAGACAAGCTGAAGAAAAAGACGCGCACCAGCGGCTGCGCGGTGGGCACCGTCTTTGGCGACATGATGGAGGGGCTGGAGGATGTCACGCTGCCACAGGCGCAGGTCCGTACCTCATGGCTTTACGCCCTCAGCGCTGCCATCAACCGCACGCCGTCGCTCTACCTTGAGGCCGGGGCAATCCACGGCACGGTACTGTGCCAGCAGGACCAACCGCTAGTCTACATGGAAGACGTGGGCCGCCACAACGCGGTGGACAAGGTGGCGGGCTGGATGCTGCAAACAAGCAGCAACCCAGCGGACAAAATCCTCTACACCACCGGTCGCCTCACCTCTGAAATGGTAATCAAGACGGCGCTCATGGGCATCCCCGTCCTTGCGTCCCGCTCGGGCTTCACCGCCTGGGGCGTTGAGATCGCACGCGAAGTCGGCCTGACGCTGATCGGACGGATGCGAGGACAGCGTTTCGTCTGCCTGAGCGGAGAAGAACGCCTGATCCGCGACACCGACCCGGCCAGCGTCAAGGATGAACCAAAGGGCGCAGGGCGCAAGGGGACCGCGTGACCGATACTCTTACCCTGAACTACACGGTCGATGAAGCCTCGGCCCGCGACATGCTCGACGGTATGATGCCAGCCCCTGCTGCCATGCAACGGCTCAGCAAAGCAGCCTCCGTATCGCTGTCGGCCATAGCGATGATTATCGGTATGCTCACCGGTTTCGCAATCTCGTTCTACGCCAGGCTGGGCGAAATCGCATTTTCCATCCTTCCCATTGGTCTTGGCTTAGGGTGCGTTGTGGCCTGCTATGTCTGGGCGCGGCGGGTCAACAGGCAGGTGCGCCAATCACAGATCGACGTGATGCGCCCGGGTTCTCCGGTCAGCTACGTTTTTGATACATCCGGTCTTTCCCTCAAGACATGGTGTCAGCAGTGGCAAACCAGTTGGGCCGGGGTGACTGAAATCAGAACCTCCGACAAGGGACTGGTGATCATGTGTGGACTTGTCGGGTTCGCCATCCCACGCGCCGCGCTGGGCGATCACCCCAATGCCACGAGCACACAGATCACGAACCTATGGACACAGCACAAATGACCCCACCCCTCGGTGTGATCCTCGCGGGCGGGTTGGCCACGCGCATGGGCGGCGGCGACAAGGGGCTGCTGTGGGCAGGCAACAAGCGCCTGATCGACCACGTGATCGACCGGCTCAGCCCCCAAGTGGCAGACCTGGCGCTCAACGCAAACGGCGACCCGGCCCGTTTTGCAGACCTGAACCTGCCGGTGGTTCCAGACAGCATTGAAGGCTTCGCAGGCCCCCTCGCAGGCGTCCTCGCGGGCCTCGACTGGGCGGCGGAGCAGGGTGCCGACACCATCGTGACCGCCGCCGCCGACACACCGTTCTTTCCCTGTGATCTCGTCCCGCGCTTGCAACTCGCAACCGAAGGGATGCAGCACCCTCTGGCCCTTGCTGCCACCCCTGATCCCAAGCGGGGACAGGCACGGCACCCCACCTTTGGTCTCTGGCCCGTTGCCCTGCGCGATGACCTGCGCGCGGCCCTTCAGGACGGGCTGCGCAAGGTCGTCCTCTGGACCGACAAACATGATGGCCGTACCGCGCTTTTTCCGGACGAGGCGGCATTCTTCAACGTCAACACGCCCGAAGACCTCGCGCGTGCAAAGGATATGGCATGAGACTTTACGGCGTCGTTGGCTGGAAAAACGCGGGCAAGACCGGCCTGATGGAACGACTGGTGACCGAGATCACCGGGCGCGGCCACTCGGTGTCGACCGTCAAACATGCCCACCACACCTTTGATGTGGATCATCCCGGCAAAGACAGCCACCGCCACCGCGTCGCTGGCGCGTCCGAGGTGCTGCTTGCCTCCCGCAACCGTGTGGCGCTCATGCAGGAGTTACGGGATCAGGATGAACCGACGCTCGATCAACTTCTGACCCGGCTCAGCCCAGTCGATCTGGTGCTGGTCGAGGGGTACAAACGCGACGCGCACCCCAAGGTCGAGGCGCATAGGGCCGAAACAGGTAACGCGCTGATCGCCCCCGACGATCCCACCATTCGGGCCATTGCCAGCGATACAGCCCTGACGATGGACCGCCCGGTCTTCGATCTGAACGACACCGAATCCATTGCTGATTTCATCCTTTCCGAGGTTGGATTGTGAGTGTCGGCGACACCGGCGCGGTGTTCGACACCATAATCGTCGCGGATTGGTCGGCAGGCAAAAGGCGGCCTGCGCGGCCCAGCAAAGACTCCATCTGGCTCGGCATCGCCCGCGATGGCGTGGCTGAGACACCGATCTACTGCCGGTCCCGACAAGATGCTGAAAACCGGATCAACCAGATCATCGACGATGAAACCGCGGCTGGGCACCGGATGCTTTTGTCGTTCGACTTCCCCTTTGGATACCCGCGTGGCTTTGCCCGCCATATCACAGGTCAGGATGATCCTTTCGCGCTCTGGGATTGGATCAGTGCACGGATCACCGATGCAGCCGACGGCACCAATAACCGTTACGCCGTCGCCGAAGAGATGAATGCGCTTTTCGAGGGGTCCGGTCCCTTCTGGGGTAAGCCAAACGACCGCGACTGGCCCGCGGTTCCCTATCGCAAGGCCGATATCACCTACGACATCGTGCCCGAACGCCGCACCTGTGACTTGGCGGCCAAGGCCGCCTCGAGCTGTTTCCAACTGGCTTTCCCGCCCACGGTCGGTGGCCAAGTCCTCATGGGCCTGCCCACGCTCAACCGCCTGCGTGCCCGCGCTGGTGTCGCGGTGTGGCCCTTCGAAGACTGGACCGAGGCGTCGGTCGTGTTGGCAGAAATCTGGCCCGGCCTCATTGAACCGGCGGTCAAGGCCACGCAAACGGACGATATCCGTGATGCTGTGCAGGTGCGCCTGCTAGCGGCGGCCCTATCGCGCTTGCCAGCGGCCACATTGCAGACTTGGATGACCGACCTGCCGGACGTCGCGCGCGAGGAGGCGTGGATCCTCGGGGCAGGCCACAATGCAGAACTCGTTTCATATGCCGAGGACACAGATGCCGCCGCTTAAGAACGACTGTTTCGCCCTGCCGCCTGGCGTTCACTGGACTCCGGTTGACGAGGCTTTGGCTGACCTGCGGACCCGCTTGTCCTGCGTTGTGGGGCAAGAGGTTCTACCCGTCGCAGACACTCTTGATCGCATCCTTGCCACCGACATCACCGCGCCGCGTGCCCATCCGCCGCTGCCAAACACGGCCGTAGATGGTTACGGGTTCCTTAACGGACGCGGGGACGGCGACCACCATATCCCGCTTGTCGCCCAACATATGCCAGCCGGTGCGACCCCCGACGCAAGTGTCCCCGCGGGGACAGCCATTCGAATCCTCACAGGTGCCGCGCTCCCGCCGGGCGTTGACACGGTCATTCTGCAAGAGGATGTGACAGTCGAAGACGGTGCCATCCACTTCACCGGACCCATCAAGCAGGGGGCCAACACCCGCAAGGCGGGCGAAGATGTCGAAGCGGGTGATGTGATCGCCCAAGCGGGGCGTAGATTGACGCCTGCGGACCTTGCCTTGCTCTCTGCCGTGGGTGTGGCTGAGGTGCGTGTTCGTCGCTCGTTGCGTGTCGGTATCCTGTCCACCGGGGATGAATTGGTCCAACCGGGCGATGATGCTGGACCGGGGCAGATCTATGATGCGAACCGGCCCATGTTGCGTGGGCTGATTGCGCGTCTCGGTCATGTGCCCGTCGATCTGGGCCATGTGGTTGATGATCGGGCAGCTTTGCGCGCGCGTCTTGATCAAGGTGCAGAGCAAGCGGATGTCATCTTTACCAGTGGCGGTGCCTCTGCGGGGGATGCAGACCACGTGTCGGCCTTGTTGAACGAGGCGGGGGCGATGGCGCTGTGGCGTGTGGCGATCAAGCCCGGGCGACCCTTGGCCCTGGGAATGTGGCAGGGCAAACCTGTCTTTGGACTGCCGGGGAACCCGGTGGCTGCGATGGTCTGCACGCTTGTGTTTGGTGCGCCTGCGCTGTCGTTGTTGGCCGGAGCGGACTGGAAAAGCCCGCAGGGGTTCATGGTCCCCGCGGGATTTGCCAAGACCAAGAAGGCCGGGCGGCGTGAGTTCCTGCGCGCCCGAATGCGCGCCGGTCAGGTCGAGGTTTTTGCCTCGGAAGGGTCCGGACGGATCAGTGGGCTGAGCTGGGCCGAGGGTCTGGTCGAGTTGCCTGAGGAGGCGATGTCGGTTCGCCAAGGCGACCTTGTACGCTTCATCCCCTGGGCGGGGTTTGGCGCCTAGTCGAACGTTCCCGCCACGCGGCCCAGCAGCATGAAAGCGCGGGCGGTGCGGGTGTCACTCAGGGCTGAGAGTTCTGCATCCGTGGCCGTCTCGGCAAAAGTGGACACCGTCTGGTCGAAGCGACGCAGGAAGTGGTGCGCCGCGTCGCGGAAGATCGGATCCTGCTTCATGCGGCCAGCAGACAGCGCCAATGACGAACGGTCCCGCACGCCGCCCAACGGAGCGACGGCACGTCCGCGCGCACCTTGGGCAAACTGGCGCCACACTTCGGGCCGAGCACGGTCGGGGCGCAGATCGTCCATGTAGATACCGTCCTGGCTAAGCAAGGTCAGTATGTCCTGCGCGGCCTGGACGAGTTTCGACGTCTCCCGGTCGCGCATGGCCTTGCGCAGCGCGGCAAAGCCTTCTTCGTCTTCTGCCGTTTCGGGGAAGTTCAGGGCGCGGATGAAATCCTCGGTCGCAAGCGGCGGCGCGATATCTTCGGCACTGGTGCCGAGCGCAAGGGTGGGTTGGTCACCGCTGGGTTCCGGCTGCGCTGCGGGTTGCTGGGCCGGGGCTTGCTCGCGGCGGCTTTGGAAAGTTGCAAGCGCCGATTCTGTCTTGCGGGTGGCGGCGGCAATCTCGTCCAGTTTGCGGGCCACGGACGGCTCATCCGCCACGTTGCGCCCCTGATTCTGGGCGATATAGGCGTGCCGGATTGCGTCGATGGCGGTCTGCAAACGCTGGCTTTCCTCGCGCATCACCTTGCTGGACCGGGCCGCCGTCGCTGCAACCCAGATCATCGCGATCGGCATGAAGATGGCGAGCATCGTGATCAGAAACCGCAGACCTTCGCCCGTCCCCGCGGGGTCATCACCAGCCAACAGGAAATAGGCCGCTGCCCCGACCAGCCAGATGGCGGTCAGGATCAGCGCGGCAACTTCGATCCCTGTGACACCCCCTTCATTGGGTTTGTCATAGATACCCAGGGGTGTCGGGCGCGTTTGTGGTTCGGGCTTTTCGGCCATGGCCTCAGCTATAGCTGATTTTCAGGACTTCATAGGACTTTTCGCCGCCCGGCGTGCGCACTTCGACGCTGTCGCCCTCTTCCTTGCCGATCAGGGCGCGGGCGATGGGCGATTTTATGTTCAAAAGGCCCTTTTCGATGTTGGCTTCGTACTCACCAACGATCTGGTAGGTCTTTTCCTCGTCCGTATCTTCGTCCACCAGCGTCACGGTCGCGCCGAACTTAATGGCCCCGGACAGCTTGGTGGGATCGATCACTTCGGCCAGCGAGATCACGCTCTCGAGCTCTTTGATCCGGCCCTCGATAAAGGACTGCTTCTCCTTGGCCGAATGATATTCCGCGTTCTCGGACAGGTCACCATGTTCGCGCGCCTCGGCAATCGCCTTGATGATTGCGGGGCGTTCCTCGGACTTGAGGTGCTTCAATTCCGTTTCCAGTGCAGTCGCACCGGCGCGGGTCATTGGGATCTTTTCCATTGGCGTCGTCCTAATAACAGGCGGCGGCCCGCGATGGAGCCGCCGTTGTTTGCGATAGGAGATACCTGACCCAATGGAGCGGGGGAATGCAAGAGGGTTTGGGGCTTTGCCCCCGGCGCGGCGCGCCTCCCCCATGGTATTTTCGGTCAGAAGAATGAACAGGCGTCCCGGAAACGGTCTGGGGGACCGTTTCGCCTGTGAATGGGCGGAGCCCTAGTCGTATTGCACCACCTCGAACTCGATATTGTCCTTGTCATGAAAATAGAAGCGGCGGCCCGGTTCATAGTCGTGGTGCTGGCCCACACGGAACCCCTGTTCGCGTGCGGCGTTCTCGATCCCTTCGAGGTCGTCCGTCACGATGGCAATGTGGTTGAGCCCGCCGATGGTCGCATAGGAGTTATCGGTGGCCTTGCCCGCCGCGTCCTGCGTGTACAGCGCGAGATAGTGTTTGTCGGTCCCGACGTGGACGGTGCGCCCGACCTCCATCGCGTTGCCGGCCCACCGGATATGCCAGCCAAAGAGGTCGCACATCCATGCTGCGGTCGCATCCGGGTTGGAAACGGTGAGATTGGTGTGTTCGAGCATTGCGGGCATGATCTGGTCCTTTCGTCATGTGGTCTTTCCTTTTCAGGTCGATGAGGGCATCCTGCGACCTCAAGTTAACTTGAGGTCAAGGATTTTTTTCATGGCTGTATCCGAGGGTTTGAGCATTGGCGAAATCGCGTCACGGACAGGGTTGGCCGTGTCGGCCATTCGCTACTATGAGGACGAGGGGCTGGTGGCCCCGTGGCGCAATGCCGGTGGGCAGAGGCGGTTTCAGCGTGCAGACATCCGGCGGCTGAGCTTCGTCATGGTGGCGCAGCAATTTGGCTTCACGCTGGCCCAGATAAAGACAGAACTGGACCTGCTGCCCCGCCACCGCGCCCCGAACAAGCGGGACTGGGCGCGCATCAGCGTGGAATTTCGGGAAGGTCTGGACGAGCGTATCGCGCGGCTGGAAAAACTGCGCGATACATTGGATGGGTGCATCGGTTGTGGCTGTTTGAGCCTTGAGGTTTGTGCGCTGTACAATCCGAAAGATACGGCAGCGGACAAGGGGCAGGGGCCACGCTATCTGATGGGGGACACGCCGCCCTAGTCGTAGGTTTGTCCGATCAGCATCGTCGGAGCAACATTGGTGAAGTTGGGCAGATCGGCCAGCACAGGTCCTGACGCGGCGAGGGTTGCGTCAAGCGCGGCCTGATCCGCAAAGACAAAGGTGGCAATGGCGTGAAAGCCTGGCGGTGTGTCTGGTCCGCCTGCAAGCCCTTTGGTCACCACTTGGCTTTGAATATGCGCGCCCATGTGTTCGGACACGAGATCCATGTGGCTGGATTGGTAGTAGGTGTCGTCAAATGTGGTGCCGTCGCTGACAGGATAGAGCACTTGCAGGGTCATGGGCATTGTCCGGGTCCTTGTGTTGCGTGTGACCACCATGCGCGGACGCGCAGATTCGGCAAACCGTGGTGTCTGTTGGTGACGGAAACGTGTTGGATTGAATGTGCATGAAATTGCGGCTTCGGTTTGCCTGACGTGGTGCGCCGCCACGTCATTTGCCATAACGTGTCGTCGTTTCGTGAATTTTTGATGGATTTTTTCACGAAGACAGTACACCACGTTGCGCAAAGCCTATCTGTAGGCTAGCGAAACGGAAATTTGCGCAAAGGCGCGGGAGAATAGGGGAGCCGCCACATGGCAGAGATTGAACGCGAAGCGATGGAATATGACGTGGTGATCGTTGGGGCCGGCCCGGCGGGCCTGTCAGCAGCCATTCGTCTCAAGCAGTTGGACGCCGACCTGAACGTGGTTGTGTTGGAAAAGGGGTCCGAAGTGGGCGCCCACATCCTGTCCGGCGCTGTGCTGGATCCCAGCGGTCTGGACGCGTTGATCCCTGATTGGAAGGAAAAGGGCGCGCCGCTGAACGTGCCGGTCAAGGACGACAATTTCTATATGCTGGGCGAGGCGGGTCAGGTCCGTATCCCCAACTTCCCGATGCCGCCCCTGATGAACAACCACGGCAACTACATTGTCTCGATGGGCAATGTATGTCGCTGGATGGCCGAGCAGGCCGAGGAAATGGGCGTCGAAATCTTCCCCGGCATGGCCTGTTCCGAGCTGGTCTATGGCGACAATGGCGAGGTGAAGGGCGTTGTGGCCGGTGTGTTCGGTCTGGAAGAAGACGGGTCCATCGGCGAGAACACCGAGCCGGGCATGGAGCTGCACGGCAAGTACGTGTTCCTGTCCGAAGGTGTGCGCGGGTCGCTGTCGAAAGAAGTCATCGCCAAGTATGACCTGTCGAACGGCAAGGAGCCGCAGAAATACGGCCTGGGCATGAAAGAGATCTGGGAGATTGATCCAGCAAAGCACAAGGAAGGGTCTGTCACCCACACGATGGGCTGGCCCCTTGGATCGAACGCGGGCGGCGGATCTTTCATCTACCACCTTGAGAACAATCAGGTTTATGTCGGTTTCGTCGTTCACCTGAACTACAAGAACCCGCACCTGTTCCCCTACATGGAGTTCCAACGCTTTAAGCATCATCCGATGGTGGCAGAGCTGCTCAAGGGCGGGAAGCGCGTGGCTTACGGCGCGCGGGCAATTTCCGAAGGCGGATACCAGTCGATGCCCAAGATGGTGGCACCCGGCGTGGCGTTGCTGGGCTGTTCCGTTGGCATGGTCAACGTGCCGCGCATCAAAGGCAACCACAACGCGATGCATTCGGGCATTCACGCAGCCGAAGCGGCGTTTGAAGCGATCAAGGCGGATCGATCCGGTGACGAGTTGACGGCGTACGAGACCGAAGTACGCAATGGCGTTATCGGCAGTGACCTCAAGAAGGTGCGCAACGTAAAGCCGCTGTGGTCCAAGTACGGCCTCACCGCCAGCCTCGTGCTGGGCGGCTTTGACATGTGGACCAACACGCTGGGCTTTTCGCTGTTTGGCACGATTGGCCATGGCAAGAACGACGCCGACGCCACCGAAGAGGCAAGCAAGCACAAACCCATCGACTATCCCAAGCCTGATGGCACGCTGTCCTTTGACCGGCTGACCAACGTGTCCTTCAGCTTTACCAACCACGAGGAAAGCCAGCCTGCGCACCTCAAGCTGACCGATGCGGATGTGCCTGTGAATGTGAACCTTGCAAAATATGCGGGTCCGTCGGCCCGGTACTGTCCGGCGGGCGTCTATGAATTCGTTGAGGAAGAGGGCAAGGACACGCGCTTTGTCATCAACTTCCAGAACTGCGTGCACTGCAAGACCTGTGACATCAAGGACCCGGCGCAGAACATCACTTGGACCACGCCGCAGGGCGGGGACGGGCCGAACTATCCGAATATGTGATCGGTTCGCGATCTCGCGCGAAATGTGAACAAAAACGACGCCGGGCCCTGTGCCCGGCGTTTTTTCTGGCACGCAACCGCTGACCATTTCGCGAGGTTCCGTTGCACATGTGCGCAGACGTGCTAGCCTATTGCCCAACAACAGGCAAAAGGCAGTGCATTCCGTGATCCGATCGCTTCTTTCAAGTGTCGCTTTGGCCGCCGTGCTGGCGACCACCCCGCATATCGCACCCGCGCAATCCGTGGCCGGATCGTATCTGGCCGGACGGCATGCTGCGATCACAAGCGATTTTGAAGCGGCGGCCAGGTACTACCAGGCTGCTCTGGCCCGAGATCCGGGCAACGTGGAACTGATGGAAGACGCCATCGTTTCGCAGCTGGCGCTGGGCCGTGTGGATCGTGCCCTGCCCATCGCGCGCCTTGTCGAAGAACAGGACGTGCGGAGCCAGGCCGCGCATATGGTCATCATCGCCGACATGTTGGCGCGGGAAGACTATGCTGGCTACCTGGAGCGTGACGTGGAGACGCAGGGCATCGGCCCGCTTGTCGACGGGTTGCTGAACGCCTGGGCCCTTGTCGGGGCCGAAGATATCGAAGGGGCATTGGCCGCCTTTGACGCCGTGTCTGAACAGCGGGGCGTGCGCGGTTTCGCCATGTATCACAAGGCGATGGCGCTGGCTGGCCTGGGCCAGTTCGAAGCCGCCGGAGAGATTTTCGAGGCCGAAGGTTCTGGTCCTCTGCAACAGACCCGCCGCGGTGCCATGGCGCGCGCCGAGGTGCTGTCGCAACTGGGGCGTAACGACCAGGCCATTGCATCGCTTGAAGTGGCTTTTGGCACTGTGAGTGACCCGGAGCTCGATGCCATGACACTGGCGCTTGAGGCGGGGGAGACGCTGGCCTTTACCCACATCACCTCTGCCCGTGACGGGATGGCCGAGGTGTTTTATTCGCTGGCAGGTGCTCTGCGACAGGACGCAGGGGCGGACTACACCCTGCTTTATGGCCGGATTGCGCGGCACTTGCGGCCCGATCACGTCGACGCATTGCTGCTGAACGCTGATCTGCTGGAAACGCTGGAACAGTTCGATCTGGCCAACGCGGTCTACAAGCAGGTGCCGGCCGATCACCCTGCCTTCCACGCGGCTGAACTGGGCCGGGCTGCGGCTTTGCGCGAGTCTGGCAAGCCTGACGCGGCAATCGAAGTGCTTGAGCAGTTGGCCAAACGCTTTGGTGACCTGCCATTGGTTCATTCGACCTTGGGCGATGTGCTGCGCCAGCAAAACCGGTTCGAGGCCGCCGTGGTAGCCTATGACCGCGCGCTGGATCTGACCGACCCGGATGATCGCCGTGCGTGGTTCCTGCATTATGCCCGCGCCATTTCGCATGAACGGCTCGAGGAATGGCCCGAGGCCGAGGCTGACTTTCGGCGCGCGCTGGAGCTGAACCCCGGGCAGCCACAGGTGCTGAATTACCTTGGTTATTCGCTGGTCGAAAAGCAGATCAAGCTGGACGAAGCGCTTGAGATGATCGAACAGGCTGTCGAGGCAAGTCCGGACAGCGGGTATATCGTCGATAGCCTTGGCTGGGTGCTGTACCGTCTGGGCCGCTACGAAGAAGCGGTTGGTCATATGGAGCGTGCGGTCGAGCTGATGCCAGTCGATCCGGTGGTCAATGACCATTTGGGCGATGTGTACTGGGCCGTGGGACGTGAACGCGAAGCGCGGTTCCAATGGATGCGCGCCTTGAGCTTTGTCGATCCAGCGGACACGGATGCTGAGGCGGACCCGGCGCGGATGCGGCGCAAGCTGGATGTGGGCCTCGACGCGGTGCTGGCCGAAGAGGGCGCGGAGCCACTGCAGGTGGCGAATGGCGACTGAGGTCTTTGCACCTGCCAAGATCAACCTGACCCTGCATGTGACCGGCCAACGCGCAGATGGCTACCACCTACTTGATTCCCTTGTGGTTTTTGCTGATGTCGGTGATCGGCTGACCATCGACCCCGCCCCCCGAATGCATCTGGATGTGTCGGGGCCGTTTTCTGTTGGCGTGCCGACCGACGAACGGAACCTTGTTTGGCGCGCAGCCGAGCTGGCTGGCACGGCTGTGCGGATTTCTTTGGAAAAGAATCTGCCCCATGGGGCGGGTATCGGTGGTGGATCATCCGATGCGGCCGCGATCCTGCGCGCCCTCGGGGCCGAGGCGCACGCGTTGGCATTGGGTGCGGATGTTCCGGTATGCCTGTTGGATGCGCCACAGCGGATGCGTGGCATAGGAGAGGTGGTAGCGCCGGTTGGCGGCGTGCCCTCTCTGGATCTGGTGATGGTCAATCCGGGCATTCACGTGCCGACGTCAGATGTGTTCAAGCGTTTGAGGTCCAAGGACAATCCGCCGATGGACGCGCGATTGCACTGGCAGGACCGCGCCACGTTTCTGGCGTGGTTGGCCGACCAGAGGAACGATCTGCAAGCGCCCGCGGCGTCCGGAAATCCGGCGATACTGGCGGCATTGAAGACGCTGAACGGGGCTGAGCTTGCGCGCATGTCCGGGTCAGGCTCGACCTGTTTCGGTGTCTATTCCGACGCAGAGGTGGCCCGCGATGTGGCTGCCAAGATTGCGGAGAAGCAGCCCCGGTGGTGGGTTCGGACTGTGAAGACTGTTGGGTCGTAGGCGGGGCGGTCAGTTGATCCGTTCGACCACGTAGTCGGCGAGGTCGATCAGCATATCGCGCAGGTCATGCGCGGGCAGGGTGCCGAGTGACGCCTTGGCCTTGTCCGCCCATGCGATGGCGTCGCGCTTTGTCTCTTCCAACGCGTTGTGCTTGTGTAAAAGGTCTAGCGCGTGGTCGAGGTCGCCCTCGTCTTGCTGCCCCTTTTCGATGGTGCGCGACCAGAAGGCGCGCTCTTCCGAATCCGCCTTTGCGACAGCCTTGATCACCGGCAGTGTCAGTTTGCGTTCGCGGAAATCGTCGCCCACATTCTTGCCAGTGGCGGACGACTGGCCCTGATAGTCCAGCAGGTCATCGACAATCTGGAACGCGATGCCAAGTGCGTCGCCATAGTCGAACAGGGCCTGCGTTGTTGCCTCGTCCTTGCCAGCGATCACGCCGCCCACTTCCATGGCAGCCGAGAACAGGGCCGCGGTCTTGCCCCGCACCACTTGCAGATAGATCGCTTCGTCGGTGGCAAGGTCTTGGGCCGCAGTCATTTGCAGCACTTCGCCTTCTGCGATGGTGGCGGCGGCGTCTGACAGGATGCGCAGGACGGAGATGTTGCCGGTTTCGGTCATCAGCTGGAAGCTGCGGGCGAACAGGTAGTCGCCGACCAAAACGGAAGACTTGTTGTCCCACAGCAGGTTGGCCGTGGGCCGTCCGCGCCGTTGAGCGCTTTCATCCACCACGTCGTCATGCAGCAGCGTGGCCGTGTGAATGAATTCAACTGTGGCGGCCAGATGCACATGGTAGGGCCCCGGATAGCCGCACAGATGCGCTGAGGCGAGCGTGAGCATGGGCCGCAGCCGCTTGCCACCGGCTTCGACCAGATGGCGTGTTACCTCGGGGATTCGGGGCGCGTGTTCCGATGCCATGCGGTTACGGATCAGGTCATTCACACCCTCCAGATCTGCCGCAAGATAGCTGGCAAGCCGGTCATGCGGCTTTGCGATTGTGGACGCGTCCATCACTTTCCCCATAGCACCCCTCGACAGTTAGGCCGGTGTGCCCCTACATCCATGATATGAAGGAACTTTTGCGCAGCACCGACCCGACGATCATCGCCTTTGCCTCCGCCCTTCTTGAGGGCGAGGATATAGACTGCTTTCAGATGGACGTAAATATGAGCATCCTCGAAGGTGGGATCGGAATTTTCCCACGGCGCCTGATGGTGCGGGACGATGATTATGATGCCGCTTTGCGGGTTGTGACCGACAATGACATCGACCTTGGACGCTGACCTGACCCACGATGCCTTTCTGGGTGGGCGGCTGCATTTGTGGCAACCGCGCGACGGGTATCGGGCGGGCGTTGATCCGGTGTTGCTGGCTGCCTCGGTGCCTGCGCGCGCGGGGCAATCGGTGCTGGATCTTGGGTGTGGCGTTGGGGCTGCGGCCTTGTGTCTTGGCGCGCGGGTGTCCGGGTTGGAGCTGGTCGGTGTCGAACGGCAGGCCGACTATGCCACACTTGCGGTACGGAACGGCTTGCAGGCTCATGCCGCCGATCTGACGGATATGCCCGCAGAGCTGCGAGATCGCAGCTTTGATCATGTTCTGGCCAATCCCCCCTATTTTAATCGTGCGGCGGGGCACGTGGCCGATGATTCGGGGCGCGAGGCGGGGCGCGGTGTTGAGACACCTGTTGCGGCATGGATCGATGCGGCGGCGCGACGGCTGCGGCACAAGGGCTACCTGCACATGATTCACCGGGCCGAGCGGCTGCCGGACCTATTGGCTGGTGCTGCTGGGCGGTTGGGCAGCCCCGAGATCTGGCCGCTTTGCCCGCGGGTCGGAAAAGCGGCAGAACTGGTGATTTTCCGGGCGCGCAAGAACGGGCGCGCAGATTTTCGCCTGCATTTTCCCGTCGTTTTGCACGAGGGCACGCGGCACGAGAGGGATGGCGAAAGCTATACCCATGAAATTCAGTCGGTTTTACGTAAAGGCGCTGCGCTGCATCTTTAATCCGGCGTTGACCATACATACATTTTGTAGGTCCACATGCTGCGCCTGCGGCGTGACTTATGAGCAAAGCTGTGCTTGGCTGTGGAGGCAACTTTATCAGCAAGGAGGACTGCATGAGCGTGATCGCCCATCTCGAGGAGTTGAAAAAGAAGCACCAGACCCTGAGTGATCAGGTTGAGACGGCCCAACGATCGCCGGGCGTGGATCAGATCGAAGTGGCCACCATGAAAAAGCAGAAGCTGAAACTGAAAGAGGAAATTACCCGACTTTCGAGTTAGGGCACCCCCTTCAGGCTGGCGCGGGCTGCCAAGAGCGCTCCGCCAGTGATCAGGATGGCCGCAAGGGCCAGTGACCAGCTGGGCGCAGCAACGCCAGCCAGTATCAGGACTACAGTCGACAAGAGCGGCGCCGCGTAAGAAGCGGTGCCGAGCATCTGGATATCGCCGCGTTTCACGCCGATATCCCAGACATAGAAGGCAAGCCCCACTGGGCCGAGGCCCAGCAAGATGGCGCTTGACCATCCCAAGCTACCCAATGGCCATACCGTTTCTTCCAGCATCAGGTGTAGCGGCACCGAAAGAATGGCGCTCGCCACGCAAAACACGGCAACGGATGCTGTCGGCACAGTGCCAAAACGGCGTGACAGGACGGAATAGCTGGACCAGGTGACGGCGCACGCCATGGCGAGCAGGTAACCGGGTAGGGCACCCGCATCGAACCCCGTGGACCCGCCGGTGACAATCAGCGCGGCCCCCGCAAAACCGACCACCGCCCCCAGCACGTGGCCAGTGCGGAGTGTTTCACCCGGCAGCAGGCCGGAAAACAGAACGATCAGCAGGGGCCAGAGATAGGCGATCAGGCTGGCCTCTGCCGCAGGGGCAAGGCGCAAGGCCGAAAAATAGAGCGCGTGATAGCCGAACAACCCCAATGTGCCCATGACGTAGACGTAAAGGGGCACGGTCCGCAGTTGGCTCAGGCCGCCACTGACGGCGGTCCAGATCAACCCAAGTGTTCCGCCGATGGCAAAGCACAGCGCGTTCAACAGGAATGGCGGCGTCGGCGCCGAGCCGACAGTCAGTAGGGCCAAGACGCCCCAAAGCAGCACAGCCACGAAGCCGATCATGGTGGCGGTGCCGCGTGTCATGCAGCTTGAAAATCGGATGAAGGTTTACGGATCATGCGGTCGGTGATGTAGCTTGTCTTGTCGATCTCGACGATCATCCAATCGAGGAAGGCTGCGATGTGGGGCCGGGTTTCGGCTCCTTCGGCGCAGAGAAACCGGAAACGCACGCCGGTGTCCAGCGCGTTCGGCCAAGGAGCCACAAGGCGACCGTCATGCATGTCCTTAACCACCAGTGACCGCCGACCCAACGTCACACCCATTCCTGCCAGTGCGGCATCAACCGCGTGGTCGGCCTGGCTGAACCGGGCACCGTGGGTTGGGGCAAAGTCGATCCCCATCATCCGAAACCATGTGCTCCAGTCCGCGCTTGGACGCAGATTGACGATGCTGTCGTCAAAGATCAGCGGCGCGTCCTTGAGGCTTTCTGGCGTCGGGTATTGCGCGGCGAGTTCGGGTGTCATCACCGGACAGACCCATTCCATCGCCAGCAGTTTGCTGAACATGTCCTCGTCCTTGCCGGTTCCAAAGCGGATGGCAACATCGACCCCGTCGCGGTTCAGGTCGACCATCTTTAGGGATGCCGAAAAGTGCAGTTCGATCTCGGGATGGGCTTGCGCAAAATCATAGAGCCTTGGAGCAAGCCATTTGGCGGTGAACGCTGGTCCCGCGGTGACGGTTAGCGTTCCTGTGTCCAATGTCCTCTCGGCAGCGCGCCAGGCGGCTGCCAGGGTCTGGAATCCATCAGCCATGCCGGGTGCCATGGCCCGACCGGCTTCCGTCAGCTCCACAGCGCGGTTCAGCCTATGAAACACTTGGGTGCCCAGATATTCCTCAAGCGATTTGATTTGAAAGCTGAGGGCGGCGGGCGTGACATGCAGCTCTTCCGCGGCCTTTGCAAAGGACATGTGGCGGGCCGCGGCATCAAAGGCACGCAACGCGGTCAAAGGGGGAAGGCGGTCAGGCATATTCACTTAAGTACAGCTTAAGTGAAGTTATGGAAAGTCTCGTTTGTGGGCTTTCATAAAAGGGCGCATATTGATCCCAATTCAGAAACGCTGATCCATCAAAGGATACCGCCCATGTTAGAGACATCCGCACACCCCGCCATCCGCCAAGGTTTGGAACGCGCCCATGCGGAGCGTGGCGCAGCCCTTGCAGACGCCTGGAACTGGTTGTTTGGGGGCAAGACTTCCCGCTGATGCGCGCGCGGCATCTTACGGGATAAAGAAGGGCCGGTGCATCGCTGCACCGGCCCTTTTTATGTCGGAATGGCCTGACGTCAGACGAAGAACTGCGCGCCGTTTGCCGAGATGGTCGAGCCGTTGATAAAGCCCGAATCGTCCGAGGCGAGGAAGACAACGCAGCGCGCGATTTCTTCCGGTTCACCCAAGCGGCCCGCCGGGATCTGGCCGATAATGCTTTCGCGCACTTTCTCAGGCACGGCCATGACCATTTCCGTCGCGATGTAGCCGGGGCAGATGGCGTTGGCGGTGATGCCTGCGCGCGCGCCTTCCTGGGCCAGAGACTTCACGATGCCCAGATCGCCAGCCTTGGTGGCGGCATAGTTCACTTGTGCGAACTGGCCTTTCTGACCGTTGATGGAAGAGATCACGATGACACGGCCAAACTTGCGCTCGCGCATGCCGGACCAGACGGGGTGAACAGTGTTGAACACGCCGGTGAGGTTGGTGTCGATAACCTGATGCCACTGTTCCGGCGTCATTTTGTGGAAGGGGGCGTCGCGGGTGATGCCCGCGTTTGCCACGACGATTTCGATGGGCCCCAAGTCAGCTTCGACCTGGGCGAGGCCCGCTTTCGATTCGTCGTAGTCGGCCACGTTCCATTTGTAGGTCTTGATGCCAGTCTCGTCCGTGAACTTGGCGGCAGCCTCGTCGTTGCCCGCATAGGTGGCGGCGACGGTGTATCCTGCGTCTTTCAGGGTTTTCGAAATGGCCTCGCCGATACCGCGGGAACCGCCGGTGACAAGTGCTACACGGGACATGGGGAGAACTCCTTTTGGGTGCGTTTCGCATTGTTTCGCTCAAATGCGGTCTGGGCGCAACAATATTACGCACCTACTTTGGCCTTGAGCGAATTTTGATGGGGAAGGGGTAGGCGGCGCCGTGCGGCACCGCCTTGATCTGGATCATTCGCGTTCGAGGCACATGGCAACGCCCATGCCGCCGCCAATGCACAGCGTGGCAAGGCCCTTCTTGGCGTCGCGGCGCTTCATTTCGAAGAGCAGAGTGTTGAGGATACGTGCGCCCGAGGCACCGATTGGGTGGCCGATGGCGATGGCGCCACCGTTCACGTTCACGATCGACGGATCCCAGCCCATGTCCTTGTTCACGGCGCAGGCTTGGGCGGCAAAGGCTTCGTTGGCTTCGACGAGGTCGAGATCCTCGGGCTTCCAGCCTGCTTTTTCCAGCGCTTTGCGCGAGGCGTAGATCGGGCCGACACCCATGATCGACGGGTCAAGGCCCACGGTCGCATAGCTGGCGATGCGTGCCAGAGGCTCGATCCCCCGCTTTTCGGCATTCTCTGCGCTCATCAACAGGGCGGCGGCGGCACCGTCGTTCAGGCCGGAGGCGTTGGCGGCTGTGACCGACCCATCCTTGGTGAAAGCGGGGCGCAGTTTCTGCATGGCTTCCATGGTTGCGCCGTGGCGGATGTATTCGTCGGCATCGACCACGATGTCGCCCTTGCGGGTCTTCACGGTGAAGGCGGTGATTTCATCGCCGAACTTGCCAGCCTTCTGCGCGGCTTCGGCCTTGTTTTGCGAGGCAACGGCGAATTCGTCCTGCATATCACGAGTGATCTGCCATTGGTCGGCAACATTCTCCGCCGTTTGGCCCATATGGTAGCCGTTGAAGGCATCCCACAGACCGTCGCGGATCATGGTGTCGATGTACTTCATGTCGCCCATCTTGTGACCGGCGCGCAGGGCTGCGGCGTGGGGACTGAGTGTCATGTTTTCCTGGCCGCCAGCGGCCACGATGTCGGCATCACCCAATGCGATGTGCTGGGCGCCGAGAGCGACGGCGCGCAGACCCGAACCGCAAACCTGGTTGATGGACCAGGCGGCGCTTTCCTTGGGCAGGCCGGCGTTGACATGTGCCTGACGGGCAGGGTTCTGACCCTGAGCGGCGGTCAGCACTTGGCCGAGAATGGTTTCGGAAACCTCGGATTTTTCGATACCTGCGCGGTCCACGATCGCTTCGAGAACGGTTGCGCCAAGATCATGGGCGGGGGTGTTGGCAAATGAGCCACCAAAGCTGCCAACGGCAGTCCGGGCGGCCGAAGCGATGACGATGTTGGTCATAGGGTCGGGGTCCTCTGTCAGTTTCCTTGAGGACCAATCCGAGACTTTGCACGCCGGTGCGGGCCTCAGAATGGTCCCGCGCTGCGTGTGCAGTATCGGATTCGCTATGACGCGACAACTGACGTTATGTCTCAGGCGCGCATGCCAGCCTTCTGTGCTCCCACGCCCTGACCAAAGAGCCAGTCGGGGCGAACCTGGGGTGCCTGGAAATAGAAGCCCTGCAAACAGTCGACACCCATCTGTGTCAGCACTTCGACGTCTTCTTGCTGTTCGACCCCTTCGGCCACAACTAACATGTCAAAATGATGTCCGATCTGGATGATTGCAGCGGTCAGTGCCTGCGTGTCCGGATCGTTGGCAATGCCATTGCAGAACTGCATGTCGATTTTGAGCACGTCAAAAAAGAAGTCCTTGAAGTAGCGCAATGCGGTATAGCCCGCACCGAAATCGTCAAGCGCAAAGCAGATCCCCTTGGTACTGAGCCGATCCATGAAATCCACGACCAGTTCAGGTTGGTCCATGGCCGACCCTTCGGTTATTTCCAGAATCAGCCGTTCACCGACCGAGGGATCCTTTTTAAGCCACCGGTTCAGCGTCTGCATCCAACGCTGGTAGCCGATAGAGCGGGCAGACATGTTGATAGACAACCGTATCGATGGATTTTCATTCAGCGTGCGCAGCCCCATGTTCAGCGCCACCACGTCAATCTCGCGCCCAAGTTCGGTACGCTCAACAACGGGCATGAAATCCTTGGCCGGGATGATGCGTCCCGTGTCGTCCATGACCCGGATCAGCCCTTCGTAAAAGCCGACGCGGGATGGATCGTTGGCGATCACGACCGGTTGGAATGCAAGCAAGGTCTGCTGATGTTCGACCGCTTGTTCGACCATCGCCAGCGTGCTGCGGTCACGCGACGATACGGCGGCATTCAGCGGATTGTCCGCGCCAACGGGCACGTTTGAGAACCGGTGTTTCGTCATGGGCTGGCAGCGACCCTTGTGCTTGAAAACTGCTGCCAACATTGTGCCCAAGCTGTAAAAACTGTCTTAATGTTTGCATTTTGTTCCAATTTTAGTTGTTAATCAAAACAAGGGGGATTTGGCATGGTGCACCGCTGTGGGTGGGAGGGGGAAGCCCCCGACTACGTCGCCTATCATGACACCGAATGGGGGGTGCCTGAACATGATGCGCAGGCCCTGTGGGAAAAGCTGATCCTTGATGGATTCCAAGCTGGACTGAGCTGGATCACCATCCTGCGTAAGCGCGATGCCTTCCGCGAAGCCTTTGCTGATTTTGACCCGGCTGTCGTCGCCGAGTGGGGCGAAGATGATGTGCAACGTCTGTTGGCCAATCCCGGCATCATCCGCCACCGTGGCAAGATCGAAGCAACGATCAACAATGCCCGCGCCTATCTCGAGGTTAATGCGACTGTAGGCTTCGATAAATTTCTATGGAATTATGTGGATGGTGCGCCGCTTCAGACCAACTTTGCCAGCCGTGATCAGGTACCGCCCAAGACGAAACTGAGCGAGCAGGTGTCCAAGGATTTGCGGGCCCGTGGCTTCAAGTTCGTGGGGCCCACGATCGTCTATGCTTTCATGGAAGCAACCGGGTTGGTCAATGATCACATCACCCCGTGTTTCCGCCATGCCGAATGCGCTGCCATGGGTGGGCCGAAGTAGCCGTTGACTCTGTCAATTCTGGTCGTATAAGCGCGGCTTCATTGGTGTTGGTGGCCTTCGCAAGAAGATCCCTGTCGTCCCGGCCAAATCCGGGGAGAGGACAACGCCCTTTGGAAACCTGAACCGAAGGAGATCAGCCGTGACAAAACGCACGTCTGCCAAGTACAAGATCGATCGCCGCATGGGCGAAAACATTTGGGGCCGCCCCAAATCCCCCGTCAACCGTCGTGAATATGGCCCCGGCCAGCACGGTCAGCGCCGCAAGGGCAAGCTGTCCGACTTCGGTATTCAGCTGCGCGCCAAGCAGAAGCTGAAAGGCTACTACGGCGACCTGACCGAGAAACAGTTCCGCCGCATCTATGCCGAAGCGGTACGTGTCGGCGGTGACACCGGCGAAAACCTGATCGGTCTGCTGGAGCGCCGCCTCGACGCGGTTGTTTACCGCGCGAAATTCGTGGCAACCGTCTTTGCCGCCCGTCAGTTCGTGAACCACGGCCACGTGCGCGTGAACGGCCGCAAGGTCAACATCCCCTCCTACCGCGTGAAAGAGGGTGACGTGATCGAGGTGCGTGACCGTTCGAAGCAACTGGCAGTGCTGTTGGAAGCAACACAGCTGCCCGAGCGCGACGTGCCCGACTACATTGACGCAGATCACTCGAAAATGACCGCCACCTTCACCCGCACCCCCACTTTGGGCGACGTGCCGTACCCGGTGATGATGGAACCAAACCTGGTCGTCGAATTCTACGCCAAGAACTAAGACGCTGCGGGACTATCCCGTCGTCAGATTTCAAAGGGTCGCCTGCATTGGGCGGCCCTTTTTCATGCGTTTTCGATGGTGATCCCTTCGTGCGCGATCTCGATTCTGTCGACGGCGATTTCGTTGCCCTCTGCCTTGAGGTCGGTGCCTGTGATCTTTGTGGGAAAGGCGTTCATCACCCGCCAGACCATGGTCGGCGTACCGCTTCCATCACGCAGTGAAATGGTCAGGTCCTGACGCTTGATCGTGTTCATCTTGATGCCGCTGAACCAGTCCCAAAACGTTTGACCCCGTGTGAAGACACCCTTTTTGAGGGTCAGGTTACCGGTCTTGCGGAGGCCGGGCATCTTGATCGTGGAAAAGACCTTGCTGTTGCCTGCGCGATATTCAATGGGCTGGCTCTCGACATCGAGACCGCTCACCTCCTGAAATGTCATGTCCTCGCCGGCCATCGTAACTTGGAAATAGAAGGCTGGTAGAGGCCAGATGCTTTGTGATTGTGGGCTGTCATCATCGGTCATGGCGCAGTTCCTGTCGGATGGAGGTGGCGCTACTGTAGCAAGCTTTCAGTTCCGTTGTGGTTTCATGTCACAGGGTAAGGGCTGGCATGCGTCAATAGAGTGACCATGGACAGCCAAAGGAGTGCCACATGTTTTCCGCACCGCGCGTCACCGCCACCCAATTGTCCGCCGACAGTGCCTTGCACGGGCATATGCAGCGGGGTGATTTTCTGGATTGCTATTCGGTTTCGAGCACGACCAGCCCGCGCGCGGCAGCCGAGATCATCACGGCCTTTCCGGGTTGGGCGCAGATATTGGTTAGACTGCGTGGCTTGATCACAACCCCGTTTGGCTTGTCGCAGGATGGGCCAGACGCCGCTGACAAGCTTGGGCCATTTCCTGTGGAGAGCGAGACGGGGACCGAACTAATCGCCGGGTTCAACGACAGACATCTGGATTTCCGGGTCAGCGTTCGGTCCGAGGATGGTGTCGTTTCGCTGGCAACCTGGGTGCATACGCACAATATGGGCGGGCGGCTTTACTTGGCCGCGATCATGCCCTTCCACGTTCTGATCGCACGGGATGCGCTTGCCCGCGTGGCCCGCGCCCCTGCGACACCGCCGCACCCGGCTTAGGCCGACCAGCTACTTGTCGTCCCAGAAGGTGGGGGGCATGTCGTGCAGCAATTCTGCTGCCTTGTCCTCGATCCAGTCCTGCCGAGCATCTGTTGACCACGTGCCAGCATCCGGTTCATCTGCGATAAGCGCGTGTGCGAGTTTCATGGCTTGCGCGTATTTCAGGTCTTCGATCCGTGCCTCAGGCACGATGGCATAGACAAACCGCGCGCCCATGGCGGCGGCCAGCTGTTCCATCTGCTTGATCGAAACGGCTCCGTCCTGTTCGCTGCGTTCCGCCTGATACACCGCGTTTCGACTTACACCCTTGCGTCGTGCCACCTGTTCTGCAGACATGCCCAAAGCATGGCGGACCGAAGCGATCCAACCTTTGTCAGGCACGGCAACATCGGACACTTGGCTGGCCGTACGATCAATCATCCGCGCAAGGCGGCGGCGGTGGAGAAAGTCCGGCATGGTGTGCGCTCAATCCCGTGTGAAACCGTGGCTGGTACAGATGTTAGATAGGTATGAATAAAAAAAATACAATTTCTGCACATAAATACCTAACAATTTTTTTATCAGCGACTATATGGATATGGAAATGAAAGACATGATTGCACTTTTCCTATCGCCCGAGAGCGCCCCGTTTGCCATCGCTTTGGCCGTGGTGGCTGGCTTGTTTGTCCTTGAGATATTGAGCGCCGTTTTGGGCGGCACACTCATGGGCCTTGGCAGCGACGCGCCAGATATTGACGTGGATGCGGACTTTGACCTGTCGGTGGAATTCGCGGCTGACATTGATCCCGGTGTGGATGCCGTCGATGCCGTGGATGCGGCAGAGATGCCTGACATTGATGCGGGTGCTCAGTCCTCCGGGCTGTTCACATGGATCGGTGCGCGCGACGTGCCCTTCCTGATCTGGCTTGCGTCATTCCTGACCATGTTCGGCCTGTTTGGCCTGATCCTTCAGTCCTTTGTCGCGGGCCTGTTCGGGCAGGGGCTGCCTGCCCTCATCGCCTCGGCTGTTGCGGCTGTCCCGGCGCTGGCCGTGACCCGCGTTATCGCCAACTGGGTGGCCCTGATCATGCCCAAGACGGAAACAAGCGCCACGCGGGCCCGGTTTCTTGGCGGCTATCACGGCACGATCACCCAAGGCACCGCTGCGCGTGGTCGCCCGGCTGAGGTCAAGATCAAGGATCGGCACAACAACATCCACTACCTTCGGGTCGAGCCGCTTCATGATGATGATGTTTTCCCCAAGGGCAGCGATGTCACGCTCATTCGCAAGCGTGGTGACAAGTTCTTCGTGATCTGACCCCGCCGGGGGCTCATCATACACGCTGTCTGTCTAACCTTACCTTTGTTCATGTAGGAGTATTCATATGCAACTCACTGCAATTCTGACGATTGCCGCCATCATTCTTGGTTTGCTTGTCCTGATCGGCTTGATCATGGCGCGCCTTTACAAACGTGCGACACGCGAAACCAGCCTGGTCAAAACCGGGTCCGGCGGGCGCAAGGTCATCATGGATGGCGGCACCATTGTTGTCCCGTTCCTGCACGAGATCTCCAAGGTCAACATGAAGACGCTTCGCCTGGAAGTGGCGCGGGTGGCTGAACAGTCGCTGATCACCAAGGACCGGATGCGTGTTGATGTGGGCGTTGAATTCTACGTCTCGGTCAACGCCACCGAAGACGGCATTTCGCGCGCGGCCCAAACGCTGGGCGACCGGACATTCCACGTCGAACAGCTGCGCGAGATGATCGAGGGTAAGCTGGTTGACGGTCTGCGCGCCGTGGCCGCCCAAATGACCATGGACGAGTTGCACGAAAACCGTGCCAGCTTTGTCCAGGAGGTGCAGAATGCCATCTCCGAAGACCTGCTGAAGAACGGTTTGGAGCTTGAGGCCGTGTCGCTGACCGCGTTGGACCAGACACCGTTTGATTCGCTCGATGAAAACAACGCGTTCAACGCGGTTGGTATGCAGAAGCTGGCAGCCGTCATTGCCACCTCGCGCAAACAGCGGGCCGAGATTTCGGCAGAGGCCGATGTGTCCGTCGCCCAATCCGAGATGGAAGCCGAAAAGCGCAAGTATCAGATCGAGCGCGAGCAGAAGCAGGCCGAGATCGCCCAGATCGAGGAAATCCAGACGCTGCAGGCGGAACAGGAGGCACAGATCGCGCGCAACCAGGAAGCGTCGGACCGCGCCAAGGAAGAAGCACGGATTGAACGCGAGAAAGCAGTACGTTCAGCCGAGATTGCGCGTGAGCGCAGCATCCGCGAAGCCGAGATCGCCAAGGAACGCGAGCTGGAAGTGGCGGATCAGGAACGCCAGATCATCGTGGCCCGCAAGTCCGAGGAGGAAAGCCAGGCGCGCGCATCGGCTGACACCGCGAGGGCAGAGGCCAAGAAAGCGGCGGAAGCCATTGAAACGGCGCGCGCCGTGGCCGAGGCGGAGCGGATCAAGCGGATCGCCATCATCGAGGCGCAGAAAGAGGCGGAGCGTCAGGCAACGGGTATTCGCGTGACAGCCGAGGCGGAAAAGGACGCTGCAAGCGACCGTGCTGCGGCCCAACTGGAAGAAGCGCAGGCCGATGCAAATGCGTTGACCGTGCGTGCCGAGGCAAAAAGGACCGACATGCTGGCAACAGCCGAAGGTCAGAAAGCCATAGCGAACTCCGAGAACGAGCTGAGTGCCGAGATCGTGGCGATGAAGATCCGTCTTGCCCAGCTTGAGGCCATGCCTGCCATCATCGCGGAAATGGTCAAACCGGCTGAAAAGATCGACTCGATCAAGATCCACCAGGTGACGGGCATGACCCCCGCCAGTGGTGGTGCAGACGGTGCGCCGAACGTTGGCACGCCGGTCAATCAGGCCTTGGATTCCGTGCTGGGTATGGCACTCCAGATGCCCGCGATGCAGGCCCTTGGCAAAGAGCTTGGGATCAGCATGGAAGACGGGATGGCCGGCATCGCGGATGCAGCTGTGGGCAAAACGGTGACTGTGGTTGATCAACCCGCCCAGCCGAAGTCGATCGAAGGTGCAGCAGCCAAACCGTCAGATGCAAACAGCATCCAGGAGCCTGCAAGCAACAAAGCGTAGGCACCTGTCCAACTTCACCCGAACCTTTGGGGGCGCTGATGCAGCGCCCCTTTTTCGTTTTGTGCGCGGGCGTTCGGGCACGTCCGTGCCTTGCACCGGGTTTTGCGTTTTTCACACCCACGTCATGTAACCTGTGGTAGCGTTCGGGCATTGATTGACGTGAATTGGAGACGACCATGGGCGCCCGCGACATTTCCTTTGCGAGCTTCAACCTCTTGAACCTTCAGACCCCTGGCGACGCCATTTATGGCGACACGGACGGGTGGGACCCGGACATCTACCAGCGCAAGATTGACTTCAGCGCAGCGACCATGGCGCGTTTGGACGCCGACGTCGTGGGCCTGCAAGAGCTCTGGGCCCCTGCTGCGCTGGATCAGGTCTTGGCCGATGCCGGTATGAACAGCGACTACACCGCCCTGACACCCCCGGATCACGCGGGGGACAAGATTGTATGCGCCGCCGCCGTCCGCACCGACGTGCTTGTTGGCGATCCGGAATGGATCGTGGATTTCCCGGACGAGTACGTGCTCAAGTCTGGCGGCGATGACCCGCAACAGGACTATCTTGAGGTCAACCTGAGCACCTTTTCCCGCCCGGTCCTGCATTTCCAGGTGCAGCCCGATCCGCGGACACCCGTAATCCATGTCTTTGTCTGCCACTTCAAATCCCGCCGTCCCACGCAGATCTGGCGCGAGCGCAGCTGGTACGACAAGGATGTGCATGGGGATCATACAACCGCGTTGGGTTATGCCATTTCCACCGTCCGCCGCACGGCCGAAGCGGCCGCCCTGCGGGTCATCATCACGAAGCTGGTCAAGAAGACGGACACGCCCGTTGTTGTCATTGGCGACATGAACGACGGCAAGGTGAGCAACACGCTGAACATCCTGTCCGAACAGCCCACCTACCTGTCGCCCCTGTCAGCGGGGGGCGGGGACAATGCCCTGTACACGGCACAGACGATACAGGAATACCGGTCCGTGCGCGATGTCTACTACACCCACGTCTACAAGGGTCAGCGGGAAAGCCTGGACCACATCATGTTCAGCCAGGAGTTCTATGACAACTCCAAGCGCCGCAAATGGGCCTTTGACGAGATGGTGGTGCAGAACGACCACCTGAACTACGACGATCACAAGGAAAGTGGGACCAACGACCACGGGGTTATCCGGGTGGGGTTCAAGTGGAAGCCCGCACCGGACGTAACCAGTTAAGACTGGACCGGAATCAAGCCGAAGGCGCCGGTCCAGCGGCGGACCGTCCCGTCGGTCTGCCGCTACATCGCCCTCAATCGCCGGACATCAGCCACAGAGGCAAATGATCCACACAAATCGCGTTGTTCATACGCCAGTGCGGCAGCCCACGATCCGCCGCCGGACCGGCTGGTGCTCCGCGCGCTTTTGCCCCTAGCCACTCCGGCCTCCCAGCCCTAAAACCTCTCTAATGGACGAAGAGGACACTATGGCCGCAATAACACCGCAACCCGGAATCATGGACATCTCGCTGTACCAGGGCGGGGCGTCGCATCTGGCCGGTGTGGAGAACGTTCTCAAGCTGTCCTCGAACGAGAACCCGGCGGGCCCGCCCCCGGCGGCGATCGAGGCGTTGACCAACGCCGCTACCCGTATGCACCTCTATCCCTCGACCGACCACGCGGCGTTGCGCACAGCCATTGCCGAGGTCTGGAACGTGGACGCAGATCGCGTGATCTGCGGTGTGGGTAGCGACGAGGTGTTGCAATTCGTAACCCAGGCGTTCTCCGGGCCGGGTGATGAGATCATCCACACCGCGCACGGATTTTCCATGTATCCGATCCTTGCCAACATGGCGGGTGCGACGCCTGTTTCCGTGCCCGAACGGGACCGGGTTGTCGATGTGGATGCCATTTTGAACGCCGTCACCGAACGCACGCGTATCGTGCTGCTTACCAACCCCGGCAACCCTACGGGCACACGTTTATCGGATACAGAACTGGTGCGGTTGGCCAATGATCTGCCCGAACACGTGATCCTTGTGATCGACGGGGCCTATACTGAATACGCCGATGGGTATGATGGCGGCCTTACCTTGGCCGAGGCACGACCCAACGTCCTGATGACACGCACCTTTTCTAAGATCTACGGGCTCGGCGGCTTGCGTGTCGGCTGGGGGTATGGACCCAAGAACATGATTGACGTGATGACCCGCATCCGCCAACCGTTCAACCTGTCCACCGTCGCATTGGCGGCGGCAGAGGCAGCGGTGCGGGACACCAAATGGGTCGAGGAGTGCGCTGCGCTGAATGCGGATCAACGGGCGCGTTTGACGGGGGCTTTGCGCCAACTTGGCCTGGCCTGCGATGGCAGCGATACGAATTTCGTACTGGCCCGCGCGGCTTCGGTGCCCGAGGCGGATGCAGCTGAGGCTGCCTTGAACGCCGATGGCATCCTTGTACGCCGCGTAGGCGGCTACGGGTTTCCCGAGGGTCTGCGTATCACCGTGGGCAATGCCGAACAGACGGGCCGCGTGATCTCGGCCCTGACAGAATGGCGAAACGCATCGTGAGCGTGATCTACAACAAGATTGCCTTTATCGGCTTGGGATTGATTGCAGGGTCCATGGCGTGGGCCACACAGCGCGCTGGCGCGGCCAAGACAATCAGCGGGTACGCCCGGTCCGAGGCGACGCGCGACACGACACGGCGGCTGGGTTTTTGTGACATCGTGACCGACACTGCGGCTGACGCAGTACGGGACGCCGACCTTGTCGTTCTGGCCGTCCCCATCGGTGCGATGGGCCCTGTGATGGCAGAGATCAAGGAGGCGCTGAAACCCGGTGCCACCGTGATCGACGTGGGATCGGTGAAACAGGCCGTGTTCGACGCGGTGCAGCCCCACCTGCCGGATGGCGTGCACTTTGTAGGCACCCACCCCATGGCCGGGACGGAACACAGCGGACCGGAGGCCGGCTTTGCCGAGCTTTATGACAACCGCTGGACACTGATCGTCACGCCGGATGATGCGGACGCCGAGGTTGTGGCGACGGTTGAACGCTACTGGGCGGCACTGGGCGCGATGACGGACCGGATGAATGTGCAGCACCATGATCGGGTCTGCGCGGTCGTCAGCCACATCCCGCACCTGATTGCCTATACCATGGTCGGCGTGGCCGATGATTTGCGGCGCGTGACCGACAGTGAGGTGATCAAGTTTTCAGCCGCCGGTTTCCGGGATTTCACCCGCATCGCGGCCAGCGATCCAACGATGTGGCGTGATGTTTTCCTGACGAACAAGGATGCAACGCTGGAAATTCTTGGCCGCTTCACCGAAGAGCTGTTTGCCCTGCAACGGGCCATTCGCACGGGCGATGGGGATCACCTGTTCGATTATTTCACGCGCACCCGCGCCATCCGCCGGGGGATCATCGAGGCCGGGCAGGACACGGATGCGCCTGACTTTGGCCGGGGTGCGCAACGATGAAGGCGCTGGTGCTTGGACTGATGCTGGCCGCTGGTTTTGCGGTTGCGGCCCCCGAAGCGTCAAAACGCCCAGTCGCGCGGGCAGGTACGGACGCCCGGAATGTCGTGCGTGATGTGGCCGTGGCCCCGGCGGTGCCAACCGTGGCGTCCGCCGTGCCATCAGCGGCGATCTTGCCCGAAAGTGCCACGTCCCTGCGCCCGGCATTGCGCCCTAGGGCGATTGTCGAAAAAGCCATGGCGCGCCGGGCCGAACGTCGTCGCGGACAGGTCTGTGGTGATCCTGACTTGCAAGGGGATTTCGTGGGTTTCGTGCCGGGCCGCATCAATGGCTGCGGCATATCCGAGGCTGTACGGCTGCGCTCGGTGTCGGGAGTGACGCTCAGCCAATCGGCCCTGATGGATTGCACAACAGCCAAGGCGCTCAAAAGCTGGACAGAACGGGGGGCCAAACCCGCGTTGCGCGGCACAGGGGGCGGGTTGGCCAGCTACCGCGTCGCCGCACATTATGCCTGCCGGACGCGCAACAACCAGCCGGGCGCGCGTATCTCGGAACATGGCAAGGGACGGGCCATCGACATCTCGGGTTTCCAGCTCAAGGACGGAACCACGCTGACCGTGCTGAACGACTGGAACTCGCGCCACCGTCGGGCGCTGCGGTCCATGCACAAGGCGGCATGCGGACCGTTTGGCACAGTACTGGGCCCAAACTCGGACCGGTTTCACCGGGATCACTTCCATTTTGACACGGCCCGCTACCGAGGTGGAACCTACTGCCGATAAGGCTGGCTTGCGTCAGCGCAGGATCAAACGCGGTGCCGGGGCCAGCGGGATAAAGCCAAAGCGGATCGCGCCGTCCCTGACTGACAGCTCGACATCCAGCGTGTTTTCATTGCCCGACGCGCCGGCCAGTGCCTGCAGAACACCTTCGGCCTGACCGCGCAATTGGGTTGGCAGCAGCCCTGCCGTTTCTGACATATCCAGCATCTCGCGCCAGTTCTCGGCCTGAATGGCGACTGTCCCCGTGGGTACACCTTGTGCATCGACGGTCAGGTCGGCCGAGAGGTTGAATTTCATGTCGCCCCAGATCGCCTCGACCAGATGCAGGTCAATGACACGGGGCTGCGGGCGGCGCTGATCCAGCGCGCGCCGATCCCATGGCTGGTCAAAGGTCACGTCGGCGCGCAGTTGCAGGCTGTCGAAGGCGCGCGGAAAGTTATCCGGCAGGCGCAGGCCGCGTCGAGTCGCCGCGCCGGGGGTGAACGTGCCTGCGGTGGCGATCAGCCCATATTGCGCACCCTCAACCCGCGTCATGGTCAGGGTGAGGTCGTCGGCCTGCATCTGCACGCCCTCTGGGTCGCTGACCAGCCAGGGTCCGGCTGTCCATCCCAATGCCTCAAGCTCAAGCGCTGTGCCGGGATGCAGGTTCAGGGCCATCACCCCGTCTGCCATGGTCAATGTGGACCGACCAAGGGGTGACGCGATCAGGATCGGGCCGTCATCCAGCGTGACGGCCACGTCGCCCGGCCACCATGTAGGGGCCGCTATATCAAGTGCTTGCGTTTCGATGGCCAGACCTGCCTGTGGGTCGGCCAAGGCGATGTCGCGCAACCGGGCCTGCAAGGCAAAAGGGAAACCGCCGCTCTCAACGTCACGCAACTCGGCCTGCCATCCATCGGCCTGCCGTGCGTCGAACCATGTCTGTACGCCACTGCGCAATCCAGCAGAGGCAACCCACCACCAGCCGCACCATGCCAGCACCGCCAGTGCAACGATCCACATCACTTTGCGCATGGGTGCCCCTTTTCCTTTTCTTCCAAATCGGGTCTACCCCACGGCGCAACAAAAGGACCAGTGACAATGACCATGTGGGTTTTCGGCTATGGCAGCCTGCTTTGGAACCCCGGCTTCGATGTGGCCGAAGCCGCGCGCGGTACCTTGCCGGGCTGGGCGCGGTCGTTTTGCATGCGGTCGATCCACCACCGCGGGTCCGAGGCTGAACCGGGGCTTGTTCTGGCCCTTGATGCCGCTGCCAACGCCTCTTGCGACGGTGTAGCCCTGCGTGTGAAACCGGGGACCGAAGACGAAACACTTGCTTATCTCAGAGAGCGCGAACTGATCTCGTCCGCCTATCTGGAAAAAACGCTGAATGTGGATCTGCTCAGCGGTACGCGGGTCGAGGCCGTGACTTATGTCATCGATCCCGAGCATGTGCAGTATTGCGGTGGTTTGCCGCTTGAAGAGCAGGCGCAGATCATTGCCCACGCGCATGGCGGGCGGGGCCCAAACAGTGAATATCTGTACAACACGGCCCAACATCTGGCCGAGATGGGCGTGGCCGATCCCGACCTGGATTGGCTGTCACGCCGCGTCGCAGCGATACTGGCATAAATCCTTGGCGCTTGGCTACAAAAGCCGATAGTCTGCCGCAAAAGCAGAACAGAGCAGGGGTCAGGAGCCACGCTATGGCACAGACCACACCCAAGGCACAGCCGCATTTCTCGCAGCCGGTTCAACAGATTTTCGCCATGGTCTTTGTACTGGGCATGTCGCTGTTTGGTGCGGTACTCGCACTGCCGCGCGTGCTGCCAGTGTTTCAGGCGAACCCCTATCTGAACGGCTTTATCCTTATGGTCTTTGCCATCGGGGTTATCGCCTGTTTCTGGCAGGTGTTTTCGCTGATCTCATCGGTGCGCTGGATCGAAGAATTTGCAAGCGACCGGGCGGATGCGCAGACAAAGGCGCCGCAGCTTCTGGGGTCGCTCGCGTCGCTGCTGCGGTCGCGGGGCGCGCGGATGCAGCTTTCAGCATCCTCGACCCGTTCCATTCTGGACTCTGTGGCCACCCGGATCGACGAAGTGCGCGATATCACGCGCTACATCGTCAACATGCTGATTTTTCTTGGTCTTTTGGGCACGTTCTACGGTCTGGCTACAACAGTTCCTGCGGTGGTCGACACGATCCGCAGCCTTGCCCCACAAGAGGGTGAAGGCGGGGTGGCGGTGTTCAATCGGCTGATGACGGGGCTTGAGGCGCAATTGGGCGGCATGGGTGTCGCCTTTGCCTCGTCCCTTCTGGGTTTGGCCGGGTCGCTTGTGGTGGGCCTGCTTGAGCTCTTCGCGGGGCGTGGGCAAAACCGCTTTTACCGTGAACTTGAGGAATGGCTGAGTTCCATCACCCGCGTTGGGTTGTCCGATGGCGAGGGTGGAGGCGACCAGAGTGCAATGGCAGGTGTGATCGACCATCTGGCCGAGCAGATGGAAAGCCTGCAAACCATGTTCACGCAGTCGGATATCAGCCGATCGATGGTGGATGAGAAACTGGGCCTTCTGGCGGATTCCGTTGATCGCATGACCGCGCGGCTTGAGGCACAGGGCGGTGGAAACGAGACGCTGGCGCGGATGGCCGATGGGCAGGAACGCCTGATCGACGTGATCGAACGGCAGGGCACGGGCGACGGGATCGACGCTGAAAGCCGGATGCGGTTGCGGTCGATCGACGTTCAGATGCTGCGTATTCTCGAAGAAATCAGCGCGGGTCGACAGGAAACGATGGCGGAACTGCGCACCGATATTTCCGCCCTTGCCACGGCGCTCAGCCAGCCGCGGGGCCAAGGGCGCAAGCCGGGCGGCAACACTCGCAACCGCCAGGGCCACTCCGCAGGGGATAGCTGACCATGGCGCTGTCTCGACGCACAGGGCAACGGTTCCAGGCGTCCATCTGGCCGGGCTTCGTGGATGCGATGACCGGTCTGCTGCTGGTTCTGATGTTTGTTCTGACGATCTTCATGATCGTGCAATTTGTTCTGCGCGAAACGATCTCGGGTCAGGAAAACGAACTGGATCAACTGGCCGGTGAGGTGGCAGCCCTCGCGCAGGCACTTGGCTTGGAAGAACGTCGCGCGAACCAGTTGGATTCCCGCCTGTCCGCGCTGAGCGCGACATTGACCGATGCACAGACGCAAGTGGACACGCAGGCCGCGACAATTGCTGCCCTCACGGCGGAACGCGATGCACAAGCAACTGCGCTTGCACAGGCCGAAACCCGCATCACCAGCTTTGAGGCGCAAGTGGCTGCGCTGATTGCGGACCGCGATACCGCGCTTGAGACGGTGGCCGGGCTTGAAGAAGAACAGACACGCCTGTTGTCCGAGCAGGAGGCACTGAACCTGGCCCTCGCCGCGGCCCGGAACGAGGTGGACGCACAAGCCGAACAGGCGCGTTTAGCCGCTGCACGGACCGACGCATTGCAGGCGCTGATCGCGGATCTGCGCAACAGGAATGCGGACAGCGCGGATCAGGCCGCCGCCTTGCAAGCCGATCTCGATGCGGCGCAAGAGGCGTTGAGCGCAGAAGAAGCCGGGCGTCTGGTCGAAGCCGCAGCCGCCGAAGCGTTGCGCGAACGGCTCGAGAATGCCGACACCGAGCTGACGGCCATGACCCTCGCGCTCGAAGCGCAGCGGAAGGAGGCCGAGGATACGCTCACCCTCTTGGCTGCTGCCCGGGCCGTGGAGAAGGATTTGAACGACCGTCTGGCGGCGGCGCTGCTGTCTGTGCAGGAATCCGGCAGTTCGGCGTCGGCGGCGCAGATCCGCATCGAAGATCTGGAAGCCGAGCTGTCCGCCGCTCTGGCAGCACTTGATACGTCAAACGCGGAAAAGACCGCACTGTCCGAAGCGCAGGCAAGCCTTGAAGCGCGCCTTGCCACGGCTCTGATCGACGCGGAGACCGGGACGGAAGCGTCCCGGGCCCTCGCTGACGTCGAGGCTCAGATGGCCGTGATCGAAGAACGCCTTGCGGCGCTAGATCTGGAACGTGAGGATCTGCGCGAGCGGTTGGCGGCAGCCGTGGCCGAGAAGGTGGCCGCAGAGGGGCAGGTGGCTGCACAGGATGCCAATCTGGCAGAGTTGCGCACGCAGCTGGCCACCGCATTGGCCGCGCGTGAGGCGGCACTGGCTGACGCGCAAGCCGCGGGCAGCAGCAATTCGGACGTCCGCGAACAACTGGCTGCGGCGCTGGCCGCTAAACTCGCGGCAGAAGAGGCGCTTACCACGCAGATGTCCGAGGCAGAGCAGCGCGCAGCCCTTTTGACAGCGGCACGTGAGGCTCTGAATGCCGAGGAAGCGGCCACGCTTGAGGCGCAGCGTCAGACAGAGTTGTTGAACCAACAGGTTTCGCAACTTCGGACGCAATTGGGACAGCTTCAGGCACTTCTGGATGACGCTGTCGTGCGTGACGCAGCCAAAGACGTGCAATTGAGCACACTGGGCCGCGATCTGAACACTGCGCTGGCACGTGCGGCGCTGGAGGAACGCAGGCGGCGCGAGCTGGAAGAGGAAGAGCGCAAGCGGCTTGAGGCAGAGGCGCAGGATCTGGAGCGCTACCGGTCCGAGTTCTTTGGCCAGTTGCGCGACGTGCTGGGCGCTCAGGAAGGTGTGCGGATCGTTGGAGACCGGTTTGTCTTTTCCTCGGAAGTCTTGTTCCCGCCCGGTGGCGCTGAATTGTCGGTGGCAGGCCGGGGAGAGATCGGGAATATCGCGGGTATCCTGCGCGGTGTTGCAGATGACATTCCCGCTGGCATCGACTGGGTACTGCAGGTGGACGGGCACACGGACAACGTGCCGTTGTCGGGGCAGGGCGAGTTTGCGGACAATTGGGAGCTGAGCCAGGCGCGCGCACTGTCGGTTGTGCGGTACATGGTTAATTTCCTCGGCCTGCCGCCGGATCGGCTGTCCGCCAACGGGTTCGGACAATATCAGCCGATCAATCCTGTGGACACCGTTGAAGCGCGGGCGCAAAACCGTCGGATCGAGCTCAAATTCACCGAGAAATAGGGCGCACGGATACGTGCGCCTTACAGTCGTGTCCGGACGGCAGAAGCACCGTTGGGACAGAGCAGTAAAACTGCGCCTTACTGGATGACGGTGGTGCCTTGAACGCGGCTGATTTCCTGTTGCCCCCGTCGCAGAACCACGGTGCCGATGTAGCGCCCGCTGGGCCAGCTGGCCGTTGTTCGTTTCTTGCCAAGGGCGCGGAAAAACTGCGCCTGATTGCGATCTATTTCGACCATGTCGTCAATCAGCGTTCCGTCAGGGCCGTGGATACTCAGTTGCATCTTGTCCCCCGCCTTTCCGCCAAACGCATAGCCAAAAACCACGATCGCAGGGGCATCTACCGGCATATGCGCGGCTCTGGCGCGACCAGCCTTGATGTCATCGAACTCGGGCACTCTGTCGGAAAAGCCCACCTCCAGCACAGCGCCCGGCCGGTATTGCGGGGGCGTTTGCCAGAGCGTGTTGGCGCTGGGGGCCCCGCATTCAACCTTTCCATCGGGGTCAAAGGGATCAACCACCGCTCCGTCCTTGCGAAGGGTCATATGGACATGTGGAAACTGGGTCCGGCCTGAAAGGCCCACCTCTCCCAAAACAGTGCCCTCATCCACGCGGTCGCCCGTTTTGACGGTGACACTTTGGCGTTTGAGGTGGCAATATTGGGTGCTCCACCCATCGCCGTGATCGATCAGTACACCATTGCCGCATTCGCGCCCGTTGATCTGGCTGCTTTCGTCCGCACGGAAAAGCCTGTCTTCCATCCCGTCGCGTGTGCCCTGGACCGTGCCGGGGGCTGCGGCAATGACAGTCACACCGCGCCGCATCTGGTCCAGGGACCGAAGGGCGAAATCCGTGCCCTGATGCGTATCGTAGCTGAGTGTAGAGCAGCGGAAATCCATGGCCTCGGGCGACGGATCATGATCCACATATTGCTGGATGAAGCATTCGGTACCCAGATCGCAATCAATGGGCAGGTTCAACGAAATCTCCCTCGCCGCGAGCGGGGTCGCAGCGAGGGTCGATATCAATGCGGCAAACGCTGCCGCCCGCATCAGTCTGCGGTCAGAAGCGGTGGCTTGTCGCCCGAGATGCGTGGTTTGTCAGGGCCAGAGAGCTTCAGATCCAGCTCGCCATTCTTGACACCCACGCGGACAACGCCGCCTTTCATCAGCTTGCCAAAGAGCAACTCTTCGGCCAGCGGTTTCTTGATATGCTCCTGGATCACACGGCCCAACGGGCGCGCGCCCATCTTGTCGTCGTAGCCCTTGTCGGCTAGCCACTCGGCGGCAGGCTTCGTCAACTCGATGGTCACGTTACGATCCATGAGCTGCGCTTCCAGTTGCAGCACGAATTTCTCGACCACGGACAGGATCGTGTCTTTGCCCAGCGGTGCAAAGCTGATCACAGCATCCAGGCGGTTACGGAATTCCGGCGTGAATGTACGTTCGATCGCTGCCGTATCCTCGCCCTCGCGCCGGTCGCGGCCAAAGCCGATTGCGGCCTTCGCCATGTCAGCCGCACCGGCATTCGACGTCATGATCAGGATCACGTTGCGGAAATCCACGGTCCGACCGTTGTGGTCGGTCAGTTTGCCGTGGTCCATCACCTGCAGCAGGATATTGTAGACATCCGGGTGCGCCTTTTCCATCTCGTCCAACAACAGAACGCAATGCGGATGCTGGTCAACGCCATCGGTGAGCATGCCACCCTGATCGAACCCGACATATCCCGGAGGGGCACCGATCAGGCGGCTGACGGCGTGTTTCTCCATGTATTCCGACATGTCGAAGCGCAGCATTTCCACACCCAGCGTGTCCGCCAGTTGCTTGGCCACCTCGGTTTTGCCCACGCCCGTAGGACCGGCAAACAGGTAGTTGCCGATGGGCTTTTCAGGTTCGCGCAGACCCGCCCGCGCCAGTTTGATGGCCGAGGCCAGCGCCTCGATCGCAGGATCCTGACCAAACACCACGCGCTTGAGGGATACTTCGAGGTCCTTGAGGGTCTCTGCATCGTCCTTGGACACGTTTTTTGGAGGAATACGGGCAATCTTCGCCACGACATTCTCGATCTCCTTGGTGCCGATGGTCTTGCGGCGCTTAGCGGCCGTGACCAGATGCTGGGCCGCGCCCGCCTCGTCGATCACGTCAATCGCGCTGTCAGGCAGCTTGCGGTCGTTGATGTAGCGGCTCGCCAGCTCAACGGATGTCTTGATCGCATCCGAGGTGTATTTGACCCCGTGGTGATCCTCGAAATAGGGCTTGAGGCCCTTGAGGATTTTCGTGGCGTCTTCAACCGAGGGCTCGTTGACGTCAATTTTCTGGAACCGGCGGCTCAGCGCGCGGTCCTTTTCAAAATGCTGGCGGAACTCTTTGTAGGTTGTGGAGCCCATGGTGCGCAGCTTGCCGCCCTGCAAAGCAGGTTTCAGCAGGTTGGACGCATCCATTGCGCCGCCGGATGTTGCTCCGGCGCCGATCACGGTGTGAATCTCGTCGATGAACAGGACCGCATCCTTGTGCTCTTCCAACTCGGTCACGACGGCTTTCAGGCGTTCTTCAAAATCACCGCGATACCGCGTACCGGCCAGCAGCGCGCCCATATCGAGCGAATAGATGGTGGTGCCAGACAGCACTTCGGGTGTCTCACCGGCGACGATCTTGCGCGCCAGCCCTTCGGCGATGGCGGTCTTGCCCACGCCCGGATCACCCACAAGAAGTGGGTTGTTTTTGCGGCGGCGGCACAGCACCTGAATGCAGCGCTCCACTTCGGCCGATCGGCCGATCAGCGGATCGATATCGCCCTCGCGCGACTTTTCGTTCAGGTCCACGCAATACTTGGCAAGTGCGCTTTCCTTCTTCTCGCCCTCTGTCACGCCTTGCGGCTCTTCTTCGGCTTCCGGCGCACCGGAGACAGGTCGCGCTTCGCCAAAGGCGGGGTCCTTGGCCACACCGTGCGCGATAAAGTTCACCGCGTCATAGCGGGTCATGTCCTGCTCTTGCAGGAAATAGGCTGCGTTCGATTCGCGCTCGGCAAAGATGGCGACCAATACGTTGGCACCGGTCACTTCTGTGCGGCCCGATGACTGCACGTGAATGGCCGCGCGTTGGATAACGCGCTGGAAGGCGGCTGTGGGCACGGCTTCGGAGCCGTCAATATCAGTCACCAGGTTCGACAGGTCGTCGTCCACAAACTCCTCAAGCGTGCCGCGCAACTCGTCGATATCGACTGAACACGCCTGCATGACACGGCGTGCATCAGGTTCGTCGACCAGCGACAGCAGCAAATGCTCCAGCGTTGCGAATTCGTGCCGGCGTTCGTTGGCCAGCGCAAGCGCCTGATGAATGGCTTTTTCGAGTGTCGTCGAGAATGAAGGCACGGCTCGTGCTCCTTTCGATCGGGGTCGGGTGGGGGCGCCAAGGTATGTCGAGGCCCCGTACCAACCATGGCCTCATGTGTTTAAGTTTGGTTGAAGATCGCGCAGCTTCAAGGCTTTTTTGCACCTTGACCCTCACAATATGCGTGAGAAACGTTACGATGGTGTCACTTTGGGCGCATTGGTGGGCTGATCCGTCTCAGAAGTTGTCCTTCCGGGTGCGGATTTCCGTGAATACGTCGGTGGCGTTGGCACCTTTCATGCCCAGATGAGCCTGAATGGCGGGGTCGTGGGCGCGCAGAAATGGATTTGTCGCCCGTTCCTCGGACAAAAGCGATGGAACAGTCGGGGTGCCCGATGCGCGTTTCTCGGCCACCTCGCGGATTCGCGATATAAGGTCCGTATTCTCAGGATCAATGGTGAGGGCGAATTTCCCGTTGGCCGTTGTGTATTCATGGCCGGAGTAAACATGGGTATCACCGGGCAGGGCGGCCAGCTTTTGCAGGCTGTCATGCATTTGCGGCTTGGTGCCCTCGAACACCCGCCCGCAGCCTAACGCCATCAGGCTATCGGCGGTAAACACCGCCTTGGAGGCGGGAAAGTGGAACGCGATGTGACCAACGGTGTGGCCTGACACGTCGATGACCGTGCCAGTTTCCGACCCGATGGTGACCGTGTCGCCCTCGGCCACCTGTGCATCCAGCGCAGGCAGGCGGTGCGCATCGGCGCTGGCGCCCGTGACGCGGGCAGGGTGCTGGGCAAGCAGATTCTGCAAACCGTCCACGTGATCGTAATGGTGATGCGTGATCAGAACATCCGTCAGCTTCCATCCCGTCTCGGCCAATGCTGCAAGAATTGGCGCGGCCTCGGGCGCGTCAATTAATGCGGTGTCTCCAGTGTCCGGGTCATGGGCCAGAAACGCATAGTTGTCGGCGAGGCAGGGGATCGTGCGAATGTCGAGAGGCATGGCAATTCGGCTCTTTGTGCTTAGTGTTAGAACCAAGGTGGTCCGAACGGGCCGGATGAACAAGAGACGATCATGCATCTTGATGTGCAGGACCTGCGCAATTTCTATTACCGCAGCGCGCTGGGGCGCGCCGCGCAGGCATCGCTGCGGCGACGGCTTGTCGAATTGTGGCCCGAAGCCAAAGGCCAGACCGTTGCAGGCTTCGGCTTTGCCGCACCGCTCTTGCGCCCCTATCTGAAAGAAGCGCGACGTGTCGTGGCGCTTATGCCCGGCCCCCAGGGGGTGATGCCGTGGCCGCCTGATATGCCGAATGTGTCCGTGCTGACCGAAGAAACCCTGTGGCCCATTGAAACGGGGCACGTGGACAAGCTGGTCGTCTTGCACGGGCTCGAGACGTCAGAGCGCGCCTATGACCTGCTGGAAGAGGCGTGGCGTGTGCTGGGGCCTGGCGGCAAGGCGTTGTTCATCGTGCCGAACCGCGCCGGGCTCTGGTCGCGTCGTGATCGCACGCCCTTTGGCTATGGACGGCCCTATTCGGCCAGCCAACTCGAAACACAGCTGCGCAAACACCAGTTCCTGCCCGAACGGCATGTGGGCGCGCTCTACCAGTTTCCGTCCACCAAACGGCTGTGGATGAAATCAGCCCCAATGTTCGAAAAGGTGGGGCGATTGATGCCGGGTATGGTGGCAGGTGGGGCGTTCATGGTCGAAGCATCGAAACTGGTCTATCCGCCCAAGGGCAAGGCCGTGCGGTCCAAGGCCAAGCGGCAAAAGGTGCCGCAAGGGGTCACGGCACCTGTCGCGGGGCGGGTCTCGTGACGTTAGTTGACGATCACAATCTGATCCGTTGTGATATCCGATATGCCGTTGATGCGGATAATTGCTGCACCCGGGTCTAAAGTACCGTTGGGTGCGTAGGTCAAACGCACATCAGTAACGCCATCTTCCAGGTTCTGAACGACTTCGACGTTGTCGACCGTGGCACCATTGAAAGAACCGATCTGCAGCAGGTCTTCGCTTGGGTCGAAATCCGTTACTTGAAGAAAAACGGCCTCGGGGGCGCCATAGGGATCTCGGACCTGGGCACTGATGGTGTCGGCACCCTCGCCTCCGGTGATGGTGGCCGGACCATCCTCATCGTTGTAGGAACTGACAAGGGTGAACAGGTCATCGCCTTCACCGCCAAGCGCAGTGCTCCCCTCTGCAAGTTGCAACGTATCGTTGCCCGCTCCCCCATAGCCGGTTGCGCCCATGTCCACATTGAGGGAATCGTTCCCCAATCCACCGAAAGCTTCTGACCCGATGCCGCCCACAACCAGCCGGTCGTCGCCAGCGTCTCCGAAAAGCGTCACCACACCGTCGCTTCGCGCGTTCAGTTGGTCATTCCCATCGCCTCCACGGGCTTCACCCCCGTATATGCTAACGGTGTCGTTCCCTGTACCAGCATCCACGGTTGCATTCGAGGTGCGTATCAAGTCGTCGCCGTCACCTCCGTCGATGACGACAGCAGGTTCCGTACCGTCGATCCGCCAGAACGATATGTCTCGAATGCTAAAAACACCTTCGATCGTGTCGTCACCTGCGCCGCCGGAGAGAGTGGTTTCACCATGATCCGCGATCAGGATGTCGTTCCCGTCGCCACCCTCGAGGGCAATCCCTTCTGTTCCGGTCGTCAGCCAATCCCCTTCGCTGGTGCCGGTCGTATCTTCGGTCACCACCTGCTCGGTAATGCCACCACGGGTCACAACATAGTCTTCGTTCAGAAAGGTGATCAGTTCGTCGCCATCGGTTGTGGCCTCCAAATAGTGGACATCAATGTCCACGTTGGAGGTGATGTTGGGCAAAACATCCCGCATCGCGCCCGGATCGGGCAGCGGGTTTCCATCCTCTGGCAAATCCAGCGCAACCGTTCCCAACAGCTCCAGCCCGAAATGGTTCTCGAAATCTGCCAACTGATAATCGTAGGGATCGCCGCCAAAGTCCTGTTGCCCGGGGATGTCCCAACGGTCCTCGAAATCGTTATCAGACAGGTCCACCCCTTCCGGTACCAGATAAAAGCGTGCCTCATAAGTCCGGTAGAAATCGCCGGGGCTGTCCTCACTGTTGACATAGATAACACTGGCCACGTTGCGGGTCTCATCAGCGCCTACGTCGATCATTACTTCATTAGCCGCCGCATCGAAGTCGAACGCTGCACCGATGTCCTGATCGCCGGGGTCTGTTGGAGTGTCGGGTTCGTCCGGCCCGTCCTGTGGCGGAACTGCATCCTCACCGTTTTCGCCATCGTCCAACATGCCGAATGACAGCGCACCCGTCACCAACGCTAAAAGCATCAACGCGCCCATACCAATTCCTTTCCCGTTCGCCCCCCGAACGCCCGGAAGTTGTATCTGACGCCAATGCGAGTCAACAAACCGATCTTGCAAGTGCTGTCGCGCTCAATGACCCGTTGCGATTGAACCACATATCGCCCCGTTAGACCCGGAATCGCCCCCAAACGCCCACGTTTTGTGACGGAAATTTTGCAATTCCTGCGGGCCAAACGGTCGCAGTTTTGTTAACCCCTTGAAATCGCGAAATAACCGCCCTAACGCCCGTTCACGAACACATGTTGCGGGGTGGCAAACCCTCTGCTACATCCCCCCTGATTTTCACGCCTTGGCCAAAATCAGGGCGGTCCAACACCCCGGGCCACGCATCCGTGTGCAGCAATCCGGGCCAAGACATCGAAAGGGTGGACGTGTCCGAACCAGCTTCGATCTCCACAGGTATTGCCGCGCGCTATGCCACTGCTGTCTACGAACTTGCCAAAGAAGGCAAAGCCGTCAAAAAACTCGAAGGTGATATTGAAACCCTGACAGCCGCCATGGCTGACAGCGGCGACTTCAATGCCCTGATCCAATCGCCCGTTTACAGCCGGGAAGAGCAGGCCGCCGCCATCACTGCGATCGCCAAGAAAGCCAAGCTGACCGACCTGATGTCGAACACGCTGGCCCTGATGGCCGAAAAGCGCCGCCTGTTCGTGCTGCCGCAACTGGTGCAGGCGCTGCGCGAGGTGATCGCCGAGGACAAAGGCGAAGTGACCGCAGACGTGACGTCCGCCAAGGCGCTGACCAAGACGCAAAGCGACAAGCTTGCCAAGACGCTCAAGGCCCGTATGGGCAAGGACGTCACCATCAATGCAACCGTCGATGAAAGCCTTATCGGCGGTTTGATCGTAAAAGTGGGCTCGAAGATGATCGACACGTCGATCCGCTCCAAGCTCTCTTCCCTCCAGAATGCAATGAAAGAGGTCGGATAAATGGGTATCCAAGCAGCAGAAATTTCTGCGATCCTGAAAGACCAGATCAAGAACTTTGGTCAGGAAGCAGAAGTGGCCGAAGTGGGCCGCGTTTTGTCGGTAGGGGACGGGATTGCCCGCGTCTATGGCCTCGACAATGTGCAAGCCGGTGAGATGGTCGAATTTCCCGGTGGCATTCAGGGCATGGCCCTGAACCTCGAGAACGACAACGTCGGTGTTGTTATCTTCGGGTCCGACCGTGACATCAAAGAAGGCGACACCGTCAAGCGCACCAACTCCATCGTGGACGTGCCTGCCGGGAACGAACTGCTGGGCCGCGTTGTAGACGGTCTGGGCAACCCGCTGGACGGCAAAGGCCCCATCGCCTCGTCCGAGCGCCGCGTCGCTGACGTCAAAGCCCCCGGCATCATCCCCCGTAAATCGGTGCACGAGCCGATGGCGACCGGCCTCAAAGCCGTTGACGCGATGATCCCCATTGGCCGTGGCCAGCGCGAACTGATCATTGGTGACCGTCAGACCGGCAAGACCGCCGTTGCTCTGGACGCGATCCTGAACCAGAAATCCTACAACGACGCTGCGGGCGATGATGAGAGCAAGAAGCTCTACTGCATCTACGTGGCCGTCGGCCAAAAGCGTTCGACCGTGGCGCAGCTGGTGAAGAAGCTCGAAGAATCCGGTGCGATCGACTACTCGATCGTCGTGGCTGCAACCGCATCCGACCCGGCCCCCATGCAGTTCCTGGCACCCTACGCCGCGACCGCCATGGCCGAGTTTTTCCGTGACAATGGCCGCCACGCGCTGATCATCTATGATGACCTGTCGAAGCAGGCTGTGTCCTATCGCCAGATGTCGTTGCTGCTGCGCCGCCCACCGGGCCGCGAAGCTTACCCTGGCGACGTTTTCTACCTTCACTCGCGCCTGCTGGAACGTTCGGCCAAGCTGAACGAAGACAACGGTGCCGGTTCGCTGACGGCCCTGCCGATCATCGAAACCCAAGGCGGCGACGTGTCGGCCTTTATCCCGACCAACGTGATCTCGATCACCGACGGCCAGATCTTCCTTGAAACCGAACTGTTCTATCAGGGCATCCGCCCCGCCGTGAACACTGGTCTGTCGGTGAGCCGCGTGGGTTCCTCGGCCCAGACATCGGCGATGTCGTCGGTCGCCGGTCCGGTGAAACTGTCGCTGGCCCAGTACCGCGAAATGGCCGCCTTTGCCCAGTTCGGCTCTGACCTTGATGCCGCCACGCAGCAGCTGCTGAACCGTGGTGCGCGCCTGACCGAACTTATGAAGCAATCGCAGTATTCGCCCCTGACCAACGCGGAAATCGTCTGCGTGATCTTTGCAGGCACCAATGGCTACCTCGACAACATCGACGTCAGCGCAGTTGGTAAATTCGAAGCGGGCCTGCTCAACTTCCTGCGCTCGCAGAAAGCCGACTTCCTGAAGTGGATCGCTGACGAAGATCCCAAGTTCAAGAGCGGCGAGAACGTCGACAAGATGAAGGCGGTCCTCGACGAGTTCGCTTCGACCTTCGCATAAGGAGATCGGGCAATGCCAAATCTCAAGGACCTGAAAAACAGGATCGAAAGCGTCAAGTCGACGCGGAAGATCACCAAGGCCATGCAAATGGTGGCCGCCGCGAAATTGCGGCGGGCCCAGGAAGCTGCCGAAATGTCGCGTCCCTATGCCGAACGGTTCACAGCCGTGATGGCGGGGCTGGCGTCGGCGGCGGCGGGCTCCGACAGCGCACCCAAACTGCTCAGCGGTACGGGCTCGGATCAGACGCATCTCTTGGTGGTGATGACATCGGAACGTGGTTTGTGCGGTGGTTTTAACACCAACATCGCCAAACTGGCACGGGCCAAGGCGACGGAACTGCAAGCCGCAGGCAAGACGGTCAAGATCCTGACCGTCGGCAAGAAAGGCCGTGATCAGCTGAAACGCGACTTTGGCAACATGTTTGTCGGTCACGTGGACATGACCGAGGTCAAGCGCATGAGCTATGCAGACGCTCAGGGTGTGGCCAAGGACGTGCTGGGCCGCTTTGATGCGGGCGAATATGACGTGGCGACGATCTTCTTCTCGAAGTTCCAGAACGTCGTGACACAGATCCCCACAGCGCAACAGATCATCCCCTTCGCGATCCCCGAGGATTACGAGGGCAGCGACACGCTCTATGATTACGAGCCGGACGAAGAGGCCATTCTGGCCGACCTTCTGCCGCGTGGCGTGGCCACGGCGATCTTTTCCGGCCTGCTGGAAAACGGTGCGTCCGAACAGGGCGCCCGGATGAGCGCCATGGACAACGCGACGCGCAACGCTGGCGACATGATCGACAAGCTGACCATCGAGTTCAACCGCTCGCGTCAGGCTGTGATCACGAACGAGCTGATTGAAATCATTTCCGGCGCGGAAGCGCTGTAAGACACCCGGAGACGAAAAATGGCAAACGCTAAAGGCAAAATCACACAAGTCATCGGGGCCGTCTGCGACGTGCAATTCGATGACCACCTGCCAGAGATTCTGAACGCTCTGGAAACCGACAACCACGGCAACCGCCTGATCCTTGAGGTCGCGCAGCACCTTGGTGAAAACACCGTGCGCTGCATCGCGATGGACAGCTCCGAAGGTCTGGTACGCGGTCAGGAAGTGACTGACACTGACGGCCCGATCATGGTGCCGGTTGGCCCGAAAACACTGGGTCGTATCCTCAACGTCGTGGGCGAGCCCGTTGACGAAGGTGGCCCGGTTGAAGCGGAAGAAAAACGCGCCATTCACCAGGACGCGCCAGCCTTTTCAGAGCAGTCGACAGAATCCGAAGTCCTCGTGACCGGCATCAAGGTTGTTGACTTGCTGGCCCCTTACGCCAAAGGCGGCAAAATCGGCCTCTTTGGCGGTGCTGGCGTGGGCAAAACCGTTCTGATCATGGAACTGATCAACAACATCGCCAAAGTGCACTCGGGCTACTCCGTGTTCGCAGGTGTGGGTGAACGGACACGTGAAGGCAACGACCTTTATCACGAGATGATCGAGTCTAACGTGATCAAGCCCGACAACCTCGAAGAAAGCCAAGTGGCGCTGGTGTACGGCCAGATGAACGAACCTCCCGGTGCGCGTGCCCGTGTGGCCCTGACCGGTCTGACGCTGGCGGAACAGTTCCGTGATGCCTCCGGGACCGACGTTCTGTTCTTCGTCGACAACATCTTCCGCTTCACCCAAGCGGGTTCCGAAGTGTCCGCTCTGCTCGGCCGTATTCCTTCGGCGGTGGGCTACCAGCCAACACTGGCCACCGACATGGGTGCGATGCAGGAACGGATCACCTCGACCAAATCCGGTTCGATCACATCCATTCAGGCCGTTTACGTGCCTGCGGATGACTTGACCGACCCCGCGCCTGCGACAACCTTTGCGCACCTCGATGCGACCACTGTTCTGAACCGCGCGATCTCGGAACTCGGCATCTACCCCGCCGTGGACCCGCTCGACAGCTCCTCGCGCCTGATGGACCCGCAGATCGTGGGTGAAGAGCACTACAAGGTGGCCTCGGACGTGCAGCAGATCCTGCAGCGCTACAAGTCGCTCCAGGACATCATCGCCATCCTCGGGATGGACGAACTGTCGGAAGAGGACAAGCTGACCGTGGCCCGCGCCCGGAAAATCCAGCGCTTCCTGTCGCAGCCCTTCGATGTGGCCAAAGTGTTCACCGGCTCGGACGGTGTTCAGGTTCCGCTGGAAGACACGATTGCCTCGTTCAAGGCGGTTGTGGCCGGTGAGTATGACCACCTGCCCGAAGGTGCGTTCTACATGGTTGGCGGCATCGACGAAGTGATCGCCAAAGCCGAGAAGATGGCGGCCGACGCAGCTTAAGGTGCATGGCGGGGTGAAACCCCGCCCTACATCTCCGAACGAACTCCGGGCGTAAGGTGGGGTTTAACCCCACCGCCCATTGAAGGAGAAGATGATGCAATTTGATTTGGTATCGCCCGAGCGCAGCCTCGCATCCATGGACGCGACAGCCGTACAGATCCCCGGTGCCGATGGCGATATGACCGTGATGGCCGACCATGCCCCCACGATCACGACCCTGCGCCCCGGCGTGCTCAAGGTCGAGGCGGGCAGCGACACCCACGAATATATCGTGACCGGTGGCTTTGCCGAGATCGGCGCCCAAGGCGTGTCCGTGCTGGCCGAACGTGCCGTCGCAAAGGGTGATATGACGCAGGACCAGTTGGACGCGATGTTCGACGAGGTGCAGGATGTCTACAACCGCGCCAAGGATGCGGCACAAGGCGACACTGGCCCCGTTGACGATGCGGCCAAGCTGCTGGCCGACATGGCAGCCATGGGGTCCGAGATCGGGCTGAGCACCAAGCAGCCCAGCCTGTAACACTCTTTCAAGAGATGTGTGAAAGGCCTCGCATATCGCGGGGCCTTTTTTCGATTTTGAGGCCTTAAATTACCGGCCTGACGTGGTACGAAACCGAAGTCCAATAAGAACGATCTGATGAAACGACTGCGCAACCACCTGATAGGCATCGACCAAGGCGACACCGTCCTGTTCTCCGATTTCGAGGACGGGGGCGAGATGTGGACTGGCCGTGGGCAACGCGAACGCCGCCGTAGAGTGAGCTTTTCCGAACCGTTCCGGACAGAGCCGTCCGTTCATGTGTCGATCTCCATGTGGGACGTTGATACCGCCTCCGCCTTGCGCGCCGATGCCATGGCCGAAACCATCACAAAAGACGGGTTTGACCTCGTGTTCCGCACCTGGGGCGACACGCGCATTGCACGCGTGCGGCTGGCCTGGATGGCCATGGGCGAGTTGCGACAGGCGGACGATTGGGATTTGTACTAACTCCGGTTTTTTCGTCAGCGATGTTTTGACACTCGGCGATTGGTGGCTGTGCTGGACGGAGCTGCCGCCGACGGTTCCAATTCCAATGTGCGAGACGAATAGCGGACAGTCGTTGTTGCGAGTACAATCGATACTCTATCGATTTAGCCAGAAGTATTCATCCACCAAACTCTGAACCAGCTGGTTGGGAGCTGATGGACATGCTGCAAGAAAGTCGTTTCGAACAGTCTTGGCGTCATGCATCAAGTTCGCGCCCGCGGCATGTGTTGGCTTTATTGAGAAGAACGTACTCGTCATTTTCTCGAGGGTCTCTAGGATAAGATCTGCCTTCGTTTCTCCAAAAAACTCAATGACTTCGGACCAAGCATCTGTACGCCATTTTTTTCGTCCAATCGCGTTCGATAGAGGTGATCTCGCACATATTTCCAGGGCTTTCGACAGATCATCAGGCGCTATTTTTGCCGTACTTCTAGGCTTGGACATCGCGATGTTCTCAGTTTTGTTGCAACTATTGGGACATGTTACTTGAGTACACCATTTCAGAGCTAACTCGGCATTCCAGCATTTGTCAAAGGGGGCTCACTGCCGACCTCGGAGCAAACGCAGCATCGTGCTGTCTGCCCCGGCGTACTCAGATGGTAGTCGGGACAGCGACCAGTATGGGCGTCAAATACAACAAACGGCGTAACCGCCTCGAGATCATGTTCGGCAGGCTCAAGGACAGGCGGCGTGCCGCAACGCGGTATGATCGCTGCCCATAGGTGTTCCTCTCGGCAATCGCCATCGCTGCAATCGTCATCTATTGGCTATGATTCATGACCCTAGAACAATGCGGATCTTCTCTTCAGCAGAAAATTCTCACCGCGTCTTGCGCTTGATCTTTCTTACAAGTTTGTCAGCTATCCATTCGGCCCAGTATTCGATCTCAGCTCGTATCCCCTCAAGGATCATGATGAGCTCACAATTCTCGCTTAGCTAAACAACCCAGTCTGTCTCAAAGGCCGTGACTGGGGTCACAGGTACACATACTGGACCTACACAGGCGCAGCCGTAAGGTTGGTGGGATCACCACCAACCTGAACTATCCTTCGGCACAGGGATCACCAGCTCCTGGAACTGCACCAGCGGCAGTCGGTCATTGTCGGTGACAATCGTGGTCGCAAATACCGTCAGCAGGAACTTTAGACTGCTGTCGGGGGATTGTGCGCTCGTGGTTGCTTGCCAATTTGCCAGATTTGACGCGATCTGAGCAGCCAGTGTCCTTTCATCACCCGGATCAACTTTACCTGCGACCAGGAAGACCGGCAGCACGCTGTAGGCGCTGTTGCCCTTATTCGCCATGACCTCATACCGGTAGGAAATCGAGCTTTCAGTTTCCAACGGTGGGTTGGTGCCGTTCTGAACCGAATCCTTCGGCGGGGTGGTCAGGTCGATCAACATCGCCTCAATGGCTTCTGCCAGCGTCACCTTTGACTCGAGGTCTATCTGGTCTGGTGCACCAATCAGAGGCACGATAGGCGTGGGCCACGCGACCGTTTCAGTGCGATAGACAAAGTCCGGGTTGGTCTGCTGGGGTGGAACGGCGAGGTTTCGGTTCCGCTCGGTGAACGCGCTTGGCAGCACATTCTGGTAGTCAAGGACGTAAAGGTTCTCCCATGTCAGCGTCAGAACACGTTCCGACTTGCCGTTGTCGGGCGAATAGATCGCTGTATCACCGCTGGCTGATTTGAACGTGTAACCAGTGATCGTTGGCCATGGCGGCGTGCCGCTTGAGCGCGACCAAGTGCCTTTCACCTGTAAGTCCGTGCTGTTTTCGACATTCTGGATGTTAAAGTGCCAGACTTCAGTGTCGTCATCCGCCGTGACCCGGTCCAGCCCACCGCGCGGTGGCTCCGGCGGTTGCCAGCTGCTCCATGTTGCCGCAACGCCTGCGATGATCGCGCTGAAATCCTTGAGCGCGTTGACCGACTCTGCACCACCATCGGCGGGCAGTTGTTCGATTTTGGGTTCGAGCTGTGGATATTCAAAGACAAACCGCGCCAGCGCATCGAACAAATCCTTGGGCGGGTCGCGCCCGTCGTCGGTGGCCAACAAGGCCCCGGTAGAGACCGATGTGGGACCCATGTTCGTTTGCAGTTGGTTGAACGTCAGCGACAGGTTCAGGGTGTCCTGATCGGCGGCCGAGCGTTCGACCTGCAACTCGTAGCTCCAGACCAGCGCATCCTGAATGGTGCTGACCGTCGTTTTGGCCTGCGCCTTGGTCGACAGCAGTTTGGGCAAGGGCGGATAGCTGCGCAACGGGATCGGAATCCGTGTTTCGCCAATCGGCTGTGTCAGCGTGTTGTCCTGTTCCTGCGGCAGATCGCCGGGGTTTTGTTGCAGGACAAAGGTCAGCCAGCTGGACGGGACATATCCACGATCCGATGCCTGACCATCGCGCTGATGCTCCAACTGGTTGACCTCATAGTTCAGATCCAGATTGAAAGCGCGCTGTGCCTCTGGGTCACTGGCCGAGACCAGGAAGTTCAGCCAGTTCTTTTGGTCGTCTGTGGTTTGCACCAGCGGTAGGGTCGACGGCGTCAGCGAATAGGGCAGCTTGTCCGGGTCACCCTGTCCGGGGACCTGCACGGCACCATAGAGTTGTGGCGGCATCGAAGGGTCCCCGCTGGGTTCGATCGGACCGTTGAGGTTCACAATCGCCTCCAGCTGCGTCAGCGTCGAGAAGCCATAGTCATTGGCCAACGTGCGCAGCAAGGCCTGCCGCCACGTCTCTTTGGCAGACTTCGGATCACCCGTGCCGTCCGGTTCGTCGTAGACATAGGTGATCTTGTCCGAAATCGACCCGGCCAACGTTTCCTTGTTCTCCACAAAAGGATCGTACAGCTCGTCCTCGATGCTGGAATGATCCGCAACGGCCGGGGCCATGATCGGGCTAAAGATCGTTTCGACCGTGGTCAGGAACAGCGCGCCCCATTGGTCCATATCCGTACTGTTGAAAATACGATTGACCAGATCATAGCCTTTGTCCGAGCCGCTGGGATTGCCGTAATCCTTCAGGTTCGGCACGTCCCGCGTGATCAGTTGACGGCTGAGGGGGGGCGGTGCATAGAAGATCGGCTCTGGTTTGCCATCTTCGCCTTTGACGATCTCGACCTCTGTGCCCACGCCCTTGCCCCAGCGCTGCAACCAAATGCTGCGGCGGCCAAAGCGTTGGCTGGTGATATCGCTGTTCTGTCCCGTGGCAACCTTAACCACGCCAACCTTGTCATCGAACGGATAATACGCCGTCTCGAACTTGTCGGCGAACGTCGTCAGGCCCGAGGGATCGTCCTTTTCGCCTGTGTCCTCAACCGGCTGCATCGGAGAGGTGACCATGCGGACCTCAGGTGCTTTGTCGGCAATGTCATCAGGCACATCGGCCCGTTGAAGCACCAGGCTGACCACCAGCTCCTGCAAGTCACCCGCCCAGTTTGCAGGCTGTGATTTGTCGAGCGGCATGGCCAACGTAATGGCCGCAGGTGCCTCACCGGTACCGCCTGCCCGTAGCCAGTCCAGCAGAGGCGTTATGTAACCCACGAGGCCCGAGATCACGCTGCCTCCTGACGTCAGCACACCCAAAGGTGCATCCGCCAGCGTGTCGCCGGTATCCACCGCAGCGCTGGTGTTCGGTTGATCGGTCAGTTGTTCATAGATCTTGGCATATTGGTCGGTTGTGACCTGCAATTGATCTGCATTCACCTTGCCTTCGGCATCCTGGATCGTCGACGGATCGAACGACATGCGCAGTTCCAACTGCACGCCACCCTTGTCTTCGACCGCGTAATACACCTGCGTGCCCGACCAATCGGCCAACCCCATCAGATCGTCGTTGTAAACGACCTTCAGGTCCGTGGTGGCCATCAGCGATGCAGGGACCGAGTTTCCGAACACGTCCTCGATCGAGATGCGCACTGTGAACGTATCGTTGATCGCGCCGTAGCGGTTGTCGCTCCCCACCGGCGTCGCCGTTTCGAACGCCTTGGAATAGATCCACGTGACCGCGTCGGCACCGGCACCGCTTTCGTCATTGGCATTGATCGGACGGCTCCAGTTCTCATTGGGCTGATCAGTGCCATTGATCTTTTCGATGCGGTAGCTGACCATCTGGTACAGCCCCTGCAGAAAGTCACCGCTGCCTGCATCTGCCTCGTCTGGTGCGTTGTCCCAAGTGATCGACCACCCGACTGAACCGCCAGCATAAGCAGCGGCATATCCCTGGACTGGAGTGCCGTCCGAGTCTTCGGCCAACGTGCTGAAGATCGCCTTGCCCTTGTCGGGCGCCGATCCGATCAACGCGTTTTGGTAGGGTGCTGCACGTGTGATCGACCCTTTGGTGCCGAATTGCACCACCAACGCCAGATCAGCCGGACCGTTCTGGAATATGTTCAGATCAAGCCCTTCGACTTGCAGGTAGAAACCCGACGAATGCACGACGGACACTTCCCATGTCAGGCGCAGGAACCGGGCAAGTTGCACACCACCTTCACCTGGTTTCGCCCAGTTTAGGCTGGGGGTCGGTTCGGCATCCGTGCCCGCATTGGCTTCGGCCACCGCGTTGGCGGCGGCCACCCCCGCAGGTGTGCTGACGGTCGACAGATCGGTGCGCACCAATACGCGGGGTGTCTTGGAAGACGCCCAGTTGCCCCGGCTTTCGCTCACCAACAAGTCGATGGAGTTCACCGACTCGTTGCCTGCGTCAATCTCGTCCAGCAGGGCCTGCAACATCGCGCGGTTGGCTTCGTCCGTACCCAACAACGAGAACGTGTCGGTCAGGATTGCGCCCGGCTCAACCGCATCCGGATCGGGGATCGAGGCCAATCGGATCGGCAGGACCAGTGCGCTGTCCGCCTCCCAGGGCGTGCCGCCACTTGAAAGGTCAGTCTGCTGATCGGCATCTGATTCACCACCAAACAGCTGGTTGACCAGCCACGGACCTGTGGTTGCGCCCGTGTCCTTGCGCCAATCCCGCACCGCTTGCACAACATCCTCGGACAATGTGTTGATGATGTAGTCGTCATCCCCGTCGGACCAGCTGTTGATGTTGTTCATCGGGAAAATCAGCGGTTTTTCGACCAGTGCGCGCAATGGTCCCACGGTCCACGGCGGCGTGGCCGGGCCCGTGGTGTGCACCATGGATGGATCAAGGCTGGATGTGGCATCATCCGCGACCTTGATCCACTCGGGCGTGTCGGCGGTGGTGGTCAACTTTGCCCCCAACACCCACGCATCATCCGCTTTGACCAGCGCGAATTGCTGCCCCGTCAGGACATACAGCGCCTCCAGCTTGCTGGTGTCATTGGGATCAGGCAGACGCACACCGCCCATCAGGAAACGCGACACAAAGCCGCCCAGATCGTCAATGCTGATTTCGCTCAACGCGGTGTCGAGATCTGGCGCACCGGTCTCGATCAGCAATTCAATGACCTGCTGACCCAGCAGGTTGAAATATTCGTCGAATACCAGCGCGGCAGTCGATTCCTCCACCATCTCAGCGGCTTGCAGACTGTCACCACCGCCAAAATACGCCGCGACAATGTCGGTGTAGTTCGACGGCAAGCGCAGGTGGCCGAAACTGGCGATGGCGCTGCGCAGCGAGGCGTTCATCACCTTGCCGCCATTGTACTCGAGGCCAAGGCTGTCGGGCATGGCCATCGACACAACGGCGGTGTCAGCCGTGAATATGGTCTTCCCGATGTTGAAGATGAACGTATCGGACAGCGCCTTCAGAATGGCTTCGCGGTCGAATTCACCGTTTTGCAACGCTGCTTCGGTTGCTGCCAACTGTTCCTGGAACGTGGTCGCGGATCCGCTGTAATTGTGCACCAGCCAGCTGGACAATTCCGACGCAAGAACGCCAAACGGACTGCCCAGACTACCGGATTCCAGGACCAGAGTGGCGACGCCCTGTGGCGCCCAGTTTTCTGTCGAATCCCCGGTCGCAATGGCTGTCGGTTGCAGGACAAAGCCCACAGTGATCGGGGTCTTGTCTTTGACAAGCCGCGTGTGGATGCCGTGGGACAACCGCGCCCATGGGGCGCTGGCTGGCCTTGCCATGGCCTCCAGGAGGATATCCGCCTCGAGCGGTCGGCCAGAATTTACGGCCGTGGGCGTTGGTCCACTGAGTTTCGCAACCGCAGACCCGCTGCCGATCACCGTGTCGATCAGGTCCAGCTTGGCGGTAAACGAGAACGATATCTTGACGAACACGATCTTGATCGACGCCTTGGCAACCACTTCGGCTGTCAATTTCAATGGCGACGAATGCGCGGTCTCAATCGCGAATGCGACGGTCAATGAAATGGTCAGCGACACGTCCACCGCGATGATCTTGAAATCGACCTTGCCGAACACGTTGCCGGTCAGCGACAGGCTGACACCCCACCACCAGTAGTCGACACCGGTCTGTGTCATCTTGCCATCGAACGAAGCAAGGAACCCTTCGATTGTGCAGCCCAGCATCAGGCTCGCTCCGGCCTTCAGCGGGCCTTTTTCGAACTCCTTGCCGACGCCTCCTGCAATCCCCAGACCAAAGGTCCAGATCAGATTGAATTCGGTCCCGAACTGGTCAGGCGCGGCGGCACTGCTGAGTTTGCCCAGGTAGAACCCGGCCTTGACGATCAGGGGCAACGGGCCCGCCTGGAACTGGACCGTGATCGGATGTGCCGTTGTCCCGGTGAAAGGCCAGCCGATGGCAAACCGCCAATCGCCATTGGTCCAGATCGAAATGCTGAAATTCGGAAGCGACAGCATCACGGGACCCAGCGGGATGGTGCCCAGATCCAGATAAATGTCGGCGGAATAAACACCGACTTCATCGCTCACTTTTCGGTAGATGATGGTAAAGGTAAAGCCTTTGACCTTGCCCAGGAATCCACCTTCGTCCTTGTCGTCACCGTCCTTGTCATCGTCGGCCATCACGGCGTTGCCGTCGCTGGCAACCAGCCTCTTGCCATTGCCGTTTTTGCCGCCGCCGCCGTCAGGCTCTTTCTTTTCCGGCGGAGTGATGTTGATCTGCAATCCATAAAAGCTGGAATCGATCAGGACCGTTGTCAGCTTGAGGCTTTGGTATTTGAACTGAAGCGCAAAGGCGATGCCTGCGTCCGAATTGTAGAGATCGAGATTGGCAAAGATCAGACGCGCCACCTGTTCGACCGTCTTGTCGGTCATCAGATTCAACTGATTGAATACGTCGGTGATCACGTTTGGATTGGTCGGGTCGGTCTTGATCTCGAACGACCGGCCCAGATACCCCTGCGGCACATCCACCAGCGTCACGCTGATCGTTGGCCCGTTCCAGTTTGTGTCGGTGGATTTACCAATCCAGAACAGTGAGTTGCGACCGCCAGGATCGCCGGGCGCGCCAAAAATGCCAAGATCCTTGGGCCCAACCCCATAGCTAAGGAAGAAATTCAGCAACATCGACTGAAAATGCATGAACCGCAGCATTGAAACATAAGTCGTCTCGCCAAACTCGAACCGGTCGAGCTGCACGTATTCAAAGTCCGAGGCAATGACGCCTTCGAACATGAACCCTTTGGGCCCAGAAATTTCTGGCGGCAGGCGCAGGATCACGCCCACCTGCTTTTCCGGATCTGTCGCGTCGGGATCCCAGCCGATCAACAGCGTCGCGGTCAGGTCGGTCTTGAACGACGCCAACATGCCGAACGTGCCCAGCGGCACTTCGAATTGAAGGCTGTAGCGCGGGGCGCCAGTGTTGGTCCCGCTGCCCGTCTTGACCTGCCACTCTCCAATTTCGGATGGGGTCAGTCCGTCGGGGGATGGCAAAACGGCCTCGATGATACCGGGGAACGTGCGCTCGAAACTGTAATCCCGCGCCTCGCTGAGCATTTGGTCAACCTTGACGCCGGTCAGGTTGGTTGGGATTCCGTCAATCAAATCGGCGGTGTTGTCGGCCTTGATGCAGGTCGTCATGTCAAAGCTGTAACCAGTGATCGCCAAACCTTTGGTCGGAACGTTGTCGGCAACCTCGCCATACGAGAACAGATCGCCCGCAATCCCGTCCTTGAATGCCAGCAATCCGCTGATCCGGAAGGCGGACGCGGCGATCACTTCGCAATCACCGGTCCCATCACGCCGTGTGACCGGGACCAGAGTCGCCTCGGTTATCGATTGGGCCACAAGTGCGGTGAATTTGTCGCCCGTGTCGTCATAGACGAAGCTGCGCTCGTCCTGGGTCGAGAACAACAGCGATCCGGTGCCATCCTCGAACAAGGTATAAACGCCGTCGATGACAATGGTGCCATATTCCGGATAATCCAGCGATGGCCCTGGTTGCAGGGTTACGCTGCTCCCGAACAACTCCTTGATGCTGAACGCAATCTGAGAGTCGAACACCGCCAATTTGCTGTTGGCGTATTGCACGTTCAACAGCAACACCCGGAAATCCGGGAACTCGGTCGGCGGCGAGGCGGGGATGGTGTAAGGCGGATCAAGCTTCGAGGCGTCGTAGTTGATGACCGAAAACAGCGAGCTGTGTTCGACCGACGCGGCGCTGTCCTTGTCCTCGACCCGGTTGATCGTGATGCCAAAGTGATGCGCCAACAGCTGCCCTTTGATCCCGCCCAGCAGGATCTGAATGTCCAGCGGCAGCTCGTCATAATTGAGCGGGCAGTTGAAAATCAGGATGCCGTTCCAATTGGGGTCATCAATCGTCTGGCGGAAGGCCGCGAACAGGTCGCCTCCTTCGTCGGCTGCCTTCAAATAAGTCAGCAGCCGGGTCTGAACATCTGATTTCGTCGCACCATCTGCGATCAACGTGGTCCAGGTGTTGTCATCCTCGATCAGGGCGCGTGCCGAGACCCCGGGCACAAACTTAAAGATCGCAACAGCCTGATTGTCGGCATTGCCCATTTGGACATCAAAGGTGAAATCCCCGAGCTTGATGTTCTTGTCGGGAAACGGTTCGAACGCGCTCTGATCTGTCGCCACCATGAAAAGGCTGTCGTTCAGCACAGTGTTTGAAAACGTCGGGTTGACCACGCCATTGCTGCCCTCATTCGAGGTCAGTTGCAGGAACTGGTCCGGGTTCTGCGGGCTGCGTGCAAGGATCAGGTTCTTTATTGTTCCCGCGGGCGGCGTGCCACCGTTGACGGGGTTCAGCTCCACCAACAGGCCCAACGGCGTGCGCGCAAAGCCGCCGTCAAAGGCCAGGTTGGTGGACGTATCAAAAAAGATCGGGCCGTAATCGACGCTGAAATAGGGTCGCAAGGTGTCCCGCCGATCCGGCGAGACCACCTGTCGTTCAATCGCCGAAAGCTCTTCGGCGGACAGGTCTGCGTTGGGGTTCACGATCCCTTCGTCATCGTCAGAGTAGAACACCCCGCCATAGGGCAGCATGGGAAAGGCCACGTCTTCGTTGGCCTGTTCGAATTGCAGCAGGCTTGCTCCCACCGCAATCGGAAACTCGTATCGCGCCTTCGCTGCGTCCAACTCACGTCCGAAGTAAGTCGACGATGACGCCTGCGCACAATAGCTGGTGTTGACCACTTCGACGTCGTCAGCAGCTTCGACTGCGGATTGCTTGAGTACGCGTATCCAGCTTGTGGTCAACGCGCCGTCCAACGTGGTGGGCGTGCCATCCTGCGGATCGTAGGATTTGGCAAAGGCTGGTTTGCCCGATTCAAACAACAACCGGTCACCGGGCTCGACCAAAACATACTCGGTTCCCGCCAGCCCGCTGCGGATCTGGACGCGTTCTTCTGTTGTCAGACCATCCCCCGGGGCTACTTCGAACTCACCTACCGGGCAAAGGTACCGGTCGCTTTCCTCTGTCCCGGTGTTCTTGGCAAAGGCGAAGCCGCCGGTCAGATCTTGGGTCTTGGGGGCCGCTGGAGAGATCGAAACAGGCGCATTGGTCGTGCTGGACAAGTATTGCGATGTCAGCGCATTGGGTTCGCCCAGATCAAGGGCCATGCGTGTGCGCAGGTCGTTCAGTGGTGAAAGCGGTTGCAGATAAACGTTGAAAAACAAATCTTTGACTCTGATCGGCCCCGGATCAGATGCAGGCGTGAACAGTGGGTATTGCGCCGCGTCAGCGCCTGTCGCGTCAGGGCCATAGAACACGCGCTGCAAACCCGCGTATTGCTGGCCCAACTCGTAATGACTCCAATCCCAGGCAAAGGTCAGCGTGCCGCGGTGATTGCCGGATAAGGGCAGCACCACTTGCGTTGGACGTGTGCCGACAGGTTGGGGTAAGTCGTTTTCGACGATCTGCACCTGAATGCTTTCTTCGCCTGATGCCTTGTCGAACTTGATGGCCGGTGCATCGATATCGAGCGAAATTCGCGTGTTACGCCGCAAGTCCAGCTGCCACGTCCCGATTTGCAACGTCGCGTTTGTCGGCACTGCATAAGCGGTTGACGACGCAACAATGTCATAAGTGTTTGCATCGTGACGCCAGGCGATGCGGGAAAACGTGGTGGGTTCCTTGGTCAGAACGCCGTTCAACTCGGCCAGCAGCGCGTTGGGGTCAACGTCTTCGTCAGAAAAGACATAGGCACCCGTCCTGTCATAGCTTTCGGGTAAGGTCAGCGTATCCGTCGTGCTTTGGCCTTCGAACAGATAGTAATAGGTCAACGCGATATTGCCGCCGCCGGACCCGTTGTTGCTGGCAACATACAAGGTCGCTGTGTCATCGGTCGCGGCCCGCGCGAAACTGATGTCATCGCCACTTTCATGCGGAACAACTGCTGGGGCCGTGCGGGTTGTGAACAGCGCAGCGTCCGGTTCGTGCTCCTCCATCGCGGCCATCGCGACCGTTTTTTCCTCGTCGAACAGGATTACGATGATCTCAAACCCGTCCGTTGTCACCGTGTTGCGCGGCTGAAGAGCGTTGTCGAAAACAATGATCTGGACATCCAGAACCGTTTTGACTTCGTGTCCGACATAGATTTCATATTTGATCGTCGGGCCGTTGTTGATATTGACCACCAACTCGTTGGACCCGGTGCCCAGAACATCCGCCGCCGGGGTTGCGGCCCACCCGTATTCGGTGGTCATATCCAGTTGCGCGTTCTGCAGGTCCAGACCCTTGATCGAGCGTTTTCCGCCCTGGTTCAGAACCAGTTCGATATCGCTGATCGAGCCATTCAGGAAATATGCGTTCGCCATAGCTCAACACCCCCCAGAAGTGTGCGCGGTATAGGGATAACGCCCGACCGGAAAACCGGCCGGTCGGACATCTTATGATTGTAGATCATGTCAGGCGGCTGCAGCGCCGCCTTGACAGGTTAGCCGTCTCGCTTGTCGACCAAGGTGATCGTGATGCCCGAACTGTCGCCGGTGGCGTCTTCACCGACGATCGTGTCCTCGAACATGAAGAAATACAGATCCAGCACGGTCGAGACCTTGGATGTAATGGTGTAGCGACGGGTCTTTGCTTTTTGCTCGGACACGAACAAAACCTCGTTGTCGTGTGTATCCCCGCCAAACACGTTTGGGCTGGGACGGGCCTCGATTTTTGCCGCCCATGCGGGGCCTGAAACCGCTGTCCCGTCGGTATTCACCGAAACCGCTGCCAACGGGTTCTGTGCACCTGTGTTCAGTGTCACCTTCACATCAGTGGGGCTTGCATTGATAAAATACGCTTTTGCCATTTCTGGACTTCCTCCTGGTTGAAAAAAATCTGGTCTGCGTGAGTGGTTCCTTCAGGACGGGTAAATCTTTTGGCCCAGCTGTTTTTCGAGCTGCGAAAACACCACATAATCGGGGAATATCCATAACAGCATTTCGATATTCGGTGCTGCGTCCGCCGGATCGGTAAGGTCGTTGTACAATTGCGATCCCGAACTTCCTTCGGACTGCACAACCAACGTGTTGTGCCGCCCCCAGACCCCGGGCGCAGGCTCGCTTGCCGGTTCGCGACGGACCGTCAGGGAATTCGGGATGTAGTTATACTTGGCCTCGCTGTGCGCGAGCGGTGCCAAGGCCTTGGTGTTCAGCGTGGACGTCATCTTGTCCGCTTGCCAATTTATTATGCGCAGGTTCGAAGCCATCTGCTCCCTCCTGTCGTGGCAGCATCAATGCGCTTCGGGGGGGACGCCTTTCTGGCCGTGCAGTGTGTGCCCGTTACGTGCGCCACTGGTCGGAGCTGAATGCATTCAGCGATTGGATGCGCATCTTCCGCGTCAAATCCTGGTTCCATGGAACGATGGTAATTTTTGAACTGTCGCCGGTCATGTCCGCGCCGGTGATCGCGCCGTCTCGAATGTAGAAATACAAATCCAGCACGATCGATACATCCGATTGTACGTTGAACACCAGTGGAGCGGTGTGTGATTCCATGAACACGGTGATTGCATTGATCTGTTTTTTTCCGCCAAAGATGTTGCGCCCGGCATGGGCTGCAATCGTGGCTGGCCATGAATTGTATTTCATTACAGGCATTTGACGTTTTGTAACGATCTCGAAGGCGGCCAATGGATTGTTTGTTGGGGCTGCGTTCAGGTTGACCGTCATGGAGAGGGGCGTTGCGTTGATGAAATATGCCTTGGCCATAGCCTATTGCGTAGCTGCTTGATCGCGACGTTGAAAGCGTCAGATGGGAGGAGGACACCAATGCACCACCACTCATTTCGGAAAAGCGATCGGATTTAGGTGGCAGGGAATACATCTTCTGAAAGACCTGCAATTTGTGAACAAAACGGAAAATCAATAGTTACTCCCGTTAAGGTAGTATGAAGCTGATCAAAAGTCACTCCCAACAATTTCACCAACGCGCCTATATATTTCTTGACACATTGAAAATAAATGAGATTTTCAGCTTCGAAAGCATGGCTGCTCTGTGGTTTTGAAGCCAGAATCATGTGTATCTATGCGGGAAAAATACACCATAAGTCGATCATGTGGCGAAACGGCTATCTGAGCTCGTATGGAGTGTGAGCTGAGTGCGTACGGGTCAGAATAGTCGATTACACGATTCTGGTTTTTCTATCTGCTGCACTACCGGCCCGATTTGAATGGGCGGGGCAACCTTTTTGCCTGTCCGTCATCAGGTAAATTGAGACTGATGGCAGTTTGACTTTGATGAGTCATCGCTCATCTGGTTTCAGCTGAGCCGCTGATTTTGCGTGCTGCAAGCGCCTCAGTCTCATGGTTTTCGTTTTTGTCCTTCGTGTTCGAGCAGTATTGTGTGCCTGCGGCCTGTGTAGACGTCGGCGGGTGTCAGGTTACGCAATCTTTCATGATAGCGCTGATGGTTGTAGTGACCGATGAAAGCACCCTAGCAGCTCAGGACGTTTGGCTTGGCCAAATCCCTTGAACCAGAATGGGAGATCTTGGCGCGTTTTCAGCCAAGCTCAAGGCTTGTAACCGCGTAAGTTGGGTGGTTCCTGGCTGGAGAAGACCCGCGATACATACGCGCTGTTTTGAAACCGGCCTCCAACCCGAAACGTTCGCAAAGGTCAGCCAAGCCTGCTGATGTCTCAGGAACGTCCAAGGTCACAGGCCCATCAAACGTTGTCGCTGCGTGCGCAATCAACCTGTACGCCATCTCGGTATCTGCGGCGACCAAAGGACCGATCTTTGCCCCCGACCTGCAGGAACGCACCGTGCAAAAGCCGCCGACAGCGCCTTTATCCTCAAGGACAATAGTGGTTCGGGTCGAGGCACCGGAAAACCATGCCTGCAGGTAGGTGGGTTTTGCCACGCCCGAGGCCTCGGCCTCCATCTGGATCAAGGCCGGGATGTCACCGGAGCGTATACGGCGAATGTTCGGATCGTGCTGCCCAGGTAAATGGCCTGTAAAACGTGTGGTGCCGCCTGCATGTATAAATCCCGATGCGCGGTAATTCTGTTGCTGTGCCTCTACCCCGTCCAGTCCGACCGTCCGGTGCTGTGCATGCTGCATCGCATGCGCCCAAAGGCCAAACCCGATGCCCCGCCCGCGATAGGCTGGACGTACGATGTAAAGACCGAGAAATGCAAAATCGGGCGTATGATTGACGACCGAGATTGCAGCAATCGGTGTATCGTCCCGGTCAACAGCCACAAAAAACCCATCCCGGTCCGCTGCGAAAAAGGCCTCCGCATCATCCAGACCGGGGTTCCAGCCTTCATCCCTGGCCCAATCCAGGATCAGCTTCAACTCTGGCAGTGTTGCAGTGCGATATTCAATCATCGCCTGAGCGCGTCCTTTAACGAGGTTGTGGCTTCTTGACGCTCGCGCAGATCAAGTTGCGAGAAGATATCGAGCAAATGCCCCTTCATCAGCTCTTCGGCATTATCACCGTCACCCTTGCGCAAAGCATCGACAAGGGCGTGGTGCGCATTGCTTTCGCAAAGCGCATTCCGACGCCGCCAATACAAGGCAATGACCAGAGACGAGCGGGACACCAACTGTCGCAAGAATTGTTCGATGGTCTGCTGATCAGCCATGCGCGCGATCTCGAGATGAAAGTCGCCGGACAGCTTCAACGCGAGCCCTGCCTCGCCACGGTCGAGCGCCGCGTGCTCCTGTTCGACATGGTGCTCAAGTAGTACGATATCTTCGGCATTGGCGCGATCCGCTGCGGCACGCGCCGTACTTGGTTCAATTAACGCACGCGCTTGAAAGACCTCTCGCGCTTCTTTCAGCGTGGGTTTCGAGACAAAGGCGCCCCTGTTCTTTTCAATTGTGAGCAGGCCCTCGAATTCCATCGAGCGCAAGGCCTGCCGCACAATGGTACGGCTGACACCAAATATCTCGCAGACCTCATCTTCACGCAGCTTCGCACCGGGTTGCAGGCGGTGTTCGTGAACGGCCTCGGTCAATTGACCAACGATTTCCTCAACGGTTGCGGTCTTGGGCTCAGTTAAAAGCGGCATTCAGCACCCCCTTGTCGCAACCTGCACAGCGGGCAGAGGGCGCTCAAGACCTCACACAAAACGAATCCGGATTGTATACAATTTTTGCCTGAATTTTGCACAATGCTCGCACCAATTGGTCGATTTCGGGCAACTCGCCATTTCTGAGCTTGGCAAAGGTCTGATTCAACTTGGTCGAACCAAATTTCATCGGCCAGCGTGGTCTCATGACCTTGGGGGTACGATGAGCCAGAAGCTGGACCTTGAACTAATCAGCCTGACAAAACGCTATGGGGCGACTGTTGCCGTTGACGCGATCAGTTACCACTTCAGCGCAGGCACATATGCTTGCCTTTTGGGGCCGTCCGGTTGCGGGAAATCCTCGACCTTGCGGATGATCGCAGGTCACGAAAACGTTTCGGATGGGTCAATCACCCTCGGCGGGCGAGACATTTCGCACTTGCCACCCGCCAAACGCGGCACCGCGATGATGTTTCAAAACTACGCGCTGTTCCCGCATCTCAGCGTATTGGACAACGTCGCCTTCAGCCTACGCATGCAAGGCGTCGAGACCGCGGCGCGACGTGCCGGGGCGAAAGAGATGCTGGAACTGGTCGATATGACTGCTTTGGCAGACCGCCTTCCCGCACAATTGTCTGGTGGGCAGCAACAACGCGCGGCTCTCGCACGCGCGCTGATCACGAAGCCAGATGTGCTGCTGCTGGATGAGCCGCTATCGGCCCTTGATCCATTCTTACGTATTCGCATGCGGGCAGAATTGAAAAAACTCCAGCGCGAACTTGGGATCACCTTTGTTCACGTGACCCACGGCCAGGATGAAGCCTTGGCGCTTGCCGACGAGATTGTCGTGATGAACGACGCAAAGATTGAACAGGCTGGCAAAACACGGTCTGTCTTCGAGGCCCCCAAGTCGGCGTTTGTCGCCCGATTCCTGGGCTCGCACAATGTTGTGTCCATGCCTGACGGCATGGTGGCCATTCGATCTGATGCTTTGCAGGTCACATCTGCGGGTACCGCCAAACTGCCCGGCACAATCACCAATATCGAATATCAGGGCACGCATGTCGCACTGACCGCCGTCGTTCGAGGCGAACAAGAGGTCACTGCACTTCTCTCGGACAAGGATTTCTTCGGCGACCCGAAGGATTTGGGAGAGGCCATTGGCCTCGACTGGGAAACCGAGGCCGCACACGCCTTGGCAAGTTAACGAAACCTAAAACAGGGAAACTGACATGACGACAATTTCAAAAGTACGCTATTCGCGTCGCTCGCTTTTGAAGTCGGGTGGCGCGGCGGTGGCGGCCGCCGCGCTTCCGGCTCCAATGGTATGGGGACAAGAGACGAAAAACATCACCTTGCGTCAGTTTGGCACCGGGGTGTCGAACCTGAATGAGGTGGCCAAAAAGGTCAAGGAAGACCTGGGCTTTACGCTGGAGATGACAGCGCTGGATTCCGACAGCGTGACCCAGCGTGCGGCGACGCAGCCCGACAGCTTTGACATTGCCGACATCGAATACTGGATCTGCAAAAAGGTCTGGCCCACAGGCAACCTGCAGGCGATGGATACGTCCAAGATCGCCAACTACGACAAGATCGTGGGTATCTTCCGCAACGGGAAACTGACCCCCGAAAGCGTGATTGCTCAAGGCACCGCGCCGCACACCGTTGGCTTCACATCCGGCGTCAACGGCACTGACTTCGTGGACGAAGAGTCAGGCTATATGACCCTGATCCCAACGATCTATAACGCTGATACCCTGGGCATCCGCCCCGACCTGATTGGCCGTCCGATCAACAACTGGTCCGAACTGCTGAACCCAGAGTTCGCAGGCAAGGCCTCGATCCTCGACATTTCCTCCATCGGCATCATGGACATGGCCATGGTGGTCGAGTCGATGGGTGAATACACCTACCCTGACAAAGGCAACATGACCAAAGAAGAGATCGACATGACACTCGGTATCTTCACCGAAGCGAAGAAAGCCGGGCAATTCCGGGCCTTCTGGAAGTCGTTCGATGAATCCGTGAACCTGATGGCATCCGGCGAAGTCGTGATTCAATCCATGTGGTCGCCAGCCATCACCGCAGTGCGCAGCCAAGGCATCCCATGCGTTTATCAGCCGCTGGAAGAGGGCTATCGCTCTTGGGGGGGTGGTATTGGCCTTTCGGCCTCGCTGTCCGACATGGAGTTGGATGCGGCCTATGAATACATCAACTGGTACCTCTCCGGCTGGGTTGGCGGCTTCCTGATGCGTCAGGGTTACTATTCCGCTGTGCCTGAAACCTCCAAAACCTTCATGTCTAACGACGAATGGGGCTTCTGGTTCGAGGGCAAAGCGGCCCAGGGCGACATCGCCAACCCATTCGGGGACGTCATGGAAAAAGCCGGCGCCGTGCGCGACGGGGGGTCTTTCTACGACCGCATGGGCGCCGTGGCCTGCTGGAACGCGGTGATGGACGAGAACCAGTACATGGTCCGCAAATGGAACGAGTTCATCGCAGCCTAGGCGATGCTTGCCGGAGAGCTGCGGCCCTCCGGCATCTCCGAGCAACGACAAAGACAACAGAGGCAGGTTTGCGCAACAATTCGGTCATAGGTTGGCTTTTGGCGACCCCACTGTCGCTTGTGCTGCTCGTCTTTCTTGTCGCGCCCATTGCAATGATCATCGTCGTCAGCTTCTGGGGCGCGACGGAATGGTCGATCTATCCAGCATTCCAATTCGACAATTACCAGTTTCTGCTTACCTCTGACGTCACATATCGGGTGTTCCTGAACACGTTCAAATACGCGGCCATGACGTGGGTTTTCACCTTGCTGATCGGCTTCACCGTCGCCTACTACCTTGCTTTCCATATCCGCAGCCTGACATGGCAGATCGTGCTGTTCTTGCTCTGCACGATCCCCTTCCTGACCTCGAACATCATTCGCATGATTTCCTGGATCCCGTTTCTGGGCCGCAACGGGATTGCAAATTCAACGCTGGTCTCGATGGGTGTGATCGATGAGCCGCTTGAGTGGCTGCTCTTCAGTGATTTCAGCGTGATCCTCGCCTTCGTGCATCTATACACGCTGTTCATGGTGGTCCCGATCTTCAACACGATGATGCGGATCGACAAATCCCTGATTGAGGCTGCGGCGGATGCGGGGGCCACCGGCTGGCGGACGCTGTGGCATGTGATCATCCCCCTGACCAAACCGGGCATTATGATTGGGACGATCTTCGTCGTGGCGCTGGTAATGGGCGACTTCATCACCGTGCGGTTCATGAGCGGGTCTCAGTCGGCCAATGTAGGCCGGATGATCCAGAACGATATCGGCCTACTGCAATACCCCTCGGCCTCTGCCACCGCTGTGATCCTGCTGATCACGGTGCTGCTTCTCATCGGAACCCTGTTGCGGTTCGTCGATATCAGGAAGGAGCTTTGAGCATGGAGCCACGCCCCAGATCCTTCTACGTTCTCAGCGCCTTCTTCGTCCTGTTTCTGATCTTCCTCTATGGCCCCACGCTGACCATTGGCATCCTATCGTTCCAAGCGGCAGGTGGCGGGCTGACTTTCCCGATGCGCGGGGTCTCACTTCACTGGTTCCGGGACCTCTTCGAGCAACAGGCGGTGGGCGACATTTGGGGATCCTTCTCCCGGTCCTTCATCCTCGGGCTCATGGTGATGGTGACCACAGTGGTGGTCTCAGTCATGGGGGGATTGGCGTTCCGCAAACGCTTTGCCGGGTCCGCGATCCTGTTCTACCTGATCATCACATCACTGGTGATCCCGTCGATCCTCATCTCCCTTGGCGTCGGCCTCATCTGGTCCCAGTCAAGCTTGCCCGTGCATTGGTCGACCTCCGGTTTCGGCGCCCAGCTGACCTGGACCTTACCGTTCGGCCTTTTGATCATGTTCGCAGTCTTCAACCGGTTTGACCGCTCCTATGAAGAAGCCGCGCGCGACCTCGGGGCCAGCCCGTGGCAAGTCATCCGACACGTGGTCTTGCCCATCATCGCGCCTTCACTCATCGGGGTCGCGCTCTTCGGCTTCACCCTGAGCTATGACGAATTTGCGCGGACGCTTCTGACCTCAGGCAGCTACAACACACTGCCGCTCGAAATCTTTGGGATGACGACGAACGTAACAACACCCGTGCTTTTTGCCCTTGGCACTCTAACGACGGTGTTCTCGTTGCTTGTCATCGCGACCTTCCTGTTGGTGGTCTGGATTTTGAACCGTCGCCGCGCACAACAAGGGTCTGATGCGGGCCAAGGCATGGTTTGATGGCGATTGTTATTATCAACCCTAATTCCACCACCAGCATGACAGAGGCCATGGTGTCAGTGGCCCAAAGTGCCGCGCCCGATCTGACGTTCGAAGGTTGGACATCAGAAAAAGGATCACCCTCGATACAAGGGCCGGAAGATGGAGAGGCCGCCGCACCGCATCTGCTCGATCTCGTTGATCGCGCGTCCGCCCAAGGTGCGGAGGGGATCATCATCGGGTGTTTTGACGACACGGCTCTCCAAGAGGCGTCACAACGCGTATCTTGCCCTGTCATCGGGATTGGCCAAGCGTCTTATCACTACGCTGCAATGCGGGGTTGGCGGTTCAGTGTTGTGACAACGCTTGCGGTGTCTGTCCCGGTATTGGAAGCAAATATTCGAAACCAGGGGCTCGGACATGCTGTGGCGAAGGTACGCGCTTCGAATGTCCCAGTTCTGGAACTCGAAGCCGATCCGATGTGCTCTGCGCGAACGATCAAGGAAGAAGCCTTGCGGGCCGAGCAAGACGACGACATCGCCGCAGTCATTCTCGGCTGCGCAGGAATGGTGCAAGTGGTCGCAGCGGTGCGTGACGCACTCAAAATCGAAACCATTGATCCAGTCGCGTGCGCCGCGAAGTGTCTGAAATGGATGACTTGAAGTTTGGCCCTTGATAGCGGTCGTTCCATCTCGTGCCGAAAGTCGTTCGCTGGTTGTAAAAAATATACGCGGCGGAACCCTGATGCGAGTGGTGTTCTGCGATACAATGTTCCGTCAACGTCGGGTTGTCGTTGTAGAAGGGCATGGCGGTTCGGAGAACCATCGCGACTTGGCGCTCTTTAACATGGCAATCGACAGTAGGCTGTGACGTGGTGAAGATGAAAGTCGTCGACGTCATGGTGTCTGGTCAGATCAAAAGGCGAGCGTCGGTGCTGCAAAGCAAAACGCAAAACCTGTGCGCTTCGAGATATCTGAAGGGACGCGTGCGTCGGTGGAAACGTGGATGGGAGACGACCTCATGGTCGGATCTGAGTACCTGTGGCCAGGGCGTTTCCATGAGCGCCTACATATCTCGACGCGCCATTCCGGACATTCGCCGCGTCTGCTACCTCGTGGAGGTGCCCAACTCACAGATCGCGAACAAAGCTGGCATCTGCCCGCAAGAGTTCATGTCGGCTCATTAAAATGCGATCGTAACCGACCGCGCGCTACGCCGTGCCTCACCATGGTACACCGCCTCGATGTTGTTTCCGTCGGGGTCGAGCACGAAAGCAGCATAGTAGCCTGGGTGATATGCGCGCTCGCCGGGTGCACCGTTGTCGCGTCCACCATAATCCATGGCTGCCCGATAAAACGCATCCACTGTCGCACGGTTCTTTGCCTGGAAGGCAAGGTGGTGACGTCCGGTTAGAACACCAAGAGCCGTTGGGCTTTCAGCCGAGGATACGACGAGTTCGTCAGCCCAGAAATAGTCCTGGTCCGTGCTCACGATGGGGATGTCCAACACCGTCAGAACGGCTGTGTAGAAGTTAAGGCTTGCTTGCAGGTCGCGTACAACAAGCTGGAGGTGGTCGATAAGCCGACCACGATGCAGTTCATTGGTTTCCAAGGACTTTCTCCATATGCGACAAACTTTGAAACGCTCTCCTTGACCGTCGACCCCGGCGATGACAGTCGAAGATCAAGTCGAGCCAGGAATGCGTCAGGGCGTCCGCAATCAAACCAGTCATTCAGTGCCTGGGAACATACGCCGCTGCCGCCACCAGTCGCCTGACATCTCTCAAGCCCACCTTGCCCTTGTAGAATTTGCTGCCCTTGTTCGCGTCCACGATCGCGTCACAAAGGCTCTCAGGATCGGCCTTGGCAACGGATGCGGCATTGATGTGGCCGCTGGCCAGCAATGCTCTCGCGAATTTCGGGCTGACCCACTGAACCCGGCACAGATCAGAGATTGCGACGAGTTCCATCACTTCGGCGACGTCCACGCCGACTTTGGTCGCCAGCAAATCTACACCATCTTGCGCAGCATCGAACAGCTCCTTGGTGTTTGTGAGGCCCGCCTCTTTCAGACGCGACGCAAAACTCCCTTCCAGCCAGTCAATCTCATTCAGGGATCTTGGTTTCGGGAAGAAGCCACCAAGCGTCCGCTTGAGTAACTGAAGGTAACCCGGGTCGACACCGGATGCTGTCGATAAGGATGCCAGCGAGGTTGATGACTTGAGCGCGGTGCGAAGATCCGCGAGCGACTCTATGCCTGCGGTCCGAAGAGCGGCAAATTTGACGTCGAGTTTATCAAGCAAAGGCTCATGGCTTGGAATCAGATCGGACGTTTCCAGCCGTTTCTGCAAATCGGTCAGATCGGTTGCGTTATCGTCCAGGTAATAACGTGTCACGGTTTTGCCTTGAGGATCGTTTCGGCGTTCAACAGCCAAGAACGAAATCAAAAATGAAGCCGCGGTCGCGGCGTTACTCTCTGCTTTCGTGGGCAAGTTTTCTGGCCTGCAACGAGACCCACCAGATCACACCCGCTCCAATCAGGAAAACTCCGAAACCGGCGAAGAAGAGGCAGATAAAGAGCATCGGTGACATAATCATATGACTCTCGATTCAGTGCGTTGAGTTCCCTGTTCGCAAACCGAGGGTAACAATGGTGAAGCAATCGGCCGTTGATACATATCAATCGGTATATTGACCTGCAAAGCCGCTCAGGTTCAACGATGCCATTTGGAACGGCACGAGAGCAGTGCTGCAAGCATGTCCAGACATTCGAACTGTTCGCAGCATCAAACACTTTGGGCTCTGACCGGACATCCGAAGCTGTAACAGCTACCGCAGCACACTCGCCAGAAACCGCCGCGTCCGCTCCCGCTCGGGGGCCGAGAATATCCGCTCCGGCGCCCCTTCCTCCGCCACCACACCCTGATCCATGAACACCACGCGGTCTGCCACGTCGCGGGCAAAGGCCATCTCATGCGTGGCCAGCACCATCGTCATGCCGTCGTCGCGCAGTTTCCGCAGCACGTCCAGCACCTCGCCCACCAGTTCCGGATCAAGGGCCGAGGTGATCTCGTCCAGCAGCATGGTCTGCGGCCGCATCGCCAACGCGCGAATTACGGCCACCCGCTGTTGCTGCCCACCTGACAGCTGGTCGGGATATTTGCGCATGTGATCCGCCAACCCAAAGCGCGCAAACAACGCCTCGATCCGCTCCTGTGCATCCTCGCCCAGCACGCGGCGGGGGGCGAGGGCGACGTTGTCATAGGCCGTCATGTGCGGGAACAGGTTGAAGCTTTGGAACACGATCCCGATGCGCTGGCGGATGGGCGTCAGGTCAAAGCCCGGCTCTGCGATATCGACGCCATCCAGGCGCACTTCACCGTCATCCACCGGCTCCAACCCGTTCATGCAGCGCAACAGCGTGGATTTGCCCGACCCGGACGCGCCGATCAGGCACACCATCTCACCGGGTGCGATGTCCATATCGATGCCTTTCAGAACCTGAACATCGCCAAAGCTCTTGGTCACGCCGCGCAGCGACAGTCTAGGTTCGGGCATCGCGGTCCCTGTTCATCAGGTAGTCGGCATAACGCGTGGCAGGCACGGTGACAAACAGAAAGATGACGGCGGCTGCCACATAGGGCGTGAAGTTTGCCAGCAGCGATTTGAATATGCCCGCTTGCCGCAGGATTTCCACGGGGCCTATGAACGACAAGAGTGCCACGTCCTTTTGTAGGGCGACCAGCATGTTCATGTTGGCAGGCACCACGCGACGGATGGCTTGGGGCAGGATGACATAGCGCATCGTGTCCCGTTCGCTCAGGCCCAGACAGATGGCGGCGTTGCGCTGGCTGGCATGGATGCTCTCAATGCCGGACCGCAACACCTCGGCAATATAGGCTGAATAGGTTAGCACCAGCGCCACGGTGCCCCAGATGTAAGGGGAGTTCCACGGACGGGCGAGGCCCAGACCCGGGATGCCAAAGCCCACCAGATAAACCAGCAGAACCACCGGAATGCCACGAAACAGGTCGACATAAACCGCACCGAAGATGCGCAGCGGAAACAGGGCCGGGTTGGTGTTCCCTCGCGCCAGTGCGATGGCAAGTCCCAGGCCAAAGATCAGGGGCACCGACCACGCGAAAATCGCCACGTCCAGCACGAAGGCGCGCAACAGGTCGGGAAAGACCCGCACAAACACCTCGCCATTGAAGAACGAGGCGCGCACCGCCTCCCAGCCCGGGGCCAGCGGCACAAGGAACACGACAAGGGCCAGCACAATTGCCGTGCTGACCCCTGCAATCAGATTGGCGCGACGTTTCTGTTGCGCCTCATACGCGGCCCGTCTTGTCACTTGATCAGTGGAACCCCGGTGGCTTCCTGCAGCCACTGCGCCTCGATCTCGCCCAGCTTGCCGTTTTCGGTCATCGCGGCCAGCGCCTCATCGACACAGGCTTTCAGCTCGGATCCTTCGGGCATCAGCATCCCGAACTGGTCAGGGTTCTCGGCTGCCGATGGATCGAACTGACCCAGCACCACACCGTTGTCCATCAGGACGGCGGCGGTGAAGAGGGCGGTGGGCAGGTCGAACAGGGCTGCATCGATCTGGCCCGCCTTCATGGCGGCGGTGACGTTGGCATTGTCGTCATAGACCAGCGGGCTGGCATCGGGCGCGATCTGCTCCATCACTACGGGCAGCGCTGTGGTCGAGGCGACAACGCCCCACTTCAGCCCCTTGAGGCTTTCCAGTGTCGGCTCTGCGCCGCCCTCGACAACGGGTGTCGTGGTCATCACGGCCTGTGGCGCGGTGTAGTAGGGGGCCGAGAAATCCACGACCTTGTCGCGCTCTTCCGTGATCGAATATTGCTGCATGTTCAGATCGAAATTCTTGGCGCCGGGCTGGATCGCCTCGTCAAAGGATGTGCGCACCCACGTGACCTGGTCGGCGCCAAATCCCATCTCTTCGGCCAGCGCATAGGCCACTGCAGCCTCGAACCCTTCGCCCGCCTCGGGCGCATCATTCAGAACCCAGGGGTAGTAGGCCGGGTTTCCGGTTGCGATGGTCAACGTGCCCTCGGTCAGCGTCTTGCCAGCCGCACAATGGCCCGCCGCAAAGGCACCGGTGGCTGCGACCGATAGGATGGCGGCCGTTACAAAGGTCTTCATGTGAAATCTCCCCATTGTTTTGCAGGGATATTCGGGCAACGCGGCGGGGCTGTCCAGAGGTCATGCAGGCAGCTTGGCCCCGCAAAGACACCATGCTTCATTGCTGGGCAGGATCAGATGGTTAACAGTTTACTTCCAGCAAGGGACACAGGTCCCCGATGCAGGATGTGCGGCACGCCAACGAACAAGAGCGGCCTGCGCCGGAGCTTCGCCATCTCAGCCAGATAGGCCCGTGTGCCATCTGCCACGGCGCGCAAATCGTGCAAACGGTCAGTGGAAAACGGAACAATGTCCGTCATTGCTGCAGCCATGTCTTCCCTGGGGCTCGTGTCGCGATGCAGCCAGATGCGGGTCGCGCTGGCCTCCAGCCGCGCGGCATCAAACACCAGAAATTGACGTCCCCGGGCGGGCCAACCAAAACCCGCTGCGATCATCGCATCCCGCAAATCCTCGGGGTGCACGGTCGAAAATTGCACGCAGTCAACCCAAAGGCATCCCAATTCAGGCAGAGGACGGCGCAGCGATCCCATCCTGTTACGGTACTTCGCAATCGCGCTCTCATACAGATCGGGCTGCGTCCGCTCCAACGTCGACAGCGGCACCAGAGCATCCCCCGGCAACTCTGAGGGGTGTAGATGATACACGGCTGTTGCGCGCGCGATCACTCCGCGGCGTACATCCCGTCATAGATCGGCGACAGCGTCTCGGCCTCGAACAACGACGACACCGACGTACCATGCCAGATGTTCAGAATGGCTTGGGCAAAGACTGGGGCCGTTGGCACAATCCGGATGTTCGGTGCGTTTTTCACCGCGTCGGTGGGCTGAATGCTGTCGGTGATCACCAGCGACTTCATCACTGAATTGGTGACCCGCTCAACGGCAGGGCCGGACATCACGCCATGCGAGATGTAGGAATGGACCTCTTTCGCACCATTTTCGATCAACACCTCAGCTGCTTTGCAGAGCGTCCCGGCAGTGTCGCACATGTCGTCCACAATGATGCAAACCTTGTCCGTCACATCGCCGATGACGGTCATCTCGGCCACTTCGCCGGGCTTCTCGCGCCGTTTGTCGACGATGGACAGCGGCGCGTTCAACCGCTTCGCCAGCTCGCGTGCCCGCGCCACACCACCCACGTCGGGTGACACGATCATCAACTCGTCCATACGGCCCGCAAACTGCGTCTTGATGTCGAGCGCAAAGATGGGCGAGGCATACAAGTTGTCCACCGGAATATCAAAAAACCCCTGGATCTGCGCGGCGTGCAGGTCCATGGTCAGAACCCGCTCGATCCCTGCGCCGACCAGCATGTTGGCCACCAGCTTTGATGAAATCGGCGTGCGCGCCTTGGTGCGGCGATCCTGACGGGCGTAACCGAAGTAAGGGATCACTGCGGTGATGCGGGCCGCCGACGACCGGCGCAGCGCATCACACATGATCAAAAGCTCCATCAGGTTGTCATTGGCCGGGTTTGACGTGGGCTGGATGATGAACATATCCTCACCGCGCACGTTTTCGAACACCTCGACGAAAATCTCGCCATCGTTGAAACGTTCGACGCGGGCGTCCACCAGCCCAACGTTGACCCCGCGGTGCAGCGACATGCGCCGCGCAATTGCATTTGCCAATGGCAGATTGGCATTGCCCGAGATCAACTTGGGCTCTTCGATGTTCGGCATGACGTGTCCCCGCGCAGCACGATTGTGACAGATTCGTGATGTTGACTCCGCTTAACACGTGCTTACCGTCCCGCGAAACCTGTGACCCCACGATCGGAGACCAAAATGGCCCATATCGACTATTATTTTGCAACGCTGTCGCCCTACACCTACCTGGCCGGGAAACGGTTCGAGGCGCTGGCACAGCAACACGGGGCCACCGTGACCTACAAACCGCTGGATGTGATCGCCCTGTTTGGGCGGACCGGCGGGACACCTCCCAAGGATCGGCACATCAACCGGGTCGAATACCGCGCACAGGAACTGGTGCGGCAGGCCAAAAAATACGACATGCCGTTCAACCTCAAACCCGCGCATTGGCCCACCAACGCGGCGCCATCCTCCTACGCTATCATCGCGGCACAAAATGCGGGCGGCGGTGACCTCGGGACATTGGTGCACGCCATCCTTCGCGCCGTCTGGGCCGAGGAAAAGGACATCGCCCAAGACGACGTGATCAAGGCCTGCCTGACCGAGGCAGGGTTTGATCCGTCGCTGGCCGACAGCGGGCTGCTCAGTGGGGCCGAAACCTACGCGGCCAACCTCGAAGAGGCGGTGGACAAGGGCGTCTTCGGCGCACCCTTTTACATCGTGGACGGGGACCAGCGGTTCTGGGGCCAGGACAAGCTCGAAGATCTTGATCTGCACCTATCGGGCAAATTGTGATCCCACATATCCACGCCCGGACCTTCGGGTCCGGGCCACGCCCCGCACTTGCCATCCACTGCTCGCTTGGACATTCCGGTGTCTGGCGTGGGGTGGCCCAGTCTATGGGTGACGGCTTGACGCTCCACGCCTATGACCTGCCCAACCATGGCAAGTCTGGCGATTGGGACGGGCAGGGGGTCATGCACGACACGGCCACCGCCATGGCGCTCAAGGTCATGGACGATATTGGCACCGAACCCATCGACATCATCGGCCACAGCTTTGGCGCGACCGTGGCGCTGCGTCTTGCCATCGAACATGCGCCGCGTGTGCGCAGCGTAGCGATGTACGAACCCGTCTATTTCGCGCCCATCATCGCCGACGATCCCGACTTTGGCCCCAACTACAAACGCGACACCGCCGATTTCGATGCCGCCATCGACGCAAGCGACACCGAAGCCGCCGCGCGCGCCTTCAACCGCGCTTGGGCCGAAGGACCCGCATGGGACGACATCCCGGCCCAAAGCCGCGCCTATATGGTGGACCGCATCCACTTCGTCCGCCATTCCGCCCTGTTCCTGATCGAAGACAGCGCAGGCCTGCTTGCACCGGGCCGTTTCGAACAGGCGACCATGCCCGCGCTTCTGATGGGGGGTGCCACGTCGCGCTGGGCAGCACCGGTCAACAATGCCATTGCACGACGTCTTCCACGGGTCACATCACATGTGTTCGACGGGGTGGGGCACATGGGACCGATCACACATCCCGACGCCGTGGCGCAGGTCTGGCACACCTTCCTGAATGCGATCTGATACCGCGGCGTAACGCCCCGGCTTAACTTTTTTCTTAACGCTTTATCAAGAGGTTGGGGAAAATGCGCAGTTTGGGTGGCAAAATGTGCAGTTTCGCGAAATGCCCTCGGTTTCGGGCGATTTCTGCGGGCGCAAAATGTGCAGTTTCAGGGCGAAACATCGCGATTTGCCGCCGTCGGGGCTTCTGAACACGGCAATTCTGTTGCCCGAACGTCCGGTTAACGCACCGCGCGTCGCTCAGGTCGGCTCGTCAATGATGTGGTCTTCCCAATCGTCGTCCGCCACATCGAACTCACTAAAGGTGCGCCCCTGCATCGACACACCCGCCGCATGGACCGTGTCCGCGGTGCCCGAGATCAACGGATGCCAATCAAACAATGGCTTGCCCTCATAAACGAGGCGATAGGCGCAAGTCTTTGGAATCCAATACAAATGTTCTTCGATATTCGACGGTTTGAGCACAATGCAATCCGGCACGAATTGATGCCGCGTCTCGTAATGGGCACATCGGCAGGTGTCGTCATCCAGCAACCGGCACGCCACGCGGGTCAACGCCACCTCCCCGGAATCCTCGTCTTCCAGCTTGTTCAGACAGCATTTTCCGCACCCATCACACAGCGCTTCCCACTCCTTGCGGGTCAGCTTTGCAATAGATTTTTTCTCCCAAAAACGGGGGGTTAGACCATCGCGGTCAATCGGATCACTCATAGGTCAGCCAGGATCGCGCGCGCCTGCGCACTGTCGGCATCCATCTGCGCAACCAATGCGTCCACGCTGTCAAATTTCACTTCGCCCCGCAGATGCGCAACCAAGGCGACGGACACCGGCGCACCATACAAATCGCCTGAAAAATCAAAGACAAAAGTCTCAAGGTTCGGTCGGTTTTCCCCAAACATCGGGCGCACACCAAGTGACGCAACCCCATGATACGAACCCGCATGAGGCCCGTCCAACACGTTGAAAAGAACAGCATAAACGCCAAAGGCGGGCGGGTGCAGCCCATCAATCGACATGTTGGCGGTCGGATACCCCAAGGTACGCCCGCGCTGCTCGCCCCCGATGATCGGCCCCTCAATCCGGTGCCAGTGCCCCAGCATGTCCGCTGCATCCTGCGGTCTGCCATCGGACAAGGCTTGACGGATGGCGGTCGAGGATACGGTGTTGTCGGCGCGTTCCAACAAGGGCGCGACAGTCACGCCAAACCCCATCTCCTGCCCAAAACGCTTCATGTCTGCGGCGGTGCCCGCACGCTTCTTGCCAAAGCAGAAATCGGCCCCCACCACGACATGGGACAGGCCCAGCCCATCGCAAATCACATCCCGTGCAAACTCTTCTGGACTCAACCCCGCCAAGCCGGAATGAAACGGCAATTCAAAGAGATAGCGGATACCCATCTTCTCCAGGCGGCTTGCGCGTGCGGCCTGGCTCATCAATCGAAAGGGGGGCGCATCCGGGGCAAAATACTCGCGCGGATGGGGCTCGAATGTCAGGACGCCGACGGGCGCATCAGGCGCGGCTGTCTGTGCCAGATCAATAACGGACCGATGACCAATATGGACGCCATCAAAGTTGCCGATGGCGACGCTGGCCCCCCGGTCGGCGGCATCAACAAACTGGTAGTCCCGAATGATCTTCATGACCCTTGCCTAGCCAAGCGTTCAAACAAGGGCAAGGACCCGTTTCTTCTGACTGAAAATACCACGGGGGAGGCCGAAGGCCGGGGGCAGAGCCCCCAAAGCCGTTTTAAATGAGAGGTTTAGTCGAACTTCCGCGACGGCGCGAGTACTGTTGCTTCGCCAATCAACACCTTCTTGCCGTCCACGGCACAGTGGCAATCCAGCCTCACGCGGCGCTTGGCAAAGTCGATGTCGATTACTTTGACCTCGGCATAGACCATGTCGCCCGGACGCACCGGGGCCAGAAACTTCAACGATTGGCCCATATAGACGGTGCCATGCCCTGGAAGCTGTTCACCGATAACGGCTGAGATCAGACCGGCGGTCAGCATTCCGTGCGCGATACGCCCCGCAAAGATCGTGTCGCGGGCATAGTCGTCATCCAGGTGTACCGGGTTCCGGTCGGTCGAGACCTGCGCAAACATCTCGATGTCTTCATCCGTGACGACTTTCCGCAGGTGGCGGGACATCCCCATTTCGATGTCTTCGATGCAGATCGTGCCGCGGGGCATATTGTCCAACATGAGCTTGCTCCGGTAATAATCCGAACGTTTGTTCGGTGTGTGCGCAATCTAATTACTTTGCGCGCGCAGAAAAGCAAGCTAAAAGTAGGTCAGCGCAGATGCCCTATCGTAAAGGTCGGCGCGCTTTTTTCCTTTTCAAGGTAGGAGCTTAGCGCATCTGGATCCGGCTGGTGCGACGTTTTGGTTTCCGCCGCTGCCAATCCACCTGAAATGAACAGAGAATCAATGTCCTCTCCCATCGCACCCGCGATATCGGTCAACACACCGTCACCGATGGCCAGAATACCGCTGTCTGGCACGTCCACGCCAAGCTCTGCCAACCGTCGGCGCGCCAGATCATAGATCGGCGGATGCGGCTTTCCGAAATACAGGCTCTCGCCGCCCATCTCGGTATACAGCTTCGCCAATGCGCCCGCGCACCATTCACGGACCTCGCCACGATCGACAACGATGTCGGGGTTGGCGCAGAGCAGCTTCAGCCCCAATTGTTTTGCCATCAGGAACTCTGGCCGCATCACATCCGGGTCTGCCATTGCGTCGCGCGGACCTGTGCAAACAATCCCCTCGGCCTCGGCCAGCGGCACCATGTCGATCTTCACCGGATCCTGGATAACACCAATGGGCTCAAAGAACTTCTCCTCGCCCGGCTGTCCAATGAAATACACTTTGGACCCAACAAATCCCCGGAACATGGCCGCGCGCGCGCTGTCGCCTGACGTGGCGATCGTGTCCCAGGCGTCATCGGGTACACCGAAATGCACCAACTGCTTCGTCACACCTGCGCGCGGACGGGGTGAGTTGGTCACCAGCACCACCTTGCCGCCCTTGGCCCGATACGCTTGCAACGCGGCCACGGCCTCGGGCAGGGCATGCACACCATTGTGCACGCAACCCCAAAGATCGACGAACAGCGCGTCATAGCGATCCGAGATCTCGGACAGGGAAGTGATGATCTGGGCCATGAAGCCTCCGGTATGAATTGGTCAATCGGGGTGTGCCACAGCCGGGGCAGGGGCGAAAGGGCCTAGTCGGCGCGACGATCCGGGTCGTTCAACGGGTGGTCTCTCGTCCAGTCATACAGGCCCTCGTCCCGCTCCTTCACCGCCTGTTTCCAACCCACGGCTTCGGATCGGGCCTTGAAATTCAGCCCCTCGGGTGAATGCCGGGTAATCCCGTCAAACACGGTAGCAAGACGCTGTGTCTGGTTGATCGTGGCCTCAAGTGTCTGGTTGATCACCATCTTATTCATGGCCAGTTGATTGATTGGCACCGATGCCATGCGCGCGGCAAGCGATTCAACCTCGGCATCCAATTGATCGACTGGCACGGCCTTCAACACCAACCCCATCTCAGCCGCTTCCGTCCCTGTGATCGTGTCGCCAGTCAGCAGCATGCGCTTGGCCCGCTCTGGCCCAAGCCGGTAAACCCACATGGCCGTTGTTGGACAGCCCCAAACACGGGCCGGCATGTACCCAATCTGGGCCTCATCCTCCATCACCACCATGTCGCAGCAAAGCGCAATGTCAGACCCGCCCGCAACAGCAAAACCGTGCACTTTGGCAATAACCGGTTTCATGGCCCGGAACAGCGACATGAAGCACTGCGTATTGGCCCACATGAACTGGTAGTCCTGCATCGGGTCCCAAGGCATCTCTTGCGTGATCTTGTTGTCCGGGTCCTGCGCATAGTGCGCGAGGTCATAGCCGGCGCAAAAGGCACGACCCGCCCCGGACAGCACCATCACATGCACGTCCCGGTCTGCATCAAACCCTTCCACTGCCGCCTGCAACTCGCGCGGCAGATCGTCGTCGATGGCATTCATCACGTCTGGACGGTTCAGGATGATGCGGCCGATCCGGCCGTCTTTTTCGGTCTTGATGGTGCGCATGATGTCCTCCCGCAGCAACGGTGGCACAAAAAAGTAAGGCGGACCACTGGTCCGCCTGCCTCGCGCTTCTTCCATCTGTAAGGCGGAGGTGTCCTCCGCCACGCAACCTCAGACTTTGAGGTTCGGGATGATCTGTTTTTTTCGGCTCATGATGCCGGGCAGCACCACGGTGTCGCCCGACACGGTCGCATCAAAGCTCTTCTCGGCCACACCCTTCACCCGGTCATTCGGGATCAGCATGGTGGCTTCCTCGTTCAGGATGTCGACCACGAACAACAGCACTTCGTCCGCGCCATCCTCTTTCGCCACATCGACCATGGACGCCATCAGGCTGTCCTTGCGGTCCAAAACCAGCTTGGGCGCAGTGGTTTCCAGAACCGACACGCGGAATTGCGTGCCATCGACAGCGTATTCCTTGCTGTCCATGCGCAGCAGTTCGACATCCGAAAACGCGGACACGTCCGATTTCGCCTCAAACATCTCGGACGCATAGGCCGACAGGTCCACACCCAGATCCTTTGCCAGATCATGTGCAATCGCCTTGTCTTCCTGCGTGGTGGTGGGCGAGCGGAATTCCAACGTGTCCGACAGGATGCAGGACAGCATTGCGCCTTTCACACCGTTCGGCATCTGCGCCATGTCCTTGCCGATCATCTTCCACATGATGGTTGCGGTGCAGGCCAGCGGTTCGATGCGAATGTCGATCGGGCCTTTGGTCTCAAGCCCGCCAACCAGCTTGTGGTGATCAATGATGGCGGTGATGTCGGCATCGTTGATGGCGTCGGGCAGCTCAGCCGGGTTGTTGGTGTCCACGATCACAACCGGTTGGTCCGCGTCCACGGCACTGATGATGCGTGGCTTGGGCAGGTCCCATTTCTCAAGGACAAATGCGGCTTCCGTGTTGGGCTCACCCAGCAGCACAGGCTCGGCCTCAACGCCCTTGATCTCATTCAGATACCATGCCCAGATGATGGGCGAACCGGTGGAGTCCGTATCAGGCGATTTGTGGCCAAAAACGAGCGTTGTCATAATGGGGATTCCTTTGGGAGAAGAGAATTTGGCGCCCTTATAGCAAGCTTGGCCTGCGTGTCACGGGGGCCGGTCAGAGTGCAATTGTCGCGCCTGACGATCTGTTGTATGATTGCGAAACACAAACCAAGGAGTGCTCTGAAAATGAACAAGCTGGCCTGACTGCCCACCTGTTCCGCGCACGATACGCGCACCTTTTCAGAGGAGTGTTTTCCAATGGACAAGCCTGCCTGACCCGCATCTGCGGGGATCGTTCTGCACGTATGTGCAGTCCCATCCAATTCAGACAGAAGGGGCACCCCATGCCCATATCCAAGAAAAGAGCCCTGAAATTGGGCGACACCCGCACGACATCACAACCCCGCAAACCCGTTGCACAACGGCCAAGCGTCAACCGCAGGCCTGACCACGTCCTGCACACGCAGGTGCGCGGCGGGCGTCCCCCGCGCTTTCCCGGGCGCACCGGCGGGCGATAGGGCTTGCCAACGGTCCCGTGCGTGGGGTTTCCTCGCACGGGCCAACTGCTTGGAAACAAACGTGACAGCCCGCGAAACCGACCTCTACCCACCCGTCAAAACCTTTCTCGAAGGGCAAGGGTACGTGGTGAAGTCCGAGGTTGGGGCCGCCGATGTCGTGGCCGTGCGCGGTGGAGAACCGCCAGTCATTGTCGAGTTGAAGCTGGGATTTTCACTGGCGCTTGTACACCAATGTGTCGCCCGGCTTGGGGTCAGCGACGATGTTTATATGGCCGTCGAACGGGGCAAGGGAAAACGCTTCCTCAAGGCGACCAAGGACATGACGCGCCTGTGTCGTCGCCTTGGACTTGGCCTTTTGACCGTGCGCCTGTCCGATGGGCTGGTACAGGTCCATTGTGATCCCGGCCCCTATGCACCCCGCAAGAACGCCAAGCGGCAGGGCCGGTTGCTCAAAGAATTTGCGGCCCGGCAGGGTGATCCCAACGACGGGGGGCAGACCCGCGTGGGGCTGATCACCGCCTATCGTCAGGACGCGCTGAAGCTGGCGCTGTTTCTGTACGAAGTCGGCGCCAGCAAGGGCGCAGATGTTGCACGTGAGACGGGTGTGATCCGGGCGACAACGATGATGCGCAACGATCATTATGGCTGGTTCGAAAAGGTCGAAAAGGGCGTCTATGGCCTGACGCCCAAGGGGGCCGAAGCGGTGGCGCAGTCTGGGCAGGTTCTTGGGGGCTAGTCAGGCTTGTTGATTGCGGGCCAACGCCATGCAGTGCTCAGAACGGCATACGCTCCAATTCAAACCCACGATCTGACAGTTGCTGCAGCAAGCCGGAGTCGCCGGACAAATGCGCGGCACCCACAGCGATGACGATATTGGCTTCAGTGCGTGCATCGATCCGGTCCATCCACGCCAGATTCCGTTGGACCAGCAACTCCTCCATCATGTCGTCAAACAGCACGTCAAACTCGCCATCAGGAAGATCGACCTGACCCCGCGAAAACACACGTGAGAATGCAAGAAGCTCGCCATGCTTCTCATCGAAGTAGCTTTCGACAGTTGTCGCGGTCGAATCCACGATGAACTGCTCCATCTGAGCAATCATCGGCAGAAACCGCACCTGTTCTTCAATCGGCTCCGATCCAAGCAGCGCGATCAAATCCTGATGGGTCTCCAATTCGACGATGGGTACGTCCGCCGCAGTGGCCCGGGCCATGACCATCTTGTCCAGCCCAACCTTACCGGCATGCAGATCAGCCATGGCGCAGGGCGCTATTCCCAATGTCAGTGACAGGAACCATGGCTGGTATTTTGCAGCCATGAAGGGCGGCACGCCGCGGGCCTGCGCCGCCTCGGACAACACGGTCCAGGTTTCAGGCGAAACAAGGTCAATCAGGCTTGGGCCATTTGACAGGAACGCGATGGACGGATCGGTCGCGATGGCATTCAGCAACGCCGCTTCTTCCTTGGCGGTGATCTCGACCATCAACAGGTCGGCTGTTTCAACCACCGGCTCCAACCGGTCCACAATGGCCTCCATACGCGCATCGAAGATATGCATCGTGCCGACAAGGTTGATCACTTGGTTGTCCCGGACCGCGCGCCAATGGTTTCCCTCGGAAAATGGCAGGTTGGTCGAAATCGAAGCAATCTCATTCTGCGCGGCATCATCAAGTGTGGGGCGCAGATCAGTTCCGGTGCACGCGGCATGTGCCGCCAAGGGCGCCATAAATGATAAAGCCAACAAAAGCTGTCGAACCATCCTGCATTTCCTTTTTTTGTCCGCCCGCACCGAACGCTAAGTCAGCTCCGCCCCATTGCCAAGGATCTGTCAAAAAACCTTTGCAAAATTATGGCGGCGACACTGGTTGACTCATGGTTGGGGCTTCCCTAGATACGCAACGTTATCACTCGAACATGCTGAGTGCTAACGGTCCCCGATCCGGGGGCCAAGGGAGTAACTTTGAGCCTCAAGGAGCTGCAAAGATGGCATTGAAACCGCTTCATGACCGCGTGCTTGTACGCCGCACGGAAAGCGAAGAGAAAACCGCTGGTGGGCTGATCATCCCCGACAGCGCCAAGGAAAAGCCCAGCGAAGGCGAAATCGTGTCTGCAGGCCCCGGCGCCCGCAAAGACAGCGGTGAGCTGATCGAAATGGGTGTGAAAGCCGGCGACAAGGTGCTGTTCGGCAAATGGTCCGGCACCGAGGTCACCATCGACGGCGAAGAGCTGCTGATGATGAAAGAATCCGACATCATGGGGATCATCGAGTAAGCGCGTCCGCGTTTCTCTGATCTTCATTCCCTAATTCTCAAAGGAGAAAATACATGGCAAAGGACGTCAAGTTCGACACAGATGCCCGCGGGCGCATGCTGGCCGGCGTGAACATTCTGGCTGACGCCGTCAAAGTGACACTGGGCCCCAAAGGCCGCAACGTGGTGCTGGACAAATCCTTCGGCGCACCCCGCATCACCAAGGACGGTGTATCGGTCGCCAAGGAAATCGAACTGGAAGACAAGTTCGAAAACATGGGCGCGCAAATGGTCAAAGAAGTGGCCCAGCGCACCAATGACGAAGCGGGTGACGGTACAACAACCGCAACCGTGCTGGCCCAGGCCATCGTCAAAGAAGGCATGAAATCGGTTGCCGCTGGCATGAACCCGATGGACCTCAAGCGCGGCATCGACATGGCGACCACCAAAGTGGTTGAAGCCATCAAGGCAGCCTCGCGTGAAGTGAACGACAGTGCCGAAGTGGCACAGGTCGGCACCATCTCCGCCAACGGCGAAGCCGAGATCGGCCAGCAGATCGCAGACGCGATGCAGAAGGTCGGCAACGAGGGCGTCATCACCGTTGAAGAGAACAAGGGTCTGGAAACAGAAACCGACGTTGTCGAAGGTATGCAATTCGACCGTGGCTACCTGTCGCCTTACTTCGTGACCAATGCGGACAAGATGACCGCCGAGCTCGAAGACTGCATGATCCTGCTGCACGAAAAGAAACTGTCGTCGCTGCAGCCCATGGTTCCGCTGCTCGAGTCGGTGATCCAGTCGCAGAAGCCTCTGCTGATCATCGCCGAAGACGTTGAAGGCGAAGCGCTGGCGACCCTCGTGGTCAACAAACTGCGCGGCGGCCTGAAGATCGCAGCTGTCAAAGCACCTGGTTTCGGCGACCGCCGCAAAGCCATGCTGCAAGACATCGCGATCCTGACCGGCGGCCAGGTGATCTCCGAAGATCTCGGCATGAAGCTCGAGAACGTGACAATGGACATGCTGGGCACCGCCAAGCGTCTTCAGATCACCAAGGACGAGACCACAGTCATCGACGGCAATGGCGAGAAAGCCGAGATCGAGGCACGCGTTGCCCAGATCCGCGGCCAGATCGAAGAAACCACGTCGGACTACGACCGTGAGAAGCTGCAAGAGCGCGTTGCCAAACTGGCAGGCGGTGTTGCTGTCATCCGCGTCGGCGGCATGACAGAAGTTGAAGTGAAAGAGCGCAAAGACCGTGTCGATGACGCCCTGAACGCAACCCGCGCTGCTGTGCAAGAAGGTGTTGTTGTGGGCGGCGGTGTTGCCCTGGTTCAGGCGGCCAAGTCGCTTGACGGCCTGACCGGTGTGAACAACGACCAGAACGTCGGTATCTCGATCGTGCGTAAGGCTATCGAGTCGCCTCTGCGTCAGATCGCTGAAAACGCCGGTGTCGACGGCGCCGTTGTGGCTGGCAAGATCCGCGAAAGCGACGACGTGACCTTTGGCTTCAACGCTCAGACCGAAGAATATGGCGACATGTTCAACTTCGGCGTGATCGACCCGGCCAAAGTGGTGCGTACAGCCCTGCAAGACGCAGCTTCGGTTGCTTCGCTGCTGATCACCACCGAAGCGATGGTGGCTGACAAGCCCGCCAAAGAAGGTGCCGGCGCACCTGCAATGCCCGACATGGGCGGCATGGGCGGCATGATGTAATCAGGGTTTCTGCTCCGCAGAAGCTTGTACCGCTGAAATTGAGAGAGGCCGTCCAACAGGGCGGCCTCTTTTTTTCTGTATTGTTGGCTCAGCGTTCAATGCGGACAATCAACTGCATGATTGGCAGAGGTTGCGCTCACTCCTCACCGTCCGGCTCAGATATGGGGTCCAGCACAAGGACAAGGCGGGTTTCACCGGTGCCCTCGATCGGGGGCGAGCGATGCAACAAACCGGACGACGGCTGCTCTGGCCAAAGTGTTCCGCGCAGCAGGATCGGAGCGCCCGTTGGGACAGTAAACACGCGTCCCGGCGCGTTCCCACGGGGCGACACGCCGTACTGTGTTCCGGTGCCACGATAGGTGCAGACCAGTCGAGCAGTCACGGCGTCGATGTGGAACTTGCGGCAGGCGTTGGTCGTCACCACATCCAGACGCAGCCGCAGTAAAGCGGCAGACATCAGGTCCGCAAACGTGTCGGCGAGCAAGCTGATATCTGCCTGCAGCCAGTCCCGTTCGGGTCCAGACGGCAAACCGGACATGTCGAACAGATGCCCGACCGTCTCAGCGACTGCGCTGGTCGGCAGCATGACACGACCGCGCGGCAGAACGTCCGGGTCAAGTGCGTTTAGCCAGCCTTGAACATTCGGTGGGATTTGCCGACGCCATATCGCGGCCGCGCACCCCGGTTTCAAAAACGTATCGAGCGATGCTGGATGATCCGCGATCCCAACGCCTATGGCGGCATCCTTCACCACGTCTCGCACGAAATTCATGCCGCATCCTCCACCCGTTTCCAGATCGGGAACGGATCGGGATAGTCCGGCAAGTCATCAGGCCTCTTGGCAGCAACAGCCGGGACAAGGCACGTGTCCAATCGCGCCTTCAGGGTCGGCCAATCGATACCTGCGCCAATGAAAACGATCTCTTGGCGGCGGTCGCCCCATGGTTCCTGCCAATGCGCCTCCATATACGCGCGGGCGCTGTCATGCGTCGGGCGTCGCTTCTCTGGAACCGAGGCCCACCAAGTGCCCAAGGGTTGGACGCTGGACAGCGCTCCGGCCAGAGAAAACTCAGCCACCCAATCGGGGCGCGTGGATATCCAGAAATGCCCCTTGGCCCGGATCACGCCCGGCAGATCGCTGTTCAACACCTCCAGAATACGTTCAGGGACAAAAGGAAACCGCGCCCGATAGACATAAGAGGCCACACCATACTCTTCCGTCTCCGGCACGTGGTCGGCAAATCCATACAGCTCCTTGGCCCACATGGGATGTTCGTGCGCCTTCTCGAAGTCGAAGCGACCGGTATCGAGAATTTTCTGTGCGTCGACCACAGAACGGTTGGTTTCGATGATTTCGGCATCTGCATTGAGGCTGCGAATAATCTTGCGGGCGGCATCGACCTTTTCTGAACCGGCGTCAGCGACCTTGTTCAGAATGACCACGTCGGCAAACTCGATCTGGTCGGTCAGAAGATGTACGAGCGTGCGTTCATCCTCCTCTCCCATGGTCTCGCCACGGTCGCGCAGGAAGTCATGCGATGCAAAATCGTTCAACAGGTTCACCGCATCGACGACCGTCACCATTGTATCAAGCCGCGCAACATCCGAAAGGCTGTCGCCAGCCTCATCCCTGAAGTCAAAGGTCGCCGCTACGGGCAATGGTTCGGAAATGCCAGTGGATTCGATCAACAGGTAGTCGAAACGCCCTTCGGCAGCCAAGCGGCGCACTTCGTCCAAGAGATCGTCGCGCAAAGTGCAGCAGATGCAGCCATTCGACATCTCGACCAGCGTTTCGTCCGTCCGGCTCAGTTCCGTGTCCGCGCGCACGAGGTCTGCATCGATATTCACCTCGGACATGTCATTCACGATCACCGCGACCCGGCGACCGTCGCGATTGTTAAGGACACGGTTCAGCAGCGTGGTCTTTCCCGCGCCAAGAAAACCTGAGAGCACCGTGACCGGAAGACGGGTATCTGACATGCATCACTCCTTTGCTTGATATACAAGTTACGTAACTTATTGGGTTGCGAATTTAATGCAACAGTAAGAGTTACGTTTTGCACCGACAAAGAAACACATGAATGGGCGAAGCAATCGCCCGCTGATTGCACCTCGGATTCAAGAGTGGAGGCATCGCTCCGGCAAGATGTGCAAGCGAACCTGTTTCGCTTTGACCACATGGGCGGGGGGATCACTTGGTCCTTGAACGTTCATACTTCGGACTTGTGCAAAAGGGCAAAGTAACCGGGCAGGACACCGGCAAAAACCCCGTGACCCTTTTCTGTCAGGCTCAGTTGCTTTTGGCGTTGGTCGGCAGGTTGCATGGTTGCGGGGGCAAGTAACCCCTTGTCCATCAGGCTTCCAATCGCCTTGCTCAGCACCGGCTTTGACACGTCCAGCCGTTTGGCAATTTCAGCCGCCGACAGGCTGTCGCGATCAGGTTCCCGCACGATCATCATCAACGACAGAAACTGCGTTTGTGAAAGGGTGTGGGTGCGCAGGAACGCCTCAATGTCGCGCAGCAGGATACTTGCTTGGCGCAGACGCTCCAGCACGGTCAGCACGTGTACTGCGTCAACGTTGGGGACGTCCGCCGTCACGCCTGCAATCATTTCAGTGCTGGGCAGCTCTTTCAGAAAGAACATCAGGCGTGCCGCCGCATCCGCACGATCTCAACCGGTTCTGCCAGCCAGTCCTCATAGGCGGCAAAGACACGTTTTATATAGTCCATGTCATAATGCGCATCGAGCGCTGCGTCGTCCGCCCAATGCTCCACAAGATAGAGTGCGCCTGTGTCCTCCATTCCCACATTCAACTCAAACCGGTGGCACCCTGGCTCGGCGCGGGTGGCCGACAGAATACCCTCGATTGCCGCTAGGGCGTCTGATTTATGCTCGGGTTTCGGACGAATGGTGGCGAACACGCTGAGCTCGGTCATGGCAGATTCTCCAAATGGTTAGCATGATAACTATATGGAGCTATGCTGAGCAGACACAAGAGCTGCTGGCGGGTCGGCCCGGACATGCATCTGCCGGTGCTCAGGCTCCAATCGCGGCGCGTCCTATTGCACCTGTTCCCACCTTGCGCCACGGTCCGACACATGCAGCGTGTAATGATCATCGGGCAGCCCGGATCCGGCAAATCGACCCTGGCGCGGCATCTGGGGGACAAGACGTTTCTCCCCGTCATCCACATTGACCACATCCACTGGAAACCCGGATGGGTCGAGCGTGACAGGGCTGAAAAGACGCGGATGACACTCGATGTCATTGAGCAGCCCAAATGGATATTCGAAGGCGGGCATAGCGCGACATGGCCCGAGCGGCTCGCGCGGGCCGATACGCTGATCTGGCTCGACCTGCCTGTCGGGCTGCGCCTGCGCCGCGTGATATGGCGATCCCTGCGGTACTTCGGTCAAAGCCGACCGGACTTGCCCAAAGGATGCCCGGAACAGCTGGATTGGGACTTCCTGTCCTTCATTTGGCGGACGCGGAACAGCGCCCGCGAAAGGGCACGTGCCCTCTATGAAAACGCGCCTCGGGAAAAGACCACGTACCACTTCACGTCCCGCACCCAGGTCCACAACTTTCTGTCAGACCTTGAAACGGCACTTGCCATCGGCAACCTCGGCATTCCACACCGCTGATACCATGCGCCTGATCCTTTTGACCTGCCTCACCATGATTGCCTTTGCCGCCAATTCGGTCCTGAACCGTATGGCGGTCGACAGCGATGCCATCGACCCGTCCAGCTTTGCGATGATCCGCGTGGTGGCGGGGGCGGTTGCTCTTTGCATGATCCTGACGGTGCGCGGCGGTGGCCTTCCACTGTTGCAGCGCGGACGGCTTGTCGGCGCCACAAGCCTCGCTGCATACATGATCGGCTTCTCGCTAGCCTACGTGACGCTGGACGCGGGCCTTGGTGCCTTGATCTTGTTCGGTACGGTGCAGGTTAGCATGTTCGGCTGGTCGGCCATGCGCGGCGCGCGGCCGACGGCGCGACAGGTTGCGGGGGCAGGCATTGCCTTTGCCGGGCTGTTGATTGCCCTCTGGCCGACGGACGGCGCGGGCGGAGATATCGCCGGTGCCCTCTTGATGGTCATCGCCGGGCTTGGCTGGGCCGCGTACACCCTTGCGGGCAAAGGGGCGCAGGACCCGCTGTCCGCCACTGCGGCCAACTTTGTTGTCGCCACACCACTGCTGGCGGTCTTGCTGCTTGGAACGGGCTTGCACGCCGCGCCATCTGGCATTGCGCTTGCCATCCTGTCGGGGGCCGTCACGTCCGGCCTGGGCTATGCGCTGTGGTATTCGGTGCTGCCACAACTTCAGGGTCAGACAGCGGCGGTGGTGCAGCTGAGCGTGCCCATCATCGCTATCGCAGGCGGTGCCTTGCTTTTAGGCGAAGCCCTGTCGCTCACGCTTGCGCTTTCCGCAGCCCTGGTCATTGGCGGCATCGCTACAGCGACTACCGCATCAAAGGCTCAATCGGGTCGTAGCTGACACCAGCACCGCCAAAGGCAACAGCCCCAAGGCTGTCGGGCTTGTGTGGCACCTGCGCCAGCTCTTCTGCCGTCAGCCAGCGCCGCTCTGTCACAACGGCTTCGGCATCGTGCCAAACCTCCGGGCGCAGCGTCCCGGGAACAATGGTGCAGCGAAAGAACACCTCGACCTGATGAAACTGGCTGGGCGGATCATGGTATTCATTGACCAGACACGGCGCGCCAACTTCGACCGTCAGCCCGGTTTCTTCATGGACCTCACGCGCCAGGTTGTCCGGCAGGCTGCTGCCAACCTCGACCCCGCCTCCGGGGGCACACATCAAGGCGCTCTTGGCCGTATGCCATGCGTTGACCATCAACAAGCGGTCATCCTCAACGATAACGGCGCGCACGGCAATGCGGGGGGATTTGGGGCGCATGGGCAAAACCTTTCCAAGGGCGACGACGCGTAATCATTCCATAAGCGGGCGCATGGGGCTATCTCAAGGGTATGAGATGGATTGCTGCCCTTGTTCTGGCCCTCTTGGCGACCGGTGCCCGCGCTGACTGCGTGGTGCTGTTGCATGGCCTCGCGCGGACCGAGGCATCGCTTCTGGTGCTACAACAGGCGCTGCTCACGGATGGCTACCGCGTTGTACGCCCGGGCTATCCGTCCACCAACGAAACGGTTGAGACGCTGGCACGTGACGTTGTGCCCCGTGCCCTCGAAAGCTGCGGTGCCGAAACGGTGCATTTCGTTACGCACTCCATGGGGGGCATTCTTGTGCGCTATTGGTTTGCCAACCATGGCGTGCCCGCCAATCTGGGCCGTGTGGTGATGCTGGCCCCGCCCAACCGTGGCAGCGAAGTGGTGGATGAACTTGGTGACCTTGAGGCTTTCGGCTGGTTCAACGGCCCCGCAGGCCGGCAACTTGGCACGGGTGATGACAGCCTGCCGCGCAGCTTGCCCGCCGTCACATACCCGGTGGGCATCATCGCTGGGGAACAATCCCTCAATCCCTATTTCTCGTCGCTCCTGCCGGGGCGGGATGATGGCAAGGTGTCGGTGCTGGCCACCCCGGTGGCGGGTATGGCCGATCACATCGTGCTGCCTGTCACCCACACCTTCATGATGAATAACCCGAATGTCATCGCGCAGGTGCTGACCTTTCTTGACAATGGCGCCTTTGACCGCGAACTGCGCTGGATTGATGCCGTGCTGGAACAGTTGGGATGTCCGGACGGGGGTTGCCTGCAAGGAAGCGATGATGCTGAAAATTGATCTGGTTGGCGGTGCGGTTCTGCAGCCTTCCGGACTGGAAACTGCCCGCCTGTCGATGGCTAATGGCGTTGTGGTCGATGCGCCTACGGGCCGGTCCGTTGACCTGAGTGGTTATCGCATCCTGCCCGGTATCGTCGACGTGCATGGCGACGGGTTCGAACGGCACATGGCCCCGCGCCGGGGCGCGATGAAACAGATGAACGAAGGGATCGTGGCCGCCGAGGCCGAGATTGCGGCCAACGGTATCACCACCGCCGTCATGGCCCAGTTCATCAGCTGGGAAGGCGGGCTGCGCAGCCTCGACTTTGCCGATCAGGTGTTCAACGCGATGATCGCCACACGTGGCGACGTTGTAACAGACTTGCGCCCGCAACTGCGCTTCGAAACCCATATGCTCGATCTGTACGCGGAGCTGCCGCAACGCATTGCTGACTGGCAGGTGGGCTATGTCGTATTCAACGACCATCTGCCCCATGATCGACTGGCCGAGGGGCGCAAACCGCCACGGCTTACCGGGCAGGCGCTCAAGGCCGGGCGGAACCCGGATGTTCACTTCCAGATGCTTTTGGACTTGCATGCGCGCGGGGACGAGGTGCCCGAGGCGCTTGATGCGCTGTGCACGCAGCTTCGACAACAAGGCGTGCAAATCGGCAGTCACGACGACAGTACCGGCGATCAGCGCACCACGTGGCGCGCCCGTGGGGCCACGGTCGCCGAGTTCCCCGAAACAGCGGAGGCGGCAGAGGCCGCACATACCGCAGGCGACCTCGTCGTTCTAGGGTCGCCCAACGTCGTGCGGGGCGGATCGCACAAGGGCAATGCCTCCGCGCTGGACCTGATCACCATGGGGTTCTGCGACGCGATCGCGTCGGACTACCACTACCCATCGCAGCGCCGTGCCGCACTGATGCTGGCCAAAACTGGGTTAATGGATTTGGCCGGAGCCTGGGCGCTTGTGTCATCCGGCCCGGCAAAAGTGCTGGGACTCACGGATCGCGGCACGCTTTCACCGGGCAAACGGGCGGATCTGGTGATCCTGGATGAAACGGACCGGGTGGCCGCCACACTCTCGGGCGGGCGGGTCAGCTACATGTCCGGCGACATCGCGCAACGCTTCGTGGCAGCGGCCTAGCCGACCACGCGGTTTACGTGGCCCATCTTGCGGCCCGGACGGGCTTCGGCCTTGCCATAAAGGTGCACGGCGGTGCCCGCCTCGGCAGCCAATGCCGGAACCCGGTCGACATCATCACCGATCAGGTTTTCCATCACAACATCCGAATGACGCTGACCATTACCCAGCGGCCAGCCTGCAATGGCGCGGATATGCTGCTCGAACTGGTCCACAACGCACCCATTCTGGGTCCAGTGCCCGGAATTGTGCACACGCGGCGCGATCTCGTTCACGATCAGGCCCTGTGGCGTGACGAACAGCTCAACACCCAGAACCCCCACATAATCCAGAGCGTTCAGGATGTTGGCTGCCAGCAGGACCGCGTCCGTGCGCTGGCTGGCATTCAGGCGGGCAGGGACTGTGGTGGTGTGCAGGATACCATCCTTGTGCACGTTTTCACCGGGATCAAAGCAGGCAACAGCCCCATCCAGCCCACGGGCCGCGATGACGGACACCTCGTGGCTGAAATCGACAAAGCCTTCCAGGATCGCGGGCGCGCCCTTCATCTCGGCAAGCGCTGCCTCAGCCCCCGCCGCATCCATGATGCGGGCCTGTCCCTTGCCATCATAGCCAAAGCGACGGGTCTTCAGGATGGCCGGTGTGCCAATATCAGCAAGCGCTGCGGTAAGGGCATCTACGTCGGGCACGTCCGCAAAAGGCGCAGTCTTCAACCCCAGACCGGTCAGGAAGTCCTTTTCGACCAAACGATCCTGGCTCACCCGCAGCGCTTCGCGGCCCGGGCGGATCGGCACGTGATCTTCAAGGGCATCCAGCGTCAGCGTAGGGATGTTCTCGAACTCGTAGGTGACAGCGTCAACGGTGGTGGCGAAGGCATAAAGGGCGTCGTTGTCCTCGTAAGGGGCTGTGGTCACCATATGGGCGACATCACCCGCTGGGGGTTGGGCGGACGGATCAAAGACATGAGTGCGAACGCCCAAACGGCTTGCAGCAACGGACAGCATACGGCCCAACTGGCCGCCGCCCAGAATTCCAATGGTCGAACCCGGCGCCAGTGGCTCAGTCATCGCTCGGCACCTCGGGGATCGAGGCGGACAAGGCGTCGCGCCACGCCTCCAGCCGCTCGGCCAAGGCCGGGTCCGACACGGCCAGAATGCCAGCCGCCATCAATCCTGCATTGGCCGCACCTGCTGCACCAATCGCCATGGTTGCCACGGGGAATCCGCGCGGCATCTGCAGGATGGAATAGAGGCTATCGACCCCGCTCAGCGCCTTGGTCTGGACCGGCACACCAATCACAGGCACGCGGGTCTTTGACGCCATCATGCCCGGCAAATGGGCCGCACCGCCGGCACCCGCAATGATCACCTTCAATCCCCGGTCCACAGCCGTCTTGCCGTAATCCCACAGCCGATCCGGCGTGCGATGGGCGGACACGATGCGCACCTCGTAAGGCACCTCAAGCGCGTCCAGCATCTCGGCAGCCTCGCGCATGGTGGGCCAGTCCGACTGGCTGCCCATGATTATGCCAACGGGGGGAGGGGTGTCTGTCATCTCAAATCGCCCTGCGGTCAGAAAGCGCGCACTATAGCCAGATCGCGGCGCGGGGCAATGGCGGCACAGCGGGTTTCATTTGACACGATGCTGCGCTGCGGCAAGGCTGGCAGCATTGAGACAAGGAGATTGCAAAATGATGACCCCATTTGACGTCTGGGCCCCCATGTTCCGCGCCCCTTTTTCGGGCGATGTGACGCAAGAAATCGTGCCGCGCGTCTTTTCCCCTGATATCGCAGGCAGCGCCGAGATTGAGGCCAAGATCCAGACAGACGTGGCCAGCTACGGCACGCAACTGGGCAAGGTGCTCGAAGCATTGCAGACCCTCGCGGCGGCAACCAAGACGGACCTGCCCGAGATCGACGCACTGGTGGCCCAGATCGAAGGCGTAAAGGATCAAAACAAGGACACGATCCGCGCGGATGCCGAACGCGCCCTGGCACGGCTCAAGGCGGTGGACAAGGACGGCTGGCGCAGCCTCACGCGCGGCGAATAGGGATCAGGCGATGATATCGGGGGTCAAACGATCCTCGATGATCGCAATCTGGTCCTTCAGCCTAAGCTTTTTCTTCTTCAGGCGCTGTATGGTCAACTGATCCCCGGTGGCCTTTTCCTGCAAGGCATGAATGGCTTCGTCCAGATCACGATGCTCGCGTTTGAACACTTCCAGTTCAACGCGCAATACCTCGTCTGTCTTCATCGAGATATCAGAAGGAGCATTCATGATGCGATTCCAAGCAATTGCAGAGCCTTTAATATAATCACAACCCTGCGATGCGCCTAGACCTTGTTCCCAACAAGGTTTCTGCCCATATTTATACCATCCGCTGCCGCATCAGGGGCGGATACAGACTGTCGCTTGACCAAAAGGACGTGTCGCATGACGAAGATGACCCTTGCCTCGTACCCACATATGTTGGGATTCGAGCAACTTGAACGGCTGCTGGAACGCACAGCCAAAAGCTCCGAGGGCTACCCTCCGTTCAATATCGAACAGACATCAGACTATTCCTACCGCATCACGCTTGCCGTGGCCGGCTTTGCGGAAATTGACCTGTCGATCACCGTGGAAGATCGCCAGCTTGTGATCCGGGGCCGTCAGGCCGAAGAGACCGAAGAACGCGTTTTTCTGCACCGTGGCATCGCCGCGCGACAATTCCAGCGCAGTTTCGTCCTCGCCGACGGTGTCGAAGTCGGCGAAGCCATCATGGAAAACGGTCTGCTACACGTCGATCTCACCCGGTCAAAGCCCGAAACAATCGTCCAAACGATCAACATCAGGAAAGGATAAGTCATGAACACGCCCTATGATTTGAACGCCGATGTGGGCCGGATGGTCTATGTAAAGGCCATCGATGTGGATGCCCTGCCGCAAGAGGTGCAGGAGCAGGCCGAAGGGCTGGACCAGCTCTTTGCCGTGCACGATGCCGAAGGGCAGCAACTGGCCCTTGTGGCTGACCGCAAACTGGCCTTTGCGCTGGCGCGTCAGCACGACTACGCACCCCAACCACTACATTGATACACTGAGCCGTCTGGCCGCTTGCGATAGCGAACAGCACGTCGTCTTTCTGCGCTTTGCGTGGGCTTCGCTTTGATGACCAAGGCAACCCGGCTCAATCCGCTTGTGATCGCTGGGTAGGCCAGCGATCACATTTGTACGAGCAATCAAGTGCGCTGCATCCGGCTACGAAGGGTATTCGGAATGCCGCTGCCCCTCTCAGGGAGACGTCTTGGACAACAGTTCGACAAGACACTGCCGCATGACCTCTCGCCCGTCTTCTCCAAGCACGTCTGCGATCTCTTCCTCTATGCCGCGGATTTGATGCGCTGCAATTGTACGCCACCGTTGCCCCTTGTCAGTGATCGAAACGACCTTGTCCCGCTTGCTGCCGGGAACCGGATCAACGGACAGCATGTCCTGTGCCACAAGGCGATCAACAGCCTGCTGCGCCGCTTGGCGTGAAAACCCCATTTCGCGATGTATGTCGGACAATTTGATCGTGCGTCCGCGAAGCTGTGCAAACACCCGAATGTCTGCTGGGCGCACAGTCGCGAATTCAGTCTCGGCTCGCGCCTCGTCCATCCGCTGGTTCCATTGCGCAAGCAGCGTCATCATCAGACCCTTGATGTTTTGCCCGAGAAAGTCGTTATCCGTTTTACCAATCATGGTTGATGAAATGCTCTCTGATACCCATTCATCAACCATAGTTGATAAGGGTTGGAGGCTCCAATAGACAGACGTGCTTTTCTCAGGACGGCAGCTGCGGCCGCGTTTGTGGCAATCGGTAGCTTGGCGGGGGCCCAATCGGTGCGACGTCTTCCCGTGATCCCGGTGACTGACCTGACCGACGGCATCAATGGCCGCATCCCCCTTGCCCTGGGCCCCGGTACCCACGATTTCGGCAGCGGTGCGGCCAGCCAGACCTTTGGCATCAACAACAGCTATCTGGCTCCAATCTTGCGGGTGCGGCAAGGGCAAACACTGCCCTTCGATGTGCGCAACGGCATCAACGAAGTCTCCACATTGCATTGGCATGGCCTGCGCATTCCGGGCGACGTGGATGGCGGCCCGCATTAAGAGATCGAACCGGGTGCCACGTGGTCTCCCGACGTGCCCATCGTTCAAAGCGCGTCCATGAACTGGTTTCACTCTCACATGCACGGAAAGACCGCGCAGCGGACATACAAGGGTCTCGCCGGTGTGATGCTGATCGAAGACGACGCCAGCCTGTCAGCCGACTTGCCCAAGACCTACGGCGTCGATGACTTCACGTTGGTTCTTCAGGACAAGGCGTTCGATCCTGCTGGGCAGATGACCTATGAATTGACCGGCGAAGTCTTCGAAGATGGGTTTGAAGGGGACACTTTGGTGGTCAACGGGGCCATCGCGCCCGTTGCCCAATCCGTGCCGACCGGGTTGGTGCGCTTGCGCATCCTCAACGCTTGCAATGCCCGGTTTCTGGAACTTTCGATGGCAACTGGACCCCTGACGGTCATCGCATCCGATGGCGGGTTTCTGGCCTCCGCGGTCGAGGTGGAAAGCATCCTGATGTCGCCTGGCGAACGCTACGAGGTGCTTGTCGATATGAAGTCAATCGAAAGCAACGCCCTGAACGTCAGCCTGGACGGAGGTGGCGGTTTCCTGGCGAACCTGTTCGGCGGCAACCAGACGATTGCCGCGCTGACCCTGACCGCAAATGGAGAACAGGTATTTTCCGGCACCATGCCAAACACCCTCGCAAACCTTTCACCGCCTGATCGCACCGAGGCCACCACAACCCGCTCATTCCAGCTTGAGATGGGCGGGGACGCCGACCTCGCTGCGTTGGCGCTGGTCTGGGGCAATTTCTGCGGTGACGGCGTGATGAGCATCAACGGACAACCGATGCGAATGGACAGGATCGACGAACGGGTCCGCAAGGGCGATACCGAGATATGGAGGATCGCGGTGGACGACATGTTGCACCCGTTTCACATCCACGGATGCTCTTTCCGCATTCTCACCCAGAACGGCACGGAACCAGCGGCCCATGTACAAGGCTGGAAAGACATGGTTCATGTGGATGAAGGCTGGTCCGAAGTCTTGGTCAAGTTCGAGCACGACGCGCCAGAGGATGCCCCATACATGTATCACTGCCATATCCTCGAACATGAAGACTGCGGGATGATGGGGCAGTTTACCGTAACGTGACGGACCATTGCCGGCTGCATCTTGGCGAGTGGTCCTCTCCTAATCCGTGCGGCTGTCGCCAAGCATTCCCGGCGAGTGTCTGAGGGTCGGCGTCACCCTGTCACCTCATGTTGCCCCCGGTGGGCAGCAAGCAGGCAAAGCACCGTCGCAGCTGCAAAAACAACGGCTGGAAACAAAAGCGCCAGTGCCGCGGCGTCTGCCGTCGTGGACCCCAGCCGCCCCAAGTACAGACCACCAACAATGGCGATGCTAAGCGTGATACCGATCTGCTGCCCGGTTTGAATGACGCCGGAGGCGGCGCCCGCAAACTCCTTGGGCGCAATGGCCAGCGTGTTCGACATGAGAGAGACATTGCTCAGCCCCATGCCAAACCCGATCAGTGAAAGGGGCAACAGCAGGGATAGGACCCCGATGCCATCGCCAAAGGTCCAGAAGGCCAGGATGACCAGAACAACACCGCCGCAGGTCAAGGCCGATCCAAGGCAGGGCAGCGCCCATGGGTTTGCCGGTGCGATGCGCCCGGCAATCGCAGCCCCCATGGCCGCGAACACCGGATGCGCGACAAGGGCAACGGCAACCGCCCCGGGCGACAATTGTGGGCCCGCCTGCAATGCCAGGGCCAGCAAGAACGGAACCCCCGCGATGCCACAGAAAACCAACAGGATCATCGCTGTGCCTTGCAAAAAGGGGCGGGACAGCAACAACGCACCGGGCAACAACGGCTCGACGTCGCGACGCACGTAATACAGTTGGTTGCGTGCCACATATGCCAAGATCAGCAAACTGAGCGGGGGAATGGCCACGATCCAAATGGGCCACCCAAACACCCTGCCTTGCACCGCTGCATAGACCAATCCGGTGACGGCCAGCGCGACCAGCGCACCGTTCCGCACGTCAAGCCTCTTCAAGGTCCGGGTGGCGTCACGGGGCACATACACAGCGACCACAGCGGCTGACAGAACACAGGGTGTGAGTGCTGCCAGAAAAACCATGCGCCAGCCCAGACCAAAGGGATCGACGGTCAAGATCAGGCCGCCGACAATCGGGCCCGCGATGGCCCCCAGCGCGCTCACCATGCCGAAATACCCAACCGCACGCCGCCTTTGCTCGGGCGGCAAGATCACTTGGGTCAGGGCAAGGACTTGGGGCATCATGGTCGCTGCACCGATGCCCTGACAGGTGCGTGCGATGATAAGCGTTGCGATGTTTTGCGCGGTGCCCGCCCCAAGCCCACCGATTGCAAATGCAAGAACGCCAATCAGAAAAAGGCGGCGGCGCCCCAGCACGTCGCCAAACCGCCCCAAAGGCAACAGCAACGCGGCAAAGGGCACCAGATAGGCCAGCAAGATCCACTGGGATTGCGTTCCCGTCGCACCAAGGTCCCGTGCAATGCTCGGCACCGCCAGGTTCACCACCGTTACGTCCAGCAGGGACACAAAGGCCGCAATCAAAAGGGCCCAGACGGCGATCCATTGGGTCTTCGTTGCAGGCTGGGGCAAGGTGTGAAGCAGTGACATTATCGCACTCCAATTTTGATTGATTCACGTGACTTTTAATGTCACATGATGGGTGCCGTCAATCTCTCGTGATAACAATTGTCACAAGATGTCAGTTCGGATATGTATGTCCCATGAGAACAGACAATCGGCTTCCCAGGGTGCTGCACATACTGCTGCATCTGGACGAGATAGATGAGCCAGTGACATCGGAACGCATGGGCGAGATGTTCGGAATGGACGCGTCATTGGTGCGACGCACCATGGGGGGATTGCGCAAGCATGGCCTCGTGACATCGACCAAGGGGCACGGTGGTGGCTGGCACCTGCAACGCCCCCTGTCTGAAATCAGTCTTATGGATGTCTACATCGCGCTTGGCTCACCAAGTGTGTTTGCCATAGGCGCACCGGAACCTTCGTCGCCCTGTCTGCTTGAACATGCCGCAAGCGACGCAACACGGGCAGCGATGGGCGCGGCCAGACAGGTGTTCGAAAAAGAGCTTGGCCGTGTTTCTGTTTCAGACCTTGCCCGGAATGCCCAGATTTGAATTGCACAACGTCCGTCCCGCACGGTCTGCGCCAACCACGCCTTCGACTTGACCTTGTCTCCAAGCAATGCGCTGTTCGAGCAGTGACAGCGCGGTGCGATGGGAAAGGGGCAGAGCATGAGTTTTGATGTCGATTGGGTGGACGCATTCACCGATCGGGCCTTTGGTGGCAATGGCTGCGCCGTGGTGCATGGCGGCGCTGGGCTGGACGACGCGACTTGCATGGCCTTTGTGCGCGAAACCTCTTTGGTGGAATGCACATTCACAGGCCCCTCCGATGCGGCCGACATCCGCATCCGCTATTTCCTGGCCAGTCGTGAAATCCCATTTGCCGGTCACCCGACGGTGGCCACGGTCGCTGCGTTGCGCCACCGCGATCTGATCACGGATGGCGCCCTGACCCTCGAAACCAACGCCGGGATCGTCCCGGTCGAAGTGGACGGTATGTCCATTCGCATGACCCAGGTTGCGCCGACATTTGGCGCGCGTCCCGATACGGCGCTGGTCGCGGCGGTGGGTGGCCTACCTGCGGACGCGATCATTCATCCGCCCCGCGTTGTGTCCACCGGACTGCCATTCACGATCACGGTGCTCAAGGATCGCGCAACGCTTGAGCGTGCGACGTTCAACATGGACGCCTTTCAAACCTATCTCGGCGCGCTGGGCGTGCACGGCACGGACGTGATGGAACCGTTCTGGTGTACGCTTGAAAGCGCGACCAAGGCAGGGGACACCTTTGCCCGCTTGCTGATGGCACCGCCCAGCCCGGCAGAGGACCCCTTCACCGGTTCTGCCACTGGCGCAATGGCCGCCTATCTCTGGTCCGAAGGGTTGATCGACAGCCCGGACTTCACTGCTGAACAAGGGCACGGCCTGGGCCGCCCCGGACAGGCACGCGTGGCTGTGCAAGGTTCCCGTGACGCCATCACCGGGGTGGTCGTGGAAGGGCAGGCGCATATCCTGATGAGCGGTCAACTGCACCTCTAGTGCAAGCCGGTAAGGCGCATCCTGATGCGCCGCCCGCTTTCATCGGGCAGTGTGCCATTTGCGTGGTTAACATCCGAAAACCGCACCGCGCGCTGCACAAGCATCTGATATTCCTGCTGGAACACAGATTGCTGAACATCGCCTGATGGCGCCGCACAGGCTGTCCCCGCGGGGACAAAACGAAAAAGGCGCACCAGAATGGTGCGCCTTACGTTTTAAAGTAAGGCGGAGGTGCCCTCCGCCCCGCCTTACTCGGCGGCGATCAACCCCATGCTTTCCAGCTTCAGCAAAACCTGGTGGGCGCAGTTGTCCACGTCCACATTCTCGGTCTCGACGCTCAGCTCGGGGCTTTGTGGCACGTCATAGGGATCAGAGATGCCGGTAAACTCCTTGATCTTGCCTTCCCGCGCCAGCTTGTAGAGCCCCTTGCGGTCGCGGCGCTCGCATTCCTCGATCGAGGTGGCGACGTGCACTTCGACAAAGGCGCCGAACTCTTCGATATCCTCGCGCACGGCCCGACGGGTCGTCGCGTAGGGCGCAATGGGGGCACAGATCGCGATGCCACCGTTCTTGGTGATCTCGGACGCGACATAGCCGATGCGGCGGATGTTCAGATCGCGGTGCTCTTTCGAAAAGCCCAGTTCCGAGGACAGGTTCTTCCGCACGATGTCCCCATCCAGCAGGGTCACAGGACGGCCACCCATCTCCATCAGCTTGACCATCAGCGCGTTGGCAATGGTCGACTTGCCCGAGCCTGAGAAGCCCGTGAAGAACACGGTAAAGCCTTGCTGCGAACGCGGCGGCTTGGTGCGGCGCAACTCCTTGACCACTTCGGGGAAGCTGAACCATTCGGGGATCTCAAGACCCTCGGACAGACGGCGGCGCAGTTCGGTGCCCGAGATGTTCAGGATGGTGACATTGTCCTTGTCCGCAATCTCGTCATTTGGCTCGTACTGGGCGCGCTCCTGCACATAGACCATGTGTTTGAAGTCGACCATTTCGATGCCCATCTCCTCCTGATGATCGCGGAACAGATCCTGCGCGTCATAGGGGCCATAGAAATCCTCACCGGCCGAGTTCTTGCCGGGACCTGCGTGGTCGCGACCAACGATGAAGTGGGTGCAGCCGTGGTTCTTGCGGATCAGGCCGTGCCAGACCGCCTCGCGCGGGCCGGCCATGCGCATGGCCAGGTTCAGCAAGCTCATCGACGTGGTGGCCTGCGGATACTTGTCGAGGACGGCCTCGTAGCAGCGCACGCGAGTAAAGTGATCGACATCGCCGGGCTTGGTCAGGCCAACAACCGGATGGATCAGCAAGTTGGCCTGGGCCTCGCGGGCGGCACGGAAGGTCAGCTCCTGGTGCGCGCGGTGCAGGGGGTTGCGGGTCTGGAAGGCCACGACCTTGCGCCAACCCATCTTGCGGAAATAGGCGCGCAGCTCATTCGGCGTGTCGCGACGTCCGCGGAAATCATAATGCACGGGCTGCTGAATGCCAGTGATCGGACCACCAAGATAGATCTCGCCCGCAGTGTTGTGCAGGTAGTTCACGGCCGGATGGGCGCTGTCATCGGCGCCAAAAACCTTCTCGGCCTCGTGGCTCTTGTTGGGGGTCCAGCGGTCAGTCACCGTCATGGTGGCGAGGATCACGCCTTCCTGGTCGCGCAGGGCGATGTCCTGACCGATTTCGAGGCTGCTCGCGAATTTGTCGTTTACATCCAACGTGATAGGCATCGGCCACAAGGCACCATCCGAGGTGCGCATGGTCTCCACAACGCCGTTGTAGTCCGCTTCCGACAGGAACCCCTTGAGCGGGTTGAAACCGCCATTCATCAGCAATTCCAGGTCGCAGATCTGGCGCGGGGTCAGATCCCAGCTTACCAGGTCGGCCGCTTCCATCTTCATCTTCTGGGCGCTGTCATACGAGACATACAGCTCAGGAATCGGAGCAAGGTTGTTTTCCATCAATTTGTTCCTGTGTTTCAGCGGGTTTAACCCGGACGTGGTGCCTGTCAGTTCGGCAAAAAGAGCATCGTATTCCGCAAATTTGCGGGCGAGGAATTGGTCGGTGAGCCGGTTCTTTTCGGCGGCCCCCCGCATGGTGAGCGCATAGGAAAAGCGTTGCCGCTTGTCTGGGCCGTCCATGTCGTTCACCTGAACAAAGCCCGCATCGGTGGCCTGTCGCAAAAGGGTGTTGAGGCGTCCAAGGGACACGCCAATTTCCTGCGCCATAGCGCGTTGGGTGACACCAGAGGCCTGATCCAGCTGCCGCAACAGGCGGAACAACTGGTCGTCGCTTTCCGGTGTTGATTTGGGTGCGGCTGACATCACATGCATTCGGTTGCGTTCACGGGTGAACACATTTCACAGAAAGTTTGTTCACGAAAGAACAAACTTTTGCAATGCGCGGATTTCCGCAGTTGTGGCAAATGCGTAACGGCCATGTCAGCGGCGTCAACAGTGTCAGGCAGGTGCGGCAATCCACAGCGCAAGGGCGCCGATATCGGTTGCATTGGCCAAGGGGACCGCCTCCAGCGGCGCCTCGCGTCCGCGCAGTGACAAGGACACCACGACATCCTCGGGCGCGTCCAGACCGGCGGCGTGCAACGTGTCCATGGACACAAGCACTTGCGCGCCGCGCGCCTTCGTCTCGCTTTCCAATCGCGATGCAATGTTCACGGTGTCACCGATCAGCGTGCGGGGCGCGTGACCAGCAGCGCCAATTTCGCCCAGCACAACATTGCCCAAATGCACGCCGATCCCAATGGCCACCGGTGCGCTGCCTTCGCTGTCCAGTCTTTGATTGAAGTCGGCGAGGGCTTTGCCAATACCCTCAACCGCCTGAATGGCGGAGCGGGCGGATATTTCGGCCGTGGCGCTTTCGAACACCGCCATCAACCCATCACCCATATACTTGTCCACCGTCCCGCCGGCGGCGTTGATCGGGGGTACAATCTCGTCAAAAAAGCGGTTCAGCAGATGCACAACGTCATAGGGCAATTGCCCATCCGTCCGGGCCGTGAACCCGCGCATGTCCAGAAACAGAACGGCCAGCTGCGCCTCTTTGCCCTGACTGGCATGGGCGCGCCCGCGTTTGCCATCGCGGTCAAAGACGCGGAACACCCGAACCGAGCTTGTGGGCCGCACTTGGCAGGCCAACCGTGCGTTGGGCGGCGCGTTCACGGCGATCAGGCTTTTTTGTTCGGCCTCTGACGGGGCAGGTAAGTCTTCCAGCCCTTCCTCGACAATCACGCGGCAGGTCGTACACCGACCCCGCCCACCACACAGAGCCGTATGGGTGACACCGCTGCTGCGGGAGGTTTCAAGAATGGTCTGACCACGCGGGGCCCGGACGCTGGGCCCGTCCACATAGTGGATGCGGATGGGGCGGGCGATGGCCGCGAGCCCGCGCCGCGCCAGAAAGGCGACAATGGCGAACCCCAGCACGGCCCAGACCGCCAGCGTCATGTTGTTGGCGGCGGAGGCCAGCGCCGCGAAGCCCTGTGCGTCGGGCCAGTTCCACGCCGCATGCGCCACCTCTTCAGCGCGCGGATTGCTGAGCAATCCGGTGATTGTGCGGGCAAAGGTCATGTACCCAACCAGGGCCAGCGTCGGCAATATGACCGCGATGCCGATCAGCCATGGGATGGCCCGTTGCCACCAGGATGTCAGGCGCAGCCACATGTGCAGGCCGATCCAGCCATGGCCCCACGCCACCAGCAAAAGAACGGCTTGTGCCCAGCCATCCCCCGTCCCCCAGATCAGCCGGTTGACGTATCCAAACATCGTGGTGACGCCCAGCATCTCGTGTGCGGCGCGGGTGTATATCAGGTGATCCACCAACATGATGGGGATCAGCAGGCCCAAAAGGATCTGCACCCAGTCGGTCAGCGGCATGCGCAACGTCCGTGCCACAACGACTTTGCCCAGAGACAACAGCATGTGGGCCAAGAAGGCCGACATAATCACTGCCGTGCCCACATCCGACCGGATCACCCAAAGGCGTGCGGTCTGAAACGTGTCAAAAGCCGTGGGCGAAATCAGGATCGTTGCAAGATTCAGGATGTGCAGGGTCAGATAGACCATCAGGATCAGACCGCTGACGATCCTGATCCTTGTTGCCAAACTGCCGCGCCAGATCGCGTGCGCCATGACTGCCCTTTGCTTGTTTTTGCTTCGGTACAGGGTGGCGGGGGCGATCCGTCTGGTCAAGGCGTCGAACGGTGATCGTGTTGCGTTCGTCATCGACGGCGATAGCATTGGCGTTCAATGAAGCGGAGAGCAGTGGCGCATGACCTTTGACGAACAAACGGTACGTTCTGCATTGCATGGGGCCTGGTCGCTCAAAACGGCAGTGCAATGGCAGGCGGAAAATCCCGCCTTGGGTCAGTGCAATGTCACTGCGGCGGTCATCTGCGATATGTTCGGTGGAGAGGTGTTGCGCACGCGGTTGCCCGGTGTCTGGCACTACTACAATCGGATCAATGATGAGCGATATGATCTGACAGATAGCCAGTTCAAGGCACCGGGCGCGCTATTCGACGCTCCCGACGCTTACGCCGACGAGGTATCGTCTGTCAGTGCTGCAATGACGGGTATCCCGCAACGGGAATACGACGCGTTGAAGCATGCCGTGGAAAAAGCACTGGATACGCCGTAGTGTATTTACCTACTCGGCTGCCATCTCCTCGGCACCGCTTTCGGTTTCCGCGATGAAACGTTCGGCCTCAAGTGCCGCCTGGCAGCCCATGCCGGCGGATGTGATTGCCTGACGGTATTGCCAGTCGGTGATGTCGCCTGCGGCAAACACACCGGGGATCGACGTTTCGGTGCTGTCGGGCTTGGTCACCACGTAGCCGCCCATATGGGTTTCGAGCGTGTCTTTGACCAGTTCGTTGGCGGGCGCGTGGCCGATGGCGACAAAGACGCCCTTGGCGGGGATGTCCGTGATCTCACCCGTCTTTACGTTCTTCACCTTCACGCCCTCGACCCCCAGCGGGTTGTCGGTGCCGTAGACCTCTTCCAGTTGGTGGAACCACAGCGGTTCGATCTTGGGGTTCTTGAACAGGCGGTCCTGCAGGATTTTCTCGGCGCGCAACTCGTCCCGGCGGTGGATCAGCGTGACCTTGGAGGCGAAGTTGGTCAGGAACAACGCTTCTTCGACGGCTGTGTTGCCGCCGCCGATCACGACGATCTCCTGACCCCGGTAGAAGAACCCGTCGCAGGTGGCACAGGCGGATACGCCAAAGCCTTTGAATTTTTCTTCGGATGGCATGCCCAGCCATTTGGCGCGGGCGCCGGTGGCGAGGATGACGGAATCGGCCACGTATTCGGTGCCGCTGTCGGATTGGGCCACGAAGGGGCGTTTGGACCAGTCGACGGATGTAATGATGTCACCGATGATTTCGGTTCCCATCGCCTTGGCGTGTTCCTGCATGCGGATCATCAGGTCGGGGCCCTGAACCTCGGTATCCCCGGGCCAATTCTCGACCTCGGTGGTGGTGGTCAACTGGCCGCCGGGCTCGATCCCCTGCACAAGGATCGGGTTCAGCATGGCGCGGCTGGCATAGACCCCCGCAGTGTATCCCGCAGGACCGGACCCAATGATCAGAACCTTTGTGCGCTTCGTCTCAGCCATTGTGACCCCCGTCTGGTGTTTGAAAGCCTGTCTGATATAGACGCCGAACGCGCGGGATTGAACCCTGGAAATGGGCAGCCGGGTTGCAGTGCACGCAATGCGTCATTTCGGAAAATTGCGCAATTGTGAAATATTATTGCGCGCGCCTGCGGGCATGTTATAACAACCGCAAATTCATGGGGGCTTTGATGGCGAGCACGCGACTCGATCCGATTGACCGGAAAATTCTGGCAGAACTGCAGGCGGACGGTCGCATGACCAATGTGGAGCTTGCGAAGCGAGTCGGCATCTCGGCGCCGCCCTGCCTGCGCCGGGTGCGGACGTTGGAGGAAAGCGGATACATCCGCGGCTACCATGCGGACGTGGACAGCCATGAGCTGGGGTTCGAGGTGCAGGTCTTTGCCAATGTGGGGCTGGCCAGCCAGGCGGAGGCCGATCTGAGCACCTTCGAAGACAAGTGCCGTGCGTGGCCGCTGGTCCGGGAATGCCACATGCTGAATGGCGAGGTCGATTTCATCCTGAAATGCGTGGCGCCCGACCTGTCCAGCTTTCAAAGCTTTCTGACGGGCGAGTTGCTGACAACGCCGAACGTGGCTTCGGTCAAGACCTCGCTGGTGATCCGGCAGGCCAAGGATTCCCCCGGCGTGCCGTTCGACGTGTTGGAAGCGCGGTTGGCGAAATCCGCCTGATCGGCTCCGGCACCCGCCGGGTCAGCTGCTGACGCTGTCCCGTTCTGGCGCGCGCGGATGGGCCAGCGGCCCGAAATCTGTCACGCGTGAGATGTGGGGAAACATCGACAGGAACAAATCGCGTTGTGCATGTGTCACCTGCCGCGTGGCGTTCATGCCCGGATGGAATGTTTCTGCTGCGATTCCCCCGACATCCACAGCCGCGTGGCGCGTCAAGCAGATGTGGAACAGCCGAATGGGGGTTGGTGGAACGACCTCGATGACATTGACGTTGTCCACGAATTCCGACGCGGGCGTCAGCAGCGGTTCACCACCGGTTGTGCCGCGCAGATGCGCCGGCGTTTGCAGCAGTCGTGCGCCGGGACCCACGGTCAGGAATGAGCTGGGGCGCTGCTGGCCAAAGCTGTCCGCCATGACCCGGATCAGCGGAATGCGACGCCCCATATCCGACGGCACAAAATTCGATGACCCGATCCATATGACCTGCGCCGGATCACCGGATGAAGTGTTCAGCCAATCGCCCGGCTGCAAATCCTCGATCGCAATGCCGCCGCCCGGGCTGGACAACACCACGCCACGTGCAAAGGCCGAGAAAGCGGATTCAAACAGCGGCAGGGCCGGGGCCTTGAACGTGCCGATGCTGCGCGACCCGTCGGCGCGTAGTGCCGCAACCTCGAATGTGCGGAGTGGAGGATAGTCAGGCCGAGCCATGGGCGTCGCAAATCGTTCTTCAATTGCGCGCGGTGCGCGCAGGGCAGCAGGGAACGTCATATATGAAATGTAACCTCGCAGTACCAGTCACATCCGTATCGGCCCCCACCGACGACGACAGACGGAACGCGTCCTTGTGTCAAGTTTATGAGGCTTAATTCTTAAAATTGCCGCAAATTGTCAAAGAATCGGGGCTATAAACCATGAACGGCGCACCAATGGCGCGCCGCTTAAGACATTGTTCACATGAAACGGGGCAGGTCTGCCACATTCCGATTCGCCACTCAGGCGGACTTGCGCAGCTCCAACGCGGCCTTGCGCTTTGCGACAAAAGCCGCGCGCCGTTTGCCACGTGCCCACGGCATTTGTGGTGCGTCTTGCTTGGCGGCGTCGGTCACCGATTTGATGAAGCGTGCGTTTGTCATGGTCTGTCCTCTGCTCAATGCTCTGGGTCTGTTGCCCGTTGAGAAACAGAATGGCGGTGCAATCGGGCATGTTTGGGGCCAATGGAAACAATTCTCAGAAAAATTCAAAGACCCGGATGCACAATTGTGGCGTGTCAGGATCGCCTGTGTTTGTTGCCTGATTGGCACTTGATTGGTCCCGTTCTGGAAACAATGGGACAGCAGGGTGGCAAGGCCCGCCCGATTTGTGCCCCAATCACAGAACGATGGTAGAGATCAGACGCCCGTAGTCGGGGTCCTTCTGATGCACGGACCGCCGATAGGAATAGAACCTGTCAGGATCAAAATAGGTACAATGCCGGGTCCATTCAGCCGATGCGATCCCTGCTGCCCGCAGGCGCATCAGCCCGTATCCTGCAAGGTCGAAATGCATCCGATCACCATCCCCACCTGCAAAAAAGCGGGTGTTCTCCGGGTCCTCGTCCAGGAAGATGTCAAAAAATTCCGGACCAACCTCGTAGGCGCGTTGGCTGATGGTGGGGCCGATGACCGCGTGGATGTTCTCGCGCGTGGCGCCAAGGGCGACCATGGCGTCGACTGTCGCCTCCATGATCCCGGCCTGCGCGCCTTTCCAGCCCGCATGTGCGGCACCGATGACCTGTGCATCTGCATCTGCAAACAAAACCGGCTGACAGTCTGCGGTCAGCACGGATAGCGCCAGACCGGGCGTTGCTGTGACCAGCCCATCCGCCTTGGGTTTTGGTTCAGGGGCTGTTGTGACCTGAACCGCGTCGCCGGAATGAACCTGATGCACCCCGGCAAGCTTGTCTGATCCAACGCCCATCGCTTCGGCCACGCGCCTGCGGTTGATCGCCACGATTTCAGTTTGATCAGAACTGCCCACGCCGCAATTCAGACCTGCAAAGATGCCCGAGGATGCGCCCCCCTTGCGGGTGAAAAACCCGTGCCGGACAGGTATCAGGCTCTCGGCAGTCAGAATTTCCAACGTCATCGTTCCAGTCCGGGCGGTGGTGCAGCAGTGGTTGGGAAAAGCCCCAGAACCTTGAACAGGTTTCCCATTTCATCGGGATGCGTCAACCGTCGATGTGCCGCAATGTGAGCATCCAGTGCGGAACCGTCCAGTTTTGCGGCCAATGCCTGCGCACGCGCCGTGATGCCCAGCCGTTCGAGGAACACGCCTTGAGGGGTGACCCGGGAAAAGGCGGCAGGGGCGGCGGCCTGCGTCAGCGCTTCGAAATCCACGTGGGCCGTCAGATCGGCTTGGCCGGGATTGGCCAGCGGATCGACGGCTTTGTGGTCTTGCATGGACTGTAACGTGTCACCCAGCGACCGCCAATCGCCATAGTCGATGATCAGCGCGGTCCCGCCATGGGTCTCGATCCGGGTGCCGATGGCCGACATGATCGGCGAGGCTGATGGGCAGATCTCGGCCAGCTGGCCGTCCTCGGTGTCGTCCAGCCGATGCGCCAACATGGCTTGCGGCGCGGCGGGCGACAGGCCAAAGGACAGCGTGTTGTCGCTGAGCCCCACGCACCTTTCACGCCAGCCCGTGCCATCGCGCTGAAATTGTCTTACCGGCAAAGCGTCGAAAAACTCGTTTGCGACCAGCCACAGCGGTGCGTCAGGCAGGTGGTCGGCCCCCTCAACATAGGTGAAATCAAACCCGTCAAGGGTCGTACGCTGCACCTCCTGCAATGAAGGAGACGCCTCGATCAAGGTAACCCGTGCCGCCTCATGAAATCCGGGCACCCGCGCTGTCGCGCGCAGAATATCGGCCATCAAAGTACCGCGTCCCGGTCCAAGCTCTGCCAGCGTGAATGGCGCAGGCGCCCCCTGGTCCAGCCAGCTTTGGGCCAGCGACAGGCCCACAAGCTCTCCAAACATCTGGCTGATCTCGGGTGCGGTGGTGAAATCACCTGCAGCCCCCAGCGGATCACGGGTGGTGTAGTAGCCATGCACCGGATGCAGCAACGCCTCGGCCATGTAGTCCGCGACGGTGATTGGCCCATGCGTCGCAATGCGCGCGATAAGGCCGTCCTTCAGACTCATGCCGGTGCTGCAACCCGGCGGCGGGCGCGAGTGATCAGCCACAGGCCCAGAAGGATCATCGGCAGGGACAGAATCTGGCCCATGGTCAGGCCGTAGCCACCGATGTGCCAGGCAAGGCCCAACGGATTGCCATCGGAGATGAACTGCGCGTCGGGTTGGCGTACAAATTCAACAAGGAAACGGCTGATGCCGTAGCCTGCCAGAAACACGCCCGTCAGCAGGCCCGGTCTCTTGAACCCATCACGCCGCCACGCCATCCACAGCAGGACAACAAGCAGGACAAAGCCTTCCAAGAATGCTTCATAAAGCTGCGACGGATGCCGCGCACAGGCCCCCACGATGTCAGGACAGTACTGCGCCGCCTGCCCGGGAAAGACCACACCCCAGGGCAACTCGGTCGGCCGTCCCCACAGTTCGGCATTGATGAAATTCGCCATCCGACCCAAGAGCAGACCGGGCGGCGTGCCAATCGCCACGGCATCGGCAGTGGTCAGTAGCGGCAGTTTGTGACGGCGGGTATACAGCCAGAAGGCCAGGATCACACCCAACATACCGCCATGAAAGGACATCCCGCCCTCCCAGATCGCGATAATGGACAGGGGATCGCTCAGATAGGTGCCGGGTTGATAGAAGAGCACGTAACCAATCCGCCCACCCAGCAGGACGCCCAGAATGATCCAGGTCAGCATGTCCTCGGTCTGGCCGGGGCTCAGGGGTGGTGTCTGGTTCGGCCACAGGCGCGGGGCCTTCAGCGCCATCACCACCAGCCGCCAGCCGATGATGATGCCCACGATATAGGCCAGCGCATACCAGCGCAGGGCCAGTTCCATGCCGAAAAGCGAGATCGAGAAGATCTCGGGCGAGATGTCGGGGAAGGGGAGTGCGCCTGTCATCTGCGTCTCAATGCCTCTGCTTGAGGGGCAGGTCAACCTTGCCTCGCCCCGTGTCTGTGCCCATATAGGCAACAGGCTTCAAAGGAACACGACATCATGCAAGCACGCGGCAAGATTTTCGACGACATCTCGCAATTGATGACCAACGCGATGGGCGTGGCCCAGGGCGCGAAGGACGAGGCCGAGACGGCGATGAAATCCATGATGGACCGCTGGCTGGCGGATCGTGATTTCGTCACGCGCGAAGAGTTCGACGCCGTGCGCGCGATGGCGCAGAAGGCGCGGGAAGAGAATGAAGCGCTGAAGGCCCGGATCGAGGCGCTTGAAGGGAAATAGGCGCGACCACCGTCCGAACATGAAGCCCGGTCCACGCCGGGCTTTTTTTGTTGGTGCGGCGTTGTCTGTCTGCGTACAGAGGGGTGCCTCAGACGGAGATCGGAATCCCAAACAGCTGGGCGATCCTTTCGATATTGATGATAACCACAATCAATAGCAGCACGAAGATCATCCAGACGCGGACAGGGATGCCCAAGAACTGTTTCGACCTGACCTGAACAGTCTGTCCGCCAAAGCCGTCTTCGACCAGTTCGACATCGTGACCGGCTGTACGCATGATATCGTTGATATTCGTTTCCGTCGGTTGTGGAAGGTCTTGGACAGGATGCGTCCAAAACTCGCTGCGCTCGTTCTTGCTGAACAGCTTCTTTTCCAATCGCACCAGGGCGTCAGCCGCGGCTTTGTTCGGCGGGAAAATAAAGAGTGCCCACTCCTCGTCTATTCCGGGCCGTGACAGCATTTGATGGCGTTTGTCTCCCAAAAGACGCTGCACAAGCTGTGCGACGAACTCGTAGTCTGACCATGATCGCATCGGTGCAAAACTTTGGTCTATCTCCACTCGCTTTGCGTCGTCGCCATCGGCAACCCATTCGGATCGCAGGATCGCCGACACATGCACCGGAACGATGTTTGCGAAACCCTGCTCCGCAAGCGTCCAGTCCTCGACGGCGACAACATCGTCGGCAAAGCAGCTGACAAGGTGTTGGACCAGCCCTTGGTAATAGCCTTCACCGCCTTCCGCTCCGGCCTTCTTCATGTTGAAGTGGGTACAGCACTTCCGATCAAGTGCCAGCAACCCTGCGAAGTAGTAGCTGCGCATGTCTTCGAACAGGTCGTCGATGGCTTCAAATTCTTCACCATAAAGGATGTCGGCCCTATAGGCCTTCATCACACCCTCAATTGTGTCGAATGTTGAAGCAGCAAACCAACCATGCGGTCGCAGCTCATCCACGCATTCTTGAAAAAACTCCTGGACCTTGGTCATGGCTCCCTCTGCCAGTCCCAGAGCGGAAGGCAAGCGCCCTGGCACTGCTGGCTCTACCCCGGTTTGCAACAGGCCCTCGCCTGCCGTTTGATCGTAGGTGAGGTGCAGAAGGGTGCAAAGTGCCGGACACTCCCGCCTGCCACAAAGTGGCGAAAGCCCGCCTTCTTGGTCAACGGGATACATGCCCAGCGTGTACGGCGCGTAGGATGGCTGTTTCGGTGACTGGTTCTTCGGCCCCTCGATCTTGCCTATGAAACCGACTTCTCCCCAACTTATTGGGCTTATCCCCAAATAAAGGGTTGCCAGATGGCCGCACCGTCGTCACCATATCTTGTAGAGGCACGGGGGATCGCCCCGGTTTCTAGAGCAGGCACCTAGCGCTTGGGGCGCTGCCAGCCCCACGCGCTACTAGCGAATAAGAGGTGGCACCATGGCACTTTCCGAGCAGTTCCTGGAAGACGAAATTCATCCCATCGACATCGTCGAGCATCTGGCCGAACACCACGAGTGGGATTTCGACCGTATTGCCGATGACCAGATCGCCATGGCGGTCGAGGGGCAGTGGCGCACTTATTCCATTACGCTTGCTTGGTCCGGCTATGACGAAACGCTCCGCATGGTCTGCACTTTCGAAATGGAGCCGCCGGAGGAAAAACTCGGCGGGCTTTATGAGCTTCTGAACCTCGTGAATGATCAATGCTGGGCGGGTGCGTTTACCTATTGGCAAGAGCAAAAGCTGATGGTGTACCGCTACGGTCTTGTCCTGTCGGGCGGCCAGATGGCCAGCGCTGACCAGATCGACACGATGATTGGTGCGGCGGTGATGAGTGCAGAGCGCTACTACCCCGCGCTGCAGCTTCTAGTCTGGGGCGACCGGACACCCAAAGATGCGATGCAGGTCGCTATTGCGGAGGCTTATGGCCGCGCCTAACCTGCGCCCCTGAACGAACGGGGGATTTCATGCAAGACAGTCGGATTGCAGCCCGGGGCCTCGTGCTTCTGGGCTGCGGCAAGATGGGATCGGCGATGCTCGCCGGATGGCTTGAGCGGGGCCTGCCTGCGACCTCGGTTTGGGTGCAAGACCCAGCGCCATCGCCATGGGTGCAATCAACCGGCGTCCACGTGAACACCGATTTGCCCCCTGAACCCGCCGTCATTCTTATCGCCGTAAAACCGCAGATGATGGGCAACGCCTTACCCGCCATCGCTGCCTTTGGCGGTCGGGACACGGTGTTTGTGTCTGTGGCCGCAGGAACGCCTTTGTCTGCGTTCGAAGAGGCATTTGGCACCGCCAGCCCAATCGTTCGCGCGATGCCCAACACCCCCGCCGCCGTTAGCCGAGGGATCACGGCCATCTGTGCCAACGATGCCGGGCAGGGCGCGCTGGACGAGGCGGAAATGCTGCTCTCTGCAGTCGGGGAAGTTGTGCGCCTCGACAGTGAAGAGCAGATGGATGCGGTCACCGGAGTCAGTGGCTCTGGTCCGGCCTATGTCTTTCATTTGATTGAAACTCTGGCCGCTGGCGGTGTGGCGCAGGGCTTGCCCGAGGATCTGGCGATGCAGCTGGCAAAAGCGACGGTGGCTGGGGCCGGGCATTTGGCGATGGAGGCCGATGAAGATCCCTCGCAATTGCGCGTCAACGTCACCAGCCCCAATGGAACAACGCAGGCAGCGCTAGAGGTGTTGATGGACGAAAAGGTGGGCTTTCCCAGCCTGTTACCGCGCGCTGTTGAAGCAGCCACAACACGATCAAAGGAGCTGGCCCGTGGCTGAGATTTCGTTCGATGATTTCATGAAGGTCGACATCCGCGTGGGCCGTGTGGTGCGAGCCGAACCCTTCCCGGAGGCGCGCAAGCCCGCCATCAAGATGTGGGTCGATTTCGGCGGTGATCTGGGCGAGCGCAAGACCTCGGCCCAGGTGACCGTGCACTACGAACCCGAGGCGTTGGTGGGCCGTCAGGTGATGGCCGTGGTGAACTTTCCCCCGCGCCAGATCGGGCCCTTCATGTCCGAGGTTCTGGTCCTTGGGTTTCCCGATGACAACGGAGACATTGTGCTGGCCACACCCGACAAGGACGTGCCGGTCGGCGGGCGGATGCATTGATGAAACTGTGGATCACACGGCCCTTGCCAGACAGCGTGGTTCGGGCCGCGCAGGACCGATGCGATGTGGAGATGCGGACCGAGACCCTGCCTTTGACGGCGGAAGAGTTGCGGCGCGCTTTGATGGATTTCGATATGGTTCTGCCGACCTTGGGGGACGCGTTTTCGGCCGAAGTGTTTGCCGATGTTGCTGCACCACGCTGCAAGCTGCTGGCCAATTTCGGGGTCGGTTACAACCACATCGACGCGGCCGCAGCGCAAGACAAGGGCATCGCCGTCACCAACACGCCCGGCGCTGTGACCGATGCGACCGCCGATATCGGGATGATGTTGATCCTGATGTCAGCCCGCCGCGCGGCGGAGGGCGAACGGCTGGTACGGGCGGGGGCGTGGCCCGGCTGGCATCCGACGCAGATGCTGGGCCTGCATGTGACGGGCAAGCGTGTTGGCATCGTGGGCATGGGGCGCATCGGGCAGGCCATCGCGCATCGGTGCCATTTCGGGTTTGGTATGGACGTGGCGTACTTCAACCGTTCCAAAAAAGACCTCGGTTTTCAGGCTGAGCGGGTCAAGGAGCTTTCGGACCTTGCGGCGTCTGTCGATGTGCTGGTGGTTGCTGTCCCCGGGGGGACGGACACGCGCCATTTGATTGATGCGCACGTGCTGGAGGCGATGCAGAGCCATGCGCATCTGGTCAACATCGCGCGCGGGGATGTGGTGGACGAGGCCGCCTTGATCGCAGCCCTCGAAACCGGGTCCATTGGCGGTGCCGGGTTGGATGTTTATGAACATGAACCTGCCGTTCCGGAGGCCTTGCGGGCTTTGGACAACGTGACTTTGCTGCCGCATCTGGGCACTGCCGCGCTTGAGGTGCGCGAGGCGATGGGGCTGATGGCGGTGGAGAATGTCGCGGCATTTCTGGACGAAAAACCGCTGCCAAATGCGGTTTAGGGTGATGTGTCCCTGCGGGGACAAGGCGTTCGGCGGGTTTGGCGGGAATTTACCTTTTGCAGTTCTGAGCGTGGGATCAGTGGGTTGATCGCCGCACGGTCCGGAAGGACGATTTTAACCACGCGTAACGCATCCTGCGTCTCGGCAGCGGGCAAGGTGTTGGAAAAAGCCTCGCTCGGTTCCGCATTGATCGCTGTTGTGGCAGGAAAACTGCAACTGGAAGACGTGACCGTGAGACCATAAGGCGCTCAACCACGCAGCAATCAGCGCCAGCTTTAAAACCGATTGGACCAGTGACGATTGATGGCAAGCTGCGACCCACCACTTGGGCGCGCTTGATGGGAACCCGGCGTATCCTTGCTCTTGCCGCGCGCAGGTTTGTTTTCGCCGTTTCAACACGTCTGCACGCGTTCTAGTGTCCAGCCATGCGGCGGATATTGAAACGGCTTGCCATTGTAGTTTTGTTGCTGGTCTTGGGCGTGTGGGCGGCGAACACGTCGCTTTTTGTTGCTGGGGTGGATCAACACCAGACCCGCGTGATCGCCCATCGCGGCGTTCACCACATCTACACCGGATCCGACAGGTCGAATGATGCCTGTCACGCCTCGCCGGTTGAGCCTGTCGAACATGCCTTCATCGAGAACACGCTGCCCTCAATGCGAGAGGCGTTTCGCCTTGGGGCGGACGTTGTGGAAATCGATGTTCATCTGACGCCCGACAATGTGTTTGCCGTCTTCCATGATTGGACGGTCGATTGTCGTACCGACGGAACAGGCGTCACACATCAACAGAGTTTCGCTGCGCTTCAGGCACTTGATGTGGGTTACCGGATCGATGAGGGCACTGGCACCTATCCCTTACGGGGACAAGGGATTGGGATGATGCCGTCGCTGGACCAAGTGTTCGCCGAGAACATGGCGGCCCAATTTCTTGTGAATTTCAAAAGCCGTCGTCGTGAGGAGGGCGTAGCGCTTGCCATGATGCTGCAAAAGCCAGAGGCGCGCGCGCAGGTTTATGGTGTCTATGGCGGGCGGCCACCCACGCGGGTGGCATTGGAGGCAACAACTGACCTGCGCGGATTTGACAAAGCGTCGTTGAAGGACTGCCTCGTTCGGTACTTCATGCTGGGCTGGAGTGGCTATGTGCCGGAGAGTTGTCGCAACACGATTGTCATGGTTCCGCAAAACTATGCAGGCTTTCTGTGGGGATGGCCGCATCGCTTCACCAGTCGTCTGGAGGCGGCTGGAACCGATGTCATTCTGGCCGGTCCCTACGACGGGTCAGGGTTTTCGACCGGGATCGATGACGCAGACGCCTTTGGCAAGGTCCCGGACGCTTTTGATGGCTATGTGTGGACCAACCGGATCGAGGTGATTGGTCCGCTCAATGAGGCCAGACAGTAGGAATTTGACGTTGACGACACTGATATCCCGTCGCGGTTTGCTCTGACCTTTGCAGAGTTACAGCTTTTTTAGCGACACCCGCTTGTGCACGTCCTCGACGCTTTCAGCCCGTTCGGAATAGCGATCGACCAGATAGTCCTGACGCCCCCGCACCATCCAGGTGAATTTCACCAGCTCTTCCATTACGTCAACGACTCGGCGATAGAACGGCCCCTCGGGCAGGCGTCCGTCCTCGAATTCCAGCCAGGCCTTGGCGATACTGGATTGGTTGGGGATGGTGACCATTCGCATCCAGCGGCCCAGGATGCGCATCTGGTTTACCGCATTGAAGCTTTGTGATCCGCCGGACACTTGCATGACGGCCAGCGTCTTGCCCTGCGTGGGGCGAATGCCGCCTTTCATGGAAAGGGGTAGCCAGTCGATCTGGGTCTTCATCAGGCCGGTCATGGCGCCGTGGCGTTCGGGGCTGGACCAGACCATGCCTTCGGACCATGTCGCCAATTCACGCAGTTCGACCACCTTGGGGTGATCCCCGTCGGCATCATCGACAAGGGGCAGGCCGGACGGGTCGAATAGCTGTGTTTCGCAGCCCAAATGCCTTAGAATACGGGCCGCTTCTTCGGCAGCGCGGCGGGAATAGCTGACATCGCGCAGCGAGCCGTAAAGCAGCAGCATGCGCGGTGGATGACCCGGATCATCGGGTGCGCGCAAGGCATCTGTATCAATCTGCGGCAACGCTTCGGCCACAAGGGCCGGAAGATCCTCAGGCACTTTCATCCTCAAGGTGCAGTTTCATGTCGATCAGGACCTGTTGCAGCAGGGTCGTTTCTTTCAACAACCGCTTGGCTTCGTTGACAGTGATCACGCCATCTTCGATCGATTGCTGGTATTCGGTCATCAACATGGCAAAGCGTTGGCTGAGCGCGATCACGTCGGAATTCACACCACCGGGACGGTCAGAATTGGGGCGGCGGTCATCGTGGCTGAGCGTGATGCCTTGCAGTTCGGCCAGCGCGCCGGTGACATGCGGGTAGCTTGCCGCTTCTTCCAATGCGATCACCGCGTCGACAGGCATGAAGCGATCCGAGTGCTCTTCGTTGTCGGAGTAGTATCGGCCCAGGGTCGCCTTGGACTTGCCGGTCAGTTTGCATGCCGCTTCGATCCCGACATCCTTTACCAAGGACTCGGTATGTTTTTTTAAATAACTGCCAACGGTCATGAGCCCGCCCCCTTACTGCGCAAAGCCTCAGTTCAACCACCTGTGCGGGGGAACTTGGCCGGTCTTTTCCCATTAATCATCTAGCCAGCAAATGTCATTTTTAAAAGCATCCCAGTGGTTTTCGGGATGTAACAAGTGCCCGGTGCCCCCAAGCGCCGGGTTCGGGTGGGCTTCGCCACATCCTCTGTCCCGTGGGGGCGACAGGCCGGTCTGACCGGCAGCAGGTGTGGCGGGTCCGTCGGCGGTTTTGAGTATCGGGGTGGGCATCATCCCCAAATCGGGCGCGCAAGCATCCGTTGCCCATCTCATCGTAACCCAGTGCCGAAGCGGCGCAGGGGCATGTGACGCAGGCGACAAGATCATGCGCGCGGCCCTTGCACCCACCTGGTCTTGCCCAGGCATGCCGACCGAATTATGCAGCCGCTCATGGCGAAGCTTTATTTCCACTACTCCACCATGAACGCGGGCAAGTCGACCGTGCTGTTGCAGGCCGCTCACAACTATCGTGAGCGGGGGATGGACCCCTATCTGCTGACCGCATCCTTTGATGACCGGGCCGGAGCGGGGCGCATTGCCTCGCGGATCGGGATCGGGGCAGAGGCCGACACCTTCACAACCAACGACGATCTGTTCGAAAAGCTTGTCGCGCGGCAAACAGAGGGGCCTGTCGCCTGTGTCTTCGTCGACGAAGCGCAGTTCCTGACGGAAGATCAGGTGTGGCAGCTTGCCCGCGCCGTCGATGATCTGCGAATGCCGGTGATGTGCTACGGGTTGCGGGTGGATTTTCGCGGTAAGCTTTTTCCCGGGTCTGCCACGTTGCTGGCCCTTGCCGACGAGATGCGCGAGGTGCGCACGATCTGCCATTGCGGAAAGAAGGCGACGATGGTGATCCGGCAGGATGCCGATGGCCGCGCGATCACCGATGGTGCACAGGTGCAGATCGGCGGAAACGAGACTTATGTATCGCTGTGCAGACGGCATTGGCGGGACGCTGTGGGGGATGGGTAGGGGCCACGGGCCGACCTGAACCCTAGCGCGGCAAGTCCTTGTAGGGACAAACATCGTCCTCGAACGGCACATGTCGCCAGCGAAACGGTTCATCCTCAAGGCATTCGGGCCGGCTGATGCGGTCCATTCTGAAGTGACGGAAATCGTCCCGCGTCGGATCCCACGCCACCAGGTACCACAACGGTTGCAGGATCAGCATCGCTTGCGGTTCGACCTTGCGCTGTGTCTTGTTCCCCTTGGCGTCGCGATAGTCGAACTGGATGTGCACCCGTTGCAGGAACCCGGTTTCAAAGACAGGCAGCAGATCCGCATCCATCGGCCCTAGATCGGACAGATCCTGCTGCGGTGACAGTTGACCGATATGCAGGCAATCCAGAAACCGCCGCAGATCGCGGACCTTGTCGGAGGGCAGCGACTTTTCGATCTTGGCCAGCCCTGCGTCCGCCAGATCGGAAAATGGCAGGTTCTGTGCGGCCCGCATGGCGGCTACGCTGATCAACAGGGCAAAGACCTCGGACACGGCAAGGCGCGCGGTTGTCTGCATGGATTGCGGATCAAGCTGAATGCCACCACCGCGTCCGCTTTCGGAATGGATGACAAAGCCTTCGTCGCGCAAGGCGCTGATGTCGCGCAACACGGTGCGCCGCGAGGTGCCTACGTCGCGCGCCAGATCATCAATGGTGGAACTGCCGTTGCGCCGCAGGGTGCGCACGATGCTGTCATGTCGTTGTCGAATGTTCATGTGCACAGGGTAACACATTCGGTGACAAATTTTGGCACCAATTAACTCTAAGCCTCTTTCAGACACGTCATGAAGGAGAAAATGACCATGCAACGGACCGCAGTGAACCCTTGGGACTGGTCCCTGAACCTGGGCTACAATCAGGGCGAAATCATCGAAGGCGCATCAAGGCAGCTGATCTGCGCGGGCCAAACGGCGGTGGATGGCAATGGTGCCCCGCAGCACCCAGGTGACATGCGCGCGCAGATCGCCCTGGCGCTCGACAACCTCGAAGCTGTTCTGGAAGGCGCGGGCATGAGCCTCGCCAACGTGACCCGGCTGGGCGTCTATGCGACGGATGTGGATGAGGCGCTGAAGAATTTTGATCTGTTGGGCATGCGCTTTGGCCCGATCCAATGCGCACCGCCCATGACCCTGTTGGGTGTCACCCGCCTGGCCTTGCCCGGTTTGATGTTTGAGATTGAGGCGACGGCTTCCGCCTGACGCGCAATACTCTACGTGTGCGTGCCGCGGTGAGATGTCATCGCGGCACGATGCGTTTATCGTATGGGGTTTGGTTGCTATCCGTGCCGTTCAACCAGAACAGACCCCACAGAGTACCCTGCACCGAACGAGCAGATGATCCCCTTGTCCCCGTCGCCGAGATCGCCTGAATACTTGGAAAAGGCGATGATCGATCCGGCCGAGGACGTGTTGGCATAGTCCTGCAGGATGTTGGGTTGCTCGCCCGGTTCCGGCGTGCGCCCCAGCACCTTTTTCCCGATGAAGTCGTTCATTGTCTTGTTGGCCTGGTGCAGCCAGAGACGCTTGAGGTCCGATGCCTCAACCCCTTCATCCGCCATATGGCCTGCGATGTGTTGGCTGACCATGGGCAGCACTTCCTTGAACACTTTGCGCCCGTTCTGCATGAACTGCATGTCGCGGCGGTCGGCCAGCCCGTCGGGGCGGGACCGGCGCAAATAACCGTTGTTATTGCGGATGTTGTTGGAAAACGCGGTGCCGCAGCGGGTCGATTTGATTTCGAAATAAGGGCCCTTTGCCTCTTCGGCCCGTTCGATCAGGGTGGCCGTTGCCACGTCGCCAAAGATGAAATGGCAGTCGCGGTCGCGCCATTCCAGGTGGGCCGAGCAGATTTCGGGGTTCACCACCAGCGCTGACCGGATGGAGCCCGAGCGTACCATGTCTGCCGCCGCCTGGATGCCAAACGTGGCGGACGAACAGGCGACGTTCATGTCGAAGGCAAAGCCCTGAATCCCGAGAAGTTCCTGAATTTCGATGGCGACCGCAGGATAGGCACGTTCGAGGTTCGACGCAGCGCAGATGACAGCATCCACATCCGCCGCCGTCTTGCCCGCCTGTGTCAATGCCTTGTTTGCCGCATCAACCGCCATTTCAGCCATGATCGATGGTTCGTCATCGCTGCGCTGGCGCAGCAGGGGGTGCATGACCTTGGGGTCGAGCACACCGGATTTGTCCATGACGTAGCGCCGTTCGATGCCCGAGGCCTTTATGATGAACTCTTCGGACGAGTGATCCTTGGCCTCAACCTCGCCTGCCGCGATCTCATCGGCATGTTCGGCGTTGTAGAGGTCCGCGTATGCGTTGAATGCCTCGACCAGTTCCGCGTTGGAAATGGATTGCTCTGGCGTGAAGACGCCCGTGCCGGTGATCGCAGGAGTGAAGGCCAAGGTGCGCCCCTTTCAGGCTTGTCGCGTGTCGGGCGAACCTACAGGCCCCACGCCCTTGTTCGCAAGGGGTACAGGCGGTTGCGCCGTCGCGGAAATCCCGAAATTTTCGTGTCGCATGCTGCCGGGGTTGCCAATCGTGCGGCGCCAGTGCTTTCGTGCGGCAAAACGAAGGGAGAGGCGCGTTGAAACTGGGATGTATCGGGGACGATTTCACCGGATCAAGCGATCTGGCCAACACACTGGCCAAGGAGGGGATGCGCACGACGCAATATACTGGCGTGCCTGCAGGCGACGCGGATCCATCGGTGGAGGCGGGCGTTGTGGCGTTGAAGTCCCGTTCGATTGATCCGGCCGAGGCGGTGGCGAAGTCGCTGGAGGCGTTGGCGTGGCTGCGCGCGCAGGGGTGTACGCAGTTTTTCTTCAAGTACTGTTCGACCTTCGACAGCACTCCGGAGGGTAATATCGGCCCCGTCGCGGATGCCTTGGCAGAGGCGTTGGATGCCCACCGGGTCATTGTATGTCCCGCTTTTCCGGGTACGGGGCGATCGGTCTATCAGGGGCATTTGTTTGTGAATGATGTGCTGCTGAGTGAGAGCGGGATGCAGAACCATCCGCTCACGCCGATGATCGACTCGGATTTGCGGCGGTGGTTGGCGCCGCAAACGCGCTATGAAGTGGGGCATGTGGGGGCTGCATCGGTGTTTGCCGGCGCGGAGGCGATCCACGTGGCATTGCAGGCCGAGCATGAGGCGGGCAAGCGCCACATCGTGGTTGACGCAATCCGGGATGCAGACTTGCGCGCCATTGGCGCAGCGGCGCGGGACTTGCCGCTGATCACCGGTGGGTCGGGTGTGGCGCTGGGATTGCCTGCGAATTTTGGCTGTGCGGCCGGTGCCGTTCCCTGGGTCGGGCAGGGCGGTCGCGCCGTGGCGTTGTCCGGCTCCTGTTCCGTAGCGACGCGGGCGCAGGTTGCCTATCACGCAGCGCGGCATCCGGCCTGCGAGGTTGTGGCAGCGGATGTGATCGAGGGGCGGTTGACCGCTGGCGATGCGGCGGCGTGGGCCTTGGCGCAGGAGGGCGTGCCGCTGCTGTATTCGTCTGCCGATCCGGAGGTGGTGCGACAGGTGCAGGATCAGTTTGGCCGTGAGCGGTCGGCGGAGGCCTTGGAGGGCTTTTTTGCCGACGTGGCCCGCGCGGTCCGCGACGGTGGGGCGACCCGCATCATTACTGCCGGAGGCGAGACGTCGGGCGCGGTGGTCGAAGGTTTGGGCCTTGATACGCTTGATATCGGACCGGAAATCGATCCGGGTGTGCCTGCCCTGCGCGCGGGGCCTGATCTGGTCGTGGCGTTGAAGTCGGGGAATTTCGGGGCCGAGGATTTCTTTGAAAAAGCGGATCGGGTGTTGCGGGCATGAGTGAAGAAAGCGCGTTGCGCGAACAGATATGCCTGCTTGCCAGGTCACTGTTCGACCGGGGCCTGACCCATGGGTCGACCGGCAACATCTCTGCCCGGACCGAAGATGGTGGGTTGCTGGTGTCGCCCACCGGCACCAGCTTTGGTCGGCTCGATCCCGGGCGGCTGAGCCGGTTTGATGCGTCGGGTGCCCATGTGGCGGGCGACAAACCCACGAAGGAAATGCCCCTGCACACGGCGTTTTACGACACGCGCAGCGCTGCCGGGGCCGTGGTGCATCTGCATTCCTGCCACTCGGTTGCACTTTCGATGCTGCGGGGGGCTGACCCGGACAACTTCCTGCCGCCCCTCACACCTTACGGCATCATGAAGCTGGGCAAGGTGCAGCTTCTGCCCTTCTTCCTGCCCGGTGATCCGGCAATGGGCGAGGCCGTGCGCGGCCTTGCAGGCAAGCGGTCAGCGGTGATGCTGGCCAACCATGGCCCGGTGGTGGCCGGCAAGGATGTCGAGGCCGCCTGCAATGCCATTGAGGAGTTGGAAGATACGGCGCGGCTCGCGTTGATGACCCGGGGCATGGCCGCGCACGGCCTGACCGAGGATCAGGTGCGGGCGGTTGTGACCAAGTTCGACGTTGAGTGGGATGACTAGCGGCGTATCCTAACACCGCTCACGTGTTGATCGTATTCCCGTCGGCATCAAAGAAATGCGTGCGCTCCGGATCGAAGCTGAGGCCCACAACGTCGCCGACCTTCAACTCCGCATCACCTGAAATCCGCACGTTGATCTGCCCTGCCGCCCCGCAATCCAGGAGCACAAACGTGTCGGCACCCAGATACTCTGCCACATCGACCGTGCCATCGCATTGACCAGTGCCCGCCGTGCCTACGGCAACATGTTCGGGCCGGATGCCCATCTGCGTGGCCGCACCGCTCAGGCTGTAAGGACCGCCGCGCCCGCCCGGCACGGTGTAACTGCCATTCGCTGTAGAACACCCAAACACATTCATCTTCGGGCTGCCGATGAACTGCGCCACGAACACGTTGCCCGGATGGTTATAAAGCTCGCGCGGCGTGCCGACCTGGATGATCCGGCCCGCATCCAGCACCACGATCCGGTCTGCCAGTGTCATCGCCTCGACCTGATCGTGCGTAACATAGATCATGGTCGCTGATAGCGCCTGGTGCAGCTTAGAAATCTCGTACCGCATCTCGACCCGCAAAGCCGCGTCGAGGTTCGACAGCGGCTCGTCAAAGAGGAATGCCGTGGGTTCGCGCACGATGGACCGGCCAATGGCCACACGCTGGCGCTGACCGCCCGAGAGGTCCTTGGGGCGGCGATCAAGATACTGATCAAGTTTCAGGGTCTCGGCGGCGGCATCCACCTTCTCGGCAATCTCGGCCTTTGGCGCGCCAGCTGTTTTAAGCGAGAACCCCATATTGTCCCGCACCGACATGTGCGGATAGAGGGCATAGGACTGAAACACCATCGACAGCCCGCGCTTGCTGGGTGGTTGGTCGGTGACGTCCTGCCCGTCGATGTCAAGCGAGCCGCGGCTGATGTCTTCCAACCCGCCGATCATGCGCAGCAGGGTGGACTTGCCGCAGCCCGACGGGCCGACAAAGACGATGAATTCACCATCGTTGATCTCCAGATCAACACCCTTAATGACCTGCACCTCGCCATACCATTTCTCGACGGCATTCAGAGTGATAGCGCCCATCTTTACGTTCCTTGAATGGTGGGAGAGGCCCAGGCCAGCCAGACGGCTGCGGTCCATGTAAACGTGCTGCCGCCTGCGGGGGAGCCGTCGCGCGGGTCGAAATATTCGGCAAAGCCATGTTCGGCAATCAAGTCTGCCGTGTTGGCGCGCAGCGTCGCGCCCTGGGGCAGGTCGAAGTCCATAAGGCCCTCGGCGATCATCAAATTCATGATGGCCCAAACGGGTCCACGCCAATAGCGCTTGCCGTCAAAGCGTGCGTCATCCGGCGTAAGCGATGGCACGCCGTACTTCGAAAGCGCCATCACTTCCGCCAGACGGGTGCGCATATCGAGGTGATCGATGCCTGCATACCAGCAGAGGAAGGATGCGTTGGATATCGATCCGGCCCAGCTGCCGCTCACAACATCGCGCCCGTCGAAGCAGGCCAGTTTGGGGTTCCAAAGTGTCTGCGCCCCCGCTTCAAGCGTGGTAACCCAGCTCTGCAGTTCTGTAACGTCCTCGCCCAGCATTTCGCCAATGGTGATCAGGTCGCGGGTGGCGCGCAGCAGGATGAATGTCATCGTAGGATCGGCCACACGGAAGGGTGTGCCATCCAGCATCGCCGCTTCGTCCCAGCCCATCCGCGCACCGCGCTGCACCAGCCAGATGTAGCGGTCGTAATCGTACTTCGTGGGCCGCATGGAACTGTCCACATGGGTCGTGTCACGACGGGTGTATTCCCCCACGCCATCGGGCGTAATGGCTGCCATCGCGGCATCCCAATCGGGGGCGTTGTCGCGGCCTGCCTCCCAAGGATGGGTGACGCAGACGGCCCCCTGATCCAGCCGCCAGTCCATGAACCAGCGATGCCACGCCACCATCTTGGGATAAAGGACGGCCACGCGGTCACGACCAAAACCGGCATCCTTGTTCAGCACCATCCGCGCCATGGTCGCGGCCACGGGCGGCTGGCTGATGCCCGACGACGGGATCGGCCCCGTGCCCTGCCACACATCGTGGTTCGGGAAATACCCTTCGTCCGGCACATGGAACAGGATATGGGGCACCATGCCGTTGTCCCATTGCCCGGAAAACAGCGTCTCGATCTCGGCCCAGGCGCGGTCGATGTCGAACTCGGCAAAGCCCACGGCGGCAAAGGCGCTGTCCCAATTCCACTGGTAGGGATAGAGGCCGGATGTCGGGATCGTATATCCGCCCCTGTCATTCCGCTTCAGGATTTCGCGCGCTTCCTCGTCGCGCATGTCTGTGGACGTCATGTCTCGCATCATCCCTTTACCGACCCGGCGGTCAGCCCTTTCGTCATGAACCGTTCCAGCCCCAGGAACAGGGCCATGATCGGAATGGTCGCGATCACGGCACCTGCCATCAGGTGCTGGCGTGGAATTTCAGAAGAGTTCAGCATCGCGACGCCACGCGTCAGCGTGAATTTCGACGGGTCGTCCAGCAGCATGAAGGCCAGCAGGAATTCGTTCCAGGCGATCATGAAGACATAAAGCGACACCGACACCATCGCAGGAAGCGACAGGGGCAACGTGATCTTCCAGATCACTTGCAGGCGGTTCAGCCCGTCCATAAGGCCCGCTTCCTCGACCTCGCCCGGCAGACCGCGGAAATAACCCTGCAGCATATAGAGCGCCACGGGGATCGTCGTGACGGGGTAGATCATCAAGAGGCCCGGAATGGTGTTGCGCAGGCCCGTCATGGAAAAGGCGATATAGATCGGCAGCGCCAGCACGATCATCGGCACCATGTAGATCAGCAGGATCGACCGCGAAAAGGCCGCCCGGCCCTGGAACCGCAGGCGCGCCACGGCATATGCACCGGGGACAGAGAACAGCAGCGTGATCAGCACCGTCAGGACCGAGACATAGAAGCTGGTCCAGAGGTAACTGCCGAAATTGAACTGGCCGAACAACTCGATGTAGCTGCGAAACAGGTCCCAACCGCGGCTCAGTTCGATGGAGAAATCGAGCGGGTTCCTAAGCAGGGCCTGCTGCGATTTCAGGCTGGTCATCACCATCACGTAGAAGGGGATCAGCACGGCGGCGGTAAAGACGATGTAGCCGAACCCGGTCAGGAACCGGATCACCGCATCCTCAAACGCATGTCGGGTGAGCGGACCGGGATGCGCCTCGACCAGCATGAGGGTCAGGGGCCAGATCATGAACAGACCAAAGGAGACGACGGCCATAAGCTGCCACAGAACCGGGACGTTCTCTTGAAACAGGATCGGCGACAGTGGCGTGAACATCAGCACAACGCAGAGCAGGATGAAGCCACTCATAACCAGTCGTGCATCGCGCAAGTAGATGCTTGCCATGCCGCCGCCCAACCCAAGGATCAGGCACCCCAGACTGCCGGGCCGAAACCCAAGGCCAGAAGCAAAGGACAAGGTAACAGACACCGTGACGGCGATGACAAAGGCCCAGAACAAACCGATGACGGCCCCGGTCACCGCGCCTTGACGCAGACTGCTCATGCCGATCCTCCTTCACTTTGCCAGATAAACTTCGGGATGAGGCCGCAGGCCGAAGGGCAGAGCCCTTGCGCGCGTAGCGCGCGCTCCCCGCCCGCCGCAGGCGTGCCACAAACTTGTTTTGTGGTTCCCATCACAGCCCTTCCTCCTGAGAAATGTACTTGAAGAAGAAAAAGCTGAACGCGAGGAGCGTGGCAAAGATCACCACAGCCACAGCCGCACCCGCCCCGATATTCGAGATGGCGAAGGCTTGTTCATAGACGTTCACGGTCAGCGTGCGCGTGCCCGCATTGCCGCCCGTCAGCAGGAAAATGTCGTCGAATTTGTTGAAGGTCCAGATGAAGCGCAGCAGGAACAGGACTGACAGGATACCCAAGAGCATGGGCAGCGACAGGTACCAGAACTTCTGGAAGGGTGACGCGCCATCCATGTCGGCAGCTTCGTACATATCGGTGTCGATGGATTGCATCCGCGCGAGGATGAACAGGAAGGACAGCGGGAAATAGCGCCAGATCTCGAACACCGTGACCATGATCAGGGCAAGCGGGCGCTGGCCGAAGAAGTTGATGGGGCTATCGACCACGCCCATCTGGATCAAAAGCGCGTTCAGCGAGCCGGAAAACGGATCAAGAAGCGTGACCCAGGTGAAAGCCACAGCGATGATCGGAGACACGTAGGGAAATAGGTAGAGACCGCGCAGCACGCCCTTGCCCCGGAACGATTTGTTCAGCAGCAGCGCGGCAAACAGCCCGACAACCAGCGCACCGATGGTGCCGAAGACTGTATAGAAAACCGTTGCCCACAGGACGGACCAGAACTCGTCTCCGTCAAAAATACGCGCGAAATTCTCAAGCGTGAACTCGGAGTTTGTCAGGATGTTGTCGCCGACACCATAACCTGAGGGTTCGGTCCCTTCGACAATGGCTTCGAGCGTCTCGAGATCCCCATCCAGTGTGACCGGAATGCGGATGCGCTCGTTGAATCCGCCTTCTACATCGCCAAAGTCGCAGCGCAGCGCGCCACCCTCGACCGAACACTGCTCGGGCAGTGCCCCCGGCGTCACACCGTCATGCAGCGTGTCGGTGAACCCCAGTCCCACAATCTCTTTCTGCTGGGAGGAGTTGCGGACGCGATATTCGATCACCATTTCGCCTGATCGCTCGCGCAGACTTTCGCGGATCACGGGGGCCACGGGCCGCAGGTCGGCCAGCCCCACGGGTTTGAAGCTGATCCAGAAGATCGCCAGCAGCGGCAGGATGATCACAAGGCTCACGATGGTGATCGTGGGCAGCAAGAGCGACCAGGCCAGCCGCGCCTCGCGGCGCTCAAGCGCACCACGGGTGGTCGGTGGAGTAGGGACCGTCATGGGATGTCTCGGACTGAGGGGTTCAGGGTGAGAGGGCGGGGCGATCCGCCCCCTCGCAGCCTATGGGAGGGCTTAGTTGATCGAAGACAGCTCGCTGTTCATCGCCGCAATCGCGGCAGCGGCGTCGATCTCTTCATCGATGTACTGACGCACGATGCGGTTGATCGCCTGGCTGTTGATCATCTTGGACGCCAGCGCGAGCTGCCCTTCTTCGACGCCCCAGCGCTGGGCGACTTTCAGACCACCCACGATCTCGTCCAGCATCTCGGCGGCATAGAGATCCTTCATGGGCGCCTTGCGGTCTACACCCACCGGGATTTCCGACCATGCGGCCGAAAACTTGCCAGGCTCATCCGCGGTGCCGGTGCGGACGGGGAACTTGCCCTCGGCCGCGATGGACAGCGTCTGCATGTAGCCGTCGTTCATCGAGAACTCGACAAAGGCCTGAGCGATTTCAGTATCCGCATCGTTGGTAATGCCAAAGTACCGTACATCACCCCAGGCCGCGCCATCCGGGTTCGACGGACCTGCAAAGTTGGTCACGATGCCGGTTTTGGCCGCCAGTTCCTTGGTCGTGGGGTCGTCGTTGATGGTGGGGGCGGCACTGTCGCGCAGACCGGCCAGTTCATCCAGGATGAAGGGTGACCAGATGATCATGGCTGCATCGCCCGCGAAGTAGATCTCGCGCGATTGCTTCCAGAACAGCTCTCCCGGGGGCGAGGCTTTGGCGATGGCCTTGTAGAAATCCAGCACTTCCGTTGTGGCCGCTGCATCCAGTTCCTTGAAACCATCGTCGCCGACGGGGCTGACACCGTTGGCGAGGAAGACATGCTCCAGCACTTGGGACATGAAATTCTCGTCCACCTTGGTGGCAGCGACAAACCCATACATCTCCGGCGGGTTGTGCAGCGCTTCCAGCGCGGCCTGAACGTTCGCAAATGTGTTGGGCGGCTCCAGCCCTTTTTCGGCAAACAGGTCGGCGCGGTAGACGATCATCTGCGTCCAGCCATCCACGGGCACTGATGCGATGTCGCCATCATAATCTGCCATCGCAAGCGGGCCGGATGCGAATGTGTCGCGGCCCAAGCCGTCCACCACATCAGTCGCAGCTTCCGTGTCCAGAATACCCGCTTCGGCCCACGGCAGGGCGTACTGAAGCGGGTGGTAGATGACGTCCGGCAGGTCACCGGCAGCAAAGGCGGCCGTGGTGCGCGTGCCCAGCTCGGTCTCCGAGACCGGGATCACTTCGACGCTGTTGCCCGTGGCTTCTTCGAATTGGGCCGCCATTTCCTGTTGCTTGGCAAGGCGTTCCGGTTGTTCCTCTGTGGTCCAGAAACGGATGTCTTGGGCCATCGCAGCGTTTGCGCCCAGCACAAGGCTTAACGCGGTGCCGGTGGCCAATCGGGCCATCAGACCTTTGGTTGTGTACATGTGGTGTCCTCCCATTGGTAGTCTTTTGATCCGGTCGCTTGCGCAGCATCCGAACGGAACCTGCCATAAATGGTCGCAGATAATTGCAACGATGCAACAATTATTTTTGCTGCACTGCTTTCGAAAAAATTCAATAAATATCATTATTTTGCCGCATTGCGGCGAAGGTAACGGCACAGAAATTGCAACGATGCAATCCGATTCGGTGTTGATCGACATGGCGCCTCCTGTTCTGATAATCACAGTGTTCACTGACCTAAACCGCAAAGCAGGCCATGGCCGACCCGACCCGCAAACCGCCGACGCTCAAGACAATCGCCGAGATCACGGGCCTTAGCCTGTCGACCGTGTCTTTGTCGTTGCGCGATGGGTCGCGTTTGAAAAAGGAAACACGGGACAAGATTGCCGCTGCGGCTGCCGAGGTTGGCTATGTGCCCAACCGCGCAGGCGTACGTCTGCGTACGGGGCAGACCAACGTGCTGACGCTGGTTCTGTCGCCGGCCAAGAACACGATCGACTACACACGCCAGATGATCGAAGGGATCGGGGCGCATTTGTCCGGCACCAAGTACCATTTGAATGTTATTCCCGACCTGCAAGGGGCCACACCCGAAGAATCGGTGCGCTATGTTCTGCAGAATCGGACTTCTGACGGTATCATCCTGACCCACACCAGCGCGCGCGACCCGCGGGTCCAGATGCTGATTGATGCCGATTTCCCGTTCGTGTCGCATGGGCGAACTGAATTCTACGCGGCCCATGCGTTTCACGACTTCCATGCCGAACGCTATGTCGAGATGGCGGTCGAGCGGTTGATTGAGCGCAGGCGCAAACGCTTTGTCCTGGTCGCCGAAGACGACGCGACGACCAATTTTGCCAAGATCACGGGCGGATTTCACCGGGCGCTGGCCCGGCATGGCATGACCGGAGAGGTCGCGACCGAAACGGGTATTCTGATTTCCACCGATACAGCCCGGGAGTTCGGGCAGACGCTCGCGCAGCGCAGTGACCCATTTGACGCGATCATCAGCAACAATGAACTGGCCACACTGGCGCTGATGGGCGGGATGGCCGATCAGGGGCAGGTGCTGGGCCGCGACTATGATCTGATCTGTCGTCAGACAACGCCGATTCTGCCAACGCTTTACCCGCAGATTGATACGGTAACCGAAGACCTGGTGGCCACTGGCCGCGAACTGGCGCGTCTGTTGATCGACCGGGTGTCAGGTGTGCCGGTCGATCAATTGCAGACGTTGCATGAACCAGAGCCGATGTGGCGCAGCAGTTAGGCAGTTCCGAGGATCAGATCCGATGCCTTTTCACCGATCATGATGGCGGGGGCGTTGGTGTTGCCGCTGACAATCTCAGGCATGATCGAACAATCGGCCACGCGCAGGCCTGTAATCCCGCGTACACGCAACTGTTCATCGACCACCGCCGCCTTGTCCTGACCCATTTTGCAGGTCCCGGTTGGGTGATAGATTGACGCAGTATTGCTGCGCGCCCAGTCCAGCGTGGCATCGTAATCATCCATCGGCAGGTCCGCATGTGGGCGGTATTCTTCCGAAATCTTGGATGTCAGAGGGGCATGGCGGGCAATGCGTCGCGCAATATTGACCCCTTCAACCACTGTCCGGCAGTCCGTTTCGGTGCTGAGGTAGTTCGGAATGATCTTCGGATAGGTGCGTCCGTCCTTGCTGACCAACCGAATCTCTCCCTTCGATTCGGGCCGCAGCTGGCAAACGGACATGGTGAAGGCCGAAAATGGGTCAGCACCCTTGCCGGGATTTTCTGCAGAAAGGGGCTGGACGTGGAACTGAATGTCGGGGGTCTCGAGGTCGTCCCGGGTCTTCATAAAGCCGGTGGCAAGGCTTGCTGCCATGGTCATCGGACCGGCCCGGAACATCAGGTATTTGAGGCCGATCTTGGCCTGTCCGAACAGGCTCGACACCTCGTCATTCAGGGTGGGTTCGTTGCACTTGTAGACCAGCCGCGCCTGCAGGTGATCCTGCATGTTTTTGCCGACGCCCGGCAGGTCGACAACCACGTCGATCCCGTGTTCTTGCAACTGTGCCGCTTCCCCAATTCCGGAGAGCATCAAAAGCTGCGGAGAGTTGATGGAACCGCCCGACAGGATGACCTCTTTGCGGGCTTTGACAGTCTGCCACGTACCGCTGCGGTCACGGTAGGACACACCGGTCACCTTGGTTCCGTCCAGCTCGATTTTCTCGACCTGAGCATGGGTCACGATGTTGAGGTTCTCGCGGCTGCGGACCGGGTTCAGGAACGCCACGGCAGACGAACAGCGCCGCCCGTTGCGCGCAGTTAATTGAAAGAATCCAACACCTTCCTGATCAACGCCGTTGTAGTCGGGGTTAAATTTGTAGCCCGCTGACTGGGCCGCAGCGACCCACGCATCGGTGATCGGGCGCTGGATGCGCATGTTGGAAACCGACAGGTTGCCCTGATCGCCGTGGAAGTCGTCAGCGCCGCGCTCGTTCTTCTCGGACCGCTTGAACAGGGGCAGGACATCATCCCACGCCCAGCCGCGATTGCCCATCTGTGCCCAGCGGTCATAGTCCTGCGGTTGCCCCCGGACATAGAGCAATCCGTTGAGGGACGACGACCCGCCCAGCACCTTGCCGCGGGGCCATTCGATGGAGCGACCGTTCAGGCCCGGATCGGGCTCGGTCTTGTAGCACCAGTCCACGTTTGGGTTGTGAATGGTTTTGAAATACCCGACCGGAATATGAATCCACGGGTTCCAATCCCGGCCGCCCGCTTCAAGCAGCACAACCTTGGTGTTTGGGTCCGCGCTGAGACGATTCGCGATCACGCAGCCGGCACTTCCGGCACCCACGATGACATAATCGGCTTCCAAAACGACCCCTCCCTTACTTAAAGTCAAAAAAAGACTAGGCAGATTGTTCAAGCTGCGCTAGCCTTTTCTGAGATAAAACGTCTCAATAATGTGTATCAGGGAGGATTGCATGAAACTTGGGAAAAACCTCGCGGGCATTTCGCGCCGCGATCTGTTCCGTGTGGCTGGTCGTTACGGCCTCAGCTCCACGCTGCTTGCAGCGGGTAGCTTTGGTGGTGCGATGAGTGTTGCCAATCTGGCGGCCGCCGCGGAATCAACATACGACAAACGGTTCTCGAAAGAGCCCAAGCACACGCTGAAATTCGGTGCGGCCGGCTTCAACCAGCAGAACCTGCTGATCGAGCGTGCCGGTTGTCTCGAATTCGCGCGCGATCTCGAAGAGCGCACCGATGGTGAGATTCGCGTTGAGTTCATCGGCAACAACCAGATCTGTGGCCAGCTGTCCTGCGTTGAGAAAGCGCAACAGGGCATCGTCGACATCTATGCCGCCTCGACCCAGAACTCGGCCGGTGGTGCGCCCTATCTGAACGTTCTCGACTATGCGTACATGTTCCGCAGCCGGGCCGACCAGTACCACTTCATGTACAGCCCGGACAGCCAGCGCATCCTGCGTGACCCGTTTGAAAAGCGCCACGGCCTGAAGTTCCTGTTCACGCACGCTGAACTGCGCGGCATCCAGTTGGGTCTGTCGTGGGAAGACAAGCCCACAGTCGACAACATCGACGTTCTGCGCGGCACCAAGAACCGCGTCACGGGCACACAGCTTGGCCGTATCGCGATGGACGCGCTGGGTCTGAACCCAGTGCCGGTCGCTTGGGAAGAAACCCTTGATGGTCTGAAGCAGGGCCTGATTGATGGTGCCGAAACTTGGGCATCGGCCGTGGCCTACGCCAACATGTCGCCCGTGGTCAGCCAATGTGTGGACCTGCGCTTCTTCTGCGGTACGGAACACACCGCGATGAACGCGCAAACCTTCGACGGTCTTGGCGGTGAGCTGCAGGATGCAGTTATGGAATCGTCCTACCTGACACAGGTGCACGTCCAGGCCGCAAACGAAGCCGCGCTGGTCAACACTGTTGGTTTCTCGCACCCCCACCAGGGTCCGGACACCATCTTTGCTCAGAACAACGTGCGTGTCGCCGCACTGTCCGACGCAGAGATCAAGAAAGCGGAAGAGCAGTGCTCGCCCGAGTTCCAACCGCAGCTGTGGGAGCAGTGGCGCGAGCGGATCAACGGTTGGGCCGGTGGCATCGACACATACCAGGAAATCTACGACGGTGTTCGCCAGAACCCGCATACCCTGGCCGAAAACGTCGAACCCCGCCGCTGGTGGCGCGGTTAATCCGGAAACGGATTTCTCAAAAAATCAATGGCTTGGGCGTATATCGCCCAAGCAGCTATCCATGTCGCGTAACACCGGCATGGATTTCCGTATCCTGACGCGACAAGATGCCGGAACGGATTTGCCAGGCACGAGGGAGGTGCAGCATGGACTTGATTGCGGGCATGGGAGAAATCATCTCCGCCCTGATGACAGGCGACTCATTCGAGTTGCAGACCGCGCTGCGCGGCAATGCCGGGATGTGGCCACTGGGCTTCATCGCCACCTTCGTGGGCGGCGCTTTGGTTGCGCTGCTCTACCGTGCTGTCCCATTCATCGAACGCCACTTCGAACCTGCCGTAATGGTCGTTGCCTATTTGGCGATCGGCTACATCATCTTTGCGGGCGTGGTGCAGCGGTTCTATCTGAGCGGTCAACCGGCTTGGTCGACGACCCTGCCGCCGTTCCTGTTCCTCATCATGACGTGGGTCGGATGCAGCTATAACGTTAAGCTGCGCACACACCTCGCATTTGCCGAGTTTCGCAAGGCGGCGCCACGCGGAGTACAGATGGCCCTGCTGGTTCTCGACGCCATCCTCTGGTTCGGTTTCGCCTGGATCGTGGTCGTGACAACCGCGCAGGAAACTGTGCGTGCCGCCGCCAACTTCGCCATCATGCTGGGCACGGATAACGTGATGCAGTGGTGGTTCCTTGGCACCGTGCCGATCGCATTCATCCTCTTGACTGCACGCGTGATGGAAAACCTCGCCGCTGATCTCAAGAAATACCGCGACGGCAACGAAATGATTGAAGCCGCAGTGATCGGAGGTGACGCATGAGCGATCCAACACTCATCACTCTGATTTCCATCGCGGTGACCATCTTGTTCATGATGGGCGTGCCGGTGTTCCTTGTCATCGCCTATTGGGTGATCGGCATGTCGTTCGTCCTTGAGCTGCAGCTTCTGAACATGGGTGCAGCCCTGCAGGACGTATTCACCGACGGTTTCGCCCTTCTGGCCATGCCGCTCTTTATCCTGACCGGTGACTTGATCAACCGCTCTGGCATCGCGCGGCGCCTGTCCGACTTTGCCTATGCCTGCCTCGGCTGGATCCGTGGCGGTCTTGCCATGGCGTCCCTTGGCGCGTGTGGCCTGTTTGCTGCGATCTCGGGCTCGAACTCGGCCACCACGGCCACCATCGGTTCGATGCTGCATCCGGAAATGGTCAAAGGTGGCTATGACGAACGCTTCTCGGCCGCCACGGCGGCGGCGGGCGGTACGGTGGGGATCATTATCCCGCCTTCGATCATCTTCATCGTCTACGGCTTCCTGATGAACCTGCCGATCTCGGACCTGTTTGTCGCGGGTATCATTCCTGGTGCCCTGATGGTGGGCGGCATGATGCTGGCCTGTTTCATCATCTGCTGGCGCAACGGGTGGGGCTACCTGATCGCACTCAGCCCGTTCCGGGTGTTCAAGACCGCGCTTGGCGCATGGCTTGGCTTCTTCGCCATCGGTCTTGTGCTCTGGGGCATCTATACCGGTAAGTTCTCGCCCACCGAGGCGGCGGGTGTGACCGTCGGCTTCGGGATCATTGCGGGCCTGGTCAGCTGGGTTGTGTCCAAGGTGTTCCGCATGGATCAGACCAAGGACTGGTCCGAGAAATCGGCCCTGTCGATGTTGGTCGTCGAAGGGTTCACCATCCCGCAAATCCCGAGCATCACGATGCGCTCGGCGCAGATCACCGGCATTCTTGCGCCGCTGATCGCCATCTCTGTTGTGATGCAGCAGATCCTGTCCCTTTTGGGCGCACAGCAGGTCATTGGCGACTTCGTGACGTCGATGGGTGGCTACTACCCGATTCTGTTTACGGCGATGGGCATCGTGTTCATCTGCGGCATGGTGCTGGAATCCTTGCCGGTGACGATCATTCTTGCGCCGATCCTTGCGCCGATTGCGGCGAGCGTGGGCGTCGATCCGGTCCACTTTGCTGTGATCTTCCTTGTCGGTGCATCCATCGGCTTCGTGACACCGCCCTATGGTCTGAACCTCTACGTGGCGTCAGGCGTAACAGGCGTTCCCTACTTCCGCTTGCTGCGGTATACGGTGCCCTATCTCTTCGCCCTGATTTCAGTGTGGATCATCGTGTCGTTGACACCTGAGCTCGCGCTGTTCCTACTGCCAGAAAGATAACGCCGTAGAGCCATGCCTGACGATCACCGCCCCCGCAAGGACCACCAAATCCCCACCAATCTGCGCCTGCTGATGGTGATGGAGGAGGTCGCCAAGCGTGGGGTGGCCGTCAAACCGACAGACCTGATCGATGCATTGGGTCTGCCGAAACCCACCGTGCACCGACTTCTTCAAACGGCCGAGGCCGAGGGGTTCCTGCAACGCGACCTTGATGGGCGCAGCTATGGACCGGGCCCGCGCTTGCGGGCCTTGGCCGTCAGCACCATGTCATCCGAACATCTGCGGACCGCGCGCTTGACGATTCTGCGCAGCGTTGCCGAGGAAGTGGGCGAGACCTGCAATCTTGCCACGGCAGATCGCGAGGGGATGACCTATCTCGACCGGGTCGAAACCGAATGGCCCTTGCGCATTCAGCTGCCCATCGGCACGCAGGTGCCGTTCCATTGCACGGCATCGGGCAAGATGTACCTGTCGACCTTGCGCCCCCATATCCTGCGGACAGTTCTGACGACCCGCCCGCTGGAGGCGCATACCGAAGGCACGCTGGTCGACATCGACAGCATCAAGGCCGAGTTGGAAACCACGCGCATGCGCGGCTATTCGACGGATAATGAGGAATTCATGTCCGGCATGGCCGCCGTCGCGGTCCCGATCTGGGACGGGCAGGGCAAGCTGCTGGCCACGTTGTCCGCCCACGCTCCGATCCAGCGCCGCAGCCTATGTGACCTGATCGATTTCCTGCCAGCGCTCCGCCGTGGGGCGGAAGAGCTGACCAGGCTGCACACCTCGTAACTTACAGCCCGTGAAACTGGTGCTTCTCAAGAAGCGCCACCAGCATGTCGCGCGCCGCCTGCCGGTGGGCATGGTGCGTGTCATGTGCTGTCTTCGCATCCCCACGCGCGATGGCCTGATAGACGATGCGGTGATCCTCGTTCGACTGTTTGGGTTTGGGGCGCATGAAGAGGGTGGTGGCGCGGGCCCGGCGCACCTGATCGCGCATCACGGACACAACCATGCTTAGCCGCGCATTGCGGCCCAGGCGGACAAGCTCGCGGTGGAACCTGTCATCTGCTTCGGCCCAGGCCCGCAGGTCATCCGCCGCCAGTGCGGCATCCATATCGCGGATGGCCGTGGCCAGTGTGGCAAGGTCCGACTTGGAATACTGCGTCTCTGCGGCGCGGGCGGCGGCAAGGCTCTCCAATTCCGTTAGAATGTCATAAATCTCGGCCATGTCGGTGGCGGACACCGGGCTGATGCGAATGCCCCGGCGCGGGCGCATCTCAACCAACCCCTGCGCCTGCAACATCAACGCGGCCTCGCGCACGGGCGTGCGGGACATACCCAGCTGTTCGGCCAGCTCGCTCTCAAGATGGTCCGACCCGGGCGGCAACTCTCCGGCGAAGATCATCTGGCGCAGGGCCGATACGGCCCGTTCCACATTACTCATGGCCCCCATTACTCCACCTCTTCTAAAGTGACCTTTCGACCCTCCTTGGCCGAAGCATAGATTGCATCCTTCACCGCAATGACCCGCAGGTACTCGCGGGCCGTGTTCTCAAGCGACGTGCCTTCCGTCATTGCGCGGATCACATGGGATTGCAGCGCGTGGACGCAATCCCCGCCAAACCCGTCCCATGTGTCCGGGCCGAGGATCGTTTCGACCTCTGACAAGCCAAAGGCGCGCCGCGTGACAGATCCATCACCGTGCAATGCAAGTATGCCCTGTGTCCCCTCGATCAACGCCTCGCCCATGGTCCGGCGCAGGTTGTCGGCCACGTGGTCCAGATGCCGGTTCCCATCAAACAGCGCCCGCACCGGCCCATGGTCAAAGATCACGTGGCCCGCATCTTCGCCCGCGATCACGGGATTGATGCGGCGCAGATCGGCATAGACTGCGCTTGCGGGGCCAAAGAGATAGGCAAAGGTATCCACCCAATGCACCGCTGTTTCATGGACTAAAAAACGGGGCATCTGCTGGAAGTAGGGTTGGCGATCCAGATAGGCGTCCGGCCCTTGACCGTCACCCGGGCGCAGACGAAAGGTCGCGTTCAGCACATCCCCAATCGACCCGGCTGCAAGTTCCGCCTTGATCGCCCGATACCATGGCTGAAACCGGAAGTTCTCGTGCACAACCAATCGCGCGCCTGCTGCCTCTGCCTCGGCAACGATGCACCGCGCCTCATCGATATCCATGCAGAACGGCTTTTGGCAGATGATCCACTTGATCCCTGCTGTCAGGGCCGCACGAATGGTGGCGGCATGGGCGGGTGGGGGTAGGATGATGTCCAGCAGATCGGGTGCTGCCTCGGTCAGCATCTCGCCCAGATCGTCAAAGGCAGGCGCGCCCGTAGCCTGCGCTTTTGCCTTATCCAGATCGCAGGCTCCGACCAAAGCGACACCATCCATGCGGGTCCAGCTGCCATAGTGAAACTGGCTGAAATAGCCTGCGCCGACGCAGGCCACGCGGATCATGCCAACGCTCCTTTTACAGCAGCGGCGACCTCCGCTGTCCCGGCACTTCCGCCCAGATCACGGGTCAGTACGCGGCCCTCGGACACCACCGTATCCACCGCCTCGCGCAGACTTTTGGCATCTGCCGCCATCACAGGCATGTCATGCCGACTGGCCAGCCATTCCAGCATCATCGCGCCCGACAGGATCATCGCCATCGGGTTTGCCACACCTTGGCCCGCAATGTCGGGGGCTGAGCCATGGCACGGCTGGAACACCGCGTGGTGTGCCCCGATGTCGGCGGACGGGGCCAAACCAAGACCGCCCATCAGACCAGCCCCCAGATCGGACAGGATGTCGCCAAACATGTTCTCGGTCACCATGACATCAAAGGACCACGGACGCTCGACCATCCACAAGGCGGTTGCATCGACATAGGCATGATCGGCCTCGATCTCCGGATGCTTGGCGGCCTCGGCATCGAACATCTCGCGGAAGAAGGCAAAGGCACGGAAGACGTTGGCCTTATCCACGCAGGTCACCTTGCCCGGCCCTTGCCCGGACGCCTTACGCGCGTGGGCCATATCAAAGGCAAAGCGGAACAGGGGCTCTGAAATCTCGCGCGTGATGCGCAGCGTCTCACGCGCCTCGTCGGCCTCAACCTCACCGCGGCCTTGCGTATAAAAAAGCCCCTCGGTGCTTTCACGGATCAACACGAAATCCACGGGCTTGTCTGTTGCCAAGGGGGTTGGTTGGCCGGGGCGAATGGTGACGGGGCGCACGCCCGCAAACAGGGTCAACGCCTTGCGCAGATCAATCTGCGGGGCAATCTCGGTTCCATCGGGGTAACGGATGCTGGGCAGTCCCATGGCGGACAGCAGGATTGCGTCGGCCGCTCGCGCCCCTTCCATTGAGGCGGGCGGCAGGCTCTCTCCGGTCTTGGCATAATGCGCAGCCCCCGCAGGCAGGTCGATCCAGTTCAGGCCATAGCCAGACCCCGCTGCCAAGCTTCCCAACAGCTCAACCGTAGGGGCCATGATCTCGGGGCCAATGCCATCCCCTTGAAACACGGCGATATCAAAACTTCTGTGCATGGCGCGGGCCCCTTTCGGCATAGGCTGATGAAAAGCGACTCGCTTCTCGTATGCAATTATGTATACGTTAATATATGAATTATCAAATACCCGACCGCATTCACTGCGGAGGGCACGGAAAAAGGGGCACCCATGCCATATGCAGTCACCGTCATCTTCGACCTGAAACCGGGAACGCAGGACACGTTCTTGTCTCATATCATCCGCAACGCGCGCCGCTCGCGCTACGACGAACCCGGGTGCCAGCACTTTGACGTGTGCACAGACCCCAGCCAGCCTGACACAGTATTTCTCTATGAACTCTACGATGACCTTGCGGCGTTCGAGGCGCATCAACAGACGCCGCACTACCTCGAAACCGGTCCCAAGATCGCGGATATGGTTGCGAAAAAGACCCTGAACACCTTTGAGTTGGTCCACAGATGACCTACGAAGTCTACGCCATCAAATACGCTGAACAGACGGCGCGTATGCGTGGCGACAATTACATGTTCGACGACAATCACGACGCCCCCGATCCCATCGACTTCTACATTTGGCTGATCCGAGGGGAGGGGCGGGTGATCCTTGTGGACACCGGCTTTGACGCTGCCGAGGGGCAGGCGCGGGGGCGGCCCATCCGCCTTGATCCGGGTGAGGCGTTGAAGCCGTTCGGCCTGAACCCCGAGGACGTGACAGAGATCATCGTGACCCACCTGCATTTCGATCACGCGGGCGGTCTGCACCTATTTCCCAATGCCAAACTGCACCTGCAAGCGGCCGAGATGGCCTATGCCACCGGCCCGTGTATGTGTCACGACGCGCTCCGCGCACCCTTCACAGTCGGACATGTCGTCGCTGCGGTGCAGCGGCTCTATTCCGGCAAGGTGACGTTCCACGATGGTGACAGCGAGATTGCCGAGGGCATTACCGTGCACCGCATTGGCGGCCATACGAAGGGGATGCAGGCTGTGCGGGTGCGCACCCAGGCAGGGTGGTTGGTGCTGGCCTCGGATGCCGCGCATTTCTACGGCAACTTCCTGACTGGAACACCCTTTCCCATCGTGGTGGATATGCAGGACATGTTGGACGGATTTGCCACGATACAAAGGCTTGCAAGTGCGCGGAAGCTTGTCGTGCCCGGTCATGATCCCTTGGTGCGGCAGTATTTTCCAAACGCCATGGCTGACCACATCACGCGGCTTGATGTCGGACCTACGCAGGACCCGACACTGTAACAAAGCGCCATCGCCTGCGCTCAAATATGAGGCAAAACGGCGAAAGCAGCCGGTTCCGGCAGTAACACTTAGCGGCATTTCTCACGTGGTAGAGAGGTGAGCGCCAAAAAGTTGCTGCACATGCAAAGCGGCCCTACCTCTTGGGCAATCACGGCTTTCCGCGCCGCAGCATTGTCCAGAGAGGTCACCCATGACACGCACCGCCATCATCACCGGATCAACCAGCGGCATCGGGCTCGGCATTGCCGAGGCTTTCGCCGCCCAAGGCTTCAACATCATGCTGAACGGGTTCGGCGACGCGACCGAGATTGAGGCGACGCGTGCGGACCTTGACGCCAAATCCGCGGGGACGGTCGCCTATCACGGTGCCGACATGACCAAACCGGACCAGATCGCCGATCTGGTGGCGACAACCGAAGCGCAGTTCGGTGCTGTCGATATCCTCGTGAACAACGCGGGGATCCAACACGTCGCCCCGGTCGAAGAGTTCCCGTTGGAAAAATGGGACGCAATCATCGCCATCAACATGTCCTCGGCCTTCCACACCATTCGTGCCGCTCTGCCGGGGATGAAAGAGCGTGGGTTCGGGCGGGTCATCAACGTGGCTTCGGCCCACGGCCTTGTCGCGTCGCCCTACAAGTCAGCCTATGTCACGGCCAAGCATGGGATTGTCGGTTTGACCAAGACCGTCGCCCTTGAGGCCGCGCAGCACGGTGTCACCGTCAACGCGGTCTGCCCGGGCTATGTGCTGACCCCGCTGGTCGAGGGGCAGATCCCCGACACTGCCAAGGCACGTGGGATCACCGAGGAAGAGGTGAAGCGCGACGTGTTGCTGGCGGCCCAACCCACCAAGGAATTCGTGACCGTCGAACAACTGGGTGCCGTCTGCACCTTCCTCGCCTCCGAGGCCGCAGCCTCTGTCACCGGCATTGCGATGCCGGTCGATGGCGGTTGGGTCGCGCAGTAGGGGGCCGGGTCATGTCAGTCACCAACGGACGGGCAAAGCGTCACGAGAAATCCATCAACCTCGCCCTTCAGGGCGGGGGATCGCACGGGGCCTTCACCTGGGGCGTCCTTGACCGGATGTTCGAAGAGGACCGTCTGTGGATCGAGGCGGTCAGCGGCACCTCTGCCGGGGCCATGAATGCAGTGGTTGCGACGCAAGGAATGTACGACGCGGGCGCAGCCGGGGCGCGGCAAGCGCTCGAAGACTTCTGGCGCGCTGTCAGCCGCGCGGGGCAGGGCAGCCCGATCAAGCGCACGCCGCTCGACATGATGCTGGGGTCCTGGTCGCTCGATGCCTCGCCCGGTTACGTGATGATGGACATGATGAGCCGGATGGCGTCGCCGTATGACCTGAACCCTTTGGGACTGAACCCATTGCGAGACGTGGTTGAGGATTTCATCGACTTCGACAAGGTCGCCAAATGCGATGACATGGGGCTGTATATCTCTGCGACCAATGTCGAAACGGGACGGGCGCGTGTCTTTCACCGGCACGAGGTGACGTTGGACGTGGTGATGGCCTCGGCCTGCCTGCCCAACATGTTCAAAGCGGTCGAGATTGATGGCGTGCCCTATTGGGATGGCGGTTACATGGGGAACCCGGTGCTGTTTCCGTTCATCGACCACTCGCCGTCTTCGGACATCGTGATCGTGCAGATCAACCCGCTGAAACGTCCTGGCACCCCGCGCCGCGCGCGGGACATCCAGAACCGCATGAACGAGATCACGTTCAACGCCTCGCTTCTGCGTGACCTGCGCACGATTGATCTGGTGCACCGGCTGATTGAGGATGGCGCCCTGTCTGACAACGAATACCGCGTGATGAACATGCATATGATCGACGGTTGCGACGACATGCTGGCACTTGATGCATCATCCAAGCTGAATTCCGAATGGGCGTTTTTGATCCATTTGCGGGACCTGGGACGCGAACATGCGGACCGCTGGCTGACCGGGAACTTCGACAAGATCGAGAAGGAAAGCACGCTGGATCTGCGTGCGATGTTTGATGACTTTGGGGCACCCCACGGGGGCAACATGGTCGAATTGAACTCCAGAAAAGGATGAACCTATGACATTTCGAACTGCTACACTCGGGCTCGCGATTGCGGCGCTCGGCACGACCGCCTTTGCCCTTGACCTGGACAGCGTGAAGACCCGCGTCCTGAATGGGTTGGAGGGGCCGTCCGGGCCCAACAATATCTCGAACGAACCCATTGCGAACGCGCCGCTGGCTGAGGAGGGCCTGGGTCAGATTGCCGGGTACAACCTGCGCACGCGGTCCTGGAATATCTCGGGCGACACGGGCATCGTGCCGATCCACAGCCACGCCGACCGCCCGGCCATTGTGTTCACCCTGACCGGCGAGATTTTCGAGTATCGCAGCGATGCGGCCGAGCGGATCAGGCACAGCGCCGGAGGCCTGAGCCTGGAAGAGGGCGATGTCACCCACTGGTGGCTGAACGAAGGGCCCGAGGATGTGCGCTTGATCGCCTTTGATGTGTTCAATGCACCGGGTGAGGCGGTGGTTGCGGACACACCCGCGCAACAGGACTTTGACCTGCCGGATCAATCCGGGGCTGTGTTGGAGTTGCTAGGCTTGGTCGATATCGAAGGGCACTACGATGGTGAGAAGGGGGATGGTCTGGCCCTGTCCGCCTACCGCGCCGTGATCGAGCCGGGCGGGGTACTGCCCAGTTTTGTGGCCGCAGGTGAGCCGTTGCAGGTTTGGGTGTGGGACGGGGTGGTGACCGAGCACCGGTCCGACAGCGACGCGCCCGTGACTGTGGCGGCTGAAGAGGGCACACATCTGGGCGGCGGCGCGCAGGCCTATTGGCAGAACGTGGGTGATGCCCCGGCGGTGCTGTTCTTTGGTGTGGTGGAGCCCATCGCGGAAACCGAAGGTGTGCCGCAGGTCGGTGTCCAAGCGCATCACGCGGGACAGTAAATATGGGGGTTGGGGCGCGGTCCGGTGGTTTGTCCCCGCGGGGACAAACACATCAAATGACTACTTATCAATGGCTTGCAGGGCGCGCTAACCACTTTTTAACCCTTGTTTTCGGGGCGTTGTCGCGCCCGGACATGTGCCACGGGAGACATATGTCATGGCTGTGACGGCCCAGATGACCGGGATGGCCGAAGAGCTGGCCAAGAAGACGCCGGAGGATCGCCGTATGGTGATCCGCCGCTCGACTATGATTGCGCTGATCGCCTTTTTGACGCTGATTGACCTTTTTGGCTCGCAGGCTTTGCTGCCCACGCTGGTTGAGACCTATGGCGTGTCGCCAGCGGCGATGGGCTTTGCCGTCAATGCGTCGACCATCGGGATGGCGTTTGCCTCGCTGGTGGTGGCCATCTTTGCCCGGCGGATCGATCGCAAGCGGGGGATCTGGATATGTCTGGCGCTGCTGAGCATCCCGACCATGCTGCTGGCGACAACCGACGATTTGACCACCTTTACCTTGCTGCGGGTGGCGCAGGGCGTGTTCATGTCTGCCGCCTTTACCCTGACGCTGACCTATCTGAGCGAGGAGTGTTCGCTGACCGCCGTTGGTGGGGCGATGGCCGCCTATATTACGGGGAATGTCGCGTCGAACCTTTTGGGGCGACTTATGGCGTCCGAGATTGCAGGGAATTTCGGCCTTGCCGAAAGCTTTTATGGTTTTGCGGCGCTGAACCTGACAGGGGCTGTGGTTGCATATTTCTATATCGGGGGGCGGGACAGCCGTGGCCATGATACTGCCGACGGATCCTCGGTCATCGAGGCGTGGTTGGATCATCTGAAGAACGCCAAGCTGGTGGCAATGGTGGGGATCGGGTTCATCCTGTTGTTCGTGTTTGTGGCGACCTTCACCTATGCCAATTTCATTCTCGCTCAGGCCCCGTTTGATCTGCCGCAGACGATGATCGGGGTGGTGTATTTCGTCTTTGCTCCGGCGATCCTGACGACACCCTTGGCGGCCGCATCCGTCGCGCGGTATGGCGCGCGGGCGAGCTTTCACGGCGCGATTGCCGTGTCGTTGGTGGGGCTGGTGTTGTTGCTGACGCCTGTTCTGGCGATGTTTCTGTTGGGCCTTGCGCTGGTTGGGGCGGGGTTGTTCTTTGCCCAGTCTGTTGCCACCGGATATGTCGGGCGCACTGCCACGCATGATCAGGCGGCGGCCAACGGGTTGTATTTGGCCAGCTATTATCTGGGTGGGATTGCCGGGGCCTTTGTCATTGGGCAGGTGTTTGCGGCGTTGGGCTGGAGTGTTGCTGTGGGTGTGCTGCTTGCGCTGACCGCGCTGGCCTGGGCCTTGTCGCTCAGGATAGGGCATTGATCCAAAGGCGCGCTGGCGCGCACGCGATTCATTTTTGCTGACGAGGGGGCTGTCTGCCCCCTCGAACTCCCCCGATCGTATTTTTTGTCAGAAGAAGGTGTCAGGCGTTTTCGAGGCCTTCGGTTGAGAGGCCTTCGAGTTTGGGCATCAGGCGCAGGAGTTCTTTGGTGTATTCTGCTTGTGGGGCAGCGAAGAGCTGTTCGGTGTCCGCCACTTCGACCATCTTGCCCTGCCGCATGACACCCACGCGGTCGCACATTTGCCGGACAACGGGTAGGTCGTGGCTGATGAATAGCATGGTGAGGCCCAGATGTTCCTGCAGATCCTTGAGGATGTTGAGCACCTGCGCCTGGATCGACACGTCGAGCGCAGAGGTGGGTTCGTCGCAGATCAGGAAGCGTGGTTGTGTGGCGAGCGCCCGGGCGATGGAGATACGCTGGCGTTGACCGCCCGAGAATTCGTGCGGGTATTTCCGGCCTGCGTCTGCACCGAGGCCCACGCGGTCCAACAGTTCGTCGACGCGGTCCTGCACGGCGCGCCCTTCGAGCAGTTTGTGGTGGAGTACCGGTTCGGCCACGATGGCGTCCACACGCATACGCGGGTTGAGGCTGGAAAACGGGTCCTGGAAGATCATCTGGATTTGGCGGCGGTAGGCGTCGCGTTCTTCGCGCGAGGCCAGTTGTGTGACGTCGGTGCCGTCGAAATAGATATGGCCGCCGTTCGTTTCGTAGAGCGTGGCGATCATGCGGGCGACGGTGGATTTGCCCGAACCGCTTTCGCCCACAAGGCCGAACACTTCGCCCTCGCGGATGTCGAAGCTGACCTTGTCCACGGCTGTGAACATTTTGCGCCAGGCAGGGATGATGGAGTCGCGCTGAACGAAGGTTTTGGTGATCCCGTCCACCTGCACCAGTGTGCCGGTTTTGGATTTGGGTGGGGTGGGCCAGTTGCGGGCGAGGTCCTCGATGGCGAACTTCGTGCTGCGGCCGCCATAGGACAGTTGCGGGAAGCGGTGGACCTTGAGCGTGGCGCGGGGCACGGCGGCGATGAGCGACTTGGTGTACTCATGTTCGGGGGCGCCCATGACTTGGGTTGTGGTGCCGCTTTCGACCACTGCGCCCTGGTACATCACCGTCACGCGGTCGGTGGTGTCGGCGATCACGCCCATGTCGTGGGTTATGAGAATGACGCCCACTTGCCGTTCGCGGGCGAGTTCCTTGATCAGGTCGAGGATTTGCGCCTGGATCGAGACGTCGAGTGCGGTCGTGGGTTCATCTGCGATGATGACATCCGGCTCAGAGCAGAGGGCGAGCGCTATGACCACGCGCTGGCGCATTCCGCCCGAGAACTGGTGGGGGTATTGCTTGACCCGTTCCGCAGGGTCGGGGATGCCGACGCGGTCGAGCAGTTCCACGGCGCGGGCCTTGGCCGCTTTGTCGCCGAGTTTAAGGTGGGCTTCGATGGTTTCGGTCAGCTGGTCTTCGACCGTAAGGAGCGGGTTGAGGGACGTGAGCGGGTCCTGGAAGATCATGGAGATCTTGGCCCCGCGCAGAGCGCGCATGCCTGCCGCGTCGCGGCCGCTGATCGCCTCGCCCCGGAAGCTGACGGTGCCGTCGGCGATGTGCCCCGGCGGGTCGATCAGGCCCATGACGGCGGCGCCAATGGTGGATTTGCCCGCGCCGGATTCCCCCACGAGCCCGTGGATTTCACCGGGGGCGACGGTCAGGTCGGCACCGTTGACGGCGACGAAGGTGCCTTTGCGGGTGGGGTAATGGACCGAGAGGTTGGAGATGTTGAGGAGGCTGTCCAAGGCGCGGTCGGCTTTCTCTATTTGCTGGTTGATATCGCTCCAAAGTTCTTCGACAGTCTCAAATCTTTGATGAACATAGTCGCCGTCTGCTGGGTACCAGACACCTGCCGAATGATCCTTGGTTGAAAAGAACAGAGACCCGCCGCAGCCGTCATCACCAAAGAAAACTGCATCCTTTGGCCTTAGGTCAAAATGCTCCGGATCGTTCATGAACGCGTTGTATGAAACGATCCCCTCTGGGCCTTCTTGGAATGGATATAGCGCTTGGTATTCGCCATCGACCTTCTTGCCGTTTGAGCTTTTGTAAGCGTTTTTGATCTGCTCAGGCAAAGTTGTGCCGAGTTCTGTTTCCAGACGTTTGATGTCGTCGTCAGGCAGACCGCTCATCACCGCAGCCTCGGGTTCAGCGCGTCGCGCAGCCAGTCGCCCAGCAAGTTGACGCTGAGCGCCAGAGCGAGAAGCGTGCAGGCGGGGAAGAAGAGGATCCACCATTCGCCGGAGAAGAGGAAGCCTTGGCCGATGCGGATCAGGGTGCCGAGGGAGGGCTGTGTGGGTGGAGCGCCGACGCCGAGGAAGCTGAGCGTGGCTTCGGCGATGATGGCGAGGGCCAGTGAGATTGTGGCGATCACCAAGACGGGCGACAGGACGTTGGGCAGGATGTGTTTGACCATAATCGCGGGGCTGCTGCGGCCGATGAGGCGGGCGGCTTGCACGTATTCCTTGCTCTTTTCCACCAGTGTGGCGCCGCGCACGACGCGGGCGAATTGGACCCAGTCTGACAGGCCGATGGCGATGATCAGGACCCAGATGGCCATCTGATCTCGGTATTCGATCGGGGTCACACCCTTGGCGATCCCGAAGATCAGCATGGCGACAAGGATGCTGGGGAAGGTCAGCTGTACGTCTGCGATGCGCATGATGATCGTTTCGGTCCAGCCGCCGACATAGCCCGCGATGAGGCCTAGCGAGATGCCAAGCACCATCGCAAACAACACGGCGGCGACGCCGACGAACAGGGAGATACGCATGCCGTAGAGGATGGTCGAGAAGACGTCGCGGCCCTGATCATCGGTGCCCAGCCAGAAGCTGTCACCGGTGAAGGCGTTGGGCGTCATAGGGCGGGAAAAGCCGTTCATCAGGTTGAGCGAGGCGGGATCAAACGGATTGTAAGGCGCGATGAGCGGGGCGAAGACCGCGCTCAGGACCAAAATCAGGGCCACGGCGAAACTGACAATAGCGACGGGGGAGCGTTTGAACAGGTAGAAGAAATCCGAATCCGCCCAGCGTTGTAGGCGGGTGGGCGCTTTGGTCGGGGTTTGGGCCGTATCGGTCATCTTAGTGTCCTCCCGCCCGGTCCACGCGCAGGCGTGGGTCGATGGCAAAGTATAGCAGGTCCACGATCAGGTTGATGCCCACGAACATGACGGAAATCAGCATCAGGTAGGCGGCCATGACCGGGATATCGACGAATTGGATCGCGTTGATGAACAGGAGGCCCACGCCCGGCCATTGGAACACCGTCTCGGTGATGATGGCGAAGGCAATGATGGAGCCCAATTGTAGGCCCGTGACCGTGATCACCGGCACAAGCGTGTTCTTGAGCGCGTGACGGAAGTTGATGGCCCGTTCCTTGAGCCCACGGGCGCGGGCGAAGCGGATGTAGTCTTGCCGCAGCACTTCCAACATCTCGGATCGGACAAGGCGCATGATCAATGTCATTTGGTATAGGCCGAGGGTGATCGAGGGTAGAATGAGGGCTTTGAGCCCGCTGGCTGTCAGGAATCCGGTGGTCCAATTGCCGATCTTGACCGTCTCGCCGCGTCCGAAACTGGGCAGCCAGCCCAGTTCGACCGAGAACAGGTAAATCAGCAGAATACCTATGAGGAAGGTGGGCAGGGACACGCCAATCAGGGATGCCGACATGATCACATTGGCCCAGAGCCCGTTTCGTCGGATGGCGGTAAAGACGCCAAGCGCGATGCCGAGGGAGATGGCCAGAAAGCCACTGACGGCGGCCAGTTCCAATGTTGCGGGCGCCCGCTCCAACAGGATGTCAGACACAGGTCTGCCCTGCCGGTAACTGACGCCGAAATTGCCCTGCACTGCCCCTTCCAGGAAGCGATAGTACTGCACGGCAAAGGGTTGATCCAAACCAAGCTGTGCGCGCAGGCGCTCGACATCCTCTATGGTCCGTTCCTGTCCCAGCATATTGTCGATGGGATCACCGACAAAGCGGAACATGGAAAAGGCGACAAGGCCCACGACCAACAGAACGAGGGCGGATTGGGCGACACGCTGGAGAATGAAGGAAAGCATTTCCCCGTCTCGCAAGATGCGCGGGCCTGGTCAAGGGACCGCAGACATGCGCACCGCGCGGGCAGGATTGTTTTTTGAAGGAACTTCACGTTCTGCACGCAGGTGAAGCAGCCAGCCAACGGTTGATGCCGCGAGCGCATCTTTTCTTGCTTTTGCCCTTTCTTCGCCCGTTTTGCATTCCACTCTCGCGGGAACGGCCCTTTGAATGGAGATATCCCGTGAACCCCCGGATCATTGTTGCTGCACTATGCGTTGTTTCAGCTTGCGGGGCCCCCGCGCCCCAGCAGAAGGGCGTTGGGTTTTCAACGCCGGGCGCGTCCCAAACAATCACCGCCGCGCAACGGACTCCTGCAGCCGAAGTGCCTGCGTCGCAAACCTCGAACCTGCCATTTTATCAAGAGCAAACAAGATCCTACGCCAAGCGTGGGCGTTCGACCAGTGAGCGTTCGGCGGCGATGGATGCCTTCCGTGCGCGCACGTCTTTCTGGGAGAAAGGCGACAGTGAACTTGTCACTTTAGGCAAGTACCGGCTGAAGTTTCGTCAGGTTCGGGTTGATACCCATAACTTCATTGTCGCGCACAATGCCTCGCACACTGTCGGGGCGCAGCGCTTCAACCTGACGGCAAAGGCACGGCAGGTGGCCCAATCCAAGACGACATGCCAGCTCAAGGACGGTACCTATCACGTGCGCGATGGGTACGAGCGGGGCATGGTCTTTGCACTGAGTTGTTGACCGGTAAAAAGAAAAGGCCCACCCCGGATTGCGGGATGGGCCATTCTTTTCCGGGGTTGCCGGATCAGTTCACCGTCACCCAGCGCAGGATAAAGAAGTTATCCGGACGTTGTGTCAGATCGATGCTGGACTTGGCCCCCCAGACGAGCGGTTGAACGTACATGGGCACATAAGCGACCTCGTCCTGCAGGATCTTGGTGGTTTCATCCAACATGGCCTGACGTTTGGTATCGTCGATTTCCGACTGGATCATCGGCAACAGTTCATCCACCCGCGCGTTTGAAAAGCCGCCAAAGTTCCAGCTGCCCAGCTTCTTTTCTTCATTTGGGGTCGCGGCCAGGAAACGGATCGGGTGTTCGGCATCGAACGTGCCCGGGGACCAGCCCAGCAGGTACATGTCGTAATTGTCTTCGCGCAGTTCGGGCCAGTAGTTCTGGACCGGCATCGCGTCGAGGACGGCTGTGATCCCGACTTGCGCCAGCATGCCCGTGACGGCCTGACAGACCGCTTCGTCATTCAGGTAGCGATCATTCGGGCACTTGAGGCCGAAGGAGAAGCCATCTGGGTAACCGGCCTCCGCCAGCAGGGCCTTGGCCTGATCCGGGTTGTACTCCGGCCGGTCCGCCAGCGATGCGGAATAGCCGCGCATGGCCGGGCTGACCAGCTGGCTGGCGGGTTCGGCATTGCCACGCATGATTGTTTGCAGAATGGCGGGTACATTGACGGCATGGGCCACCGCCTGACGCACCCGTGCGTCTGCAAATGGGTTGGCATCGGTTGTTTCGCTGGAATATTTCAGCGCGTCGGCTTCGTGTGGGAAGCCCAGCATGATGATCCGCGCTTCGATCCCTTGGATCACCTTGACCGCGTCATTGGCGGCAAGGCGTTCGGCGTCCTGAATGGGCACCGGGTTGATCAGGTCCACATCACCGGACAGCAGCGCTGCAACGGCGGTGGCGGGGTTCTGGATCGGGGTCAGTTCGGCGCGGGTGATGTTGTGTTCGGCTGTGTCCCACCAGTCGGCATTGGGTTCCAGCACCGTGCGCAGGCCCGGCTCGCGCGCCGTCACTTTGAATGCGCCAGTGCCATTGGTGTTCAGCGTGGCGTAGTTGCCGCTTTCTTTGTCGGGCAGGGTGGTATTGTTCGCCTCGGCCCAGCCGCTGTCCATCATCATCCAGTTGGCGATGCTGTCGGGAAAGATCGGGTTGGGGGCGGTGGTCATGATATCGATAGTGTAGTCATCGACCTTGACGACCTCGGAAACAGGGGCGAACCAGCTGCGCGTGTCCGATGCCTCGTCGCTGGCGCGCTGGTAGGAAAAGATCACGTCATCCGCGTTGAATGCGGCCCCGTCGTGGAACGTGACGCCCTGCCGAAGTGTAAATCGCCACCCTTCACCTGCGCCAATCGGTTCCCACGATGTGGCGAGGGCAGGTTCGATCGTCATGTCCTTGCCACGGCGAACAAGGCCTTCGTACACGTTGTTGAGAAAGCCCAGCACGGCGGCCGAGTTCACGGCGTGCGGGTCCATGGTTTGCGGGTCGGTGGTTTCGGCCCACTTGAATTCTTCGGCGATGGCCGGTGCGGCCAGAACGGTGCTGGCGAGAAGGAAAGCGCGGATCATGTATCTTGGTCCTTGATGCGGTTTCAATGAAATCGGTGAAAAACAGGCAACACCCCGGCGCGCATTCGGGGGCAAAACGAAAAGGGGGCCGCGCAACCGCAGCCCCCAAATATGATCAGTTCATGGTGATGTATTTGACCTTGGGCTGGTCTTCGGGGTCAACTTCGATCCCGACACCTTCGCCCATGCCCCAGTTCAGGACCTGGTGGTGCAGCGGGATGTAAAGCTGCTCGTCCTGCACCACGCGCCAGATGTCGGCGATGTCGGCGTTGCGGGCTTCCAGATCGGTGTTTGAGGCCAGCGACTTGATCTTGGCATCGATCTCGTCGTTGTCGAACCCGGTGCCGTTCCAGGTGCCGATATCGCTTTCACGACCGTGGACAAGGAAGTTGAAGATGTATTCCGAGTCGTATGTCGGCACACCCCAGCCCAGCATGTAGAAATCGGTCTGCCCATCTGTGATCAGCGGGAAGTGCTGTGCCTTGGGCTTGGCATCCAGGTTCACGGTCACGCCGATCTGACCCAACATGCCCACGGCCGCCTGGCAGATCGCTTCATCGTTGATGTAGCGGTCGTTCGGGCAGTCCAGACGGATCGAGAACCCGCTGTCATAGCCTGCTTCGGCCAGCAGGGCCTTGGCCCCGTCGATGTCGGTCGAGGACTCGCCGTCCATCGCCTCGGTCCAGCCGTTGACGAAGGGCGGGGCGATCATGCCCGCAGGCTGCGATTGGCCGCGCATCACGACCTGACGGATCGCATCACGGTTCATCGCCATCGACATCGCCTTGCGCACGCGCACATCGGCCAGCGGGTTGGCGCCATCGACATTGTCCGCTTCGATGTCATCCGCGCCCTGGTTCATGCCAAAGAAGATCACGCGGTTCTGCGGGGCTTGCTTGACCACCAGGCCGTCAGCGGCATTCACGCGCTCAAGGTCCTGCACCGGCATGTCCTGCAGGAAGTTGATCTCACCCGACAGCATGGCCGCCACGCGCGTTGCGGCGTTCTGGATGGGGGTGTAGACGATCTCGGTCACTTCCATTGGGAACTGGTCGATGCCCCAGTAGTTGTCGTTGCGGGTCATGACGGTTTTCACGTCCGGCTCGCGGCTTTGCAGAACGTAAGGCCCGGTGCCATTGGCGTTGGTCGTGGCGTATGTGATCTCGCCCCCTTCAAAGTCCTGCACGTTCACGGTGTTGTTCGCCTCGGTCCAGTCCTTGTCCATGATGAACAGGTTGGTCAGGTTCGAGGGCAGGATCGGGTTCGGGCCATCCGTGACCATCTCGATGGTGTAGTCATCAACAGCGCGTACTTCGGTGATCGAGCCGATCAATTCCTTCATGTCGGAATTGGGCTGCATTGCACGCTCAAAACTGAACACAACGTCCTCGGCGTTGAAGGCCGCACCGTCATGGAATGTGACGCCTTCGCGCAGTTTGAAGACCCAGACATTGGGATCGTCGGCCTTCGGCGCCCATTCAGTGGCTAGTGCGGGTTCAAACGCGCCGGTCGTGTCGCGGATGATCAGCGGCTCGTACATCTGGTGGCGGATAGTGTGTGACGGCCCTTCGTTCTGTGAGTGCGGATCAAGGGTGAGCGCGTCACCCGCGCGGGCCCATTTCAGCGTTTCGGCGCTGACCAGTGCTGTGCTTGACAGCAGCAGCGCGGCGGATAGGAATGACGTGACTTTCATGGAAATCTCCCCATTTGCTTTTCTGCCTATGAGTGTTGGTTACTCCGGCGGGATTGGCAAGCAGGTAGAGGGGTGAGGGGCCTGGCAAATGTTGGGTGGCGTGTAAAACGTAGGACAGCATTGGCAGTTGCGTTATCCCCGTGTACGAAATCTAAGTTGGGGCGTACGGAGTAGGTCGGAGCTGCAGCTCAAAACGAACGCCATACTCCACGTTTGTTTCATGAGATTTCTGGCCTGTATGAGGTTGCCAAGCACCAGCCAAGCAAGCATCTTTGGAATTTACTGAGGCGAGTACGAAATGTGGGCAATTTTATCAACTTAGGTCAAATCCTGTGGGGTCCACGCCCCGATGGATGGCGATGTAGTTTGCTTTCACCGTTTGGAAAAGCGATTTCTCAAGAAGAATGGGAAGACGAAGGCTGGACAGACAATGACTTGAGCTTCGAGCAACAGCCTTTGTCCAGGCAGAACGCCATCAGGGAAGATTTTGAGAAGTACTTCAAAGAGTTTGGTGATTTTTTTCTCGTCATGGAGATGTGTGAACCGCATCCACCTTTGGACGACAACACTTACTTCGAACCACTTGTGGAACCGGTCTTTAGAAAAGAAGATCTGACTTGTTTCATCGAGGAATTTTTAACGGGAAAATCGCAGGCATTCGTATTCCATCTTGGTAGAGAATGCTTCGTCTCATTTGGTTTTGATATGAGTGTCTGGATTTGCCACAATACCAGATTGCCTGAAGTCGAAGGGCTTGAAATTTTGAAGTTGGTGGAAGTTTGAAAAACAACAAGTAGATTTCAGGTCGACGGGTCTTATGCAGTAAGCCGCCCTCGAGCCGCTCCAGCGCAAGCCCGTGGGGTGGTGTCGCACCGAAGCTTCGGTCGCGCTTTATGCTGGCCAAACACATTCTACAGAATTTCTGTTCGGTGCGGCATCCAAAACACCAGCCCGCCGGGACGGGCTTGTGTTGGACCGGCGCCTTCGGCTTGATTCCGGTCTGTTAAGTGATCCGAAAGAACGGCATCTCATCCCGCATAGGCGATACTAGGCCAGAAGTGCCCGTCGGTTGGATGCGCCAAACGGGCGGCACCTTACAGAAAGTACGTCTTGGGCCTGACCACCTATTCCGCGGCTTGGCTGAACGGCGGATGCAGGATAAAAGGTGCGTCCTTGCCGTCGGCCTGCTCCGCGGATGCCGCAGGCGCCCGTCGAACCCGGTGGATCAGGGCAAAGACCGGCGGGGTGAAATAGAAACTCACCACGGTGGACAGCAGCACACCCCCGGCCACCGACATCGCGAAGGGGGGCCAGAAGCCACCACCGGCCAGGATCAGGGGCAGGAAGCCGCCAAAGGTCGTGATGGTGGTCGAGACGATGTGGCGGCTGGATCCCATGACCACATCGACCATGGCGTCCTTGTCCCCTGAAGCGGCCAGGTCATCTTCTTGCAACCCTGTCAGGATGATGATCGCGGCATTGATCGACACACCGATCGATCCAATCACGCCGATGATCGCGTTGATCCCGAACGGGTACTGGAAAATCGCGAGCGCAAGCAGGCTTAGGCCCGCAGACAGACCCGATACCACGAGCACCACCGCCGTCAGACGGAAACTGTTGAAGGTCAGCGCGATGGCGGCAATGGACAGGGTCACGATCAGACCAAGGGAAGCCAGCAAATCGCTGAGCGTGTCAGCCCGTGCATCGCTGTCACCGCCCAGTTCAAGACGCATGCTGGCGGGCACCGCGAACCCGTTGGCCTCAAGTGCGGCCTGCACCTCAACCAGCGCTTCTTCGGGCAGTACATCGCGCAGGATAAACGCCTGCACCGTGTTGACCCGTTCGCCGTTGCGGCGGGTGATGCTGCTGGCGGCGGGTTCCAGGTCGATGGTCGACACGGCGGACAGGGGCAGGGCGGGCCAGCGGCCTTGGGCTGATAGCTGTGCCGCATCCGGGCGCAGGATCGGCAGATCACGGATGGCCTGAACCGAGCCGCGCGTGGCGTCGCCCAGACGGACACGGATGGGCAACTCTTCGTCCCCTTCGACCATGGAGCCACCCGTGACCCCCTCAAGCCCGGCTTGCAACTGCCCGGCAATCTGGCGCAGGTCGAGGCCAAGAACCTGAGCCTGCGCCTCGTTCACCGTGATGACGGCCTTTGGCGCACCGCCACCGATGGTGCCGCGGGTCACAAGCACGGAGTCGACGCCGGACATGATGCGCCGTACCTCGTCCCCTGTTTCGCGCAGCGCCTCGAGGTCCTTGCCAACAAGCCGGATCTCGACGGGGGCATTGACCGGCGGGCCCTGCACCAGACCACGAACAAGGATTTCGGCCTCGGGCGCGGTCAGGGCCAGATCGCCTTGCAGGTCGCGCAGGACAGCCTCGGTCGCCTCTGCCGATTGGGTGGTGAGCAGCGCGTGCGCATGGCCGGGCGCGTTTTCGCGCGCACCGACGATGTTGTAGTAGAAGGCAGGCGCCGAACGCCCGACCGTCCACATCACCTGTTCGATCCTGTCATCCCCGAGCAGCCGGTCATTCAGCCGCGCCACAACGTCCTGCGTGTCGGCAATGCCCGCGCCGGGGGCCAAATCCACCTCGATATAAAACTGGTCGCGGTCCACGCCGGGAAAGAATTGTGCCGTGAGTGTTGGCATGGACAGGAATCCAGTGACGGGCAGGATCAGCGCCAGCGCGATAGACCGGACAGGGTTTTTCACGGACCAGCGCAGCGACGCGGCAAAGACACGGCCCAATGCACCACTGTTCATGCCGCCGCGTGTCCCATCCGCGGGCAGCAGGTGACCTGCGATGGCCGGTGTCAGCGTGATCGCCACGACAAAGGACCAGCCCAGCATGATCACCACAGCGATGGCGATGGAGCCCACAAAATCACCTGCGGGACCGGGCAGCAGGATCAAGGGTGTAAAGGACAGGGCCGTGGTCACGGTTGATGCCAGCAAAGGCGCAAAGAGCCGTTTGACCGACTGTCCCGCCGCCTTGATGCGGCTCACGCCCTTTTCCAGCCGTTGGCCCACCTCATCCGTCATCACGATGCCCGCGTCAACCAGCAGGCCAAGGGCCACGATCAGGCCTGTGACACTCATCTGATGGATGGCAAGGCCGATGAAATTCATGGTGAACAGCGTGGCAAGGGTCACGACCGGCAGGATCAGCGCCACGATCATGGCGGATCGCAGACCAAGGGTCAGCAGCAGCACACCGACCACAAGGCCAACGCCGATGGCCATGTTCAGGCCGACCTCCTGCAGGCGGTCTGCGGTGTAGCCGGATTGGTCAAAGGTCAGGTCCAGCGAGACGCCCAAGGGGACGTTGGACCGGTATTCGGCGATCTCTTCACGGACAAAGGCCGCCCATTTGTCGACTTGCAACCCGCTTTCCAACTTTGCTCCCACAAGGATCGCGGGGTTGCCATTGTAGATCGCCAACTCGGCTTCTGGCAGGCGCGGGCCGCGCGTGATCTCGGCCACCTGTGACAGGTAGGTGACGGCCCCGGTGTCCGAGCGGCGCACCACGATCTCACCCAAACGGTCCAGCGCCTCGACCTCGCCCGCGACAGTGATCAGCAGGTCAGACCCCGCCGGGCGTACACGTCCGGCAGGGCCCTTGGCGTCGGCCTGGGCAATGGCGCGGGAGACGTCACTTGCCGTCAGGCCAAGCGCGGCGGTGGCCACCGGGTCTAAGGTGACCAGCACCTCATCCTCGGGCGCACCGAACAACTCGACAAGTTCGGTGCCGGGGATGTTGCGCAGATCCTGGGCCAGGTCGCGGGCATAGCGGCCCAGGATCGTGGTTGAAATGCCCGGCTCGGCCGAAAGGGCCGCGATGGCGGCAAAGGCGCTGCCGCCCTCGGTGTCGAATTCCGGCTCGAATGCATCGGCGGGCAGGCTGGGGGACAGCTCGGCCAGATCATCGCGGATCTCGGCCCAGACCTGTTCAATGCGGTTGTCCGGCACCATCACGCCCAACTCGACCGAGACGATGGAAATACCGGTCGAGGACGTGCTTTCGATCACGTCGACCTCGGACACCTCACGCAGAATGTCCTCAATGGGTTGGGTGACCAGCGCCTCGACCCGGGCGGGGTCTGCACCCGGCACCACAGTGGTGACAGTGCCAAAGAGGTTGGTGATGGTGGGGTCTTCCTGCCGTCCGATGGCCAGCAGCGAGGACAAGCCCGCCGCGATGATGACCAGAAGGGCAAGGGCAACAAGGCGGGGTTGGCGGAAGGTGAGGGTTTCCATCACTCCGCTCCGACCACGCGCACCCGGTCGCCCGAGACAAGGCGGTGGGTGCCATCGGGCACGATCATGGCGTCACCCTGTAGCGTGCCACGGACAAAGGCCGTGCCGTCTTCGACCTGCAGCACTTCGACGGCGGCGGCCTGGGCGGTGTAAAGGTCATCGTCACCCGGGCTCAGCACCATCACGGTCCAAAGCCCGCGTACCCCGTCCTGCAAGGCGCGCAGCGGAACGGAATATCCGTTCTGGTCAATCTGGCTGCGCAGTTTCAGTGTGCCGGAGGCAAGGTAGACCGGATCATCCGTCTCAATCTCGAACAGCGCTGTGCGGGTGCGGGTTTGCGCATCCAGGTCGGGCCGGAAGCCGACGAAACGCGCGTCGTAGTCCACACCGTCCAGCGTCACGACGGCTGCGGTGTCCCGCACGTTCTGTGCCAGTCTTGGATCAATCCCAACACGGAAGATCGGGGCGGTTTCTTCGCGAACATCAAGCACGGGCGCCCCCACAGCCATGATTGCGCCGGGGTCAACATTCCGCGCGCCCACGACACCGTCAAACGGGGCCAGCAATTCGGTCTGGCTCAGTTGCACCTCAACCTGCGTGATGGCTGCGTCCATTTCGGCGATCTGTGCCTGAAGCGCAGCAAGGTTCAGTGCCGTGTTGTCCACTGCCTGATCCGAGGCAAAGCCGCGATTGCGCAGCTCTTTCTGACGATCGGTCGTACGGCGGGACAGTTCCGCCTGCGCCTCAAGCGCTTCGCGCGAGGCAACAAGGCGGCTGCGTTCGGCCATCAGGATACGGGTGTCGAGCTTGGCAAGTATCTGGCCCGCCTCGACGCGGTCGCCTTCGTCCACGTCCAGGACGTTTAGGCGACCGCCCTGCTCGAAACTCAGGGCAACAGTCTGTGCCGCCTCGACCTGTCCGTGGAAGGCGCGGGTGACGGTCATGGTGTCAGCCGGTGTCACGCGGATTGCCGAAACGGTGCTGATCGGGGCGGGGGGTGGTGCATCCACGGCGGCGGCACGCGTGGCCAATGTGGCGCTGCCAATCCAGACCGCGCCCGCGGCGATGGCAATGACGGACGCGGTGCCGGTCAGCGTGACAATCCCGCGCACAGTGCGCTTCCAAAGGGGTGGTTTCGGTGTATCCTTGGCGCGATCTTTAGGCATGGTGCCACTCCTTGACAGGAAGTAAGGGGTGCTTACTTATGGTAACAGACATATGTAATAGCCACTTACTTTGGCAAGGGAGAGAGGCAAAAAAACTTGGAGCAGACCACGGATAAGGCCCCCCGGACGCAGTATCACCACGGTGATCTGCGCGCGCATCTTATTGAAACTGTGCGCATTTTGGTCGAGGAGAAGGGCGCTGACGGGTTTTCGATTTCCGAGGCCGCACGCCGCGCTGGCGTCAGTTCAGCCGCGCCCTACAAGCATTTCAACGACCGTGCTGAGATCGTGCGCGAGGTCGCCTTGGCGGGAATCGAGCGGATGCGCCAGCAGATGGATGACGCTGCAAAGGGGGCGTCAGGCGACGCTCTGGCACCCATAACTGCGCTGGGCCTCTGCTATGCAAATTTTGCCCGGGCTGAACCGGGTGTGTTCCGCTTGATGTTTGGCCTGACCAAAGGGCATGAACGCGATTCCGAGATGCGAGAGCGAGGCGACGGATGCCTTGCCATCGTCAAGCGCGAGGTGCGCGCAGCAATGCCTGACGACACCCCCGAGGCCGAGATCGAGCGCCGCAGCCTGATGCTGCACATGTTCGTGCACGGCCATGCCTTTCTGGAAATCGACGGCAAGCACGAGCTGGACCTGACGGACGAACAGGAAGCCATGATCGTGGCTGACATCTCGCGTCGGATCATCCGCGACTAGCGGAAAATCCGTGCAAAGAGCGGCGCGCCGAGGATCACCACAAACATACGCAAGACATGGTGCGCAATGACAAAGGCGACGTCGGCCCCGACGATCAGCGCCAGCACCGTTAACTCCGCCTGCCCGCCGGGGGCAAAGGCCAGCAGGGCCTCCATCCCCGGCGCAAGACCGGCGGCATAGACCCCTTCGACAAAGATGATCGTCAGCACGATCAGGATGCCGCAGAAGCCCAGCCCAGCCGTCAGGTCGCGCCGAATTTCCGTCATGGTGATGCCGGTGTATTTCACGCCCACGGTTGTCCCGATGAAGAATTGGGCAGCCCAGATCGCTTCGGCCGGGGGGCGGTGTTGCAAGAGGCCCGTCAGGGCCATGGCCGCCGCCACGATCAGCGGCCCGAGGATCGACGCGCCGAACATGCCAAGCGCCTTGGCCCCGCGCCACCCCACAAGTGCAGCCAGCACCATCAGCGCCAACTGCGTGGGTGCCAGCGTCGCCGCAGGCACACCCGGCGGGTTGCTCAGGTCCGCGTCCCAGACCCCCCGCAGGATAAAGGGCAGGGCGACAACAATCACCAGAACCCGTGTGGCGTGGATCAGCGACAGGGTCCGTGGGTTGCCACCCGCCTCTTCGCCAAACACCAGCATGTCCTGAATGCCGCCGGGCATCGCGCTGTAATAGCTGGTGACAAAATCGAACCCCCAAAGCCTGCGGAAATAGGGGACACCAATCGCCCCGATGACCAAGACCATCACCGGGATCAGCAGCAATGTGGGCCACATGCCCAGCATCGATGCCAGTACAACAGGGGTGATCGTTGCCCCGACGGCGACGCCCAATACGGTGCGCATGCCTTCGTTAATCAAGGGCGTGCCCGTCATGCGCACGCCCGCAAGGGCGCTTATCAGGCAGGCAAAGATTGGTCCCAACAGCCACGGCAGGGGCAGGGACAGCCCATGAAACAGCGCGACGCCCAGCCCTGCAATCGCAAAGGTCATGCCGATCCGGATCACCGGGCAAGCACCTTCAGCCGATACCGCAGCGAGGTTTGCAAATGCGCCTCGGCCGCTTCGCCTGCCGCTGCGCTGTCGCCGGCTGCGATGGCTGTGAGGATGTCGTCATGCTGTGCCGTGACCACCTCGATGCGCTGCTTGTCAGCCAGCGTCGTTGGTCCCATCAGCATCAGGGCATTGTTCAATGCGCGGGCTGCGTCCAGCAGGAACCGGTTGCGCGTGGCAAGGTAGATGCCCCGGTGAAAATCCTGGTTCAGCGCCGCGGCTTCCGCCGGGCTGCCCTTGGACATGGCGCTGTTCAGATCGCGCAGGGCGTCAATTTCGGCGGCAGCCGCGTGTTTGGCCGCCATCTCGGCAGCGGTGCGTTCCAGCACGATCCGCATCTCGTAAAGCTCGACCAGTTCGGCGTGGCTGAGTTGTCGGATGACCGCGCCCAGCCGTGGGCGATGTTCCACGATGCCATCCGCTTCCAGGCGCCGCAGCGCCTCGCGGACAGGGGTGCGGGACAGGTTCAGCCGGTCGGCCACATCGGTTTCGCGCAACCGGTCGCCCGGTGCAAACTCTCCCGTGCGGATCGCCGCCAGCAATTGGGCATAGGCCGTTTCGCCCTGTGACATATCTCGATCGGTCATCGCACGCCTCCAAAATGTATCCAGCTGGATACAATGTGGGGGCCTGCGATACCAGTGCCAATCAAAGCCGGGTCAATAATCCCGTTCGATGAAGATACCGATGCCGGTATTGGCATCTGCACCCAAGGTGCCACGTGCTGTGATGTTGGGCGTCAGGTCGATGTTCAGAGACACCTCCGGCCCGTCGGCCCCACCCACCGTGACGTCTGTATAGACGTTTTCCGAGAGGTATCTGCCCGCTCTGACAGCCGTGTTTCCATCTTCATCCGAGGTAACATCAAGATCATCCAACCCAAACGAGCCGCGCAGGCGCGACACGATCCCTTCGCCGCCTTGCCCTGCAAGGGCTGCCACGGCGCTGGCGAGCTGCAATGCCTGAAAGGCCGACAGCTGCGTGATGTCACGACCGAAAAAGATCTGGGCAAGGACCTGATCCTGTGGGGCGTCCGGGGTGGATTCGAATGTCACTTCCGGATCGTCTGCGGGCCCCTCAACAACGATGCGTGCAGAGCCCGTTGAGGTCGGTGTTTCAGCCACCAGGCGCAGCAGCGGCTCAAACCGGCCTTGCAGGGCAACGCGGCCCTCGGTCAGCTCGAACCGTTTGGTCAGAACGTCGATGCGCCCTCTGATCAAGTTGAACTGCCCGGTCGAGATCATGTCGGCCGTGGTGCCGCTCACCCGCAACTGCCCACCCATCTCTGCATCAATGCCGCGACCGCGGACAAAGATGCGGCTGGGGGCGTTGATCTGGATGTCGAGCGGATAGGCGGACCCGGTCGTGGTTTCGCTGCTTGTTTGCACCAGACCGGCCCGTTCGCGGGTGCGCATGACGGGGCGCGTGGCCCCGATATGGGTGATGTCAGGCACCGCTCCGAACGTGGAAATACCGCTCGACGGCACGCGCACGTCGGTTTCGCCCAGATTGATCTGGCCAGAAATCGCGGCACCTCCGGTCAGCGGCCCGCGCAGTGCGACCTGCCCATCAACAGTCGTGTTGTAAAGCCGCGGGTCGCGCAATGTCACCGCGTTCAGCGACACGTCCAACTGCGCCGGATAGCTACCGCTCAACGTGATGGGGCCGGAAATGCCAATGCTGCCCCCTTCGGAAATGGCGCCGGTGAAATCCAGCACCGCCTGTCCGCCAGACAGGCGCGCCGCGCCGGACAAGTCCGAAACGGACACGGGCAGGCTGGGTGTGGCAAGCTGCGCGCCTTGGGTCGTGATCTGGCCGGAAACGGACCCAAGGGCAGGGGGGCCATTCACGGCGAGGTCAAAATCAGCGGTCCCGATGATTGTGCGTGGGGCGATGAAGGCGTTGGCAAGGCCCAACTGCACCTGACCGCGTGCGCCGAGGTTCAGCGTCCCATCCCCCAGCACCCGTCCCGATGCCGTTGCCGTTGCACCGGATGGCCCTGCAATGCGGGCAATGATGTCATAGTCCGCGCCGTCCTGTTGGGCCGTGCCGTTCACCGTCATGCTGCCCGCCAGCCCGGGCACAAGCGGGCCCACGTTCGGCAGGGTCAGCGCATAACCCGCGCCCAGTACACCGTCCCGTAGGCTGGCACTTACGCGGCCCGAACTGCTGTAGGGGCCAGCGACATCTGTGACGACTTCCCACCCGTCAGGGGTTTGCGACACCGTGCCGTCCAGCGCCAAAGGCCCGTTCACGCCCGGTGCCACGGCTGCAACATTGGGCAGGCGCAGGTCGAAATTCGAGGTCAAGATGTCCGCATATGTGCCCGAGATTGTCCCCGCGCTTTCATAAGGCCCGGTCACGTCCGCGTCGAATGCCCACCCCTCTGTGCTCTGAGCCACATCACCGGTCAGCGTCGCACCACCCGGCACACCGGGGGCAAAGGCGTCGATCGTGGGCACATTCACGTCATAGCGGGCGGTCACGTTCGTTCCGTCAAACTGCCCCGTCACGTCGGCCCGAGTCTGCGCGGGACCATCGATATTGCTGTCGAACTGCCATATGCCGTCGGCCTGCCGGGCCGTCGCCGTCAGTTCTGCACCACCCCCGATCTGTGGAACGAGGGGCGACAGGTCTCCAACCGCCGCCTCAAGTGCAATTTCGGTGCCATTAGGCGCAACGCGGGCCGTACCGGTTGCCGTGCTGTCCAAGGGCCCGGTCAGGTCTGTCGAGATATCCCAAACCTCGCCCGTCTGGGTCGCCGTTCCATCCATGGTCAGCGGACCATCCACCGCCTCGGTCACTTGTCCCACATCCGCCAAGGTCGCGTTGAACCGCGCGACCGATCCGCCGGTGCGCAGGTCTGCCGATGCTGTCAGGTCAAGGGCAGGGTTCTCCAATGTCAGCCGGTCGACGAATGTGCCGCTGGTGTCACGACGAGCAGCAAGGATCAGGTCCGTCTGCCCAGCCAGCAACGTATCTGCCTGTGGCACGCCAATCGCCAACTCCCGCGTCTGCCCCCGCACCTCAATATCGAAAAAGCCACCCAGGGCCGCCGTCCCGGACAGCGCCAGATCCCCGGCCCCCGACAGGTCCAGCCCGGCCAGGTCCGCAAAGGCGGACAGGTCCTGTGTCACAAGGGCCGTATCGAACGTGGTCTCGAACCCCTCATCAAACCCGCTCACCTGCGCCTGACCCTTCAGCGCCCAGGCTGCACTGGCAAGCGTTAGATCGGTCACATCCAGCGGAGCATCATCGGCATAGGCAATGTCAAATCCGCCGGACAGGGCAGAGCCTACGGCTCGCGCCAGCCCCGGATCGCTCAACGCCACACCGGTTGCGTCGACGTTCAACCGCCCCGTCAGCGCGCCAATCGTGCCCACTGCACCGCTCAGCGTACCGTCAAAATTCAGTGCAACCTGATCCACAGTGGCATCCGGCTGTTCAACACCTATTGCATCGATACGCGCGACCAGCGCATCGCTCTGCTCTGCATCGAAATCGACGGCAATCGACGCACCGGCAAGGCGCGTGTCACCCGGCAGGCGCAATGGTGCCCCATCCGGGTCGGCAAGGGTGCCCTCGATGTCCAGCAAGGTTGGCCACGCATCGCTGTTCAACTCGGCGCGTCCCGCCAGCTGCAGCGCACGGGTGTCCAAGGCAAAGGCGTCCAAAGACAAAGCGCCATCCGCATCACTGCTGCCGCGCGCGGTCAGCGCGACATCTGTCCCGAAGAAGGCGCGGTATTCCTGCAGGAACAGGGCGGACACATCCCCGTCCAGCGCAGCATCAAAGGCCATTGGCCCGTCCGCTTCGCTTTGCAACTCAAGGGTCCCGGTCAAGCGTTGCGTGTCATCGGTGCGCAAATCCAGCGTCGCGCCAAAATCGCTCAACACACCCGCACCCGCTACGGTCAGATCAACGCTGGGGCGATCCGGGATGTTCAACAGGCCCGAGATCAGGCCACCCGCGCCCTCGCGCAATTGCAGATCAAGGGACAGGTCGCGGGTGTCATTGGCATAGGCCGCCGCGACATCGAACACCCCGAGGTCCACATCGGTGCGGGTCGCAGTGATACGCGTGTTGCCTGCGCCATCGGCCAACGTTGCCGAACCGGCAATGGACAGCACGGCCGCTTCTCCCAGCACCGGCGCGCCCAACACAACCTCGGCCAGATCAAGCTGTGCAATGCTGATCGATGCGGGCAGGTCGGGCAGGGCAAAGGGGGTCGCCTCGGGCGCGGGCAGGTCGCCGCCCGGGGCGGCAACGGGCAGGCGCGGCAATTCAATGCGCCCCGCGCGCAACTCCTGAATGTCGATGGCCGCACGGAACAGGGCGCCGCGGTTCCACTGCATCGCCACGTCTTCCAGCGTCAGCCAGATGCCCTCATTGTCGGCAATCGTGATGCGCTCGATCGTGGCTCGACTGCTCAGCGCCCCGGCAAAGCCGTCGATACGCACAACACGCCCTTCGCCGCCCAAGCTGCTCTCCAGCAGACCCACCAGAAAACCGCGGTCCTCATTGTCGTCTTGTGCAAGCGCCGCTGCAGGCCAGATCAGGATCAAGAAAATCGCCACATACCGCATCAGAAGGCCTGCCCAATACCGATGTACAGTTCCACCCCGGAACTGTCGCCCGGACCTGAACCGGGGACAGCCACATCCAGCCGAATGGGTCCGATCCCGGTGTCATAACGGATGCCAGCGCCAAACCCGGTGTGCCATTCGCCTGACCCGTCGATAAAGCTCTCCGGCCCGACATAGCCCGCGTCATAGAACCCCACGACTGAAAACTTGTCGCCCGTCTTGACGCGCAATTCGCCAGATATCCCTGCAAAGGACCGGCCACCAATGGTCACGCCCGGGCTCAGGTCCACGCCAAGGGATTGGTAGTCCTGTCCGCGTACGGTGCCGCTGCCGCCGGAAAAGAACAGGAAGTCGGCAGGCGCTTCTTCGATTGATGGACCGGCCACTGATCCCAACAGCCCCCGCACGGCAAAAACGACCCGGTCACCCAGCTTGCGATAGGCGCGCACGTCGATGGTGGACAGCACGCCCTCGCTGGTGCCTTCGATGTTCACGAAAGGCTGCACCGAGGCTTCTGCATAATAGCCGCGCGTCGGGTTCAGGGGATCGTCACGCCGATCGAACTTGGCGGTGAAGGGCAAGGTGAGGATCGTATAGTCGCGCTCGCCCAGGTCATCGCGTGTTTCGGCCCTTCGCAGACCTAGGCCATAGCTGTATTCGCGGTCCTCGCTGGCAAAATAGACGGTGCTGAACTCGAGCCGCCCGGTGCGGGAAAACAGGTTTGGATCATCGCGCTGCTCAAACTCGGCCAGCAAAACGGCCTCCAGATCGGTGCGCCACGTGGCGGGGCGGGACAGTTGCGCGCCCAAACGGAAATCAATGCCGTCGGTGTCGCCGCCCACACCACTGATTTCACCGTCGATCTGCAGGCGTTCAGCCCCGCCAAAGATGTTGCGATGCAACCAAAGCGCACTGACACTGACGCCATCGGTGGTGCCATACTCCGCGCCAAAGCTGTAGCGGCGCGGCAACCGGTCGGTGATCTGGGCGGTGACATCCAGCGTGCCGTCCGGGTTGGCCGTCTCCGCTTCGGTCAGGGTGGCCGAGGCAAAGGTGCCCGTGCGCCGCAGCCGGGTTTCGACCTTGTCGAGCGTGTCGGGATCAAATACCTCGCCGCTGGGCCAACCCGCAATCTCGCGAATGCGCTTTTCACGCACGGCGCTGTCGCCCTCCAGGTCCAGTCGCCCCAGACGCAGGCGCGGGCCGGGGTTCAGCCGGACATCTGCGTTCAGCTGCCCTGCCGGGTGGTTGGCCGTGATCTGCTGGCCGCCGACGCTTGCCTTGGCGTGCCCCTCCTGCCGCCATCCTTCGATGCCTGCACTGGTCGCGTCCCGCAGGGCGGATACGCGCGCGGTCTCTCCGCTTTGCACTTGCGGGGACGGGGTGGCACCGGGGGCCAGAGGGCGCACGGTGACGGTGCCAAAGCTGAACACCTTGCCTGGCTCCACGGTCACGATCACGGTGCCAACACTTTGCGGAGCCGAGATGGGCGACAGGCCCGCCGCCTCTTGCCCGTCCACGGTGATCGAAATGACGGGACCGAAATACCCTCGGTCATAGAGAAGGGCGATCAGGCGGGCATAGTCGGCCTGTGCGGCACTGATCACGTCGATGGAACGGACTGCGCCCTCTTCCTCCAGCAGTCCGGCGGTCAGAGACGCTGCGCGCAACTCCTCGGTCAGCGCCTCAGGCGCACGTACAACCACGTCCAAAGCCCAGGAAGGGGCCGATAGGCCAAGGCTTACACCGCAGACCGCCAAAAACCGGCAGGTATTCCGATACATCGCAGTACTCCGCCGCGCGCAGCGCGCGGCCTTACACTACGTGCATGCCAAATCTGGGACAAAGGTTCCAGCGCCTTGATGGCGCGGGTGGTCAAGTTTTGACGTAACCGGCAACAACTTGCAGCAAACGGAAGGCAGTGGCGGCGTCGTTTTCGACTACGGCCATGAATTCTTCCTCGCCGATGCGCAGGCAGGTCAGCTCACTCTTGGCGCGCATATCCAGCGCACGGGGTTCGCTGCGGATCAATCCCAACTCGCCCACAAGTGCGCCAGCACCCACGGTGGCGATCAATGTGTCATCGGCCCCCTCTTGCGGCAGCAGCAGATCGGCCTCGCCGTCGATGACCATATACGCACCGTCGGTGGGGTCGTCATTCTTGTGGAACACGTATTCGCCGGGATGCGCCGTGTACCACCGCGCCCCGAAGGCCAGCAGGCGCAACTGCTTGCGCTTGAGGCTCGAAAACATCGGGGCCTGACGTAACGCATCGACCTTGCGTGCAAGGTCTGCACTGGCATCGGTGCCGGCTTCGACTCGCTCACCTTCCGTGCCGTGCAACCGGCCTTGCACGATCTCGACATGCGCGTCTAACGCGTCTTCTTCCTCGAATGACGTGCCCAGAAAGATCAGCGCCGCGTCGGGCAAGAGGGTACGCAGGTTGCGGAACAGCGCGGCGCGCGTTTCCTCTCCATAGCTGGCCATTGGCTCATCCAGGATCAGGATATCGGGCCGCTTGATCGTGGCGCGGCTGATCGACAACGGCTCGGCAAAGAGGGCAGGCAGGTTGGCACCACCCAGGGCAATCGGCACGTCAAAGACCAGTTCCAGCACCAGCTGGTTCACACCCGCCTCGGTCAGCGCCTCGACCACAATGCGGCGCAAGTCATCGGCCCGTGCACCGGCACTGTCGGACACCTTGCCATAAAGCGCATTTTCCAGAACCGACAACCCGTGCACATGGGCATCGGGCTGGATCGGGACAAAGATTTCATGCATCTGCTTGCGCAAGGTCGCGCCATGTTCGGTCCGCATGTTCAGGACCCGTGCGCGCACATCGTCGGGAAAGGCCGCGGCAACCTGTTCGGCCGTGATGTTGGTGGGGATACTCAACAGCAGCGCCAATTCCTTGTCCGTGATATCGGACCCGGCGGGCTTGCGATCAACCAGTTCAAGGGCGGCCTCATAGATATCGACCTCTAGGCCCAGCTTGCGGAACAGCGGGTGGTCCGTGCCGTTGGGACCAAACGTCTGGCGCAGGATCTCAAGGATATTACGGGCCATCATTTCAAGGTTCGAGGCCAGCGACAGATCATGCAGCAACTGCAGGAATTCAACCTCTGCCTCGATCATCTCGGGGCCGATGACCTCACGCGGGGTGGCAAACAGCACGTTCTCGGCAACGGGCAGGGCCGGGTTGTACGCGTCGGGATCGAAGGCGTGAACATAGCGATCAAGCCCCGCCTCGGCCACGGCGGCAGCCACTTTGGGGCGCAGGTCGATTAGGGCCTGCGCAAGTTGCGGGTGTGCCTTTTCGTCAAAGGTCTGATCCATCGTCCGGCGGGTCAGCGCATCTCCTGACCCGCTGCTGTCAATGACGGTGTACCACCACGCCCGCAGCGCGTCCTTGTCCGGAACGCCTGCAATAGTGGGGTCCAGCCATTGGCCATCCACCATGTCCGGCGTGTTGCCCGCCCGGACAGCCTCGCGCTTGAATTCGGTCTCTTCGGCTGCGGTTGTGGGGCAAAGGCGCATCGGCATCATCACGTTCTGGCCATAGCTGCCCTGGAACATGATGGGGCGCGAATTGGCATGGCCGACGCGTTTGGCAATCACGGTCTGATGCAGCGACCGAATGTCATGGCCGGACACTGTCACCGTCCCACTGGTTGGCAGCGTTTCACGCGTCAGCACCTCGGCCAAGGCGCGCCGATCCTCATCATTGGGGGCGGTGATGGCAAGGCTGCTGCCTGCTGGGACAGCCAGTGAGATGTCTTCCAGCACCGCATTGCCGTCGCCATCGCTGACGGTGACCTGATCCAGAACGATGTCCCCAGTCAGCCGGGGTGTTTCGGGCGCGGGGCCATAGAACAGATTGTCGTCGATCATGCCCGCAGGCGCAAAGCGTTCGGTGATCGTCTCCCACCGCAGGGACATGTCGGCAACCTGGTTGTAATAGGCCAGCAGCTCTTTCCAAGGGCTGGACAGGTCCTTGTAGGCAGCAAGGGCCGCCACCAGCGCGCCGATGGTCACGTCGCCCTGGATCACCAGATAGCCACCAATGGAAAAGAAGAAGAACGGGGTCAGCTGTGTGATGAAGTTGTTGAGGAACTTCATAAAGAATTTCTTCTGGTAGATCTCGAACCGGATAGCAAAAAGATTGCCCAGCCGGTTCCCGATCATCGCCATGCGAAAACGCCAGCCGCCATTGACGCGCAACGTGCCTGCGCCTGCTGCACCTTCACCGATCTCGGCGGCCAGTGCGCGCACTTGAATGACCCGTTTCTTGTTCAAAAGGTTGATCTGGCGCTGCAGCTTGGGGATCAGCCAGGCCTGCAGCGGAATCAATGCAATGGCGGCAAAGCCGAACGCGATGGACTGGAAGAACAGAAAACCAAGGATTGTCAGCATCTGCCCGGCCTGCAGCACCGGCTGCGCAATGGCGTCGCCCATCAACCCGCCCATGGGTTCGCTTTCGGCCGTGACCATGCTGACCAACTCGCCCTGGCTGGTGCGCTCGAAATACGGCTGCGGGAAGCGCAGGATGCGGGCGATCAGCGTATAGCGCAGGCGCCGCAAAAGCCGTTCGGCCAGCACACCTTTCATCGTGTTGATGCGCATCTTCAGCAGGCCATGACATAGGACGGCCACCAGAAAGCCGCCGCACAACATCATCAGATAGGTGATCTGATCGAACTCGTAGCCATAGGCCGAAATGGTCGGAGAACCCGAGCCGATCGCATCGTTGATGATCTGCTTTGGCAGCTCCAGCGTCAGGTACAGAAGCGGAAACAGTGTCAGTGTCACCACCAGCAGGATCAACTGATCGCGTTTCGAGTACTTCCAGATAAATCCAAAGAGGGAGCGTTCTATGATGCCTGTCCACGTCCTGAAGGGGCGGGAATTGCGCCCGCCGTCAGCCTAACAACGGGGATCACGGGAAATCAATGGCACGTCAGCATACGGTACGGCATGGATTGCGACAAAACACATGGCGGCCTAGGGTAAAGGCAGAGAAAACGCGAAAGGCACCCTTTGACCGACCCTGTTATCTTTGCTTTGGTTCTGTTGTTCTTGCTGCAGGCAAAGCACCTGTTTGCCGACTTCTACATGCAAACGCCAAGGATGCTGGCAAACCGCGGGCGCTACCTGCATGTGGGGCGGCTGCAACATGCCGGGTTGCATGGGGTGGGGTCTCTGGTGGCGATGGTGCTGGTCGGCGTGCCCGTGGCCATGGCGCTGATCGTGGCGCTGGTCGAATGGGTCGTGCATTTCCACATCGACTGGGGCAAGGGGCGCTGGTCCGAACATACGGGCCACGGACCCGACCAAGGCGGGTTCTGGCGCGCCTTCGGGCTGGATCAAGCGTTGCACCAGTGGACCTACCTGGTCATGGTCTGGGCCGTGCTGCCTTAAATATCGACAATGCGGGACAGATCCGACCGTCATTTTGTACAGTTAAGGTTGGGATCGCAGGACAAAGTGGCCGTTGCCGTTCAACTCACCCCAACCCGCAGAAAACCCCATCTGGATCATGCAATTCACGCCCAAAGTGTAATGCAATCCTTGCCCTTGCGCTCATTCCCGCACCTGGAGCGTCTTCTCGATCTTCTCCAGCCGGGCAATCATCTCTTCGCGGTACCGGTCCGTCGCTGCAATTTCTTCCTCGGAATAAGCGGTCTGCATCGAGTTTACGATCAGACCTACCAGCAGGTTCACCACTGCGAAGGACGTCACGAGAATGAACGGCACGAAGAACATCCATGCATATGGGTAGACCTCCATCACGGGGCGGACAATGCCCATGGACCAGCTTTCCAGGGTCATGATTTGGAATAGGGTGTATCCAGACCGCCCAAGATCACCGAACCATTCGGGGAATGCGTCTCCAAAAAGCGTCGTCGCCATGACAGAGCCGATGTAGAACATCATCGCCATCAGCACGAACACCGAGGCCATACCGGGCAGAGCGCTGAACAAGCCCTCGACCACACGACGTAAGCTGGGGGCCACGGACAGCACTCGAAAGAGCCGCAGAATGCGGAGCGCTCGCAGCACCGATAGCCCACTCGATCCCGGGATCAGCGAGGTTCCGATGATGATGAAGTCGAAGATGTTCCAGCTCTTCCGAAAAAAGTCGCGGCCTCTGGCAAACAGCTTCGCCGTGATTTCAACCACAAAAATCGAGAGACAAAGAGTGTCGAGCTTGGGGAACAGTGGCCCCGCCACTGTCACCACCGGTGCAATGGTCTGCAGGCCAGCAACCACCGCGTTGAACAGGATCACCCCGAGGATGAAGTTGTCAATCAGGGTGCTGTCAAGGATCGCTTGGGTACGTGCGCGTATGGACGCGATGGTGCCGGTTTGGTTCCAGTCAGCTTTTGCAACAATGAATCCGAATTTGCTTCTGATATCGTGTTTCATTTTTTATGCCTTTGTGGACCCGTAAATCTGGCCACGACTAGATGTGCATTACCGAGCACACTTGATCGCTGTCTGATCAATAGGTGCCTGTGTTCAGCGATTGGGTTCAAATATCCGGGAAAGTTTCACGGATTAGGCCTTGCGAGGCGCGTATGCCGAGCGGTTCCCCCGTTCGGACAAATTGGGTCTTGCAAGAATGCAGAAATCCAACATGCACGTTTATTGGACGAGGTCAGAAATCAGCGGCAGGCAACAGGTTCATGCGCAAACAAAAGGGGCAAACCCGCGCTGTGGCCCTTTGGGCCGTGAGCGACGACACAATCGATAGGCTATTTATGGATGCTGCGCCGCATCCGAAGCCCGCTTAGAGCCCAACCCCGCCATTGAGGCCAATCACCGGTATCCGACTTTCTGTTGATGCGCCGCGCCCATTGCCGCATAGAGGCGGGGCGCAGGGTGCTTGTCGGGCCACGCGCCCAGAGGGCAGGCAACAAAAGCGCCACGAAGAATCCTCGTGAAGATCCCCCGGCAGACAGCACATGCGACGGGGACCCATGTCACTTCAACCTCCGAACGGACGGGCCGTACCAGCGGCCACGGACCCGGCTGGCCTGCGCGTCATAAAGCGCGCCGTGTTGTTTCTGCTGGGTCCCTTCTACTTCCTCTATATCGCCTTTGTGCCCCTGCTTTGTGGCAAACGGCAGGGTTTTCGCGGCTGGTACTGGCCACTGGTCAAACGTGCCTGTTCGCGGCTTTTGTGGCTGCTGAGTATTCGGACAGAGATGACAGAGGCCGACAGGGCCGCGCTGACTGCCGACACAGGCAGCATCATTGTGATCAACCACCGCAGCCACCTCGATGGTTTCGCTCTGATGGACGTGATGCCCGACGCCAAGTGGATCACCTTCGCCGCCAAGAAGGAGCTGTGCGACGCGGCCCTCCTGCGCCGCGGGTTCAAGGGCGCGGGACTGGTGGAGATTGACCGCAGTAGCGGTACGGTTGCGCTTGAGACGCTCACCGCTGCCGTCCACGCCATGCCCGCGCGCCGCTCTGTCGTGCTTTTCCCCGAGGGCACGCGCACCGGGTCCGAAAGTCTTGGCGCGTTCAAGGCAGGTGCGGTCCTTGTCGCCCGCGCCACCGGCAGGACAATACGGCCCATCGTCATTCATGCCTCCGACCGCCTGTTGCCGCGCGGCAAACACCTGCCCAGAAGCGGAACGATCCGCATCGAGGTACTGCCGTCATTCGAATGCGATCTGTCCGCATCAGTTGACGACGATGTTGCGCGCCTGAGAGGCGCCATGATGGCCGTTTTCGATGATGCGGCGGATCGGTAGTTCTCCAAGACACATATTGCGCCACGCGAGGAGATGGGCTGGAGCGATACCCCTCATTGCCTGCTTGGTCTGCACGGCGGGTACTGACCGTTGATCCAATGATGCTTTTGCATCAACCGATGTAATCCACAGCGATCCTGTGCTGCGGGCGCGTGATCCAGTCAAAGTACCGGGTGCGCAGGTCTGATGCGATCGCGCCTGCCGTGCCGTTTGAAAACACCCGGTCATCCACTCGTGCAACAGGAATGACACCCCCACCCGAGGAAGACAGGAACACCTCGTCCGCCTCCAGAAACTCTTCAAGCGGTAGGGGGCGGGTTTCGGTTCGCAATCCTGCTTCAACGCACATCTCCAGCACTGTGCGCCGGGTGATGCCGTGCAGTACGCCGTGGTCTGAGGTCACCACGCGATCCCCGAAGACGGCAAAGACATTGAAGCCGGGTCCTTCGGTCACGTTTCCATCGTGGTCAAGCAGGAGCGTCGTTTCAAATCCTTGTTCCTTGGCCTCGAACAGGCCCGAGGTGAAGTCACCCCAGTGGTAGTTCTTGACGCGTGGGTTCAGGCTGTCTGCCGGAATGCGGCGGACGGATTTGGCGATCCAGACTGATGTGCCTTGCTCTGCCGCCTCTGGCTTGACGATGTGCACATAGGGTACGCACCAGGCATAGAAATGGTTTGTGCAGTCGCGTGGATCACGGCTGCCGGGCACTGGGTTGCATCCGCGTGCAGCGACCATGGCGACATAGGCGTCTTGCAGGCCGCTAGCGGCGACCATCTGGTGGAGTGCGTCGCAAATCGCCGCGTGGTCCATGCTGATGTGATACCGGCCTGCCGTCAGCGATGCGATGAAACGGTCGACATAGTCGTTCAGGCGGAAGAACGCGCCGCGCCAGAGCGGCACCACATCATAGGCGATGTCGGAATGGGTGAGCCCCCAGTCGGTGACGGGAATAGCCGCGTCTGAGATAGGGATGATGTGGCCAGCCATCCATGCGGCACCCTGCGAGAGATCTGTCATGCCATCACGCTACTGCACCATGTGTCTGTTGCAAGTCCGGCACGCATCGCCCATTTCCCAATGCGTGTTCCGAAACGCATTGGGGCCGGAGAAAGGTCTTAGGCCGCTTGCTGTTCTGTTGCGGTTGCCACGGCGGACAGCAAAGCCTCTGCCACAGCGTCGAGCGTGTCCTTGGGCAGATGCACGGGCAGGCGCACATCACAGGCACGCATCAGCATGGCACGGGTTTTTGGCAATTCTGGCAAGTTGGGGATGAATTGCCAGTTCCAGAAGGCGCGGGCGTTGTCCGTGCTGGCGCCAAACACCTGAACTTTTACCCCGGTCTGCGCCGCTGCAGCAACAAAACTATCGACCTGCGTATCGCTCATGTCGATCAGGTTGAACTGGATCGAATCCGGGGCGCGCACCTCGCCATGCAGCGGGGCAGGGACGTGTATATGCGGGCTTTGATCCAGCAAGGCGGCGACATGGTCATGGTTGCGCCGCCCGTCCTCGACCCTGTGGGCGAGGTGGGGCAGCTGCGGCCGAATGACGGCGGCACTCAGGTTCGACATGCGCAGGTTGTAGAGCGGCCATTTGTTCTGGTGCTTGGCAAAGGCGTCCTGCAGGACCGGGTGTTTCTTCCAGTTATGTTCGTATGCGCCCGACATGATGATGGCGCGCGCGACCAGATCGGCGTCGTCGGTGATCATGATCCCGCCTTCGCCTGCATTGATCATCTTGTAGGACTGGAATGAGAAGCAGCCGATTGTGCCGATGGTCCCGATCTTGCGCCCGTTCCAGAGGGTGCCGAGCGAGTGGGCCGCATCCTCGATCACCGGGATGCCGGCGGCGGTGCACAGTGTCATGATCGCGTCCATGTCGGACGTGTGGCCGCGCATGTGGCTGATGATAACGGCCTGTACGCTTGGCAGTTTGTCCACGAAATCGTCGATGTTGACGCGGTAATTGTCATCGACCTCGCACAGGACCGGCAGGCAGTCGGCGTGCAGAACTGATGAGGGCACGGCGGCAAAGGTGAAGCCGGGGATCAGGACGCGGGCGTCGCGTGGCAGATTGAGCGCCTTGAGCGACAGGAAAAGCGCGGCAGAGCAGGACGAGACGGCGAGGGCAAACTTGCTGCCCATCAGTTCTGCAAATTCGGCTTCGAGAAGCGAGACGGGTGCGCCTTCGGGGGCTGTGTAGCGGAAGAGGTCACCGGAGGTCAGCAGGCGGTCGATCTCTTGTCTTGCGGCGGCGGGGATGGGTTCGGCACTGTGCATGTCGGGGAGAGACATATTCAGAATCCTTATGATCGATTTTCGTTTTTGTAAATCCGATAGATGCAAAAGGAAACGGTTTTGTGACGTTTGGGCTGAATTAAGCTTGCCGTTACAGGCCGAGGCGGTCGCGCAGAGCGTACCAGGTCATGGCGAGGACGAGGAGCGGGCTGCGCAGTTTGGCCCCTCCCGGGAAAGGTGTTGTGGGGATGGCAGCCATAGTGTCGAAGCCATCTGTGTGCCCTTGGACCGCTTGTGCCATCAGCATACCTGCGTGGGTCGCTGTACCCACACCATGCCCGGAATAGCCCGAAGCGCTGAGCATGTTGGGCGCCAGCCGGGCCACGTAAGGCAAACGCTTCATCGTGATCGCAAGCGTTCCGCCCCACGCATAGTCGATCTGTACATCAGCGAGATGCGGAAAGATTTGCGTCATCGGTTTGCGCACCTTCGCCGCGATGTCACGGGGAAAGCGGTAGCCATAGCTTTCACCCCCACCGAACAGCAGGCGGTTGTCATGGCTCAGCCGGAAGTAGTTCACTACAAAGCGGCTGTCTGACACGGCGATGTCTTGTGTCAGTACGCTGGCGGGGTTGTCCAGCGGCGCGGTGGCGGCGACGAAATTGTTGATGGGCATGACACGGGTAGCGACGGGGGCGTTCAACCCACCCAGGTAGCCGTTGCAGGCGAGGATTGCGTGATCTGCCGTGACAGAGCTACTGTCGGTCTTGAGCGTGATCTGTGCACCGTTTGTGATGCTGGTGACAGTGCTGCCTTCATGGATCGTTGCCCCGGCCCTTTCCGCGGCGGTCGCCAGCCCGAGGGCAAAGCGCAGCGGGTGCAGGTGGCCGGATTTGTGATCAATGACACCGCCGCGATAGGCAGGTGAGGGGCAGATGGCGTGGAACGCATCCCGGTCCAGTACGTCAACGCGGTGGTCATAGTGCCGGTCCATGTGATCTGCATAGGCGTGCAGGTCCGCCACATCGCTTTCGTCTTCCGCAGTCCAGGCGATGCCGGGGCGGTAGAAGCAATCGATCCGGTGCGTGTCGATCAGGTGCCGGACAAGGTCGGTCGCCTCCAGCCCCAAGTCCCAAAGACGCCGTGCAGTCTCGGGTCCGACGATCTTCTCAAGGTATGGCTGCTCAACCCTTTGGCCGGTGCCCAATTGCCCGCCATTGCGGCCGGAGGCGCCAAAGCCTGCGCGATGCGCCTCCAACACAACAACGCGCCGTCCGGCCTGTGCCAGATGCAGTGCAGCGGACAGCCCTGTATATCCCGCTCCGACAATACACACATCTGCCCGCACATCCCCTTGCAACAGCGCGCGGGGCGCCGGACTATCGGCTGTCGCGGCATACCAGCTATCGGGATAGGCCCCCGGTTGATCGTTGGCGGTCAGAAGGTCCATCTTCCCTGTTTCCGAAAAATCCTCCCCGAAGGGCCGGGTTGCCAGTTAGACGTTCAGTAGCAAATGCTCGCGCTCCCATGGGGAAATCACTTGCAGGAACTCGTCATATTCGGCACGTTTGACAATCGAATAGACGCGGGCGAACTCTTCGCCCAGCACCGCGTGCAGGTCAGTGGCTTGATCAAACAAGTCCAGTGCCGATCCCAGCACGCGCGGGATGTCTCCGTCGCCTTCATAGGCGTCGCCCCGGAATTGGGCCGAGGGGCGCTGTTCCTGAATAAGACCCAGATAGCCGCAGGCCAGTGATGCGGCGATGCCAAGGTACGGGTTGCAGTCCATGCCTGCGATCCGGTTTTCAACGCGCCGCGCCTGTGGCTCGGACAGGGGAATACGGATGCCTGTTGTGCGGTTGTCACGGCCCCAAGCGAGGTTGATGGGAGCAGCGTGATCTTTCACGTAGCGGCGATAACTGTTGACGAACGGTGCCATGACCGCAAGCGCTGCGGGCAGATGGTTCTGCAGACCTGCGATGAAATGGAAGAACGCATCGGTGTCGCCGTCTTGTGGGCCGACAAACAGGTTCTGACCGGTTTCCATATCAATGATCGAATGGTGGATGTGCATGGCACTTCCCGGTTCATTCGCGATGGGTTTGGCCATGAAGGTGGCAAAGCAATCGTGACGCAGTGCCGCCTCGCGGATCAGGCGTTTGAAATAGAACACTTCGTCCGCGAGCTTGACTGGGTCGCCATGGCGCAGATTGATCTCAAGCTGGCCTGCGCCGCCTTCCTGCGTGATACCGTCGATCTCGAAACCTTGCGCCTCGGCAAAGTCATAGATGTCGTCGATCACGGGGCCAAATTCGTCCACGGCCGTCATGGAATAGGCTTGTCGTGCAGCCGCTGGGCGGCCGGAGCGGCCTGTCATGGGTTTGATTTCCTGCGCGGGGTCCAGGTTGCGCGCGATCAGGAAGAATTCCATTTCTGGCGCCACAACAGGTTTCCACCCCTTGTCATTGTAGAGTTGCACAACCCGTTTCAGCACGTTGCGCGGGCTGAAGGGCACGGGCTGATCCTTGCGATCGTAGGCGTCATGGATCACCTGAAGGGTCCAGTCACCTGTCCATGGCGCCGCTGTTGCAGTCGACATGTCGGGCTTGAGGATCATGTCTTTTTCGATGAACCCGTCTTCGCCTGCGGCCTCACCCCAATCGCCGGTGATGGTCTGGTAGAAGATGCTGTCGGGCAGGTGGAAGTAATCCTGTCGTACGAATTTCGAGGCCGGCACCGCCTTGCCCCGCGCGATCCCCGGCAGGTCGGCAATGATGCATTCGACCTCGTCCAGCCGTTTGCCTTCGAGGTAGATACGCGCCGCTTCGGGCAGCTTGGATGTCCAGTCGTCAGACATGTGTCAGCGCCCCCTGCTTGAGAAAGGCAGCCATTTCATCGGCCACCTTTTGGCTTTGTATGGGGGCGTCCAGTTGCGCCCGGGCATTGTCGAGCAGCGGATCGGGCACAACTCCGGGGCCGCGATGCGTGGCGAGTGCATCCACCATGTCGGCGCCAAATTCGGGATGGGGCTGTATGGTCCAGATGCTGTCGCCATAGACAAGTGCCGCGTTTTCGCAGAAATCGTTTGAGCCGATGACCTCGGCCCCCTCTGGCAGCTCGACGACCTGATCCTGGTGCCATGCGTTCACGGCAAGGGTTTCGCCCTTGTAGTCGTATTCGCGTCGCCCGACCGACCAGCCGCCGTCGAATTTCACGACCTTGCCGCCCATGGCCTGCGCGATGATCTGGTGGCCGAAACAGATGCCAACCATCGGGCGGCTTGCCGCATGGATGCCGCGGATCAGGTCCTCAAGCGGGGGGATGAACGGAAGGTCGTCATATGCGCCGTGTTTCGAGCCCGTGATCAACCAGCCGTCGCACACGTCCGGGCCGTCCGGGAAGTCCATGTCCACCACGTTGAAGGTTGCGAACTCAAAGCCGTGCCCATCCAGCAGGCGGGCGAACATGGTGTCATAGTCACCAAGCGTTCCCAACACTTCGTCGGGCGCGTGACCGGTTTGCAAAATGCCGATTTTCATGGATCACCTGAGGGTTACGGGCCGAAGATAGTGCGCGGTTCAGACAGAGTCGAGGTAGATTTCCGTCTGCTCGTCTGGCGTGAGTTCGGCCATGTAGCGCGCTTCCTGTCGCTTCGTCATGTCCATGTTGCGGATCAGCTCAGCGTCGAAGATGCGTGCGATATGCGGGCTGTCGGCAAAGGCTGCCATGGCGTCTTCCCATGTGCTGGGAACCTGCTCCAGATCCTGCGCGTAGGCGTTGCCGGTGATTGGGGCGGGCGGGTCCTGTGCGTCCTCCATTCCGTTCAGCGCAGCGCCCAGGACAGCAGCGATGGAAAGATACGGATTCACATCGCCTCCGGCCACCCGGTGTTCGATGCGGCGGGCGGCCGCGGGGCCAGAGGGGATGCGGATGGCGGCCGTACGGTTTTCGTAGGCCCATGCGATGCCTGTCGGTGCGTGGGCGTCCGGCACCAGCCGCGCATAAGAATTGGCATGGGGCGCAAAGATCAGCATTGACCCGGGCATTGCGGCAAGACATCCCTGCACGGCGTGTCTCAAGGCATCTGTGCCCGCCTCGGTCCCGTCGTCAAAGATGTTCTGGCCATTCTTATCCAGTACCGAGAAGTGCATGTGCAGCCCGTTGCCTGCGTAGTCAGGATACGGTTTTGCCATGAAGGACGCGGCAAAGCCGTGTTTGCGCGCCAGCCCCTTGACCAGCATCTTGAACAGCCAAGCGTCATCTGCCGCTTTCAGCGCGTCGGCCTGATGCATCAGGTTGATTTCGAATTGGCCCAGGCCGCTTTCGGAAATGGCCGTGTCGGCGGGGATGTCCATCGCCTCGCAGGCGTCATAGAGCTCGGTAAAGAAGTCGTCGAAGGCGTCGAGCGTGCGCATGGACAGGATCTCTCCGGCGACGCGGCGCTTGCCGGATCGCGGCGACGGAGGCACGCGCAGGCGACTGCCTGTGTCATCGATCAGAAAAAACTCAAGCTCGATGGCAACAACTGGCGTCAGTCCTTTTGCAGCGAACCGGTTCTGGACTGCTGCAAGCGCGTGACGGGGATCGCCCATGAAGGGCCGCCCATCTTCATGGAACATCCAGATCGGCAGGAGACCCGTTGGTGTATTCAGCCAAGGCATCGGGACAAAGCCACGCTCGGTCGGGCGCAATACGCCGTCCCGGTCACCGGTCTCCATCACAAGGGGGCTGTCCTCGATGTCCTCACCCCAGATATCGAGATTGAGGACAGACATGGGAAAGCGCGTTCCGCTTTCCGTGACCTTGTTGGCAAAGCGCACCGGCATCCGCTTGCCGCGCGCCACACCGTTCAGATCGGCGGCGGCGACACGGATGGCGCGGATTTCCGGGTTATCGACAAGCCAATCGTGCATCACGTTCTTCTTCTGACTAAAAATACGACCGCCGGAGGCATTCTATCTTCACCGGATCAGGTTCATGCGCAGCTTTATCTTCTGGCGCGTGTTGGCGGGCAGGTGCCGGTTCAGGCGGCGGTTGATCAGACCAAAAAAGCTAATGATCACCAGTGTCAGCAAGATGAAATACGCGGCCAAGATCGGGTACGGAATGAACGGGTTGAAGGTTTTGTCCGCGAAATAGCTTGCGTAGTACAGCGCATCGCCCTGCTGTCCTCGTACCGGAAAGGCCGAGAAAAACACGAGTGTGGTGGCGTGAAACAGGAAGATCGCTTCATTCGTATAAGCGGGCCACGCCAACCGCAGCATCGTGGGCCATACGACCCGGCGGAAGCGGGACCATCCCGTCAGGCCGTAGGCATCCGCGGCCTCGACCTCGCCTTTGGGGATGGACTGCAGGGCCCCGAAAAAGATTTCCGCAGAGTAGGCAGCCGTGTTGAAGAACAGAACGATCAGCGCCCCGAGCCACGCTGCCGCGAATGGGTCAAAGAACGGGTGCACGTTCTTGAGGCTGAGGAAAACAAAGTAAGCAAAAAAGAACTGTATGAACAGCGGCGAGCCGCGGAAGACGAAGATGAACCACTCGGACGGCTTGCGCAGCCTCGGCGTGGTTGATGCCTTGCCCAGGGCCAGTACCGTGGCCAGCACAAAACCGGCCAGCATCGCCAGCACGCCGAAATAGATGTTCCAGATCATGCCCGAACCGATCAGCGTGACCTGTTCGCACAAGGTAAAGTCATCTCGGGGCAGGCGGCGCTCCCCGATACCGATGGACCGCAGGGCATAGGCCTGAATCGTTTCAAGGCAGGTCATGTGATACCGCCCTTGCTCGATTGAGCTTCTGTAGACGTATAGCCCTTCACGCCTGCGTCCTCTTGCGCTGCGCATCGCCAGCGGTCGTGGCCTGTCCGTGGCTCAGCCGGGTCATCAGTCGCGCCAGCACGATCTCGGACACACGGGTGAAAAGCAGATAGAAAATCAGAAGGGCGAGGAAGTACCACATGCGCCAGTCGCCATGGGGGTAATCTGTGAAACGGGGGGTCTTGATGCCGCCCAGCTCGCGCGCCCAATAGACGAGGTCCTCGACCCCAAGCAGGAACAGCAGCGGCGTGGCCTTCATCAGCACCATCCACAGGTTCGACAGGCCGGGCAGGGCATAGACCCACATCTGCGGCACAAGGACCCGCCAGAAGGTCTGGCGCGGCGTCATGCCGTAGCTTTCAGCGGTTTCGAGCTGACCACGTGGCACGGCCTGCATCGCGCCGTACAAAACGTTGGCCGAAAAGGCGCCAAACACGATGGCAAAGGTCAGGACGGCAATGGCGAAGCCATAGGTTTCGTGCACCCATTGCGGCGCGTTGCCCAGCGGCATCTTGGCCGCCTGGCACACGACAAAGTCGTTGCCCTGGCGGATCGGCTCTGACCAATCGGGGCACAGCGTCTTGTGGCGGAGGTATTCGATCCCCTGGTCCAGGGCGATCACGAAGAATAGGAAGAATGCGACGTCAGGCACGCCGCGCACAACTGCGATATACCCCCTGCCGATCCAGGACACCGGCGCAGTACGCGACCGTGCGGCAGAGGCACCAGCAAATCCGAAGGCCAAGGCGGCAGGCGCCGTAATCGCCAGCAGCAACAGAACGGTCAGGACCGACCAATAGAGCGAAATGTGTTTCGTCGTGGTCAGGTAACAGGCCATCCACTGCCAATCCGGCAGGGTGCTCGGGTCTGTGCAGAAGCTGAAGATGAGAGGCCTCAATATTTCAGGGCGCGCAGCGTCGTGAAGCGAGTGAAGGGGAGGGCTGCGACCTTCCCCTTCACGTCCTGTGCGGGCTTAGAAGAGTTCTGCTTCGTCGCCGAACCACTTTGTGATCATCGTGTTCAGTGTGCCATCTTCTTTCATCGAAGTGATGGCCGCGTCGAACTTGGCTTTCATCTCACCGTCGGTCTCGCGCACGCCCATGCCGACGCCGCCGCCGAGGGGTACAGGCTCACCGACCCAAACGATTTCCGGATCTTCGGCCACGATGGGCTCAAGGAAGGAGCCCTGGAAGAAAACGGCGTCCGCTTCACCGCTCTTGACGGCGGCGATCAACTCTTCTGCCGTTGCGAATTCCAGAAGTGTCGCGTCGCTGTCTGCCACGTAGCCGGCCTGGATCGTATTGACCTGGCTGGCAACCATGCCGTTGATGTCTGCGTCTTCGGACAGGCCCACGTAGCGGGAGGCCTCTGGCGGCAGATAGTTCTGGGTAAAGTCGATGACCTCATCCCGTTCGTCGGTGATGCTCATGCCCGCGATGATCGTGTCGTAGTTGCCGGACACGAGGTTGGGGATGATGCTGTCCCATTCGTTGGTGACCCATTCACAGGTCAGTTCGGCGCGCGCGCACAGTTCGTCGCCAACTTCGCGTTCGAACCCGTCAACTTCGCCAGCATCATTGATGAAGTTGTAGGGAGGGTAGGCGCCCTCGGTGCCCATGCGCACGACGCTGTGGCCATCGGCCATGGCAAAGGTGGCGGTCATCGCAACGGCCACTGTCGAAAGAAGGATGGATTTCATGTGAGTTTCTCCCGTTGATTATTGGTTACGCGGCGTGGGTTGCAGATAGAAACCCACGCAGTCGTTCTGATTTGGGCGCGCCAAACAACTCATCTGGCGGCCCTTGTTCTTCGATCAGGCCCTTGTGTAGAAACACGACGTGGTCGCTGACATCATGGGCCAGTTTCATGTCATGGGTGACGATCAGCATGGTCCGCCCTTCGGCGGCCAAGTCCTTGATCACCCTGACAACTTCCTGTTCCAGTTCTGGGTCCAGGGCACTTGTCGGTTCGTCAAACAGCAGCGCTTCGGGTTCCATGCACAGCGCGCGGGCAATTGCGGCGCGTTGTTGTTGGCCCCCCGATAGCTGGGCGGGATAAGCGTCGCATTTGTCGCCGATGCCCACTTTGTCGAGGTACTTTCGTGCCGCCTGTTCCACCTCGGCCGGATCGCGGCGCAGGACGGTCACGGGCGCTTCCATCACGTTCTGCAGGATGGTCATGTGGGCCCACAGATTGAACTGCTGAAACACCATGGACAGGTTCGTACGGATACGCAGCACTTGCTTGGGATCTGCCGGGCGGCGGCCATGGTCGCTGCCTTTCCACGTCACCTGCTCACCCTTGAACACCACATCGCCTTGCTGACTGTCTTCAAGCAGGTTGCAGCAGCGCAGAAGCGTGGATTTTCCTGACCCGGATGACCCGATGAGGGATACGACATCCCCCCGTTTTGCCTGAATATCCACGCCTTTCAACACTTCCAGCGGACCGTACGCCTTGTGCAGGTTTCGGATTTCAATAACGGAAGTGTCTGACACGTGGGTTGGCTGCGCTTGTTTCGATCAGCCGGTATAAGGGAGGAAAACATGTGCCTTGTCCACGGGCAAAAGGGACGTTTTGCCTGCCATTTGCGCAAATTGACGTAGGGAGAACCCGCTTTGATCAAGGTGCGGGCGGAATCGGGAAGGCGAGATACGCGGATGGCGGGAGATTGACGATGCCCTTTAGGCGAAGGGCGCAGCGATCTTCGTGCGTCAGGTTTGAAACAGCGGTTGCGATAGAATCGAATATTGGTTTCGGATCGCGTTCCAGCGCCGTGATATAGGGCAGTGCAGGGGTGGGCACCGTGCGGTCGAAGGCGTCCAGATATGCGGCGGCGTCACCGTCCTCCGCAGCCCAAAGAAGGAGAGTCAGCGCATCGACGGCGGCAAAATCCGCCTGTCCGTTCAGAACCGTTCGGATGCTTTCGATATGCGCTTGTGTTTGCAGAGTCTTTCTTGGCCTAAGGTTACGTTCTTCAAGGTGTGCCAAGGGGGCAGCCCAGCCCGATTGCGACAATGGATCGTTGAATGCCATCACACCCAGTTTGGACAGTTCCGCAAGAGAGCGCGGATCATCGTCGCGTCGGATCAGGTAGCTGAAATAGTGGCCCGATGGGCAGTTGGGCAGGTCATAGTCCGGTGTTCCGACGAGGGTCACCTTTTCATGGAGTCGTGCCCTGAATGGCAGCCCGCATGTCTGTGCAAGGAGCAGGTCCGGTGATTGCCATTCAGTCCAAGGATCTCCACCGCGGTTCAGCTGATCCGGTCCATAGCCAAGGGCGGTGCGTATCCCCGCCCAGTATCTGTCATGGGCGTTGCGCAGATGCGGCATGTCGTACATGCCAAGCGATGCGATCACCCTGTAATCCTTTGGCGCGCCTTGGCGCTGTCCTGATCGGTGATGCCCAGCAGGTTGGTGACAAGGCGCAAGAGCGCATCCTCTTCCTGCGCGCGCTGTCCGTCTGCAAGCACCACTTTCCAGAGCGCTTCGACAACGGCCAGACGGTCTTCGTAGGCGACGGCGTCTTTTATCGCACGGGTGAAGCGGACGGTGTCTGGGGCGTCGGCTTCCATTGCCTCGGCTTCAGCTCGTAAGGCATTGGCTTCCTTATGTGAAAGTCCGTATCGGTCCTGTGTAATCTGATCGATCAATACACGTTCGTCGCCGGAGTAATCGTAGTCGGAGCGGGCCACGCGCACCAGCAATGCGGTTAGGGCCAGCCGCGCATCTGCGTCGGCAATCGGGGCGGGCTCGGGCTGGATCAGCCGTTTGAGGAGGTCTTGGAACATGGGTGCGGATATATGGCGGTTGTGCCTATTCGCCAAGCGCACGGGTGCGAATGTCGGCGCTGTCGTCGGGCGTGATGCCAAGTGCGGCCTCGATCTGGTGCAGCACGTCCTCTTCAATCCCGGCATGTTCACCGTCGGCGAGCAACACCTGCCACATGGCCATGGCAAGGCCAAGTCGGTCGGCATAAGGCACTGTTTCCCTGAGGATATCCGCGAATTCGGGCGTGCCGGGTGCGTGCCGCTCCAGCGCCTCGCAGGTGGCGCGCAACTTTGCGGCCTCCAACGGTTTCAGGTCGAAGGTCGCTGACAGGATCTTGTCTATCGCGGCCACTTCCGGTGCCTGGTATTCGCGGTCGGCCATCGCGACCCGCACCAGCAGCGCGCCAAGGGCGAGTTGCGGCGTGGGTTCGGGCAAAGGTTTGGTTTCCTTGGGTCTTTTGGGGAAAAGGCGTTCGAACATGGCGTGTCACTTCAATTGGTCAAAGCGAGTTTTCAGATTTGCGGCCTGTTCGGCAAGACCGAAGGGCGGATTGATCACAAATAGGCCAGACCCAACCATGCCGTGACCGGGGCGTGCGGGGGGAAACCGGACCTCGAACCGCAGGGCGTCTGGGTGATCTTTTTCAAGTGTCTTCAGCATGTTGTTGTGCGCATCTGATGTGAGGATCGGATACCAGAGAACGATGATGCCCACATTCCACGCACGTGCGTATTTTTTGATGTGACCGGGGATCGTTGCGTAATCTTCTTTCACCTCAAAGCTGGGGTCGATCAGCATCAGGCCGCGCCGTGGCGTCGGAGGCAGGATTGAATGGGCCATGGCAAAGCCGTCGGCGCGGTGGATCTTGGCCGTTGGTAGCGCCAGTTCCAGAGCGTTGTGTTCTGCGGGGTGCAGTTCTGCCACCGTCAGCGCGTCATCGTCCCGGAGCGTTTGCGCCGCAATCATGGGAGAGCCAGGATAAGCGCTTTCACCATGTATTTCATGGGTTTGCTGAAGGCATCTCATGTAGGGGTGATCACTTAGAAACCAGTCTTGCACCCGCGCAATACCCTGTGCCGCTTCGCCGGTCTTGAGCGCTTCGTCGGCCGAAAGGTCATAGAGTGCCCGACCGCCATGTGTTTCGATGTAGCTGACGGATTTGTCCTTGCGGGTGAGGTAGTCCAGCATCCAGGCCAGAAGGCTGTGTTTGTGGACATCGGCGAGGTTTCCGGCGTGGTATATGTGCTGGTAGCTGAGCATGGGGGCTTATGGCCCGGAGGGCACCGAACGCGCAACGGTTAACGGCGTGATCGGTGCATCGACGCGGATATGCGCGTTAACGCCTGCAAAACAAGGGGAATCGGCCTGTCACCCCGCGTGCACCCCCTGTGCACCCCCCGTAAACCGGTTGCGCTGCTCTTGCCGGGTTAACGGGCCGTGCGGCGTCAAAGCTTGCCAATCCGTTAACGTCGTCGGGGGCTTAGGCGCGGGGCGATCCGCAGGGCGGCCAGGAGGACCAATACACTCAGGCCGTACTTGGTCACGGTCTCCATCGTGCCTTCGATCAGCAGGACATGGATCACCGTGCCGATGGCAATTGTCAGGGCCAGCGCCACATGCGCCCGTCGCCATGTCATCGGGCGGACGGTGATGCGTTTGCGAAGGGCGGCCATGAGGGCGGCGGCGAACACGGCCCACATGGCGATGACCCCCCAGACTGAAAACGGCGTGGGCGAGGTGAAGGTCAGCGCGTCGATCACATCCGGTGGGCTTGTGATCCAGAGACCTATGACGTGACCAACAACAGCCCCCAACAGAAGCACACCGGTCAGGCGGTGCAGGCGGCGCGCGCGGGTCTGGGGCAGGTTGGGCAGATCACCGGCGGCGAGAAGCGGTTGCACCAGCAAAAGCGTCATACCGAAGATGCCCGCAAAGCCCGATGCGATGTAGATACCGTCCCGCCATTGCAAGAGCGGGCTGAACCCTGCGGCTACCAATGGTGCAGCAATTGCGGCAGCCAGCGCGGTCCACGGAATGATGCCGCGCATAAAGGCTGTCAGCCCTGTAGCAGGACGAACTGCACGTCGAGCGTTGTATCAGAGGCGCTGGACATGATCGGGCGCAGGAACACGGTTTGGAAGCCGTTGTCGTCGAATTCGGCATCATAGGCGAGATGCCCGTGCGGTTGGCCAAAGGCCGGAACGATTTGCGGCATGTCCATCTGGAACCGGCCCTGAGCATCCGTGAGCGTCGCCCCGTGGCTGCGTTCGTCCCGTTCGTGCCCTTCGGTCGTGTGGGCCCACATCTGGATACGGGCGTTGGGGATAGGCGCGCCGTCACCTGCGTTGAGGACGGTGCCTGTCATCAGAAACCCGCCGCCGCCGATACGGTCAACGATGGGCGCGCCGGGGCGGTAGTTGTTGGCGCCGCCGCGCATGGTCGGGGTCGGGGCAAGGCCCGCCGCGCGGGCGGGGACGGTCAGACCGGACGTCAGCAGGGCGGCTGTACCGGTGGCCAGAACGGTGCGTCGGTGGAATGAGGTGGTCATGGGCATGTCTCCTCGGGTGGCGGTTGCCTATGAGGTAAGAGAGTATCACGTTGGATAAACCGGAGTCACGGGGTCGTGATGTGCCGGGCTTGCTCAGGTTTCGTCCTCGAGCCACGTTATGAACCGGCCTTTGACAAGCCAGGAGATACCGAAAGCAATCAACGCGGCGGCCTCGCACCAGAAGGTCCAGTTGCCGGCATCCCACCACGGCCAGGGTACGCCGGTCAGCCATGGGATCAACGCGGCACTGCCCATGGCAAGGATCGCCAGCACGATGACAGTGCCCGCAGCATAGTAAAAGGTGTTGCGGATGACCTTGACCTGCGTCGGCTTTCCGAGTGCATCGCGTTGGTTGTCATCCACGGCTGTGAACACAAAAAAGCAAAACCAGGCGAGGAAGAAGAACACGAAGGCGGCAGACGCATAGTGGATGACGCTTGCGTATTCAAAAAGTCGAAACGCGGTTGTCGGATCAAAGGTGCCGTCCAGCGTCGGCGCGCCTTCGACGAGGCGCATGGTCAGTTTAGGCCGCGCCGCGAATATTTCGGTGTCGCACCCCCAGCCACTGGTTGGAAAGAGGGCGATACCGAAGGCTCCGATCCCGGCATATGTTGCCAGCCGGTTTTCGGCTCCGAGCCTGTCTTCACCACGGTAGACTACGAGGTAGGCGCCGATGAAGCATAGTGCACCGGTAAACACCGTGCCCCAGAGCGGTGCGTAGTAGAAGTGGCTGATCGAGTAGCGGAAGCAGGTGTCGATATATGGATTGTCCGAGGGCAGGTGAGACGCGATCCACAGGATGACGGGCAATCCAACCGCGACACTGCCGACCACCCGCGCAAGTGCGCGCTGATCAATGGCTGAGTATTTGTCGCCGTGTCCCGCTGCGGCGTAGCGATCGTGCCCCACTTGAAATAACGACATGGGCCCCCTCCGAAATTGAGTGTGTTCAATGCGGAGGATACTACTCGTTTTGCGAGAATTGTGCGAGTGATTTACAGCGCGCGCGCCGTTTGGCGGTCACACCAGCCGTGACATATCCTTGGCCGCACGCACGAAATCCTGGAACAACGGGTGGGGATCGAAGGGCTTGGATTTCAGTTCCGGGTGGAACTGCACGCCGATGAACCACGGGTGATCTGACCATTCCACGATCTCTGGCAGGCGGCCATCCGGCGACATGCCCGAGAAGCTGAGCCCCGCTTTTTCCAACTGCTCGCGGTACTTGATGTCGACCTCGTAGCGGTGGCGGTGGCGTTCGTCGATCGTGGTGGTGCCGTAGGCTTCGGCCACGCGGCTGCCTGCCGTCAATGTGGCGTCGTAGGCCCCCAGTCGCATGGTGCCGCCCTTGTCGTCGCCCACCTTGCGTTCGACCTTGTGGTTGCCCTGCACCCATTCCTTGAGGTGGTAGACCACCGGTTCAAACCGTTTCTTGCCCGCCTCGTGGTCAAATTCCTCGGACCCTGCGGTTTTCAGGCCAGCCACGTTACGCGCCGCTTCGATCACTGCCATTTGCATGCCAAGGCAGATGCCGAGGTATGGGACCTTGCGGGTGCGGGCGAACTCGGCCGCCTTGATCTTGCCTTCGGTGCCGCGTTCGCCAAATCCGCCGGGGACGAGGATGGCATTGAAGCCTTCCAGATGGGGGGCGGGGTCTTCGTTGTCGAACAGTTCGGCATCGACCCACTCGACCTTGACCCTGACCCGGTTGGCCATGCCGCCATGGGTGAGCGCTTCGGCAATCGACTTATAGGCGTCTTCAAGCTGGGTGTACTTGCCGACGATGGCGACCTTCACTTCGCCTTCCGCGTTGTGGATGCGGTCGCTCACATCTTCCCACTTTGCGAGGTCCGGCTTGGGCGCCGGGCTGATCTGGAAGGCGTCGAGGACGGCCTGGTCCAGCCCTTCGGCGTGGTAGGCGAGAGGGGCGTCATAGATGGTGCCAAGGTCCTGTGCCGCGATCACGCTGTCGGGGCGGACATTGCAGAAGAGGGCAAGCTTCTCGCGCTCCTTTTCCGGGATTAGCCCCTCTGACCGGCAGACCAGAATGTCGGGGGCAATGCCGATGGACCGCAGTTCCTTGACGCTGTGCTGGGTCGGCTTGGTTTTCAATTCGCCGGACGCCTTGATCCATGGCAGCAGCGTCAGGTGCATGAAGATGCACTGGCCGCGCGGCTTGTCCTGGCTGAACTGGCGGATGGCTTCGAAGAAGGGCAGACCTTCGATGTCACCGACGGTGCCGCCAATCTCGCACAGCATGAAATCGACCTCGTCATCGCCGATCTCGATGAAATCCTTGATCTCGTTCGTGACGTGGGGGATGACCTGGATCGTTTTGCCGAGGTAGTCGCCGCGCCGCTCTTTCTCGAGCACGTTGGAATAGATGCGACCGGAGGACACGGAATCGGTCTTGCGCGCGGCCACGCCGGTAAAGCGTTCGTAGTGGCCAAGATCGAGGTCGGTCTCTGCCCCGTCGTCGGTGACGAACACTTCGCCGTGTTCGAACGGAGACATCGTACCCGGATCGACGTTCAGATAGGGGTCCAGCTTGCGCAGCCGTACGGAAAAGCCACGGGCTTGCAAAAGCGCGCCAAGGGCAGCCGATGCCAACCCTTTGCCCAGCGATGACACAACGCCGCCAGTGATGAAAATGTAGCGTGCCATGTGGTGCAGTCCCCCGTGGTTCATTCAGGCCTCAAGGCCACTGTGAGCAGACGCGTGAAAGCGTTCCCCACGGGGCCTCAGTATAACAGGATTCGGTTCAACGGGGCAAGGAGGCCGCAACATGATGTTGCAGCTTTTCGCGCCCCCGCAAGGTTTTGTTTAGTCGGCGCTGGGAACCAGCGGCGCGTCGTCGTCACCGGTCGGCGGCAACAGGTCGCCACCTGGCGGCACCAGATCGTCGGCGGGCGCATTCTGCGCAGGCGGTGTGATGCCCAACTGGTCAATGACGGACGTGCCGGATGCGTTCTGTGCCGCGATGATCGTCAACGTGATCGACGTGATGGTGAACCCGATCCCGAGGATCCAGGTCACTTTGCCCAGTGCGGTCGCTGCTGGTCGGCCCGTGGCCGCACCACCTCCGCCGCCGCCCATACCAAGCCCACCCCCTTCGGAGCGCTGCATCAGCACCACGGCGATCAGGCCGAGGGCAAGGATCAGGTGGATGATCAGGACGACATTTTCCATGAAGCGTTCAAGGCTCTTTGCTGCGCGATGGGCGGTATCTATGCAAGTTTGCGAAGCGGGGCAAGGGCGGTTTCGGCCTCTGGACATTTGTGTACGTGGGGTTCCATGATCAGGCCATGCCCCATGACCATTCCGACCATGATCACCCGCATTCATTGTTGCCCTCGGACCCCGCGTTGCGGGTCAAGGCGCTGGAAACCATCCTGACCCAGAAGGGGCTGATTGATCCCGCCGCCCTGGACGAGATCATTGACACCTATGAAAACAAGATCGGCCCCAAGAACGGCGCCCATGTCGTGGCACGGGCGTGGTCCGATCCCGCGTTCAAGGCCGCATTGCTGGGCAATGCCGATCCGGTGCTGGCCGAGCTGGGCTATTATGGGCGGCAGGGTGAGCATGTGGTGGTGGTTGAAAATACGGATGACGTTCATAACATGGTCGTCTGTACCTTATGCTCTTGCTACCCTTGGCCGCTGCTGGGCATTCCGCCGGGCTGGTACAAATCCGATGCATACCGGTCCCGTGCCGTACGCGAGCCGAGGAAGGTCTTGGCTGACTTTGGTGTGACCTTGCCCGAAGAGCAGGCCGTACGTGTGTGGGATTCGACGGCAGAGGTGCGGTACCTTGTTCTGCCGCAACGGCCCGACGGCACGGAAGGCATGGATGAGGGCGCGCTGATGGCACTGGTCACCCGTGACAGCATGATTGGGTGCGGTCTGGCGGTGTCGCCATGACGCGGATGCACGATATGGGTGGTCGCTTCGGGGATGGTCCCGTCGTGCCAGAGCCGGAGGACGTGATGTTTCATGCCGACTGGCATCCGCGCGCGCTGGCCATCACGCTGGCCTGCGGGTCGTTGGGGCTGTGGAATATTGATGTGTCGCGTCACGCGCGGGAGTGTCTGTCTCCCAAGGATTATGCGCGCTTTTCCTACTACGAAAAATGGATGGCAGCGCTGGCTGATCTTTTGGTCGATACGGGGGCGGTGACCCGCGAAGAGCTGGCGGAAGGGGCTGCGCTGGGGCCAAGCGATTTGGCGGACAAGCGATTGCCAGCGGCTGCCGTTGCCGGGGTCCTGGCCAAGGGTGGTCCCGCAAATCGACCCAGCAAAATCGCATCTCTCTTTGTTGCAGGAGATACTGTGCGCATTCGATCAATGCCGGAGAATATGCAGGTGCCCGGCGGGCACACCCGGCTGCCTGCCTATGCGACAGGTGCACAGGGCACGATCGTGCGACAGCATGGCACGCATGTTTTGCCAGACAGCAATGCGCACCGAATGGGCGAAGCGCCCGAACCGCTCTACGCGGTGGCCGTCAAGGCCCGTGACATCTGGGCGCATCCGGAACATCCTGAGGACGAGGTGATCCTTGACCTGTGGCAAAGCTACCTGTCAGCCACATGACGCCCGAGCCGAGTTTTGAAGCCCCATGGCACGCGCAGCTCTTTGCTTTGACCGTGCATTTGAACGAGGCAGGGCATTTTGCCTGGCCCGACTGGGCTGCGCGCTTTGGCGCAACGTTAAAGCGGCACGGCCTGGCGAAAGAGTTGAATGGCGGGGACGATTACTTCGTCGCGTGGCTCGAAACACTCGAGGCGCTGTTGACCGAAACAGGGGCCGCCGAAGCGGCTGCGCTTTCGGATATGCGCGCGGAGTGGGAAGCCGCCTATCTGCGCACGCCACATGGGCAGCCCGTGACATTGGGCTGATCCTTCATCTTGCCAGTTAAACTTCGGGGGTTTGGGGACTGGCCCCCAAGAATGACTTTTTTCGCCAAAAAATCTTGGTGCGGTCGTTACTCGTCCACGTCGTCCATATCCGCCTGCCCCGACAGGCGCCGCCGCACATGGCTCCAGTTGAGGCCGACCCCCAGCACAAGCGACAGGGCGAACACGCCCAGCCATGTGTTGAGGTTGCCGTTGTCCAATGTGAGCAAGCCAAGGTCATGGAGCACCCACAGCACCGCGCCGACAACGGCCAGCACCAGTGCCATGCCGAACCCACCAATGGATCGCAGCGTGGCGCGCAGGTAGATGATGTAGCCGATCAGCAAGAGCAGCCCGGCGAGAACCGCGATTGAGAGATTGGTTGGCCCATGCTGCGCGGCCCATGCGACGTAGTTGTATTCGGTCGGATTATAGGTGATGGCCAGAAGGCCAAAGGCGAAAAGCCAGCGTGCGAAAAAGCCCATGGGGGTTGGTCCTTGGATCGTGCTGATGCGTTGATGGCCTGAAACCTGCGTGGGTAGCAAGCCGCTGGTGCCTCCGGCGGTGGTATTTTTCGTCAGAAGAAACACAGATACCGGTTTGCCTTGCCCGTGCGTATCGCTATACGGACGCGGGTTTGCTTTCTGAAAGGGCATCAAATGGCCAATGTGGTGGTTGTCGGCGCACAATGGGGCGACGAGGGCAAGGGCAAGATTGTCGACTGGTTGAGCGAGCGGGCCGATGTGATCGCCCGCTTTCAGGGTGGTCACAATGCCGGGCACACGCTGGTCATTGATGGTGAGGTCTACAAACTGCATGCGTTGCCTTCGGGCGTGGTGCGCGGCGGCAAGCTGTCTGTCATTGGCAACGGCGTGGTGTTGGACCCGTGGCACCTTGTGTCCGAGATCGAAACACTGCGTGCCCAAGGTGTGGAGATCACGCCCGAGACGCTGATGATTGCCGAGAACACGCCGCTGATCCTGCCGATTCACGGGGAATTAGACCGGGCGCGCGAAGCTCAGAATTCCGTGGCCAAGATTGGCACAACCGGGCGCGGCATCGGTCCCGCCTATGAAGACAAGGTGGGGCGCCGCGTTGTGCGTGTGGCTGATCTGGCCGACCCCGCGACGTTGGAGCTGCGCGTTGATCGCGCCCTTGTGCATCACGATGCACTGCGCCGTGGTCTTGGTCTTGATTCGGTGGATCGGGATGCGCTGATCGCCAAGCTGGCCGAGGTGGCACCCGCCATCCTCGAATACGCCGCCCCTGTCTGGAAGGTGATGAACGAGGCGCGCAAAGCGGGCAAGCGCATCCTGTTCGAAGGCGCGCAAGGTGCGCTTCTGGATATTGATTTCGGCACCTATCCCTTTGTCACCTCGTCCAACGTGATTGCAGGACAGGCGGCCACAGGTGTGGGTATGGGCCCTGGGAGCATCGATTTCGTGCTGGGCATCGTCAAAGCCTACACCACCCGTGTGGGCGAAGGGCCGTTTCCGACCGAGTTGGAAGATGCCGATGGTCAGCGCTTGGGCGAGCGGGGGCATGAGTTTGGCACCACGACAGGTCGCAAGCGCCGTTGCGGATGGTTCGATGCCTGCCTTGTGCGCCAGACTTGTGCGACCTCTGGCGTGAACGGGATTTCGCTGACCAAGTTGGATGTGCTGGATGGGTTCGAGACGTTGAAAATCTGCGTGGGTTATGAGTTGGATGGCGAAACGCTGGATTATCTGCCCACAGCCGCAGACCAACAGGCGCGCTGTACGCCGGTTTACGAAGAGATGCCGGGTTGGTCGGAATCGACCGAAGGCGCGCGTAGCTGGGCCGATCTGCCGGCCAATGCCATCAAATATGTGCGCCGGGTCGAAGAGTTGATCGACTGCCCTGTCGCGCTACTTTCCACTTCGCCCGAGCGTGAGGATACGATCCTGGTGCGGGACCCTTTTGCCGACTAAGGAGCCTCGCATGGCGCTGCGCTACAAGACCCGGAAATGGCTCGCCCTGTTGATCCTGATCGTGGCGCTGCCGCTCTATATCGTGGCGGCTGTGTCCATCGTAGGGCTGTTCGACCGGCCCCCGATCCTTGTTGAGCTGCTGATCTATGTCGGATTGGGTGTCATCTGGGCTTTTCCTTTGAAGTTTGTCTTCAAGGGGATCGGTCAGCCAGACCCGGACGCCTGACGCGCCTGCCATGTGGCTTTGCTGAGCCGGTAACATTCATAAATGGCTGTTCCACTGCTGAGCGTCCGCGTTTCGGTTGCGACGTGATCGACGCCGAGTTTCGCAGTGGCTTTTTGTGAGCGGACATTATCGGTACCGATGTGGAACCAGACGGCCTCCATGTACTGGAAGGCATGATCCAGCATCAGAGATTTCATTTCCCAATTCGCGGCACCGCCCCAATAGGCGCGCGTCAGGAAGGTAAAGCCGATTCCATATTCGCCAGGGCTTTCCGGGGCCGGGTAGTAGCGTGAGCAGCCGATGATGTCATTGCTGGCCCGGTCCGTGGCGACAAGCGTGCCGCCTTCGCGCAGAAGCATCTGGAAATAGGGCGCGAACACCTCTGGCTTGTAGCGGTCAGGCGACGGGTGCACCGCCCAGATGGCAGGATCGGACGCCGCGCGCACAAGTGCGCCTTCATCTTCGGCCTGCAAGGGGCGCAGATGAAGGGTTGGACCGGTCAGTGTGGGTTGGTCTGGAAAGCTCATATGCGCATCAGCCATGAAAAAAGGCGCCTGTTCAAGGGCGCCTTTCAAGAGTTCATTTGCTGGACTTAGCCTGCTTCGCGTTGGTCCGGGCGGTAACCGATGTCGCCTGTCACGGCAAAGCGGCCCCCTCTGATCTTTTCGATCTTGCCCGCGCGCAGCAGCTGGCCGAAAGAGCGCAACCCGTCTTCCCGGCTGAAGTCGCCTTGTTCGACCTGACGCACCTTGGTCATCAGTTGCGGGCGCGAGAATTGATCGCGACCTTCCACGAAGCTCAGGTAGCTTGCGGCGGCTTCCAACAGGGACGGCAGGTCATGCGCGCCCATTTCAGATGCGTAGTCAGCGAAATTGCCCGCATCTTCGTTGTTTGTGCCGTCATCCATCGCGGCCACACGGCGCGGCGTGACCGGACCCTTGGGCGCCGCGTCAACGTCAACCCGTTGTTCCGCAACCAGCTTGAGCGGTGCAGGTCGGTCGCTGCTCGGGCGCTTCGCACCCTCGTTGCGGGCTTCGGGACGGCGGGGTTTGACGACGGATGCGAGATCCGAGCGGAACGCGCCTTCCTCTTCTTCGTCCTTCTTGCCGATGTCGGCATCCGCCTTTTTGGCCATGACCGCAGCCTTGAGATGCTGGAAGGCGTTGCGGCGGCGCGACCCTTCCGGTTCATCCATCTGGTTTTCGGCCTCGGCCATCAGGCGTTGCACGTCATCATCTTTGACGGCTTCGGGTTCTTCGGACGTGTCTGCCTCAGCTTCGACTTCATCAATGTCGGCGTCGCCGTCAATGTCTGTGTCGACGTCCTCTGATATCGGCAACTCCGCCTCGACCTCGGCCAGTTCAGCCAGCAGCTCGGCTTCATCTTCTGCCGACAGGGTGCTTTCGGCGGTCGAGTCCTCGACCTCTTCAAGCGCACCGCTGGCAATGGCCGCGTCGATGTCCGCGCGCTTGACCTTGATCACGCGTGCGCGGGGGTGGGCGGGTGCCTCCTCCGCTTCGGGCGCATTGGCCTCTGCGCTGTCGTCAAAGAGGTTGTCGGCGACGTCCTCTTCCGATGCAGGTGCATCGTCATCGGCTGCCATCAGTGCCGCCAGAGTGTCGAGACCAAGATCATCGTCATCATCCGCTTGCGAATCGGACGCGGCCGCGATCACCTCTTCTGCTTCTGCTTCTGCTTCTGCTTCTGCTTCTGCTTCTGCTTCTGCTTCTGCTTCTGCTTCTGCTTCTGCTTCTGCTTCTACCGGTGCATCAGATTTATCGGCTTCAAGGCGGGCCAGGATGTCACCGATGTCGTCTTCGTCATCATCGGCTTGGTCAGCCAGCGCGTCATGGGCCGCTTCAAAGTCTTCGGCGGCAGAGATGCGGATATCTTCAGCCGTAACATCTTCGTCTACAGCTTCGGTGATATCTTCGAAATCAACTGCCGGGGCAAAGGCCTCGGCATGTTCGTCTTCGAACATCTCATCGTCTTCTGCCTCGTCCTGGCTTTGCGAGACCACAGCGCGGATGCGCTGCAGCTTTGCCGCAATGCTGTCAGGTGCCGCATCGGCCATGTCCGCAGCGGTCGCGTCATCGACCAGTTCGGCTTCGACAGGGGTTGTATCGACTGTCGATTGGGCAAAGAATTCTTCGGCTTCGGCTTCGGCTTCGGCTTCGGTCGCAACGTCAGCTTCTGCAGGATCGACCGGCAGGTCGACAGCGTCGTCTTCCGTTGTCTCGTCTGCAGCCACGTCGATTGCCGCTTCGCTCGCCGCGTCTGCAATCTGTGCGTCGGTGTCCGTCGCGTCAGGTGTCGGCGCTGGCGTTTCGGTCTTGGGCGCGGGCGCGACAATCGGGGCTGCTGCCGCGGCAAGGGCAACCGGCGAGGCCATGCTGGCCTCGGGTTGCTGCGTTTCCGCGCTCAGAACAATTCGGCCTTCCTGCTCGCGCGCTTCCACGCGGCGCGAAATCTCGCGCTCGGCGATGCGGGCCAACATCTCGGCATCGGGTTGCGGGGGCTCTGCCCCGAAATATCTGTCATCGGACGCCAGATCGCGGAAGTACTCCGCAATTGCCTTCATGGTGCCGAAGCTGTCATCGAATCCCTCCAACGTGCACGAGAATGTGCCGTAGGAGACTGTCAGTATCTTATTGTTATTCATCATCGGATGCTCGTCCTCTGCTGATACGCAAAGGTCGTCCTAGGTGGCGCGCCGGGCTAAAGCTGCCCGAATCTGTGCCGTTGAGGGTATCATTTCAAGGCGACATTGTGATCTGTTTCCAAAAATTGCATTAATCCCGCATGACTTCCCCTATTGTTTACAGTTCTGACCCCGTTGCGTTGTTTGGCGGTGGTGAGGCCACTTTGGCCGATGTGGCCGAGGTTCAAGCCCTTGCAGGTCCATGCGTTGCAGCGGATGGAGGCGCGCAGATTGCGCTTGAGGCGGGCATTGATCTGGCTGCCGTAATCGGTGATTTCGACTCGGTTACGCCGGACATATTGCGCCAGGTGCCTGCTGATCGTCAGTATCATATCGCAGAGCAGAACAGCACCGACTTCGACAAGGCGCTGCGCCATATTTCCACCCCCGTGGTTCTGGCCGCAGGCTTTTTGGGGGGACGGGTGGATCATCAACTGGCCTGTTTCAGTGTCCTGGTGCGCTATGCAGACCGGCCCTGTATTCTTATTGGGCGAGAAGAGATCGTCTTTCTGTGTCCGCCGCGCCTGGCCTTGGCTACACGGCCCGGCGATGTTGTATCGCTTTACCCGCTGGCGGCGGTCGAAGGGACGTCGACGGGGTTGCGCTGGCCGATTGACGGCCTGGCATTTCACCCGATGTCGGCCATTGGTACATCGAATGCGGCGGAAGGGGCTGTCACCCTCACCATGTCAGACCCTGCGATGATCGTGATTGCGCCGCGCCGCTGCCTGCCAACGCTCACGCAGGCGCTGGTTCAGGCGTCTCAAGACGCGCGATGGCCCGCTCGCGCAGCACAATATACAGCCCCGCCGCAATCGTGATCGAGATCCCGACGGAGGCAAGCCCGTTGGGCAGGTCGCGGAAGACGAGGAAACCGATGATCGTGGCAAAAGGGATTTCCAGATATTGCATAGGGGCCAGTGTGGCCGAGGGCGCGTAGCGCAGCGACCATGTCATCAGCAGGTGCGCCATTGTGCCAAGACCACCGATGGCCAGTAGGAGGGTCCATTCAAAGCTGTTCGGAGTGATCAGCTCGATGCCCGGCAGGTTCTTACCCTGCAGGAAATAGACCAGCGGCCCCATGATCACGACAGCCATGACCCCACTCACGGCTTGCAGGCCGATTGGATCGGTTTCCTTGGCGATTTGGCGTGTCACGAGCATGAAAACAGAGAAGTTCACGGCCACGAAAAGGGGCAGCAGAGCGGGCCAGCCCACTTCGACAAAGCTGGGTTGTACCACAAGGAGCGTGCCGCAGAACCCGACGACACAGGCCCAGACGCGGCGGCTGCCGACTTCCTCGCCCAGAACGTATTTGCCCAGCAGCATCATGATGAACGGCATGACAAAGGCGATGGCTACGGCATCCGCCAAGGGGAGGTATTGCAAGGCTGTGAACATGGCACCGATCCCGAGGATGTGCAGCACCGTCCGAAATAGTGTTAACCACAAAACCCGTCCGTGCATGCGCCACAACCGTCGACCGAACCAGACAATAGGGATCAGGATCACTGCCTGCACGGCGAAGCGGACCAGAACGAGTTGGGCAAGAGGAACCGATTGCCCCAACACCTTGGCCACCGCGTCCCCGACAGGAGCGACAATGCAAAAGCCCAGCATCAAAAGGATGCCGAGAAGAGGGCGATCATGGGTCATGGCGCCACGCTACCCAGTGACGGGCGGAGTGCAACAAAAGGATTGAGGCTTGGGTGACGCTATTTGGCGTCAACTCGCTTGATTGGCCGTACTGTTGGTCTGCGGATGCACTCTTTGCTGCGCAAATTCGCCCACCCGCCGACCCAAAAACATGGCCCTCCGATTGTCTGTGTGTCGGAACGGTGAAGGCATCAACAGTTCGGCACGTTGACCGCAAGCCCGCCCAGCGAAGTTTCTTTGTACTTCTCGCTCATGTCGGCACCGGTTTGTCGCATGGTTTCGATGCAGGCGTCGAGCGGCACAAGGTGCGTGCCATCGCCCCGCAAGGCGAGGCTGGCCGCACTGACCGCCTTGATCGCGCCAAGGCCGTTGCGTTCGATGCAGGGCACCTGCACCAACCCGCGCACGGGGTCGCAGGTCATGCCCAGATGATGCTCGAGCGCAATCTCTGCCGCGTTTTCGATCTGCTGTGGTGTGCCGCCCATGACGGCGCACAGGCCCGCCGCAGCCATGGCCGCGGCGCTGCCCACCTCGGCCTGGCAGCCCGCTTCGGCCCCCGATATGGAGGCGTTGTACTTCACCAGCCCTCCAATGGCGGCAGCGGTCAGCAGGAAATCCTCGATATGCGCTTCGGTAGCGCCGGGAACATGGTCGAGATAGTAGCGCAAGGTGGCAGGCAACACGCCCGCCGCGCCGTTGGTGGGGGCCGTGACGACTTGCCCGCCTGCTGCGTTTTCTTCGTTTACGGCCATGGCATAGACGCTCATCCAGTCGTTGATGGTATGCGGAGCCGTCAGGTTCATCCCACGCTCTTCCATCAACTTGTCATGGATGCCCTTGGCCCGCCGCTTGACGTTCAGACCGCCGGGCAGCGTGCCGTCGGTTGTCAGGCCGCGCGTGATGCAATCGTTCATCACCTGCCACAGCCGTTTTGTGCCCGACCGCAGGTGTGGGTCTCCGTTGCGGGACACTTCGTTGGCGCGCTTCATGGCTGAAATGGTCTTGCCAGAGCTGTCTGCCATCTCAAGCATTTCGGCAGCTGTTTTGAAGGGGTAGGGGACGGGCGCCCCTTCATCCGTTGCTTTGCCAGCGGCCAGTTCCTCTTCGGTCATGACGAAGCCGCCGCCGATAGAATAGAAGACCTGTTGCAGGGTGATGTCGCCCTGTGCATCGGTCGCCATCAGGATCATGCCGTTGGCGTGGCCGGTCAGGGGCGTGTCGTAGTCAAACACAAGGTCTGTCTTGGGGTTGAAACGCAATGCAGGCAGGTCGTCGGGATGCAATCTGTGCGTATCGGCCAATGCCACCAGCGTCGCTTCGGCTTTGTAGTGGTCGTAGGTGTCGGGCACAAACCCGGCAAGGCCAAGGATCATGGCTCGGTCCGTTGCATGGCCTACTCCGGTAAAGGCCAGTGATCCATGCAGCGACGCGCGCACCCCGGCGAACTGGAAGGGCGAGGCGCGCATCATGTCGAGGAACCGCGCAGCCGCCACCATGGGGCCCATGGTGTGTGACGAGGACGGGCCGATGCCGACCTTGAACATTTCGAATACGGACAAGAACATTTTAGAGTGCGGATCCTTCGGGCGGGTTGGGGCGCTGCGGCGCTGTAAAAGGTGCGGGGCCCAATCCCTCGGCCCGTTTGGCGATCTCGGTGGCGGGCCATGCGTCCGCCCGTTTGCAGATGTGGGACAGGTGCGGGCTGTCGGCAAGGGTGAACCAGTCACGATTGTCCGGGCCATAGACTGCACACCAGCGCAGCATGCAGACCACATAAATATCAATGGCGGTTGCTGTACCGTCGCCGAAGGCTTGGTTTGCCGCTTGTTCGAGGATCGCAAAGTCCCGCATCAGGGCGCGTTGCGCGCCCTCTGTCACGGCCTGTTGCAGTCCGGGATCGTTACCCATCAACTTGTCCGGGTAGAACAGCAATTGCATGTGCGGGTGCACCGTGTTGGCGCAAAAGAAAAGCCATTTCAGAAAGTCTGTGCGCGTCGCTTCGCCGGGTTTTGGCCCAATGACGCCGTGCTCATCGACAAGCCAGAGCAGGATCGCACCTGTTTCAAACAGGATACCATTGGGTGTTTCGAGCGTTGGGATCAGCCCGTTCGGGTTCAGTTTGCGATAGGCCGCGCTGCGTTGTTCCATTCTTGAACGGTCGACGAGGACCGTGGAGTAGGGCACGCCAATCGTATCAAGCGCCAATCGGATGATCAGCGACGCGTTGTCGGGCGCATAGTGCAGAACGTAGCTCATGCATGCCATGTACCTTCGACCACGGCGCAAACGATGTCTCAAAACGACCAATTCGTTGGAGAAAAGGCCACGATTAACGACACGTTTACCTTGGTGCGCTTCCTTGAAGCACGGAGGATGCCGAATGCGCTGGATTCTATTGCTGATGTCCCTGGCTGTCTGTGCGTTGCCATGGCGGGCCACATTTGCTCAGGAACTGTCCGGGCAGGATCTGGTCGATGTGCTGGTTGCACGAACGCCGGGGGCGACACTGGACCGAATGCGTGCGCGCCCCGATGCCTTTGTTCAAGAGGCGGCGGGGTTGATCCTTGGCTATGGTGGGACGCGAGGATTAACCGCGGCCGACATCGAGACAGCAATCGCGGCGGAACAGGCGCGCCTGCGGGCGCGAGAAATTCGTCGCCTGCTCGAAGCCGACCTGAATGACGACCTGACAGTCACCCGCGACGAGTTGAACGTTCTGCTGCGCGCGGCATCCGCGACGATGCGGGGGCGCCTTCTGGTCTGGCATCGAAGCGCGGACACGGACGGCGATGGCACCGTCCGATGGGCGGAGCTGCGGGGCCATGCCGCGAAAAAGGCGGAAGCCGGGATGTCGGAAACGGCCATGGCCGCCATGCGCGCGATGATGACCTTTGATTTGAACGGCGATGACCATGTGGTCATCGACGAGGTGCTAGAGGCGATGGAACTACTGGGTGCACCTGCCTGACCGTCTGTTTCCGCCGCGCAGTGCAGCAAATTGCATCCTTTGGGGTCGCAACAACCCGCCCGCGTGCGTATAAGCCCAGCAGCATTTGGGGAGTCGCATACATGTCCGGAGAACTGTCGCCCATCGACAAGGCCAAATTCGTCGCCGCGAAACGCGCCGCCGACTATGTCGAGGATGGAATGCGCGTAGGTCTGGGGACCGGGTCAACCGCCGCCTGGCTGGTGCGTTGTCTTGGCGAACAGGTGCGCGAGGGCGGTTTGAGCTTCAAGGGTGTGCCCACATCGACCCGCACGGCGGATCTGGCCCGCGAGGTCGGGATCGAAGTGATCAGCCTGGACGAGGCCAAATGGCTCGACCTCACCATTGACGGCGCGGATGAGTTCGATGGCGACCTGAACCTGATCAAAGGTGGCGGCGGCGCGTTGCTGCAGGAAAAGATCGTGGCAACGGCCTCTGATCAAATGGTGGTGATCGCGGATATCGGCAAAGAGGTCGAACATCTGGGCGCGTTCCCGCTGCCGATCGAGGTCATTCCATTCGGCTGGCAGACCACGCAGGCGCTGGTCGAGGAAACCCTTGTCTCAATGGATGTTCTGGGCCGTCAGTCCAGCTTGCGCATGAACGGCGAGCGCCCCTTTATGACGGACGAGGGGAACTACATCCTCGACCTGCATCTGCAGCGCATTGGCAACCCCCGTCAGCTGAGCCTGGTGATCAACCAGATGCCGGGTGTGGTTGAAAATGGTTTGTTCATCGATATTTGTGACGCCGTTGTCATCGGCTACGGCGATGGTCGGGTCGAGGTGCGAGATATCAATGAAGGCACAGTGGAACAGGATCGGCTCGATTTCTTGGAAAGCGACAACCTGTTCTCCGACCTTGCAGACTAAGGACACGAAACATGGCGGACTATGACTACGACCTCTTTGTAATCGGGGGCGGCTCTGGTGGTGTGCGCGCAGCACGCGTCGCCGCGGGTGAGGCCGGGGCGCGCGTCGCACTGGCCGAGGAAGACCGCTATGGTGGGACCTGCGTGATCCGGGGCTGCGTCCCCAAGAAACTAATGGTGTTCGCCAGCGAATTCGGAGAACTGGCCGAGGTCGGCAGCGCCTACGGTTGGAACATGACGGCGGGGTCCTTTGACTGGCCGGGGTTCCGCAGCCATCTGAACACTGAACTGGACCGGCTGGAAGGTGTCTACCGCAGCCTCCTGAAAAATTCTGGCGTCGAGACATTCGATGCGCGCGCCAAGCTGAAAGACAAGCATACGGTCGAATTGTCGACGGGTGAGACGAAGACGGCCAAGACCATCCTGGTCGCCACCGGCGGGCGCCCGGTGCGTCCAAGCATCCCCAATGCAGATCTGGGCATCGTCAGCGATGATATCTTTCATCTCGAAAAACTGCCCAAATCCATTCTGATTATCGGTGGCGGATACATCGCCTGCGAATTTGCCTGCATCCTGCACGGACTGGGTGTCGAGGTGACGCAATACTACCGCGGGGCTCAAATCCTGCGTGGCTTTGATGACGAGGCGCGTGGCCTGATCGCTGAATCGATGCGCGACCGGGGGATCAATCTGCACACCGGGACAAACATCGTGCAGATGGGACCGGCCTCCGAAGATCATTCCGACGCTATTCCAACGGCTTCTGATGCCGCAATGGGCGCAAGCGCGCAGCAGGAGAACGTCATGGCCTATGGTGGGGTCGCGACCAAGCCGAACCCCAAGGATCGCGGTGGCCCGATCTGGGTCAAGTCCACGACCGGGCGGGAGTGTGTTTTCGACATGGTTCTGTTTGCGACTGGGCGTGACCCGAACAGCACCGACATGGGACTTGAGGATATTGGTATCCAAGTCGGTCGCCGCGGTGAGATTGTTGTGGACGAATACTCCAAAACCGCGATCGACAGCGTCTATGCCATTGGCGATGTGACCAATCGTGTGAACCTGACTCCCGTCGCCATTCGCGAAGGTATGGCATTCGTCGAGACAGTGTTCAAAGACAACCCGACAGCGGTTGATCATGACCTGATCCCATCGGCGGTGTTCACCCAACCCGAGATGGGAACGGTCGGTTTGAGCGAAGAAGATGCCCGCGATCAGGAGGAAGTCGAAGTGTACTGCACGTCGTTCCGCCCGATGAAGACGGCTTTTGCCGGACGAAGCGATCGCGTATTGATGAAACTGGTTGTGTCGGTGGCAACGCGCAAGGTGCTGGGTTGCCACATCGTCGCACCGGATGCGGGCGAGATGATCCAACTGGCGGGTGTCGCTGTTAAGATGGGAGCAACCAAGGAAGATTTCGACAGGACGGTTGCGGTGCACCCGACCATGTCGGAAGAGATCGTGACCATGCGGACGCCAATGCGGACTGCTTGAATTTTCTGGTAAAAATCACAGGTAATGCACAAGGTGCGGCACTGGCTGCACGGCAAGAGGAGAATAATACCACATGGCTGGCAATACAGGCGGCCCCTGGGGGGGTGGCGGCAAATCGGGCGGCGGCGACGATGATCGTGGCAATGGCTCTCGCGGTCCCGGCCGCGGCAATGGCGGGCGTGGGCCCGGTGATGATGGTCCGCAGATCCCCGAAATCGACGAATTGGTCAAAAAAGGCCAGGAACAACTGCGTGTCCTCATGGGTGGTCGTGGTGGCGGCAGCAACGGCAGCGGTCGCGGTTCAGGCGGCGGCGGTGGTCCGTTCTTGACGCGCGGCACGTTGGGCCTTGGGGCCCTTGCAGCACTTGTACTCTGGGGGATGGCGAGCTTCTACACCGTCCGGCCCGAAGAACAGTCTGTCGAGTTGTTCCTGGGCGAGTTTTCGTCCATCGGCAGCCCCGGCCTGAACTTTGCGCCTTGGCCCGTCGTGACAGCCGAAGTGATCCCCGTGACCCGCGAACAAACCGAAGAAATTGGTGTGGGCGGTCGTGGCGGTGATGCCGGCCTGATGCTGACCGGCGACGAGAACATCGTCGACATCGATTTCCAGGTTGTCTGGAACATCAATGATCCGGCCAACTTCCTGTTCAACCTGCGTGACCCGCGCCCGACCATTCGGGCCGTGTCGGAATCGGCGATGCGTGAGATTATCGCGCAATCCGATCTGGCGCCGATCCTGAACCGGGATCGTGGGGCAATCGCCGGTCGCTTGCAGGACCTGATCCAAAGCACGCTCGACAGCTATCAAAGCGGCGTGACGGTGATCCGTGTCAACTTTGACAAGGCGGACCCGCCTGCATCCGTGATCGACGCGTTCCGTGACGTGCAAGCGGCGGAACAAGAGCGGGACCGGCTGCAGAACGTGGCGGACGCTTATGCCAACCGTGTGCTTGCGGAAGCACGTGGTCAGGCGGCCCAGCTTCTGGAAGAGGCCGAAGGTTACCGTGCTCAGCAGGTCAACCAGGCAGAGGGTGAAGCCAGCCGTTTCTCCGCTGTTCTGAGCGAGTACGCCAAAGCACCCGAAGTGACGCGCAAGCGTTTGTATCTTGAAACCATGGAGCAGGTGCTTGGCCGTGTGGACAAGATCATTCTTGATGAAAACGAAGGTGCCGGAGGGCAGGGGGTTGTGCCCTATCTGCCGCTGAACGAGCTGCGCCGTAACCCAGCGGAGTCGAACTGATGCGGAGATCAACTTTCCTGCTGCCCATCATCGTTGTAATCGCAGCCATCGGTCTGTCGTCCCTGTTCATCGTAGATGAACGCGAAAAGGCACTTGTCCTGCAGTTTGGCCGTGTTGTCGCCATCAAGGAAGACCCCGGGCTTGCGTTCAAGATCCCGCTCATTCAGGAAGTCGTGCGCTATGACGACCGTATCCTGAGCCGTGATGTCGAACCGCTTGAGGTCACACCGCTTGATGATCGCCGTCTCGTTGTCGACGCCTTTGCCCGTTACCGGATCACCGATGTGAACCAGTTCCGGCAAGCCGTTGGTACGGGTGGCGAAGAGTCGGCGGATCGTCGGATCGACGGTATTCTGCGGAACGAGTTGCGCGAAGTGCTGGGTTCGGTGTCGTCGAACGACATCCTCAGCTCGGACCGGGCGGCCTTGATGCTGCGCATTCGCAACGGTGCCATCGCCGAAGCGCGCGCGCTGGGCATCGAAGTGGTGGACGTGCGTCTGAAACGGACCGACCTGCCAACCGAAAACCTTGACGCCACCTTTGAGCGGATGCGTGCAGAACGCGAGCGGGAAGCGACCGATGAACGCGCCCGTGGTAACGAGGCGGCGCAGCGTGTGCGTGCGCAGGCGGACCGGACAGTGGTTGAACTGACGTCGGACGCAGAACGTCAGGCCGAGATCATTCGTGGTGAAGCCGATGCGCGCCGGAACTCGATCTTTGCCGACGCCTTTGGCGCGGACCCGGAATTCTTTGAATTCTATCGGTCGCTTACCGCGTACCAGCGGTCGTTGCAGGGGTCGAACTCGACCATGGTGCTGTCACCTGACTCTGACTTCTTCAACTACCTGAAGTCACCGACCGGTGCGACGGCGGACGCCGCTGCCGCTGCCGCGGACGCAGCAGCCGCAGCCGTCGCGGGACAGTAATGGCTTGGGTCCTTCTGGCCCTGGGACTTGTGATGTTGGTGGAGGGGCTGGCCTATGTGCTGGCCCCTTCGCTCATTGAACGCGTGCTTGAGGTGCTGCGCACCATGCCCGAAAGCGCCCGACGTCTGTTTGGTGCGCTCGTTCTCGTAACCGGACTGATCTTTATCTGGCTGGCTTTTTTTATTGGTTTGTAAGGCAATGCATTTCAGAATGTTCACGTGCACATCACGCTCTGTTGAAACCACGAGACGCTGATCCATCTTTAATGTTGCAAGGATGCAACCCTACATGCACGGTGTGCGCAGGTGCGCGCGTCCGTGTGCAAAATGACCGAAACGGTCAACAAGACTATGCAGGAGTAACCTGATGCAGCGACAGGCAATCGCCGTCTCCGGACGGCTTTCCCCAATGCCCCTCTTTCGTGCCCTGTGGTTGGGCGCTTTGGCGCTGGCCTTTGTTATGGTGCAGGCGCTCATGGCGCAGGCGCGCCCTGAAAGCCTGGCCCCTCTGGCAGAACAGATCAGCCCGTCGGTGGTCAACATCACGACATCCACGGTGATCGAAGGGCGGACCGGCCCCCAAGGCATCGTGCCCGAAGGCTCGCCCTTCGAAGACTTTTTCCGCGAGTTCCAAGATCGCAATGGCCAGGGTGACCGGCCGCGCCGTTCGTCGGCGCTTGGGTCCGGCTTTGTGATTTCCGAAGATGGGTTCATCGTCACGAACAACCACGTCATCGAAGGCGCAGACGAGATCACGATCGAATTCTTCAGCGGAGAAAAGTTGGTTGCGGAACTGGTCGGCACCGATCCGAACACGGACATCGCGCTGCTGAAGGTCGAAGCAGATGAGGCTCTGCCGCACGTGCCATTCGGCGACAGTGACACTGCGCGTGTCGGTGATTGGGTGGTTGCGATGGGCAACCCGCTTGGTCAGGGCTTTTCAGTCTCTGCCGGTATCGTGTCGGCGCGCAACCGCGCATTGAGCGGCAGCTATGATGACTACATCCAGACGGACGCGGCCATCAACCGCGGCAACTCCGGTGGTCCACTGTTCAACATGGATGGTGAAGTGATTGGCGTGAATACAGCGATCCTGTCGCCCAATGGCGGTTCGATCGGTATCGGCTTCTCGATGGCCTCCAACGTCGTGATCCGCGTGGTCGACCAGCTGCAGGAATTCGGCGAAACCCGCCGCGGCTGGCTTGGTGTACGCATTCAGGACGTGACGGATGACATTGCAGAAGCGATTGGCCTCGAAAGCACAACTGGTGCTCTTGTCACATCCGTCCCGGACGGCCCGGCCAAGGATGGCGGCATGCAGGATGGCGACGTGATCCTGAGCTTTGCCGGCGTTGATGTTGCCGACACGCGCGGCCTGGTGCGCCAGGTGGGCAATAGCCCTGTTGGTGAAACGGTGCGCGTGGTCGTGTTCCGCAATGGTGAAACAGTCACTCTGCGCGTGACACTTGGACGGCGCGAGGAAGCCGAAGGCGCCGTGCCCGCCGTTGCGGCGCCCGAAGAGGGCCCTGCCGAAGCCGAAACCAAGGATGTGCTTGGCCTGACGCTCAGCACTCTGACGGATGAGCTGCGTGAACAGCTGGGGGCTGACGCGGATCAGGAAGGTCTGGCCGTTGTCGAGGTGGACGAGACCAGCGAAGCCTTCGAAAAGGGCCTGCGTGCAGGTGACATCATCACCGAAGCAGGGCAGCAAAAGGTCAACAGCATTGGCGAGTTCGAGACGCGGCTGGATGACGTGAAAGAAGCAGGGCGCAAATCGCTTCTGCTGCTGGTGCGTCGGGCGGGTGATCCACGTTTCGTGGCGCTCAGTTTGGCCGAGTAAGTACCGTCATCGATATGAAATAGGTAAGGTGCCCCTCGGGGCGCCTTTCTTGTTCAGGGTTTGCAGCGATGTGCCCGCCTGTAAGGCGCACCTGCTGGTGCGCCCCGCCCGTTAGGTTGCGGCAGGATTGGCGACAGTGATCAGTCCCAGCTTGCGGGCGGCGGCGATGGAAAGGGTCTTGCTGTCCAGGCCCTCTGCGGCCTGATACTTCCCGATTGCGGCCCGGGTGCGGGCGTCCATCTCGCCCGTGATCTGTCCGCTGTAGAACCCCCGCGCCTCCAGCGCACGCTGGACCGATGCAACGAAGTCGGGCGTGACATCAGCGTCACAAAGAATTTCGTACCAGGTTTCCCGACGCGGCTGGACAACCTGCTGGCTTGTCTCGGTTTTGTAAATCGGAGGCGATTGAACCCGCCCATCGCTGCTGATCTGTGCGGGTTGCAGCTGGATTTTGCGGGTCACGGTCTCGACCACGGCAGGGCTCACCGTCTTGTCCCAACATGTGCCCGGTGCCGCCCCGGGCGGGGCGGTTGCCAGCGAAATGGGATCGACATTTGCGGTTGATGTGACTGCGCCATCTTCGGCGCAGGCTGCGACAATGCATGCGGCGGCAAGAACCGGGAAGAGGGGTCTGAATGTCATGCTCGGGCCTCTGGCTGGGCTTTTCAGGGCAACATAGCTGCGGGCCCTGCCTCTGCCTAGCCCCGCTGCGTCAGCCGCCCTTGCGGCTTTCCCAGGTATCCGTGCGTGTCTCGTGTCCCATATGCCGCCCGGTGCCTTCCGCCAGAAGCTGGTCGAGCAGGGGCGAGATATCCTTGATCTCTTCGGCCAGCACATGGGTGACGTTGTGGGCCCGCTGCATCCGGCCCGTCACCTTCAACATGCGCCCGGCCACCACGGCACGGCGAAAGCGTTCGTAGACGTGACGCCAAACGATGACGTTCACCACGCCCGTCTCATCTTCAAGCGTGAGAAAGATCACGCCCTTGGCCGTACCAGGGCGTTGCCGCAGGATCACCAGCCCTGCCACCGCCACCCGCGCATTCACCGGTGGCGCATCCAGCTCGCCCGCGCGCAGACACGCCGGGGGACGGGGCCATGTGGGCGCATGCCCGGACGGGGAGGAGGGGTAAATTTGCATGAGAACAAAAATAGAACAAATGTACCATGTCGCAAGTGGAAAAGTCGGGGGTCGCAAAAGGGGCTGGCAGCCTTATCTCCTGCCCGGTAGAGATATGCGGAATGCGGATTGAAGGGGGCACGAGAATGGCCAAGATCACCTATATCGAACATGGCGGAACCGAGCATGTTGTGGACGTGGCCAATGGCCTGACGGTCATGGAAGGCGCACGTGACAACAACATTCCGGGCATCGAAGCGGATTGCGGTGGGGCCTGTGCCTGTTCTACCTGCCATGTCTATGTGCATCCCGATTGGGTCGAGAAATTGCCGACGAAGGACGACATGGAAACCGATATGCTCGACTTCGCCTACGAACCGGATGTGACCCGTTCGCGCCTGACCTGCCAGCTGAAGGTGACGGATGCGCTGGACGGGCTTGTCGTGCAGATGCCTGAAAAGCAGATCTGATGCCCATCAGGGCGCCGCGTCTGCTGTTGCGCCTTTTGCGTCCGCCCGCCCGCGGCGCGTTGCAACCGCTGCGCGTGTTGCTGGCCGCGCTGGCGCTCGTGGCACCCTCAGCGCCTGCCCTGGCCGACGTTATCGTGGCGGCCCGTTACACCGATCCGACCGACAGGTATGCCCATGGCATCCTTGGCGATGCGATCGAATGGGGTGCTCTCGAGCTTGAGATGCAGGACGGAGAGCAACGCCGCTTTGTCCTGCCCGGCGATCACGTCTTCGAAGACGTGGCCCCCCGCCTTGCCGATCTGGATGGCGATGGCGCACCCGAGGTCCTGGTGGTCGAAGCCGATGTCACCGCCGGGGCTGCCTTTGCGATTTATGGCGCGCAGGGCAAGATCACCGAGACGCCACATATCGGAACCCGCAACCGTTGGCTTGCCCCGCTGGGTGCTGCTGATCTGGACGGCGACGGCGTGACCGAGATCGCTTATATTGACCGTCCGCATCTGGCCAAGACATTGCGCATCTGGCGGTTTGCAGATGGCACCCTGACCGCTGCCGCAGACCTGCGGGGCCTCACCAACCACAGGATCGGCGAGGTGGACATCGCCGGCGGCATCCGCACCTGCGCGGGAGTGCCCGAGATGATCCTGGCTACCGCGAACTGGTCGGACCTTGTGGCCATCCGCTGGGATGGATCACAGTTTCAGCGCATGTACCTGGGCACCGACACGACACGCCCGGCCTTTGCCCGCGCCATGGACTGCCAATGATCCGACTGGCTGTTGCCCTGCTGTTTGCCGCGGCGCCCGCTGTTGCGCAGGACCGCCTGACGCCCGAGCAGTTTCTGGACCTTGTCGCCAACCGGACCGCGTCTTTCGCGACCTTTCCAAATCGTCAGCCTGTTGGGATCGAACAGTTCTTGTCCCGCAATCGTACTGTCTGGGCGCGCGCAAATGGGACCTGCGCCTTTGGCATGGTGACGGCGGACAATGGTCAGGTCTGCTTTGATTACGATGATGACCCGCCCGGTGTGCAGCATTGCTGGGTCCCGTTTCTCCGTGACGCACGCCTGTTTGTCGCCTCAACCGATGATCTGGGAGAGGTGCAGGAGGTTGTGGACATCAGCGACGATCCGGTGGCCTGCACGCAAGCGCCAATGTCGTAAGCTGTCGCAGCTCCTCTGCCCGGTTGCATCCGAACGGTGCCTCCGGCGGGGATTTTCTGAAACAGGGAAGCAAGGGGCTGGGGCGCGCTTGTCCTAGTCGAGCGCCCGCCAACCAATGTCACGGCGGCAAAAGCCTCCGGGGAAGTCGATGGCATCAATCATCGCGTAGGCACTGTCGGCGGCCTCGTGCAAGGATGCGCCCCGGGCCGTGACATTCAGAACGCGCCCACCAGATGCGGTGATCTTGCCATCCCGTGCTGACGTTCCAGCGTGAAATACCATCTGGCTGCCGGTAGCGGGCAGCGTGTTGAGCCCGTTGATCACAGCCCCCTTTGCATAGTCCCCTGGGTATCCCTCTGCCGCCATCACGACGGTGATCGCGTGATCCTCCGCCCAATTGACCTGTGCTTTGTTCAACCGGCCTTCGGCCGCTGCATGCATCAGGTCTAACGCCTGCGCGCCTAGGCGCATCATCAACACCTGGCACTCCGGATCCCCAAAACGCACGTTGTATTCAACAAGGCGCGGCGCGCCGTTTTCGATCATCAGGCCGGCATAGAGTACACCCTGATACGGCATGCCCCGCACCGCCATCTCCGCCATTGTCGGGCGGATGATCTCCTCAAGGGCGCGTTCGGCAATGTCATCGGTCAGCACGGGGGCCGGGGAATAGGCTCCCATACCGCCGGTGTTAGGACCCGTGTCGCCTTCGCCCACGCGCTTGTGGTCTTGCGCAGTGCCGATGGGCAATACGTCGGTCCCGTCGCACAAGACAAAGAAAGACGCCTCTTCGCCCTGCATGAATTCCTCGATCACCACCTCGGCCCCGGCACCGCCAAAAGCGCCGCCAAACATGTCATCAATTGCGGCATATGCCTGTGCGACGGTTTCGGCGATGATGACACCTTTGCCTGCGGCCAGCCCGTCTGCCTTGACGACAATCGGGGCGCCCTGTTCGGTGACATACGCCTTGGCTGCAGCGGCATCTGTGAAATGACCATACGCAGCCGTTGGTGCGTTGGCCGCATCGCAGATGGCCTTGGTGAAAGCCTTGGACGCTTCGAGCTGCGCCGCGGCCCGGCTCGGGCCAAAAACCAGCACGCCTGCATCCCGCAAACGGTCGGCCACCCCGGCGGCAAGCGGAGCTTCGGGACCGACAATCACGAAATCGATGCACTCTTCTTCCACGAATGTCGCGACAACGCCGCCATCATTGATGTCCAGGTTCGCGCACTCGGCAATAGCCGCAATCCCCGCATTGCCGGGGGCCACGACCAGCCGGTCACATTTGGGATTCTGTAACACCGCCCAGGCCAAGCTGTGCTCGCGGCCACCGCCGCCCAGAATGAGAATGTTCATCACTTGCTCCTTGGCCTTCACTTGGCCGCGTTCTAAGCTGGCCGGACCCGCAGCACAAGGATGGCCCATGGACCTGCTTGACGATCCCGTTCCCGGTTCGAACACACCCGAGTTTTCGGTGTCCGAGATTGCGGGCAAGGTGCGCAAGCTGATCGAGGGCGAACTGGGCTGGGTCCGGATCAAGGGCGAGGTCGGGCGCGTTGTGCTGGCACGCTCCGGCCACCTCTATTTCGACCTCAAGGATGATCGCAACGTCCTGTCCTGCATGACGTGGAAGGGACAGGTCAGCGGTCTGGGCACCATGCCCGAGGAGGGGATGGAGGTCGTGGCCGAAGGCCGCATGACGGCCTCGGGTTTCCAATCCAAATTCTCACTCAATGCCGAGCGCATCGCGATTGCGGGGCAGGGCGCGCTGATGGCGCTCCTGGAAAAACGTAAAAAGGCGCTCGCCGCCGAGGGGTTGTTTGACGACGCCCGCAAGCGGCCCTTGCCCTACCTGCCCGAGGTGATCGGGGTTGTGACGTCTCTGCAGGGGGCCGTGATCCGCGACATCCTGCATCGGTTGCGGGATCGGTTCCCACGCAAGGTGCTGATCTGGCCGGTGGCAGTGCAGGGGGCCAATTGTGCGCCGGAAGTTGCGCGCGCCATCGCAGGCTTCAACGCATTGACGCCCGGGGGCGGCATGCCCCGACCCGATCTGCTGATCGTGGCGCGCGGCGGTGGCTCCGTCGAGGATCTCTGGGGCTTCAACGAAGAAGCGGTCGCGCGCGCCGCTGCTACCTCGGACATCCCGCTGATTTCAGCGGTGGGGCACGAAACCGACACCACGCTGATCGACTTCGTGTCGGATCGGCGCGCGCCCACGCCGACGGCCGCCGCCGAAATGGCCGTGCCGGTGCGCCACGAGCTGCTGGCCTGGGTCGAACAGGCAGGCGCACGGATGACGGGCGCGGTGAGTGGCGGGATGCAGCGACGGCAACAGCGGTTGCGCGATCTGGCCCGCGCCTTGCCGCGCGCGGATGCGCTGGTCGAAGGGCCGCGCCAACGGCTTGACGTGACGGGCGGCCAACTTGGACCCGCGCTGATCGCGGGTGTGCAACGGCGCAAGGTGCGGCTGTCCGAGGTGTCGGGCAGCCTACGTCCGGCCACCTTACGACGCAGCCTCGAGGCAGAAAGACGTCGTCTTGATGCCTTGTCTATGCGACTTGAACCGGCGTTGGCCCGTGTCGCTGCTGCGAAACGCGAACGGTTGGAGGCGCGCACGGCCCGCCTGACCCCGACGCGGATTGGGCAGGATGCAGCGCGCAAGTCGGAACGGCTGCGGGATGCAACGGCCCGCATGCAAGCCGCTGGTCAGAGGCAATTGGAGGGGCTGCACCGCAAGCTTGCAGCCATGGATCGGCTGCGTGAAACACTCAGCTACAAGGCGACGCTGGCACGCGGGTATGCCGTTGTGCGGGGCGAGGGGCAGATCCTGACCAGCCGGGCCGCGGCGGAACAGGCCAGTGGCCTTGAGATCGAATTCGCTGACGGGCGCATGAAACTGGGTGGCGGAAAGAGCGCTGCGCAGAAAGCCGCATCCAAACCGCCAGAACAGGGATCGCTGTTCTAGGGCGCATCAAGACGCGCCTTACGGGCAAAGCTCCATAGCATAGCTCGCGCCGGATAAGGCGGAGGTGACCTCCGCCTTACACCCTGTCTGTGGCGCGGTGATGCAGGATCTGTAAGGCGGACGTGTCGTCCGCCCGGCTCACACGCCGATCTTTGGGCCAAGGCAGATCATTTCTTCGCCAACATCCTGCGCTTCGTACAGCTCGGTGCTGGCAGGATCATTCTCGAAGGTTGCGATCAATCCGCCGGCTCTCTTCTCAAACGTCCAGCATTGCGGATCCGGGCGGTCTTCGTAGACAAAGCAGATCAGGGGGCCGTCATTGTACCACGTCCCATCCCTGCATTCGCCATCCAGAAAGGACCATGTAACGCGTCGGTTTTCGTGATAGATTTCAGCGCCGTAGGCTTCGCCCGACCGGCCATAATACAGGGTCTTGCCTGTCACATAGGCTTCGAACTCGGCCGCCGTCATTGGCTCTGCCATGGCGGCGGCGCCTATGAAGGCCAGCGGGATCAGCAAGAGGCGAATGATCATGCGCCCACTGTGGCAGAGCTGTGCGAAACCTGCCAGAGGACGTGTCGTTTCATGCGGGTGCTGGCGTTATCCTGCCTTGCACCGCGGCACCCGTCCATCGTTCCGCCCGCCTGTCCATGATGCGCCGCCAAAGGGGTGGCACAAGCGCCAAAACGGCCATCACTGGCAGGGAGTGGGGCAATATGGGCATGGTCTCTGCGTCCAGTTCCAGACGTGGAAATGCTGTCGCCGGGCGAGCATGGTGGGCCGAGTGATGCGGCGCGTTGAGCATCATCGCCGCCGAGTACCAGTGTGGTGCGTTCCATGAATGGGCCGGACCCATCGGCTCCAACTGACCCCCGGGCATGCTGCGCCGCATCAGCCCGTAATGCTGGACGTAATCCGACAGCATCAGTTGGATCTGCGCATACGCGCTGACAAGGATCAGACCGAAGATGCCCGCACCACCAGCCAACGCATAAGCAACCGCAACGCTCAGCACAGACGCCAAACCATAAAAAAGGTAAGGGCGCGGCAGCCGCGCACCGCCATGGCGCCTTCGTTCGGCGTATAGGCCATCGCGACACCCACCAATCCAAGCACGCGCAAGATAGGCCCAGAACCCTTCCCCCAGACGGGCTGTGGCGGGGTCGGCCATCGTGGCCGCGTGAACATGGTGCACCAGACGATGTGCACTGGTGTGGTGGCCAAAGAGGTTAGAGGCATAGCAGGCCGCGCCAAGACGAAACGCCCAGCGGTCCGCACGGTGGATCAATTCATGCGCATTGGAGTTGGACACCTGCCCGAAATACAGCCCGGCCGCCACGACGATCAGCCCTTTGTCGAGCATCGCAAGATCCGTGCCCATGGCCCAAACCGTCAGGCCCAACAGGATGAAATGGGCAACACCCAGGGCCTCGGACAGCCGGTGGCCGGATTGGTCCGAGGGCGCTGGACGCACGGGCAGCTTGTCGAGGAAAAAGACAACAACCGTGATGACCAGCACAGCGGCAATCGGCCAGGGCCCGCCCAACAAACAGGCGAGCGCCAGGCACGCGCCGGGCAAAAAGCTTGCAACGACAAAAGGCAGCAGTGGCGGCATCTATGCAGAATCACTCCGGTTTTCGCGGTTGGACGGTATCATAGCCTGACAGAGGATGCGTTTAGCTTCAATTTGCTGCCAAAGCGTGACCCATTGGCGGCGACATGGTGACGATACGCGCGTGATTTGTGTGCCGGGGCGTCGCTTTTGGGCTGATCGCGCGTTGGCCGCGCTGATATTCTTCGGCCAAATCAGGGCAGGAGTGCGTGTGATGGCGCTGGATGAGTCAGCAAAAGGCAAAGGTGTCTGGAAATCGGGCAAGGGCAAGGGGCGTGTCCGCCCCAAGGGCCGCGCGCTTGAGGATCAGGCCTGGGAAGAGGTGCAGGCGCTGCTCGGCGACCAACCGCGCCGCCGCGATCTGCTCATCGAATTCCTGCATCTGATCCAGGACACCTATGGCCACCTCTCTGCCGCCCACCTGCGTGCGCTGGCCGAGGAAATGCGCCTCAGCATGGCCGAGGTCTACGAGGTTGCCACCTTCTATGCCCATTTCGACGTGGTGAAAGAGGGCGAGGTCCCGCCCCCCGCACTCACCATCCGCGTTTGCGACTCGCTCAGCTGCGAGTTGGCGGGGGCCCAAGCGCTCAAATCCGCCCTCGAAGATGGCCTTGACCCGACCCAAGTTCGCGTCCTCCGCGCGCCCTGCATGGGCCGGTGCGACACGGCGCCGGTGCTTGAACTGGGCCACAACCACATCGACAACGCCACACCGGAGAAGGTGCAGGCAGCCATCGCGGCAAACGACACGCACGCGCATATCCCGGACTACGAAACGCTGGACACCTACGCCGCTGCAGGGGGCTACACGGCCCTCAAGCAACTGCGCGGCAGCGGCAATTGGGAAGACGTGCAGGCCAAGATCAAGGAAAGCGGCTTGCGGGGCCTGGGCGGTGCTGGCTTCCCGTCCGGCACCAAATGGGGCTTTGTCCGTGCCAACGCGGGTCCGCGCTATCTGGCCGTGAACGGGGACGAGGGCGAACCGGGCACGTTCAAGGACCGGTACTACCTCGAACGCACTCCGCACCTGTTCCTTGAGGGCATGCTGATCGCCGCCTGGGCGGTCGAGGCGGACACGTGCTTCATCTACATGCGCGACGAATACCCCGCCGTGCTCGACATCCTCGCCCGCGAAATCAAGGCGCTGGAAGACGCAGGCATCGCGAAACCCGGCTATATCGACCTGCGGCGCGGCGCGGGCGCCTATATCTGCGGTGAAGAATCTGCGATGATCGAAAGCATCGAAGGCAAGCGCGGCCTGCCGCGTCACCGGCCCCCTTACGTGGCGCAAGTTGGCATCTTCAACCAGCCCACGCTGGTGCACAACGTCGAAACCCTGCACTGGATCGCGCGCATCTGCCGCGAAGGGCCCGAAGTGCTGAACAGCACCGAAAAGAACGGGCGCACCGGCCTGCGCAGCTACTCCGTCTCGGGTCGTGTCGCGCAGCCGGGGGTGTACCTGCTGCCTGCGGGCTCCACGATCACCGACATCATCGACGCAGCGGGCGGTATGGCCGACGGCCACGTGTTCAAAGCCTACCAACCGGGCGGCCCGTCCTCGGGCCTGCTCCCGGCCTCAATGAACGACATCCCGCTCGACTTCGACACGCTGCAACCGCACGGCACCTTTATCGGCTCGGCGGCGGTGGTGGTCCTGTCGGACCAGGACCGCGCCCGCGACGCAGCACTCAACATGCTCAAGTTCTTCGAGGATGAAAGCTGCGGCCAATGCACACCCTGCCGGGTGGGCTGCGAAAAAGCGGTCAAGCTGATGCAGGCCGACACATGGGATCAGGGGCTGCTCGATGAACTCTGCACCGCCATGACAGATGCCTCCATCTGTGGTCTGGGGCAGGCGGCCCCGAACCCGATCAAGCTGACGATGAAGCATTTCGGGGATGAAATCTGATCACCAGTTCTTGTAGACGGCGCAGGGGCACCCCTGCGCCCGCACATTCTGGCAGATTTTCGACACGGCCCCACGGTCATTTCCAGACACCCGCGCCATGTGATAGCCGGGTCGCCCCCGCACGCGATTTTTGACAAACACTATATCCACGCGCGCGTCCACGAGGGCGGAACAAAATCGCGCCGCGTCCTTGGCCTTGCTCTGGGCTGCGTCCTTGGTCTTGCCAAATCCGATCTGCGCCCCCCATTTCGGAAGGGTCGGCTTGCCCGGTATCCCTTTGATCGCACTGACCTTTCGGTTGCGCGCCATGGCGAGGCACGCGGGCATGAACGGCTTGCTCGGATCAAGGCGAAAGTCGTGCTGCTCGGGCGGTGCATCGCGCCAATCTTCGGCAGTCAGGCCCGTGATGATTTGCACGTAGTCAATGGTTTCACCGGCCAGACCATCCCCCACGATGAACCCGTCGGCCCGCCGTTCGCCCCCATTATAGGCAACAGCAGCCAGCCCCGCATTCCCGTATCGGCGCAGCAACTCCGCCAGATACTGCGCGGATCGCTCCATCGCCTCAGCCGGGTTGTAACTGTCCGACAGCCCGCGCAACGCAGCTGTACCGGGCATGAATTGTGCAATCCCCTGCGCGCCCGCCGGGCTGAGCGCATTGGCATCAAACCGGCTTTCCTGCCACAGCAGCCGGGCAAAGAAACCGGGGTCAAGCAAATGCCTGCGGCTTGCCTCCTCGATATGCTGACAGATATCGAACGCTGCGTGTTCGGGTCGGATACACGCCACGGGCCCAAGCGCGCCAGTCGAACATAAGGTGCCCGGAGACCGCGCCAAGACAGCAAACGGGGACCAAATCCCAAGGACCAACACGGCGATGGCCCAGAACTCATACCTTTTCATGCCCGTGCGCTCGTATTAGGTCAGGGATCAGATCAAGTATCGGGGCATCATGGCGTTTTTCAAGAAACTCAAGGATCGGCTGTTCAAGTCTTCGTCCAAGATTGACGAAGGGCTGGAAGCGATTGTCGAAGACGGCGGTGTCGAAGAGGCTGCGGCACCTGACCCCGAGATCGTGCCTACACCCGATCCAACGCCGGCCCCTACACCGGTCGAAATGCCGCCGGTGTCCGATCCGATACCTGAACCTGCGCCGGTCGAAGCGCCGGTGATTTCGGACCCGGAACCTGTGTCTGAACCCATCGAAACACCTGTTGCACCCGACCCGGAACCGATAATCGTTCCTGAGCCTGAGCCTGAGCCTGAGCCTGAGCCTGAGCCTGAGCCTGAGCCTGAGCCTGAGCCTGAGCCTGAGCCTGAGCCTGAGCCTGAGCCTGAGCCTGAGCCTGAGCCTGAGCCT